>NZ_JAKILC010000001.1 GCF_023283845.1 Shewanella marinintestina
ATTCGCAGTCAAAGCGAGCTAAGGCTCTGACTGCCAGATAACTAGTAAAATCAAAGGATTATTTATCTTCGCTTCGCGAGGTGTTATAAATAACCTTTGTTTTAAGCGTTAGGGTTACAAGGAGAGTTCCGCATGAAAATCAGATTACTCATTTTATTTACATTAATTATGTCTGGATGCACATCACAAGTGTGGCAAGCCCCAAGTTATGAAGAGAGAGTTACTGGCTTTTATGCCACGCAAGAAAATGCTCTGTTGCTTGTAACAGGTCAAAATTATAGCTATGTATTTGAGGCAAGTGACTTATTAATTAAATCACTTGAAATAAGTCGTACTATTGAATTTTATCCTAGGTATGAAAGCTTCAAACTAGATAAAGAAAATAATGTCAGTGGTAAACTGGAATTAATCACACACAATACGTCGGATAAGCAAACGCTTCGAGAGTTGGGTTTCCCACAAGATGAATATGGAAATATCGATTTAACTTTTAACTTAAGAGGTAAAAGATATAAAGTTGAAGGGAACTATCCTTTTCAAAAGCTTGAAGATGAGCACTACGTTTTGGTTGAAACACCTGAATCAGGACTATCTAAAGCTGGTAAAATTGTAGTTACACCAGGAGCTGTAGCAATCGATACCGTTGCTATCGTTCCTGTTGCTGCTTTTTTTGGAGTGTTGGGTGTTATGAATGAACTTGATCTGTAAGTAACCCTAACAAGGCAATAAAGTCAGATTCGTAACAGTTGGCTCGGTTGCGCTTCGCTACACATTTTAGCCTACAATTACTCACCGCTTATTGCGGCGTTAGGTGCGGCGATTTCCAACATCGCTATAGTTAGCATACCGAGAAAGCTATGGAAGAATATCCAGATGATGTCGATGGAAACATACTGCAAAACCTTGCTGCTTCAGGTTTTGATATGTCCAGACTTCGAGATTTCGAGTTCTTTGTAGATTCCCCTGATGAAGAATCTTCTTACAATATAGAGAAGGAACTCATCAAAGCAGGTTTCTCTACAGAGGTATATTTCGATGAAGGAGAGCTTGAAGAGGGAGAGACTAAAACTGAAGAAAATAAAGAGTTCTGGCCATCATGGACAGTCTATGTATTATCTAAAATGGCTCCTGATTACAATGAAATTATCCGTATTCAAGAAGTTGTAGATGCCATTGCTAAGCCTTTCAACGGGAGGTCCGATGGCTGGGAAATTGAAATTGCAGAAAGCACCTAACAAGCACATGCAATCTGACCTCCGGGCACTGTCACTTTTTTTGCATAAACCCGCAAAAAAGCGCCAGTAGCCTCCGGCAGTTGATGTGGGCGTTATGTGTTTAGGGAAAATTAGGTGGATAATCAACGAGATTTCAGCAGTAGGCTAACATTTGATTTTGACCAAGTAGCCTTAAAAGATTACGCGAAAATAACTAAATCTGTTGTAGCTGAGTTCAAATTAATTCCACACACTGCATTAGTTAATGGTCTTGAAGAAACATTCCAAGACTTTACATTTAATCAATCAATTATTGGTTTAGAGTGGGATATTTGGTCTGGCTATGTGGTCAATGCTAAAAATACGGAAGCTGAAGTTTTATTAGAAAAAATAGCAACTTACATCAGAGTTAACAACACATAACAAGAGACTATGGTGTCAATAGCTAACTTTGAGCTTTTGGCTCTTCCCACATTACACCATCTCTTAGCATCGAATTTAACGTTACAACCATCTTTCTAACGCAGGCAATTATCGCCACTTTCTTTGGTTTTCCTGCAGCCACCAATCGCTGATAAGTTTCTTAAAAATAGGGTTAGACTGAATTGCAGACATCATAGCCATGTATAGAACTGTTCTAACTTGATGCCTTCCTCCCCGAATTTTTCGCATCCCTTTAAACCGCCCACTTTCTTTATTCATCGGGGCAACGCCTACCAAAGCACTAGCCTGTTTACTATTGATGTAACCCAGTTCAGGGAGATTACTAATAATAGAAGCTGCGGCTATTTTCCCGATCCCTTTCATGCTCTGGAGAATAGTGTTTTTAGCTTGGTAGTCTGGACATGACTCTATGAGTTTAACAATCTTTGCCTCTATCTTTTCAATCTGAATCTTGAACGCAGTTAAGACAGGCTTTATTGTCATAGCGAGTTCTTTAGGAAGAATTTGAAGACGATTTTTCTCCATAGTCTGCATGACTAATAATTGGTTACGTCTTGCGACTAAATCGCTCATAGAGCGCATTATTCCTGGCTTTAAGGTTGATAAGGGAGGCTTAATAGCTTCACCATAATGAGCAATAAGTTGAGCGTCTAACTTGTCTGTTTTTGCTCGCTGACCAATAGCACCTGCAAAGCGTTTAACATGAATTGGGTTAGCAATGACAAATGGTAGTTTTGATTCAGCGCAGGCCATTATAAAAGGCATTTCTAACCGACCCGTCGCTTCAATCACAATGCGTTCGAGTTGATACTTCTTTAGTTGTTTAACGGCTTCTTTTATCCCTTTATCATCATTAGTTACGCTAAAAAAATGACCTACTGGACGGATATAAATATCCAGCTGAAACTTGCCAGTATCTACACCTACGTTAATGTTTTGATTAGTTTTTGAATTCATAATAAGCTAACTCTTGCTTGCAAATGCGGGTTCGAGGCCCAGTAGACTATTCGAGTATTTTGCTTGGAGTCCTTTGTCGCGTTCGTTCTTGTTATCGGTCTCTCAACTGAGGAGCCATCATTCAATCGAACTACGACAAGGAAAGCTTTAGTTGCAGCTAAAGCCTGGGTCTCACATTACCCGAAACAGGGAATCATTTGTAAATTAGGTGGGTTTATTATCCATACAAGTCATTAAAGCAGGACAAAAAACAGTTGGTTTTTGCTCCTTCGTCGCTTATTTTAACCAACTATTTTATTGCCTCTTAATGACGCGTTATAAGGAATTCAAATTGGCATATAGTAAAACTTTATCATCGGACGCCGACATTGCTTTTATAGAGGTATCAGGTTGGGACGAGCCTGGAATAGCTTTTAGCACTTCTAAAATAGAAAGCCTGCTGAGCCAACTTAAGGTTGTTGGTGACGATATGATTTCTAGTAAAGATGGAAAAGCGGGCGAAGCTCTTTATTTTATTGAGTCAGAATTACACTCACTTCTTCGTTCAAGTAAAAACATGAAGTCAAGTAGCTAGTTCCGTATAACAATGCGCTTAACAGGACAAATAACAGTTGGCTGTTTGCTCCTGTATCGCCTACTTTAGCCAACAATTATTTGCCCATTAGCTGGGCTACATGGACTCCCCTTTGTCAAGCAATAGTAATCACACAACAACAGTGGATCTGACAGCAGCTCTACATTCGGCGTTTGATTAGCTTGCTGCCTAAACAGCTTTTGGCTATCGCCCTGATGATTTGCGCTTGAGCAAAGATCTCATTCGTTAAACAGTATTACTTTCTCTTTCAAGAAAGATGTACTTCCCAACTAACCAGATTCAATCGCTCTCGGTCTGACCGTGTTATCGTCAATTGCTAATGCGTCGACTCGGTGGGGTTAACCGTTTGGGTTAATCCTTTTTACGTTTTTACATAGTTAACTTGGTACTCTTGTCCTGATTGCAATAATGACCAAATTAACCGTGCATTTTTAGCTGCCAAAGCAATGACAGCTCTTTTGAAACCTCTTCGCTCGATAAGGGCTTTAATCCATAAACTAGTTCTATCCATTTTATTGGCACAGTTTGCGATGACAGCGCGAGCACCATGGATTAGCGAGGTGCGGATATGCTTCTCACCGCGTTTACTTATTCGACCTAGTGTTGGCTTTCCGCCAGTGGAATACTGCTTCGGCACCAAACCTATCCAAGCTGCAAATTGGCGGCTAGTTGAGAAGTGTTTTGCATCACTGACTGTCGCGACTACTGCTGTTGCGGTAACTTCGCCAATACCTGGTATGGTCATTAACCGCTTAGCGTCTTTCATCTGGTTAGCAAGGGCATAGAGCTTTCGGTCAGACTTTAATATGTCTTGGTTTTGTTGTTTTATGCTCAGCCATAAATCATGGAGTAGTTCGCGGGCTAAATCAGGCAAACCGTTCTCAGCATCCTCGAGAATTTCAACAATATGCTTTTGAGCAGGATAACGACCTTTAGGCATAATAATACCAAACTCGGATAGTAAGCCACGTAATCGGTTTATCATCGCCGTACGGTCTTTGATTTGGCCTTGTCGAATGCGGTGTAGGCATAAAACGGCTTGTTGCTCTTCGCTTTTAATACAAACAAAGCGTGTTTTTGGTCTAGTCACTGCCTCACAAATGGCTTCAGCATCATTGGCGTCATTCTTTTCACTTTGGCGATAAGGAATAACGAATTTAGATGCCATGATACGTACGTCGTGGCCGTATTTTGTAAACTCTCTTGCCCAGTAGTGAGCGCCAGAACAAGCTTCCATCCCGATAATACAGGGTGGAATGTTAGCGATTTTCTCTAACAGCTTGTTTCTTTTAACTGTTTGCTTTAGTTTAGTTTTACCGTATTCGTCAACACCATGAATACTAAAAACTAATTTGGCTAAATCGATGCCAATTGCTTTAATTAAGGACATATGGACTCTCCTTGATTGAATGTTTGCACTTTCAATATGGCACATAGTGGCCAATTGGTAAGGGGAGTCCATATCATTCGTTATATGCCTTTAGAGGATTGGAGTAAATTTGATATTAAGGATGATACATATTGGGTTGTGTAACTCAATTATGCACTGGAAAAGTAGCTCTAAAAATCATGAGAAGGCTGCCTTTCTAGTAATATTTGGTTCAACCTTTTATTTGTGGTCAATATCAACAATTGTACTATTTAAAATGGGTGTAGAAGCTCCTTATTCTGGTAACTTTAAATATTCATTACCAATTGCAAGTATCGTCTTAGCCTCAATATTTAACTATTACTCCTTTAAACATATAAAAAGTTATCGTCACACGTTAAAAGCTTATAGAAATTTACCTAAGTCTTTAAACTATATAATTAATTTAATAGCTGTTCTGTTTGTTTTTGGTAGTCCAGTAACATACATTCTGGTAACCTCAGCTGTAATCGGCATATAACAAGTCGCTCAAAGTGGACGCAAAACAGTTGGCTTGTGCTCATTCTTCGCTAATTTTAGCCAACAATTTTGCGTCCGTTAGCAAGGCGTTGCCACTTATCTGATTGCCATAGCTTTCCTAATGCCAAGAGTCATTTTCACAGCTTAAACTCTAACGCATTCCTGTCCAAAAACATTTTTAGCGTTAAACTCAATTAGCTTCAATGCCAACTAGCCAACTACAGCCATCGCTTTATTTTGAAAAACCAGAAGGTAGCGGCTGCGCTGGCAAACATGAGGGCTATGGACCATGGGTAGCCATATTGCCAATGCACTTCAGGTATATTGGTAAAGTTCATACCGTATGTACTTGCTATTAACGTTGCAGGAAGAAATACGACGGCTGCAACAGAGAAAATTTTGCTGATTTTATTTTGTTGTAAACCAGTAAAGCCCATGGCTGAATCCATAAGAAAGTTCAGTTTTTCAAATAGAAACTGGCTATGGGTTATTAATGAGTCGATGTCCGACAGCATATTGCTTATGTCATTCAGTGCATTGCTAGGCAACTGATCGTGATAATCCCGCAGCATGTAGTTTAGTGTGCGCTGCGTATCGAGCAGGTTTAAACGAACTTTGCCATTCTTGTCTTCTTTTATTGTGATGAGTTTAAACACGTCATCGATTTTTTCATTATCGAATACCTCATGACCGACATTTTCTAAAGCACTATAGATCTCTTCTGTGAGATCCGCCAAATGGGCAACTTTTACTTTGAAAAGCTGGATGAACAATTGTTGTGGCAACATGTTGGCCGGAGGCGTTTTCTGTAGGAAACTTAAAAAAGAGTTTATTAAATGCTCATCATCGTCACGCATACTTATCAGAAAATGGGCTCTGAGATTAAAATAAATATTAACAGAATCTAAGCTCTGTTCGGACTTTTGGCTGAATAGGGAATTTATGTGTAAACCATCTTTATTCTGATAAAAACGGGAAGAAGCCTCAATCTCATTCTTATCTTCCCTATCGGGTACGGCTTCCGTAGAAAAGCCTGCTAACCATTGTCTCTCACTTTCAGTAGGCCTTGTGATATCTAGCCATATGGTCGTTTCAGGTAAGGGTTCGTTGATATTGACTAATGTCGTAGTGACTTGTTGGTGTGCGAAGCAATATGCAGTAATCATTTTTTCCCCATTACAATGAGTAACTATTTATCGAAATAGTCGAAACCGATAATTAATGTTAGTCAATGACTGCCAAGGGATTGCAATAGTTAACGATGTTTTGCTTCTAAATAGGCGTGAGCTTAACCTATGTGTTGCTTTATAAGCGTGTAGCAATGGGATTAGGGAAGTGCGCATATTTACAAAGCTATGCATAAGGAGTGGAATTAATCGTTGGGGGGAGGGTGTCGGTTGGCTAAAAGATTTAACGTTAAAGGGGTGTTATTTACAGCGACTTCTGGTAGATTTGAAACAACTGTTTAAATCCATCGTTTAAGAGAGCTTTATGAACCCATATAACGCCCCATTAGCAGAGATGCGCTTCCTACTTGAAAAAGTGTTTAACGCACCTAAAACTTGGTCTGAAATGCCAGCAATGGCTGACTCAGTGGATATGGATACAGCAGCAGCTATTTTAGATGAAGCTGACAAAATAAGCCGTGAATTGATTCATCCTATAAACCGAAGCGGCGATGAGCAAGGCGTACGTCACGAAGCTGATAAGGTGATCACACCTGATGGCTATAAAGCGGTATACGACCAATACGCGGAAGGTGGTTGGGTTGGTCTTTGTGGCGATCCTGAGCTCGGAGGCATGGGCATGCCTAAGATGCTTGGCGTATTGGTAGATGAAATGGCTTACAGTGCTTGTAATGCCTTTACGCTTTACGGCTCATTAACCGCTGGTGCGGCACTGGCTATTCATGCTCATGGCACTGAAGAAATTAAACAGCAATATTTACCTATGCTATACAGCGGCGAGTGGTCTGGGGCGATGGATATGACAGAGCCACAAGCAGGTTCTGACTTACGTAATATTCGTACTAAAGCTGTGCCTAACAACGATGGTAGCTATAACATTACTGGCAGTAAAATCTTTATTACTGGTGGCGACCATGACTTAACCGAGAACGTGATCCACCTAGTGCTGGCTAAATTACCTAATACCAGTGGTATTTCACTATTCTTAGTCCCTAAGATTAAGGTAAATGACGATAACAGCCTAGGCGAAGCAAATGGTGTCACTGTTGGCTCAATTGAACACAAAATGGGTCTTAAGGGCTCTGCAACCTGTGTGATGAATTTTGACGATGCTGAAGGTTATCTCATTGGCAAGCCTAATCGAGGGCTTGTATGTATGTTTACCATGATGAACTACGAACGTTTGGCGATTGGTATTCAGGGGCTTGGGACGTCACAAGCGGCTTATCAAATGGCGGCTGATTATGCTAAAGAGCGTATTCAAGGTGTTGCAGCTGGAGGGTCACCTACAGGGGCCGCTGCCGATCCGATTATTGTTCATGGCGACGTACGTCGTATGCTATTAACCATCCGCACTTTAACTGAAGCTGGCCGAGCACTTTCAGTTTATACAGGTCAACAGTTAGATTTAGCAAAGTACTCAGATAATAGTGATGCAAAAGCTAAAGCAAGTCGTTACGTCGGTTTGTTAACGCCAGTATCTAAAGCCTTTTTAAGTGATCGTGGCTTAGATGCAGCAATCATGGCGCAACAAGTATTTGGTGGCCATGGTTATATTCGTGAAACCGGTATTGAGCAGCTTGTACGTGATACCCGTATTGCCCAGATTTATGAGGGCACTAACGGTATTCAGGCAATTGATTTCCTAGGTCGTAAAGTGACTGGTGATAATGTTGCGGCGCTGAATGAGTTTGTTGCTGAGCAAGTCGATAATATTAATGGTTACAACCATGTCACTGATAGCGACAAAGCGAAAGTGTTAGCTTTACTAGAAAACTTAATTCAGGTCGCTAATCATGTGAACGATAATAAGCTGAAGCAGCCGGGTTTAATTAACTCCTGTGCCGTCGACTTCTTAGATGCGTTTGGTTACACCCTTTATGGTTGCTTCTGGTTAGCCATGGTGGATGCGGCGAATGATCATGAAGATGCTAACTTTACGCTACAAAAAACACAGTTAAGTCGTTTCTATCTTGATAAGCTATTAGCAAAAGCTGATTTCCATTTATCGCAAGTTGCACACGGCGATTTATCAATTATGCAGATGGACGAAAGCCTATTCTAATTGAGTAAAGCTTAATTTGGTGTAGAAAACGATCAAAAACGCCACTCCTAGAGTGGCGTTTTTATTGACAACTTAACTCTGTATCGTTTTAATTACGGCGCACTATTTTCAATTATAGATTGTAGTAACAATACGTTAAATGGCCTTATTTCAGCCTCTTTAACAGCAGGACTATAACCATTTTCTAATACCACAAAGGCTTGAGTTAGTTTGCCGTCTTGTTTGATGTAACCTGCTAGGTTAGATACGCCCATCATAGAGCCTGTTTTTGCTAGAACATTTCCTTTTAATGGTGCGCGCCGATAGTCGCGACGGTATTCTAGAGTGCCTGTTTTGCCCGCAACAGGAAGACTATCGATTAAATACTGAAACTTTGGATCTTTTTTTATCAGTAATAAAACCTGCATTAATTGTTCTGCACTTAGAAGGTTGTAGCGTGATAGGCCAGAGCCATCAATAATATTTGCAGTACTAAGATCAACTCCTAACGCGCCGAGAATAGTTTGCATCGCTTTACTGCCATTTGTAAATGACCCAGCTACGCCGTATTCATATTGGCCTAATCGCTTTAATAAACTGTCTGCAATTAAATTGTCAGATTTTAATAGCATCTTACTTAGCAATTCAGATAAAGGCTTAGATCTATGCTCTGCGATTAACAGGGTATTTGTTGGCCTCTTGCTTGTTAGTAAAATATCCCCCTTGAGGGAGATGCCATTGTTATTAAGCAGTCTTTGCAATGTTTCTTGTGCATAGCGCGCAGGATCAGAGATCGCAATTGCAAGATTTAATGGTTTGGTACCTGCAAAACATCCGGACAGAATATATTGGTTGTTGGCTTGCCTTTGTAAATCAAGCTCACAAAAATCTTGTGAGCCAAGCTTATCAAACACTGCACTGTTAGTGATCGTAACTGGCTCAAACTGGCTAACTGTAAGTTCACTACGTTCATCAGCAAGAGTAGGGGAAAGAGTGGCTTTAATACAGTTTTGATTAATCACATAGCGCGATACTGGTGCAGCGTAACAAATCCCTAAATCATCCCAAACCCAGCCCGGAGCTTGCATTGATTCTTGTTGTTCACCAACAAGATAAAGGTTTCCATCAATATGATTTAAGCCTCTTGCTTTTAAATCTTTTAAAAGCGCGTTTAAATTGTCGCTAGTTAATGTTGGGTCGCCATCAAATCGAATGAACACGTCTCCTTCAATTCGTTGGTTACTTATGCCAACAAAGGCATCTATCTGCGTTTTAAATCGAAAGTCTTTACCAAGTGCTGCTGTCGAAGCGACAGCAGTTAATACTTTCATAGTACTTGCTGGAATAAATAGCTGTTTAGGGTTATTCCGAAAGCTAGATTTGGGGGCGGATAAAGGACTAACAATGACCGCCGTTTGTGAAGTCTCTGGTTTTATTATGCCAATGAGATTGGTTAAATAATCGTTGGCCATTATGGGTAGAGGCGCCACTAATAGTGCGATGCTTGCTGTGATGGCGCGAATGTTTAAACTGATGTTCAAAAGCCGTTCCTTGCTAGTATGTTTAATTGTTCCTTAATAAAAGAGCTTAAGCGATTAAGGCTTGTGCTCTTGCGGATTAGTGTTGTTAGTCTCGAGGATCAATTGAGTCGTCTTTTTCCATAAGGCGATAAAGACGCAAGGTGACAAATAATACTAGTCCAAAAAACAATGGCACAACAAATATGCCTAACTGTGCTTTAAAATGAAAGATGGCCCAAGCGCCAAGAAGCACTGCAGCTAAGGTTAGCAACGTCTTAAAATTCATTAATGGTTCCACGGACGTAAAAATAGTCGCTCATATTAACAAACTACCGCCCCGAGTTCAGTGATAGCTTGAACAAACAGTAGGGGCTAGATCACAAAAAATACAGGCGTTTTAGCGCTACCGATATGACTAAATAAATGCCTAACCGCGCAAGAAGCCAGCTAAATCGAGCGCTAGAGACCGTTATTGAGAGAAAAGCCTTGCCCAAAGGCGGTTAAATCGGTAATTTCTATGCCCTTATCTAGGAGGATCTTTAATGCCACATATAAGAGTTAGCGGAATTCCAGAAATGGCTGTCGCAACGCTGAGTAGAAATTTACTCGGGGCATTAGCCGACATTTGTCAGGCAAAAGTGGAATCTTTTATTCTCGACTGGACTGGAAATCGCAATTATCGAAACGGCGTAATCGTTAATGATATTGCTCAAGTCGAAGTATTATGGTTTCCCAAAGATCCCAAAACACACCATCGTGCAGAAAAGGTTATTCGCGCAGCCGTATTAGAGGCTTATCCCAACGCGAAGCATGTCGTAGTTATGTTTAGGCAGCTAGAACCGAGCACATATTATAAAGATGGTCAGCACTATTAAGGAGAGAGCCTTGCTGAGTAAGCTAGGTGGCATACCGCTACAACCAGATTCGCTTTCGTGGCTACTAACGCCCAAAGCGCTAAAAGCTGAATTGTTATCTCGAATTGCAAATGCAACGCATTCTATTTATATCGCAGCGCTTTATTTAGAGGATGACGAAGCCGGTAGAGAAATACTGGCGGCGTTAATTGCTGCTAAGCAGGCTAATCCACAACTTGACGTTAAGGTGCTGGTTGATTTTCATCGCGCTCGTCGCGGGCTCATTGGCCATAAAGGTGATAGTGGCAATTACTTTATGTATCGTAAAGTAAACGAAGCCGCTGAACATAAAATTGATATTTTAGGTGTACCGGTAAAATCCCGAGAGTTTATGGGGGTGCTGCACTTAAAAGGTTTTGTCATTGATGACGCCGTTGTTTTCAGTGGCGCGAGTATCAATAATATCTACCTTCATCAAGACGATAAATATCGCTTTGATCGCTATCACGTGTTGGAGTCTGCTGAACTTGCGCGAAGTATGCGTGAAATGATCCAGACATATATCGCTAGCGATGTTGCTGTTAGCTCGCTGACTCAGCCAAAAGAAACTGAGCATTTACCGTCTAAAGCTGAAGTAAGTAGTCTTAAACATCGTCTATCTAAAGCTGAATACGAGTTTAGTCAAACCAAAATTGGTAACCGTGTTACACCGTTAGTTGGCTTGGGCCGTAAGAAGAACAAGTTAAACAAGGTGATTGTTGCACTGGTTGAAGAGTCTGAAGACGCGCTGTTCATCTGCACGCCTTACTTTAACCCACCTTACATTTTAGTAAGAGCGTTAGCGAAACACCTTCGTAAAGGCAAAAGAATCGATATTGTTGTTGGTGATAAAACCTCTAATGACTTCTATATTCCGCCTGAAGAAGAGTTTTCAACCATTGGTGCTTTACCATACATGTATGAGCAATCACTGCGAAAATTTGCCAAGCGTCAACAGTGGGCGATTGAAAACGGTCAGTTAAACATTCACCTTTGGAAAGATGGTCGCAATAGCTTCCATTTAAAAGGAATAAGTGCTGATGGCAAACGTCACTTAATCACTGGTAGTAACTTGAATCCAAGAGCTTGGGCATTGGATTTAGAAAATGGATTACTTGTTCAAGATGATAGCGAATGTTGGAAAGAGAAGTTTGAACAAGAACAAGCGCATATTCTTGAACATACTGAGCGTTTGTTCCATTACAGCCAAATAGAAACATTACATAATTATCCAGCACCAGTACGCAAGATTATGAAACGGATAAAACGACTTAAAGCAGACTTTTTATTAAGACGTATACTCTAAGTTTGTTTGAGTCATTGAGAAAAGCCTGCCATGTGTAGGCTTTTTCTTTATAAGGTTTTCCTCGTTGAAAACAGTGCCACTAGGTTAAGCTCCAATGAATTTACAAAAGCACGCAATACACCATTTATATGATTATCGTAAAGCTATTTCATCCAGGCCGTTTACTGCTAGAGGTAAAAATGTGGTTCGCTGTCAGTTATGTTTACTAGCGGAACACCTGTGTACCTGTAAACTGCGTCAATCAGTGGGCAGCAAATTGGCTTTTATGTTGATTATGTACGACGACGAAGTCCTTAAACCAAGCAATAGTGGTAGGCTTATTGCTGATGTTATACCTGATACCCACGCTTTTATTTGGTCACGCAGCGAACCTAATCGTAAGATGCTTTCTATCATTAACGATCCAAAATATCAGCCCTTTGTTATCTTTCCCGCTGAGTACGCCAGAGAAGGGCAACCGGTGGTTACTGATGTTACAGCGGGGCACATAGGAGCTGATAAAACACCATTGTTTATTTTGCTAGATGGTAGTTGGCGTGAAGCGATTAAGATGTTTAGAAAGAGTGAATATTTACACCATTTGCCGCTGTTTTCATTTTCGCCTGAAACGACCGCCAGTTACGCATTAAGAAAAGGCGCCCGTGACTTTCAGCTTGGTACGGCTGAAGTCGCAAGCTTAGCGATAGCCGCGGCAGGTGAACCTGACAATGGTGCGGTACTTGAAGCTTGGTTTGCGCTATTTGTGGAGTCATCTCTACATGGCCGCAGTCGTAATAATCGCGATCCTGAGAATATCACTAGGTTAGCGGCGCAATTGGAGCAATCGCTGCTGCAAGCGACTAAATATTTATAAAACTTAACTTGGGATCCGCCAATCCAGTATTTCAGAGCGGAATGAACTCCTACCTTGCAAGTTGTTGAGTTTGTAATTATTTACGCTAAGATGATTACAGACTCACGATTAAATTAAAATGTTAAGGAGTGCAATGCTGCAATGGAATGTAGGCTTATCTTGGGGCGAACTGAATATACTCAATCCGCCCTCAGCGACTAAGAATAGTCGTCATGACTCGAGACCTTCTCTCCAACGCACTCTTGCTGCAAGGTTACCCGATGCACTAACTGCTGCGCCTTTGCTTACGGTGTTCTTCATTGCTGTTCCATTAATTACAGCTCCATTAATAACTGCGCCCTTGATTACTGGCTCCGTCGATGACGCTGACTTAGCGACAAACCTTTATCACTTTAACCAAACGCAAAGTACTAACAGTCAGCAAGAGATGATCCAGTCTCAATCAGTCGCTATTTTGTTTACGCCACTCACTGCAATACCGGCAGCTCAGCATCATGTACACCGAGCGCTTTATGCGAGGAAAAGCCGCTATAAAAGAGGGCTAATGTGTAAAGATAAAGGTTGGGAGTTTTGTGCGACCTGGGCGACAAGCGGGCGAGCGCCCGGCAGCCGAATAGCTTAACTGATATTTTTACCCATCAAAAAAGCAAGCTCTGCGACGTTACTCACGTCCATTTTTTGCATCACTTTTTGCCTGTGTAGCTCTAACGTGCGCTGAGCAATATTTAACTCGGCTGCAATCACTTTATTAAGCTTTCCTTCTAATACTTTCTCCATCACTTCATGCTCTCTAGGCGTTAAGGTATCAAGCTTTGTTGTTAAAGCCTGTTTAGCGACGGAACGCTGCATATTTTGTTCGCTAATAGAAGCAGCCTTCTCCAGTGAAATAACCAGCTTATCGCCATCAACAGGCTTTTCGAGAAAGTCGAGCGCACCTTTTTGAATAGCCTGAACAGCCATTGCAATATTACCGTGACCGCTAAGCATGATCACAGCAATAGGGCTGTTTGCTTGTACCATGTGAGATAACAAAGCACTGCCATCCATGCCAGGCATTTGAACATCTAAAATGGCGATAGCACTTTGCTGTAAATCGACAGCTGTTAGAAATTCATCAGCTGATAAAAAGCCTTGAGGTTGGAAACCTAAACCATTGAGCATCCAAGTTAATGAATCTAATACGTCTTGATCATCATCAACTAAATAGAGATTACTCATGTGTTTGCTCCTTAAGTGGCAAAACAATACTAATGGTTAGCCCGGCAAACTGAGTATTTTCAGTCATTACTTGGGGCTGTATGTTATTCATCGCTTTTATCTCGCCGTGGTGCTCTTCGATAATTCTTTTGCAAATAATCATACCTAGCCCTAAACCATGCTCTTTGGAGGTTTCGAAAGGGAAAAACAATCGCTCCAGAGCAGCCTCACTCAAGCCGCTACCGCTGTCTGTAAAATTAATATGCACTTGGTTATGTTTCATCTTCAGAGTGATGGCTAGACTTGGTTCAGTGCAGTTCTCCATGGCATCCAGCGCATTACGGATAATATTGACAAAAACTTGCTGCAACAAACTCGCATCGGCAGTTAGCTGAATAACCTCTGTGGTAAGCACAGGCGTTAGGTTCATTCGTTGAAACTCTGCTGACATTAAGCTCAAGGTCTCGTCTAAAATTTGATTCAGGCTGCATAGCGTCATTACGCTTGGTTGCTGACAAAAGTATCTAAAGCGCTTAATGGTTGATTGCGCTCTATCAACTTGTTGTAGGGCCTTCGTCATCGCTTCCTTAAGCTCGGTTTGGTTGTCAGATAAGCGATAGATACACCCTTGAGTCAGATAACGGATCCCTGCCAAAGGCTGGTTTAGCTCATGGGCGATCCCGGATGCCATTTCGCCGGTCAATAACACTCTTTGGGCACGATAAAATTGTTTGGTTTGCTCTAATAACGCTTGCTCAGTTTGTTTGTGTTGCGCAATTTCGGCTTGCAAGTCGCGTGTGCGCAGCACCACTAATCGTTTTACCCTTAAATGATGGATAAAGCCTAAAAGTAATATCAGCGTAATGGCGATGCCTACGGGGAGGGCACTCTTAAATATTGAGGTCCAATTGGTCACAAAAGGCCATTGCTGCAACTGTTTTAGTAGTTTGAATACCTCGCTGTCGTTAACCGTTGCTGACCAGGCTTGATAGCGGCCAGTGATTGCAGCGTTTGATGCAGGCTCAATCGATAACAGTGAACGTATTACCTTAGTTGCTAGCTGGTGGTCAGTTTTACCTAACTTTGACAAGGAATAGTATGGGTATAATTGGCTTGAACTCTGACATTTAAAACCAGAGTTTGGCTGAGTCAGTACAACTTGCAAGCTGTCCTTTGGGATATTGCCGGCTGCGATTGCATTTTCAAGGACACAGGTGGGTAAAATAGCTATGTCAGCCGTGCCATCTAACACTTGTTGCAATAATTTTTGTTGTGGAAAACCAGCAAACTTGAGGCTGTTAAAGTCTTTAAAGGGATTCAACCCGTTTTGCGCCATCTCACCGGCATAGATTTGAAAACCACCAAATGCATTGGGATCACTCGACACTGCATTTAAAACCCTTAAGTCATTAAAGTTGCTTATCTGGGTGCCTTGGCGGGTAATAAGCGCTGAACCTACCGCCTCGGTGGGGTTACTCTTATTTAATGGGATAAGTGTCAGGATGCTGCTGGTGCCATAATCCTTTTTATAACTGACAGCAGTGAGGGCATTAGTGATCAGAAAATCAAATTTTCCCAAGGATACATCATGTTCGAGTTCACTCGGTGGCAATGCAACAAGCTCAAATGATCGCTGAAGATCAAGCTCTAGCTTTTCAATGGTTGGCCGCCAGCGTTGCTCGACCTTTTCAGGTTCAGTGAAAGCAAGTACACCGATTCGAATTGGTTGTTGCACATCAGCATATGAATAACTGCAAGCTAACAAGCAAATGCTACTGACTATCTTAGGGAGTTTTCTAAACATGGTTATCTTCAAAAGCACATCGCTTATCTATTATGCGCTATTGTCGAAAAGCCTGATGAAAAACTCATAAGTAAATTGAGGTTTATCACAGTTTACTTATGTATGCGGAAAACCGTTAGATAAGCTAAGACGGGGATTCGTTATAATTATAAAGCAATATTCCCGATTTTATTACCACCTTCTAGTACCATATTCTATTAATTATTATACTTTTATTTTATGTTGACGTTATTAACAAGGCTTTATGTACTGAAATAATAAAAGTCACATAATGTAAATGCTATAAAACTAGGCCAGAATTCTCATAATGACCTACACCAGAGTGACTAATAACAATGCTTGCCGTTTTAAGGCTGTTCAAGTCTATAATTATTGAAACCTTTTGACTCAGTTTTATCTCCCACATAGTTTAAAAACCAAACGGCCTCAAAGTCAGGGTTGTTATCTGCATAAACTAACGCTTCATCTATTGGCATTAAAAATAACGCTGTCGAAATAATGTCAGCATAAATTTGATTGTTCTGCATAACTAATGTCGCGGAAACGCCAGTTGTTTTTGGTTTTAAAGTTTTTGGGTTAATAATATGATGGTACTCTTTACCGTTAACACGGTAATAGCGCAAATAATTACCACTTGAAACAACAGTTATATCTTGTCCAGTTATAACTTCATGATATAAATCTTCAAAATTCTGACATTGCGGTAGTTGGTTATTATATTTTTTGCATATTGGGTTTTCAATTGCAGTGGTGAAGTTTCGTCCTTCTGGGTGCACGCCATAATGTCGAATGTTACCACCAGCGTTGATCATAAAGTTATTAACGCCATCTTCTTTCAATTGCAGATAGACCATTTCTGCCATCCAGCCTTTAGCAATACCACCAAGGTCAATGCTCATACCGGGTTTAAGCTTGACCGTATTGAGCTCAGTATTGAGAGAGATATCGTGAATGCTCGTTAAGTTAGCAACATTGTTAAGCTCAGCATCTGATGGGATTTGGCATTTATCTTGCTCCTTTCTCTCACCTTTACATTGCGCCCGATAACCTCGCCAAAGATCGATTACCGGGGATAAGGCGATATTAAAGTAGCCATTGGTTTTATCATGCCACTCGATACTAGCAGCTAACAAATCGGTTAATTTTGGATCTATTTGATGGGTTTTATCCGGATTGTTATTGATGCTTTTTATATTAGTCACATGAGGGTAAGTACTATAATTGGACGCTAAGTAGTGGTATTTTTGAACCACATTTAATGCATGGCAAAGTGCCTCTTCAATATTTTTATTATCCTTATCATAAACATCGATACTAATGGATGTTCCAAAGTACTTTAAAGTCGTTAAATTAGTTTTTGATTGGTCATGAGTGATAATTGCATTACCTTCACAGCGATATGGTTCACCATTAGTTGCGACTTTTATGATATTGAAGTCTGGTGCTATAGGCTGGTTAATCTGCTCAGCTTTGACACAGCCAGTTATAGATAACAGAGTTAAAAAGACAATTGATTTATTCATGTAGACTACTTGGTTATGCGGTGGATATATTATGAGTAACACAGATTGAACTTAAATATTATTGACTCAGCAGCTTAATGTTACCTGGATCAAATTAATCGTATTGCATGTATTCAATTGCGGTTTTCCGCAATTGTTAGTTAATTTAAAACTCTTATTCTTGCCCTCAACGATATAACTCTTGAAGGCATTCACAATGAAAAGCTTAATATTATTCAAAAAATCATTACTTAGCACCGCAGTATTAGTGGGCACTATGACCTTAGTGGGTTGTGCAAGTTCAGTACCTGCAGGTAAGTACGCAGATGGTATCCATGACGTATCTGCTAAAGGTAAGAAAAGTGTCATTACGCTAACAGTTGAAGTCAAAAATGGTCATATCGTTGACGTTAAGACCAAGTCACACAAAGAAACCGAATCTCTCTACCTAAATGCTGAGCGACTACTACCTAAGGTGCTAGCGAACAACGGTCATGAAGGTATTGACGCAGTATCTGGTGCAACTTACTCATCAAATGGCATTTTGGAAGCGATTAATAGTTTGCCACGTGCAAACGGTAGCAAGCCTGAGTTTGTTGCTGTAGGCGCAAAAGATGATTCTGCTGATGAAGATTTCAAGCTTAAGTGGTCAATTCAGCCACAGCTTGGCTTGCTAAAGGGTGATTATTATTACCAAGAAGCGCGTTTCCGCCAAGGCCACATGGGTAGCGTAGCGATTGTTACTGAGTTGAATAACACCAATAACGTTATTTTTGCTGAATTTAATGAAAGCGGCCGTCCTAATTATTACACCCGTTTATACCAAGACGTGCCTAAGCGTATGTCTGAGTACAACTTCTCTATGGGTAAGAAAAAGGGCACCGCATGGGTGCAGTCAGCTTTGACCATGGAAAAGTTAATGGTTGAACAAGATAAATTAACTTTTGAACTTAATCCTGATTTCGACCCAACTCTTGGCAATAAATTAAAAGAACCAAACCGTTTGAAGTATGCCGGTATCGATGTCATTGCGGGCGCATCTAACAGTATCCAACAGTCTATGGTGCCGTTAACGGCAAAGATCCACGCACAAATCAATGGCGAGGGTACCCATGAGCGTTTTTATCAACATGCTGAAAAGCTAGTTGATGCTAAAGGTAACTGGACGGGTGTGACAGCAATGCTACGTATCGTCGTCGATAGCCAAACTAAGCAAATTACTAAAGCTCATTACGACGAAATCTTTGCTGATGAAAAAGCACAGATAAAAGATGCGTCACAAAAGAAATTCTATCGTCAATCTAAGTATGAATCTATCAACTACGTAGAGCCTGCTCGCATTGGCTTTAATGTGATGATTGATGCCTTAAATAGCCACTTACAGCAAGGCGGTTCATTATTCTTAATCGACGACCTTCCAGCTACTGGTGACACAGGTAGCTATGCCGCTACTGGTTTTACTAAGCGCTCAAATGCTTGGGATAACTACTTAGCGCAAGCCGAAATTTTATACACGCAAATGCGCCAAGACGGCGTGATTGTTAAACACAGTAAATAATCCTGTTGTTTGTGACGGTGCCTGCGAATACAGGCACCGCAGTTAAAAATTTATAATTAGATTAAGAGACAAAATGATGAAAACAGTAAAATTAACCTTAATTGCAGCAGCGGTACTTGCTTCTCCAAGTGTTATGGCTGACGCGTATGATTTTTATGGCCGTATCGATTACTCAGTAACACATTCTGATAGTGGAAGTGCAACCCATAGCGGTAAAAGCGGCACGATTCTAGAAAACAACTGGAGCCGCTTAGGTGTAAAGGGCAATGCAGCCTTAAACGAAGATTTCACCGTATTTTATCAAATTGAAGTGGGTGTTAACGGCGCTAGCGAAGGTAAGAACAACAATCCTTTCTCAGCACGACCAACTTACCTAGGGATCAAGCACTCGAGTGCTGGTCAACTTGCGGCAGGTCGTATCGATCCAGTATTTAAGATGGCAAAAGGCACATCTGATGCAATGGATATGTACTCGATGAAGCATGATCGCTTATTTGCTGGCGACAAGCGCTGGGGCGATTCACTTGAGTACAAAACGGTAAAATGGAATAAGCTACAGTTTGGCGCCAGCTATATCCTAGAAGACAACTATTATGCTGAAGATGACGTTCGCCGTGATAATGGCAATTACCAAGTCGCACTAACTTATGGTGATAAGCTATTTAAAACCGGTGATGTTTATTTAGCTGCGGCATACACAGATGGCGTTGAAGACATCAAAGGTGTGCGTCTGGTTGCGCAGTATAAATATAACAACTTAATGCTTGGTTCTATGTACCAAAGCTCTGAAGTTGTGAACCCTAATAAAGATAACTGGCAGCAACGTGATGGCGATGGCTTTATCATTAGCGCTAAATATCAAATTGATAAGCTAACGCTAAAAGCGCAATACGGCCAAGATGATTCTGGAACAGGTGTTATTGCTAACCGTGTTTACGACAAGTTAGGCGCAGCAGCTACAGAAGTGCCGGAAGTATCACAATGGGCCTTAGGTGCTGAATATCGTCTATCTAAGTCGACGCGTGTACACACTGAAATTGGTCAGTTTGATGTAAAACAATACTCTGATTTTGACGACACTATCGCGAGCATCGGTTTTAGAATCGATTTCTAAAATCGAGCTATTTAGTTAGTTGTTTAGAACTATTTAAAGTAAAAATTTGCTCCTAGAAAGTGTGCAAGGATGGGCACTTTCTATTCTACTTCTACATCCTCTTCATCTCCAGATCCATTTTTATACCAACAAGCTAAACTCACAACATCATTGCTCGTGGTTCAATCTAGTTAGGTTTATCTTATCTTTAATGATTCCGTTCTAGTGCTCCAATTCTATTCCATCTGCAAATGACACTGATTATTCTTAGGCGTTAGTTTATAGAGTATTCAAATATTTTAAGGTCAGGATTGTGCCATCACGAGCGATAAGAATCCTAAGTTTGTCGACTTAAGCAATTTACTTGCAGTGTTTGTTTCATTGCTCTATGCACTGATATTTTAAAACCAAGCTTAGAAAAATAGTGCTGAAGATACGTTATATTTAAGCCTGTCTTTATTCACCTTTATGACTATGAACTCACTTTTGTTAAAAATATCTCGGGATTATATTTTGCTAAATGACTTATTATGCAAGAAAGTGAGTATGGGTAAATCCTTTAAAAGAACTCAGAAATCCTAGCGAGTCAGTTTTATGAGGATTGATTAAAAGTGTGGATTGGCCATGTAATCAAACGATAGCTAGCAATTTGATACTGTATGGGACTCAGTATACGACTCAGGGTCATAACTAGAAGTATAAAAGTTAATCGCATGACATTGGATAGAATGATCGTTAATACTATGAGAGTTAGCAGGGCTACGCGAGTTTATGCGGTTTGCTTGCGTATTATCCATACTCACTCGCTTCATTTTATTTGCGCGTTAAGATTTGAACACTATTATTTGAGCAATGTATTTCATTCAGTAAAGAACAGTCACAAACATCAGCGGCAATGCTCGTTGGTAATCACAAACTGCGGTATCATGCACCTCCTGCAGTTTGTCTATGGTCCCAAGGTAAAATGAAAAATCCTGCCGATGATTTTATCGCTCCTCCGTGTTCTGAAGAGATCACAATTCTTTATCAAGATGAGCATTTATTACTCATAAACAAGCCTTCAGGTTTATTGTCATTATCCGGTAAACATCCGGCAAATCTCGATTCAGTTCATCATCGTCTCGTGAAAGACTTTCCTGGTTGTTCGCTGGTGCACAGGTTAGATTTAGGTACTTCAGGCATCATGCTTATCGCACTCAATAAAACGATTAATGCACTTTTGTGTAAGCAGTTTAGTGAGCGCAATGTACTTAAGCGTTACACCGCTTTGTTAGCTGGCACAGTTAACCAAGAACATGGTCGAATATCGGCAGCAATCGCTAAAGACAAGCCTAATTTCCCAATGATGAAGATATGCGAACTAGAGGGTAAGCCTGCCCATTCGTTATTTGAGGTTATTGGTAATGAAACGCTTTCAATCGCTACGGACTGCTCATTGCAAGTGGACTCATTGCAAGGAGTAAGCTTATTGGAAGCCGTTAACTTAGATTCTCCAGATAATCGTAATGAATTGGCATTAACAAGGGTAGAGTTAACGCCAGAAACAGGGCGTACTCATCAACTTAGAATTCACTGCCAATATATGGGGCACCCTATTATAGGTTGTGACTTATATGGCACTCAGGCAACTTATCAATTGGCCCAAAGGTTGATGCTGCATGCCACCAGATTAGAGTTTGATCATCCGATTAGTGGCGTAAGAATTCATGGTTACAGTCCATGCCCATTTTGATGTTCAGTTATAACCTTTATTTTAGCCTATTAGTCTAATCTCTAAGTCTAGTCTTTCATTTAAGTCTGGTATTCTGTGCGCTATTTAAGTTGTCTATCTATTTGAAGCGCATCCTTTACGGTATATATCTACAGCAATCCTCTGCTACTTAGTTTTACCTTGTTCATCAATTGTTACAACAACGACGATGCCTAAATCAGTATACGCTGCCACTGCTGTTAATGTTTTGTTATCTTAAGCATCCATATCCTCTTTGGGTTTTAGTGTGTACTCATATCTGAAAACAACAAAGCTAAAGGGTTAACCAGCACTAGACTCATGTCTGGCTGCGGATTATACGGATCACAAGACAACAGGAAATCGATATGTATCGAATAGTCACCGCGACTCTCGTGTCGCTGGCATGTGCAGCTAGCTATCAAGCGCAGGCAAATGAATATGTACTCAGCAAAGTCGCAAAACCCATTTCTCAAAGCGTAGCACTGACTTTAGATCCTAATAAGGATGATTTTTTCGGTAACACTTCAATTAAGCTTGAAGTACTGAGCGCGACTCAACAGTTACAGCTTAATGGTGTGGCGTATTTACCGAGTAATATTCAATTAGCAGGTGCGAAAGACTGCAGCATGACATCTAAGCAATTAGAAACTGGAATTGTATTATTTAACTGTGCTCATGAAATTACTCCAGGCCAATATACTTTGTCGATGGACTTCGAAGCGCCTTATAACAGGCAATCTGTAGGCCTCTATAAAACAATGGATGGCGGTTTACCGTATCTATTTACTCAGTTTGAAATGAGTGATGCTCGTCGTGCGTTTCCTGTTTTTGATGAGCCGGAATATAAAATTCCATTTCAAGTAACGATCACAGCGCCTAAAACAGACAAGGTATATAGCAATACCCCAGAAACAAAAAACAACGACTGCAGACAATATGACAACCCATGTTTTTGCTGAAACGAAACCACTATCAAGTTATTTGGTGGCTTTCGCAGTCGGTCAGTTTGAAGAGATCCCTGTGTCTGGAATGAAAGTACCAGGCAGAGTCATCACCACTAAAGGCAAAATAGAGCTAGCGCAATATGCTGCGAAACAAATGCCAATTGTATTAAGTGCGCTTGAGGAGTACTTCGGTGTGGATTACCCCTATGCCAAACTTGATACAGTGGCTGTACCTGAGTTTCCATTTGGTGCGATGGAAAATGCCGGTTTAATTACTTATAGAGAAGATATTCTCCTTCTCGATGAAGCTACAGCTAGCCAAAACAGCAAAGAGCGTGCGGTATCAATTATTGGTCATGAGCTTGCTCATCAATGGTACGGTAACTTAGTGACAATGCAGTGGTGGAATGACCTATGGTTGAACGAAGCCTTTGCAAGTTGGATGGCGGCAAAAGTCACCCATCAAACGCACCCGGAATTTGAATCTAACCTATCATTGTCAAAGAACTATGTGATGGCACTAGATTCTAGAGTATCAACTAAGCCTATTCGTAAACCGATTAAAACAGAGGCCGACATCATGGATGGTCTTGGACTTGCTTATAACAAAGGTGAAGCGGTACTTGATATGGTTGAAAATTATATTGGGGTTGACGCTTTTAACAAAGGTATTCGCCAATATATAAAAGATCATGCATATAAAAATACCGAAGCAGATGATCTATGGAACGCGCTAAGTAAGGCGTCAGGTAAAGATGTCGGAGAAGTGTTAAGTACCTTTATCGAACAATCTTCTTATCCCCTGATTAATGTGTCTGTTGATGGTAAACGACTCACCTTAAACCAACAACGTTTTGTCACTGCTGGTACAGACGCGCCAGCGCAGCGTTGGACTGTACCCGTTTCAATTAAGTACGGTAAAGGTAATACAGTAAAGCAAACAACTGTATTACTTGAGAAGGACAGCCAAACTTTCGAACTGGCTTTTGCACCAGAATGGGTTTATCCCGATGCCGATGCGATGGGTTATTACCGCTGGTTACTAGATGAAATTCAAATGACTCAGCTGCTTAACAACGCAAAATCAAAGCTATCAGTGCGTGAAAGAAAGGCGTTAGTTTCAGCGGCTGATGCCTTATTAGATGCAGGCTTCGTCAGCGGCGGTGAGTTATTAAATATACTGGGCGAGTTTATTGATGATCCACATCCTGAGGTCGTTTCAACTGCGCTGGGTTACTCACAATCACAAAAGGGGACGTTTATCGATGAAAGTAATAAGCAAAAATGGGCGAAATTTATTGCAGCCCGTGCTCAGAGTGCCATAGATAAGTATGGTCTAGAAGTAAAGGCAGGCGAAAACACTGCTGTTAGCAAGTTAAGACCAACACTAGTTCAATTACTGGCATTTGAAGCAGAAGATAGAGCAACGATAGCGACTGCGACAAAAGAAGCGAAAACCTATTTATCTGGAAGCGATAAGGTTGATCCTTATTTAATTGGCACTTATTTGACGATTGCTATCTACAATGGCGATAGTAGGTTACTCAATCAAGCTAAACAGGTTTTTGAAACCACCAAAGATCCATTGAAACGTACTCGTTTAATGATGGCACTCGGTTATGCGCCCACAGAGGAGTTGCAGTCTGATGTTCTGGCCTACACGCTAACGGATAACATAAAAGCACCAGATCTACGATATATCTTAGCAGGCCAAGACTATAGCAAAGAACGCAAGCAACGATTCAGAAATTGGGTTTATGCTAACTATGCTGAAATTAAAGATAAACTTCCGCCATTTGCTGTTGCTAATATTCCTTACTACACAGGTTCTGGTTGTGAGGCTGATGCATTGATTAAAACAGAAAATTTCTTTAAGCCTAAGTTAGCAACCACACCCGAGTATGGCCGCACCTTGGCTAAACTTGAAGAAAGCGTTAATAACTGTGTCGCATTGAAGCAACGAGAGCAGGCAAGTGTAGAAGCGTATCTGAATAGATTATGATCAGATAGCGCCTAATAAAATAGACTCATGTGTTAATTTAATCTATTTAAACTCAACGAGTAATGAAAAGGCCTGTATTATAGCAGGCTTTTTTATATGTCTAGATTTACAAAATATAATTTACGTGCGCATAAGCATTTAAGCATTTAAGCATTTAAGTATTAATAAATTATAGAATATAAAGACCTTAGATTAACTTAACGACAATGATTAGATAGTCGATTTTATAGCTGGTTTATAGCAGTTTGTATAGAGTATGGGGAAACACAGTTCCCAACGGAAATCTGAGATAAGCCAGTGCGTAAGCTATTGTTTAATAATAACTATACTCACCGTTTTGATACTTGTGACCTTGATGCTATGATACTTAGTGGAGCGCCTACTTCTCTAAATAATGTATCTTTTATATTTATTGCAAGGTGAATTTTTAAATTTTTATACCCATTTAATATGGAAGCTTTTACAACAAAGTTACTAATATGGAAAGAGGCATATATTATAACTAGTTAAGATACATTATCACAAGGTTATAAAACTACAGTTTTAAATCAGTTAACGAAGTTGTTAAATAGGAATAGATTTATGTCAATAAGGTCCAAGGAATTATTACTTAAGCGCATAAGTAGTTAGCGATATAAAAAATAAAAATAACTAATTAGTGATTACAACTTATCTTTTAGCACTGATATTTATGACTTAAGCTTTAGAGCTTATAATGTTTGCCTGACGATCTAATTTTATTAGCTTAATTCTTGATTAACATAAGTTTGAAGCATTTATGTCATGTTTAAGCTTAGAATAATCATCATCAATTTATAGCTAACCTCTAAACACAAAACTCTCATGTTTAAACTCTTGTTACTCTGAATGTTTGCGCTACTGTAAATTGAATTGTCATAAAATGGCTAAGCGAAAACTAAACATAAGTATATCGCTAAGATTCAAATTCTAGTCTTTAGGTTTCAAGTAGTGGCGAAGAGAACGTGGGTCGGTGTGACCGGTTCTGCCCATTATGTACAAATGATCTTTATCATTTTCATGCAGCTGAGTCACACAACCACTACGTAAACTATGCGCACCGTAAAACTTAGAGTTAAGTCCGGCTTTATCGCAATACTTTTTGATCATTTGATAAATATCATCACCGCGCAGAAAGCCTTTACCCACTTTCGGTTTTAGCAACTGGTAATCTCTTAGGTTATTACCATCACGACTCAAAGATCTGAAAAGGTGTCCTTGCGTGATCCCTGTGGTATCGATCCATTGCTTTACAATTTCATAGGCTGAAAAAGTTTCGTCCTTAGGAAGATCTTTCCATTCCCTTTGTCCTTGCTGATTGCTTTTGGAGTAGGGCAGTCTGACTTTTAATTTATCCCTTAAAAAACTTAAGTGTTCGACTTTTACCTCTGCTAATTCTGAACGGCGAAATCCACCTTGCATACCAAGTTGTAAAATTGCTTTATCTCTTAGGCGGGTGAGTTGCTGTGGTTGCTGATCGATGACCAACAACAACATTTCTAATTCATCATAAGTAATAGGTTGCTGATCATAGTCAGAGATCTGTCGATATTGATTTCGCATTAAGCCTCGCATCACTCGAACAACTAAAGGGTGTTCAGTTGGAGAATGATAACCTGCTTGGATATGAAAGAATCGAATCGCAGCTAAACGGGTATTGATTGTTTGTTTAGACAGCTGGTGGCCATTTTTTTCTTGGTACAATTCTTTTTGATGACCGATAAAGGAAATGATACTTCTAGGGTCAGCAGGTAAGTGGCTTAAACCATGTTGCTCGCAGTAGGACTGAAATATTGAGAAACTAGAAGAGTACACTCTTTTAGTGTTTTCAGAGATCTCGTATTGGGTTTCTTCAGCTGCACTTTTATAGTCATCTAAAATAGAAACTGGTAGTTGTTGTTCTTGAAAGAACTTTTCATCGCTTGTAGAAGCGGGCGAACCTCGGCTAAAAACCTGATTTTGGAAAGATGTTATAGCGGATTTCATCAGAGTTTGGCCCTTTTAGCGAACTTTCAACATGAATAATAAACATACAAATTAGACTAGTTTGCTCCAGATCTGCAGCTGACAGCAGTTTAATAACAATATCAACGCCTACATCAACAAGCTATGCTGGTGGATAAACAAGCTAAATCGAGCGATATTTTACCTAAAATCGCTATTTTCTACCAGTGATAATCGTCATTATCACTGGTAGTGAATTTTAAAACTCTATTGTGTATAGTTATTGACCATAACTCCAGTTTATAGGTTAATGATGCCCCGTGCTTTGCACAAATATTAACCATCCATATAGTTAAAGTCTAAAACCAAAGAATGTATTAGATTCGCCATTGGATATAGTTAGCTGTACACTGTTACTAGATTTATAGTATGGTTATACCATTTTTTGTTAGGGTTATTTTTAAGGGATGGATTATTGCTTGAATTTTGAACAGATATGGCACACCTGATTGGTGATTGTTTTTTATAAATCATATGCATTACCGCTATCAACCTGTATTTTTTAAGTATGGTTATACCATGTTAATGTGGTAATTTTGAAAGCGTTACTGTATCAGTATACTCATGTGTGTTTTTAGCGGTAGTCTAAAAGCATAATGTTAGATTTAGTAGGTTTAACCATTAGAAGAATAAATGGACAACGCAGCGATTTTTTTCAGTTCTCCAGTTGTAAAATCTACTGTAGTAGGGGAGTTCTAATACTGACCCATCACATTAGTGCTTTCTAATGCTAATCCGATAGAGTGTAACTCTATGTGGATCGTCGTTTTGAAAAGGAAAATGAACTTGGCACAAATTAATAAGAAAGATGATTAAGTTTTACGCCGAGTTTAACTGGCACTTTCGTCCGGCCGATATTGATAATCTTGCAGCAGCGATTTTCTACTTCGCACCATGATTAAGTAATCTCTAATATTAAATGTTTCAAAATTAATATCATCATGACACTTAATAGAAATTATTACCGTTATCAGCTAAAATCCATTTTAGTATGGTTATACCATTTTTAGTGAATGATACTGTAAAATAAAAAAATATTAAATTTTAGGTACTTATATTCCATTATTAACTGTTTCTAAGTTAATATATGGTTATACCATATTAAAATGAGTTAGAAGATGTCCACAAGTTCTCCTAAGAAAAGTAACGATAAAAGCCTACAGACTGAAGGCTGTGTTGATACTTACCATTTATGGGTCTTTCATAATGAAAAGCCAAAAGCAGGCAGAAGACTTAAACTTCTCGAAGCTGACGAAATAGTTTTTGCACTCCCTCTAATCTACAGGTTGATTTCTTTGGCTGATTTTAATGTTAGGGCTGAGTGGTTTGTTGATTTAGAGTTAGAAGAACGTAATTCACACTACATCAAATTAAGTGAAAGCTTATCCGCTTTAAACCAACAACGCAAAGGTGTTGCTGATTTAACTAAAGCATTGGCCGAAAGTAATAGACTTCTAAACCGCTATTTTAGTGACTATGGTTGGCGTATGGTTCGAAAGGAACTATCTCAAATAAAAAAACGTAAAAAGAAATCTCATATAGAGATCAGCAATGATTTGGTTATGCAATTAAAAGAGTATATGGCAGCGAATCAAATTGATACTTTTGACCAGGCTATTGATAGTTTACTCAGTGATCAGAGAACGTTAGTGCAGTTAGAATTAAAAGAGGCTGAATAATCAGAGCGGGTTTAAAATAATTACATTAGTTTGCAAGCCTGTGATTCCCCTTTGTCATTAAAGAAGTGTCTATTTATAAAATCCTTTAATTTACTGAAAAGAGAGAATACAAATAGTTAATGATGGTTAGAATTGTTGTCGAAATTCTTACTTTCTTTCAGCTTGTCATTTGGTTGAAGACATGAACGCCTAGTGATGATAGGCTATGAATAATACTAAAAATTATGTCAATTGATACTTAACTAGCAGAGCTAATTTTTACAGCTTTGCAAGTGCCCGACTTGTTATTTTATGACTAAAGCTATTTCGCTTTATATGGTTTGGAGACCACCCAGCAAGAAACCTTTCAAAGTCAGCCCATGCAAAATCTATAAGACTGCTCCATTCTGCAATAATAGTTTCTGCGTCAACTTTAGGCTGATTTTTAGCTAATGCTTGCGAAAACTGGCGGAAATAATAATTCACTAAGGATGTGAAATTATGCGATAGCGATTCTTCGTCCAAGCAGCTTCCAAGAAGATAGATGACATCCTTAACACCACAGCTATAGCCAACATACTGAAAATCTACTGCAGCTACATCACTAAAGTTAGTGGTATAGCAAAAGTTAGCAACTTTAGCATCGCCATGAATAAGTGTTTTATATTTACAGTTATTCAATATGTTATCTATAAATAATGCACTATATTTCAATTTATTTGGCTCCATAGCTAACCACTCATCGTAACGAGTAGCTAAGAACCAATAGCTACCGATTGGCCAAAGACCACAAGGTTTTACTTGGTCATTAAGGCTTACGAATTTTGCATGAAAATTCGCTAACCAACGCAGGGTCAATCTTGTTTGTTCAAGTGTTAATGCATCCGCTCGCATTGAGTATCCCAAGGCATCTAAATCTTCCATCAGAATTAAATGGCTCTGGACACCCGCGTTTTCAAAAGATATATCACCGATAAAATTAGCGACCTTACAGCGTGAATCACACAATTTTGCCCAGACTTTATAAAATTCAGTCTCTACTTTATAAGAATTTAATTTTCTTTGATGAGAAGTGCTGTTTGCCCAACCTTTAGGGTGATTGATAATAGTAGGAGGAGAGATCTGCTTAACGATAAAAGAATTGTAATTCGACGAGCCTGTTTTGCTAGATGTTACAAATTCATAACGGGCGATTTCACCGTAGCCAGACCAAAGAGATTGTACTCGGTTGACCTTGTTAAAGTCTGTCCTATTGAGTACAGCCGCGATTGCTTGCTCGACCATCATTAGCAATAGTTCCTTTTATAGATGCAAACTTGAAGAAATTTTCGTCATTAAGCTATTAAATAAATTAAACAATATTATAAAGCATCTTAGTAGGATCCCTTATACTTAAGTGACAACACTTTGTATCAGTCTTGTATTCTTTGTTATTTGTAACAGAAATACTGAATAGATTAGGCACATGGTCCTGCTTGTTGCGCTTAGATTGCGGCATTAAAGTCTAAGTGATTGAAAGAGATTTAAAAAATTTGTACCATTTGAAACAAATGGATTACGACTTAACTAAGCCACTTTCTTTAACAACAATAAACGGCTGAGTTACATGTAAGTAACATGAAAACCTCCTATAAATTTCAATCAAATCACTGAAAGTCGAAAGGTGTCACCCAATAGCGACTAATAAACTAGTGCTTGAGCCTTTGAAAATGCATGCTCGAACCATCGTAAACTTGTCGCAATGTTAGACCGGATTCTATGTATTAACTTAGTACATTTGCTCAAAATCAGTGAAGTGTTCCAGGTGGTATAGCAAGATAACAAGGTCATTTGTTGGCGAGTTATAACTCTATTGATAGAACTCATAATGAAGAAGTTTAAATGGGTTGATTTGTGTTTAATCATAAATGTATAACAAACTCCTGTTTATACTTATATTTAATCTAACTTTCAGTTTGTTGCTATCAAATAATCAGCAAGCCAATTAGTGCTGAGCTAGAATGATAAATGCAAGCAATAACGAGAATTAAGGGAGACAAATACTTGGCAAAACATCTTGTTATTACCGGAGCAAATCGTGGCATAGGGCTAAGTTTTGTCGAACATTATTTAAAACAAGGCTGGCAAGTATCGGCGTGTTGTCGACAGCCGGATATTGCTCCAGAACTCAGTTTATTAAAAGACGAATTTGGACGACTTAACGTTTACGAGCTAGATGTTAGCAAACCTGAAGGTATCGAATTACTGCTTAAAAGGCTACCAAACCAACCAATTGATCTTTTGATTAACAATGCCGGACATTATGGGCCTAAAGGGCTTAGTTTTGGTTCAATAGATTTAGAAGAGTGGCGCTCGGTACTTGAGGTCAACACGCTAGCACCGCTAATGATCACCCAAGCTTTATTCAGCAGATTAAAACGCAGCCATGAATGTGTATTAGCTTTTATTTCATCGAAAGTGGGAAGCATGGCAGACAACAGTAGCGGTGGGGGTTATTACTATCGTTCTTCTAAAGCAGCTTTAAATTCTGTCGTTAAAAGTTTAGCCATTGATTTACATGCTGATGGAATTAAATGTGTAGCACTACACCCTGGCTGGGTACGAACAGAAATGGGCGGGCCAAACGCATTGATAGCTCCGGCTGCTTCAGTACAAGGTATGGCTATGGTAATAGGTGAATTAAGTGACGCGCAAAGCGGGGAGTTTTTAGATTATCAAGGTAATAGTATCCCTTGGTGATTAAAAGTTGTCAGTTTTCTTATAGAAAAATGAGTGTTTTTAATACAAATTTACATGGCTAGTTTTTACTTATAGAAGCTACCCTTGATTTACTGATTTTGATACCCTGTATATTTAATGTTTTTCGCAGTGACATCAGACGTTTATACGTCTATAAAATCGCGATGAATGTCTCAATTTTCAAGATTTTTATAAAAATCTTATCCGTATGTAGAAAATAACTAAAAATTAGTTTGCATCTGCTGAAAAAAGGAGTACTTTCGCGCTCCTTAATTTAACTTAACTGGAAGAATTGTAATGAGCGACAATAAGTTTATTATCGGAAGTGAAGAGTGGTGTGCTTTTCCATCTCTTGGTGTCCCAGCAATTAAAGCTAGAGTTGACTCTGGCGCCAGAACATCATCAATCCATGCTGTCAATATCCGCCCTTTTAAAAGAGAAGGCGAGCCGTGGGTTTCATTCGAGCTTCATCCGATACAAAACAGTCGCAAGATCATCCTTCGCTGCGAAAGTAAGGTAATTGATCGCCGCAATGTTAAGAGTTCTAATGGCGAGTCAGAGAAGCGTTATGTCATCGCATCTGTGATCCAACTAGGTGGTCATGCTTGGGAAGTAGAGTTAACTCTAACTAACCGCGATAGCATGGGGTATCGTATGCTTCTTGGTCGTGAAGCCATGAGCAACAAAACCTTAGTAGACCCTTCTGAATCATTCTGTTTAGGTGTGCAAGAAGATTCTGAAGTAGAACAGCTATACGGCGTAAAGTCAGCTAAAAAGAGCGGCCTTAAGATTGGATTACTAGCAAGTAACCCAGACCTTTACAGTAACCAGCGTCTTATTGAAGCCGGCGAGCAACGCGGTCATGAAATGGTATTCTTGAATATCAAGCAGTGCTACCTGAAGTTAGATGCTTCACAGCCTGAAGTTCATTACCGTGGTGGACGTGTTTTAAATGATGTGGATGCGGTTATTCCACGTATTAGACCAAGCATGACGTTCTACGGTTGTGCGTTAACACGTCACTTTGAAAGTTTGAATATCATGGCGTTGAATACCTCTGATGCCATTACGCGTTCAAGAGATAAATTGTTCTCATTGCAACTACTGCAAAAGAACAACCTTGATATTCCAACAAGTGGTTTTGCAAACTCACCAGTTGATACTAAAGATCTTATCGATATGGTTGGCGGCGCTCCACTAATCGTTAAGCTTCTTGAGGGGACTCAAGGTAAAGGGGTTGTTCTAGCAGAAACAACGAAAGCAGCAGAAAGTGTAATTAATGCATTTAAATCTTTGCGCGTTAACTTACTAGTGCAAGAGTTCATTAAAGAAGCCCAAGGTAAGGATTTACGTTGTTTTGTTATTGACGGCAAGGTTGTTGCGTCAATCGAACGTACAGCGGCTCCTGGTGAGTTTAGAGCAAATATCCATATGGGTGGTAGTGCTTCTATTGTTTCAGTTACTGCTGCTGAAAGACAGTTGGCTATTAAAGCCGCTAAAACAATGGGGCTACGTGTCGCTGGTGTTGATATTATTCGTTCTAGCCGTGGTCCATTATTATTGGAGATCAACTCTTCTCCTGGACTAGAAGGTATCGAATCTGCAACCGGTATCGATATCGCTGGTGCAATGATCGAATCTATTGAAAAGACATTAGGCTGGAAAGCTGAGTAAGTCGTCTTTAATCAATGTGAAAGCGTAATGCCAGAGGCATTGCGCTTTTTTTAACCGTATTTACGTAACATCTCGTTTGCTATTACTTCTCACCGTTAATAAATATATTTATCCAACTTTCGAATTAGCTTTAAAAACGCTATACCGCCTTTAAACCTCAAAGAATGGGTCAAAATCTTCCTAGGCAAACACTCGTTATCAACTACTTCCGAATACAAATCTTTGTCAGTAATTTTAGACTATTTTTTTACTCAAAAGCCTGTTTGTGCTACTTTTAGACATTAGTTTTTTGCTATGGAGTAAGGTGTGAAATCCACGGTAGATAAAATGTTAGTAAAACACGACAAACTCGTTCATTCCGAAGATGTTAAAGTTTGCTCTCATACACAAAGAATTAAGGAAGACTGGGTCATTCATACAGTCATGATCGACAACTGCGATACACCTTTCACCTTTAGACGTACCAAAAAATACAAAAGTTTATCCGGTGCTCGGGTCAACATTACCTATTATCCAGATAAACAGGGTATAGCTGGTTTTGAAATGGATATATTTAAGGTCGTTAGAATTAAGCGAAGTTAACCATTCTAAAATTAGCCTAAAATGCTTACCATCAATTGTAAGCGCTGAATAATAGCGAGCAACTGTTAGCATTAGTACAGTGTTAAATTGTTAATCTTTACCTCCTTAAGTTAATTGGCATCAGTCGGATTTAAAGGGGGAATTCATGCAAGTAACTAGGCAGCAACACCTACAAGATAAGGGCATCGCATCGCAAGTAATATCTAGCGATGTGGTTTCTATTCTTAGCGAGAATGTTCAAGCTTCTATAAAGTTGACCAACAGAGTTTTACTTAGCCGTTATCTAAATCCAGACCAAATATCTTCCCTAGCATTACTCAGTCACAAATCAGAGTCGCTAGAACTGCATCGCTCAGTACTATCTACTCAAATGAATAAAGCACAGCGAGTGATCTTACTGAGTTATATTACCCAAAATTTAGAGACCTTAGATGAAGCGATAGCCATGCAATAAACTTTCAGCTTAAAGGATTAAGCCGGTGTAATGTTGGTTAGATATACAATCCATATCATTCAAAAGCATGGACTATCCTATTTTCAACAGTGTTCATTGGCTCTAATGAGTTTCTACATCGTTATACGAATAAACAAGGGGGGTTGCATTTGTGGTTAGATTTATAGCGGATAAAAGGTGTGCTGTGCAGTTTGGTAAACCAAGTAGCGGTATGACGTTTATGTTATTCGATGTAGATAGATTTAACAGTATTAATGATACGTTTGGTCATCATATTGGCGATCAAACAATTATAGAAATAGTTAGAAGAATCGAGGTAGCTTTACCAAACAAAGCTGTTTTGATCGAGTCGGTGTCGTAGAGTTTTGCCTTTTTGAAACTGTATTTCAATGGTAAAGATACCTACTGATATAGGAAACAGCGACGTTTCAGTGAGCCTAAGGGCTTTATATACTAAAGATCTAAGCGCTTGTGCTGAAAGTTAATGAATCATGCAGTTATTTTGATGGATAAAACGAAGAAAAGCGGGCGTAATTGTGCTGAATATGAATCACTAGCCTAAAATAGTTCCATTGTTATAAGTAACTTTAGGAGACAAAAAAGCCCAGCAATTGCTGGGCTTTTGCTTGAGTGCTAATACATTACTTTGCGTTCATTAGTGCAACAGCATTATCTAGCATGCGGTTACTGAAGCCCCACTCGTTATCGTACCAAGCCATAACCTTAACTAAACGACCATTAACACGTGTTTGTGTAGCGTCGAAGTTAGAAGAGAATGCATTGTGGTTAAAGTCGATAGATACCAATGGTTCGTGGTTTACAGCTAGTACTTCGCTCAATGGCGCAACTGATGCTGCTTTTTCGATAATGGCATTGATCTCTTCAACTGTGGTGTCGCGAGCCGCAACAAAAGACAAGTCGACTAAAGAAACGTTAACTGTAGGTACACGCACTGCAAGACCGTCAAATTTACCAGCCAGTTCAGGAACTACAAGGCCAACTGCAGCTGCAGCGCCTGTTTGAGTAGGGATCATAGACATCGCAGCTGCACGCGCGCGACGTAGATCAGTGTGGTACACATCAGATAAACGCTGATCGTTGGTATAAGCGTGAATAGTCGTCATAAGACCAGATTCAATACCAATTTCATCATTTAGCGGCTTAGCAAATGGTGCTAAACAGTTAGTAGTACATGATGCATTTGAAATCACTGTCATATCGCTAGTGATAAGTTCATTGTTAACACCGTAAACGATGGTGGCATCAACATTTTTACCTGGTGCAGAAATAATAACTTTCTTAGCGCCTGCATCTAGGTGTGACTGAACAGATTCTTTAGATGTGAAGATACCAGTACATTCGAATACGATATCTACTTCTAGCTCTTTCCAAGGTAACTTTGAAGGATCACGTTCTTGGAAAGTTAGGATCTTATCTTCGTTAACAAAAATAGCGTCATCAGCATGTTCAACTTTTGCATTGAAACGGCCGTGAACAGAGTCATACTTAGTTAAATGAGCATTGATTGAAGCGTCACCTAAATCATTAAGTGCAACAATCTTAATAGGATAGTTCTTTTCGCTTTCGTAAAGAGCACGTAGAACATTGCGGCCGATACGGCCATAGCCGTTAATTGCAACTCGGATAGTCATCTCATATCCCTCAGGTAAATGTATAAATAGAATCTGGTAGTAAAATTACCAAACTGACAGGCGTCGTCAAGTTATATCGCTGATAAAAGCGCTTTCACGGCCATAATTTAAGTAATTTTTTTACACGTATCGCGATTTTAAGCATTTATTATCAAAATGTACAAAAAACTTTACAGGTTGGCAAATTTATTGCCGAGCAAAAAATACTGGCTTACGTTAATCAGGTAAAGCATGCTTAATAGGTTTTTTGTTCCAGCAACATTTTTAGCTTACTTTGCTGATAATTTCCAGATTTTAACTGTAGAGCAAGCTCGGTTGCGTCCTGGTCTAGTTTTATCTGTAAATCCTTATTGCCATTGATTAAAGCTAACATTTGCTTTTCAGAGTATTTTGCTTGGGTCAGTATTATATTGGTTTTAGATAGTAAGTAGTTAATCTGTTGATTGTTCTCATTTCGATAGAGCGTCGCTAAGGCTAATAACCAGTCAGGCTGAAAGTTATCACTATTACTTAGAGACAACACTTCTGCATATAGTCTTTTCGATTTCGCTGGTTGAATTCGCAAGTAGTAAGTTGCCAATTCAGCTTTTAAATCAATATCGACTATTTCACCAGCTTTTTCTGCTGCGAATAATGCAGCTTCTGCTTGTTTGTCGTTAAACCTAGACCAGTGATAGAAGGCGAGGTGAGGATCAAGGCTACCTTTAGTTGTTTGTTGTAGCTCAGCCAATGTTTGCGAACTCAAGCCAAAGGCCCTTGCTCTATCATTGGTTCTTTCTGGATGTAATATATGTTGCACCCCCGCAGCCAACTCAACACATTTATTGTACTGTTCTAAGTGTACTAACTGGTCAAATATTAGCTTGCCTGTAGGCTCGAGGGTATTTTTTAACTTGAAACGATTTCGAATTAAGTCGCCTTTTTCAAATCTACACCAACTATCTTTATGCAAATCGGCACAAAGTTCAGGATTTTTGTTACAAATCGTCTGAGTATTTGACGGGTCTTCACAGCCTAAAAGGCCCAAAAAAGCGGGAATTACTAAAAATGATGTAATCATTACAAAATTTCTATTCAAAACAGGCTCCGAGCTTGATTTTTTCTAATAAAATTACATCGTTATCGAAAATTTCTGACTAGCTTGAAAGCTAACTTTTCATTACAATGTCGCTGACCAAACGGGGAAAGACACCCTACATAACGTTAGATTATTGGTCTTTTCTTTTTGTTACTCAAACGTTTCTGAATATAAATCAGAAAAGTGAGATAAAGGATCTGTTAATGAGCGCTGATAAACACCTACAAAGTTGGCAAGAACGTTTCGAAATGGCTGAGGCTATGCAGCCTCTACTTGGTAAGTTATATCGTAACCAAGGTGTAGAAGTCGTCGTCTATGGCAAACCTCTGCTAAATGCTTCTACAATCGAAATCATTAAATCGCATCGTTTAGTGCGTCGCCATGTTGGTGAAAAACTAAGACTACGTGAAAGTTTCCCATTTATCGAGGCTTTAAGTAAGCTTGCGGTAAAACAGTGCAAAGTAGATATCGGTAAGCTAGCAGTTAATTACTGGCGTGAATATCCAGATGCAAGCCAGATCGAAGCTTATATGAGCCGTGAACTTGCAGATGCAATTACCCAAGAAGATACTGAAGAAGCAAGAGACGTTGTTCTTTATGGTTTCGGCCGTATCGGACGTTTACTTGCACGTCTGCTAATTGAAAGAACTGGTGTAAGCAATAAGCTGCGACTTCGTGCTATCGTTTTACGCGGTGGTCGTAAAGGGGATTTAGAAAAGCGCGCAAGCTTATTGCGTCGTGATTCTGTGCATGGACCTTTCAACGGTTCAGTAGAGGTCGATGAAGAAAATAATGCAATCATCGCCAACGGCACCTATATCCAAGTTATTTATGCAAATTCTCCAGATGAAGTTGATTACACTAAATTTGGAATTTCAAATGCATTAGTAGTTGATAACACGGGTATTTGGAAAGACGAAGCAGGCCTTGGATTGCACCTTAAGTCTCCTGGTGCTAGTAAAGTACTTTTAACTGCTCCAGCTAAAGGCGCGATTAAAAACGTAGTATACGGTGTTAACGAATCAGACATTCTTGATGAAGATAAAATTGTATCTGCAGCAAGCTGTACTACAAACGCTATTACTCCGATCCTTAAAGCAGTAAACGATAAGTACGGTATCGTTAATGGCCATGTAGAGACAATTCACTCCTACACCAATGACCAAAACCTTATCGATAACTACCACAGTGCAGATCGTCGCGGTCGTAGTGCGCCATTAAACATGGTAATTACGGAAACGGGTGCAGCGAAAGCAGTATCGAAAGCATTACCTGTACTTGAAGGTAAATTAACAGGTAACGCAATTCGTGTTCCGACTCCGAACGTTTCAATGGCAATTATTAGCCTCAACCTAAACGGTGAGACTAATAAGCATGACATGAACGAATACCTAAAAGATATGGCGTTACAGTCAGATCTACAAAACCAAATTGATTACACTGACTCGACTGAAATCGTTTCAAGTGACTTAGTTGGTTCTCGTTATGCAGGTGTACTTGATTCACAAGCAACAATTGCAGAAGGTAACCGTACAATCCTTTATGTATGGTACGACAACGAGTTTGGTTATAGCTGCCAGGTAGTAGGTGTTATGCAAAAAATGCTTAACCTTAACTATCAATCATTACCAGTAGGTTAAATTAGTCGTATATTGACCTTAAGCGGTATTTGCTCAAGAAGCCTCTTTATCTAAAGAGGCTTTTTTTATGATGCAGAAAACTCATGGCTGAACATCTTAAATTCTTGCAAATAAGGGGGCACAACTGCCTATCCTTGTTATTGGAATCCAATTAAGAGAGCAGGTAGTTGTTAAGGTTTACTTTTGCTGATATCAGCCGTGACAATGATGTCTAGTTAGGGTGAAACCTTTTGGGAAATAGCGTCGTTCTTCAAGGTTAAGCGATAAGCAAAAAATACGTTCAAGTAATATGTACTTGATGAACTCTTAATCTGCGTAAAGTATTTTCTCTACGTAAATAGAAACAAGCACTTGTCTCCTGTCACAGTTCTGACTCTATTAACGGATAGAATTCTCACAGTTAACGATATTGATTGCTTTACTAAGGATAGTTAACCAAGATCTTACGATTAAATTTAGACACAAAATATCCCAATAAACAGATAATTTAGGGATGAAAACCCTCAAAAAGCTTAAAACCCGCTAGGGTTGATGAATTTAGCATCAAACAGTCATAAATTCGTTTTATCACGATTGACTCTCTCATCTAAATCGGTAGAATGCCATTCCGTAGTCAAGGGGAAGCGAACGAAGCGACAACTTGAATGCAGTTTAAATTGAAATGCGACATTAGCTCAGTTGGTAGAGCGATACCTTGCCAAGGTATAGGTCATCGGTTCGAACCCGATATGTCGCTCCAATTTACATTATGTGGCGCGATGGCAGAATGGCTATGCTGCGGATTGCAAATCCGTCGATCTCGGTTCGACTCCGGGTCGCGCCTCCACAAATAAGAATTTGGTGAGTTTCCAGAAAACGGAGACAGTATTAGTACCGATAATACGTATCATCAAAATCAAAGAGTTTGCCCGTGTGGTGGAATCGGTAGACACAAGGGATTTAAAATCCCTCGCTGAATAAGCGTGCCAGTTCAAGTCTGGCCACGGGTACCATCATCAAAGCCTCCGCATCAAGCGGGGGCTTTTTTGTTTCTGAGATAAAGTGGATGTTAAAAATCTCTCGCACTCTTCATTGAAATCAGGCGCGCCAGTTCAAGCCCGACCACGGGTACCACTATTAAAGCCTCTGCATTACACCTTAATATGAGCGAGCAGGTTGGTAATAAGCTTATTCAATATACAACCCATTACCGAAAGGCACTAGCTGTTACCTGAATAGGAAAAATCAGTCATCGCCTTTATTACTGCCGTCATTAATTAACCCAAAACTACGAAAACCAGATCGCAAGTAAACGGGGTCGACTCAAAGCTATAAAATAACCACTAATTGAATATATTTTACCATTTTAGAATGCGTTTTAAGCAATTGAATAAAATAAACAAATAACCGGTTGACTCAATTTTATAATCAAGTAAAGTACGCCTCGTTCCTAGCAACATGGGAATCAAGAGGGCGCGATGGCAGAATGGCTATGCTGCGGATTGCAAATCCGTCGATCTCGGTTCGACTCCGGGTCGCGCCTCCATAACTTCTAAGTCAGTTTACTGATAGAAGTATAAAGAATAAGAGTTTGGTGAGCTCACTTAATCGCATTTAGATAAGAGTGAGCAGTATTGGTACCGACATTACGTATCATCAAAATCAAAGAGTTTGCCCGTGTGGTGGAATCGGTAGACACAAGGGATTTAAAATCCCTCGCTGAATAAGCGTGCCAGTTCAAGTCTGGCCACGGGTACCATCATTAAAGCCTCCGCATCAAGCGGGGGCTTTTTTGTTTCTGATGCAAACTTACTGAGCAATCCATTTGTTGTGAAAGCTTTTGTGTCTTTGCCGCTGACGATAAAAGCACAAGGGATTCGTTTTTTATAACAGACGCCTCGCCAATAAAGGGGGCCTGTTCAAGCCCGGCCACGGGTACCATCATTAAAGCCTCCGCATTAAGCGGGGGCTTTTTTGTAACTGAGATAGAATTGATTTTAAATAAAACTCGCACTCTTCATTGAAAACAGGCTTACCAGTTCAAGTAAGCCCACGGATACGATCTTCACCATGAAGAGTGACTAAACTGTCTTTTTACTGACAGAAAGAAGTAAGGGCCCTTACCACAGCACTTCAATACTAGTGGCTGGCACCCATCACAACTAAGCCTCTATAGACCAGAATCTAAGCTTGTAAGAGGGGAAATGAAAAAGATTAATCGAAATAAAGTTCATTCAACATGACGATGATGATCATGATCCTGGTGGTTACCTGTTATTAATTAATCACCAATAGCACATATTTCGTCTTGATAGAATATGTTTTAAGCAGTTGAATAAAATAAACAAATAAGCGGTTGACTCATTTTCATAATCGAGTAAAGTATTCCTCGTTCCCAGCAACAATGGGAAACAAAAGGGCGCGATGGCAGAATGGCTATGCTGCGGATTGCAAATCCGTCGATCTCGGTTCGACTCCGGGTCGCGCCTCCATAACTTCTAAGTCAGTTTACTGGTAGAAGTATAAAGAATAAGAGTTTGGTGAGTTCACTTAATCGCATTTAGATAAGAGTGAGCAGTATTGGTACCGACATTACGTATCATCAAAATCAAAGAGTTTGCCCGTGTGGTGGAATCGGTAGACACAAGGGATTTAAAATCCCTCGCTGAATAAGCGTGCCAGTTCAAGTCTGGCCACGGGTACCATCATTAAAGCCTCCGCATCAAGCGGGGGCTTTTTTGTTTCTGATGCAAACTTACTGAGTAATCCATTTGTTGTGAAAGCTTTTGTGTCTTTGCCGCTGACGATAAAAGCACAAGGGATTCGTTTTTTATAACAGACGCCTCGCCAATAAAGGGGGGCCAGTTCAAGTCTGGCCACGGGTACCATCATTAAAGCCTCCGCATTAAGCGGGGGCTTTTTTGTAACTGAGATAAAGTGGATTTTTAAAATCCCTCGCACTCTTCATTGAAATCAGGGGCGCCTGTTCAAGCCCAACCACGGGTACCATCATTAAAGCCTCCGCATCAAGCGGAGGCTTTTTGTATCTGAGATAGAATGGATATTAAAAATCGCTCGCACTCTTCATCGAAAACAGGTGTGCTAGCTCAAGTCTGTCGACGGTTACCATCATCAAAGCCTCTGTATTAACGTATAACGTTTTTTAGCTACATTTTAGAATTACAGGCACTAAGCCTATCTGGTTTGCGGTAGCTTTTTAAATTGAACGTTTTTTAATCTCTTTAGTCTTACTTCTACGACTCAATAAAAACGATGAATAAAGACGGAGTTAGTTGTAGAACATTGCTCATGCTTTCATATATTGTTTAATGGAGGAACGATGAATATTATCTCTAAGCTTCTGTACCTATTTGCTTTTACATTAATTCTTTACCCATTGTGGGGCATGTTAAGTCCATTAACTTTTTTAACTGAATTAATCGAAGATTATCCAAAAGCAATAGAGGCCGCACCTTTGCAAGTTAGAATCGTCGCGTTACTTATGCTTATTGAGAATGGCTTCTTGGCAAGCGCATTATTTACTATTAGTGGATTTATCGATAATCCCAATAGACTCTACAAAATAAAAACGGCAGGCTTACTTTTGCTACTTTATCCGTTTGTATTAACGGTAATTAACGCATTGAGTGGGGTGGTTTTACATAGCCATTTAACTGAGGCAGCATTAGTGATTGAACTATCAGCACAAACCTTGTTTTATAGCGTTATGGGTCTTGCTTTAATTGGCATATATCAAGCGCAGAAAAAAAAGGCTATATGAAGTTTAAATTTGGGAAAGCCCAATTTAACAGGGCTTTTGAAGATTTGATTATGGCAAAGTGAGTCTAAATACATTTAGCCGGTTTCGGTAAACCTGCGATTTTTGTCGCTTGCTTTGCGGGTCCGACTGGGAATAGGGTGTAGAGGTATTTAGAGTTACCTTTATCTGCTCCTAACTTTAAACCAATAGCTTTAACTAACACTCTAATAGCTGGACTGGTTTTAAACTCTAAATAAAAGTCTCGGACAAAGTTGACCACTTCCCAGTGCGCCTCAGTGAGAGTGATGTCTTCTTCTGCGGCAATAATTGGAGCAAGCTCAGGAGTCCAGTCATTAACAGACTTTAGGTAGCCTTGGTGATCCGTTTCGATTTGTGTTCCGTTGAATTCAATCATTTTACCAACTAATAACTTTATTAAATTTAAGACTGAGAGAGACAAACTCATCGTAATTGATTTGTTTTGTGTCTTTTAAAAGGCTTGTAAGTCCACGAGCAATGACATCTTCTTGCAATGCTGCCACATTATACTCTTTTAACTGTGTGGCCCAAGCTTGCTTTAGCAAGCAGTTAACCGAATTACCTGTCAGCAAAATAGAATCCGATTGCGTTGCATAACGTAAGCAGGTCTTTAATGCAGAACTTTGCTCAGGTGAGCTTTGTATTAGGTGTAAAATCATTAGAAAACGATAACCTCATCCACTGCATTTAAATGGCTAGCAATCTCTTCTGGTGCGCTTAAGGTTACGCCAATCCGCAGTTCTTGTTCTGACAGTCCCAACTCTTGGATAGATTCGCTACACACCAAGACTGTATCTATGTCATACAAAGGTAATGCGCCTAATGTCGCAATATAGTCTTTAGCTCCAATAGATTCAGGGTCTTGGTCTTTTAGCAGAGTTAACACTGCCTCATTAGTAAATAACAAGCTAACTTCTTGCTCAAAACTTGCGCTGAGCAAAGACAAATCAAGGCCTTCTCGGCCATGTGCAGTACCATGAGGTGGCTGCTTGAAAACAATACACAATTTTTTCATAAACGCTTTTGGCCTTGCAAAAAGATTAACTCAAAAGTTAAAAGCAGACTAATCTATCAGCCGATTCTATGCCGATCACTAACTCACCTAGACCGCCCATAATAAACGGCGCCTGCATATTCCAGTGGCCGTGGCCACTCTCTTTTGCATCAGACTCGGACATAACGCCACGACGTAGTGCAGCGGAAACACAATTAACTAAGACTGTACCGTATTGGTTATGCAATTCAATCCAAGCTTGCATTAGGTCGAATTCATCGCTGGCTGGACTATTGAGGTAATTGGTATTCAACACACCATCTTGATAGAAAAAAATCTTATCAATACTGTGGCCACTCTCTAATGCGGATTTGGCGAAACGGTAGGCACTGTAACTTGCTGCGTTACCGTATGCGGCAGAGTTAACCTGGATTATAAATTTGCTCATGGTAAAAAAAATGGCCCTGTAATAGGACCATTTTAACTCAATTAAATTTAATTGGTATTAGTCATCGCCGCCAATGCCCATTAAATGCAGTAGGGCAACGAAAAGGTTTAAGAAATCTAAGTATAAAGAGATGGTTGCGCGAATATAGTTAGTTTCGCCGCCATTAACGATTTTGCTTGTATCGTAAAGAATAAAGCCCGTCATTAACAGTGCGATACCCGCATTGAGTGCCATAAACACCATGCCGTTACCTAAGAATAAGTTAACCAGTAGGCCTACAACCATAATCACAAGACCAGCGATTAGGAAACCACGCATGAAAGAGAAATCTTTCTTAGTCGTTACTGCATAGCCAGAAAGTGCAACAAAGATAACAGACGTTAAGCCTAACGCTTGCATAATTAGCTGTGGACCGTTTGCCATACCAGCATAGTGGTTAAGGATGTAACCAAGCGATGCGCCTTGCATACCTGTAAAAGCGAATACCCAGAAGATCCCAGCACTAGAATCAGCTTTTTTAAGGGTTACAAACAATAACACTAAGCTACCAAGAGATAGACCAAGAGACATCATAGGGCTGATGGCTAGAGCCATTGCCAAACCCGCACACACTGCAGAGAATGCAAGTGTCATAGAGAGCAGCATATACGTATTTTTCAGCAGTTTATTTACCTCAACGGTAGTACTGCTATACGCGGTTTGTTGTGTCATATCTTTCATTTCTTTCTCCGAAGACAAATATTCAAGCTATATAATTTGAGCACAAGATTAACAAGGAGTTCCTTAAATTAGATAAAAGGGAGTAAACCTTGCGTTAAGTTATTGAATCATACAGCAGCTAAACCAAGGTATAAAGCGCTTAACCGCCAAAATTAGCTAAGTTAAGCGTAGTTAATCTAACCAGTCTTTATGAAGTTTCTCGCTATCGCCCAAATAATCAAGTACCCAAGCCATGGCAGGGGACTTATTGGTAGCGTTCCAGGCTAAACAGCACGGACTGGTTTTATTGGGCCTTTCAAGCTGCTTTTCAATTAATGCACCGGTTTTAATAAAGGGAAACGCAAAGTGGGCAGGCATATAGCCCACACCTAAACCTTCTCGAAAGCAGTTAATGGCGCGGATCCAGTCAGGCACAACTAATCTACGTTGATTTTCTAACAACCAGGTCATGCGTTTAGGGATCTCTCGAGAGGTATCTTCTAAACAAATAGAGGGGTATTGTCTTAACTCATCGTCAGTGAGTGGACGGTCGATATCAGCAAGAGGGTGATTTTTACCGACGAGAAAACACCATTCAATTTCGCCCATGTCTCTAAAGTGATAATCACCACCAACGGGAATAGCCGTTGTTGCACCAATCGCAATGTCACTGCGCCCAGTCGCAATTGATTCCCACACGCCATTAAACACTTCAATGCGAATAATTAGCTCAACATTGTCAAAGGTTCGATAAAAATCGGCGATTAAATTACTTATTTTGTCTGCGCGTACGATGTTATCGAGCGCAATTGATAGAGTGGGTTGCCACCCATTGGCAACACGTATGGTGTCTGCACGCATTGCGTCAATATCAGTGAGTAATGAGCGTGACTGTTTAACGAAGTGCTCTCCGGCTGCAGTTAAGCTAACGCTTCTGTGGTGGCGAACAAAAAGCACCACGCCCAGTTCTTCTTCTATTTGTTTAACTGCATAACTTACAGCTGAAGGGACTTTATGTAATTTATTGGCTGCGGCTGTAAAACTGCCCACCCGAGCAACCATATCGATAAGTTGAAGAGACTGTTCTGAAAGCATGGTTCACATCCTGCTGTGATTTTTTTTGATAGCTAATGTGAAAAATAAACGTTTCACAGCACATTAGCAAGTGTTTACACTGCGCGACTTTAATAAATCAAGATCAGAATTTCGAATTATGAACTCACTAACAAGTGTAAAATACTACATTTTTCTAGCATATCTAGCAGTATTGAGCATGTTGGGCTTTATTGCCACTGACATGTACTTGCCTGCATTCAAAGCAATTGAAGACACAATGGTAACATCACCATCACAAGTCGCAATGTCTTTGACATTCTTTTTAGCTGGCTTAGCGCTAGGGCAGTTATTATATGGTCCTTTAGTTGAGCGTTTTGGTAAACGTAATTCGCTGATCTTAGGCTTAGTATTGTTTGCTGCAGCCAGTTTCTCAATAGCCGTTAGTGATTCGATGTTAGTGTTCAACATTTCACGTTTTATACAAGCATTAGGTGCATGTTCTGCCGGCGTTATTTGGCAAGCTATCGTTATTGAAAAATATGATGCTGCAAAAGCTCAGGGTGTTTTTTCTAATATTATGCCGCTAGTGGCGTTATCTCCGGCACTTGCTCCAATCCTTGGCGCATTTATTTTACAGTCGTTAGGATGGCAGAGCATTTTCATTACTTTAACCGGTATGGCTGCAGTCATGATTTTACTAACGGTTTGGTTTGTGCCGGCTGAAACTAAAGCTATTAGTCATGATAAGAAAGAGATTAACTACTTATCTATTCTTAAAAATACTAAATACCTAGGTAACGTAGTTATCTTTGGCGCGTGTTCTGGTGCGTTTTTCTCATACCTAACACTTTGGCCAGTCGTGATGGAGCAACATGGTTTTGATGCGACTGCAATTGGACTGAGTTTTATTCCGCAAACTATTACCTTTATTTTAGGTGGTTACGCGAGTAAAACCCTTATTCGTAAAATTGGTTCAGAGAAAACCCTAAAGCTTTTACTATCAGTATTTGGCACATGTGCAATGTCTATTGCTGTTGTGACTATTTTACTTCAGGGTCTGTCTATTTACCCGTTACTGGCTATATTTTCTGTTTTAGCAGCATGTAGCGGTGGTATTTATCCGATTGTTGTTAACGGTGCATTACAGGAATTTCCTGACAACGCGGCAAAAGCTGCTGGTCTACAGAACTTCCTTCAGATCAGCTTATCGTTTGGTGCTTCAAGTTTAGTTGCTATGTGGGCCACAAGTGGTGAAGTCGCGATTGGTTGGGGGATCATGATCTGTTCTTTCATCGTGTTTATCGGCTTTAAACTACGTAACTACAAGAACTGGAATGAAGTGAGTGAAGAGATTGTAATGCCAGATCCTGCACGTATCGCAATCAATCAGGACGAGAAATAATCAAGTAGGTCTTCTATAACAGTAAAGTGATAATATTTTTTAATTATCACTTTACAAGATTATAAGAGCGCTATATTATTCGCGGCGTTCGGAGAGATGGCAGAGTGGTCGAATGCACCGGTCTTGAAAACCGGCATGGGTTTATAGCCCATCTAGGGTTCAAATCCCTATCTCTCCGCCACATTTAAAAAATCCCGTTATCGCTAGATAGCGGGATTTTTGCTATCTAGAGTTTAGTGACTGAACCCGAGGGTTCCTATTAGTTAAAGTTAGCCATCTCTCCGGCAAATTTAGAATAAGCCCTTAGCAGAAATGTTAGGGGCTTTTTCGTATCTACATGCTAATCGGTTAATAACGTATCCATAAGCTCGTGGTTTATGCCTTATCTATGTAGGATTCAAATCTCTACCTTTCTTAATTTGAAAGTTAGCGAAAACGCTAAGGGTAGCTGTTGTTTACCTGACTTATCTTGGCGCGAAATAAACAATACGATTCTAAAAGTGCACTCAAATTACCTTTAGAAACCTTCAATTCAAGTCTATTATCAAATATTTCTATAAACTCATTCGTTAACCTAAGCGCTAGAAAGCTAAAACAAAAGCTATTATTGTCATTGCAAATCAATCGCCAATAACCAAGGTTTATAAGATGCAAAAGACAATACTCGTGACAGGCGCAACGGATGGCATTGGCTTAGAAACCGTAAAATTGCTGGCAGAGCAGGACTACAGTCTAATTATTCACGGCCGAAACCCGACTAAGCTTGAAGCTGTTGCAAAGATGGTTATCAAAACTATGAATGAGCTGATAATCATTCAATAGCCTCATAACTAAATACTCGCTAAAAAGGCCTGCATGTTTGCAGGCCTTTTTATTGCCACGACGAGTTATTCCAAACCCAACTCACCGGCAAAACAATTATCAATAATAAGCATAAAATGATTATCTATTAACGGACATTATCAATTTTATAGAAGTGGTTAGACTAACATTCTCAGTTTGCAGAAGTTGATTCATCAACAGAGCAATAGAGCAGACGCAGCGCCATAAGGTCGTAGCGTGTCTTAATTTACAAACGAGAGATTGAAAAATGAATTACCAAGGAAAAGTGTATCGCCCTTGGGCAGAGGCGAAAAGCATACTTATACAAATCACCCTAGGCTGCAGCGCTAATACCTGCACGTTTTGCAGTATGTTTGATGATAAGCGTTTTAAAGTTAGAGAGTTAGAAGATGTATTTAACGATATAGAACGATTAAGGCATTACTATTCACATGTAGACTCTATATTTCTGATTGATGGCAATGTAATGGCGGCACGAACTGATTACCTATTAAAGGTATTTGATAAACTGCGAAGCACCTTCCCTGAATGCAGTAAAGTTTCAATGTATAGCGGCTTAAATGACTTTAGACGTAAGTCGGTAGCCGAACTTAAAGAACTAAAAGATGCTGGATTAACCATGACATATTCGGGTCTAGAGTCAGGTGACCGTCAGGTACTTAATAAAATCAAAAAGAATATGAGCCCAGAGCAAGCCATAAAAGGCATGCAAATGGCTAAAGAAGCGGGAATACAAACCCTGCTATCTTTTATCTTTGGCTTAGGTGGTAAAGAGCGTTCTCATGAGCATATAGCTGCCACTACCGATCTGTTAAACCAAATGCAGCCTGATGAGATAGCCCCTATGGCATTAGCCATTCAACCAGGAACAGTGCTAGAACAAGAAGTTAAGCGTGGAGAGTTTATCATGCCGACTGAACTACAAATTTTGCAAGAAGAGCAATACTTACTCAATCATCTCGATTTTAATACTTTCTATTGGGGTGACCATGGCAATAATATTGTGTCACTAAAAGGCGCATTACCTGATTGCCAAGCAGGCTTCTTAGCTAAGGTAAACTCAGCCATTGATGTTAGATCGCAAGCAGAAGATAGAGTCATTCAGACTTTCTCTTGGTAATGCAATTGGCGACAAACAAGGTTAGCCATTGTTAATCTTAGATTAAAAGCCTTATAAATAAACCGTCCGCTACCAATAAAATGCGTTAAGCAGTTACCTGTTAGCGGACAATTAGAGCTAGCCTTAAGGTTTGCTCACTGGGCCGACCCAAAATGTCTATTTTGGTGTTTATTTTTATTTCTATTTCGATGTTTATTTCTATTTCGACGGCTTGGCAGCTTTTAACGCTGTTTCCCAATAAGCTGGCTGGCCATAGTATTGGTTAAAGAAGTCGATAAACGCTCTTACTTTAGGCGCGATTAAGCGAGAACTTGGGTAAATAGCCCAAATAGAGGCGTTTGAAGCAAACGGATAATCTGTCAATACTTCAACTAATTCACCGCTTACCAGTTGTTGGTACACACTCCAAATAGAGTTAACCGATAGACCCAAACCGTCTATGGTCGCATCACGCATTGCATCACCATTATCTGTTCTAAAACATCCTTTAGTCTTGATACTAAAAGGTCCTTTATCTGTTTCAAAACTCCAGGTATCTAAGTTCATTAAGTTAATACATTGATGATTGCTAAGTTCTTGTGGCGTAGCCGGGGCGCCGTGCTCTTTTATATAAGCTGGCGAGGCGCATACAACGCGTCTGTCAGATGCAAGTTTACGCGCAATTAACGATGAGTCTTTCAGTTCAGCAATGCGGATGGCGACATCAAAACCGCCATCAACTAAATCAATAATGGTATCTGAAAAGCGTAAATCTACTGTCAAATCTGGATATTGCTGCATAAAACTTTTCATCGCACCCACCATATGCAATCGGCCGAACGAAGCGGGGGCTGTGACTCTCAGTGTGCCACTTGGTGATGAAAAGCCGGCGCCAACAGCTGCTCTAGCTGCTTCAGCTGTTGCGAGCACTTCAAGTGCATGGGGCAGGAAGGATTCACCTTCTTCAGTTAATGACACTTTACGCGTGGTACGGTGCAAAAGGCGTACACCTAGACTTTCTTCTAACTTATTAATATGTACACTTGCAACCGCTGGCGAAAGCCCTAGCTCTTGCCCCGCAAGACTAATATTGTGGGTTGAGGCTAAACGTACAAACAATTTTAAGTGTTCTAGATTCATAGCACTTTATGTATTTCCTAAAGAGTTCTGCTAAAAGTAACTCAATTTTCTTTAAATGCTAATCAAAACTTTACCTATATAAAGCTGATTCAGCCTCGAATTGCCTTTCCATGTGCTTATTAATACTTTTCGGGAAATTATCAGGTTGAGCTTCAAACTCACATTTTCAAAATACATACTTTCAAAACAAAAAAGCCCGAGCACTTAGCCCGGGCTTTCAATTCAGTAAGAACCATTGTTTAACTGACTGTTGCTGGTTCGCTTATTGGCTCTTCAACCCGCGACTTGCTGCCTATCATGCGTTTAATGTCTTCAATCATAATGTACAAGCAAGGGATTAACACTAACGTCACTACAGTCGCAAACAAAACACCAAAGGCTAAAGACACTGCCATAGGGATCACCATCTGCGCTTGCATACTGGTTTCCGTCATTATCGGCACTAAGCCAATAAAGGTTGTTAGTGAAGTCAGTAAGATTGCTCTAAAGCGTCGACAACCGGCTTCAAGTACCGACAACTTCATGGCCACACCGGATTCTCTGGATTTATTGATGTAATCTACCATCACCAAAGAGTCATTCACCACTACACCCGCTGCTGCGATAATACCAAACACCGAAAGGGCACTTAAGTCCAAACCAAGTAACATATGCCCAAGCACTGAGCCAATCACACCAAATGGGATCACAGCCATAATCATAATCGGCTGTGAATAGGATTTAAGTGGAATAGCGAGTAGGCTGTAGATCACCAACATAGAGATTAAGAAGTCTCTTAATTGGGTATCTGCGCTATCAAGCTGCTCTTGAATATTGCCTGACACCTCACTTTTTACGCGAGGATACTTAGCTAATAACTCAGGTAGGAAGTTATCGCGAATATCTTTCGCTAGTTTAAATGGCTCTGCTTGGTCAGCATCAACCGAGCCCCACACATTAATCGTACGGTTACCATTTTCGCGGCGAATACTATTCACTCCATCAGTCACCACAATAGCGGCAACTTCAGACAATGGGATTTCAGCGCCTTGTGGAGTTTTAATCATCACATCTGAAACTTGAGCAATGGAGTTACGTTGCTCCTCAGGGTAACGCAGCATCACTTTAATCTCTTCACCGTTGCGCAAAATACGCTGGGCTTCAAGACCGTAAAAACTATTACCCACCTGACGAGCGATATTGGCAAGGGTTAATCCTAAGCTATGGGCTAGGGGTTTTAGTTCAAACTGGATCTCTTTAGCACTCGATTGACGACTATCATTGACATCGCCAACACCTTTTAGGGTATTTAACTTAGCCTTTAACTCTTTTGCAGCTGCAACTAGCTGAGCGTCATCTTTACCTTCTAACCTAAAGCTAATATCACCGTCATCACGGCCACCACCAAACAAGTTGTCTTGAATAGTGAAAGACTTCATTCCAGGGATAGACGGCATGTTTTGACGCCAAAGCTCGGCAACGGCAAAAGTATCGATAGGACGAACTTCAGGGTCAACGAGTTTTGTTCTGATCTCTGCAGCCGTTCGACCGCGAAGCTCAACCTGAAGATCTGAAATCATATTCTGGCCGTACTCAGCTTCAATTTGCTTATCGACTTGTTTAAGCGCTTTCTCAATGGCCAAAGCTGCCGACAAGGTAGAACGCTCAGACGCATCAATGTTCATTTCAAATGAGATCCGAGGGAAATCGTGTGGGATCTTAGGCTGACCAATAAAGCGCACTAAACCACCGGCATATAGGCCTGCGCACACCATAATCAAGCTAATGAACACCATAATAACCGTGTAGCGATACTTAACTGCAACTTCTAACGACGGACGATAATACTTAATGATTAAAATCTTTAAACCGCTATCGACTTTATCCTGCAAGAAGTTAACGATGTTTCTTAGCCAATCTAAAGGATTCTTAGAGCCAGGTTTAACTATGGTCTTTTGCTTCATTCTCGCCAAGTGAGCCGGCAAGATAAGCTTAGACTCAATCAATGAGAAGATAAGACAAAGAATAACCACAAACCCGATGGCTTGGCCAAATGCTGAAGAAGGGCCGTCATCCATGGTTATCGGTAAAAATGCCGCAATGGTAGTGAGAACACCAAAAGTTGCAGGCATCGCAACACGCTTAACACCGCGAATAACATTATCTAACGTCTGGCCTTTTTCTTCGCATTCTGCGTGAGCACTTTCTCCCATCACAATGGCATCATCGACCACAATACCCAGCACTAAGATAAAGGCAAAAAGACTAATCACGTTGATCGTGACATCTATCATTCCTAGCGGCATGAATAGCAGGGTACCGAGGAAACACACAGGCAAGCCCATCATTACCCAAAACGCTAGACGAACACGTAAAAACAGAGCTAACAATATGAAGACTAATACCGCGCCGCTTTTCATGCTGTCTAACATGAGATCTAAGCGACCCTCAAGGTAATAAGTCATATCCACCCAAGGCTCTAACTTAACGCCTTGTGGTAACACTTTTTGTTTTTCTGCAATGTATCCTTTAACGACATCAGCAACATCTGTCAGGCTTTGATCGTTAGCTGCACCAATAAAGAAAGTAACTGAGTTTTTCCCGTTAAACTTTGAGTATTGAATGCCTTCTTCAAAACCATCGATAACAGTTGCTACATCACCCAGTAATAGCGTAGTACCATCTTCAAGAGTAATAAGTGGTAAGCTTTCAAACTCATAACCGACATAAGCTTGGTTTTGTACTCGAAGATTAATGTAGCCGTTTTCAGCGCGAATTTGTCCAGCAGACATATTGCGCGAATAGCCTCGCACAGCTTCAGCGACATCGTTAAACCCTAATCCAAATTCACGTAATCTATCTTTACTGACTTCTATAGCGATTTCATAACCGAGACCGCCGTAAAAATCTGTGATGTTTACTTTTGGAAGTTGTAGCAATTCATCATGAATTTTTTCGCCAAGATCTTTAAGTTGGCGCTGGGATAAATCGCCATAAAGACTCATATACATCACTTCTTGACGGATCTTAATCCGCTCAACCTTAGGGCGCTCCATCCCATCAGGGAAACTGGAAATAGAGTCAATTTCAGATTTTACTTCCTCAAGCACTACCTGAGGGTCGTATGAATCTTCAATTCTAAAATAACCCGACGACATATTACGGTTAGAGTAAGTGATAACGCGTTTAAGACCTTGAACACTTTCAAGTGCTTCCTCAATCTTAATCGTGATCCCTTCTTCTACTTCTTGCGGCGCTGCACCAGGATAGACCGCATTGAACTCTAACCAGTTAATTTCAACTGCGGGGAAAAACTGTTTACGGATCGTATTAGCGGTGAGAAGACCACCTAACAAGATGATAATCATCAGTAAGTTTGCTGCAACACTGTTACGGGCAAACCAAGCGATAATGCCTTTATTAGTATCGATCATGAATTAGTCCTTCTCTTCCATCGCTAATTGCGTGGCTTGCGGCTCTTTCGTATCATCATCGAGCGTTGCTTCTTGCGGCAAAGCGAGCTGCATGCCTTCAATAGGATAATCAAGCGCAGAAGTGATCACATTCGCGCCTTCTTCAAGGCCAGCAGACACAATCACTTTTGAACCTATTTGGCGCATAATAGTAATGTCTTTATACCTAAGCTTACCTTCATGATCTAAGATAGCGACTTGGTTATTTATGACTAGATGCCTTGGTAGTTCAGCGACTTGTCCTGCATGGCTACCGTCAATACTTGCGGTGACATAAGTGCCATAACGCAACTCACTACCATTTGAGCCCTTGCTATTCGTTTTAAGACCGTAAGGGTCAACAACTTCAGCCACTAAATAAGTCATTCGGCTACGATTATCAATAACGCCTTCACTTCTCACGATTGTTGCAGGCCATTGCTGCATTTGCCCTGCAAATTCACCGGTTAATACAACCTCGGCGCCTTTGCCTTTACTATCTAAAAACTGCAGCTCTTTATCGGCGATTGGTAAGCGTATTTCGGCGTGAGCAGTACTTAATACTTTTCCAAGGGGAGTCCCCATACTCACGTATGATCCTAAGCCGATATTGCGCGCTTCAATGAGTGCATCATATGGTGCTTTGATAATGGTTCTTTCTAAATTACGATTAGCGCGTTTAAGCCCAGCTTCTGAAGAGTTAAGCTTGGCAACTTCTTGCGCCAGCTGTGGCTTACGTAAACTGAGTTCTGTTGGAACGCCATTTTCAATACGTTTCCATTCTTCCTCAGCAACTTTACCAAATGCTTTTTCTTGCACTAAGGTTGCTCTGGCTGAAGCCATGTTAGCTTTGGCATCGATTAGCGCAGCTTCATAATCACTTGGATCGATTTTAGCTAAAACATCGCCTTTTTTAACAAATCCACCTTTGACAAAGGCTTCTGATAAATAAACAATTTCACCGTTTACTTGTGATACCAGTTCTGTTTCATATTTGGCACTGACAACACCGTAGGAGCTAACAGCAAAGCTCATTGGATGGATCTCTACCGCTTGAACTGAAACAAGTGGGGTAGTATCCAATTCTTCTTTCTCTTCTGGTGGTTTTTTCATTGCTGACATGCCAATAAACCCAGCTACGCCAACGGCGATAACGACTATAGGTAAAATGATCTGTTTTTTTGTAGCCACAAACACGTCCTCTTGTTGAAGCACTCCACTCTATACACAATCTTTTACTGCTTGCTAAAGATAATATGAGCAAATCTAATTAGAATTTTGATTGTATGTTAATTGAATTGGTGAGTTGTGACAGGCAGATTATGTAAACGTGTGTGACGAAAAACGCGTATTACCTCGATTACGTTTTAAGTTTTATCTTCACAAAGTCGGTGCGCCAATTGAGCAGCACTCCCTATGCTGTTGATATGTAATTATTTTATTAAGATTTATTTAAGTTTCAAACTAGCCCATGTTCAAAACTACGCTTTTAACGGTTATTTACATTTATGTAAAAAATTAGCAATTCTGCGAATTCTGCTGCCAATGATTGCTATGAATTAGGCGTAGTTAATATTATTTCTGCTCATTTTGTCTTATTTGTTTACCTTAAAGCGTAAAGTAATGCTTGCTAATGGTTGTTTTTGATTGAACTGAACAGCTAAAACGACTCATCGGGCTTCGTAGCACATAAGCAAAACATTGGGTTAGTTTAGAATACGGTAGGGCAGTTAAGCCTATATGGATGTGTTGCGATGTTCGGGCAATATATCGAAACTGCTAATAGGTCGTATTCTGGTAATAAGTAATATTCTGGTAATAGTAATATTAAAGGGGGGATCAATCGCTGCACAAGCCTAAAGCTGGCCAATCTGTAGGTTTTGAACTGATTACTTCAGCCTAAACGACCTTAAACGTAAAAGGGCAACCATTGTTAAAGGCGCCCAAATAAAAAAGCCCTAACTTCGATGACTCAGTTAGGGCTGATAAATTTTGCGTTAAAACAATAAGTTATCCGCAGCACTTCTTATATTTGTTACCGCTTCCGCAAACACATGGGTCGTTACGGTTTGGTGTTTTTTCAAATCGAGTGGTTTGAGGCTTATTTAATAAACCTTCAAGTAACACGATGTTTTCAGCTTGGTCAGCATCAACAGTAATCACGCCCACCAGCTGGTTATCAGCAAGTAACTGGTTCACTTCAGCTTCTCTTTCTGCTGTTTGCACAACAAGTTGAAGCGGGTTTTCAGTCGTGCCCACTTTTATTTCACGCTTTGTATTGTAACCATAGCTTTCGTGCTTAGGCTTTGGCGTTTTACGGCCTTTAAAAAAGAATTTGTCAGACATCGCTATGGTGCTCAGTGTAGATAAACATAAATTTAGGCAAGCTTATACTATAAAAACCGTTCAAGTGGTACTTAAGTCGGTATTTATCGCCTTTTTTAAGCCAAAAATTAGCCGTTCTGTGATTTAACGTTACCAGTTACGGCTATAGCTGGTGGACATATTTTGCAGAACCAACTTTTAGCAAATCTGTCTAAATAGTCAGTGCTGTAATACACTTTTTTAGGTTTCTGGCTAAGAAACGGCTGCCACTTAGTCATATAAGGCTAAATTTATTGCCTTAGCGCGATATCTTAGACGTTTTGGTATTTCCGCATCAGCTAAAACTTTGATAAAATCGGCGCAAATTAAAGGAGAGCTTTACTATGCCAGTTTATGTTGTGGGCCACAAAATCCCAGATTCAGATTCAATTTGTGGTGCTATCGCACTTGCACACCTAAAAAACCAGATCGGTGAAGAGTCAGTTGCTACGCGTTTAGGTGATATTTCACCAGAAACGGCTTTCATTCTAGAAAAATTTGGTTTTGACGCACCTGAGCTTAAGCTTAGCTATGCTGGCGAAGAAGTGTATATCGTTGACCACTCAGAGCTAACTCAAGCACCGGATGACATCGCTGAAGCGACGATTGTTGGTATTGTTGATCACCATAAACTGGGTGACTTAACAACTTCAACACCACTCGAGTGCTGGATCCGCCCAGTAGGTTGTAGTAACACCGTCATTAAGATGATGTACGATTTCTACAATGTTGAGATCCCAAAAAATATCGCAGGCATTATGCTTTGCGCTATTTTAAGCGACACGGTTATCTTCAAGTCACCAACTTGCACTACCGCTGACATTAAGTGTGTAGAAGCACTAGCTAAAATCGCTGGCGTTACAGATTTCAAAGAGTTGGGCATGGATATGTTCAAAGTAAAATCTGCAGTTGAAGGTACACCAGCACGTGATCTTGTTATGCGTGACTTTAAAGACTTCAACATGAACGGTAACCTTGTCGGGATCGGTCAGCTAGAAGTTATCGATTTATCAGTGTTTGACGATATTAAAGCTGAACTAGAAGCTGATATCGCAGCACTTAAAGCCGAAGGCAACCGTCACAGCGTACTATTGTTACTGACTGATATCATGAAAGAAGGTTCAGAAATGCTAATCGTCAGTGACGACCTGGCAAAAGTTGAATCTGCTTATAACTGCAAGTCAGAAAACAACAAAGTTTGGTTAGATGGTGTATTAAGCCGTAAGAAGCAAGTAGTACCACCACTACAAGATGTTTTCGCTTAATTAAGCAAACAACACATATTAGAAAGGCCGAACACATGTTCGGCCTTTTTGTTTAATGCGTTAACACGTAATCAAAGCGCTAGTCTTTACTGTCTTGCTTTCGTAAACTATTGAGCCTTGCATATGCCAAACCAAGAATACTGGTTTTAGGGTATTGCCCCTTAGCATTAACATTACCCACTTTAGTGTCGGTAAGCAGTTCGATTGCTTGATCTACATGGCTAATGGCCCAGATATGGAACTTTCCTTTTTCAACCGCTTCCACAATATCTTGACGTAACATTAAGTTATGTACGTTTGATTGCGGAATGATGACGCCTTGAGTATCTTTACGACCTTTGATTTTACACACATCAAAGAAGCCTTCGATTTTCTCGTTAACGCCACCAATTGGTTGCGCTTCACCAAATTGATTCATTGAGCCGGTAATCGCAATATCTTGTCTTAAACCGACATTGGCAAATGACGACAGCATGGCACAAAGTTCTGCCATCGTGGCGCTATCACCGTCCACACCACCATAAGATTGCTCAAAGGTGAGGTGAGTAGACAATGGGATCTTATCCGTTTTACCCAAAATAGATGCAATATAAGCGGTTAGGATCATCACACCTTTAGAGTGAATGCTACCACTAAGCTCGACATTACGTTCAATATCAAATACGCGGCCTTCGCCAAATGCGGTTGTGGCAGTGATCCGACTTGGTGCGCCAAATTGATAATCTGTTGTCGACATAACAGAGAGCGCGTTAACCTGGCCAACTGTGGTGCCAGCGGTACTCATTAAGGTTGTACCGTTAACGAAGCTTTGCATAAAGTCGTCTTTAGCACGGCAAATACGCTTTTCTTTGTTCGCCAACGCTTGTTCAACATGGCTAACACGGATCATATTGGCATTCACCGCTTGGGCGCAGTAGTTGGCCTCTCTAAGCAAATTAGCAATATCAACTGAGTGCAACGACAACATATTCTGGTCGTCAGCCTGTCTTGAACTGAACTCAATCACCCTTGCTATCGCTTTTCTGTCGCAATGCAGCATTTTATTGCTGTGAACGATGCTCGAGATAAACTGGGCATATTGCGTTTCAGATTTATCCGTTCTTGGCATTCTATCTTCAAAATCGGCGGTTACTCTAAATAGCTCAGTAAACTCAGCGTCGTACTGTTGCAGCAACTTATAAGTGGCAAAGTCACCAAACAAAATGATTTTTACATCCAGTGGAATCGCTTCAGGATCGAGCGAAATTGTCCCTGAAAGCGTCACTTCACGTTCAAGTGAAGTCAGGCTTAATTTACGTGAGCGCAGCGCACGTTTTAAACCATCCCATACATAAGGGTGCTCAAGCACTTTAACCGCATCAATCATTAATACACCACCATTCGCTTTGTGTAAGCTACCAGGGCGGATCAGTGAAAAATCGGTAAATACTGTGCCCTTATAAGTGGCGTTTTCAACATAGCCGAAAATGGTGTGGTAGTTAGGTGTTTCTTCGACAATGATTGGCTGCATTTGCGATGCTTGAGAAACTAAGACATTAATCTGATAACGTCTTGGCATCTTTTTACTCATCGAAGCGTAGGCAAGGGCAGCTTGCTCCTCACTTTCTTCTAAAAAGATGTCGAGGTTATCCAGAATGTCCTTATGCATGGCTTTAATGTACGCCTTAACATTGGGATGTTCTTTGTATTGTTCAACTAGCGCGTCAAGCACATGCGCCAGCACGCCGTCTGCGACTTGCTCATCATGCTTTTGTTGCTTTTCAGCATACTCTTCTTCCCAAACCGTAATTTGGCGTACTATACCTCTAAGCTGTGCCTCAAATTTAGAAATCGATGCCTGCATCTTATCTTGCTCTTTGGCAGATAATGCAAGGTAGCTTTCTTCACTGTGCGGCTCTTCACCATTCATGGCGACGAGCTCATAACTGCCTTGTGGCGAGATGGAAAGGCCGATGCAATCTAGCTTGGCTTCTTCTGTGAGTAACACTAATGCTTCTTCTTGCTTAGCAGCAAGCTGGTTCTTAAGCTTATCGGCGCGGGTGTAATACATTTCGTTATCGAACGCTAATGGCAGCGACTTAAGCAGTTTGCCCATTAGTTTTTCAATATCTTTTTTAAAGGTTAATCCCATACCAGCTGGTAGCTTAAGTACTTTGGGGCTACGGGTATCATCAAAATTAACTACATAACACCAGTCATAAAGCGTGCGGCCATTAGCATTAGGCGCTTGTCGATTTAGATGGCGCAGCACCATAGTGCGCTTTCCAAGGCCATTACGGCCTAAGGCATAGATGTTGTAGCCTTTTTCTTTCATTGATAGGGCAAACTCTACCGCTTGTTGCGCTCTAGCCTGACCGACGATTTCATCTAACGGTTCTAAGTGTTTAGTTGACTTACAGTCTGAAGATAGTTTTTTAAGCGCTGATGCGCGGTACAGCTTGGTGCTGTTGAGAGGTTTAATTGGCATAATGCATCCTCCTGATGACTGTCAATAATTTTACTCTATACCAGTTACCTGCAAGATTTCGCTATTTTTTTTCTAAAAGGGGAATATTTAAACAATTAAAGCACTTAACTGCCGATAAATTAATCGAAAGGCCTATTTCATTGTCATTCAGCTAAGTTTGCATCGTCATTAAACTAAGTTTGCTCTGAATTTATACAAGCAAGTTTCAAAGATTGGCTGCAAACGCATTTAGAAAGCTGATTTAGCAAACGGCTTAATCTTTAAAATACAAAAAGATGGCTGATTAGCCTAGCTAGCTGGCCTAGATAATTGCCGAGCTAGATATCGAGAAGTTTGAGGTTATGTAGAGGAGTTACTGTAAAAGCGTTCAGTAAAGCTTGAGGTGTTGAGTTTACCATTTAAGCTCGAGGTTAAATTTGCTCGGCATTCTTTAATAATCAGAAAATAGCTAACTTAACGAGGTACATTACCGAGATAAATTAGCTATTGAGATCCCCAATAAAGTTAAGTCCTTTTGTTAAAGTCCTTTTAGGTATTGAGCATGGGTTGTATCAGTAATTAATTCTGCTAGATCACTAGCTAGATCGCCGTTAAGTTGCTCATTAACTTGTATAAGCGCAGCCAATGCGCTTGTTTTCCAGCGACTAACGGTATCAATTGAACGCAAATCAAATAGTACTGAGTCAAACTTGCCGCTAAGTTCGGTCAATATAGCAGGGTTATAAAAATGCTGATTGCCATAAAGCGCATTATGCTCACGACGTTTCTTATCAATAACAAAATCAACGCCTTTTACGTTTGTAATTGATGTCGACTTTTTACACACAGTTAAGCATTCGTCGTCCATTACTGATTTATCGCAACCAGAGGACTGTATAAATAGGCACTGGCGGCTGCTCATCAACATGATGGGGTGATAAACACTGTAATGCAGACTGAAATTATGCGGCGCCTTTATCGACTTTAGCTGGTTTTTATTAAGCTCATTCGATAAAAATGCGCCGCTACAGCCCTGTTGCTGCAAGCAATACAAGCTTATCGAATTACTGATATTTAAATAAGGGCCGGCAATCCAAGCAATGCTGAGTTCATTGGCAATAACGCCAACACCGCTATTATTGGTGACGATGCGCTTAGGCTTAATCTGCTTTAATAGCGTTTTCGCGGCTGCTAAGTCATTTTCCATTATCACAGCGCCAAACCAAGGAATAAGATCAGGCTCCTCTGCGAACAACCATGCAAGTTTGTCTTGCTCAGCTGTAATAGCATCCGGCACAAGATAGTATGCCGTTATTTCAGAACTTGAAGCTTGTTCTAAGCATTGCTGTTTTAGCTGTTTATATAGGGCTAAATCACGGCGACTGGCAATTAGTACCGAAAGCGCAGTGCTTTGGTTATCTTGCTCTAATGGCTTAGCGTTTAATTGGTTTGAAGCTTCCGCCGTACGTGCATCAATTAGCATTAGCTGACTACGAATATGTTGTAAGGTTACTGGCTCAACGGCTTGTCGACCTTGGTTTAAGCCCATAACTATCTGGCGTTTCATCTCTGTTAGGTCTTTAAAAGGTACAAACAGATCTTGGCCTAGGTTTTCAAAGCAAATATGACCCAGCTGGTATTCTGCGTTACTAAAGCTTTGAAAGCGCTTAGCTAGTTCCTCATGGGTTAAGCCATACTTATCTGACTCAGTTAAACATGATGCCGAACTTACCGAAAACTCACGATTTTGAGCCGGTGTTAACTGATGATACTGATGTTCATTAACCAATACTTTTATGGTTAATAGCTGATTTGCATCGCCAGCAATAAACAAGCTAATAACAGGCTTTTCTAAATTCAATTTAGCAATTTTATCGCCAACAGTTGTAATAATCTGGGTTTTCTCGTCATAAAGTGCTTTGGCAACTGTGATGCTCTCATTCGCTAACGGCTTTAGTGATGCTATGTGGCTAAAATGCTGTACCGCATTATCTCGAGGATTATCGATATACATGCTTTTACCGATAGCGCCTTGCAGGTAGCCATTTGAAAAGTCGCGATTAAACACCGTATATAAAGGGGTTTTATCCAAGCTTGTTGTTAAGTTTTGCTCAAGACGACTTATCTGTTTACGCCAAGTTTCGATTACCCGAAAAACATAATGCGACTTCTTAATTCTGCCTTCGACTTTTAACGAGTCTGCGCCTGCAGCGTAAAGAGCATCAAGATCGGCAAAAGCTGAGTTATCTTTGAGATTTAACGGGTACTGAGCGCCCGCATCTGTCGTTTGGTATTGGTCACGGCAAGGCTGGCTGCAGCGGCCACGATTTCCTGAGTTGCCTCCGTGGGCTGAGCTGAAATAGCAAAGGCCAGAGAAACCAATACAGTTTGAGCCGTGCACAAACACTTCAGTCATCATGTTTATTGCATGGGCTTTGTCTGACATCTGTTTGATTTCATTAAGGCTTAATTCACGCGATAAATTAGCGCGCGACGCGCCAAGATCACCTAAAAACTGCAACTGAGCAGTATTATGGGTTGTCACCTGCGTGGAAGCATGAATGTCGAGAGTCGGATAGTGATGTTTTAACAAATAGAAAAGACCAAGATCTTGAACTATCACGCCATCAATAGCGGTATTAACCAATTGGTTTAATAGTTTAAGCAATGCTGGTAGCTCTTGCTCTAATACAATAATATTCAGCGTTAAGAACAGTTGGCAATTATGACTATGGGCAATACGCAGTAATCCATGTAAATCGTCAAAACTTAAATTTTCTGCACGCGTACGGGCATTAAAACTGTTTAAGCCACAATAAACAGCGTCAGCGCCTGCCACAATAGCGGCCTTAATTGACTCAATGTCACCACCTGGTGCGAGTAATTCAAGTTTTTTCATGGTTTTCCTAGTATGTAACTCGTTATTGATGCCAACGATAACGTGCAGAGATAAGCGGGGATTTCTGGACAGAAAATGCAGCGTCATTGTAAAAGCTGAGCGACTGGATATCTATGTCAGTGAAATGTATTTTTCTAAACTATGATATCGATCCTATAGCTTGCTTAGCACTCGCTTAACTTCTGTCTTGGTATAGATTAGTTTTTTGAATACATTTTTGAATACATTTAGAAATAAAAACCGCCTAAGTCTTAAACCCAACTCAGGCAAAATGTCGCTAAGGTGCGATAAATATAGCATTAACGCAGAATTGTTTAGCATTAATACAATTCATGCACAATTTATACGCATAAGATCCTGCTTATAGGTTTTTTTAAAGAGTATTAGTCTGGTTTAGTGTAAGCTAAATGTTCTTGTTCTCAAGTAATTACTACTCGGAATACCACCTGTTTTCACTTAGAAGTCCACTATGTTTTACAATCAAAATATCGCTGAACGTTTTCCAAAAGGTAGGTTTGCTATGTGGAGCGTATACAGCTTCACGGGCGCGTCTATTTTAGCCTCAATCATCTTTTCATTATTACTATTTCTATCGATTGATGACGACCCTGTCATGCAGTTATTGTTTGGTGGATTAGCGGTTATTTTTGAACTGGGCAAATTCTTTGCTTGGTATGAAGTAGGCGAGCGTTATTCACGTAAAAACTTCTTTGGTATGTTTTCGGCGCTAGGCTTTTATGCGGTATTAGCGGCTATTTCTATCGGCGGCTCGATTGGTGGCATTAATAGTGCCACCAACAAAGCCCAAGAGCATGTTCAAGTACAGCAAAGCAAGGTAAACGCCTTTAACATGCAAATTGCTGCGATCGACAAGCAGATTGAGCTAAATAACGTCGCGGCAGAAAAGTACATTCAAATGGAACGTATTGCTACTGGCGTAACTCGCATTCAAAAAGAAAACAATATATTGCGTGAGCAACAACAGAAGTTAGCGATGCAGCGTGATAGTGTACCTGTTGTTAGCCAAGGTTCTATCGTTGGCTTGATCGACAGTTTAGCGCAGTCACTTAACATCAAAGCGGAAACAGCCCAATTAGGTTTAGTGGTATTTTTATCGATTCTTCTAGACTTTTTTGCCGCTTTCTTTGTTGGTTTAATCGGTGAAGAAAATCGATTTAGACAGCGTTTCAAGCAGCAATCGCAACAGTTGGAGCCCATTACATTGGATGCATACCGTCGTATACACAGTGAGCATTCGGAGTATATTCCACACTTTGAGCCTAAGCAGTTACCAGAAGCTGAGCCCAAAAGTATGTATGAGCAAGTTATTGATGTTCTTACTGAGAAGCGTGTGAACTGCACCAAGCGTGCGGTAAGTCAATATCTTAATATCACCACTGAAGAAGTTGATGAGATTTTTGCAAAAATGTTCGCCGCTGGCGTAGTCAGTAAAAAACCAAATAATCATTATCAATGGCATGGCGTAACAAACGCATCGAGTGATGAGCCAGAGGCCGCTTAATTAGCCTAAAAGACAAAAGTTCATCATTAACCGGAAGCCAGTGTAAATGGCTTCCTTTTTTTATGACTTTTTGCGCTAAATATGGGCTTTACTGTTAAATTGCTATTTGAATAAAATCCCTAAAGCCCTTAGGATCTGGCCAACGAAAATATCAACAAGATAACAGACAATGCCAGCCAACCAGATAGACACACATAATGAACCTTTAACGCTTTATTTTATCTATGATTCACACTGCCCGTGGAGCTACGCAACCACACCAGTGGTTGCAGAACTCCTGCAAGCTTTCGACTATTCAGAAACTCACTTGCTACATTGTGCCTATTTCAATGGTAAGAATGCGCCAAAGCCTAAGCAAATAGAGCAGGTTAGTGCACTTAGTTCAGTAGAGTTCTCAGATGCTTTCAAGCAAGCCAATCATAAAGCTAACTCAATTAAAGTGGCAAACTTTATGTCTTGGGCGCAATCTAAACAGGCTGATAAAGAATTTGAGTTACTGCAAATGATTCAGCAGCAACATTTTGTTGAAGCAAACCCATTTAACACTCGTGAAGACTTCGACAAGCTCATCAATCAATATAAGTTGTCACCGTCGAACAAAGTCTTTAAGGATGCGATCAGCCACGAAGCGGAAAGTGTATTAGCGGGTATTGCTGAAATTGGCGAGGCAATTGGAACTGCTGCGTTCCCAGTACTAGTCATGACCCAAGGTGATGAAGCCATCTTTATTGACCACTCACTCTATCTATCTGAGCCTAAAGCAGTAGTAGAAGCAGTGCGTGCTGAGCTAGCTGCACTTGAAGGCTAGTTTATAGTGATAGCGTATAGAGAGTCAACGACAACCTTTGTTTAACGGTTTATTTGACTCTCAAACCTCTCTTAACTGCCTTCAGGTAAACTAAAGTAAATGGTCAGCCATTTAGCAGCATCTATCTCAGTTTGAAGTACATGCATTAATTGGTATAACAAAGCCGAACTAACGCAATATAAAATACAACTAATCCAAGCCACTTAAACACTAACAGGGTATCTAGCATCATACAGTTACTCCGTAGTAAATCACTATCACGAGCTAGTCACTAGGGCCATGTTGAGCCGGTACTGCTAAAGTAGTCGTTACCCTTTAAACTAGCGTATTTAACGTCAACCACCCTTAACTATCAGTTACTACTTCAATGTTGATTAAGAAAAGCTACCTCTTTCAAATCATCATTTTGTAATACCAGCATTGAGGCTTGAACCATTAATCTCTTTAGCCTGCATGGTTAACAAAATAGAGCATAGCAAGCCAAGGTTAACTTCAGATTAAATCGGCTAATATTTACGCTAAAAAGAGTGGCTTAGCTCACAAAATTGAAGCCATTACGGCTTTTTTCGAGCATAAACGTGAATGTATCGCCCTAACGACAAAAACGGCTCCTGACGACACAGTTTTTGCTCCATCGCGACAATCTGCTCAAAGGTAAAATCGCCCATATCATGATTTTGCATGTAATCATGGAAAGTTCTAACACCCGTTTTGCCCAAGATCTCAAAACCTGCTTGCTCTAAACACTGATATACAGATTCTGGCGCGATCCCTTGTTGTGGTTGTAGCTTAAAACGCTTACGGTGCGGCATGCCTTGTTCAATATGATTCAAGTTGCCACAAATCAGGTTTTTAAACAAAAGACCGTTGTAGTTGTAGAACATCACCGAAATGATCCCGCCAACTTTAACTTGCTCAGTTAATGTAGCTAATGCGCCAATAGGGTCGGCAAGCCATTCCATCACCGCATGAAACAAGATTAAATCGACAGGTGCAGAAAGATGCTCAGCAACCTGCTGCACAGGGCTATGAATAAAACGGTAGTTATCGATTAATTGATTGTCAGTGATATCTTGCTTAGCAAGTGCCAGCATCTCGCTGGAAAGATCGCACAGGCTAACATTGTGGCCTAACGCTGCAATTTTCTGTGACAGCTGCGCCAGCCCGCCACCGGCGTCTAATACAGATAGAGCACTAGATTGCTCAATATTGCCAACGGGCACACCTAACGCTAGTAAAATTTGCTCAATATCTTGCCAAACTACTGTTTGTCTTATTTCACCTTTTGCGGTGCCATAAATACTGGCGGCAAATTTATGGGCTAAGTCGTCAAAGTTTCTGTCTTGTTTAATCACTGCAGTGTTACGTTTTCAGGCTAATTTGATAGGGCGCGGATTCTCTCACAGCAAGACAATAAAATAAAATTTTGTCGTAAGTAAAAGTGATACCAAGATAAAGTAGCCTAAGTTTAATTGGGGCTTTTAGCGCTAAAACGGTTATTCAATGAGGTTGCACGGTTTTCGCCTTAGCGTTACTTATGCTTGATTTTGAATAGAAGTCTCAAATTTCCCCGGGGTTATATTTTTATTTTTGCATAACTCACACATAAATATGCGTGACGGACATGTGTTCTGTTGAAAGCAACAAATAAAAAAACGGCTAAGTGAACATCACTTAACCGTTTTTATCACACTGCATTAACGTATAGCCTAACGACGGAAAGTCACAGCTTCGACTTCGTTAAGATGAATTTGGGTTTGTGCAATTTGCGTCTCGGCTAACACCTTACCTTGGCGAACTGAATAACGGACAGGCACCTGACGACGCAGCGCATCAAAGCCATTATCTGCAGGTAAGATCAGCAAGTTACCCGGCTTACCCAATTCGATACCGTAGTTATCTTGGATATTAAGGGTGCGAGCAGACTTGTTAGTGATCAGCTCAAGCGAGTTGTTGATTTGATCGTACCCCATGATTTGGCAAACATGTAACCCCATATGCAACACTTGCAGCATGTTAGCAGTACCCAGTGGATACCAAGGGTCGAAAATATCATCGTGACCAAAACAGACGTTAATGTCGGCTGCTAACAACTCTTTTACGCGGGTAATACCACGGCGCTTTGGATAGTCATCGAAGCGGCCTTGCAGATGGATGTTAACCAGTGGGTTAGCAACAAAGTTAATACCTGACATGCCAAGCAAGCGGAATAAACGCGAGGCATACGCGCCATTGTATGAATGCATTGCTGTTGTGTGGCTTGCGGTTACGCGCTCGCCCATTTCATATTTGTGGGCAAGGGCTGCAACGGTTTCAACAAAGCGTGACTGCTCGTCATCAATTTCATCACAGTGAACGTCGATTAATCGGTCATACTTACGCGCAAGTTCAAACACATAATGTAGCGACTCTACACCGTATTCACGGGTAAATTCAAAGTGCGGAATCGCGCCAATTACATCTGCGCCTAGCTTTACCGCTTCTTCAAGTAACTCTTTACCGTTCGGGTAAGACAAAATACCTTCTTGTGGGAAAGCCACAATCTGGATATCTACCCAGCCTTTCATCTCTTCTTTTACTTCAAGCATGGCTTTAAGTGCAATAAGAGTCGGATCAGACACGTCAACATGAGTACGAACGTGTTGAATACCGTTAGCAATCTGCCACTTTAAGGTTTGCTTAGCGCGCGATTTTACATCTTCAATCGATAGCATCGATTTACGCTCAGACCAACGTTCAATACCTTCAAACAGGGTGCCTGAAATATTCCAGCTTGGCTCGCCCGCAGTTTGGGTGGTATCTAAATGAACATGCGGCTCACAAAATGGTGGCACAGCCATGCCGCCTTCGCCATCAATAACTTGAGTCGAAGCATCGTATTGCAGCGCTTCAGTCATAGGGCTAATTGCTTTGAACTTGCCGTTTTCAATCAGCAATTGTTGTAGGCCAGCATGGCCTTTTAGCGTTACATTCTTAATCAACATACTTGCTGATGACATGGTGTTTTCCTTATGCATTGGTTGCATTTGTACAATCTGATTTAACTAATTTGCGTTTAGATAACTGCTTTTGCACTTCATCTAATAATAAGTAACTAATGGCGCCAGCAAGAACCGCATTGATAGGTACGATGCCTGGTAATAAGTGGCCAGCGAACACACCAAACATAACCCCGCTAATTGCCGCCCAGTTAACGGTGGTAAATTTAGCATTGGCGAAGTCTTTGTATTTTTCACGATTACGTAGGTAGTCGGCGATAATAATGCCACCAATCGGCGGAATGGCAGCCGACAGGAAAGTTAACCAGCCAACGAAGTTATTATATAACCATAGCGCGCACAAGGTGCCGATTATGCCGTTAAATATCGATAAGTATTTGCTTGGTAAACCGGTGATATTTGAAAAACCCAGACCAGAGGCATAAAGCGCATTGTCGTTTGTCGTCCAAATATTCAAGCCTAAGATAATAATCGCTGGGATCAATAGCCCTTGTGCAATCATCACCTCTGAGATATCTGCTTGCCCTGTTGCCGCAGCGCCAGCCGCGCCGAAGATAAACATTAGTGAATTACCCACGAAGAAGGCAAACATGGTAACAAACACTGCCGTCTTAGGGTTTTTACCGAAGCGGACAAAATCAGCCGTTAACGTACCAGCAGAGATAAATGAACCGACAACTAGCACTAACGCCATATTAAAATCGATTGGGTTCTCTGGCTCAACCGCCATTAGGCCTTGCATCCCGCCCATGGTCTCTACCGCTTGAATAACTGAGAAACCACCGAATAGCGCAATAGCAGGAACAGCAATGGCAGATAAGATCATGATAGCGCCAATGCCGAAGTAAACAGTGAAGGTCATGAGTAGACCAGAGATGATAATGAGGAGGTTAGTATCGATGCCAGTGGCTTTTTGAACTGGGATAGCAAACATTGCCACGCCAACACCAAACCAACCAACTTGAGTGCCACCAAGAAGTAGCGAGGGTAACCAAGAACCTTTTAAACCGAAAGAGTAACGAGCGAGGAGGTGGGTTGAAAGCCCTGTTTGAGCGCCAATATAACCAAGAAATGAAGTATAGATACCGAGAATTAAATTACCAATGAGAACTGCGAGAACAAAATCATTAAAGGAGAGGCCAGTGCCGAGCGTTCCTCCGGTCCACATACTTGCTGAAAAAAAAGTGAGTCCCAACATCACCATCGTTAGGGAAAGAACGCCTTTACGCGCTGAAATAGGTACCGGGCTTAAACTATAATTATTATCGCTTGCCATTTATTGTCCTTGGATTAAATAAAGAAAATACACGGCTTACCTAACAATGCAAAAACGCCAGCAATACTGGGCTACAGCAGTTACACGTCAGGCAAACGGCGCGTAGTTTAGTCATAATCAAAAACGAGTCAAGCAAATAAACATGCTAATTTACTAAATAAAGATATACGTAACAGCAACGTAAACACAAGGACGCCGCAAGGTTGCTGTGCATTACTAAATGGGACGCAACCAATGTAAAAATGTTAGCTTTTTTCGCTTCAAAACCCACGGCTCACACAGGTGTAACTAAAGGTATCAAGCTGGCCTAGTCATACTTTTAAGTGCAGTACAGATCATTATCTTGGTTAAACGAGAAGATTAACCGATTAAATTAACAGCAGGGAGGTAGCGACTATATTATTACGCTTTTGCTTTGGGCTTAAAAAAGGCAAGCAGCGGAATTAAGCATAAGTAAGACACTAATAGAAAGCCAAAGGTATACACAAATGCTAAAAGGGTGGATTGCTGCAATAACATATTTTGCAGTTGAGCGATAAAACCCGGATCGGTGATGCTAACGCCTTGCTGATGGGCTGCATTTTGCAAAACAGGATTACTCGGAGACAACGCGCCACCAAGTTGATTCCATTCTTGCTGCTTTATTCGCGTAAAATAAGTATTGACGATTGAAATACCAAAAGAGCCTCCTATGGTGCGGCACAAGTTAAACACCACCGCGCCGCCTACGGTATCTTTAGGCGATAAACTGGCGTAAGCCAATTGGCTTAAAGGCGCGAACACTAATCCCATACCCGCACCTTGAACAATACTCGGCAATAGCACCCAGTAAATATTAATCTCCAGCGAATATTGGGTCATTAAGTAAGTACCAAATGCATTTAAACTCAGTCCTATAACAATTAATAGTCTTGCATCGACCTTATCCATATAACTGGCCATAGCAATCAACACAAAAGCGGAGGTTAACCCGCGGGGCGCCATTGCAAAGCCTGTGGTATCGACTGGATAGTTTAATAACTGCTCTAACATCATTGGCTGTAATTGGGTAATGCCGAACATCCCCATAGAGAAGCCAGCCATCACCAGGCAAGACATGGCTAGGTTTCTGTCTCGTAATAACCAAACTGGCGCAATATCGCTTTTGGTAATAAACGAACGCGCAACGAAAAATATAATTGCGATTACACTAATAATCGCTGACAACAAAATGGTGTTTGATTCAAACCAAGATTCATCGTTACCGCGATCTAGCACCATTTGCAGTAAACCAATTCCTATGGTCATCGCTATTACGATGGGCCAATCAATTTTGGGCTTACCTTTGCCGTTTAGCTTTACAAACAGATAAATCAAACTCAGGCACACTGCGCCTATGGGGAGGTTAACGTAAAAAATCCAGCGCCAGTCCATGTTCTCAGTAATGATGCCGCCAAGTGTTGGCCCAAGAATAGGCCCCAGTAACACGCCAACACTAAACAGTGCCATCGCCTTACCACGCTCGGCAGCGGGGTAAATCTGCACCATGATTGACTGTGACAGTGGGATCACCGATGCACCAAACGCACCTTGCATGACCCTAAATGTCACCATTTCGGCAATCGTATCGGCTTGACCGCACAGCGCTGAACTCACAATAAAACCGCTAACCGATAAAAGTAGTAACTGACGAATACCAAATTTAAGCGCGAGAAAGCTCGCAAGTGGGATAAATATGGCCTCCGCCATTGAATAAGATGTCAGTACCCAAGTGACCTGATCTGATGTGACTCCCAAAGCGCCCATCATGTGAGGTAACGCCACATTGGCAATGGTCATATCAAGCAGTACCATAATTGCAGACAGCATTACAGCCAAAGTCACCAATTTACGGCTGCCTTCACTTAAAACCTGACTTTCTTCAGCCGTATTATCAGATTTAGCACTGACTGCTCCTTGCGATTCTATAGCCATTGCGTTGCTACTCTACAAGGTCTACTGAATTGTTTGTTTTGCTGGTTTTAGTTAAATCCCGGTTTTCAACATTATCATTTCTGACGACTTTCGCATCTATGTTGCTAAGGTTACTTGTGTTGCTGTTCGCTGTAGCAATGGGCGAGACCGTATCAATTGTCACATCGGCACTCGCGCCAACACGCAGGGGAAAGTCGGGGTGTTCATGTTCGTTGATTAAACGGATTAATACAGGAAAGCGCTGCGGCACTTTAACCCAATTACCGGTTGCATTTTCTGGCGGTAATAAAGAAAAAGACGAGCCACTTGCAGGAGAAATAGCTTCAATATGACCGCTATAATCGACCTTAGGATACAGATCTAAGGTAATGCTGGCAGCTAAACCCGTTTTAAGTCGCTCAAGTTGAGTTTCCTTAAAGTTTGCTTGTACCCAAAAAGTGTTGTCGACAACTAATGGCACTAATGCTTGTCCGGGCGATACAACACTACCAGCATGAACCGCTAGTTTACCCAGCTTGCCGTTATGGGCGGCAAAAATGTTCGTGTAAGATAACGACAAGCTTGCCTGGCTTAGAGTTGCAGCGGCTTTTTTAACTTCAGGCGCGTCGTCTCCTTGTGCCCCTTGAGCTTTTATTAATTGCGACATCGTTGCTCGCGCTGCGATCACATTTTCTTCGGCTGTTGCCTGTTTTGCACGGGCATCATCTAGATCTTGTGCTGGCAGTAATGCTTGCGCTACCAATTGTTTAATCCGCTGATAAGTCGCCTGGGCGTCATTAAGTTGAGCTACCGCACTTCTTACATTTGCGCTTGCCGCTAATATCGCATCGCCAGAAGCTGCATTATTTTGTAGCGCCATAGAATAGGCTGCGCGCGCTTCATCTAGCTTTGCCTGAAAAGGGGCGGGGTCGATTTGTACCAGCAAGTCGCCTTTACTAACGGTTTGATAATCTGAGGCGTTCACGCTGATAACCTTGCCGTTTACCTGCGGTGCAATATATATAATATTGGCGTGCACATAAGCGTCATCGGTGCTTGGGTAATTTTTTTGATGCTGAATATAGAAGTAACTCAAGCAAAAGACTAAAACCAATAAACTCAGTGCGATGAAAAGGTTTCGCATTAGATGCGATTGCTTTGGATTATCACTCATAAGGGTAAACCTAGGTAATGAACAAATACCTGAGCTTCTCTAGCTCAGCATATACAAGCAGGACACATTTAACGCCTTCAACATATCCATTAGCGCAAACTTAGCCTGCAATAAAGACTAGACCATGATTGTGACTGTAACTATATAAATGCCTAATAAATCGACTAAAGGAGGAGGGCGCCGGTATCAGTTTCCTGAGTTATAGACTCAACGAAAAAGCTCAGTTAAGCGTCTAATTGACCTCAGTCTCGGACGTTTGCAGTTTGAATAGCTTTTTAGCCTAGACTGATACCATAACGACCTTGCTTACGTTATATTGAAACCATCAACGACTCACATGCAAAAAATCGAAGAAACCGTTATGCAACAAGAAGCTTTAAAAGAACATATCCAGCTTTGGTTAAATAGGCCCATTGACAATGGCGCAGTACGCGAGTTACTCAACGCATCGGTCGCCATGGCATCTGATATCGGTAATATTAGACCTGAAAATCAAGACAGGGTTGTATGTGTGCAAGTCCAAGTTTCTGCGTCAACGTCGTTTATCATAGGTGTATTGTGCGACGGCATGGGTGGAATGGCATCAGGCGCGAACTGCGCAAGCCTCAGTATTGCCACATTTTTAAGTAGTTGTATCAAAAACCAATTAATGCCTATTGGCCAGCGCTTAATTACTGCAGTCGAAGACGCCAATAATGACGTTTACACTCTTTATAACGGTAATGGTGGCGCAACGTTATCGGCGTTTATTTTTGATAGCGATGGCCAGTTTGAGGCAATCAATGTTGGTGATAGCCGAATCTATGCCAATTTAGCCCATGGAATTAAACAGTATTCAAAAGATGACACCTTTGCAGGGCAAAATGCTGATGCCGCCGGCGTGCATTTAAGCAAAGGCTTATTGCAATTTGTTGGCGTTGGGCCTGACATCAAGCCGCAACTGGTTACGTTTCCTAAGATCCGCCAAATCAAACGTCTTATTTTAACCTCTGATGGTGCGCATTACATTGAGGACAGTACCTTTAAACAGATCCTCAATCAGCGAACATCAGCAGCAGAGCTTTGCAAAAGAATGATTGATGTCTCTAAATGGTGCGGCGCCTTTGATAATACCTCGATATTAATCGCTAATGATGTACTTAAGATATTCGCCAATACTGACGAAACAGCAATCCCGATTGGCACAGTTAAGCTAACCGACGCGTTTGGTGAGATTCACTTTATTGGCGTTACCGCATTAGATACCTTAGATCCAATTATTAGAGCTTAAGACGTCATTTCTTTAAACCGCTCACTTAAATGAAAGTGAGCGGTTTAAAGCCGTTCGGTGATCAGTAAAATTACAAGATAATTTAGATCAAAGCAGCGCACTTAACTCGATAAAAAAATCATGGCCATTGGTGTCATGGTTAATAACTATGTTGCAATAAATTCAAGTAGTTATTCGTATCCCACAAGACTCCCACTCTGAATAACATATCAAATCAGCGTTTAATAAACACCGAAAAATGGATGGCAATTGCTCAAATAACATTGCTTCTCACAATGCACGCTGAATCAGCTATACACGTGTATAGTTACAATGCTAAAGTATTACTCAATCAATCTATTGGGGTAATATATTTTGGGTATTAACGAGTTCTTTGAAAAAGTGCTTGGACAAAAACTGCCTAACCAATACTCCTGGGGATGCTTTGTGCCGGCAAGAAATGCTATGTGTTTAACGATTTGGCAGGAAGAAATTTGCCATGGACGTGCTGAAGTGCATTCTGAAACACCATATCACACGAAAGCTGGCCATATAAACCATAATTGGACTGCACGTAAAAATGACCTTGAGCTGGTTCAAAGCGGAGTTGCAACGTTTGGTGTAATGATATCGTGTGGCAAACTGGTCGATGAAGATAAATGGAATATTATGCAACTCAATTCTCATCAGGTTTTTAAACTAACAGATCTTCAATTCGACAATGACTCGCAAAAATGGACAATGGCAGTCGATCTATGTGAGCCAGTAAAGGTTGAAAAAGTTTGTTTTGATACCGAGGCAGCATTGAAAACACTCACCAAATCAAAACCAGCTTTTATCACAGTATCTAAAGCGATAAACCTAGGCTGGCAACTCGTAGGATTGAATGAAATCGTGGCGACACTCATGCTTAACAACAAACAAAGAATGACAGTGTCGTTATTCGATGGGAGTTACAGCCGATGATTAGCCAAGGCGATTTTTGTCCACATTGCGGATTAATTATTGTCATGCCGCCAGAGCTTGATCCCGAATGCCGCTGTTGTGGTAAGAGTGTTTTAGAATAACAAAAAGTAACCATTAGAATGTCTAAGAACTTGCTATCAAAAGGCTTATCTATATGGTCAACAATTGCTTTTAAACAGCAATGACCAATTAGCATCTAGAGTTACCGAGACTATGTTATTCGAACAGAATAGGCGGCGTCATTCGATATACTATAGATAATCACAAACCCAATTTAACATAATATACATTGTGCGCACAGTTGTGTAATGATACCTGAGTCATCGATTAGTGGTACTGATAACTTCTTTTGTAGGCTTTTGACGCTTTGATTGATTCTCACTAGGTTTGGTAAATGTCCAGTTATTACACCTCATTGAGTTAATAATTCGTCAATCCTAACGAAGCCGTTAATCTTATAGCCTAAATTTTTGTTGCTTCCCTTTATTAATGGCAACTGTCATCCAATTTGAAAATCTCAGTCACCGTTATGCCACTATATATGTAAACATGATTTCAGTTTGCGTTGTACACCCAAACAAATCTCTCGCCAAGTCGACCGCAGTTTTAGTTACATAATTATTGGCTAAGCAAATATTCGCGGGCGCAGTCAGCTCCAAGCCTGCATTTGTCTGCAATAGGCCCATCGTAAAATGACGGAACCTAATGAAATGGCGAGCTTTGTTTTCCTGCCAGTTTTGAACTGCTAACTAGAAATAAACAATCATTTGTTTATTAGCGCTAAAAACAGCGATTAAATCCTAAATTTAACTGTGCGCTACGTAAAATCTGGTGAGCTGAGCTAGGCAAAGTTTAAAAGCAGCCACACAGCGCGCGGTAATTATTTACTCTGCATCGGCTTGGAATCATATTTTGTCAGCAATATAACTATGACTATGACTTTTTGCTTGAAAACTTGAGCTAGATAACTAGAGTTGTAATTCACTCAATTTACTCACCAAGCTTTTAATCTCAATAACTAGAGACGACTTTGTGCTTAGCTCGTTCTAAGTGTTAGTCCAAGTCCTAATCCGAGTATGAGCCCGGCCAATATAAAACTCTATTAAGACTTAAACCAGCATAAACCTAACTAAGCCATTTAAGTTATCAAGGCTAGATTGCAATAATGTATAGCGATAACTGAAGGCATGGTTAGCGCCGTTCCTATTAGGATTAAGTCCTGTTTTAGCAGCAAAAGCCTAGGATGGATTTAACAACACTCGACAGCTAATTTAAATCGATTCGATATGGGTCTTCGCATGCAGCAAAGTTCGCTATGTTGTACGATAAGCAGCATAACTACATAATAAAAAAGACATTAAACGGTCTGGTGACATGAACGAAGATGCAATAATAATTAAGTATGCGTGCTAGCAAAAGCCCTTTTTAGGCAATTGCCGATAATGTCACTTATCGGCATTAACTGGTTTCTGAAAAACCATAGCCAGACCGAAGGCAAAACCAAGTTCAAAGCCAGTAGCAATCTATGCAGCAACAAACTGAGTTTATATATTTAGCTACTTGCTTAGACGAAGATGTAGAGTATCGAAAAGAGTCAAATTCAGATAGTTAATTCGAAAATAGGAGCTGATGCTGAATTTTAACTATCCTAAAGATTCCTACATAAACAGCATGTTCCGTACGCATAAAAGGTATAGGTTTTGTTTGTTCCAATCGTAATATATCGTTCATTATGAACGATAACTATCAGGTCCATACACTAGGTTTCGGGGCTGCCAGCCCCCCCTGCTCGCCTTGTATTAATCAGTGTGTATTGTAAGCATGTGTTGATAGTTTTAATGTTGCTCTTTACTCATCATAACCACCTAGACAACCTTTCTGTTCCCTACTCTTTTTAGTCGCCATTTATTAGCATTTATCTGGTGCAGTAGCTCGGGACATAACAGTATAAGATAAAGACTTACCGTCTATTTTAAACATGTCTTTTATCTCACCGCACTTTTCAAACCCGGTGCTGATATACAGTTTTTGCGCGGCTAGATTATTTGAAAGCACCCAAAGATCAACAAACTCGATTACAGGTTGATCTGCCACCCACTCAAGCATTTTATTGATTAATTGCTTGCCGAGCCCTTGTTTTCGAACTGAACGGTCGACACCTATTCCCAGTAATACCCTGTGTTTAGTATGGTTTTCTGTATGCGCTCGAATATCGATGTGCCCTACTATCTTTTTGTTACCATCGAATGCCAGCCAAAGACGTCGCCAGCCTTAGTTTTAGACACAAACAAACTGTACCCGTTAACGGGTACGGTTTTGGTTATATTTTTTAGACTTTAGCTAAAGAAAATTTTACATTCTTATATTTTTCGTATACTAAGTTTTCGTCAGCTTCGTCTGCTTCATCTTGCTTGCTAGCAAAGTAGCGTTTCCCTAGCTTCATTTTATTGCTGGTGTAAAGATATCTATTAAACTCTATAAAAACTTCTGTAAGTTCAGAATTAACTGCAATGTTATTATCCTCTATTGATATAAAACCATTCTCAATAAACCAAAGAAGCATTCCATCAGTTTTAAATTCAGAGAGTTTTTTGGGATTGAACTTTTCGTTCAAATCAATTTTACTTAACACTAACATTAGTTCTCTTGGATTTACGAGCATAGTGAACACATCGTAGGAGAAATATTCACCAAATTTAACATAGTAACCTAACAATTCTCTATCTAACTTTGAAATCCGAATTAAGCCAGAGCTTAAGTAGCTGTTTAGGATGCTTTTTCTTCTTTGCTTCTTAACTAACTCGTAAAGAATAGTACCTATTTTAACTAAAAGTGAAATTGCAAGCAGTGTTATCGAAATCACTTTTAATACTAAGTTAGTAGCCTGTTCTGTAGGAATGCCATTCAGCAAATCAAAACCATTATTGTTAATTTTCTCTCGGCTAATGACTTTAAAATCATCTGTCATGCCCGCAATCTTTCCATATGGAATGATTTCTGGTTGAACACCTTTTGAGTGAAGCACTAGTATTTTGATTTCTATAAACTCGCCCGGCTCAAAAATCAGCTTTGGTAACAACAATCCGTCTACGATTTGAGTTAACGTTGAATTTGTCTCAAGGTAATTGTTACTAGCTGCTGTTACTGACGGTTTGCTTGTCACCTCACCATTTTTAATTTTTAATCCAACAAGGTAGTTATCATCATAATGCATAGCCAAAATGCCTGAAGAACCATTGTTTATGATTTGAACATTTATAGCTTTCAGCTCTTGATTATTCTGCTTTAAGCTATTCCCATTGTAAATCACATCCAAGTTACCTATGTCTTCCTTAATATCAAAAACAGATATTTCAGATTGAATCACAAAGTCTATTCTTGGATTGTTATCTCTAAATTGAAAATAAAATGTAATTACAGCAACTACTACGCCAAGAATAAGGCCAAAAGCAGATAACGCGTACTTTTTTTCAGCCGACCTTAACACCTCTAAGATTCCCATTAATAGCATTCTCTCATAAACTAAATGTAACTCAGTTAGTTACTCTCTATTATGATATATCGAAAAGGTCACAAAATGTAGCTAAACTCCTAGATTCCCCCTTGCTCACTTTCCCCGTCACATCGTCCCGTTCAACAAAGTCCAACGGCTTTAGACCCGTCATCTCTGACACATGCACATCGATCTCTTTCGCTACCATCTTGGGGTCATCGGCTCGCTTGAGTCGCCCCGTTCTGAACAGTGTGGCGTTAACTCTTTACTACCAGCATGGCTGGTTTTGTCAGATTCGGCTGGTCGTTGAGTAAGTGCGAAAATTGGCGATAGACCACGAGCGCGGCCTTTACAGATAAGTAGCCCCCACCAGTATGGTGCTTTGCTGAGGCTAGTTATATCGGTGGTTTGTTCCGCTACGACTGCAGCATTACACAAACTGGCACAAGGCGGCTCATAGTGCGCCGCTAACAGTGTCAAAGTAAAGCTTTGCTAGAAGTGCTGTGCAAGCTTCTAAATCAGGCCACAAATGTTCCCTACATTTGTTGTGATTTCCACCAATCCATGGCGGTCATTGATTTAGCTCATACCCTAGCTCATACCTTAAAGAATGGCCTATAGGGATATATTTAGGCGTCTTGCTAAAGCACAAAAACAAAGCTTCCTTTTAGGTAGCCAATTGTTCACTGATTTTTTAACACCTTTAGTTTCAACTCTTACTCAATCCCCTGCAATCTATCAAATGATTTATTCTGCGCACTTTCATGGCGCTCAATTTGCGAGGTGTGCAAATATTGCGAGGTGGTATCGATACTTTCATGGCCTGCATCGGCTTGGACATGCGAGAGCGGTCTGCCATTAATATTGATGTCGTGAGTGATGCCTGTATGGCGAATATTATGAATACTTAGACTACGCATTTGTTCCGCATCACTTACAAAACCGTCACGTTCGATGCTGTTTGCTGCGATTTCGATGATCTTATCGACTTCTTCACGAATTTGACGTATTCCCAGGTTCGCATTAATCATACCGGCGTCGCGCCCTCGCCCTGCGGCTTTTTGCCTGACGATTAATGGATGCTGCTCAGTCGCAGTTGGATAATCACTTAGCTTTAAGTAACGTCGGTAATCAACTAACGCTGCTAATAATGCTTTTGAGATCGCCACGCTGCGGCTTTTACCACCTTTACTTTTTGGGATATGGAATCGCCAAATGCCAGTTTGATTATTATGCTTAAACTGACTCATCACGGGTGAATATCCCGCCCTTGCAGATACTTCCGATACTCGCAGATAACAAGAATAAATAAGCTTAATTAAAAACAAAGAACGCTGATGAAGTTCTGGTTGTTCTTTAGCCAGTTTTTCTACAGTTGCGACAATGTAAGACCATTGCAGCTCAGTGAATGCCAGTTGATTGTCATCGTCGTTATTTAAGCGATATTTTCTACTTGAAGAGAATCGGCTCTTATTAAGCCACATTTGAGCTGGGTTTTTCTCACAGTAATCTTCGCCCATCAGGTAACTGAAAAAGCTAGATAGGATCGCTACTTTGGTTTTAAGCGCACTATCACTGAGCACATAAGGATTGGTCTTGCCGTCAGTTTTACTACCGCGAAATGGCAGCCACGCAGGATTAGGCGAGCGTTCTCCTGATTGTTTGTCCTGCTTGAATTGAGCAACATTAAAGTAACCGACCAGTTCTTGTGGAGGATGCTGACAATAATCAACATAAAGGCCAATCTCTTTGCGACCTATTTGGCTGACGTTGAGCTGGGCGACATCAAAACACCAATGTAAAAACGTGGTTAATTCACTGCGATAAGCCTTGTAGTTATTTTCATTGTATTTCTGCTCGAACAACCAATCGGTTGCCAGCTCAAATGCCAAACCGGCTTCACCTAGCTTGGCTAGACTCAATTGGGTGATGTGTTGGTTGACGATTGGATTACCAAGCTGAATGTAATCGATGGAGTCAAACAGAGGGATAACGGGAGGTAATAACATAAGTAGCGTCACAGTAGATCGGTATAACGCTATCTTAATCAGTATGTTCGTAAAACGATATGGCTAACTAACCCCATTTGAGAACTTGATTAATCAGTAATCTAAATAAGCCTCTAAAAGCGAGAAATACTCGGTTATGTCCAATTAACGACGTCTATTACATCACCACACTGGCTATTACATTGTTCTTTGCAGTGCTTGTCGCAATGAATACGCTTTTCACAGCTCCATAGGCAAAGTTGCCATACGGCCTTTTTAGTATCGCGATCTAAACATTTGAAGTCAGCAGCGCAAAGTACGCCTTGCTGAATGAGTTGGGCGATTTTGTCTTCAGATATACTGATATTTAATTGTCTGGTTGGAGTGGTCATAATACCTCCAAGTTCACTGTAGTAGACATACTTATCACCAATATACCCAAATGATAATGATTATCAACAACTGTTTTGTCATTTGCAGAAGAACAGAGCGTTCTTTATACAAACAATGCCCTTTGCCGGCATTAACAACCTAAATAAAGCCGATATTGCAGCCACTAAATAGCTTAACCAGGATTGTCAGCTAAGAAATCAAACGTTGTAAACTTTTCAATTCCATCGACTTTAAAACTAACAATAGCACTCCAAACCATATAACCGCTGCTGCAAGAACCGTAGATTATATTAGCGTTATAATCAGTTTCTGAGCTTTGATCTAAATTTACAGGGATAATCCCCATAAACATGTCTCGGCCTTGTAATTTCACTTTTAGATCTGCCACCGGTTTAGAGGTATTTACAATGAGTGTTAAAGGCTTCTCACTCGGCGCGTGCCAAGGGTTTAAGCTTAACTGGATTTCAACATTAGCAACAGTTTTTATGCATGCCCCGCTTTTGAAAGTGCAAAGACTTGTATCTGCAGGGCTTGAGCTAGCAGCGGGCTCTTGATTTGGTTTACATCCTAGTAAGAAAGTGGCTAAAACGAAACTGAGCCCAACCGTTAATACTGCTGATTTGTGAGGAACTTGCACGATAATTAACCTTTTCATCATTTCCTGTAACATTCTATTGAGTACCTTGATCTAGATCAACTTATCAAGCCCCTTAATTCCTATCTTTTTTGATATAGCTCAAGTATCATTGCGTTGCCTTGCGTTACTTCATGAAATGCAAGGTTACACATTGACACAACCCCATTGTTTCCGCTAGGTAACTGAGGTTTGTAGTCATTTAAACGGGTAGAGCTTTACTCTACACAACAATAAGTATAAGTAATAAGCAGTGGAAGCAATATGATGAACCATTCCCAGCCTCAAGGCGCTGATTACAACTACACCGTCGTACGCCAATTCGCTTTAACAACCGTGTTATGGGGAATTGTAGGTATGGCAGTAGGTGTACTAATCGCAGCCCAGTTAATCTGGCCGCAGCTAAACTTTGAAACTCCATGGTTAACGTATAGTCGTCTACGACCGCTACATACGAACGCCGTGATTTTCGCGTTTGGTACTTCAGCCCTTTTCGCCACATCCTATTATATCGTTCAACGCACCTGTCAAACTCGACTATTTGCACCTAAATTGGCCGCATTTACGTTCTGGGGTTGGCAAGCCATCATTCTATCAGCAGCGATCAGTTTACCGCTTGGTATCACCAGTGGTAAAGAATACGCAGAGCTAGAGTGGCCAATTGATATCGCAATTACCGTTGTATGGGTCTCCTATGCTGTGGTGTTCTTCGGTACTATCGTTAAGCGAACAACCTCCCACATTTATGTGGCAAACTGGTTCTTCGGTGCATTTATTATCACAGTAGCCGTACTTCACATAGTTAACTCTATGGCTGTGCCGTTAACAATGACTAAGTCTTACTCACTATACAGTGGTGCAGTAGATGCCATGGTACAGTGGTGGTATGGTCATAACGCGGTAGGTTTCCTGCTAACTGCAGGTTTCTTAGGTATGATGTACTACTTCGTACCTAAGCAAGCTGGTCGCCCTGTTTATTCGTACCGTCTTTCTATTGTTCACTTCTGGGCACTAATTGCATTGTATATCTGGGCGGGTCCACACCACCTACATTACACTGCGCTACCAGACTGGACGCAATCACTTGGTATGGTAATGTCACTAATCCTATTCGCTCCTTCTTGGGGTGGCATGATTAACGGTATTATGACCCTTTCAGGTGCTTGGCATAAACTACGTACTGACCCTATCTTGCGTTTCCTTGTTGTTTCATTGTCTTTCTACGGTATGTCTACCTTCGAAGGACCAATGATGGCAATCAAAACCGTTAACGCCTTATCTCATTACACTGACTGGACTGTTGGACACGTTCACTCTGGTGCATTGGGCTGGGTTGCTATGGTTTCAATTGGCTCTTTATACCACTTGATCCCAGTACTATTTGGCCATGGCCGCATGTACAGCACAAACCTAATTAACGTTCACTTCTGGTTGGCAACAATCGGTACTGTTCTTTATATCGTTTCAATGTGGATCTCTGGTGTAATGCAGGGTCTTATGTGGCGCGCAGTTAACTCTGACGGTACATTGACTTATAGCTTTGTTGAAAGCTTAGAAGCCTCTTACCCGTTCTACTTTGTTCGTTTCCTAGGTGGTGTGTTCTTCCTTACAGGTATGTTCTTAATGGCATACAACGTGATCCGTACTGTTAAGGCCCCTCAAGATTCTTTGCCAGCGATTGCTGAAGCAAAAGCAGCTTAAGGAGTAGATACGATGAAATTTAATCACGAGATAGTTGAGAAAAACATCGGTCTATTGGGGATCTTTACCGTAATCGCAATCAGCTTTGGTAGCTTGGTTGAGATCACACCCCTTTTATTCCAAGAAGATACGACTGAGCCTTTAGAAGGTCAGATCCCTTACACAGCTTTGCAAATTGAAGGCCGTGACATCTACGTTCGTGAAGGTTGTTATAACTGTCACAGCCAGATGATCCGTCCATTGCGTGCTGAAACTGAACGTTACGGTCACTACTCTGTAGCCGGTGAGTCAGTTTGGGATCACCCATTCCAGTGGGGTTCTAAGCGTACTGGTCCAGATCTAGCCCGTGTTGGTGGTCGTTATAGTGATAAATGGCATGAGGTTCACTTAATTGACCCTCGCGCCGTTGTTCCACAATCAAATATGCCTGCTTATCCTTGGTTAGCTGAAAATAAGCTAACAGGTGACCTAACTGGTCAGAAGATGGATATCTTGCGTAACCTTCACCCTACACACAAGTTGTATACGGATGAAGAGATTGCTGGCGCTAAAGACGCAGTGAAAGATAAGACAGAGCTTGAAGCTTTGATCGCTTATCTACAATCACTAGGCCACGCGCTTAAATAAGGAGGCAAATTATGGATTACGGCACATTACGTGGAGTGATAACCATAGTAGTAATGGTGACCTTCGTCGGTATATTTGCTTGGGCATATAGCTCGAGTCGCAAAAAGCAATTTGACGATGCTGCTAACTTAGTTTTTTCAGATGAAGAACTAAAATCAGCGTCGAACGACTCAGGAGATAAAAAGTGATGAGTGACTTCTGGAGTGTATGGATTATCGTCCTGACAGTTGTGGTAATCATTGGTTGCGTCGTTCTACTGCGTGCTTGTTCTAAGAACAACACTGGTGTAGAAGAAGGCGAATCGATGGGTCACACTTTCGACGGTATTGAAGAACTGAACAACCCACTGCCTAAGTGGTGGAGTTACATGTTCTACATTACTATTGTGTTCAGTGTTATCTATCTAGCACTTTACCCAGGTCTTGGTAGCTTCAAAGGCTTTTTAGGTTGGACAAGTTCTAACCAAAGCGTGCGAACTATTGAAGAGTCTAAGCAAGCTGTTATTGACGCTCAAGCAGATGGTCGTTGGGTTCAGTATGACCAAGAAGTTAAGCACGCAGACGAAAAGTTTGGTCCTATCTTCAAGGCTTACGCAGACACGCCACTAGAAGAGTTAGTTAAGAATGAAGAAGCGCTGAAAGTTGGCGGTCGTTTATTCCTACAAAACTGTGCTATGTGTCATGGTAGTGACGCTCGTGGTAGCAAGGGCTTCCCTAACCTAACCGACGGTGCTTGGTTATATGGTGGTGAACTTGCAACTATCAAGACATCTATCATGAACGGTCGTCACGGTATGATGCCACCAAAAGGCGGTCTACCGATTGAAGACAGTGAACTTGAAGGTCTAGCTGAGTACGTTGTTAAGTTATCTGGTCGTGAACACGACGCAGCGCTAGCAGCTCAAGGGCAAGGTTCATTCATGAAAGGCTGTTTCGCCTGTCATGGTATGGACGGTACCGGTAACAAGTTTATGGGTGCACCTAACCTAACTGATAATGCTTGGGTATACGGCGGTAGTCGTGGCGCAATTATGCAGTCAGTTAAAAATGGTCGTACAGGTGTAATGCCTGCTTGGAAAGATGTATTAGGTGAAGAAAAAGTTCACGTAATTACAGCTTACGTTTACAGCTTGTCTAACAAGTAGTCACACTAGGTTAACACCGAGTGTAATAATTAGGCCTCGTTATCACGAGGCCTTTTTTTTAAGTGATAACTCACATTTTTATGGGTAAAATGTCGGTTCTTCTTTCCCATACTGTTACAACTATTTTAATAATTATAGGTGGTTAATAATGTCTACTCCGCAACCTTGGTATAAGCAATTTTGGCCGTGGTTTCTTATCATATTACCGCTGTGCGCTGTGGTCGCTAGTATTAACTTATTGATTGTTGCTATTGATAACCAAGACCCATTGGTTACTGAAGATTATTACAAAGAAGGTAAAGGCATAAATATCGATTTGCGTAAGATTAAACAGGCCAAACAGTTAGGAATGAACTACCTACTTGAGTTTGACGATGAGTATGTAGAAATCTCACAACATGGTGGTGACACGTACCTAGCAGGCCTAAGCATTAGCTTTTTCCATCCCACTCTTGAAGAAAAAGACTTCTCTCAAATTGTTACCGCCGATGCTAACGGCGTTTATCGAATCGACTTAACACAGTCTATTGAAGGACCTTGGGAAGTTAGAATTGAAGGGTACGACCAAACGTGGCGCATTCAGCAACGTGTTACTCTAAAAGATGACCAACAGTATTGGTTAAACTAATCTGCATATAGATTGACCCGCTTGCACTCGCGGCGGGTTTCAAATAATTATAAAAAAGAACAACAATCCATGAGTCAAGCAAGCTGCTTTCATTGTAGCGAGCCGGTTTTAACTGGTAAGCAATTTACAACCACGATTAACAATGTAGAGCAGCTAATGTGCTGCCCTGGTTGCCAAGCTGTGTCCCAAGCCATTATTGATGCAGGGCTGACTAATTATTATAAATTTCGCACTGAGCCTGGTAGTAAGCAAACGGCTTTAGTACCAGAAGAGCTATCTAACTTTAGTGCTTACGACCTTCCTGAGGTGCAGCAAGACTTTATTCAGAAACGCGACTCACTTAATGAAGTCTCACTGACAGTTGATGGTATTACGTGCGCAGCGTGTGCCTGGCTTATTGAGCATAAAATCAATAAACTTGCTGGTGTTGCCAAAATTCAAGTTAATTCCACAACCCAACGAGCATTAATCTCCTGGGACGCTGACAAAATTAAGTTAAGTGAGATCCTTAATCAAATCAGCCAGATTGGTTATCAAGCCTCACCTTTTCAAATTGATGAGCAAGAAACAAAAAGCAAAAAAGATAGCCGTAAGTTTTTACTGAGGCTTGGGCTTGCTGGCTTTGCAACCATGCAAGTCATGATGTTCGCCCTCGCCCTCTATTCTGGTTATTTTAGCGATCTTGATACCGAATACCGAGATTACTTTCGCTGGGTAAGTATGCTGTTTGCTGCTCCAGTGGTTTTCTATTCTGCTCAACCATTTTATTTTAGTGCGGTGCGCTCGATACTCATGGGCCGACTAAACATGGATGTCTCGGTTAGTATCGCTATTTGTGGCGCCTATATCGCCAGCTGTATAGAAACTGTAAATGGCACTGGTGAGGTGTATTTTGAATCTGTATCCATGTTCACTTTCTTTTTATTACTCGGCCGTTTCTTTGAGCAGAATGCTCGCCAAAAAGCGTCTGTAAGTTCTAGCAACTTACATAAACTCGTGCCGTTAACCGCGCAGCTTAAAACTGAGGACGGTTTTGATGAAGTTCCCGCAAAACGCCTAGCCATAGGCGATATTATTCTAGTTAAACCCGGTGAGGTGATTGCCGCTGACGGCATAGTGGTTGAAGGTGTGTCCGCTGTAAATGAAGCCATGCTAACTGGCGAGCAGATGCCGCTAGCGAAAGAGTTAGATGCCGAAGTGTTTGCGGGTACTATTAATATAGAACAACCAATACTGGTTAAAGTGACAGCACTTGGACAAGACCAGCTCGTTGCTGAAATTATTCGCTTGCAAGAAATCGCCTCCAACAATAAACCTAAAATTGCGTTATACGCTGATAGATTTTCTAATTACTTTACTGCTGCTATTTTGCTTATTGCGAGCCTAACTTATCTATTTTGGTATTTTTACTCTCCTGAAGATGCGTTTTGGATCACCTTGTCGGTACTGGTTGCAACTTGCCCATGTGCCCTCGCGCTTGCAACACCAACGGCTGTAACTTGCGGAACAGCAATTATGACTCGGCTTGGCATTATTACCCGCCGCTCAGGTGTATTTGAACGTTTACCTAAAATTCAGCATGTTGTGTTTGATAAAACCGGTACGCTAACCCTCGGCTCATTATCTATCTCAAATATTGAGTTAACCGGTCATTTAACAGAGCAGCAAGCGCTGAACTATATTGCAGCATTAGAGTCTGGCTCCTTGCACCCAATCGCTAAAGCTTTTACAAGTTTTATAGATAAATCAATGCTAGTGACTGAGCGCCAAAGTGTTGTAGGTAAAGGGTTAACAGCCAAAGTTAATGGCCTATGTTGTAAAATTGGCAGTCAGCAGTATGTTAATCAAACTAATGAGGTTGAAAGCGCTACCACTGTTTGGTTAAGTGTTGACAATATAGTGCAAGCTAAAGTCAGCTTAAATGACGAAGTCCGCCCAGAAACCGCACAAGCTGTTAAACAATTAAAAAGTATGGGTTGTAAACTGAGTATTGCCAGTGGTGACAATTCAACTGAAGTTGTCGCTTTGGGTCAACGCCTAGGGATTAGTGATACCCATCAAGGATTATCCCCAAAAGGTAAACTAGAACTGATTTATAATTTCCAACAACATGGTCAAGTGGCGATGTTCGGTGACGGTATTAATGACGCCCCCGTTTTGGCTGGCGCTAATTTGTCAGTCGCTATGGGGAGCGGCGCCGCAATTTCGAAAAATAGTGCTGATATTATTTTGCTGGGCGATAACCTTTCACGTTTTGCTGATGCTGTTAACGTAGCAAAGAAAACCAGTCGTATTATCAAACAAAACTTATTCTGGGCGCTAGGATATAATCTATTTATAATCCCACTGGCGGTTACTGGTCATGTTGCCCCATATATTGCTGCATTGGGGATGTCTGCTAGTTCATTAATCGTTGTCAGCAATAGCCTTCGACTACTTAAGGTCCGTTTATGAGTATTATCTATGTCTTGATCCCAATCGCGATGATTTTTGTTTTAGTCGCTGTAGCTGTTTTTTTCTGGGCGGTTAAGTCTGATCAATTTGATGATTTAGAAAAGCAAAGCGTGTCCATTTTATTTGAGGACGATAAAGTATCAAGCGATACAGCTAGCGCACAAACGCATACAGCAACAGTAAATAAACTCAGTGAAACATCCCCATCGGCTAGTGAGCAGCTTGAGCCACAACAACCGAGCAAGAAATAGTGGACGATTACAGTTTAATTGGCGCTTTGTTAGTTGGGCTGATGGGAGCTGGTCACTGCATTGGCATGTGTGGAGGCTTGGTAGGCGCATTATCAGCAAACCTGCCTAAACAGCAAACAGGAAATGCCTTGGTTAATCAACTTGGTTACCTGCTTAGCTATAATAGCGGCCGAATAATTAGCTATGCCCTCGCCGGCGCATTGGTAGGCGCAAGCACTAGTGCACTAGGAGTATTATTCGATGCGGACTTATACCTCCTTGTATTAAGATTTATTGCCGGTGTGATGATGATTATAACCGGACTTTATATTGCTCAAATTTGGGCTGGTGTAGTACAAATCGAACGCTTAGGAAAATGGCTTTGGGGTTATATTGCCCCTATCGCCAATCGATTTATTCCGATAAAAAATAAAACTCATGCTTTTATTGCAGGCGGATTATGGGGTTGGCTACCTTGCGGCCTAGTCTATAGCATGCTGACCTGGTCTGTTGCCGCCGGTAACGCGCTAGATGGTGCCTTGATCATGCTTGCATTTGGTTTAGGCACACTTCCCGCATTATTAAGTGCAGGTATTGCTGCCAGTAGCTTTAGCCGCTTAGTGCAGAACCGAATTGTTAGATTAGTTAGCGGTGCGGCGTTAGTCGCATTCGGGATCCAAACCTTGTATGTCGCTATCGGTCAGCTTAGCTAGCTCCAAATATCAAATTAGTTTAACATAGTAGATGAATAGTCAAAATTGAGAGAGACAATGTCAGCAGATAACAACAAGAATCGTCGCCAAATGGCTTCAGGATGCGCGATTCATTGTCATGATTGCAGTATGGGTACACTTTGTATTCCGTTTACGCTGAACTCTAATGAATTAGATCAGCTTGACGAAATCATCGAGCGTAAAAAGCCCATTCAGAAAGGTGAACCTATTTTTAAATCGGGTGACCCGCTAAAGTCTTTATTTGCAATTCGTTCTGGCACAATCAAAAGCTATACCATTACTGAACAAGGCGATGAGCAGATCACAGGCTTTCACTTAGCTGGTGATGTTATCGGTTTTGACGGTATTCATTCACAGTTTCACCAAAGCTTTGCACAAGCACTAGAAACTTCAATGGTATGCGAAATTCCTTACACTACGTTAGATGAGCTAACAGGTAAAATGCCTAAGCTTAGACAACAGATTATGCGTTTAATGAGTAACGAGATCCAAAGTGACCAAGAAATGATTCTATTACTCAGTAAAAAGAACGCAGAAGAAAGACTGGCAGCGTTTATCAGTAACTTAGCGAAACGATTCGGTAGTCGCGGCTTTTCTCCAAGAGAGTTCAGACTAACCATGACTCGTGGCGATATTGGTAATTACCTTGGACTGACAGTAGAAACTATTAGCCGTTTACTCGGACGTTTCCAAAAAGCCGAACTAATTGAAGTTAAAGGTAAATACATTACAATATTAGATATTGACGCATTGAGCGAACTATCAGGTAACAGCAATATCGCAAGATAAGCATTATTCGACAATCCGCTTGATCTAAAACAATACAAATTCATCTTAATGGTGCAAGATGAGAATAGATGCTATTAGATAAGGAACAGTTATGATGGACTATCAAAAACTCCTTGTGGTTGTCGACCCAACGACAGAAGAACAAGCGGCTCTAGCAAGAGCCGTAGAGCTTGCTATCGAAAGCCAAGCAGAAATTACCGTCTTTTTGTCTATTTTTGACTTCTCCTATGAAATGACTTCAATCCTGTCAGGCCAAGAACGTGAAGCGATGCGCGAAGGTGTTGTTAATCAGCGTAAAGCTTGGCTGTCCGACATCGTTAAGCCTTATCAAAAAGATGGCATTGTTATTAACCTCGAAGTGATTTGGCATAATCGCCCGTTTGAAAGCATTATTAAGTTTGCCATTGATGGCAACTTTGACCTTATTGTTAAAAGCACCCACGAGCATGACAAATTAAAATCGGTTATTTTCACCCCAACCGATTGGCATTTGATGCGTAAGGCACCAGTCCCAGTATTATTGGTTAAAGAACATGATTGGCCTGTTGCGGGTAAAATTGTTTGTGCTGTGAATGTTAGTGCCGAAGATGATGCTAATGAATCTTTAAATGGCAAAATTATTGCCCACGCGATTAAACTCGCTAAACAATTCGACGCTCAGGTGCACTTAGTTAATGGCTACCCTGGTACTCCCGTAAATTTAGCTATCGAACTACCGGATTTCGACGCCCACACTTATAGCGAAACCATTCGCTTACAGCATGAAGAAAGGATTAACTACCTTGCTAATGCTTATGGCATTGCAGTTGAAAATTGCCATGTGAAAGAAGGATTACCCGAAGACGTCATTCCCGATCTCGCCACTAAGCTAGATGCTGAATTAGTGATTTTAGGAACGATAGGCCGAACAGGCCTTTCAGCAGCATTAATCGGTAATACTGCTGAGCATGTTATAGATAGCATTAACTGTGACCTGTTAGCGATAAAGCCAGATGGCTATAAATCGCCATTAGAAGAGCTATAACCACTTTCTAGGCTTTACCAAAGCCCATTAAGCTGGAATAATACGCGCCCTGAACTATTGTGTACTAGGCGCGTTTTTTTATGTCCGAAGAATTAACTACAAAACAAGTAACCCGCATGTCAAAACTTCAAAAGCGTTTGCGCGCAGAAGTCGGTCGTGCAATTGGTGATTACAACATGATTGAAGATGGCGATCGTGTTATGTGCTGCCTTTCAGGTGGTAAAGATAGCTACGCCATGCTTGATATTCTGTTAAATCTTCAGAAACGTGCACCTATACAATTTGAGATTGTTGCGGTTAACCTTGACCAAAAACAACCTGGTTTCCCTGAAGATATTTTACCCGCCTATTTAGATACTTTAGGTGTTGCTTACCATATTCTGGAAAAAGACACTTACTCTATCGTTAAAGATAAGATCCCTGAAGGTAAAACTACGTGTTCTTTATGCTCACGTCTACGTCGTGGCACACTTTACGGTTTTGCTCAGAAAATAGGTGCAACTAAAATTGCTCTAGGTCACCACCGTGATGACATTATTGAAACCATGTTCCTTAACATGTTCTTTGCAGGCAAAATGAAAGCTATGCCGCCTAAGTTATTGTCTGATGACGGTGCTAATATGGTTATTCGTCCATTGGCTTATAGCCGTGAAAAAGATATTGCAGAATATGCGGAATTAAAAAAGTTCCCAATTATTCCTTGTAATCTTTGTGGTTCGCAAGAAAATCTGAAGCGTGCAGCAGTAAAAGATATGCTTGTTCAATGGGATAAGGATCACCCTGGCCGTATTGAAACTATCTTCACTGCAATGCAGAATACATCACCTTCTCAAGGTGTTGACCGTGAGCAGTTTGATTTCTTATCGTTAACTCGGGATCCTGATGCACCAATGAGTGGTCAAGTTGCTGAATCGGACCTACCTGCTTTTGATTTTGTTGATGTGGCCAATAACGGACATATTAATCTTGATGCTGCGGCGCGCATTGATGTAGTTAGCACCTATACGCCTGAGTAATTCAGTTTCAGTCAGAGAGCTGAAATTAGCTAATAAAAAGCCCTGCAATGCAGGGCTTTTTTGTACTCGCTTATCTATGCTAAAGGTTATTTACTCGTCCAAGGGCTAATCACTTTTGGAGCAATCGAAGTCGTTAAACTTGTTAGCTTATTAAGCTGACTGGTTTCAATTCGGTATGTGCCAGTCACCGGGATTACCTTGTCGTCAATTGTAACAGTCGCGTCACCGGCAAATTCTAGGTTTAGGCCAGCAATATCTGATGCAAACAAGCGCATTGGAAAACCTTGCATCTGACTCAATAAGGCGTTCATTTCATCGGCTATTTGAACTAACTCGGCTTGGCTATAGTTTTGTTTGGTATTTTTAGCTCTAACTTGCATCGCGATTGCGCAAGATTCAGCATTGCCTTCAACATCCAAGTTAATCAACGCTCTATCAGACTTTAACTGCCCGTCATAAGGTAAAAATAAACGTTGGTCTTTAGTAATCGTCAACGGAAATGAATCCTTTTCGGTACTGATTGTGCCGCTTTTGACTCTACAGCCATTTGCTTTAGACACAGAAAAGGCCAACTCGACTAGCTGATAATTACCTTTATTCACTTGCTTAAGTCTTTGATAAAAACTTTGATACTCAAGTGAGATAGGTGCAGCCTGACTTGTTGTTGCAAGTCCTAAAAGAATACAGCTAAACAGCAGTTGTTTTTTCATTATTATCCACTAAAAATCGTTGGTTTTGACGTAACATTTCAAGCAACTCATCAATGTAAGCTTCTTGACGCTCTGAATAGTTAATTAATCCATAAACAAGATCTTGCGCTCTTGGGGTTTTATTCTGCGCACGCAAATCGGCTCTAATTGAGCGCAGCAATGAATAAGCTGCATTTGAGTTAAGGTTACGCATATAAGACGCTACAGAGTCCTCAACCGTTTTAAATAGTGCAACCTCATGAGATAGGCCTTGTGTTCGAGATTGTGGCACTAAACCGCAACCCTTTCTAAAGCACCACTGACCAAAGAAATTTAACCCCTCACGAGCAAAACGAGAGGTACCCCAGCCAGTTTCATTTGCCGCTTGTATAAGCACCATTTCCTCAGGGATCACATCAACTCTAACAAGTAATATATCAATATTCGTGATAGTTAAGCTTCTTAGCGTATATTGATATTTTTCAGAAATTTGTTGTAATCTAAATTCGTCAGCTTCTGTGAGCGTTTTGCCATTGTTGACCTGATTCTTAATACTGATCAAGAAATTACGCTCATCTTGAATAATTGCATTTTGATGTTTTATTGAGGGTCTTAAAAATTCAAAAAATGCAGTTTTCTTATCACTTACTACTTTAATTGCGCCAAAATCTGGCACAACGCTCGCAATTTCAGTGTTTTTTATCGCTTTAGCTAAGGTTTTTACCTGTTGCTGACTTGATGGCACGAACACCAACCTGACGAGTAATATTAGTGCGACCACTAATCCAATTGCGATAGTAAATAAACCAATTTTGCCTGTTTTCACTCATTATCCTTTATCATATGGACAGTATATTAATACTTGTGACGGTTATTATATGCTAGCTAGCGCTTATAATACATCGAGAAAAAGATTCTAACTTTAGGTATAATCACCCTTTGATATGAAACGACTTCGGGTATTCAGGAAGGAGACCCCCTGTAATGAAAACAAATGGGCTTAATCAATATAACCATGTAGTAGCCATAGGTGGCGGACATGGCTTAGGCCGAGTTCTATCAGCGCTTTCCTTTTTAGGTCCTAAACTAACTGGCATCGTTGCTACAACCGACAATGGCGGTTCAACAGGTCGACTTCGCGCAGAACAAGATTGTATTGCTTGGGGCGATCTACGTAATTGCCTATCGCAATTAGCAAGACGTCCTTCAGTAGGCTCTCTGATGTTCGAATATCGTTTTGGTGGCGAAAACGAACTTACTGGACACAATTTGGGAAATTTAATGCTGATGGCATTAGATGAACTTTGCGTAAGGCCATTAGATGCCGTTAATCTAGTTAGAAACTTCCTTAATATCGACACCCGCTTGATCCCTATGTCAGAGGAACCGACGCATCTAGTAGCGCTTCAGGCTTGTGGTCAAAGTGTTTTTGGAGAAATCAATGTCGATAAAATGCAAGATACACCAATTGCATTATCACTTGATCCTGAAGTGCAAGCTACGTGTGAAGCATGTGAAGCAATCAGAAATGCCGAGCTAATCATCTTAGGGCCAGGCAGCTTCCTTACCAGTATAATGCCTCCCTTGTTATTACCCAAAATTGCACAGGCCTTAGCTGAATCAAAAGCTAAAGTCATTTTGGTTGAGAACTTAACAAAAGAGCCCTCTTCTATCGCCAATTGCAGCCTTGAGCAAAAAATTGATTTTTGTCATCAAGTACTCGGACTAAAAATTATTGATCAGGTCCTATGTAACGGTGAAAGCTCATACCAGGACGGTAATGTGATTTATTATCCCTTGCGTAGCAGCCACCATAAAGGGCTACATGACAGGCAAGCATTAGCAGATGCTTTATCTTATATGGTTAAGGAAACCGGTTCTAGTTCGGCAGTAGAAGTTTCAGCAAAGCTTATTTAGTGATAGAGTGTTATTAAAATAACTTATAACGAAAAGGCCCCATGGGGCCTTTTTATTACTCAGCATACTTAAGTAGAGATTTACAATACCTTAGCAATTGCTTCGCAGATTACTGGCATATTTGTTTTAGTCATACCAGCAACACTAATACGACCAGAACCAACAATATACACAGCGAACTCTTCTCTTAAGCGGTTTACCTGGTCCTTGTTTAGACCTGAAAAGCTAAACATACCATTTTGACCTGAAATGAAATCGAAGTTCTGGGTAACACCTGCAGCTTTTAGCGACTCAACAAACAGTGTACGCATTTCTGCAATACGTTCACGCATTTCTTGGAGTTCGTCATGCCATAATTGCTTAAGCGTTGCGTCTTCTAAAATTGTGCTAACAATTAATGCACCGTGCGCTGGCGGGTTTGAGTAAGAAGCACGAATTGTGCTTTTTATCTGACTAAATGCGTTAACCGCCTCATTGCTAGTGGCTGCAACAACGGTTACAGCACCGATACGCTCATTGTATAAACCGAAGTTTTTAGAGAAAGAGTTAGCAACGATAAGCTCTGGAACAGTATTTGCGACTACACGTAAACCTTGAGCATCTTCTTCAACACCTGCACCGAAACCTTGATATGCAAAATCAAATAAAGGCACAAGCTTGTTTTGCAAACAAAGATCCGCTACTTGTTGCCACTGCTGTAGATTTAAATCAATACCTGTTGGGTTGTGGCAGCAACCATGTAGTAAAACTAAGTCACCTTCTTTAGCGCCTTGAAGATCTGCCATCATAGCGTCAAAGTCTAAACCGTGAGTTTCAGCTTTATAATAACGGTATTCTGCAGTCGTTAATCCGGCAGTATTAAAAATATTATTATGGTTTGCCCAAGTTGGGTTACTTACCCAAATGGTTTTAGATTCAGTATGACGAACCAAAAACTCCGCTGCTACACGTAAAGAGCCTGTACCACCTGGTGCCTGCGCCGTTAAAGCACGGTTTTGAGTAACAACTTGATGCTCAGCACCAAATAATAGAGTTTGTACAACACGGTTATACGCTTGTACCCCTTCCATCCCTAAATAGCTTTTACTTGTTTCTGTTCCTAATAGTTTCTCTTCTGCAAATTTCACAGATTTTAGGATAGGTGTCTGGCCTGATTCATCTTTATATATACCGACGCCTAAGTTCACCTTGTGCTCGCGAACATCAGCTTTGAATGCATCTGTTAAACCTAAAATTGGATCGGCAGGGGCCAGTTCAACCTGGGAAAATATCATGACGGCTTTCCTAAATATTAGAAGTGTAGGGTTTTCGGCTGTATTTATAACATTGTAGACAAGCAGTAGAAAGAGAGATTTTTGACTATTGGTAATATTTGCGGGACTAGCTTAGTTTCATTAATTTGATTGGCTACTAACTGTATAATCTTCAATAAATTTTAGATTAACTTACAAAAGTATAAACATCGATTTTTCTAGCTCTGGTTTACGAAGTTGGGTTACAAATAGCGAGTTCTTTAAAGAGCTGATACAAAATAGCCTTCACAAAGTGAAGGCTATTCAATTATTAAGATTATCGACTGATTTAGCCGATTTTATCTAAACCGCCCATGTAACCACGTAACGCTTCAGGAATGGTGATTGAACCATCTGCGTTTTGGTAGTTTTCCAATACGGCAACCAATGTACGACCAACAGCTAAACCAGAACCGTTTAGTGTGTGAAGCAAAGTAGGCTTCTTATCGGCTTTACCTTTGTAGCGGGCTTGCATACGACGTGCTTGGAAATCCTGCATGTTGCTACAAGATGAAATTTCACGGTACGTGTCTTGAGCAGGTAACCATACTTCAATATCGAATGTTTTAGCTGAACCAAAGCCCATATCACCAGTACATAAAACAACGGTACGGTATGGAAGTCCTAGCTTTTGTAGCACGGTTTCCGCATGGCAAGTTAACTCTTCTAGAGCTTGCATAGAGTCTTCTGGCTTTACTAGCTGAACCATTTCTACTTTGTCGAATTGATGCTGACGGATCAAGCCACGTGTATCACGGCCATAAGAGCCAGCTTCACTACGGAAACATGGTGTGTGAGCAGCTAACTTAATAGGTAAGTCTTCTTCCTCAACAATAGCATCACGAACTAAGTTTGTTAGCGGCACTTCAGCTGTAGGAATAAGGCTTAGGCCTTGTCCTTCTTCAGTTGCAGGCTTAGTGTGGAATAGGTCTTCACCAAATTTTGGTAACTGACCAGTACCGAGCAAACTGTCTTCGTTTACGAGTAAAGGCACATAAGCTTCGGTGTAACCATGCTCTGTCGTATGCAAATCAAGCATAAATTGTGCAAGTGCACGGTGCATACGCGCGATTTGACCTTTCATTACGATGAAGCGTGAACCAGTGATCTTGACTGCATTTTTAAAGTCTAAGCCACCAATGTTCTCACCAAGTTCAACATGATCTTTAACTTTGAAATCGTACTGTTTAGGTGTTCCCCAGCGACGAACTTCTACGTTTTCTGACTCATCCGCGCCAATAGGTGCAGATTCATCAGGTAAATTTGGAACACTCATCGCAATAGCGTTAAGCTCGTCTAATAACGCGGCAAGCTCTAGTTTGTTAGCATCAAGTTCTGCACCTAATGTACCTACTTGAGCCATAATAGGTGCAACATCTTCACCTTTTGCTTTAGCTTGACCAATCGACTTAGAAATAGCGTTACGCGATGCTTGTAATTCTTCAGTAGTGACTTGAAGGGACTTACGCTTTTCTTCAAGTTTGCTTAGGCGATCAACATCTAAAATAAATCCACGAGTCGCTAGGCGCTCAGCGGTAACTTCTAATTCATTACGTAAAAATTTTGGATCTAGCATATTTTATTATCTTAATAGTTAAAAACGAGAAAACACCAATTGTTGTCCGAGATAAACGACGAATATACACACGCCGACGTTAACAACAACATTCAATATGGCTTTTGCCAAGAACCCTTCTTGCATTAACAATAAGGTCTCGTTGGAAAAAGTAGAAAACGTAGTTAGGGCTCCAAGCATACCCACCCCAATAAACGCCTTAATCTCTGGGCTAAGTTCGCTAACTTGTCCAAGGGCAAAAATCACCCCCATTAAAAACGAACCCAAAATATTGACGACCAGTGTACCAAAAGGAAAACCAGTACCAAATAGCTGAAGCATCAATAATGAGATAAGATAACGAAAAACTGCACCAATCGAGCCGCCTAGAGCGACAAAAAGAACATTATTCATACCTTTTCACCTCACTTTGCTCATCAAGAACATTAAGTTGCGCCAACTTGTCTTTAATTCGTTTTTCAAACCCACGCTCTGTTGGATAATAAAAACGTTGTCCAACAAGTGATTCAGGCAAATACTTTTCGCCACTTGCGTATGCATTCGGTTCGTCATGTGCATAACGATAACCTTCACCGTAACCAATATCTTTCATTAGCTTAGTCGGTGCATTACGTAAATGTTCAGGTACTGGCTCATGACCAGTTTCACGGGCTAGTCGTCTTGCATTCGAAAACGCGGTGTAAACGGCATTACTCTTAGGCGCGCTAGCAAGGTATAACACTGCTTGGGCAATAGCGCGTTCACCTTCCGACGGACCAACTCGATGAAAACACTCCCACGCATTAACCGCTACAGTCATCGCCATAGGGTCCGCATTACCGATATCTTCAGAAGCTATCGCCAATAGACGACGGGCAATATACAAAGGATCGCAACCGCCTTCTAACATGCGGCAAAACCAATATAAGGCAGCATCAGGGGCTGACCCACGAATCGACTTGTGCACCGCTGAAATAAGGTCGTAGTATTGATCGCCATTCTTATCAAAACCTGCAAGCTGCTGCCCTGCAACCTCAGTTATCATTTCCTCAGTAAAAGTACCACCGTCTTTAAGCATATCACTCATCAATTCAACGAGGTTCAGTGCTTTTCGAGCATCACCATCGCAGATCTGAGCAAGTTTTAAAGAGACATCGGGTGGCATTAATAACTTGCGCTTACCTAAACCTCTTTCTTCATCTGCTAAAGCTTGCTGAACGATATGAGTAATTTCATCCAACTGCAGTGGCTTTATTAGATAAACACGAGCACGAGATAATAATGCGTTATTAATTTCAAAAGAGGGATTTTCTGTGGTTGCTCCTATAAAGATCACGGTACCGTCTTCAATAAAAGGTAAGAAAGCATCCTGTTGGCTTTTATTAAAGCGATGGACCTCATCAACAAACAATAAAGTACGTTGACCTCGTGACTGTGCAACATTTTTAGCATGTTCAATAGCTGCACGGATCTCTTTTACGCCAGAAGTAACCGCAGAAATCCGTTCTACATGGGCATTAGCGTAATGCGCGACTAATTCTGCTAAAGTCGTTTTCCCTGTACCTGGGGGCCCCCAAAACATCATCGAATGGGCGCGACCAGCTTCTAATGCTTGGCGTAAAGGCTTTCCCTCTCCAAGTAAATGCGCTTGTCCAATATACTGCTCTATCTTTTCAGGCCGCATTCTTGCGGCCAAAGGTCTAAAATCTGGGGCGAAATCAAAACTGAAACTAGACACTAGCTACTCTTAATTAGTCATCTTTAAACGTTGATCGTCAATATCAACGTCATCAGGCACAATAAATTTAAATAAATCACGATCCGTTTCTGCTATAGCGCTCTGATTTGTTAAGCTAAAATCACTAATATTGCCCTGCTGATCTTTTAGTACCATTTGAGTTAGCTGATTAGCATCAAAACACACTTGAACCTCTGACACTCCGCTATCTGTATCTTTTGGACTAATATCAAAGCAGTTGCCCTTTTGGCTAACCGTATATTGCGACCAAGTCGCATCGTCAGAGTGAACTAACAAGGCTATAGGTGAGGCATTAATAGCTTGATTAATATCCATTACAGAGACTTCTTCGGCAAAAGGGTTATACACCCAAACATCCGCTCCATCTGCCACAATTAAAGATTCGTCAGGTGCAGTCAAATGCCAATAAAATTGGTTAGGATGAGATAAAGCAAAGACGCCCTCACCCGTTTGAATAACTTTGTTATTGATGTCTGTGACCGTCTGATTAAAGTTCGCTTTTAAGCTGTTAACTTCTGTCAGCTTAGCTTTTAATTCGTCAGCATCAGCATCAGCAGCAAAAGCTGGTGTTTGGTAAAACATTGGCAGGCTTAGTGCCGCAATCGTTAATATCTTTTTCATTCTACTCTCCGAGTTAAGCCTATCGTAAACTTAACACTGAAATAATTCTGTGATCATTACCAATCGTTAATCTTTCTAAACGTAATCTTTTGGTGGTGGCGGCGCGAGTACTTCTCTATTACCGTTATGCCCTTGGCTACTCACGACTCCTTGCATTTCCATCTGTTCAATAATACGAGCAGCTCGGTTATAACCAATCTTAAATTTACGTTGCACACTCGAAATTGAGCCCCGGCGTGTTTGGGTAACAAACGCTACAGCTTCATCATAAAGAGCATCCACATCTTCTTCTGATTCACTTGTTTCACCAGGGAGTAATACTTGTTCGCCTTCTGCCGAACCTTGCAAAATTTCATCAAGATATTGCGGCTTACCACGAGCGCACCAGTCAGCAACGACTTTATGTACTTCATGGTCGTCAATAAATGCACCGTGAACTCGATTAGGTACGCTAGTCCCTGGCGGCAGGTACAGCATATCGCCCATACCTAGAAGTGTTTCAGCCCCTTGCTGATCTAAAATCGTACGAGAGTCAATCCGAGACGATACCTGGAACGCCATTCTCGTAGGGATGTTAGCTTTAATCAAACCAGTAATAACGTCTACTGAAGGTCTTTGCGTCGCAAGAATTAAATGTATCCCTGCTGCACGTGCTTTTTGTGCGATACGTGCGATTAACTCTTCGACTTTCTTGCCAACAATCATCATCATGTCGGCGAATTCGTCTACGACCACTACAATTGACGGCAATTTGTCGAGTTCTGGGGCCTCTGGGTCCATACTGTCAGTTGCTTTCCATAACGGGTCAACAATCGGCTGACCAGCCTCTTTCGCATCTTTTATTTTAGCGTTATAACCTTTTAGATTACGTACACCTAGCGCTGACATCAGTTTGTAACGACGTTCCATTTCTCCGACACACCAGCGCAAAGCGTTTGAGGCTTCTTTCATGTCAGTGACAACTTCACATAATAGATGTGGAATACCTTCGTAGACTGATAGCTCAAGCATTTTTGGGTCAATCATGATGAAACGAACATCATCAGGGCCCGATTTGTACAGTAAACTAGTGATCATCACGTTAACGCCGACCGATTTACCTGAACCCGTTGTACCTGCCACCAATAAGTGTGGCATTTTACCCAAATCAACAACAACAGGTTTACCACCAATATCAGCACCTAACACCATACTTAAATGTGAAGGGTCATCTCTGAATGCTTCACAGTCTAGTACGTCACGCATAAACACTGTCTCGCGGAATTTATTAGGTAATTCAAGGCCCACATAAGCTTTACCCGGAATAACCTCTACCACACGCACGTTTTCAGCAAGTAGAGAACGGGCTAAGTCTTTAGATAGATTAGTAATTTTAGATGCTTTAATTCCTGGTGCCAGTTCAAGCTCAAAACGTGTCACAACGGGACCGGGATATACGCCTACAACGTTCGCAGTAATGTTAAAATCTGCTAGTTTTACCTCAACTAGCTTACCAATCTGGGCCAGTTCTTCTTCGCTGATTGGGTTTTTCTTGCGATCAGGGATATCGAGCAAAGAAATACATGGTAAGGGCGCCATCGGCGCACGAATCTGCTCAGTTTCTTGTCCTGGTAATACTACGATGCCATCAACAATTTTAACTTTATCGTCAACTGCCGGTTTTGCTTTACTCTGCGTCCTAGTTGAAGCAGCACTATTAAAATCTATCGTTTCAATACCTGCATTCTCAACGTTATCTTGGCTCACCCAAGGCGCAACGCTTTCAGCTTCTGAAGCTATAGGCTTGTCATGTGTATGACTTGTTGTTACTCGAAGCTCTGCTGCAGGTTGTTGTGTATCATCAGCAATGAAGCTAGGTTCAACCATTCGTTGTTTGCCTATAGCCTCGTGCTCAAGGCTAGGTTCTACTCTTGCAGTATTAAAATCATTTTTCTGTGTAACTGCCGCTACGTTTGATGAACTAATTGTTGACTCATCGTCCTCATCATCGTCGTATTCTTCATCATCTTGACGAGAATTACGGCGCTCTTTGAAACGTTCTACTACAGATAAGAAACCGCGAGTATCTTCAGTATCACCAATCTCAGGTTTAAATTTACTCGGAAGATTTTTAATTGCTTTAAATAACCAGATCGTTGCATAGCCGGTCAGATCTATTACCGTTAGCCAGCTTATGCCAGTTAACAGCGTAAAGCCTGCCCCCACAAAACATAGTAGCAATAGCGTCGTACCCAGCTTGTTGAAGTAAGGCAACATAGCCTGTGCTATTACATCGCCTGCGACCCCGCCAGCTGAAAAGCCATAGATCCCATTCGCGTTCATGCTAGCTAATGCAGCTAACCCGAGTGCTATCAATAGAAAACCTATTAATCGAAGGCCAACTGAAAAGTAATCAATTTCAAGTAATTTGTGGGTACGTTTAAACAGTAACCAACCTGTTAACGCTATGATGATTGGGATGATGTAGGCGCAATAGCCAAAGAAATATAACAATACATCCGCTAACCAAGCGCCTACAGCACCGGTTAAGTTATTTATTTCGCCATCAAAATTTGATTGGCTCCAACCTGGATCCGAAGAATGAAAACTACTCAAGGCTATTAAGACGTATGTTGCTAACATGCAACAAATAATGAGACTACCCTCAAGCAATCGTTGTACGCCAGAGAGCGTTTTAACGCTATTTCCCTTAGACAATGGAAAACCTACACTGAAAAATGTTAATTGAAGACAAGATACCAGAATTTAGGACTTTTTGCAGCGTTTGCCACTTTTGCGATTTCTTGCATAACTATGCAGAAACCAATTTTGCATCATTTTGTATCATTTGGGATTTTGTATAAAAAAAGGAGCCATTACGGCCCCTTTTGTAGCAATAAACACCAATTACGCATCTGCAACCGTATTAATTGCAACACGATTAGTTTGTTTAACTTCTTCCATCACGACATAAGTACGAGTGTCTGAAACTGCAGGCAGTTTAAGAAGTGTTTCGCCTAGAAGTCGACGATAAGCAGACATATCTGATACTCGAGTCTTCAATAGGTAGTCAAAATCACCAGACACTAAATGACATTCTTGGATATCATCTAGCAATTGAACTGCCTTATTAAACTTATCAAACACTTCAGCAGTATCGCGGTTTAACGTAATTTCAACAAAGACTAGCAACGAAGCGCCCAGATAATGTGGGTTAACTAATGCTGTGTATCCTTTGATATACCCTTGCTTTTCAAGCCTTTTAACGCGTTCAAGACAAGGCGTAGGACTTAACCCAACGCGCTTTGACAATTCAACGTTTGAAATTCGGCCATCAATTTGTAATTCATTAAGTATATTTCTATCGATACGATCTAAGTCTTTTATAGGACTCTTTTTATTATTAACCATATTTATAACCCTGGTTGTCGTTAATAACGATATTTTTATCTGCGATTGAAAAATCTTCAGCAGCATAAACTACGGAATGAATACTATACTAGATTTCCCTGAAACATTCACGTTCAGGCAATATAAAATAACAATTACACCCATATAAAATGGGTTTTTATGCGAAATTGAGGCTCGAAGATGATTATAGGTGTTCCTAAAGAAATCAAAAATCACGAATATCGTGTTGGTATGGTTCCATCAAGTGTTCGTGAGTTGACGTCACGCGGTCATGAGGTTTTTATTGAGACAAATGCCGGCTCAGGTATTGGTTTCGCGGATCAAGATTATATCGCTGTCGGTGCAAAAATACTCGACACAGCAGCAGAAGTATTTGCACAAGCTGAAATGATTGTAAAAGTAAAAGAACCTCAAGCAGTTGAGCGTGCGATGTTACGTGAAGACCAACTACTATTCACTTACCTTCATTTAGCTCCAGACCTCCCACAAACAGAAGATCTTGTTAAGAGCGGTTCAGTCTGTATTGCCTATGAAACCGTTACAGATGATCGCGGTGCCCTACCACTGCTAGCTCCTATGTCTGAAGTAGCTGGTCGTATGTCTATTCAAGCTGGCGCTATGGCTCTTGAAAAATCAATGGGCGGCCGCGGCATGCTACTTGGCGGCGTACCAGGTGTTGAACCAGCAAAAGTCGTTATCATCGGTGGTGGTATGGTTGGTACAAACGCAGCACAAATGGCTGTAGGTCTTGGTGCTGACGTTGTTATTCTAGATAGAAGCATAGATGCACTACGTCGATTGAACGCGCAATTTGATAATAAAGTAAAAGCTATTTACTCAACAGCTGACGCTATTGAAAAGCATGTTCTTGAAGCAGACTTAGTTATCGGTGGTGTATTAGTTCCTGGTGCAGCAGCGCCTAAGCTTGTCACAAAAGAGCACATCAAGCGTATGAAGCCAGGTTCTGCCATTGTAGACGTTGCAATCGACCAAGGTGGTTGCATTGAAACCTCTCATGCAACAACTCACCAAGATCCAACTTATATCGTTGACGATGTTGTGCATTATTGTGTCGCTAACATGCCGGGCGCAGTAGCGCGAACCTCTACATTTGCGCTTAACAACGCTACCTTACCTTATATCATTAAACTAGCGCAGCTTGGCTATAGAGAAGCACTTTTACAAGACAAGCATCTGCTCAATGGTCTAAACGTAATGCACGGTAAGATCACTTGTGAAGAAGTAGCTGAAGCGCTAAATCTAGAATTTGTAGACCCGACAATTCTATTAAAATAATTCAAGACATTCGCGTTGGTTAGTTGATGCGAAACGTATAAAAAGGGAGCCTTAAGGCTCCCTTTTTAATTATCGAAACATCAACAGGATAGATTCTGCTTCGGTTTAACTTGCCTCAGCAAAGCTATACCCTTTGCCTCTAACAGTGTTAATTAATGTTTTTGGTAACTGCTTTTCAAATAACTTTCGCCGCGTGTTACTTATATGCATATCAAGGTTACGGTCAAACTGGCCGAGTTCTTTTTGTAACACTCTTAGTTGTAATTCTTGTTTAGTAACAACCTGCCCTTTACGCTCAAACAAATATTTAAACAACTTAAACTCTGTTTGGGTAAAAGCAACTGCACGCTCAGCAATTGAAATGATAAAGCGGCTATCGTCAAAACTGATGTCCTGGATCGGTTGAGCTTCGCCTGATTCTGCACGAATGACCTCTATGCGGCGTAATAAGGCTTGAATACGAACAACGAGCTCCCGATAACTAAATGGTTTACTTAAAAAGTCATCAGCGCCTAGTTCATAAATTTTTATTCTATCTTCTTCTGCTGTTAATGCTGAGATAACAATAACTGGCGCTTTATCCACACGAAGCTTTAATAAGTCGATGCCGTTTAGCTCTGGCATGTTAATGTCTAACAAGATCAAATCTGGAGTGTGTGATTTGAGCTTAGCTAGCGCTTCTAAACCATTATTAGCAACTGTAACTATAAAACCTTCTCGCTCTAGAACAGGTAATAAAGCACTTTTGAAAACAGGATCATCATCTACCAATAAAACGTGTTTCATCTCAATCAAACTTAATGCGAATTATTTTCATTTAGATTACAATAACTGCAACTGATTTACTAGCTGCTTTAACTAACAAACATAATATAATGCTAAGAAGTGAACACAAAAAAGCCAATAGTGTTAGCTATTGGCCTTTTGATTGAAATTATTTACCGATTAATATGAGTTACTTGTTTAGCATCAGTTCGCGAATGTATTTAACTGGCGCGCTGCCATAACTCAAAAACTCTTCGTGAAAGGCTTTCAAGTCAAAGTCCTCACCTTTCAAGGCTTTGTACTCTTCCCTGAAGTCGTAAATCTCTCGATAGCCGGAATAATAGCTAGTCAACTGAACTTGGCTTAAAGTCGCTCGGCGCCATTTACCTTCTGCTTCAGCTTGCTGCTGAAATGCTTCGTTCATCATTAGGTCTAAGGCTTGCTCTTCAGACATATCTTTGACTTGAATGCTGTAATCTAAGATGGTGTTGGCAATAACTCGCAGATTCCATTTATAATACATAAGCCACATTTCAGGCTCAAAATCACCATAGCCTTCTTCTAACATCATGCGCTCGGTATATACAGCCCAACCTTCAACCATAGCGCCATTACCAAATAAACTCTTGATAAGACTTGGAGATTCATTTGAGTAAACGAGTTGCGTGTAGTGTCCAGGGATCGCTTCATGGATATTGAGCACTTGCAGGATCCAGTGGTTATATTCACGAAGGTAACTTTCTGCAGACTCCTCACTCATGCCATCAAGCGGTGTTACATTGTAATAGGTATTGCCTGATTTTTCATAAGGTCCAGGAGCGCTAATTGATGCTCCTGCATAGCCCCGCATATAAGCTGGTGTTTCTCTAACAACCAAAGGCTTATTTGGATCGAGTGTGACTAAATTCTTTTTATTTACAAAATCGATTAACTCTGGAATTTGAGCCCGGACCTCGTCAACAAAGTCTTCCCGTTTTACGTGCTTAGCAGATAACTTATCAATCAACTGCTTTATGGCAACCTTATCGTCTTTCGGTATCGGCTTATCAATGTATTTACCCCATATTTTATGAGTAATTTTTGCCATTTCAGTCTGAACACGGTTTTTATCATTTACCGCCTTCTGGTAAAGTTCTTTTGCAGACATGCCAGCTTGAATATCAAACGCAAATTTCTGTTCATACAACTCCTCACCGATTCGGAAGCTGCGTGAGCCATCTTCTGCAAGTTCTGTTTCTAATGCTTTTAGCCAATCAATATGTTCATTAATCGCCATTGTGACTTTATTAAAGCGATTCGCAAATAGCGCTTTTTCATCATTAGTTAAACCAGATTTAATCGCTTTATCAAGTAACTCTTTTGAAAATACGGAGAATGCCCCTTCATTTTGCATTATCGCAAGCTGTGTATGTTCTATTGTTGGGTTGGCGATATTCTCTCTTGCTGCCGCATAATAAGCTGGAACGTTTTCCATTCGTGCTATAACGGAGCGTAAACGCTCATCTAGCGGAGCAAAATCTTCATTAATTATTTGTGCAAACCCACCGGATACATTGTAACTTGCAGGGTTCCATTGCCATGAGTTAAAGGTTTCAAGATCCCATTTCATTTCACCTAATAGATTTTCGATTAAGCGATAATCAGTTAGCGTGGCAGGTGCCATAGATTGTGGATCGAATTTGGCTAAAGCTGCTTGTTGCTTTTCGATAAAAGCCATCGTTGCTGCCCGTGTTGCCGCATTGGGAACTTTTAAAACACCATCATATTTATGAAAGCCGCTATATAATGCCCAAGTTGGAGACTCTATCCACAAAGCATCAATGAAGTTTTGACTAAATTGGTCAAAAGCAAGTTTCTGGTCGGTAATTTCTACTCCAGCGGGAGCGGTTGCAGGCTGACTTTGACAGGCCGTTAAGCCGAGTAAAGAGAGCGCTATAGCCAATGGCAGCGCAGCTTTTTTCATGATGTGTTCCCTTAATTTGTTTATTTGTGGTCTTTGCCACTTTAAAATCGCCTCAAGTAAATCACGTTCTCTTTAATTTTTCAGTAATTAAACCGCAATAGACAACCTTTGTTACATAACTCAAACCGGCTATTGCGATTTATAATCCTCAAAGCTACTGATTCATATTTTTCTTAACCCAAGCAAGTACCTCAGTAAATCGATATTGCTCAAATTTTGCAAAACCAGATAATTGACGCATTTTAAGTTTGGTAAAAATCGGCGTTGTTAAGCCGCATAAAAAACGACTGATTAATACTGGAGTCGCTTTTTCTGCAAGTTTACTAATTGCATCACTACTCACTTGATTAAAACTTGCATCCGTTAAAGGATTGAGTGCTCGTGGTGCCGGTAAATATGCTGGTTTGCCTTGGCATACACTACAATGACCACAAGGTGAAGTTAAACGAGGATCTGCGAAATACTGAGCCAATTGCTGGCTTAAACATGACTCACTATCGAAAAAATTCACTAATTGGTTGATGCGCTCGATTTCGCTAGCTTCTTTCATGCTAAAGCGTTCAAAAAGGCGCGGCGCTAAAGTGTCATTAATGTTCGCACTAAAAACATCAAATACTTGAGTTAATTGCTTGCTTTCCAATTCAATCAATTGCTTCTGATGTAAGTAATCAAGTGCTTTTATCGCTCGGTCTCGGCTATTTGGAAGTATTTGCTCAAGCTTTGAAAAATCAGCGCTATACCAAATCTTGGCTTTAACTGAGCTATTAATAACTTGTGTAATAAAGGTCTGGCGTTCTTGGTCAAATTTAGACAGTAGCTCTTCCATAGAGCAAAGTAATTTAAATCTATAATCAGCAAAATAACTGTATTTGGGTTTAATGACCCGCAGCATCTCTAAGTACACTAATAAAGTTTTTAAACTCAGCGCGCGGATATTAGATCCATTTGATAACGGCGTTAGCAATAACTCCCACTGGCCACCCTCTTCTGCCGCGTGGGTGATCTCATTTAAAACATATTCTATCGCGCTTGGCTCTGGCGTATCACCATAAACAAAGTTTTCTAGCACGTTCAGATTATCCCTGTTGGCTAAGACTAAACAATCTGAGTTCAACCCATCTCGTCCAGCGCGCCCAATTTCCTGTGCATAATTTTCTATTGATTTTGGTAAATCGTAATGGGCGACAAAACGAATATCACTTTTATCAATGCCCATACCAAAAGCAATTGTCGCCACAATAACCGGGATCTCTCCTTGCATAAATCGAGTTTGAATACTTTTACGCTTATCACTATCCATGCCCGCATGATACGCAGTGGCATTGATGCCACTTGCCAGCAAAGTTTTAGCTACCGATTCAGCAGTATGTTGCAGGGTCACATAAACAATGCCACTTTGCCCCTGCTTTTGAGTTAACCACTGTTTCAAATATGCCATTTTATCAGCAGAACTAATTCCGACGGCTTGCAAGTTTAAATTCGCACGGTAGAAGCCTGTCAGTGTGACACATTGCTTTTCAATGCCAAATTTACGCCCCATATCTTCAATGACTTTTGGGGTTGCTGTAGCCGTTAGCAAAAGAACTTGTGGGATATTAAGTTGTTTTTGGTATGCCGGTAACTTTAGATAATCCGGACGGAAATTATGGCCCCATTCCGAAATACAATGTGCCTCATCAATTACTAGCATTGAAATAGGTACTGAAGATATAAACCGTCTAAATCGCTCATTGTTTAAACGCTCGACAGAGATCATCAAAATTTTAATACGGCCATCCATTACACCTTCTACTACAGCGCTAGACTGCGCATTAGTTTGCGTTGAGTCAATCGATGCTGCTGGGATCCCCTTTTTGTTTAGAAACTGTAATTGATCATCCATTAATGCCAGCAAGGGAGAAACCACTAATGTTAAGTGCGGCAGAGCAAGTGCTGGTAACTGATAACATAAGGACTTTCCCGAACCTGTAGGAAAAATAGCCGCAGCGCTATGGCCACTAAGCACATTGGCAACGACTTCATCTTGGCCTGGTCTAAATTGATTAAAACCAAAATATTGTTGCAGTAACGCTACGGCGTTATCCATATAATTTCCTATTATTGAGTGTAGCGATCCTGCTGCCAGGCATTAATACAGGCAACAGAATTCAGTGGATTGGATAAATTGCGATTATTGGCAAAAGCTACCAACTAATTAGTAGTAACGGCACTATTAAGCTTTTTGGAAGGATACTTCTTTTGCAAACGAAAATAAGCTTTTACCGGATTATGATCTGAGCTTTCAGTGATTATAGACTCTGCTTTTACCAGCTCTAAATCCCGGTAGTAGATATGATCGAGTCTATGACCGAAAAATGTGGTGCGTGAGTCTTCATTCGGGATGGCTTCTATCAGACCGGTATTTTTTAGGAGTTGCGCAACAGCTTCACTACGCTGTTCACTCCACGTATTCATATCACCAGCAAAAATAATTGGACCAGTGTGGTTTAGTAGCGCCTCTTTAACCACACTTAGCTGGGCCTTATATTCGTCTAATCCCCAGGTAAAATTAATACTGTGAATGTTCACAGCGAGAAGCTGTGTAGCATCTGACAATAAGTAATACGATATCAACATTGATTTTGGGAAATGAATATAAGGCTCAGCTTTTCTAAATACGCAACTACTCAATGCGCGATCTCTGCTAAGATTCATTACCCCAATCGGTTCCTCTGCAAAGGTAAAAGCCCTAGCAAGCAACATATAGAGTTCTTGCTCTTCAACAAACGATTTCAAATCAGCTGTGTATTTTGCCTCTTGTAGTAACAACAGGTCAGAGCGCTCTGCAAGTTGCTTTAACGTCACATCCCAGCCAGAGCTGTTCTGCTTATATAGGTTCCAAGTTGTAACGTCTAGATTACCGTGCCTGTCCAACGGTTGCTCAACTTTCTGAGTAATACATTGAGCATTTTCGTCTAAGCGCGTCTCATTAGTCAGAAGCAGATCTTCAGTTGGGATCACCGCAGAGTCATATGCATATAGAACCACAGCGACGATTGCGATTATCGCTAAAAAAACAATTTTACGAATAATTTTGCCCATAATTGACTAATTCAACTCAGTGCTTAGATTTAAGGTAATCTTTTCATTATAATAGCTTATTAGTTTTGTTCCATCATCAATCCATCTTTAGATTAATAAGCTAAAGCTCATAGCTAACGTCACATAACCGTTAGGCACAAAGCCTAAGGATAGAATTATCAGACACAATATGTATGAATTTTATCAACTGCTTACCATAGCTGGCGTTTTTCTTTACTGGTTGGTTATTGCTGGTATTAGCATTCGCGTTGTTGCTAAGCGACGTACTATTGGTGTTTCACTCGCATGGTTGATGATTATTTATATCGTCCCACTAGGCGGCGCATTTGCTTATTTGCTATTTGGCGAGCTTAACTTAGGAAAAAAAAGAGCTGCACGCGCAGAAATGATGTTTAAACCCTATGGTGAATGGTTTAAAAAACTCTATGAATATCGGCAATATCGACCGCATGTAGCGAGTCTATACGGGCAATCTATCAGTGCTATTTGTGAAAAACAGGTTGGGATCCCTGCACTCGCAGACAACCACCTCACTCTTTACGGCGAAACTTATGAGATTTTAGATAATCTTATTGATGATATTGATCAAGCGACCACGAGTATTTTGCTAGAGTTTTATATTTGGCACCCAGGAGGTCGTGCTGACGATGTCGCCAATGCGTTAATTTCCTCAGCAACGAGAGGCGTCAAAGTTCGTTTATTACTAGACGCAGCAGGCAGCCGTCACTTTTTTAAAAGCCACTGGCCTAAATTGATGAGAAATAGTGGTATTGATGTAGTAAGCGCATTAGAAGTATCACCGTTTCGAATGTTCTTTCGCCGCTTAGACTTACGTTTACACCGTAAAATAGTCGTTATCGATAACGCTATTGCTTACACAGGCTCAATGAATCTAGTCGATCCTAAATATTTCAATCAAGATGCTGGCGTCGGCCAATGGATTGATGTCATGGTACGAATCACGGGGACATCCGTGCCTGTACTCAATAGTATTCATGCTTGGGACTGGGAAGTAGAGACCGATGAACGTTTCTTACCAGAGCAACCTAAGTGTCTTTCTCATGAAGATAGTGAAATTACAGATTTAGTTCAGGTGATCCCATCTGGACCAGGGATGCGTGAAGAAGTCATTCACCGAGTTTTGCTGCAAAGTATTTTCCAAGCACAACAAAGCATCGTTATTACTACCCCCTATTTTGTTCCCAGTGATAATTTACACACTGCGTTAGTCATTGCTGCTCAGCGTAACGTTAAAGTCGATATCATTATTCCAGATAAGAACGACTCAATAATGGTTGAATGGGCGAGCCGGGCTTTTTTCAGTGAACTATTAGAGGCTGGGGTCAACATACATCGCTTCCAAGGTGGCTTACTACATACAAAATCTGTAGTTATTGACAGTAACCATTGCCTGATCGGCACCGTAAACTGGGATATGCGTAGTTTATGGTTAAATTTTGAAGTGACCTTAGCTGTGGACAACCTAGGATTTACCCAAAAGCTTGAGCAATTGCAGCAAGACTACCTAAAAGATTCGTTGCAAGTTAGCTTCGAACAGTGGCAAAAAAGGTCTTTACCAAATCGCATTGCTGAGCGGCTTTTTTATCTATTTAGTCCTTTGCTGTAACACTTGCTTTTATAAAAGTAAGACATGCAATCAGGCTTACGAAACATCGAGTAGTTATCTATTTAGACCACTTAAGCTAAAATTATCCACGTTGTTAGTGGCTTAAGTTCATCTCGTACCATCAGGAACCATATGACCAAAGTTTTTATTATTGGGCTGCCAAGAACTGGCACAACTAGCATAAGTGTGGCTATGCTAGATTACGGCTATGCCGTAGCCCACACAGCCTACACAAAACATGCTTTTCACTTAGCCGATGTGATCTCCGATTCCCCGTGCTTTTGCGATTATCAGCAATTAGATAAGTTGTTCCCAGGGTCTAAGTTTGTTTACCTTGAACGAGCACTATCGCTTTGGATCCCTTCAATGCAGATGTTAATCAATAAAATGAAGGCACAACTCGACTTTAAAACCGGCACTTTCAATCCGATTTTAAAACGAACATTTAATGAAACCTTTGATTTATCAACAACGGCGGAACCTGACGATGCAGAGCACCTTGCAATGTGTTACCGCCGCCATCAGCAGCAAGTGTTTAACTACTTTAAAGACCGAAAAGACCTCATCAGTATAGATGTGAGTGATACAGATAGCTTAATGAAGCTTTTGTCTTTTTTGGACGTTGAGTATCAAGGGGTGCCCTGCTTTCCACATCTAAATATTGGAAGGAAGGTTGCCTGCTGGAAAGAACATAAACATCCAAATAAAGTAAACTCAAATAGCGCTGGGCCAGAGCATCGAAAGTTTTTTGAATATGCATCTCGCTAACGCTAAACGTTTTTTGCAAGCAACAATTAGAGTCCTAAACTCGGACTCTTAGCGCTAGGCAAGTAATGTGATTGTAGGCTTGAGTTTTACGAATAGATAATAAAAGCTAGATGATAGAGAGTAAAACCTAGACAGCAAAAAGCCCGTTATCTTGCGATAACGGGCTTTCCTATATATGGCGGTGAGCGAGAGATTCGAACTCTCGTTAGGGATTAACCTAAACACACTTTCCAGGCGTGCGCCTTCAGCCACTCAGCCAGCTCACCGATGCAATATCTTTTACGTGTTTAGCACCACGGTTACTTTTAAACACCTAATAAACAGATATTTGCTAAGCAACGGAGCGCTACTTTACTGAAAACACCTAAGTGCGTCAAGACAAAAAGTGCTCTCGATAAGTGTTTGCATAATTGCTAGCCAATTTATTCCGCAATTGAAAGCAACTCGGTATTGAAGTTGCAAAAAAGCCCGTTAATACGGGCTTTTTATTAATAAACAATGATTAGGGTTTATGCGTTACCTTTCACTTTCATATTTAAAGTAGCTGCAAAATCTAACATTCTATCAAGCGGTTTTAACGCATCTAAACGTAGAGTGTCATCAACAAATATTTCATGGTCGCTTGAGTCTTTATTCTCTAATGCGCTTTCTATTGCCTTAAGACCATTCATCGCCATCCAAGGGCAATGTGCACAGCTCTTACATGTAGCACCGTTGCCGCCAGTAGGCGCAGCAATTAAGTTTTTGTTTGGAGCCGCTTGTTGCATCTTATAGAAGATGCCTTTATCAGTCGCAACGATAAACATATCGTTATCCATGGTCTGTGCAGCTTTTATTAATTGGCTAGTTGAGCCAACTGCATCGGCTAAGTCAACCACACTTGCTGGCGATTCAGGGTGAACTAACACCGCAGCTTCTGGATGCAACTTTTTAAGCTCACGTAATGCTTTCGCCTGAAACTCGTCATGGACAATACACTCACCCTGCCACATCAGCATATCAGCGCCAGTTTGCTTAGCGATATAACTGCCTAAATGGCGATCTGGACCCCAGATAATTTTTTTATCTTGGCTATCTAAGTGTTCAACAATCTCTAACGCAATACTTGAAGTGACTACCCAGTCAGCACGAGCTTTAACAGCGGCTGAGGTATTAGCATAAACCACAACAGTATGATCTGGATGAGCATCGCAAAATTCACTGAAGGTTTCAATTGGGCAACCGAGATCCAATGAGCACGTGGCTTCAAGTGTTGGCATTAAAATGGTTTTATCTGGACTTAAGATCTTTGAAGTCTCGCCCATAAACTTAACGCCAGCAACAATTAAGGTCTTTGCCGGATGGTCACGACCAAAACGCGCCATTTCCAATGAATCAGAAACACAGCCGCCAGTTTCTTCTGCTAAGGCTTGAATTTCAGGGTCGGTATAATAATGCGCGACCAAGACTGCATCTTTTTCTTTTAGAAGCTGTTTAATTCTTGCTTTAGACTCAGCTTTTTCTTGATCAGATAAAGGAGTTGGCTTAGGCGGAAAAGGATATTCAATATTTTCGATAATTGGGGCTAACGCGCTCATAGAACAACCAATGGGCAATAACAGATTAGCGGAATTATACGGAATTGTTTACAAATTTAAAACTACTAATACTGATTGGCTTAATAGATTTAGGACTCAGTCATCCATAAAAAAGGCGCTATCTCTAGCGCCTTTAATCGATAAATAATTTCTATTGCATTGCGAGTAACATTTCTTGCGGCTGCTCTAGATAGAGCTTCCACAAGTTACAGAAGCGAGCAATGGTGCCGCCATCGATTACGCGATGATCTCCTGACCAGCTTACCTGCATGATCTTACGTGCTTCCACTTCCCCTTTATCATTAAAGCGAGGCAGAACTTGCAGCTTACCTAACGCTACAATGGCAACTTCCGGTTTATTAATGATAGGCGTTGCCACCGTACCGCCCAATGCCCCGATATTAGAGATAGAGATACTGCCACCTTTTAGATCACTCGGTGATACACGACCGCTTCTCGCTGCAGTCGTTAAGCGGGTTATTTCCGCTGCGATTTCTAAAATGGTTTTGTCTTGTACATCTTTAACATTAGGGACTAATAGGCCAACTTTAGAGTCCACAGCCATACCGATGTTATGACTTGCAAGGAACGTCTGTTCGGTACAGTCAGCATTCACTTGACTATTCATATCAGGGAATTGGCTTAACGCAAGCGACATCGACTTCATAAAGAAAGGCATCATGGTGAGCTTAAGTTCATCAGTGGAATACTTTTTCTTCATGCTTTCACGAAGCGCAACTAAATCCGTTAAATCAAACTCTTCACAATAGGTAAAGTGAGGGATCGTTGAAACCGATTCGGTCATCATCTTCGCCATAACAGCGCGAACGCCTTTAATCGGCTCGACTCTATCACCTTGTCGCTTATCAGATTCTAATCCAGCAGTTTGGTTTACCACCACTTGGCTAGCTGCTACCGGCGCAGTGCTAACCGCCTGACCCGACTGATGGCGTTCAACATCTTCTTTGTAAACTCGGCCATTTTTACCTGAGCCTGTTACCGAAGCAATATCGATATCTAAACTACGCGCCAAGCGGCGAACCGCTGGACTTGCAAGTGCTTTGCCTTGTGCAACAGGTTCATTGCTCTGTTGGCTAGACGTCTCAGTTGGCGTGATTACTTGAGCGGGCGTGTCACTAACCACATCACTGGCAACTTCAATTGCAAATAACGGAGCATGCACCTTTGCGAGCTGACCTTTACGGTAATGTAACTTAGCAATTTTACCGTTTTTAATCGCTGGAATTTGCACCAGTGCTTTGTCTGTCATCACATCAGCAATAGGTTGATCTTCAACAACCGTATCGCCTTCTTCGACTAGCCACTCAACCAGTTCACATTCAACAATTCCTTCACCGATATCCGGCAATAAGAACTCTTCAATAGTGAAGCCCGCAGGCGATGTATTTTGTGATGCTTGTGTAGCTTCAACATTTTGCTCGTCAGCAACCTTGGTTTCAGGTTGGTTTGCAGCAGCATTGTCACCCTCTTCAACCACATCAACCGAATACAAAGGCGCATGTACTTTGGCAATTTCACCTTTTGCATAAAAAAGCTTAGTGATCACGCCGGCATTTGGCGCAGGGATCTGCACTAAGGCTTTATCTGTCATCACGTCAGCAATAGGTTGATCTTCAACAACACTATCGCCCTCAGCAACGAGCCATTCAACTAATTCGCACTCAACAACGCCTTCGCCAATATCCGGAAGGATAAAATCTTTAATCATGGCCGGCTCCTAAAATTTGACCGAAGCAATAATCGCTTCAAATGTCTTTAATGCGTCAGGCATATATTCTTTTTCGTGGATCAAAGGATACGGTGTATCTAAGCCACATACTCGAGCAATGGGAGACTCAAGGTATAAGAAGCACTCTTCTTGGATAGTTGCTGCAATCTCACCAGCAAAACCACCTGTCAACGGTGCTTCATGGTTGATCAACAAGCGGCCAGTCTTTTTAACTGACTCAGCAACTGTGTCCACATCCCAAGGAGATAAGGTTCTTAAATCGATGATTTCGCAAGAAACGCCTTTCTTTGCCGCCATATCGGCCGCATTTTCAAGGATTTCCATCTGTGCGCCCCAACCTAATAATGTAATGTCGCTGCCCTGCTTAATCACTTCCGCTTTACCCAGCTCAATAACATGATCGCCTTCAGGCACTTCGCCAACTGATGCACGGTATAAGCGTTTGGGCTCGAAAAAGATCACCGGGTTTTTATCGCGGATCGACGCAATGAGTAATCCTTTAGCTTGTTCAGGGTTACGCGGCACAACTACTTTAAGACCAGGCGTCTGAGTAAAGTAAGCTTCTGGAGACTGAGAATGATAATGACCACCGGCAATGCCGCCGCCATAAGGCGTTCTGAATACCAGTCCGCCAACATCGAATTCGTTACCACTGCGGTAGCGGAATTTAGCACTCTCATTCACAATCTGGTCAATTGCGGGGAAGATATAGTCGGCAAACTGAATTTCAGCTACAGCTGTCATCCCGTTCGACGCTAAACCGTTAGCAAAACCCGCAATGCCCTGTTCGGTTAAAGGCGTATTGAAACAGCGATCACGACCAAACTTCTCTTGCAGACCTGAAGTTGCTCTAAATACACCACCAAAATGTCCGACGTCTTCGCCAAACACCGTCATTGTTTGATCCGCTTCCATTTCCGAGCTTAGGGCTTGGTTAATGGCTTGCAACATATTCATTTGAGCCACGGCTTATACTCTCCCTGCGCTTTTTGGATAGGATTCTGGATATTTCTTAATATGCTTTTTAAGTTCAGCTAATTGCTTTTGCAAAATTGGAGTCGGCTTGTCATACACATCTTCGATAATGTAATCGATGTGCGGAGTCGGTACTTTTTCAGCAACTTTAAGCTCAGATAACACTTCTTCACGGTATTTAACGTAAAGATCTGCATCTGTTTGCTCATCCATCCAACCTTTGTTAATCATCCACAATTTAAAGCGCTTAACAGGATCATGTTGTTCCCACTTAGCTTCTTCATCTTTTGAGCGGTATCCCGATGGATCATCTGATGATGAATGAGCGCCCAGACGATATGTCATCGCTTCAATCAAGACCGGGGCATTATGTTCTAGCGCGAACGCTCGTGCCTGTTGAGTCGCAGCAAGCACTGCAAGCATATCATTACCGTCAACGCGGATGGTATGCATACCATAACCCACGCCACGACTAGCAATACCATTACCTTTAAATTGCTCTTCAGTAGGCGTTGAAATGGCGTAACCGTTATTACGACAAAAGAAAATAACTGGCGCATTCAATACGGCAGCCATATTTAGGCCAGCGTGAAAGTCACCTTCAGAAGCAGCGCCTTCGCCAAAGTAACAAATGGCAATATTGCGTTTATTTTGTCGCTTCAGGCCATAAGCTACACCAGTTGCTTGGGGAATTTGAGTGGCCAGCGGAGATGAAATGGTTTGATAGTTAAGTGCTTGGCTGCCGTAATGAATTGGCATTTGTCGGCCTTTACCAAAATCTTTTTCGTTACTGAACATCTGATTCATAAATTGTTCAGTGGTAAAACCACGATAGCGCAAAGCTGCATGCTCACGGTATTGCGCCAAAATAACATCACCGTCATCTAAAGCAGCTGTACTGCCTATAATAGAGGCTTCTTCACCGGTACAGGTCATATAAAAGCTAATGCGACCTTGACGCTGCGCACCCAACATACGCTCGTCCAATACTCGAGTGAATACACAAGTATCGTGGACCTTTTTGGCCAAAGACTCGTCAATTACGGGTAACACTGCATTTTCATAAGCAGTGCCATCGGCTTGTAAAATTTTTAAGATCGGGATCGACAATGAGTCTTTATCGAGAAAGCTCACGCGATGGACTGTTTCAGCATTCGTTGTTGCGTTGCTCATAATGTGCTCTTGTTATTGACGGTGTTACTAAATAGCCTGTAGCAACACCTTTCTATTTTAATACGCGGGAAGAACATTACGTTAACGTAAACTAACTCTCAATACTTCCCATCATTGAAACGATAACTTAGCGGCTTATTGCATGTATATATTGGTTTACATGCACGATTATTCAGTCAACCTTAATCGATATTGCTGTCGTCTGCCGTCTTTAACATCAGAACTGTGCGCTGCCCCACTGGAACTTTGGCATTAGGGAAAACAATTGATTCAAATTCATGCTCAATTTTAATCTCATGGCCGCCCTCTTTAGCTAAAGTATATCCTCGCGGGAACGCCGTAAAATTTTCAACATCATTAGCAAAGGTAAACTCAAAGTCGTCAAAATGCTTGTTAACTGAACGACAAACTTGATAAAGGTTAACGCGTTTTAAATCAAAATCTGCAAGTTGCAAATCTTTACCCGTCATTAGCAAAGTTAACATCTCTTTCATCGCTATAAAGCGAGTCATGTCATTTTGTCCCATAGGGAATACTTTACCGAGTTCGATAGTAAATGCGTCTGCATGGTAATTTTCAGAAGAGAAATAGCTAAAGGTAGTTGTTGGCTCATGGTGGAATAAGATGGTGTTGATGCCACAAGCCTCAAGGTACATAATTTGCTCGCGACTGTACTTTCGTTGACCTCTATAAGGATAGATAGCAAACTTTTCATGCTTCGAGCCGCGTATCGCTGTATGCAAGTCGTAATGAATACGTTGACGCTCCCCCTGCTGCGAACCAAAAAACTTATCGACATATAGCTCAAGTTTTTGTGCTCTTACCCGCTCAGGATTATTTACCCCAGGTCCTCGTGAATGTTCACCGTTAAATAAGCGATTGAGGTTTTCATCAATAAAGCGAGTGCCATTATGAATCGCTGCAGGGTTTCCGATAAGAAACATGACCCGTTCAGTTAATGCGGTCTCTTGGCTAAGCAGTTTATGCATTAGGTCATTGCATAACTCAATTGGAGCGGTTTCATTACCGTGAACCGCACAAGATAGGACGATATCTTTAGTGTGTTGCAGATCTAGCGGCTCAAAAACGATAACACCTGTATCCCAAACCTGAACATTAACTTGATTGTCGAGAGTAAATTGAAAACTTTCAGGTAAGTGCTGTGGATGAGCAAGGGTGAATGCTAAAAAGTCCTTCGACTGTTTCAATTCGTGAAACATAAACTACTCCTTATTATTGTTATTTTTGCTTTATGTCACTAGATATACACACAAAATCAGTATATCGGTTTAGCAACCTAAACTTATTCTGCGACGCATAGTAGCATAATTGCTCGCCAATTCGGTTTAGGATTTACCTCGATTTGCACAACAAATACTCAGGCAGTCGAATTAACACTTGCATCCTTTATCAAAATAAAAGAAGATTAAGCCATCTAGCCATCCGAATGGCTAAATAGCTTTTAAGGTTTTAAGGTTTTAAGGTTTTAAGGAGTTTGGCATGGCATTAGCAACATTTGGCGCAGGCTGTTTTTGGGGTGTAGAGTACTTTTTTAAAAAAGTAACCGGCGTAACGGACTGTACCTGTGGCTATATGGGCGGAAAGGATCAGTTTACCCGCTACGAAGATGTCAAAAAAGGGATAAGCGGCCACGCAGAAGTTGTGCAAGTCGAATACGACCCAACTCTTGTCTCTTTTGAGGATTTACTCGACATATTTTGGCAAAATCACAATCCAACGACGCTCAACCAGCAAGGTGGCGACATTGGTAGCCAATATCGTAGTACCGTTTTTTTCCATAATAAGCAGCAAAAAACTGCAGCAGAAGCCGCTAAGCTTGCATTAGTTAGAAGCCAGAAATGGGGTTCTAGAGCAATCGTGACAGAGATTGTACCTTGCCAGCTATTTCATAAAGCAGAAGAGTATCATCAAGATTATTTGGCCAAAAACGACTTACCAAGTTGCCATATTAGCTATTAGTCATCACTAGCTAGTGGACTTCTCGTCGATTATTGCTTTTGAAGAAAAGTAATTTTATCTTTATGAAAATGATAAAGGCACCCGAAGGGTGCCTTTATTTATTCAGCGTTAGCAGATACGTACTGATTTACGCAATTTTTAAAGCTAACTTAAAGCCTGTGCGACGATTTCTTGCGCTTCTTTTAATAACTGAGATAAGTGCCCTTGGCTAACAAAGCTTTCACCATACAGTTTAAATAAGGCTTCTGTACCTGATGGACGTGCTGCAAACCATCCATTTTCAGTGACAACTTTAATGCCACCAATAGCAGCGCCATTACCTGGTGCGTGAGTTAGCTTTTTAGTAATCCTATCGCCAGCGAGGCTATCTGCAACAATCGAATCTGCGTTAATTTTAGAAAACTTGGCTTTGTCTTCTAGGCTCACAGGGCTATCGATACGCTGGTAGTAACTCTTACCAAATTGTACTTCTAACTCTTCGTATCTTTGTTGTGGCGTTTTACCCGTTACAGCCAAGATCTCTGCCGCCAATAGGCAAAGAATAAAGCCATCCTTATCTGTACACCACGTACTGCCGTCTTTTCTTAAAAAAGCCGCACCTGCACTTTCTTCACCACCAAACGCAAATTCGCTATTTGCTAGGCCGTCCACAAACCATTTAAAACCAACAGGTACTTCAGACATCTGCTTGTTATGCATAGCACAAACTTTATCAATCATGGCGCTTGATACTAATGTTTTACCAATTAGCATTTTTGCCGTCCACTCTGGACGATGCGTCACTAGATAATCGATAGCTACAGCAAGAAAATGGTTAGGATTCATCAACCCTGTTCCCGGGCACACAATACCGTGACGGTCGAAGTCAGGATCATTACCTAAACATAAATCAAAGGTGTCTTTATGTTGAAGCAAACTTGCCATGGCGAAAGGTGACGAGCAATCCATACGGATTTTGCCGTCTTTATCTAAAGACATGAAACCAAAACTTGGATCAACCCTTTCGTTTACAAGGCTAATGTTCAAACCGTAATGCTCAGCAATTGGCTTCCAGTAGTGGATCCCTGAGCCGCCTAATGGGTCTATACCTAACCTAATCTTGGCATCAGCAATCGCCTGCATGTTAATCACATTACCTAGATCACTTACATAAGGCGTGATCAAATCACGTTCGACTAGAAATTCACTTACTAGCGCTACGCTATAGCTAATGCGCTTTACGCCATCAAGCTGGTTAGCCAGGTAGGTATTTGCCCGGTCTTGGATCCAGTTGGTGATCTCACCTTCAGCAGGGCCGCCATGAGGTGGATTATATTTAATGCCACCATCTTGCGGCGGGTTGTGTGACGGAGTAACAATTAAACCATCAACTAAACCGGTTTCGCTTTTATCTCTGTTTGCACAAATAATAGCATGTGACACAACCGGAGTCGGTGTATAACCATTATTCTGATGAACAATAACCTTAACCGCATTAGCGATTAGAACTTCGATGACGGACATCGCTGCGGGCTCAGATAATGCATGAGTATCAATACCCAATACTAAAGGGCCAGTAATCCCTGCTTGGATTCGATAATCTGCTACAGCTTGTGCAATCGCCAAAATATGCGCTTCATTAAAGCTTTTGTTTAGCGCACTGCCACGATGACCAGATGTACCAAATGTTACCTGTTGTGTTATATCAGTAGCATCGGGTGTTAAACGATAATATAGGCTAACGAGTTTAGGGATATTGACCAAATCCTTTTGCTCAGCAATCAATCCAGCTCTATTATGAGTAGCCAAGTCATTTCTCCTTTAAACCGCTCAGAGGGCGGCGATGACAATTGTTCATACGTTAAATTATTGGTATTAACGCTTTCTAGCGGTTGGTATCTGCACCTCAACTTGATTGCAAGGTCTGAATTTGGCTTAATTCTTTAGTTGCCCTTAAGACACTTAGCTATATTCTCAAGCCTATCAATGCTAATTTAGGCTAATAATAATCTTCAAGTTGGGAAATACTTCAAAAGCTCACCACTTTTTTAGTAGTGAGCATTTAGTTTGATATTAGATCTTAGCGGTTAACTCAGCGATTTGAGTTTCGTCAGTTCGAAATTGTGATAGTACTTCAGATAAAATAGTACGCTTTTTAGCGGTATTATTATTGGTCGTGACCCAGAAACCACTTTGACCAATCTCTTTCGGGTTAGCTGATTTACTTGCTTTTAAAAGCGCTTCTTTCGAAGTCGCAAAATACAAACGATCGCGGCCTTGGATCTGTAATACTTGCTCAAACTGCTTTGGTGAAGCTTGATAAACCATATCGAGAATAAATAAGAAACGCCCCACAGCACCTTTTTGCCCAGCTAATAGTTCGCTATCAATTAAATGGCCGAACTCTGAGACAGTTTTAACTGCAACAGGTGCTACTCGTACAACCTTTTCTGGTTTTGGTGCTTGCTCTAGGCTCGGGTGACTGATCTCTTCTGGTGCATCTACAACAACGGATTCAACTTGTAATCCCAATATACGGCGCAAAATATCTGAAGCGCTCTCGCCAATGTGTTCAGTTTTACTGGCGATATGTCGATAAAGCTCTTCATCAACTTCGATATATTTCATAACAGTTATCTTCCTTAAGTAGAAACGGATCGATCCGATTAAGTGCAACGATCGCACAGGGATCCCGAATTATGTCTCCAGTGTAGCGAGGTTTATGGTCTTGATAAAGCGTCATTAAATGAAAACTGCGATCAAACGATGAAACTTACCATTTACTAACCAACCATTGCACAATAATTCAGCAGCGAAGTCTTCAATAAGCGACTAAAGTTGGAATCTATGGCAAAGCAAGGCACAATTTAGCCAACTAAACATCCCAAGCGAAAACACAATGCACTATGTCACTAGTGGCCAAGGGCCAGTCGTCATCCTTATTCATGGGCTATTTGGCGACTTAGATAATCTCAAAGCATTAGGCAAAGAATTGGAGCCGAACTTCACTGTTGTTCGGGTAGATGTATTAAACCATGGTAACAGCCCAAAAGTTTCGTCTATGGATTACTCAAGTCTCGCAGCAAGCATGGCCGAGCTGATTGAAGAAGTCGTACCTCCAGGTGAGCACAGTGCAATCTTAATCGGCCACTCCATGGGCGGAAAAATTGCGATGGCAACCGCACTATGTAACCCAGAAAAAGTAGGTAAACTCATTGTCGCTGATATCGCTCCGGTGGCTTACCAAAGTCGCCATGACAAAGTTTTTGCAGCATTGGAATCAATGCCTTTGACAGAAATCAAAGATAGGCGCCAAGCACTAGCTCATATGCAAACGTGTGGTATTGATGATGGCACTGCACAATTTTTATTAAAATCGTTAACCCGAACAGAAAACGGCTTCACTTGGAAGATGAATCTTGTGGGTCTTAAACAAAGCTACTCTGATATCATTAGTTGGCCTGATTTTAATAAGAGTTATCAAGGGCCTTGCTTGTTTATACGTGGCGGCGACTCAGACTACGTCACTGCTGAATATCGTCAGGCTATCATCAAACAATTTCCGATGGTTAAAGCCAAAACAATTGAAGGTACCGGGCATTGGCTGCATGCTCAAAAAGCCAACATTTTTAACCGCATAGTCAATGACTTTCTGCATAAATAATGGCTGTGAGCAGAGCCAGTTTTCGCGACAGAAACATGTAAAGCATATAGCCGCTCGAAAACTTATATGGTATATTCGCGCAAATTTTTTGGCCTAGAAGGAAATGGCGGATGTTAATGCAATATATGGAGCAGATTGAAGCGTTAGGCTTAAACCTGTTTTTTGCTGCCATTTTCTTTTTTATCGGTATGGCCATTCAAGATGTGCTCAAAGAAGGTAAAGTGCCTAAGTTTGGGCGTTACATCGTTTGGTTAGTGTTATTTCTCGGCTGCGCCGGGTTTATTGCGAAAGGGATTATACAGATGACCTGGGAAGGCTCAGGTATCGGTTAAAAACGAACTCAATGGCAAAAGAAACATCAGATAGAACCACCATTGATCTGTTTGCAACAGAAAAGCGACGTGGTCGGCCTCGCAGCAATCCTTTGCCGCGAGACCAACAGCTCAAAATTAATAAACGAAACCAAATTCAGCGTGACAGAGCAAACGGATTAAAACGAATAGAGTTAAAGGTGTCACAAGATTTGTATGACGCCTTGAATGAACAGGCTATGGCCAGTAATATCAGCCGCAGTCAACTAATCGAATCTATACTTCAAAAGCTGGTTAGAGACTAACCACTTTTAAAAGCACGCACACCATTAATAGTTAACTAGATATTAAAGGAACAACAATGGCAACTGTAGGTCTTTTTTTCGGGTCTGATACAGGCAACACCGAAGCCGTCGCCAAAATGATCCAGAAGAAACTGGGCAAGCAAATGGTTGAGGTGAAAGATATTGCCAAAAGTACCAAGGAACAAATCGCAGATTACGATCTACTGATTTTCGGCATTCCAACTTGGTATTACGGTGAAGCGCAATGCGACTGGGATGACTTCTTCCCAGAGCTTGAGCAAATCAACTTTGAAGATAAACTCGTCGCAATCTTTGGTTGTGGTGATCAGGAAGATTACGCAGAGTACTTCCTTGACGCAATGGGCATGGTCAACGAAATCGTTGAAGCTCGTGGCGCAGTTGTTATTGGTCACTGGCCAACAGCAGGTTACGACTTTGAAGAGTCTAAAGGCTTAGCAGACGAAAACCACTTCGTTGGTCTTGGTATCGATGAAGATCGTCAACCAGAACTGACTGAAGAGCGTGTTGATGCTTGGGTTAAGCAAATCTATGAAGAGATGTGCTTAGCTGAGCTTGAAGACTAATAAAAGGAGCCTGTACTTAGCCTTTTGTAGCTAAAGTATACTCTTATTAAAAGCGGCAGATAATGCCGCTTTTTTGTCTCATTTATCTGGTTAAAAACAGATTAATTAACAGCCTCAATTGGCGATTACCGTGAGCGTTTAACTATGGCAAGTCAGAAAACAGAACAGAATTGGGACATATTTTGTGCTGTAGTCGACAATTATGGCGATATTGGCGTGACATGGCGACTTGCGAAACAGCTGGCCGTTGAACATCAAATAAATGTGACACTTTGGGTCGATGACTTAAACAGTTTTCAGCACATTTTGCCTCAGCTTGACCTTAAGAAAGTGACTCAAACTTATTTTGGCATCAAAATTAATCAATGGTCCGAGCCGCTTAAATGCTGTTATGTTGCCGGAGATGTACTCATAGAAGCATTTGCTTGTGAATTACCTGCACAGGTAAAGCAGCAGCTAATAACTGCCAAGCAAAACTATGATGAAGATACGATTCAGCAAAAACCACCCGTTTGGCTAAATCTTGAATACCTGAGCGCAGAATCTTGGGTTGAAGGCTGTCATGGCCTACCATCAATGCAATCCAGTGGCTTAAAGAAGTACTTCTACTTCCCGGGCTTTACTGATAAAACCGGTGGCTTAATTTGCGAGCAGCAGTTATTTGCACAGCGTGATGCTTGGCAGGCAGATGTTAGCAATCGATTAAGTTTGTTTGAAAGTTTAGGCCTTCGAGGAATAAAAACGAGTGATACCGTCGTTAGTGTCTTTAGTTATGAAACCACTTCTTTACTGGCACTATGTCAGCTGTGGCAACATAGCGAGCAAACTGTGCATGCACTGATCCCAAAAGGACGTTGCCTTAATAGCTTAGTCGAGTTACTGCCCTGCTCTGTCGATGAAGTTTCAAAAGGCAGCCAAATTAAACTCAATAATTTAGTCATTCATATTTTGCCGATGACAGATCAAGAAGGCTACGATAAGCTACTTTGGAGCTGTGATTTTAATATCGTGCGGGGTGAAGATTCGTTTTTACGCGCCCAATGGGCTGCAAAACCGTTCATTTGGCACATATATGTGCAAGAAGATGACTATCATCTAATAAAATTAGATGCCTTTATGCAGCTTTACTGTAATAATCTGCCGCCAGAATTAGCGAATAGCTGGAAAGCACTCAACCTTGCCTTTAACCAGGGGCAAGCAGATGCGACCTGCGAGCATTGGCAACAACTAAATTTAGCAGGTTTGCCGTTGCAGCAACACGCAAAGCAATGGCCAATCGATGCGATAAATGATGTAGATCTTGTTTCTCGACTAGTTCAATTCGTCAAAAATAGCTAAGATACTACGTTTAAATAGAAAAAACCTAAAATAGGAAATAGTGTAATGAAAACTGCTCATGAACTCCGTCCTGGTAACGTGATCATGTTAGATGGCAGCCCATGGGTTGTTCAAAAAACTGAAACAACTCGTTCTGGCCGTAACGCTGCTATCGTTAAATTAAAGCTTAAGCACGTTCTACAAGATTCTACGACTGAAAGCACCTTCAAAGGTGAAGACAAGATGGAAGACATCATTCTAGAGCGTCTAGACTGTACTTACTCTTACTTCGCTGATCCTATGTATGTTTTCATGGACGCAGAATACAACCAGTACGACGTTGAAGCTGAAAACCTAGGCGATGCTGCTGCATACATCGTTGATGGCATGGAAGAAAACTGCCAAGTGACTTTCTACGAAGGTAAAGCAATTTCAGTTGAACTACCAACTTCTGTAGTACGTGAAGTGACTTACACAGAGCCTTCAGCTCGTGGTGATACTTCAGGTAAAGTAATGAAGCCTGCTACTATCACTGGCGGCGGTACGCTAAGTGTTGCCGACTTCGTTAAGACTGGTGACATGATTGAAATTGACACTCGTACTAACGAGTTCAAAAAGCGCGTTTAATTTTAAATTCGTTTTCAAAAGCCGGCTACTTGCCGGCTTTTTTATGCTTGCCGCAAACCAAACCTGCAGAATTATCTTCTCTATACAGAAGAGCTCACACTCCTTAGAGGTAATGACTTCAATTGCAATAACCTTAGCTACATACAGTTGTTTCATTGCCTCGCGCACTTTATTCAATCAATCTGATGACCTTCGCTACTGATCCCAAATAGCTAAACTAACCGACTACTATAGTAAAACCAGCGCAAAAAACTGTTCCAAGCATCAGAATCCTAATTTAGGCTTTATATGACGACTTACTCTCACCTTTCGATAGTTAACACTGAGAAACGCCACCAAAAAAGCATTAACACCTAAAAATAGGTGTTTCAGACAACCATAATAAGATCATTATCTTTTTTATTGCTTTAAATTAGATATTTAATCCTTTATTTGTCGTTTGTTTTTAGCTATTGTGCCTGCAACAAAGTCAAAGAAGTGTTTGGCTCGTATTTTCAGCATTTTCGAGGTGTAGATGCGCCCTATTATCAAATCCAACAAATTAGATTCTGTATGTTACGACATTCGTGGTCCAGTACATAAAGAAGCCCGTCGTCTAGAAGATGAAGGTCACCGTATTCTTAAACTGAATATCGGTAACCCTGCCCCATTTGGATTTGAGGCCCCTGAAGAGATCGTTCGTGACGTTATTTTAAACCTGCCAAGCGCACAAGGTTACTGTGAATCGAAAGGTCTATTTTCTGCCCGTAAAGCGATTGTGCAACATTACCAATCACAAGGGATCTTTGGTGTAGACATCGAAGACATTTACATTGGTAACGGTGTATCTGAGCTTATCGTGATGGCGATGCAAGGTTTGCTTAATAGTGGTGATGAAGTACTAGTACCCTCTCCTGATTATCCATTATGGACGGCTTCAGTTCATTTATCTGGCGGTAAAGCACAGCATTATCGCTGTGATGAAGAATCAGATTGGTTCCCAGATCTTGAAGATATCAAAAGTAAAATCACGCCAAGAACCCGCGGTATTGTGTTAATTAACCCAAATAATCCAACTGGCGCAGTGTATTCAAAAGAACTGATCTTGGAAGTAATTGAGCTATGTCGCCAAAACGACATGATTTTGTTTGCTGATGAGATTTACGACAAGATTTTATATGACGAAGCTGTACATATCCCAGCAGCGAGCCTGTCAGATGATATCTTAACCGTTACCTTTAACGGTCTTTCAAAAGTATACCGTGCAGCGGGTTTCCGTGTAGGCTGGATGATGCTTACTGGTAACAAGAAAGCCGCTAAGAGCTATGTTGAAGGCTTAGATATGCTGGCCTCTATGCGCCTGTGTGCTAACGTACCGAGCCAACATGCAATTCAAACAGCTTTGGGTGGTTATCAGAGCATTCAAGAGCTAGTACAACCTGGTGGACGTTTACGCGTTCAACGTGATGCCTGTGTGGATATGCTTAACTCTATTCCTGGTGTTAGCGTTAAAACACCAAAGGGTGCGTTATACGCCTTCGCTAAGCTTGATCAAAAGAAGTTTAACCTACGTGATGATGAGCGTTTAGTGCTCGACTTGCTAAAAGATAGGAAGATCCTATTGGTTCAAGGCTCTGCGTTTAACTATCCAGAACCTGATCACGTACGCGTGGTGTTCTTACCTTACAAAGAAGAGCTAACAAAGGCACTTTCAGAATTTGGTGATTTCCTCGGTAATTATAAGCAGTAAGCAAAAAAGCTTTTGCTAAGTAATTCATTAAATTGTTTTTTATAATAATTTAACTAGAAAAAACGACCTTCGGGTCGTTTTTTTGTATGCTGATTATGCTAGTCTCGAATAATAGAACACTTATCCGTGAGGCATACAATGAGCCACTTATTTGCCCATTTAGCTAGAATGAAATTAATTCAACGCTGGCCGTTAATGTACAACGTAAGAACAGAGAATGTACAAGAACATTCACTACAAGTCTCTATGGTTGCCCATGCGTTAGCAATCATTAGCAACAAAAAATTTGATGGCAATTACGACCCCTACCAAGCAGCCACCATTGCTATCTATCATGATGCCAGTGAAATTATTACCGGCGACCTCCCCACTCCTGTTAAATATTTCAATAAAGAGATAGAGGCTGAATATAAGAAAATTGAAGCCATTGCCGAACAACGACTACTTGAGATGGTGCCAGAAGAATTTAGAGAGGATTATCAGGCGCTACTCACTAGCGAGTACGCCGATGTCGAATATAAAGCCTTGGTTAAGTCAGCGGATACCCTTTGTGCGTACCTGAAATGTTTAGAAGAAAAGCGTGCAGGCAATACTGAATTTAACACAGCACAAAAACGCTTGGAGCAAAGACTCAAGAGCGATCCAAACCCAGCGGTAAACTATTTTATCGAGTGCTTTATTCCCAGCTTTACCCTTGATTTAGACGATATTAATAAGCTGCTTTAAGCCATTAAAGGAATGTATATGACAGACGCAGTTTGGAATGAAAGACGCTTAGGCGAGGACAAACAAAGGCGTAACGATCATCGTAGTCCCTACCAACGTGATAGAGCCAGAATATTGCATTCTGCTGCTTTTAGGCGCCTGCAGGCTAAAACTCAAGTACTTGGTGTCGGCATGAATGATTTTTATCGTACCCGCCTAACCCATTCACTAGAAGTATCACAAATCGGTACTGGCATATGTGCCCAAATTAAACAAAAACAGCCTGAGTACAATGCGCTTCTTGATTCAATGAGCCTTATCGAATCTTTGTGTCTTGCCCACGATATCGGCCATCCACCTTTTGGTCACGGTGGCGAAATAGCGCTTAACTATATGATGCGCGATAAAGGCGGTTTTGAAGGCAATGGACAAACATTTCGTATATTAACTCGGTTAGAACCCTACACTGAGTTTTATGGTATGAACTTATGCCGTAGAACATTGCTTGGGATCTTAAAGTATCCCGCCCCTTTCAGTGCTCTCTTTAGCCGCCAAAAACAGCCGGCAGTAGCCAACTTTAGGCAATTAAAGCCGGGTGATTGGATCCCTGTAAAAGGACTTTTTGATGATGACATTGAAATTTTAGATTGGGTGCTTGCGCCTTTATCTGAAAATGATCGAGCACTGTTCTTATCGAGCCATGAAGTAGAAGGTGTTAAACACAAACGTACCCGCTATAAATCATTAGATTGTTCAATCATGGAATTAGCGGATGATATTGCCTATGCGGTACACGATCTTGAAGATGCTATTGTGATGGGCATTGTTAATGAGGCGCAGTGGCGTACTGATGTCACCCTAACCTTACTAGAAACACCAGACGACTGGTTAAAGAACGAGTTCAGCACCATCAGCGAAAGATTGTTTTCCAGCAAACATCATCAGCGCAAAGATGCAATAGGCACACTGGTAAATGGTTTTGTAACGGCGATATCTATTCAAGAAAACCCTTTGTTTGAAGAGCCCCTATTAAGATATAACGCAGCCCTAGAACCCGCTTTTGCAGAAGCGCTCAATGTGCTTAAGCAATTCGTTTATAAGTATGTGATCCGCAAACCTGAAATACAAATGGTCGAGTATAAAGGGCAACAAATAGTGATGGAGTTATTTGAAGCTTTTATCTCAGATCCTGAGCGCTTATTACCGCTCAATACTCGCGAACGTTGGCTCGCCAGTGAGCAAGCAGGCGAAAACAGCTATCGCGTTATTGCCGACTATATCTCCGGTATGACAGATGAATTTGCCGCTAGATTGCATCAACATCTTTTTAGTGCCAAATCAGCCTCTATGATGGAGCTTAATTGCGAGTTCTAATGGGCTCATTTTAATAAAACTAAAAAAGGCACTCGTTCGAGTGCCTTTTTTCTTTGCTATCAAGCAGTAATCTAATCAGTACAAGTTAGTTATCCAGGGAAGAATCCTTTTACACCGGCTGCAATCACTTCGATACCGATAGACAGCATCAATAGACCCATTAAACGGGTGATCACGTTAATGCCTGTGTTGCCTAAGATCTTAAAGATAATTGGCGCCATTCTAAATAAAGTAAAACTAAGCAGTCCAAACAAGATCACTGTAATTGACATGCCAATTAAGTTTTCAAAGCTATTATGCTCAGCAGCTGAAACGATAACCGAACTAATTGCACCAGGACCAGCCATTAACGGCAAGGCTAATGGCACAACCGCAACAGATTCCATGCCCGAGGCTTCACGGTCTTCTTCTTTGTTGCGTTTTACTTCACCTAACTTACCTTGCAACATCGACATCGCAATAATTGCGATAAGCGTACCGCCTGCAATTCTAAAAGCCGACAGCGAGATGCTAAACATGTTCAAGATATGCTGGCCAGCAAATATCGTTACCAACAAAATCACTACCACAGCAAAGTTTGCAACTTTACCCGTATGGTTACGCTCAGCTTCGGTCTGATGACTGGTTAAGCTCACAAAAACCGGTAACAATCCAAATGGATTAATTATCGCAATTAAGCCGAGAAAAAATTTAACGTAGAGTGTTAAATCCAACGTCTTACCCTCAACGCGCCCAAGGCGTTATTTGTTCATTAAAAATGTGGCGCTACTCTAACTCATGACCCTTAAAACCAAAAATGAGATTTTCTATCCTAAATCACAACTTTGAATAATAGTTTTGCTGCACTCGCTTTACATTGACGTTAAACCGCAACATCCTTAAGTTATACTCGTTATAAAATTACAGTTCTCGTTGAAAATGTGGCCTTAGTCACTGCAGAATGACCTCGATAAGTGTAATTTTTATTCATAAAGTGAAGTCTAGAGCACCGGAGAATATTTAGCCAAGCGCGGTTTGGCTAAATTTTTTCAGGATTGCGATTATGACAATATCAAATGAGCAAGAACTCAACCTGCTGATAGAAAGAGTAAAGGCTGCCCAACAAATATTTGCCAATTACTCTCAACAACAAGTCGATACCATTTTTCGCGCTGCAGCACTTGCAGCTGCGGACGCACGCATAGCATTAGCAAAAGTCGCGGCCAATGAAACCCGCATGGGCGTGATAGAAGATAAAGTGATTAAGAACCACTTTGCCTCTGAGTATATTTACAATAAATATAAAGATGAAAAGACCTGCGGTATTCTTTCTGAAGACCCCACATTTGGTACGATTACCATCGCCGAACCCGTCGGCATAATCTGCGGTATTGTTCCTACGACCAATCCAACATCAACAGCAATATTTAAAGCTCTTATTAGTCTTAAAACCCGTAACGGCATTATATTCTCTCCCCACCCAAGGGCAAAAGAGTCAACCACTATGGCTGCACGCATTGTACTTGAAGCTGCGGTTGCTGCTGGCGCGCCAAAAGATATTATCGGTTGGATTGATGAACCTTCTGTCGCGCTTTCAAATCAGTTAATGACCCACAATGACATTAACCTGATCTTAGCAACGGGTGGTCCAGGTATGGTTAAAGCCGCCTACTCTTCAGGTAAACCTGCCATTGGAGTTGGCGCTGGTAATACACCGATTGTCATTGATGAAACCGCCGATATTAAACGCGCAGTGAGCTCAATATTGATGTCAAAAACCTTCGATAACGGGGTGGTTTGTGCCTCTGAACAAGCCGTTGTGGTGGTTGATGAGATCTACGATATTGTAAAACAGCGCTTTGCCAGCCATGGCGGCTACGTTTTAAATGCTGACGAAACCAAAGCGATGCAGTCTGTTATTTTAAAAGATGGCGGACTAAATGCAGATATCGTCGGCCAAAGTGCAGCTAAAATTGCCGAAATGGCAGGGATAACCGTTCATCACTCAACGAAAGTACTTATAGGCGAAGTGACAGATATTGATAACGCAGAAGCTTTTGCTCATGAAAAACTGTCACCACTACTTGCAATGTATCGCGCCAGTGATTTTGAAGATGCGGTCGATAAAGCTGAAGCTCTCGTTACCTTAGGCGGTATTGGCCATACCTCAGGTTTGTACACCGACCAAGATACCCAAACAGACAGAGTTAAAGCATTTGGCTTTAGAATGAAAACCGCCAGGATCTTAATTAATACGCCTGCATCTCAGGGCGGTATTGGCGATTTGTATAACTTTAAGTTAGCGCCGTCGCTCACTTTAGGCTGTGGTTCATGGGGTGGTAACTCAATTTCTGAAAATGTCGGCCCAAGTCATCTTATCAACAAGAAGACCGTCGCTAAGCGAGCTGAAAATATGTTGTGGCATAAACTTCCCTCTTCTATTTATTTCCGCCGTGGCAGCTTACCTATCGCACTTGAGGAGTTAAGCGATAAAAAACGGGCGCTCATCGTTACCGACAAGTACTTGTTCAATAATGGTTACTGCGATGAAACCATTAAAATCCTCAAGTCCCAAGGGTTAGAGACTGAAGTCTTTTATGAAGTTGAAGCCGACCCAACCATGCACATAGTTAAGCAAGGCGCTAAAGTGGCCCAGAGCTTTCAGCCGGATGTGATTATAGCGCTCGGGGGCGGCTCTCCGATGGATGCGGCAAAAATCATCTGGGTTATGTATGAACACCCCGATGTTGATTTTGCCGATTTAGCACTGCGCTTTATGGATATCACTAAGCGGATTTATAAGTTTCCAAAGCTTGGCCGTAAAGCCAAAATGGTGGCTATCCCAACGACCTCTGGTACAGGCTCAGAGGTAACGCCATTTGCAGTGGTCACAGACGAACAAACCGGCATGAAGTACCCTATCGCCGACTATGAGTTGACGCCAAACATGGCCATTGTCGACCCAAACCTCGTGATGGACATGCCAAAGTCACTGACCGCTTTTGGCGGCATTGATGCTGTCACGCATGCATTAGAAGCCTATGTGAGCGTAATGGCTAACGAATATAGTGATGGACAGGCGCTGCAAGCGCTAGACTTGTTATTTACCCACTTGCCCGATGCCTATGAGCATGGTGCCAATGCTCCAGTCGCGAGAGAAAAGGTTCATAACGGCGCAACCATTGCGGGTATCGCATTTGCTAATGCCTTTTTAGGTATTTGCCACTCAATGGCACACAAGCTGGGAGCTGAGTTTCACCTCGCTCATGGTTTAGCGAATGCTTTACTGATCAGCAATGTGATCCGCTTTAACGCAACAGACATGCCAACCAAGCAGGCTGCATTTAGTCAATATGATAGACCGAAAGCACTTTGCCGCTATGCAAAGATTGCTGAACATTTAAAACTGGAAGACGCGATAGGCGAAGGCATTACTGATGAAGAAAAAGTCGAAGCGCTCATTAAAAAAATTGATGAGCTCAAGGAGACGATTGGCATTCCATGCTCAATCCAAGCAGCGGGGGTCAACGAGGCCGATTTTATTGCCAAACTCGACGAGTTAGCCGAAGATGCTTTCGATGACCAATGCACCGGGGCCAATCCTAGATACCCGCTCATTGCCGAGCTTAAGCAAGTCTTGTTAGCAAGCTACTATGGCAATGATTACCGCGATGAGTAGTACTCAGTACTGCTAATTGAATTGCCTCTTAAACGGATAAAACCTAGCCAATATTGGCTAGGTTTTATCTTTATACTGATGAGTACTATCAGTTTTTTACCGCTCAGTTTTTGCGCTCTCTGTTTACCGACAAGTTTTGGCCGTAACTCTCCTGTTTAATACCCGCTCAATAACCACACATAAAACAGCCCCTGTTATGTAAGCGATTAAGTCTAGCCAATCAAAGGTCGCGCCCAAAATGGTACCTATTACAGAGCCTGGTTCTATCCCAAGTAACTTAGGCACTCTAATGTATTGGGCAAACTCAACACTAAAAGCTATTGATAACGTCATCAAGATTAATGTCCGAGTTCTAAGGGGTAAAAAGCTCGCCAGTAAATAATATAACCACACCACGACCAGCACATCTCCGAGTATCGGTCTAATAAACGTGTCTCGAACAAAGAGTGCAATAAAGACCAGCACAAATAACAGGCTCAAGCTTATTAATGCCTTTACAGGGCTGACCCCAAAGTAACACTCTCGCGCCGCGAGCGGTTTATCATTTATTTTGCCAACCAACATCTTATTGACCGTCATTCTCAAGCTCCGGCGGAACGTCTTTGTTTATAACTGAGTGGTCTGCGTTTTTTGCATACCAATCAACATGTCGAGTCAGTAGCATCAACAAACTCAAAATTGCAAAGCACAATAGACTTCCCATCAACAAGGCATAGCTTTCAGCTTGTAGCAATCCAAACAACAAGCCATAAAGTCCCATTAAACAGAGCCCAAACAGCTTGCCCTGTTTTGGGTTTGCCAACATTCCGCCGACATAAATACTCAACAAAACTGTTGAGGCGATAGCTGACAAAACATAAGCCCAATTAAAGCCAAGGTGCTCACTGAAAGAGATCAGTAATAGATAAAACAAGGCTAACGCTAAGCCTACAAAACCATATTGTACAGGGTGCATTAGGCGAGCTTGAAACAGCTCAAGTAGGAAGAAGCTGGCAAACACTAAAGTAATAACCAACAAGGAATAATTTACAGCGCGATGGGATTTAAGGTAATGATCAACCGGCTCTATTAAATCAACGCCCATCTGCCGACGGTCTAGTTCTGCACAACGACCAGAATCAATCATACAACGTTCAAACAGTTGGCTAATATTGGAAGAAAAGTTGTTACTAGCCCATTGCGCGTTAAAGCCTTTATCAGAAATGTCAGATGAAATGGGTAAAAAATCCCCCGTAAAACTCGGATGCGGCCAAAGAGAATTCATTTCAACATTTGAAACTTTACCAATCGGAGTAACTTGTATCGACTCCATCCCTTGCAATAAGAAATTAAAATCAAACGTTAACGGCTGCAGCTTAATATCGGCAGAACCGTTGTTAGAAGTACTATCTTTCCATGCTAACAACTGAGTAAAGTCAAGATTGGTATGAAATCCTTGGGCAAATTGATTGAGTCCCGTGCCTGGCTGGATTTCAATACTTTTTCCATCCAGTGTCATTTTATTGAGTTTGATTAGGCCCCGACTATCACTAACCCCAACAACCATAGACACACTGTTTATCTTATCTCGGCCAATCTGTGTTAAAGGGCTTAAGTCAAACGTACCCGTTAGCCGACTATCTGCTTTATAAAGGCGCGCTTGATAGATCCCCCGATATTTAGCATAGCTTTCCAGATCAGCATTAAAATTAAAGGTTTCCGGTAAAATGTATTGACGGTGCTCAGTAAAATACTGCTTACCTTCATGATTGACCATTTCAGTGTAATTAACGCTAATGAAAGGCCCGATAATCCTTTGTTCACCAGTGCTACTTCGCGCAATTTCGTTTCGCACCTCTTCTAATCGATATGAGCGCTCTGAGATCAAGTTACTCACCATAGATAAAGGGATCTGCAGCAATACAAAAAGCAAAAGTACAAATCCAAATTTCGCTACGGTCTGATTATTAAGTATATTTTTCAAAGGTAATTCTCCAACTGTTGATGACTGTATTTTAAAATCAACAGTTGGGGATTAAATGGAGCGAATATGGAGATTAGATGGAGTTTGCAGTCAAAGGCAATATAAGGGTGACTTTAACGCCTTGCGAGACATTTTCTATATTGAGTGTGCCATGATGCAACTTGACCACCTGCTCAACAAAATTAAGCCCTAAACCGGTACTTTTAATGCCAGTTTTACGCGGTAATGAGTAGAAACGTTCAATAATGCGCGCCATAGCGTAATCAGGAATATGCGGGCCGGTATTATAAATAGCTAGCTGGAGTCCGTCCTTCACAGGTAATAGTGACCACTGAATAGTTCCGTTTGGTTCTACAAAATCTATTGCGTTATCCATCAAGTTAAACAGTGCTTGTTGAAATAAAAAGTTGTCTCCAAGTACTGAGGAATTGCTGAGTTTTTCCAGCGATAAGGCGCAATCAAATTGGCATACCACAGATTTAGTGACAAAACGCACTTCTGAAGCGAGATTAATTTGGTTAATCATATCGATAAGATTAATCGGCGCCAAAGAATCTAATTGTGGCCGTTTCTCTAAGCGGGCTAACTCTAGCAGTTTATCGATTAAAGACTGCATGCGGTCAGCTTCTCGCTCAATATTAGCCGAGAAACGGTGCACTTTATCGGTTGATAATGGTGTTTGCAGAATTTCGCTAGCACCTTTTATCGCAGACAGTGGGCTTTTAAGTTCATGGGTGAGCGTTTCAACATATTGCTCCACATACTTTTTACCATCTATTTGCTCGCGCATCTTTTCTAATGCATGACTTAAATTGGCATATTCGTAAAAAACGCGGAATGTCGGTTTAACCACTTTTTCACCACGGCCCATTTTATCAGCGTAGTTTTCCAACTTATGTAGCGCTGAATGGATCCGCCACGAAAACAAAGCGCCCGCAATAAGTACTAAACCACTCATCAATACCATCCAATACAACACATTGCGTTTAGAGATATCAATATAGGGCTGTACTGAGCGGTTGGCTTTAGCCACTGTGACGCTGCCGATAATCGAATTGTTATGGTAGATGGGTGCTGCTACATGCATGACGGTTGATAAAGGGTCATTGGGATCTTCCGTGGTACTGCGCGCACCGTATTGGCCTCGCAGGGTAAGGTACACATCATTCCATTTTGAATAGTCTTCGCCTACATCTTGTTGCCAAGAGTCGGCAATCACTATGCCGTTTTTATCGGTAATATAAATCCGGTGGTTGAGCGCTTTTTTACCCAGCTCCCATCTACGCGCTTGCGGCTCTCGCTGCCCGTAAGCCGCAAGTAACTTAGAGAACCGGCTTTCAGAAATTCGGTCATTGGCAACCTCTTCTTCTGCCAGAACGGCTAACAGATTAGCCATATCGATAAGCGTCTCTTCCGTCGTTTGCCGAACCGTAGGCTTAAGCTCTTGTATAACAGTGGTGCTCACCATGTAAGCAGTGATCCCGACCAAGATAAAGTACAGAGAGAAGAGTCTTAGGCCTAATGGGATTTTTGGCCAACGAGTCATTAAAGTGAACTCTCAGAATAAAAGTAGCCAAATCCGCGTTTAGTCTTGATCAAATCGTCCAAACCATAAGATCTCAGTTTATTGCGAATGGCTTTGATATGGGAATCGATGTTACGTTCATAGGAAGCGGAAGGTGCGATATCTGCAGCAAGCAGCAACTGCTCACGGCTTAGTACATTTGCATTGCTGTTAATAAGTTTATCAAGGATTTTGAATTCAACTGCAGTTAAACCGATCATCTGACCATTAACGCAGTAGTCGTAATTGGCTGATTGCAAAAGACTGGCGGTGATATCTATGCTGTTACAGTTTTCAACTTCAATCGGGGTAGAAACGGGCTTTTTAATGCGTAATTTAATGCGGGCAAGCATTTCACGTGGGCTAAATGGCTTAGTCACATAATCATCAGCGCCAATCTCTAATCCAACTACCCGGTCTATTTCATCATTTCTTGCGGTTAAAAAGATAATCGCCACGTCAGAAAATTCGCGTATGGTTTTACAAAGCTCAAAACCGTTCACATCAGGCAGGCCAACATCAAGCACGACCAGTTCAACATTGTTGCCAGCAACATAGGCTAAACCTTGTTCACCTGTTGCAAACCAACAAACATTAAAACCATCCATTTCCAGTACATGAATGAGATTGTCTGCAATAGCTGGCTCGTCTTCAATAATGACTACCGTCGCTTTAGCACTCAATGAGTTAACCCTTTTAGATTATTTATGGGCAGCAAGCTTAACGTAGAGCGGGTGTATAAATCGACATATTAATCATATTGTTGAAGCTATATGCCGCTAAAAGTGCTAGTGCTAACAGTAAACGATACTTATATGCTACAAACGCTTTATTTAGGTAATACGATTTGTCTATTGCTCTTCATAACAAAGCAGAAGTTAACAGTTAGAGCTAAGAGTATTCTAATATTCTATAACCTTGCTAGGTTATTAAAAATTAGCTACCTTAGTACAAAACAATGAAGCCAATAAGGACTCTAGCTTGCATTGTGACTCCATAAAAATACTGTAAAGGGAAATGCCCTCCTAAACTCTGAGATGTAAGGACACACCTTTGAATATCAATGCCACAATTGCTGGTCAAATTATTTTCATCAATTTTATATTGATGGTTTTTCTCACTATAAAGACAGCTAAAGGTAAATCAAACAACTTACCTTTAATCGGTTTCTATTCTAGCTTGTTAAGTTTTATTTTCTTTCCAGCTAGCTGGCTATATTTATGGTATTGGTCAAAAATGCCTACAATAGAAAAACTGTCATACAAATGAACCCTCGATTATAAACAAACATCTAATCTACTTCGTTTATTATCCAAGACTGTCTCAAAAAAGCACATAAATAAACGCTATAAATTTAATATTCATAGCGTTTATTATGCTCTTAATTAGTGGACATTTTTATGCAACGGATTTTGTCTTGGCCTCCTTTCGGTAAGCATGTAATAAAGGTTCGGTGTAACCAGACGGTTGCTGCTTACCTTTAAAAATCAAATCGCAAGCAGCCCTAAAGGCGATACCCTCAAAACCTGGTGCCATATTTATATATTCACTATCGGTTTGATTTTGCTTATCAACCACTAGCGCCATCTTTTTAAGTGATGCCATCACCTCATCTTTAGTGCAAACACCGTGGTGTATCCAATTAGCAAGGTATTGCGATGAAATACGTAAAGTCGCCCTGTCTTCCATCAAACCAACATTATTAATATCAGGCACCTTTGAGCAACCTACGCCTTGATCAATCCAGCGAACCACATAACCTAAAATACCTTGGGCATTATTATCGAGCTCAAACTGTTTTTGCTCGCGCGTCAGCTCGCTCAACTCTTGCATTAAAGGCAGGGTTAATAAGTCATCTAGACTTGCTCGCTTACGCTGCTTTAACTCTTGCTGCACATCAGTCACTTTCACTTGATGATAGTGGGTTGAATGTAGAACCGCGCCATTGGGTGATGGCACCCAAGCCGTATTAGCACCCGCTTTTGGATGACCTATTTTTTGCTCTAGCATGGCTGCCATTTCGTCTGGCATCGGCCACATACCCTTACCTATCTGGGCACGACCTTGTAAGCCACACTCAAGTCCAATATCAACATTCCAGTCTTCATAAGCTTTAATCCATGGTTGTTGTTTCATCACTGATTTTGCAACGAATGGACCAGCTAGCATAGACGTATGAATTTCATCACCGGTTCTGTCCAAAAACCCGGTATTAATAAACACCACCCGTTCACGCGCAGCGCGAATACACTCTTTCAGGTTCACTGTGGTGCGGCGCTCTTCATCCATAATGCCGACTTTGATGGTGTTGCGTGCCAGTTTGAACGCGTCTTCTATTCGGGTAAACAGCTCACAGGTAAATGCCACTTCTTCAGGACCATGCATTTTTGGTTTAACAATATTTATCGACCCTTTGCGGCTATTACTGCGCTGGTTATTATTACCCTTTAGATCGTGGATAGCTGCAAAAACTGTCACCATGCCATCCAAAAAGCCCTCAGGCACTTCGTCACCGTTTTTATCAAGTACTGCATCGTTAGTCATCAAGTGACCTACGTTACGCACAAACAGTAGACTACGTCCGGGCAAAACAATACTCTTACCGTCTGCGGCGCAATACACTCTGTCGTCGTTAAGCTCACGCGTTATTTTTTTACCGTTCTTATTTAGGTTTGCGCTGAGGTTACCCTGCATCAGACCTAACCAATTACGATAGATCTCGACTTTATCTTCAGCATCAACCGCCGCAACTGAATCCTCACAATCCATAATGGTGGTGACAGCCGCTTCCACCAATAAATCTTTAACCCCAGCCGAGTCGGTTTGCCCAATGACACTTGAGCGGTCAATTTGGATTTCTATATGCAATCCATTATTGACTAGAAGTACTGCACTTGGGCTTGCAGGACCTCCATTAAAGCCGACAAATCGCTGTGGATGCAGTAACCCTGTTTGAGTGCCATCGTTAAATTTAACTTGTAGCTTTTGATCTTCAATAAAGTATTGCGTAACGTCTGCATGAGAACCGACAGCTAAAGGCGCTGCGGTATCTAAATGCTTTTTAGCGAAAGCAATCACTTTAGTGCCGCGGATTGGATTATAAGTTTTGCTTATCTCAGCGCCGTCATCGACAGAAATAGCATCTGTGCCATAGAGCGCATCATATAAACTGCCCCAGCGAGCGTTGGCTGCATTGAGCGCAAAACGGGCATTTTTAACCGGCACCACTAACTGAGGGCCCGCTTGAGAGGTAATTTCAGTGTCAATGTTTTCTGTGGTTATGGCAAACGGCTCCCCCTCTTTAACCAAGTAACCAATGTCGGCTAAAAAGGCTTTATAGTCTGACAATACAAATGGTTTGCCTGCGTTACCTTGATGCCATTCATCTATTTGCTGTTGGATCTGTTCACGCTTTTGCAGTAAGGCCCTATTGACGGGACCTAATTGATTAACGATCTCTTCAAACTTGCGCCAAAAGATTTGTGAACTAATCCCTGTACCAGGGCAAATTTCACTATCGACTAGATCCCAAAGTGGTTTTGCAATTTGTAAACCACCAACTTTAATACGTGCAGTCATAATATGCCCTTAATTGTCCATTTAACGCTCTACGCGATTCACATCGTTTTCACTTGAACCTTCATATCTTATCTAATAATTAGCTTATTATTTGCTTTTGGTTCTAGTTACGCTTAGCCGTTTACGTTCTTGAGAACAGAAATTATCCATAAAGTACTAGCCTATACCCTACACATGGTATTTATGAAATTTATACTATTTATACCCGGCATTCACACTGGTTATCAAAAATAGGCCTTTTGCGTAAATAAACAACTATGGTGTAAGTTTGTTACTTAAATCAGGCTTCACGACCAAAACTGTCAGCAGTTTGTGTGATCAATTGACGCATCCACTTATGTGCAGGGTTATGCTGTAGTAGTGGGCTCCAGGCCATGGTAAGTGCGATAGGCTGAATAATAAACGGCGGTGGAACTATGCAAACTCGCTCGTTATTCTCGTGCTGCTTTGCCATTTTACTTGGTATGGTTGCGATCAAATCTTGTTGCTCTGCCAACAAACAAGCAGCTTGATAATGGCGAGTGAACACGGTGATGCGTCGCTGTACACCAATTTTTGTTAAGGCCTCATCAACCCAACCTAACCTTTGCACATCGCCTGGATCCATTCCCACTCCCACACCCATGCCGGTTTTACTCACCCAAACATGGTTAGCTTTTAAATAGCTATCTAATGAAAACTTATCTAGAACTGGATTTGTTTTACTAATCAGACAACTAAAGTCATCACTCCATAACACTTTTTGATGAAACGACTGTGGAATACTGTCAAAGCGGTTGATCACCATATCAACTCGACCTTGCTCAACATCGGGAAAACTCACATCACTTGGGGTCATAATATCGAGGATCACATTAGGCGCTTCAGTGCGAAGTCTGGCGATAAGTGGTGGGATTAACGTGGCTTCAGCGTAGTCGCTAGCCATGACTCTGAACACTTGCTCGCTTTCTGCGGCGTTAAACTCAGCTCGAGGTTGCACCGCTTTTTCTAAGCCAATGATTAGCTCACTAATTGTAGGCTGTAGCTCCTGTGCTCGCTCTGTAGGTGTCATGCCTTGGCTCGTTCTGATCAGCAAGGGATCATCAAATAACGTACGTAGTCTTTTTAAGCCATTACTCATAGCGGGCTGGCTGATCCCCAGCTGATCCGCCGCCTTTGTAACATTTTTTTCACGCAGCAACACATCAAGATAAACTAACAAATTCAAATCGATACGAGATATATTCATAAAATAAATACCGGATATAGAAACTATAAATTAGACTTATTTAAACAAATCTTACTAATATTTTCAACGTAATCAATCGCCGCTAATCATATTGTTAAAGGAATAGACACATGACAAATTACAGAACAAACATCGATGAAGCTGCTACCTTGATTAATGGTGAAGGTAGTGCATGGAATGCAATCAACCCAGAGTCTGTAGCCCGTATGCGTCTACAAAACCGTTTTAAAACGGGTTTGGATATTGCTAAATACACTGCAAAAATTATGCGTGAAGATATGGACAACTACGACAAAGACTCGTCGCAGTACACCCAATCTTTAGGTTGCTGGCATGGATTTATTGGTCAGCAAAAAATGATATCTATTAAAAAGCATTTGCTTACCACTAAGCGCCGTTACCTTTACCTTTCGGGTTGGATGGTTGCAGCACTGCGCAGTGAGTTTGGTCCCCTTCCTGACCAATCAATGCATGAAAAGACTTCTGTAGCTTCGCTTATCAAAGAGCTATACACCTTCTTGCGCCAAGCTGATGCCCGTGAACTCGGTGGTCTATTTCGCCAACTAGATGCTGCAGCAGAATCTGAAAAAGCGGCAATCCAAGCAAAAATTGATAACTTCGAAACCCATGTTGTACCGATTATTGCTGATATCGATGCCGGTTTTGGTAACGAAGAAGCGACTTACCTGATGGCTAAGCAGATGATCGAAGCTGGCGCATGTTGTATTCAGCTTGAAAACCAAGTGTCTGACGTTAAGCAATGTGGTCACCAGGACGGTAAAGTTACCGTACCCCACGTTGAGTTCTTAGCAAAAATCAACGCTGTTCGTTATGCATTCCTAGAGCTAGGCATTGATGATGGTGTGATTGTGGCGCGTACAGATTCATTAGGCGCAGGCCTAACGCAAAAAATTGCCGTAACCAATGAAGCTGGCGATTTAGGCGACCAATACAACTCATTCTTACAAGTTGAAGCGGTAGATGCAGCCAATCTTGCTAATGGTGATGTGGTTTTTCAGCAAAATGGCCAACTTGTTAAGCCATCACGTTTACCAAACGGCTTATTCCAGTTCCGTGCTGGCACAGGTGAAGAACGTTGTGTACTTGACTGCATTACGTCACTACAAAACGGAGCTGACTTACTGTGGATTGAAACAGAAAAGCCGCACGTTGCACAGATTGGCGCAATGGTAAACAAGATCCGTGAAACCATTCCGAACGCAAAGCTGGTTTACAACAACTCGCCATCGTTTAACTGGACGCTAAACTTCCGTCAGCAAGTTTTCGATTTAATGAATGAAGCAGGTCAAGACGTATCCGCTTATGACCGTGACAAGCTAATGAGCGTGGACTACGACAATACCGAGCTAGCTGTACAAGCTGATGAAAAAATTCGTACCTTCCAAGCTGATGCTGCACGTGAAGCCGGTATTTTCCATCACTTGATTACACTACCGACTTACCATACTGCTGCGCTATCGACTGATAACTTAGCGAAAGAGTATTTCGGCGACCAAGGCATGCTTGGTTATGTAGCCAATGTTCAGCGTAAAGAGATCCGCCAAGGTATCGCCTGCGTTAAACACCAAAACATGGCAGGTTCAGATATGGGTGATGATCACAAAGAGTACTTCTCTGGTGACCAAGCACTAAAAGCATCTGGTAAAGATAACACCATGAACCAATTTAGCTAAGTCGTCATTTAATCTTGAGTTTTTGAAGTGGACTTAAGTATTTAATGAGCTAATTATGAAAGGCCTGCTAGTAAGCAGGCCTTTTTACTATATGTGGCCTCTTCCTACTTAGACTGACGTTTTCTTTCTATAAAAAAGATACTTTAAGGTCTTGTAAAACAATAACTTATTGCAATAAAAATACCCGTTATTCTATTTGTATTGAAATTATTCAAACCAAACATATCACTTAATAACAATTAGATTTGTATTAACCAACAAAATATATGTTTAACATATTTTATTGGGTTGCAATAAAAACTGTGACTAACTTAACGTTAGCGGTCATTTGTATCAAAACGTATCAATGGCTACTTGTGATTGTATCATGAGGACGTTAGTCTGCGGCGCATGTACCTGTAGCCAGACTAAACCATGCGATTAAATACCTTTTCAATCTTCACCCAGCTTCACTTATTATGCTTTTTGCTAGTTCTTAGGATTTTTAAACATAGCACTGTTACAATTCTTCTCGATTCACCTAAGTCATTCGCAACAAAGCAAACACCAAATCTAACCGCAAATTGTTGTTTGTCATCAACTAAAAACAACGGTTTCACTCTAGTGGAGCTGGTCGTTGTTATTATGCTTTTAGGGGTTATTACGGTACTTGCTGTGCCTAAGTTTACAGGTTTTGGCCAAGAAGCTAGGATCTCACAACTTAAAAGCTTGGCTGCGAACATAAACAGTCAAAACCAGCTTGTTTACAGCAAAAGTGTACTCGACAATATTGAACAGCTTGAAGGCTGCAGCTATCAATGTGGTGGACACCCTAATTGGGATGTCATGGCTGGAGAATATTTTGTTGATGTTTCCGGAACTCGCCTATACGTGAGTCTAGGCTATCCACTGCCACCACTTTCTTATAGTCCTGCTGTCGAGCCTAATTATAGAATAGCATTTGGCTTACCAGAATCAGACTTTGTGTTCACTCAGGTTTGGCATCATGGTTCAGCAACCGCTATAGTCCCTGCTCAATTGCGCCATAAACTCAATGAAATTAAAGATGGTCGTTTTCAGTGCCATATTGAATATACGTCACCAACACCCACAACGAGGTACAAACTGCAGGTTTACTCACAAAATTGCTAATCTCTCCAAATCATTTTGATTAGAGCGAGAAAGCATCACTTTAGTGCGGCCTAAACACAATACTGTGAATCTATATTTCAATGAAAGCAGTTCAGTACAATCTTATTTAGCAGAAGATGTAGCTTGAAAGTTATAAACAAATTACCAAATGAACAATGGCTTATAGCTAAGTGTGAGCTTACGCTCAATATCAAAATAACCTCTTTAAGCCTCGTAAAACGCCGCTTGTTAAGACTGAGAACAATCGATAGTCTTCGCACTTTTGTAAACTCAGACAGATTGTATGCGCGCACAAAACAAGCCTATAAGCGGCTTTACAATAATTGAACTCGTTATGGTCATCGTTATACTTGCGATAATCGCTGTAATCGCTTTACCCAAGTTACTGGCTTTAGGAAGAGACGCACAAATTGCTCAGCTTCAAAATATCGCGAGTAAAGTGAATGCTCAAAGCAAAATGATTTATACAAAGAGCGCGATCGAGAACATCCATACTCTTGCAGGCTGTTCTCTATTTTCTAAACATCCACATTGTCATCGTCTATTTGGTGAATACTATATTGAAGTGGGTGGTACTAAAGTCTTTGTTAGCAATGGCTACCCGCTTGCGCCAATTAAGACCAACAATATCATCAATAATAACTATCGCAGTGCTTTTGGTTTACCTAAGGAGGAATTCCTGATCGCTAGGGCTTCACTTCTCAGTTCCACCACTGCAGTGATCGTACCGATTAAATGGCAGGATAAATTAGCTGATATACGCAATCGACGCTTTCATTGTCATATTGAGTACCGTCAGCCGACTAAACAGCGTGAATACTCAGTCGAAGTGTTTAGCCAAGACTGTTGAACCTAAAATTATAAATAATTGAAAACCAATAAAAAGCCAGAACTAAGTTCTGGCTTTTTATTATATCGCGCAAATAAATGCTTGTTTACTTCTCAGTCCAACGGTCCATCCAACCAAGTACATTAGCGTACCATTGCTCTAGGTTGTCAGGGTTGAGGATCCAGTGATTTTCATCTGGGTAGATTAATAACTCAGATGGAATGCCGTTACGCTGCATGTAAGTAAACGCAGCTAAGCCTTGACCATAAGGCACACGGAAGTCTTTTTCACCGTGGATAACAAGCATTGGTGTCTGCCAGTTTTCAACATAGTTGACTGGGTTAAACTTCTCATATAGCTCTTTGTTTTTATCGTATGTGCCACCAAACTCAAACTCTGGGAACCAAAGTTCTTCAGTTACATAGTACATAGAGCGCATATCAAACAGACCGGCATGGTTAACCAGGCACTTAAAGCCATCGTTCCAGTTACCTTGGATCCAGTTCATCATGTAACCACCATAAGAACCGCCCAATGCACAGGCATTATCGCCGTCTAACCATTTTTGCTGCTTAGTCACAGCTGCTAGGCCTTTTTGCAGATCTTCAAGCGGTTTACCGCCCCAATCTTGAGTGATTGAATCGGTAAATGCTTGTCCGTAGCCCGTAGACCCGTGGAAGTCGATCATCACCACACCGTAACCGGCACCCGCCCATAACTGTGGGTTCCAACGACTGCTGAACGAGTTACCAAACGAGCCTTGTGGACCACCGTGCACTAAGAAGGCAATCGGGTACTTCTCGCCCGCTTTGTAATTAGCAGGTTTGATCCAGTAACCGTAAACCTCTTCGTTATTCCAGCCTTTAAAGCTAAATTGCTGATACTCACCAAACTTAACCTTAGCAAGCTTATCTTTGTTGATGTCAGTAATGCGATTGACGTCCTGACCATCAAGGTTCATGGTGTAAAGATCGCCCGGCTCAACCAATGACTTATGGCTAAAGATAATCTTGTCGTTATTTACACCAACAATGCTGTTGCTACCTTCGTTATAAATAGTCTTTACATCACCAAATTGAGTGTTAACTTCAAAAATAGACACTTGGCCAACATCTTGCGCGGTAACATATAAGGTCTTATTGTCTTTACCAAATGCTAATGAGCTTGGGCTACGATCCCATAACGGCGCCACTTCTTTCTCTTGGCCTGTTACAGTGTCGCGCAGCATAATGCGGTAACGGTCAGCTTCAAAACCGGGCTTCGTCATCGCAAAGTACGCTAAGTAGCGACCGTCAGCAGAATACGTAGGGTGTGCATCCCACGCTTTATTCGCTTCAGTTAAGTTCTCAGCCTTGCCACCAGCCACGCTCACTTTCCATAAATCATAGTTGGTGATCCAAGCTTGGTCTTTACCTGGTGCTTTAGCGGTATAAACCACATGCTTACCATCTGGCGTAAAGGTTACTTCTTCCATGCCCGAGAATGGCTTAGGCGGCGTTTCAGTATCAAGACCTGCTGTTACATCTACTGCATCAGTCACTTTAGTGCCATTTAATTGGGCGACAAACAGGTGGCTTCTTGAATGGTCGCTCCATGTATCCCAATGACGCACCATTAACTGTTTATATTCGCGGCCCGTGGTGTCACGCTCAGCCTCCTCGGTAAACTTGTCTTTAGAACAAGCAAGATCTTTACACTCAGGGAACACACGCATGTTCACAACGGCTTGTTTACCATCTTGTGATAATTTAAAGCCTTCAACATCCAGAGGGAAGTCGGTAACTTGAATCGCTTCACCGCCATCAAGTGCCAGCTTGTAGATCTGACTTGAACCATCGCGCGCAGCTAAAAAATAGATACTGTTATCATTTGGACCAAAGGTCACGCTATGCTCAGTGCCGGCTGCACTGGTGATCTGTTTTGCTTGAGCTGTAGAGCTTAAATCTTGCAGATAAAGGTCAGTTGTCGCCTCTCCTTCTGCATCAATATTTTTCACGGCATAAACAATTTTTGTGCCGTCATTAGACAATGCTGCTGAATGCAGCTTATTCATTTTAACTAAATCTTGAACGGTAAAAGGCTTTGGAGATGCGGCTTGTGCGCTAAAAACCATGCCTGCAGACGCAAGCGCCATTATGATTGCAGTTTTTTTCATCGTAATTATCTTATTGTTATCGTTAATGGTGGTTATCGTTTTCAGTTCAATTTGTAACACACTGATTTATTTGTCAGTTGACCAGCACATTAGCCAAAATAGAGGGCTTAGGCAATATGCCTAAGCCTTTCTAGCAAAACCGACTGCAACAAATTATTTCAGTCGATTTAGCGAATGGGCGAAATAGCAAGCCAAAAATTAAGCTTATCCTTGTAACTTAACCTTCCAAATTGCTGGACCGGTTTCATGGGCATTAACCCCGTCAGAATCAACCGCCACAGTTACAGGCATATCTTTTACATCAAACTCGTAAATTGCTTCCATGCCTAAGTCTTCAAACGCCACAACGCGTGCTTTCTTAATAGCCTTAGAAACGAGGTAAGCAGCGCCGCCTACAGCCATTAAATAACAAGACTTATGTTGTTTTATTGATTCAACCGTTGCAGGACCTCGCTCAGCTTTACCAATCATGCCCATAAGACCTGTTTTCTCAAGCATTAGCTCAGTAAACTTATCCATACGTGTTGCGGTTGTAGGACCTGCTGGGCCAACAACTTCATCACCAACCGGATCAACTGGACCCACGTAATAAATAAACTTACCTTTAAAGTCGACACCCTCAGGCAGACCTTCACCACTTTCTATTAGGCTTTGAATGCGTTTATGGGCCGCGTCACGACCTGTTAGCATTTTGCCGTTCAGCAATAAGGTGTCGCCACTCTTCCACTCTTGCATTTCGGCTTGAGTCACTGTGTTTAAATCAACACGGCGAACACTCTCACCCACTTCCCAAGTGATTTCCGGCCAATCTTCAAGTGAAGGTGGGCTAAGATCCGCAGGACCTGTACCGTCTAAATGGAAATGAACATGACGTGTAGCCGCACAATTAGGGATCATCACAACAGGCTTAGACGCAGCATGTGTTGGAGCAGATTTGATTTTGATATCAAGTACAGTAGTTACGCCGCCAAGACCTTGCGCGCCAATACCTAATTTATTTGAACGTTCAAAAATCTCTAAACGTAGTTTTTCATCTGTGGTCTCAGCCCCGCGAGCTTGTAGTTCATGGATATCAACGGGATCCATTAATGACTCTTTTGCCATTACAGCCGCTTTTTCCGCTGTACCGCCAATACCTATACCCAGCATACCCGGTGGACACCAACCCGCGCCCATTGTTGGTAGAGTCTTCTCTACCCAAGCAGCAATATCATCAGATGGGTTTAACATCACCATCTTAGATTTGTTTTCAGAACCGCCACCTTTAGCAGCAATAGCCACGTCAACATGGTTACCAGGCACCATCTCAACATGCACAACTGATGGTGTATTGTCTTTGGTATTCTTACGGCCACCAGCAGGATCGGCAACAATTGACGCACGAAGTGGGTTATCAGGATTGGTATAAGCGCGACGTACACCCTCATCAACCATTTCCTGTACGGTCATATCGGTTTTATCCCACTGAACGCCCATACCGATTTTAACGAAACAGGTTACAATACCCGTGTCTTGGCATAGCGGACGTTTACCTTCTGCAGACATACGTGAGTTGATAAGAATTTGCGCAATTGCATCTTTAGCGGCAGCGCTTTGCTCACGTTCGTAAGCTTCGCTCATCGCATCAACAAAGTCTTTTGGGTGATAATAAGAGATATATTGTAGGGCATCAGCAACGCTTTCAATAAGATCGGCTTGCTTGATTACAGGGACTTCTTTGCTCACAGACACTTCCTTTTTAGCAGACACTTATAAATTGGCTGAAGTCACACGCAATGTTTAGTTGTTCAATTGCTTGGTGTTAATGACTTCAGTCGCCATTAAAGCTCACGTATTTTGTTTTTATTACTTGTGTAAGCAATATGATACTCTTTCGCGAGTTTTAGTTAAACATCACATTTTAGATAGGGTTAATAGATGAACAAATTGACGCAAAAAGCTGTTTTCACCAAGCGTCTTGATTGGAATTTGAGCACAACTGAAGTATTTGCGCTTTTTGAGGATACTCAGTGGGCAATTTTACTCGATTCCGCCAATGCAGATCACAGTGATGCAAAATATGATGTGATCTGTGCCGAACCTATTGCCACTATAGTAACTAAGCTTGAAACAACCACTGTTATTCACTCTCGTAACAGACAGCCCCTTTTTCCTATTGGACAATACAATCAAGACTGCCAAGTTGAAACTCAGCTATATAACAATGCTGATATTTCACCATTTACGCTGTTAAACCAATTACTAAAAGAGCTTTACCCAGAATCTAAAACCAGCTCATTGCCTTTTAGCGCTGGGGCGATGGGCAGTTTTAGTTATGATTTAGGTCGGGGTATTGAGTCTTTACCAATTATCGCAACAAACGATATTGCCTTACCTGAACTCAATGTAGGTTTTTATGACTGGGCGCTTATTTTTGACTATCAGGATAGCTGCTGGCATTTAGTTCATTATCTATCTGAGCAAGCAATGATAGAACTTGAAGTACGACTGAGTAAACTCACAGATACTTTTCAAGATGAATACCTAACTGAAAAAACTAACTGCACATTTAAATTGACTAGTCAGTGGCATAACCAATTAACAAAATTAGAATATCAGCAGCGTTTTGAGCAAGTACAAAAATATCTGTTAAGTGGTGACTGTTACCAGATAAACCTAACTCAACGCTTCAGTGCCGAGTATCAAGGTAATGAATGGCAAGCCTACAAAGCTCTTCGAGAGACTAATGGCGCACCATTTTCAGCGTTTATGCGATTGCCGCAACATGCATTACTATCTATCTCGCCTGAACGCTTTATTCAGCATCAAGATACTAAAGTGCAAACCAAACCGATCAAAGGCACTATGCCAAGATCTAACGAACCAGAGCGTGATATTGAGCTTGCGCAGCAATTACGTATTTCTGAAAAAGATCGTTCAGAAAACCTCATGATTGTTGACCTCCTTCGTAATGATATTGGCAAGGTTGCGGTCGCTGGTAGCGTTTCAGTACCTAGTTTATTCGACGTAGAAAGCTTTCCTGCCGTCCATCACCTAGTGAGTACTGTTACGGCAACGCTAAAACCAGAACTTAGCCCAACCGATTTATTAAAGGCCTGCTTCCCCGGTGGCTCAATTACCGGCGCACCTAAGATCCGTGCCATGTCGATAATTGAGGAGCTTGAACCCTCAAGAAGAAGTCTCTATTGTGGTTCTATTGGGTATATCAGCCAAGATGGCAATATGGATACCAGTATCACCATTCGCACATTAGTAGCAGAACGAGCAATAGTACAAGGCACGAATATAACCACAGGGATCATTCATTGCTGGGCTGGTGGTGGAATTGTCGCTGATTCCAAGCTTGAGTCTGAGTATCAAGAGACATTTGATAAGGTTAGCCGGATTTTACCAGTACTATCAAACATGGATAGTGCTTAATAACTAAAAGCCGTAATGGGTTAATTCTTAGCTGATAAGTTCCACATATTGGCTAGTATCATCAGTACTTACTACATATAGGAATATAGCAATGGATTTGGCAGAGTTTAGGGCTCGATATAGTTTGAACACTTTGCCAATACTGGACTTAATCGACACTAACCCTATCGACAACAAATTACGCCAAGCAGCTGTATTAATCGCTATATATGAAATCGATAACCAATTACAGCTTATCCTAACTAAACGGCCACCCCATCTCAGAGCACATCCAGGACAAATTAGCTTCCCAGGTGGTAAAGTTGAACATACGGATGCAAATTATCAAGCTACTGCGTTAAGAGAAGCCGAAGAGGAGATTGGTCTGGTAGCCAGTAATGTTGAGGTCATAGGCGCATTACCGGCACATAAAACATTTACAGGCTTTGAAATCACGCCTTTTGTGGCGATTGTTAAACGTAGTTTTGTGCCCGTTATTGATCCCGGTGAAGTCGATGAATACTTTACCGTACCGCTATCTTTCCTATTAAAACAATATAATCGTCATACACAGAGATTTGAGCGCAGAGGTATAAGTTACCCAGTTCACTTCATTCCATATAAAAAGCATTTTATTTGGGGAGCAACCGCAGCGATGATTGATTTACTTTGTAGGCAGCTGAGTCCCAGCCCACGATAAGCCTTATTTATAGATTGCTCTGCTAAGTGATAAATATGAAGAAAACTTGAGTACTCAGGGAATTCACTACACTACAAAGCGAATATACAAACCAGCAGCCAACGAGCATAAAAATAATAACGGAATATTTACCCACCAGCCGAGTCTACTATGTTGGGCGATATAGAAGTTAAATGCTAGATTGACAAAACTAAGTCCCGCACAGATCCAAATGATATGTTCTAGTAAAACGGTTTTACTAGGATCCCATTCAAGCCTAATTTCAGCACCATGACTTTGGTAATAACCAATTGCGGTGTCTGGACGCGCTTGGTCAAATAGCATTAGTGCATAAATAGCCAAAGACCAGCCGATTATCGATAGTGCCGACAGTATAAATTGGAACAATTTTGCTCTATTCATGCAAGCCATCCGTAGTTTTTGTCATGATTGTCGTCAGAATAACAATTTAGGCACCAAGATACCCTACTTTCCACTTGAGAAAAGTGTTTATACAGGTAATATAAACCTCCAAATTATTTAAAAAAACGTTTCGTTGGAGAACTAAGCAACAATGAGCATTACATCTGTCGCTTCTGTGTTTAAAGGTGACTTTGCGATTGGTTCGCAAATCACAGTGCGTGGCTGGGTTAGATCCCGTCGCGATTCTAAAGCTGGGATCTCATTCCTAGCTGTTTATGATGGTTCATGTTTCGATCCTATTCAGGGTGTTGTGCCAAATAATCTAGAAAATTACACCAACGAAGTGTTAAAGCTTACTGCTGGTTGCTCTGTTGTAATGACTGGTGAAGTTGTTGAATCTCCAGGCCAAGGCCAAGCATTCGAGATGCAAGTGACTAAGGTTGAGGTTGCTGGCTTGGTTGAAGATCCAGACACCTACCCAATGGCAGCTAAGCGTCACTCGATTGAACATTTACGTGAGCTTGCTCACCTACGTCCACGCACTAACATTATTGGTGCAGTTGCACGTGTTCGTAACTGTTTATCTCAAGCGATTCACCGCTTTTATAACGAACAAGGTTATATCTGGGTTTCTACACCACTTATCACAGCATCTGATACAGAAGGCGCTGGTGAGATGTTCCGTGTATCAACTTTAGATCTTGAGAACTTACCACGCACCGACAAAGGTACTGTTGATTACGGTGAAGACTTCTTCGGTAAAGAATCTTTCCTAACGGTATCAGGTCAGTTGAACGCAGAAACTTACGCGTGTGCATTATCAAAAGTTTATACTTTTGGCCCTACATTCCGTGCAGAAAACTCAAACACTAGCCGTCACTTAGCAGAATTTTGGATGGTTGAGCCTGAAGTGGCCTTTGCTAATCTAGATGATGCAGCAAAACTTGCTGAAGATATGCTTAAGTACTGTTTTAAAGCCGTACTAGAAGAGCGTCGTGACGATCTTGAGTTCTTTGCACAACGTGTAGAGAAAACCGCTATTTCTCGTCTAGAAAACTTCGTAACCAGTGATTTCGCGCAAATCGATTACACTGATGCTATCGAAATTCTTAAAGCTTGTGATAAAGACTTTGAGTACGACGTTGAATGGGGTATCGACTTACATTCAGAGCATGAGCGCTACCTTGCAGAAGAGCACTTCAAGGCACCAGTTGTTGTTAAGAACTACCCGAAAGACATTAAAGCATTCTACATGCGCTTAAATGACGACGGTAAAACTGTAGCAGCAATGGACGTTCTAGCTCCAGGGATCGGTGAAATCATCGGTGGCGCACAGCGTGAAGAGCGTTTAGACGTACTTGACGCGCGCCTTGCTGAAATGGAACTGAGCCAAGAAGATTACTGGTGGTACCGTGACTTACGTCGTTATGGCACAGTGCCACACGCAGGTTTCGGTCTAGGTTTCGAGCGTTTGGTATCTTACGTAACAGGTGTTTCTAACATCCGTGACGTTATTCCATTCCCACGTTCGCCTAAGTCTGCAAACTTCTAGTTATTTTTGGCTAACTAAGGTTAGCGTCTAATGATTGTAAAAGCCTCTCATATGAGAGGCTTTTTTGTAGGATATAATCCTGTCAAATTAGGCCGCTAACATCAATGAATAGACTAATCGTTTAATCCTCGGCGAATAAGTAAATTATCAATATTGGGCTGCTTACCTGTGTAGTTGATATAATCTTGCATTAAATCTTGGCTATTTCCTTTTGAAAGAATCGCTTCTCGGAATTTATTACCATTTTCAAGAGAAAGCCCTCCATTACTATCCATATAAGAAAAAGCATCTGCCGCTAGTACTTCTGTCCATAAATAAGCGTAATAACCTGCTGAATAGCCGCCGCTAAAACTGTGACTAAAATAACTGGTTTTATACCTTGCTGGCACCGTCGCATAATCAATACCGTGCTTAGCCAATACTTTATGCTCAAAGTCTGAAACGTTTTCAATCGGCGTGTCTACGCTAATCGAGTGCCACTCAAGGTCAAGAAGTGCAGCAGCAAGGTACTCTGTTGTATCATGGCCTTGATTAAACTTATGTGATTTAAGCACTTTATCTAGCAGCGGTTTAGGGATAGGCTCACCTGTTTGATAATGTTTTGCGTAATGTGAGATAACCACAGGGTTGATATCCCAGTCCTCGTTAAACTGAGATGGGAACTCTACAAAGTCTCTTGCCGTAGCAGTACCCGCAACACTTGGGTATTCAACCTTAGAAAACAGCCCATGGACTGCGTGACCAAACTCGTGAAACATGGTGGTTACTTCATCAAAAGTCATCAATGTCGGACTGCCAACAGAAGGCTTTGGAATATTTAGAGCGTTGTAAACAACAGGTTTATTACCTAACAAACCAGATTGAGTTACAAATTCGTCCATCCAAGCGCCGCCGTTTTTACCCGGCCTTGCATAGGGATCTAAATAAAAAAGACCAATGGAGCTTGCGTCTTTATCGAACACTTCAAATGCCTTAACATCGTCATTCCAAACAGGTAGATCAGGACGAGGCTTGAACTCTATGCCATAAAGCTTATGCATCGCATAGAACAATCCATCATTAAGAACACGATTAAATTCAAAGTAAGGTTTCAACTGGCTTTCATCGAGATCAAATTTTTGTTGGCGTACTTTTTCAGCGTAAAAAGCCCAGTCCCAAGGCTGCAGTTTAAAGCTTGTCCCTTGCATGACTCTTTGTTGTTTGGTGATTTCTTGTTGTATATCTTGCGATTCTAACTCCGCTTTAGCGATGGCCTTTGGTACCAAGGAATCTAAGATCTCAAATACTGCAGCCGGTTTTTGTGCCATCTGATCGGCAACCGCATAAGCAGCCCACGTTTGGTAACCGAGTAATGTCGCTTTCTCCGCGCGAAGTTTCGCTATCTCGATAGCTAAAGGTCCATTAACATCTATCGCGCGATTAGCTGATGCATGCCATATTTGTTGACGTAACTCGCGGTTAGTTAATTGCGATAATATCGGCTGCCTTGTGGTGTTAACGAGGGTTATCATATACCCCGTTTTTCCTGCCGATGTCGCCGCTCGCTTAAGCGCCGCTATATCGTCAACAGAGAGTCCATCTAGCTGTGCAATATCACTTACCATAATCGCGTCATTTTCAAATGACTTGAGAACATTCTGTGAATATTCAGCAGTTTTATTGGCTAGCGCTGCATTAATAATACGAACTCGAGCTTGCTCATCGATGGAAAGCTTAGCGCCTGCTCGAACAAATTTATTATAGTAAATAGCTGTTAGTCGTTGCTGCTCTGGCGTTAATAATGATTGCTTTTTATAAACAGTTTCAATTCTAGAGAAGAGAGCTTGATTAAGATAAATATTGTCGGTATGCCGCGTCAGCTCTGGAGTGATTTGAGCTTGGATCTTCTGCATCTCATCATCAGAGTTTAATCCTAATAAGCCAAAAAAAATCCGCGAGACTTGATTAAGCTCTTGGCCCGAGGCTTCCATTGCTACAATGGTATTATCAAAATTGGCCAAGGATGGATTATTAATGATCGCATCTATCTGTTCATCATGCAGTTGCATACCCACTTTAAAAGCTGGTAAATAATCACTGTTATTAATTTTATCGAATTGGGGAGCGTGGTCTTGTAACGGACTTGGATAAAGCAACACGTTTTGGATTGGTATTACTGCAGTTTGGACCGCATTAGTTAGGTTTAGCTTTCTAGCCTTAACCGCATCAGTTGACTCTACAGTGCAGCCAGATAATACAAATGACATCCCTGTAGCCAGGGCAATCCCCAGGGTGATATGATTTTTACGCATATAGATCTCCTTCTTTTTTGAGTTATTCTGTCGTTATATTTCTTCTGATTACGCTCTCATAACTGACTCATTAGTAACGGGACACATCATGTATTCCCGTCCTAAAAATCAACTTAAGTAAGAACCCGTTTATGGGTTATTCCAGTGTTTAATGTGTGAAAGGCGTTTGCGCCACTTATTGAAAATCCAGCGCCATGGTGATACTTAGCGCTGTTATGGTAAGAATTGAAAAACCAAAAACTTGTCTCGCCCACGTTTGTAAGTTAATTCCTTGCCGATAACCTTTTAGCGCCATCGCCAGCCACCATAAGCTGGTAGCACAAGTAACGGCCATAAAGGTTATTCCGGTATACCCAGTTAATGGCAGTAAGCTACTGACCAAAGCAAAAACTGCTATATAAAGCACAATATGCAATTTAGCTTTGGTCATGCCTTTAGCTATGGGTAAAACGGGGATTTTTGCAGCAAGGTAGTCGTCATATCGGAAAATAGCTATCGCATATGAATGCGGCATCTGCCAAAGACTAAACATCACTAACAAGATAACCGCGCCAATATCCAACTTACCTGTAACCGCGCAGTAGCCAACTACTGGAGGCACAGCCCCAGAGAAACTGCCGACTAATGTGCCGTAGACCGAACGACGTTTCATGTACAGGCTATAGAAACCCACATAAACTAGGTAACCTACGGCAGCAAACAATAAAGCGGTTGCATTGGTGAAATACGCCAAAGCCCAAAATCCTGCTACACCAAGTAAGCCAGCCAATGCCAATATGCTACCTAACGACGCCTCGCCAGTAGCAGTCACCCGATTACACGTACGCTGCATTTTTACGTCGATATCTCGGTCAATACAGTTATTCACCGCGCAACCTGACGCAACGACTAAAGACAATCCGATTAGAGTTGCCAGCATCAAGCCCACATTGACATCCCCTTTTGCTGCCAGCAAAAAGCCTCCAGCAACAGAAATTAAATTTCCAAGAATGATCCCAGGCTTAGTGATTTGGACATAACCTAATAGATTCGCCTTATAGCGAGTTAATACAGAAGGTGGCGTAGTCAACGGTGTTGATATCAACTGACTTATATTTTTCATTATCAATTTCTCGCTACATCATCAATGCATTCGCAGCGTAGATAATCCACACTGACAAGCCTACGACCATGACAATAACCAAGGCTGTAAATAGGAATGAGAATGTATTGAGGCGACCCTTTGTCGAAAAATCCAAATGCAAAAAATACTTTAGATGCACAACGATTTGTACGATAGCCGTTACAAGCACAACCGCAATGGTGATCTGCTTATCAAATGGCGCCTTCATCACCGACCAAAAAGGAATGGCGGTTAAGATGATCGACAGCACAAAGCCGATTAAGTAGGACTTAATCTCCATATAAATTGAATCAACTTGCTCGATATTATTCAACTTTGATTGGCTCATGAAATAACCCCTAATAAATACACAAGCGTAAAGACGCAGATCCAAACAATATCCAGAAAGTGCCAAAACAGACTTAAACAATTTAAGCGGGTAATACTGCGATTATTTAGACCCGTTTTTAGTATTTCGACCATCATAATGGCCATCCAAATTAGCCCAGCTGTAACATGTAAACCATGCAAGCCAACCAGCGCAAAAAATGAGGATAAAAACGCACTCCGCTGGGGACCATGGCCAGCCATAATCAAATGGTGAAACTCATACACCTCCATACCAATAAATACGCAGCCCAACGCAAAAGTCACTAACAACCAACTTAAGGTGGCTATACGCTTATTGCGTTTGGCACAAATAAAAGCGAACCCAAAGGTAATACTGCTAAATAACAGGGAGAGGGTTTCAACTAACACAAAGTTCAATTCAAATATGTCTTTACCTGACACACCGCCATCTGTATTCATGTACAGCACTGCATACGTTGCAAATACTGACGCAAATAAAATGCAATCCGTCATCAAGTAAAGCCAAAAGCCAAACAGTTTTGTATCATCGCTATCATGATGCTCAACCGGATCAGCAGATAACACTTGTTGCGTCATACGCTCCGTTGCGATCTCCATATTCATACAGCCCCCTTTGCTACGGCATCTAAGTGCGCAGTCTCAATTGCGGTGATCTCATCACCTTGAACGTAATAATCGTGTCCATTGTTATAAGCTCTAACGAGGAAAACGATAAAGGCGCCCATCAAACCAGCAATAGCTAGCCAGAGAATGTGCCACACAGCAGCAAAACCTGCGGCGGTCAGTGCGAGCGCGATTAACACACCACAAGCGGTATTTTTTGGCATATGGATTGGTTGGTATTGTGCGTAACGCTGGTAAGCGATGCCTTTTTCTTTCATATCTGTAAATGCATCGATATCAGAAACCCTTGGGGTTACTGCAAAATTATAGAACTGAGGCGGTGAAGCTATTGACCATTCAAGTGTATGCCCGTTCCAAGGGTCACCAGTAGTATCAAGGTTTTGCTCGCGGTCACGAAAGCTCACATAGAGCTGAACAAACTGCAAAACAATACCAGCAAAAATGATAAACGCGCCCACTGCGGCAAAGTAGATCCAGAAATTCCAATCCGGGTTATCGGTGTGGCTAATTCGACGTGTCATACCTAAGAAACCAAGGACATACAAAGGCATAAAAGCAACGTAAAAACCAACTTGCCAACACCAGAATGAGGCCTTTCCTAAACGTTCATTTAAGGTAAAGCCCATTGCTTTTGGGAACCAATAAGCAAATCCGGCTAAATAGCCAAACACAGCGCCGCCCACAATAGTGTTATGAAAATGCGCAATCAAAAACAGACTATTGTGCAATACATAATCAGCACCCGGCAGTGCTAGCAGCACACCAGTCATGCCGCCAATGGTAAAGGTGGTCATAAAACCTAAGGTCCATAACACGGGTACTGTCACTCGGAGACGGCCACGATAAATGGTAAATAACCAGTTAAATAACTTCACCCCAGTCGGTACAGCAATAACCATGGTCATCACCCCAAAAAAGGCATTGACATTAGCGCTAGACCCCATAGTAAAGAAGTGATGTAACCAAACAATAAAGCCTAAAATAGAGATAGCACCGCTCGCCCAAACCATTGACTTATAGCCAAATAAACGTTTTGAGGTAAAGGTCGAAATTACTTCAGAGAAAATACCAAAGGCCGGTAAAATAAGAATATAGACCTCAGGGTGTCCCCATGCCCAAAATAAGTTGATGTACATCATGGCGTTACCGCCACCGGCATTGGTGAAAAAGTGAAAATCCATATAACGATCAAGCGTTAGCATTGCCAACAACGCCGTCAAGATTGGAAATGAGGCCACAATTAAGATGTTGGCCCAAGTGCAGGTCCAAGTGAAAATAGGCATCTGCATCAACTTCATGCCCGGTGCACGCATTTTCAATACTGTGGCAATAAAGTTAACGCCTGTTAGGGTCGTTCCTATGCCGGAGATCTGCAGCGCCCAGATATAATAATCAACTCCGACTCCTGGACTAAATGCCAATTCAGACAAAGGTGGATAAGCTACCCAGCCCGTTTTGGCAAACTCACCTAAACCCAGTGAGATATTGATCAAAACCGCACCAGAGGCGGTAAGCCAGAAACTTAAATTGTTTAAAAATGGGAAGGCCACATCACGAGCACCAATTTGTAGTGGCACCACTAGGTTCATCAGACCAATCATAAATGGCATAGCCATAAAAATGATCATAATCACCCCATGAGCAGTGAAGATTTGATCATAGTGCTCTGGTGGTAAGTACCCCGCTGCGCCGTTAGTAGCAAGCGCCTGCTGGGTTCGCATCATAATGGCATCAGAAAATCCTCTGATCAGCATGACCATAGCCAATACGATGTACATAATCCCTAAACGTTTATGGTCAACAGAAGTGAACCAATCATTCCATAGCACGTTCCACTTTTTATATTTAGTAATAAGACCTGCAATCACAATCCCAATAACGGCTACGGCTGCTAATGTCACCATAATAATAGGTTCGTGATACGGTATAGACTCTAAAGTGAGCTTTCCAAAAATAGACATGGTTACTTTGACTCCCCATGTTTAGCGGGCATATGCCCTGAATGTTGTGACATATCCATGCTGGGTTCCATGTACATATATTGCATAACGATATGGTTGAACATGCCTTTACTCGCGTGGCCATAATATTGAACGGGATTGTTTTCACTCGGTTTAGCCAACAGCAGGTAACTTTGCTCGTCCAGTTTTAGATCATGACTTTTCACCTTAGCAACCCAAGCATCGAACTCTTCAGGAGTCGCTGTGGCTATCGCTTTAAATTTCATTCCTGCGAAACCAGCACCACTGTAATTGGCAGAAATACCATTGAATGTCCCAGCTTCGTTGGCGATTAAATGCAGCTGAGTTGCCATACCCGCCATTGAATAAATTTGACTACCTAGTTGCGGAATGAAAAATGAGTTCATCGCGGTATCAGAAGTTATTTTAAAATTAACCGGAACATTGGCAGGAAAAGCCAATTCATTAACAGAAGCGATCCCCAGTTCAGGGTAGATAAATAACCATTTCCAATTAAGCGAAACCACTTCTACCTCAATGGGCGTAGCTTCGTGTTTTAATGGTTTGTAGGGATCAAGTTCATGGGTGGATACCCAAGTAATGACGCCTAAAATTACAACAATAACTATGGGGACGAACCACACGACAGTTTCTATCAGTGTTGAATGAGCCCATTTAGGCGTGTATATCTCGTGATCTCGACCGTCGCGATATTTCCATGCAAAAAACAACGTCATGAAAATAACCGGAATGACAACAATCAACATTAGCAGCGTGGCAATAACAATGAGGTTTTTCTCATCGATACCTATTTGTCCCTTAGGATCTAACACGCCGCCTGCGCAGCCACTAAGCAATATCGAAAATATTGCCAAAGTCGCTTTACTCAAACTTTTAATAAACAAAGGAAGATTCCTCTAACCTTAAAGCTTTATCTCTCTGTAGACAGGACAACACTTGCACTACAGCATTGGCTATTATCTTTATCACGCAGTTATAGCCATGCTTAATACGCACAGGTATGACCATGTATATTTATGATTTTATTTGATAATAGCTATGTGCTAAAAAACAAAAAGCCAAAGCGACTCTTAATCTTTTATCAACAAATTAAAGGTGTGTCTCTAAATAATAGAATTTACAAACACTGAGAAAAGTAAGGTGGAGCGCGGCAACCATGTGCGACAGCCACTTGTGAGGAAGTTGGGGCAAGGTGCGTAATTGGCGTTTGCTTGTGGATCAGGAGATCGTTCAGCAGTTTATGAATATAGCGAACGAGGCGCCATAATTGTTCGACAACGATTGGGTTAGTCAGCAGTAAACTGGCAAAACTAACGCCCAAACATTCTAAAATAAAGCTGTCACCTAGCGCGATTAATTCACTAACATCAACCAATGCGCCAAGACTTTCTGAGAATAAAAGTAAAATCAGCCCATTTACAAACAGTGAATAACTAACTTTTTTTACATTAGATTCTTCTGTCAAGCGTGACAGTGTCGTAATCCATTGCTGTGAAGAAGTTAATTTCAAACAATATCCTGCTTATTGAGTGCCGTTGATAAATGCGAGCAATTCGTTAATGCACTTGTAAAAATTGCACACTATACAGTCAACATTTCATTATTTAAGAGAGTAAGTACGAATCAAACTTATTAACCGTACCCTCGTAAATGTGGAGAGTAGCAAGAAGCAATCACAAAATGAAAGTCACTTTCTGCTTAAAATGCTTATTTATATTAAATAAACCTTAATAAACACACCCAAGATCCAACTCGTTAACGGATTTAACAAAATAAAAACCACTCAACTCTCAAAAAACCCGACCAACCAGACCCAGGTCACGCCGAGCAACCAGCACAAGTCGAGCACCTCACACTTTAATGAATTAACGCTCAAATAATAGCGCTCCATTACCTAGGCATTTAACAGATTAAGAACTTAAAACGATTACAGCGACAGCTAAAAATCAATCAAAAATTGTGAGGTACATCACTTATTAAGCAGTTTTGGGTCAATTTGTCTAAGGGGATATTATTTTGATGATCCAGCTCAACTGCTTTAAACCTGCTTTGTGTACTATCCCACAAAGGTCCGTAAAGCTTGACGCATATCAAGAACCATCGCATTTATGAGGCCTAGACTGTTTTGGTTGAGCAAATTCCTTATAAATAAAAAAAGGTTTAACCATGGAAACACATGAAGCCCTTTATCAGCAAGGTTTAGCGCGAATAGAACAACTTCGCCAGCTAGAACCACGTGGTGGTGAAACGCTACAGCAAAAAATGCAACAAAACGGTATAACCCGCCGTGACTTTATGAAATGGAGCGCTGCTGTGACTGCAATGCTCGCTTTGCCACTCCCTTTTAGCACTTTGGTCGCCGAAGCTGCAGAGCTTGCTGATAGAGTGCCACTCGTTTGGTTACACCTCGCCGAATGTACTGGTTGTTCCGAATCTTTGATCCGTACCGACACCCCCAATCTCGATACCCTTATCTTTAAACATGTTTCACTCGAATACCACGAAACGTTAATGGCCGCAGCAGGCTGGCAAGCAGAAGAAAACCTTGAGCATGCGCTAAAAGCCTATAAGGGCAATTACCTGCTTGCGGTTGAAGGTGCTGTACCAACCGCTAATAACGGTGCCTACTTAACGGTAGGCTGTAAAGGCCATACAGGATTACACATAGTTAAAGAAGCCGCAGAAGGTGCGGCAGCGATTATCTCTGTCGGCACCTGCGCCGCCTTTGGTGGTATTCAAGCGGCAGCACCGAATCCGACTGGTGCCAAAGGTGTTTACGAAGTTGTCGATAAAACCGTGATTAATTTAGGCGGTTGTCCACCGAGTGAAAAGAATATTGTCGGCACACTGATGTACTTCATTATGTTCGGCAAGCTCCCTGCCCTTGATATGTTTAATCGTCCTAAGTGGGCTTATGGGGCGCGCGTACATGATAACTGCGAGCGCCGGGGCCGCTTTGATGCCGGCGAATTTGTAGAAGAGTTTGGCGATCAAGGCGCTAAAGATGGTTATTGCTTATATAAAGTCGGCTGTAAGGGCCCGTACACCTATAACAACTGCCCTACAGAGCGATTCAATCACCACACCAGCTGGCCCGTGCTTGCAGGCCATGGCTGTATTGGCTGCTCAGAGCCAAGTTTCTGGGATGATATGGCTGACTTTGAAAAACCTTTAGGCAGACAATTACTGCATGGTTTAGATGCCACCAGTGACACCATAGGCGCAGTTATTTTGGGTGCCACCGCAGTGGGAATTGGCGCGCATGCTGTCGCCAGTATTTTTGCCAAGCCTGAAGAGGAATAATCATGAGCAAACGTGTAGTAATCGATCCTATCACTCGTATTGAAGGTCACCTTCGTGTAGAAGTCGAAGTTGACGAAAATAATGTCATTCAAAAAGCTTGGTCTTCTTCAACGTTATGGCGCGGTATTGAAGTGATTCTCAAAGGCCGTACGCCTATGGATGTCGGGTTAATCGTGCAGCGTATTTGTGGTGTCTGTACCTATTCTCACTACCGCTGCGGTACTGAAGCCGTTGAGCATGCATTAGGGGTAAAAATTCCACTTAACGCAAAATATTTACGTAGCTTGATGCAAACATCCTTGTATATGCACGACCATATCGTGCATTTCTATCACTTACATGGCCTTGACTGGGTAGATGTAGTTTCAGCGTTAAGTGCAGACCCAGCATTAGCCGCCCAAGAAGCAATGAAGTACACCGAAAACCCTATTGCTGCAGGTGAAGGCGATCTCAGAGCGGTACAACAAAGGGTTAAAGGCTTAGTTGAAACCGGCAAGCTTGGTCCTTTTGCTAATGCTTATTGGGGCAACGGCACTTATAAATTCACACCAGAACAAAACCTCATTGCGCTATCTCATTATCTAAAAGCACTTGAAGTTCAACGCGTCGCTGCAGAGATGCTTGCTATCTTTGGCGGTAAATCACCGCACCCACAATCAATCGTAGTGGGTGGTGTGACGTCTGTCCGAGACATGTTAAGCCCCGCTCGCTTACAAGAGTGGAAACAAAAACATGAAATGGTGCATGACTTCATAATTCGCGCTTATAAAGCGGATATTGTTATGGCTGCAGCGGCATTTGGTAGCGAGCCGAGTGTACTGGGTGGCGTCAATATCAAAAACTTCTTAGCTTGTGACGACTTTTTACTTGGAGATAACCAATACCTGTTTAACCAAGGTGTGATCATGAATGGCGATCTTGCCAATGTCAGCGATCTTAACCCAGACATGATTAAGGAAGATGCTACCCACGCTTGGTATAAAGCGGATGCACCACAGCATCCATATGATGGAACAACCGTCCCTGATTACACAGGTTTTGTTGAGCGCGACACCGTATACGGCAAGCTGCCTACCGTTGATGGCGACGGCAAGTACACTTGGGTTAAATCACCGAGATACAATGGGGAACCTGTTGAAGTTGGGCCTTTAGCTTGTCTATTAGTTAGCTATGCCCGTGGCAATCAAGTCGTCGTTGAAGCAGTCAATGGCTTACTTGAAGCAACTGGCTTACCAGTTGAAGCACTGTTTACCACCTTAGGCCGTACAGCTGCGCGTATGCTACAGACCGTCATTGTGGCTGAAGAAGGGTTAAAGACTTTCGACGCCATGCTAACCAACATGCAGTCTGATGAAGCAACCTACGTTAAACCTGAGATTGACTCAAGCAAAGAGTATGTTGGCCACGCCATGATTGAGGCGCCGCGCGGCATGCTTAGTCATTGGATCCGTATCAAAGGCGGTAAAGTTGAAAACTATCAAGCAGTCGTACCCACCACTTGGAATGCTGGACCTGTCGACGCACAAGGCAAAATGGGTCCTTATGAAGCATCGCTGATTGGTTTGAAACTTGAAGATCCAACTAAGCCTTTAGAAGTTATCCGCATCATTCACTCTTTTGACCCTTGCATGGCATGTGCAGTACACGTCATGGATTACAAAGGCCAAAACTTAGGTGAATTTAAAATTGATCCCAACGGATTTTAACCAAGGGGGATAGCATGACAACTCAATCTGCGCCCTACCATAGAGAACTGATCTTTGATGCAGCAATAAGGATATTCCATTGGCTAAGAGCATTAGCCATTTTAGTACTCATCATCACAGGGTTTTATATATCCTGGCCATTTTTAGTGGCTCCTGATAACTCTGATGTATTAGTACAAGGCTATATCCGCGCTGCGCATCAAGTTTTTGGTTTTTTACTGGTAGCTATCACCATAGTACGTGCTTATCTATTCTTTTTTGGTAAAAGCGACATCGAACGCCGCTCCTTTAAAGATGTGATGAGTGTAAAGAGCTGGATCACACAGCTTAAATCATATCTATGGATGGGACATTTAGACAAAGCTGGAGTATATGGCCCACTACAGTTCGTGACTTACCTAGCAATATCTGTCGTTGCATTATTAATCTGCATTACAGGGTTAGTCTTGTATGCCAATGTATATCACGAAGGTCTAGGTGGCTTATTAGCGCCAATGGCTAATTGGTTAACGGCTTTGATGGGTGGATTAGCACCAGTGCGGATCTGGCATCATTACCTCACTTGGGTATTTATTATATTCGTGGTGATCCACGTTTATATGGCTGTTTGGTCCGGCATTCGCTTTAAGCATAATTCTGTTGACTCTATTGTCTCAGGTTACGATTACCATAAGAAAAAATAAAAGGAAAACATGAAGGTATTGCTACTTGGTATTGGCAATGTCCTGTACGCCGATGAGGGCATCGGCGTACACTTCGTCAATTACATCCAAGAAAACTACAGCTTCCATCATCCTATCGAACAACTCGATATTTTGGATGGTGGAACACTTGCCCAAGGTTTAATTCCCACTCTTTGCCAATATGACTACCTAATAGTGGTCGACACGGTTAACGCTAATGGCGTAGCACCAGGTGAAGTGTACTTCTTTGATTTTGATAAGGCTCCCGCTGAAATTGACTGGCAAGGCAGCGCTCACGAAGTTGAGATGCTGCAAACCTTGATCATGATGGACATGGTTGGCGACCGGCCTAAAACTTTTGTGCTAGGTATTACACCTACCGTTCTTGAACCCATGACATTAGGTTTAACCGAACAGATCCTTAGCGCCGTGCCATTAATGGAAACCACTTTATTACGCCATTTAGACTCTTTAGGTTTTACTCACCAACGTATTGCACATATCGATATCAACAGCCTTATTCCCGATTCATACAAACGTGGCCTTACTGCAGATGAAGAATATTAGATTTGAATTTAACTGTAATCGAGAAGTGCCCTTTTATGGGCACCTTTGCAACCAATACCTACACAGCGAACAATTTGATCTTTGCATTGGTCAACAAGGCAACCTTTACTTTATAGAAGCTCAAGGTAAACAAACAGAACTAGAAAACCTTGCAGATACCATTGCCAGTGACTTTTTATTGTCAACTTCGCTTGAACAGCCTCAAATACGTGCGGTAGAAAATCTGACTGGCACTAAAACCTTATTACCACCAAGTGCATTAGATTTAGAATATTGCCAACATTGCCAGCCAAAGTTTGCCGACAATCAGTCAGCTAATTTTGGTGACGTTAATTACCCTTGCCAATGTTGCAACGCTCACCTTCGCTTGCCTGCATCGCTTAATGAAATAAAGCTCCAAGAGATTAAAAACCTTGTTCGCCAATTAGAAGAACATGGCGAATTAACCGTAGAGCACAACGGCATAAAACAACATATTAGCTTTAAGCCGATAGCAAAAGACAACACCGAACAACGCTCTTGTTTAATGATTTGTAACCCGAATAATCTGAATGCGCATTTTTCAGTAACCAACCAACAAGTGTTAGCCTTATCAAGTATCGAAAAACCGCTTATTACAGCACGCCCTATCGCTAAGCACCCTCGCCTAGAGCAAGCCTTATACGATATTTGTTTTGCAAAATCTCGGTTACTGCTGGTGATCTGCGAGATCCTTCGGCAAAAAGGTATCGATTTTGTTTATGTTGAAAATAGCGATAACCCGCAAATGGTCCAAATAAATGGTCAGTGGATAAGGCAAAACGCTGCGGTGACAAACAGTGTTCATCGTTACCCTGCACACAGAGAACCTTTGCATGACAATGCGCAGCAATATTCTTATGACTATATCGGAAAGGTAAATTTTCTAGCCAACTGCAAGAATGATGTTATCGAAGTCAAAGTTGAGCACGACAAGCAACTGCCAAGCTCTATACAACAAAGCAAAGATGCTGCTGCGTGCGCGTTACACGCGAGTTGTATTAAGCAGAAAAAGCCAAAACATAAAGCCGTTATCTATTTTAGTGACAAATTTAATAATCAGATTGTTACCTTGGATGACAAACAAAACACCGACCTCTTTTTCGAGTTCCCTGTTTTACCTAATAACGGTTATGAGATTGTCCACCAGCTTGAACTCTCGCCACAAAAGGCCCTAATTGAGAAATTTAAGCAACAGTTTCCCGAAGATTACATCAATCTCTTATCGTTAAAATTAACGCCACCGACAAACAACGTACAAAGCCTTTGGGCGATTGCCGCGATATTCTTGGGAGCTGTGACTGCAAAGCAAGATATAAACACCCTATCTAAGCAGCAATTAAGTGATTATGTGATTGCAAAGGGTATGTGCCACAAAGGTGCTAACGCGCCTAGAATTGACTTCCCACTAACCCGAGGAGAAGCGTTCCGTAGTTTAAATTGGTGCAAAACATTGGGCAGTATTATTAGCTTCCGTCTTGCTGAAGGCGACAATATCGAAAAGCTGGCTTTTGGGATGCATGACTCCCTTGCTGACTTTATCTGTAACTGGATTGAACATCTAGATCAAAACATTAGCATTAAAACGGTGTTGTTATCGGGAAGCGGCTTTGCAAATGAGTTGCTAGGACAACGATTATCACTACGACTCGGGAAAAACTTTTTATTGGAGTGTAATCCTGAGCAAGATCTCGAAGGCGTAAACCTTGCTGTCGGTGCGTTATATTTAAAACGCCGTAGGCACTCGTGAATGACGCTAAATAACTTAGTCATGCGGCAACGCATAAAGATTACCGGCATCGTTCAAGGTGTCGGTTTTAGGCCGTTTGTGTATCGCCTCGCAACTGAACATCAGCTCTATGGCAACGTCTTAAATAATAGTGAAGGCGTAACGATAGAGGTGCAAGGCAATCAAGCCAGCTTAAACGCCTTCATTAACAACCTTGAGCATACACCGCCGCTTGCGCGTATCGACAATCTACATATTCAAACAATCGAGACGGAGCACAACTGTCACCAATTTAACATCATCCACAGCGAAACCAATGCCAAAGCCCATGTTGCCGTATCGAGTGATAAATCAACCTGTGAAGATTGCTTCAAGGAAATTAATGATCCGCATAATCGCCACTATCGATACCCGTTCACCAATTGTACAAATTGTGGACCGCGCTATACCTTGATTAACGCTCTACCCTACGATAGAAAAAACACCACTATGGCGAGTTTTACTATGTGTGATGATTGTAGCGCCGCGTACAGTGATCCCACAGATAGGCGCTACCATGCCCAACCCGTTAGTTGCCCTAATTGTGGGCCACAACTTAGTTTTAAAACACCGACATTAGCCGTTATTAAAAATAACAATGACGCGTTAACTCAAGCTGTAAAACAACTCAAAGCCGGTAAAATTCTCGCGATAAAAGGTTTAGGTGGTTACCACCTTGTTTGCGATGCAACCAATACAGATACCATAGCAATACTAAGACAACGAAAAGCGAGGCCTGCAAAGCCTTTTGCAGTCATGGTGGCAACCAGCGACATAGCAGCAGAACTGGTTAGTGGTAATAAAACCGAATGGCAAACGCTGGCAAGTGCAGAACGACCAATCGTATTAATGCAAAAATTGTCAGCGTCACAGCCGTTATCTAACGCTAGTCAAACTTGTTCCATCGGCTCACTGAGTCCGCTCGTTGCTCCTGATATCGATAGGCTTGGGGTGTTTTTACCTTATACGCCATTACACCAATTACTGTTAGATGCGCTAGCGCGCCCACTTGTTATGACCAGCGCCAATTTAAGTGGCGAGCCGATCATCATCAATAGTGAGGAGATAAGTTCAAAGCTAGGACATGTTGTTGACTACATACTCGACCATGACCGCATCATTTTAAATAGCTGTGACGACAGCGTGGTACAGGTTATCAACGACAAGGTACAAGTTTTACGTCTGGCGCGGGGTTACGCGCCTTTGTCTATCCACACACCTAACCCCATTAAACAGCAAACTCTCGCCATTGGTGCACAACAAAAAAATAGTCTCTGCTTTGGTGTAGAGAACAATCTTTTTCTGAGTCCTTATATCGGCGATATTGTTTCTGTTGAAGCTGAAGATTATTTTCATAAAACTCTAGCAACCTTCACCCGGCTATATCGATTTTCCAGCCAGCATATTGTCCATGATCTGCACCCTGACTATATAACCAGTCAATGGGCTGCAGAACAGGCGGAATCGCAAACAGCTAGGACTATTCGTTTAACCTCAGTTCAACACCATTACGCCCATATTCTTAGCGTGATGGCTGCAAACCAAATGACCACACCTGTGCTAGGTTTTAGTTTCGATGGCACCGGACTTGGCGATGACAACACCTTATGGGGTGGTGAAGTCATCTTATGTGATGTGCACGATTACCAGCGTTTGGTGCACATTAAACCGTTTCAATTAATTGGCGGCGAGCAAGCAATCAAACAACCTTACCGAGTGTTACTTAGCCTTTTACTTGAAAAATACTCAAAGCAAGAATTATCACGATTACAACTGACCCCATTAACAAACATCAATCCAAATGTGCTCAATAACCTCACTGCGATATGGTCTAAAAACTCCAGTATTAAGTGTTCCTCTGTCGGTAGGTTGTTTGATGCGGTGGCTGTACTACTTGGCTTAGTAACGGATCTTCAATATGAAGGCCAAGCAGGCATATTGATAGAAACTGCAGCTAACCGTGTCGTTGATAAAAATGACATCAATTTTTATCACAGCAAAAATAGCACAGCGAATGACATTAACTATGCCGGCGACAAACTATCGATGACGCTACATTGGCAGCAAAAAGATAGCGTCTGGGACGCATCAGATTTGATAGCGCAACTTGTAGATCACGTCGTTGCCGAGCCACTGACCGAGATACGCATCGCACTGCTTGCTAAAGCCTTTATGGATGCAATTGCCAATATGGTGTGCGATTGTGCAAGACAACTTAATCCGCTTCATTGGCCTCAGCCGCCAACGGAGCAAGAGCTGCAAAATCAAACTCCCTATCCAATAGTGCTAAGCGGCGGCGTGTTTCAGAATCGCTACTTATTATCGCTTTGTGAAAACAAGCTAAAACAACTGGGCTATGAAGTGCTTAATAGCCACAACGTGCCAATCAATGACGGCGGTATCGCTTTAGGCCAACTCTGGTTCGGGATCCACAATCCACCGACGCCGACTCAAAGCGCTTTTACCTAAGATGAAATCGTTAACGTGAGCAATATCACCAGTTAAGCGATTTAAAGCTGATTTACATCAATGTCGACCACATAAGTGTGATCGACAATAAATTCATATTTCATAATCGGAGTTATTTATGTGCCAAGACTGCGGCTGTTCGATCACACGCCATGATCACCTTTTAACATCGGGGCATTCTCATTCAAAAACCGATGACAACATTGCCAGTAACCCTCAATTAAACGACAAAACAACTCTCTCCGTTATACATAAAATTCTTGATAAAAATGATATAGAAGCCCAACACAACCGCGACCATTTTAACGCAAAAGGGATCACTGCTTTTAACTTAATGAGCAGTCCTGGCAGCGGTAAAACCACCCTCCTTGAGCACTTATATCAACATACACAACAAAAATATGCGGTCATTGAAGGTGACCTAGAAACCTCTAGAGATGCCGATAGATTAACAGCCAAAGGCATCGCGGCTTACCAAATCCAAACAGGAGCCGCCTGCCACTTAGATGCCTTTATGGTGCACAGTGCGCTACATCATATCGACCTTGAATCAATAGACATTTGTTTTGTAGAAAACGTTGGAAACTTAGTTTGCCCTGCCAGTTACGATGTAGGTACCCACAAAAATATTGTTTTGCTATCAGTCCCTGAAGGTGATGACAAAATTGAGAAATATCCGGTGATGTTCCGCCGCGCCGACTTAGTATTGGTCACTAAAGCCGATTTGATTGAACATTTTGATTTTAGTATTGAAGAAGCCAAAGCCCAGCTTCACAAGCTCAATCCCAATGTAGAATTAATGACAGTTTCAGTTAAACAGCCTCAGACACTATTACAAGTTACCAACTGGCTTAGTGCGCAAAGCCTGCACCACATCAACAATCTTAAAACCGCAAATATCAAAAATGAACAAACCGATACAATGGGAGCACTTGTTTAATGTGTTTATCAATCCCTTCTCAGGTCGTCGAAATACACTTAAGTGAGCAAGCTGTAACCGTCGATACTATGGGCGTAAAGCGCAAAGTCAGTAGCCATTTGATGACTGAGCCGCTAAGTATTGGTGATTTCGTGTTAATCCATATTGGATTTGTGATGAACAAAATCGATACCGAAGATGCAATGGCAAGCCTAGCCTTGTATCAAGAGATTGTGCAGAAACTCGAAGCTGAAGAGCGGGAGTCCTAATGATAAACCTTAAAGATCTCTATCAAGGCTTTCGCGATCCAGAGGTAATCAAATCACTGGCAACCGAAATAGCCGTGTTAGCAAAGCAGCTACCAGATAAAATCAATATTATGGAGGTGTGTGGCGGGCATACACACACCATCATGAAATATGGCTTATCGCAGCTCTTACCAGACAATATCGAGTTTATCCATGGACCGGGTTGCCCAGTTTGCATTATGCCTAAAGAGCGAATCGACCACGCGGCAGCATTAGCTAACCGACAAAAAACTATTTTAGTCACCCTCGGTGACATGATCCGCGTACCCGGATCAAATGGCAGTTTGTCGCAGTTTAGAGCGCAGGGCTGCGATATCCGGCCAATCTATGATCCGCTCGATACCCTCACTATTGCCAAAGAAAACCCTGATAAACAAGTTATTTTCTTTGCTATTGGCTTTGAAACATCTACGCCAATGACGGCGGTATTAATCGATCAAGCTGAGCAACAAGCTATCGATAACCTGTTCTTTCATATTAACCATGTGTTAGTCCCACCCGCGATTGATGCTGTGATGGCTGATGAAAAGGTCAAGGTAAACGCCTTCATCGGTCCCGCCCATGTCAGTGTAATTAGTGGTGCAAAAGTGTATCGAAGTGCGGTCGAGCGTTATCATACCCCGGTGGTGATCTCTGGATTTGAGCCTGTTGATGTCATGCAGTCTATTTTAATGATTGTTAAGCAGAAAGTGGCTAATAGCGCCAAACTTGAAAACCAATATAGCCGTTCAGTCACTGAACAAGGCAACTTAGGCGCACAAGCGTTGATTGACCGCTACTTAAGCGTTAGGCCTTCCTTTCGCTGGCGCGGACTTGGTCCCATCCCTGAGTCAGCATTAATGCTCAAGCCAGAGTTTAGCCATAGAGATGCCGAGATACTATTTCAGCAAGACCTGCCTCATCAAGAGATAGACGATCATAAAGCCTGCCAATGCGGCGATATTTTACGGGGCTTATGTAAACCTAAAGATTGTAAAGTATTTGGCCGAGGCTGCTCCCCAGAAACACCGTTAGGTAGCTGTATGGTGAGTTCAGAAGGTGCCTGTAACGCTTATTACCGCTACAACGGAGTCGCATGATGCAAAAGAACAACGCTAAACAAGTGCAATTAAGTCATGGCGGAGGCGGTAAAGAGATGAACCGCCTTATCAAAGAGATATTTTTTAGCGCCTTTGATAATCCAATTTTACGCAGCGAAGAAGACGCTGCAGTATTGCACTTTGACGGCAACCTAGCCTTTACTACCGACTCTTTTACCGTTGCACCACTGTTTTTTGCTGGTGGCGATATCGGTAAGCTTTCAATTGCGGGCACTGTTAACGATCTCGCCATGATGGGCGCTGAGCCACAATACTTAAGTTGTAGCTTTATTATCGAAGAAGGTTTTGCCATCGACAGTTTAAAAACTATCGTTAGCAGCATGGCAAACGAGCTCAAAAACTCATCTGCTCGTATTGTCTGCGGAGACACTAAAGTGGTACCCAAAGGCTGCGCCGATGGCGTATTTATCAATACCTCTGGTGTAGGACGTATTTTACACTCTGGGATCTCAGTTAAAAACCTGCAAGTAGGCGATAAAATTATCGTCAGCCGCGATGTAGGCCGCCATGGCGCTGCAATTTTGATGGCGCGTGAAGGCTTAGCGCTTGAGTCAAAATTGACCAGTGATTGCGCAACCCTATGGCCAATTGTCGAGCAACTGATTGCAGCTAATATCGATATTCATGCCATGCGTGACGCAACGCGGGGCGGATTATCTGCCGTGCTCAATGAGTGGGCAAGTGCATCAGAAGTCGGTATTGAAGTCATTGAAGACGCTGTACCTGTATGTGATGCAGTAAAAGGTCTATGTGAATTGTATGGCTTCGAGCCATTTGATCTTGCTAATGAAGGTACCTTTATCCTCGCCGTCCCCGATGCCAGTGTTGAAGCGACACTTGAAATCATGCAGCGCTTTTGTCACTGCGAGCAAGCAGCGGTGATTGGCCAAGTGACAGATACCCGCCAAGGTAAAGTCGTTTTACAAACCCCATGGGGAAGCCAGCGCTATTTGGATGTACCTCAAGGCGAATTATTACCGAGGATTTGTTAGTGCACGAATATTCTATAGTGACCGCTTTAATTGAACAATGTGAGCAGCTTGCAGCCAAGAATAATGCCACTGCAATTACTCGTGTAGAGATTAAATTGGGTATATTAAGTGGCGTTGAACCAGGCTTATTAAGCACGGCTTTTGACACATTTAAACTTGAAGGAATTTGCCGCAATTCAGAGCTTATAATGCAAATTCAACCGTTGCTTGTAGCCTGTAACGATTGCAACAAGCAAACGCTACATAACGAACGCTGTGTCATCTGCTCTCACTGCCATAGTAGCAATACCAATGTATTAGACGGTGAAGATATGATGTTAATGCAGCTTGAACTTGAACAAGAGTAATTAAAGCCGGCCTTTACGAGCCGGCTTACTATTTATCTTTAATAGGTGCGATTACTGCGACAGTTAAAGCTGTTAGTTCCATGTACGAATATGAAAGCCATCCCCCCTTACCACTGTATTAGCTTTTTTAACACGGCATACCGGTGAGGCTCGATTAACATAAAAAAATTGAGTGGGGCTTTAGTTAGCACCATACTTTCTCGCTATAATTTATAATCAGTAAAACCCAAAATGCAGCTAAGCTCAATATACAAGTAACCGTCACGTCTTAGAATTTCTTATCTTTTATTAATAGCCCGCATGTTGCAGCTCATCCGATATTTCAGCTCTTGCTCTTCTTAGGTTTTTTTGAGCTTGTTCAAAGTAACTAGGTGACGTGTCTATTGCACGTTGAAACAAATCAATCGCTTGTTCATATTTCCCCTCTAACATCAAAAAGTAACCTAGATCATTTAATGCGTCCGCAGGTGACATAGTTTGCTCAAATGTGGCTAAAGCACGCTTATAAAGGCCCTTTCTGACATAGACTAGCCCTAGATTGGTCCAAGCGCGGTCAAAATTAGCGTCTTCTTGGATAGCTTTACGTAAGTACTTCTCTGCCATCGTTAATTCACCAGTAAGGTAATATGAATACCCAAGGTTAGTGATTAAGATAGAAGAGTGAGGTTCTAACTCTAATATTAGCTTGAAATAATCTCGGGCTTGCTGGTGATTGTTTTCAACATCCTCTAGTATGGCGATTGCGTTATACACCCTAGCCGGCGATTCTCTATTCGGGATTAAAAACTTCCCCATTGTTTCCGATGACTCTACTAGTGCCAATCTTTGTTGATCAAGTTCTATAGCATTTTCTAGATGACTTCGAGCCTCTCTATATTGACGTTTATCTAAACTAATCACGCCAAGATCTGCATGAGCCATCATCAAATTTGGGTCCAGAATCAACGCTTCATTGTATGCTTTATATGCAATCTCAGGATTCCCTCTAATCATATGGATCCTACCAATTTGGTAGAAGGTTTCAGCATTAAGGGCGTTAAAGTCAAGCGCTTGAATATAAGCGTATAATGCTTTTTCCAAGTTACCTGATTGCTCTTCGTTACTTGCTTTTAATAATGCTTCAGCTTCGTTAAGTGGCGCGGAAAAATCGGATGCTATAGATGAAAGCGCTCCGACATCAAGTAGATCTTGGCGTTCTGGTGGTTGGATCTTTGCGGGTAACTCATCTTCTTTCGTAGAGCTACAACCTTGCGCTACCAACAACAAGCAGAAAATCAACAAGCCAGTCTTTGTTATATCGCATAGTTGCCGCTTCGAACTTAATATACTTCGCATAGCTTAGATCCCCAAAAGTATTACCGAGTTAAAATGCCTGTCCCCACACTTTCATTACTTTTAATACTGCGGGCCCAACGGCAACAATAAAAAATGAAGGCCAAATACAACACATCATTGGAAATATCATTTTTACCGCCAGTTTTGCAGCTTGCTCTTCTGCAGCTTGTAGGCGTTTATTACGATATTCATCTGAAAATACGCGCAGTGTCTCTGCTATTCCGGTACCTAATCTCATGCTTTGCGAAATAGCGGAGTTTAATCCCTTGATATCTTCCAGGCCTGTTCGGTCAGTAAACTCTTGCAAGGCAACCTTTATTGTTAGACCTGCCCTGACCTTGCTACAAACCAACTCTAGTTCACTTGCTAATGCGGGGTGGCTAAAGGCTAGCTCTCTTGCGACTCTTTGCATTGCAGCCATTAAACCAAGCCCAGCTTCACAACAAACAACGAGTAAATCTAAAGCATCAGGAAAGCCGACTCTTAATAGGCGCATCCTTCGGTTAGCTAAAGCTTGTAAAATCATAGAAGGTAAAACAAAAGCTCCACCAATAAACAAACAAAATATATAAAATGTCCAGATACCATTGATATTGGGAAACAGATTTAAAATAACAATAGACGCTATTGCACCAAGTAAAATGAGTAGCAAACGTGCAGCATTAAAAATAGCGAGCGCATTTTCTGAATGAAAACCCGCATGGATCAGTAAGCGACGTGTTTCATGATTTGAGAAATTTAGAAATGGCCTTTTAGCCATCTCTCCAATTCCATGCTCTAGGGTGCTAGTAACATCTTGGGTGACAGGCTTTCCCTTATCATCGTTTAATAACTTTAATCTTTGTCTGACAGGCGAATATATTCCACTAATCAAATAGGATATTGAAATAGCAAGCAATACACCTGTAATCGCTGCGACAACATAAATAGCCCATTCAATATGTTGAGGATCATCAAAGAACTGACCGAATAAACCAATTAGGAAATCCATTTTAAATATCTATCCTTATTAACTTACTGATCCACATGCCACCGACAAACATCCCGATAGCCCCCCACATAAGTAAATTATTACCTTCTTTAGTGCCGGTTAGTTCGCCAACATATCCAGGAGTTTGAATGTAAATAACCGCGAATAAAACAAAGGGTAATAAGATCAAGATCCAGGCCGATAAACGCCCTTCCGCAGAAAGAGTTCTCACTCTTCGTCTAAACGTAAATCTAAGCCTTATCACTCTTGCTAGGTTATTAATATTTTCAGCTAAATTACCACCGGTTTCCTTCTGAACCATGACTGCACTTGCAAAAGCCATTGCAGAAACACTTGGTACACGTTCAATAAAGCCTAAAATGGCGCGTTTGGTATCTTTACTGTAGTTAATATTGGCAAACATCAAAGCAAACTCTTTCGCCAGCGGCCCCTCCATTTCTTCTGTTACCAGTTTTACTGCATCTGAAAAGGAATAACCTGCTTGTAAGGCTCTTCTTAACACATCAAGTGCATCGGGGAAGCTTTCTTCAATCTTATCCATACGCTTATTGGTATCTCTATTTAGCTTAAAATTAAATAAAAAAAGCCCCATACCAAATGCAAAAACAGCGGCCAGAGGTTCACCTAAATAAAACCAAGCTGCGGCACCTAATAATATAGACACAAACAGAGCAATAAAAATGAATTGGTGACCAAGTAATTTATAATCAGCAAGCTCAAGTCGATAACTGAGACTTTCAATAACCTCAAAGCTCTCAAGCCAACGACCTATTGGCCCAAGCTTACCTAGCCGGCTTTTACGTAGCAGAGATGTTTCAAAAGTAATATCACCGGATTCCTCAGATAACTTTTTTAGCCGCTTTCTTACTAAGGCTGTATTTGCTCTTTGAGGGCTATAAACAGGCAAAAATAATGCTTGGGTTAAAAACAACACAGCAATAAACACTAAGCCTAGAAAAATAACTTGATCAGAAAACATAAATTATCCCCTAAAAACCAGCGAATGGATCACCACAATTGAATAAATGGTAAGGTAAATCGATACCATGTTGCTTTAGTTTTGAGTGGAAGCCAGGGATCACACCGGTCGCCTCAAATTCACCTAAAATCATTTCTTTGTCATCGATCCCTTTACGAGCAAATCGGAAAATTTCAGACATGGTGATAATGTCGCCTTCCATGCCGTTAATTTCTTGAATACTTGTGATTCGTCTACGACCATCTTCTTGACGCTCTAGCTGAACAACGACATCTATTGCTGAAGCTATCTGTGTTCGAATATTACTGACGGGCATATCAAACCCCGCCATGCAAACCATATACTCTAGCCTGCCTAATGCATCTCTGGGGCTATTGGCGTGTAAAGTTGTCAAAGACCCCTCATGCCCAGTGTTCATAGCAGTGAGCATATCGAGAGCTTCCCCCCCCCGCACCTCACCAATAACTATTCTGTCAGGTCGCATTCTCAAACAATTTTTGACTAAGTCACGTTGCGAAACTTCTCCCTTGCCCTCGATATTTTGTGGTCTAGTTTCTAAGCGAACCGTATGCGGCTGTTGAAGTTGTAACTCAGCAGAATCCTCTATGGTAACAATTCGCTCATCACTTGGAATAAAGCCTGATAGCATGTTTAAAAGAGTCGTTTTACCGCTACCAGTTCCTCCAGAGACAAGAATATTGAGTTTGCCTTTAACACCACCTTTTAATAACTCAATCATGGCTTCTGTCACTGAGCCAATATCGATAAGTTGTTTGGCGTTTAGCTTATCAACCGCAAACCGTCTTATAGACAAAGAAGGTCCATCAAGTGCTAACGGTGGAATAATGGCATTTACTCGGCTACCGTCAGCGAGTCTTGCATCAACCATAGGAGATGATTCATCAATACGACGTCCTACACTAGAGACAATTCTGTCAATAATATTTAAAAGATGAGCATCACTATGGAATTTAATATCAACTCTTTGCAGTTTCCCTCTTCTTTCAACATAAACTCTGTCAAATGAGTTAACCAAAATATCAGAGATAGAAGGATCAGCGAGTAATATTTCTAAGGGGCCTAAACCTAATACCTCATCGATAATGAGCGATATAATTCTTCTTCTAGTTGATAGATTAATCGGTAAACTAAATTCAGTTAAAATTTGCTCACTTATATCGCTAATTTGCTTTTCAGCCTGTTCTTTCGACACGGTTTCAATTAAAGAAAGATCCATGACACTTAATAGTCTTTCATACAACTGGACTTTAATATCTTGCTCTTCAGGCGTTAGTGGTTGAAATGCTTTTTCTTGAGTACTTTCCAAGTTCACAGTCATGTTATTTCCCTAATATCCGTTTCCAAAACCCAGTTTTTTTCTCAGGTTCTATAGTGTTACTTGGTAAGAACACTTCTGCTAACTTTTCAATGTCGGCCACCAGTTTTTGCTTTCTAGCAATGTCCTGAATAGGTTTTCCGAGCTCAACACACTCGCTTGCAAGCTTATAATCATTAATTGTTGTAAATATTTTTACGACACCTATCGCCTCTTTAATATCTGATAGCTTAATACTTGAGTTTTTATCGTATCGATTTACGACAAGATTAATTGTTTCTAGCGGGATCCCCATACGCTTTGTTAGTTGAGTAACTAGATCTTTAGTTTGTCTTAAATACATAATATTTTGCTGAGTGATAACTAAAATCGTCGCATCGAGTAGTAAGTTGTAGTTCCAATTTTCTGGGCCTCGAGAAAAGTCTAGAATAACGGTTTTATGAAATTGTCGATATTTTAAAATAAGCTCTTTTATATTTGAAAAGTCAATCTCTTGATCTAATGCTAATAACTCAAAAGGCCTAGCTGCTAGTAAACTTAAATTCCCTTCTTTAGTCATAGTACTTTGTAAAGCAACCTCATCGAGACTTTCAATTGAGCTAAGAACATCACACATAGAGTATTTAGACTCTCTCCCCAAGATATGCGACAACGTTCCTTGATGTAAGTCCAGATCAAGTAAGGCAATATCCGCGCCTTCTTTTTTGGAAGCTATATCAGCTAAGCTTGCGCTAATAAAACTAGCACCTGAGCCTGACTTTCCATTTATTATGGCCAATACCGGTGCCAAATCAGCTTTTTGCATCAATTGGACAGAAAGCTTTTCGATTACTGCGCAGAGATCGCCCTGAGAAGTTCCAAAAGGAATGAAATCTGCGACATCATACTGAAATGCTAATCGAAGAATATTCTGAGGCGTATCAAGACCAATAAGTAGGATATTGCAACCAAAATTGGACGCATAAGCTAAAGCCGTTCTTGCTTCGACTTCATCGTTTGGAAGTAACAAAAGAACAAGATTAACGTTAAACCGACTATTGGCTAAATAGGGTTCTGAGTATGCAGCCGATTGCCAATTGAAATTATCTATATTGTCTAAACAATCCGTAATCCAGTCCAAATTACGCATACTATTATTTGCAACAATGGCATCGATTCGAAAAGGTAAATTTACGTGCATAGGGCATTCTTGCTCTTTTTTATTATCAGAGACATAAAGCTCAAGCGGTTTATCCATAATGCAACTCACCTCCCCTAAACGTTTTATTAAACTACATTGAATATAGACAATAATCCGCCAAATATTTTGTTTTTTTATAAACTACAATCAGTTGTACCACCTTTAAAAATACCAAGGCTTTCTCGCGGTAACGTTGTAGTAAAAGTTGGTGAGTTCAAAGTCCGGTAAAGACCAGGAACTAAAAACTGATGCTGATAGTCATGTATTTCGGCTCTAACAAGGTCAATATCGATACCGCTAGCCGCTGTGCCATCGTAAGCCAAATAACTAATGGTTAAATTACTTGAAGATAAGTTTGGTAAAATATTTACATCATTAAAAAGTGCAATAGAATTAATATCGCTCGTCACTTGGCATACTGTCGCAAGCCTTGCAGCTCTTCTCGACGCTTCATGTAAAACATTGTAGGTGAATAACATTCTTCCAAACTCAATTGCAGCGAACAGTAATACAAAAAAAACACCAGCCACTAAAGTAAACTCAATAATGTATACGCCGCGCTGCTTTCTCATAATGCCGTAACCGCATAGCTAGCATTAAGGTTAAAGCTCAAATCAATATCTTCCCCAAAAGAGAAAGTTTGGAGCTTTTCCGCAAATAATGGCGTCCAGTCATAACTTACGTTGACGACCAATATGCCGCTATCAGCTGGGAACTCAACCACGCTGATATTACTTGCAGTTAAACCTGTTAAATTCGAGCTAGTATTAAGTGTGTCGCCACTTAATAAAACCCGTTTCATATTGGAAATACAAAAATCACAATTGGTATCAGAAAGAACCGCGGGTAAATTCCCCGTAGTGTTAACAATCGCAGTATTTGAAATAAATCGGCCAGCACTGCGAGCCATTCTAGTTAGCTCACTGTATTGAAATAGTAAACGTCCAAACTCTACAGTAAGGAAGATTATTAAAACGAGAATAGGTAAGACCAATGTAAACTCAATAACAGCAATACCTTTTTGTTTTTTAAAAAACATAATATTACCTATGAATCTGGACTATCGGGATCACGGTATAAAACTATCGTAAAGTTATCGCTATCAAAATCAGGATCAAGTGACGCATTCCCCGAAGAGCCACACTCCGAAACATACTCTCCTATAATAATTGAAGTTTTCCCAGTATGTTCAACTCTCTGTGTTAAAAAGAAACATCCAATCGACTTTACTTCTACAACATTTTTACCATTAACTTTACCGTCACAGTTACCAATAACAACGGGAAGCTTTCTACGATCAGCCCTCGCAATTGAAGAACTGGTAATGTTGCCTGTTGCACAGTGTTGCGTATCATCCTGATTATAATATTCAGCATAACTGTAATAATCGGCTGTAGGATTAGTAATACTTGCTTCGCTATCGACGATTAGCTTTTCACCTTCGCATGTATTTAAATCTCTAGGGTGATCTGCTGAATTGAGCTGATTGCCGTTAGGCCACTCTCCAAATCGAGTATTTAATCCATCAGCTACAGGTCCAACTTTATTGCCAGGTTCTGTTGGTATATTTTGCCCCACGCTCACACAAGACCCCGGCGAAAACTCTCCGGCTAGCCCCTGCTCAATACCTTTGCCACCAGGTCCACCTAAATCGAGTAATTGGAAATTACCTGGGCCAAGAGTGATGTCTGGATCAGAGGGTTTCTGTTTTGAGCCTATTTTCATGACATGCAACTGTCCGTGGGACATACCATAATTATCGTCAGGAAGATTCATATCACCGCAAACTAATAACGGCACCACTTTGTTAAGGCACTCAATATCTGTACTACGACCAGCGACAGCGGAAGCTCTAACCTGTTTATCAAAATCCATTAACTGCGCTAAAAAGTTATCTAAATTTACATCTTCTACTTTGACGCGGACATACTCATATGTCTCATTTGCGCCCGGTATAAACGGATCCGGCAGCGCTGAGAACTCAACAGAAAGGTGCGCTGTAACTTGGTTAGCACTATAATCTGGCGAAGTTAACGTCACCACATCACTAATTTCGGTATTCTCTAGATAGTTTAAGTTTTGCGACAAGACACCAACAGCTGTTTGCCTAGCCTCAGCAAGCGTACCACCATCTTGTAGCGTTTTAGCCGCACTTAAAGCGGCTGAATCAACAGCATTTTGTAGTCGCCCTTTGTTTAACAGCATATGGCTACTATCTAGAGCCAAAGCCGCCATAGCGACGATAGCAAATAAGCCTACAGTAAACATGACAATTATTGCCCCTTGCTGTTTACCTTTTACATTGATTAATCTATCAGTGGATAATCTTTTGGTTGGCATATCGAGCCTCCAAAACTAATTACTAATTTGAGCCACCAGAACTAATAGAGCCTATCCCTTTTGCTGTAGCAGGAGCGACCGAACTCCCACGATAAGACTGCATGACTTTCTGTCCATAAGTACCATCAAGACTAAGTATAATACCGTCATTTCTTTCCGGTGCTTCAGGGTCTAAAATCTGTACTTGCTTTATTTGGTAGTGGCTTTCTCCCATTGGGAAGTCATTGATTTGTGTACAACCTACGATCGCAAACGCTGAGATCAAAATTGCAACAAAATAAATATTTTTAAATTTGAATTGAATTAAAGTCATAAAGTTGTCTCCGACGAATCAAAGGGAATGCCCATATTTTTGTTGAGTACCCGTATCATCTAGCTTCGCATCGGACTGTGCAGGCTCATAGGGGGTATCACTATTTTCATCTGACTTTTCTTTGTGTGATAATTTGCCAAGAAGGTAAAACTCGACATCTGAAGGCGAAACAAAGCCATCTGTCGGTAACGAAATATCCTTACGATTGAATGCTCTTACCAGCCTTGGCGTAACCAAAATAACCAGTTCACTTTGACCACTTTGAAAACTCTTACTTGTAAATAGTTGCCCTAATACAGGCACGTCACCAAGGCCAGGTAATTTATCGATATTCTCTCTTAACGTGTCACTAATGAGGCCACTAATAGCGATTGTTTGGCCATCTGCCAACTCCACTGTCGTAGCTGTACTACGTTTTACTAAAGAAGGGACAACTAAAGAGGTAGAAGTATTGCCTGAAATAGAGAATCCATTTGCGGTGCTAACCTCACTAACAACTACATTTAGGTTTAAGTTTATTTGACCTGAATCCAACACAGTAGGAACAAACTTTACGCCAACACCGTAGTCTCTATACTCTACCGTAGTATTGCCATTTTCCCCGGGTACAGGTATAGGAAACTCCCCCCCTGATAAAAACTCCGCGGACTGTCCACTCATTGCTGTAACATTAGGTTCAGCAAGCACTTTTGCTAATCCATTTTGTTTAGCCACATCAAGTGCAAAATTCATTAATAAGTCGCCATTGATATATTGCGCAAAAAGGCCTTTACCATCGATCCCACCAATGCTTCCTGGATCAAAGCCTCCACCGCCACCAACAACGCCACCAGATAGATTTGAACCTTGATTAAAAATAAAGAATTTAGAATCAAATTGTCTTGCAACGTTTCTTTGAACTTCAGCGACAACGACTTCTAACATAACTTGATGATCGCCACCTATTGTCATCATGTTTAGAACTTTACTTGGCGCTAGTCCCCCTGCAGCAGCGGCAGCATAGCCTTCTGCAAGCTCTACAGCCGTATTCATCTTTTGTAAATTAGAAGCCTGACCGCTAAGTAAGAGCTGTCCTTGAGACGTTTGAACCCCCAGTTTTTCAGTTGGTAAAAACTGATGTAACCGCGTTTTCAATCCATTTAAATCATGAGTAACTTCAATATCCATAATTTTGGAAAGTCGTTCATTTTCGTCCCAAATCATTATATTAGTGCTACCGAGCTGCTTTCCTAATATATAAAGCTCGTTATTGGGCAATAATTTGATATCAGCAATACTTGGGTTACCAACTGATACTCTATGGACAGGTTCATTAAGCATTAACACGCGAGATTTAAAAATTGGGATCAGCTTAATGTCGTTTCTAATACCTGATGTAGGTCCGCCAGCTTCAACCACCGACGAAGCTAATATTATAAAGAAACAAACAATTAAACATTGACGAAGCAAGGACATGTTATTCTCCTTAAACATGAATTTCTTTTTTGCTATGGATGTTTGTTACTGATTTTAATTTCTCTTTCATTCATGCCTTTCAGTAAAAGAACCTTATCCGTATTTCGGTCTTCATTTGACGGTTCTTCGGGTACAATGGCCCCCGTCGATTGTTGTTCAATAGAGGCTAATTGGACATCTGATTGCTTATTTTCTATTTCAGCCAGTTCGATAACAGCTGTATCGTTCGGGTTTCGAAGAGCTAACTGCAATGATCCACGAGTTTTTGCGATCATTAATGTTTCCGCTTGCTCAAGGCTTAGCTCTAGGGTTACCGCACGTACTAACACGGGTTTGTTTTCATCGTTTGACGCCCGCTGATCAATAGCTAAGATTTTTACGTTTGCAAGAACAATATCTGTTTTCAAGCCACCGCTTGTAATGATGTTAATGATGTCTACTCGGTTACCTGGCAGCAAAAAGCCCGCTACACCTACAACGTCATTAACCCTTATTGTTACCGCCCGCATTGTAGGCGTAATTAGACTCGCTAATGTACTCCCTTCCCCTTTTTTGGTTAAACGCTCTTTCCGTAAAACCTCTCCTTGGTAAAGCCGGTTTTTAACAACCATTCCCTCGGCCTCAGTAATATCCATTATCGCCCCCTTCGGAATTAACCCATCGGGTACAGGTGTTACAGCTAGGTGCTTGCGCTCAATAATCGTGCCTAGCGGCACCTCTGCCACGACGGTAACAACACTGCGAGTGCGCTCTGTATTGTCTGACGGAGTGTTTGACTTCAACCAATTTTGTGCGAGGTAGACCGCTGTGATACCAAACACCAATGATAAAATGACAAATAAAAGTGTTTTATTGTTCATTCGTCGCTCCTAATTTCATCAAAACATCTTAAACGAAGTAAATAGACCAAGCGGAGTCAACCAAAGATGGGGTTACAACCGGCTCAAACTCCATAAAGTTGATTTGATCAGACATAATTCCTAGTAGGTCACGTGGGTAGCAAGGTATAAGAGGCTTGTCATACCTTTGGTGGTAATCTGTTAATAAGTATTGAAAAACCTCTTCTGAGCAACTCAAACCAAGGCTTTCACAAACTTGGAACCAAATTTTCCTATAAAGAGCTTCATCTAACGCATCAAAGTGAATTTTGTAGCCGAGACGTCTTAAAAATGCCTCGTCAACTAATTCATTAGGATCAAGGTTAGTTGAAAAAAGTAAAATAAGTTCAAAAGGGATTTCAAAGTGCTCTCCTGATTGTAGGCTAAGAAAATCCCTACGCTCCTCCATTGGAATAATCCAACGATTGAATAGTTGTTTTGCACTAATTTTTTGACGACCCAAATCATCTAAAAGTAAGATCCCGTTATTGGCTTTTAGCTGCAGTGGTGCCATATAAGTACGGCTATGGCTATCAAATTGCACTTCAAGCATTTCAGCGGTTAACTCGCCACCGGTGATCCTTAGCGGCCTTTCACATCTTATCCAGCGAGGGTCATGCCCTTGTGATAACTGTAAGTTTGTTTGAGTCGTTCCACTGTTAATTCTGTGATGTAATTCAGGGTCAAAAACTTGAATGATTTCGTTACCAATGGCTAACGCATAGGGGATCAGTACTGTGTCCCCTAAAGTAAGGTTTAGATGCCGACAAAGGTAGCTTTTGCCGGTACCAGGAGGTCCATAGATAAGAACCGGTCGACTTGAATTCATCGCTGGACCGATTTTAAAAAGTAAATCCTTGGGCAAGACTAATGCAGACAAACCTTTTTCTAACATTTCATAAGTAATAGGAGTTGCCCTGCTAGATTGCTGCTTACAAATCTCGGCATACTGTTTCAAAGGTACAGGCGCTAGCCCAACATATCCATTTCGGGATAGTGCTTGTTTAGCATGTAACTCGCCGCCTGCACTTAACGCATAACGCATTTGACCATCTAATGTAGTTTGTCTGTTTTCGACCCAAGCTAAACTCTTTGCCGTGTCGAGTAACTGTTGAATAATACCGCCCGTGACGCCTGTTAATTTAGTTAATTGTTCTTTAGTTAATACGCCGGACGCAGAAAGGTGTTTCGTTAACAAGTCCAGAAGCAAAGATTCCGGCAAGCCAGTGTCCTCAATGGTTATTGGGCGAGAGGCAAGCTGCTCATTAGTGACCAAAGACGTTATACTTGACTTATCTGTGTGCAAATGACTCGTTTCGATCATGTCTTATCCCCTAAGAGATTAAATAATTACTTACTGACGAGTACAACTTAGTAATGTCTGGTGACAGTGCGCAAGCCCACAACCAACCTAAAGCTAATGCCGGTGCATAAGGGACCTTTTGGCCGGCAGCCTCGTCACTTTCAGGCTTAAAATAAGTTCTTAAATAAAAACAATCCCAATAACGCCCAAAGGTTTTTCTAACTCCTTTAAACCCCGTTTGCCATAGAATCAAAATGAGGCTAGTTATTGCGCCGGCTACCACGGCATACAAAACACTCCAAATTAAAAGCGTTGGCCCCATTAATGCTCCAATCCCCATCATTAATTTGATGTCACCAGCACCTAGGATCTTGAATATAAATGTCGGGAATAAAATAATAAAAGCAAGAGTAAAACCCAAAAATGAAAGCATTAACCCATTTAATTGTGCAAAATAACTATTAATAACAAAACCAGAAAATATTGTTATCAAACAAAGCCAATTCGGTATTTTTTTTAACGTTAAATCAAAGGCTATTGCAATAATAAAAAATAAACCTGAAGAAATTATCTGCATTAATAACTGTTCATCAACCATAATTCCTCCTTTATTTAAATAAAGGTTACTCAACGCTTCTTGAGTAACCTCTATTTAATAGGAAAATGCCTTTAACAGTTACTACTATCACCATTTACTGCTGACGCTAAACAACTAATTCTACTAGTCGCGTTATCACCCAATTCGCTAAATGCGGCGATCATGCCGCCGACAACTAAGCCACCTGCAATCGCATACTCAACAGCTGTTAAACCGCTTTCATCTTCAATAAAATCTTTCATTATTTTTTTGATATCCATGAGAATCTCCACCTTAGAACTTGATTACCTACGCTTGGTAATAGTGTTATGTTACACAGGTAAGCAACCTGAGCTTCCCTTCGTAACGCTACTAATAAAAGTAGCAAACGGATCACTTTCTAACCATGTAGAATAATTTTTTGGTCTACAACCAAGTAATCTCATCTATTCAACAAACCTAGACTCAAATACAAATGGTTATCAATCACTAAATGACGATACATAAATTTGTAGCTTTTAAAGCAATAACCAACCAGTAATCAGTCATATATACTGCAACTAAAATCATCAAATTTATTTAACATCTTTATTTTGTTCAAAAAGAAAACAAAAAAAATAAAGAGAAAAGTAAATAAATTGTAAAATTAGACCAGTTAATTATTCTTCTAAAATAAACAGTAACTTTAGTGCCGCCGTTAAATCATTGTATACACTAATTAATAGAGGGGATAACAGATTAGCTTTAGAATATATTTTGGAGTGAATTATCCAGTCTCACTGGATTTATTAATCAACACTTGGAAAATAAAGTTAAAATTTATCACAACCTTTCAATCATTTTATAAATGCTCGAAATTTCATACTTAACACCAAAACTTTCTTCAATATAAGTTTGAACAGTGTATCCTTTTACTTTTCCACTTTTAGAGTTTTTAACACTATTATCAATAAACAATTTTACTTGTTCCACCTGTTTTTCAGTTAATATCATTGGACGGCCTGAATGTGGTTTTTCTTTTAGCCCTTCTAAGCCCTTAGATAAATAATTACTTACCCATCGATTAACACTTGTACGACTCACTTTTAAAAACTCAGCAATTTGATATCGAGACTTACCGTCTTGAAAGTGGACAATCGCAAGCAATTTAAGTCTCATCCGCGCACTTTTTTCCTTTCGAATTAACTTAGCTAATGATCGATTATCATGGCATAACTTATCCATATTTACTCCTTCAACATGGCTAAAAACTGTAGTCATCTCTAATTTGTAAATCTCCCATCCGATCAACCCACGTCGGGTTTGAAACAATATATATAGGTAAAGGCCTAGCTAAAGTGAAGCGTTCTGTTTTTGTTTTTGTTTCCGCAGACGAAAACAATTCCATAGTAGAACTAGATTCTCTATTAATCAGATACTTTGCAAATAACTCAGGTCTAAAAAGACGAATACATCCATGACTAAGCGACCTTTCTTTCAAATTAAACAAATTCTTAGTCGGCGTATCATGTAGATAGATAGTAAAGTCATTTGGGATCGTAAACCTATACTTTCCTAGAGCATTATACTTTCCTGCGCGTTGAACAAGCTTGTATTGTTTTACATAAGATTTGAAGTCACTGACACTTACATTGTCTAGGTTTAACGTTTTATTGCCACCGTTGGTATCCTTAAATACAAAACGATTCGTCTTTAGATAATTAGGCTTTAACTCAACGGATGCAAGAATATCAGTGTAAATAATACTAGTGGGAGGGGTCCAGCTTGGATTAACAGTAATATTAGTTACAAATGTACTCAATAAGGGGGTTTTGTTCGAGGTATTACCAACAATCACAGGCATTTGTAGCTTTTCTTGACCTCTGTTTTTAATTTTAAGCATATAGCTTGCTAAATTAACCTCTATATATTCTTTGGATTTAGCGCGGCGAGTTATGAGGTAGGCTAACTGGTTTTGTAATTGTTCTAGCCTGTGTTCAGGAAGCACATTCAAAGAAATAACAGTTTCATAGTCTAATTTACCACTAGTTTCTAAACCGTGCCTAAGTTGAAAATTTTTTAGCCCTTGCTCTATTGACGTGTCAAATATTTTCTCTCTATAGGAAGAAAGCTGATACTCCTTAATGTCACCTAGCCTAGATAAAATCCAGCGTATCTTAGCAACATCCTTATTCCTTTGCCCTTTCTTTAAATCTATAAACGTTATCTTAGGCCAAATATATTTATTAAGCTTTTTATAACGCTCAATATGCCTTCTACAATCATAAATGTCTTTCTCATCAATGATCTCCAAATAGAAGCCTAGAGATTTTGCTTCTTTCAGTTGTGCCAAGTCAAAAATTTGGTCATTTAAAATAGTAACAAAGCTATTGCTATCAGTATAATTTGGTAATTTTGTTGTTAACCCGAGATCCTCTACTAACCCATTAAGCTTTTGTAAAATAGCTAAATTAACAGAAGTTTCAACCATTGTAGAAACTGCATAAGCTGGTGTTATACCAAAAGTGAAACAAGCAAAAAACGATAAGATAATTACCCGAGGTAAACACAAAATTTTTCTATACTTCGAACTTAAGTCAGTTATCATAAATTGCCAAAATTTAGTGTTGTCTAATTTCCATAATGAGAAAAATATTTGCTACAAAAATTAGCGACTAGTTGAAGGCATCCCTGCTTATCACTAACAAGGTTTAGTACATAACAAACCAAAATTACAAACATTTTTAATCTCAATTGTCATTTCCTCTTAAAAACATTAAATCGAATTTGTAATTAATATTTTTCAAAAAAACGCAGTTTGCTCCTATACTTGGCAAAACTAGCACTTATGCCGTCTTTACAGTTTTAGACAGGGTTATTATCGAAGTATGGATAGTAACCAATTGATAAGGAGTAGAAAATTTGATTACTGAATGGCTTGAAACAAAATTTTACGCTTTTATACTCGGATCCATTTCCTGTGCGTTTATCTTTGTACATTCCATTTTTATGTTTGAGAATGTTAGTACAGCTAACCAATTAAAATCAGATAATCCGTCAGGGGCAACTTTAGCTGAAAGGTACCTGATACTAGGTAATTGGCCGGCCTCAAAAGAACGCGATTTTACCGAAAATACCTATGAATACTTAATAGCGCCAAAACACTCAAATCATTGATTTAATATACTAACAATACTATTGAATTACGGGCTTTAATTATGAATCAACGGCAAAATAGCTACTTGAGAATATTTTTAAGAACCCTAGCAGCTTTACTCCTGTTTACGATTATAATCATCAATTTCAAAGCTTCAATTCAAGCATATTCAGTTCTTTCGTTAGCCAATACAATGAACAAAATTGACGAAAACCTACTATCAAGTTCAGGATTAATATTTGACCTCGTTTACTTTTTATTAATCAATTTAGTAATATTAGTAACTTGGTCAATATTTATCGTCATTTCAATTGTTTCACCATTATTAAAGCTGAAATCGGGATTAGAAAGCGATTTATATTGGATAATTGTTGTATTTTTAAACATCACTTTTGCAGTGGCATTGAACTCCTATTTATATCCAACATCATTAGTATCGTACTTACGACATTCACCACTAACCGAACCAAGCATATTGACTATTATGGCTATAGGTTTATTAGTGCTGTTTTTCAGAGGTTTATTGAGATTAATTTCTTTAAAAACGCTTACTGTTACCAGCTCTATATTGACAGTTTTTCTGCTATATCCATGGTTAACCGTTGAAAAAAAACAAAACAACACCTCTAATAAACCTAACATAATTATTTTAGGCATAGATGGTTTAAGACCAGATCATTTGGCCTATTATGAAGCCGATAAGAAACTAGCACCCAATTTGAATAGATTGTTAGAGAGTTTTAAGATTTATAAATATGCCTACACGCCCCAAGGACGTACTTACGTTGCTTGGATGAGTTTACTTACAGGGCTATACCCTATAAATAATAATGTAAGATTTAATCTAGCTCCCCCTGAAACTATTAATAAAGAGATCCCCGTTGTAAACATTCTAAAAAAAGAAGGTTATTTTACTTCCTACGCTATCGATGAGCGCAGGTTTAATCAAATAGATAATAGTTATGGCTTTGATAATGTTGTGGGCCCCAAAATTGGCGTAGCTGATGCGATCATTGCCGGATTTGGAGATTTACCCTATCTCAATATTTTGCTACAACATCCTTATTCTTCATACTTACTACCATATCTATATAATAATAGAGCATATGGGAAAGCCTACTCTCCATCACGATTTAACGAAACCCTTGTAGATAGTTTAGACTTAACAAAGCCAAACTTTTTATCTGTCCACTTATGTCAGTTACATTGGCCTTATACATCAAAGGTTTTTATTGACTCCTCTCAAGCAGACTGGGATGGCAACTATAATCATTATATGTATAAACAGATGTTAAAAAGTGTTGATACTCAAGTGCAGGGCTTATTTTATAAGTTATCCCGAAAAGGGCTTTTAGAAAACGCTATCGTTTATATAATCTCGGATCACGGAGAAAGCTTTAATCAAAACAAACATTCAGCGAACCTCACGGTTAATTCTTCACTCCCTAAAACAAAATCTTGGGGACACGGGACGAACATACTTGACCAACAACAATCGCATGTACTCTTGGCTCAAGCAAAGTTCAAACACAACAAAGTCGTCTCGACTCCTAATGTTTACCAAGGAAACTATTCACTGATTGATATCGTTCCGAGTATTTTTAAAAATTTGAAGGTGCCATATACAGAAATCGGGCACCTCGACGGGATCCCTTTACCACAAGAAATAGAGGAAGAAGATCAACAGCGTTTTATTTTTGTAGAGTCATCTCTCCCTGTTAAATCTATTAATAAAAGCTTTATAGACAAACAAGAGGTTATGTCTGAAACCGCATCACACTATGAATTAAGAGACGATGGCAGAGCTTATATGAAGTTAGAAAGCTATACGAATCTTGTCGCAAAAAAACAGCGCGGAGTTTATTTTAAGGACTGGCAGTTAACAATGTTACCGACTAAGGATGAGCTGGTACTTTACAATAGAAAAACCAACAATATATATACTACAGACACCTACAAAGGTAACTTCAACTGGCAATCCATGCTAACAGCTCTATGTATGCAATATAAAAATGACTTCAGTTTTTCCAAAAAAGAGGCGTGTTTACTCGCTGTTCAGCAATACACAGGTCAAACTAAAGATAGGCATTCAGATGGCTAATAACTCAGTCTCAAAGCTCGATAGCTCTTTTGTGAAGCGACCTGATATCAGCAACATTTTTACTACGCTGCTTGTATCTATGACTGTGGCCATAACATTAATTGGTGGTGCGTCACCATTTAATGTTGCTTTTACGGTTGCTAAGCTTGAACTAATCTTTATATGTACTTACCTCTTTCTAAGAGTGACGGGGTATCAAGAAGAAAAATTAAAAAATAATGTTAACTTGCCTAAAAGCTCTCTTTTTGTCGGTTACGCATTATTGATAAGCTTTTTTATTTCCACTTATTTAAACTTCCCTGACCGCTCAGAAGACATCCAATATACTGTCGTTAATTTTTCAATTACATTTTTGATTTTACATTCTTTATTCTTAATTGCATGTACGTCGAGCATAGTTCAATACCAATACAAAGTCGTCAGTATTTTCGACACGCTACCTTTTGCTATGGTTTTCATTGTTGCGAGCTATGTATTCATGCAATCAACGGGGCTCCCCTCTGCTTTATACGAGACAACAAATACTGTACCTTTTTCAAGTAACAGGAGGTATTTAGGTTACCTTTGCTGCGCCAGTTGCTCTATTCTAGCCATACAGATTTTAATCCATCAACCTAAAGCTAAATTATGTTGGCTATCCATGATTTTTATCATTAATTTCGCGTTATTGATTTGGCTAGGAGGCAGAGGCTCTGTCGTTGCATTTGCCTCTACTTTAGCTCTTTATTTAGCTTACCTTTTATACCTAAAACAATTCAAAATTAACCTCGTGTTGTTTTTAATATTGCTAGTAGGAATTTCTGTTGCCGCAGCTCATTGGGCAACAATCTTTTCCTGGAATGGGCCTGGTCGATTTATAACCTCAATACCCAATACCGATCTAGGAGAAGCAATAAATAGCTTTTCATCAAATAGAATAGCAATTTGGACACAGACGATTGAGGCCATTAAGCAAACCCCTTGGTTTGGCCTCGGTCCAGAAGGTTATAGGTTCCATCCCAAACATGTTTTCGGCCTACAACCTCATAATGGAATTTTACAAATTTTAATTGGTTACGGGATCGTAGGTGGAATACTTCTAGGTTTTATCTCTGTTCAGCTTCTGATACGAGGGCTAAAGCAAATGAAACAAAACAACATCACTTCAGCAATGGCAATGTCAGTTATCGTTAGCTTATCAATTCACTCTCTTGTTGACGGTTCTTTATACCACGCGCAACCTTTGTTTTATGTTGTCGTATCTGCAGCAATAATAATTGCCAATGGTGCAAGCCGCTGTCCTTGTTAAAGCGCAGGTAATTGTCGATAAAATTGCTCTATGCATAAGTTGTCCATTGACAATTGATCTACACGAAATAGCTTACAGTGATATCATCGAACAAATATTATCAATAGATCTAAGCATATGTGGCAGCAAGAATTAATCACCCTGAAATCAAAGAAACGCGGGTTTCATTTAATAACAGAAGAGCTTGAATTAGCAATTAAAGGCATGAAAAACATAAAAGTAGGTATGGCACACTTTTTATTGCAACATACGTCAGCCTCTCTGTCACTTAATGAAAATGCCGATCCCAGTGTGCGTGCTGATTTTGAAACTTATATTAATCGTTTAGCCCCTGAACGTGCCCCCTATTACACCCACACCTACGAAGGTGACGATGATATGCCCGCCCACTTAAAGTCGAGCCTTTTAGGCGTCAGCTTAATAATTCCAATTACAAATGGCCGATTTAACCTAGGGACTTGGCAAGGGATTTATTTAGGGGAACATCGCAACCACGGTGGAAATCGCCATATATTGGTCACGCTAAACGGTGAGTAAACAGCTTTGACAATTGTATTGCTAGTTGCTTGAGAAGTGTTACGCGACTAGTGACTAGCACTGTTTAAGAGTTAACTGCTAACTCAAGACGCGGCCGAGATGATGCCAGCAAGTTTGCTCATCATAGTCTAACGAACTCTCTAAACCATATGTGTAAGCAGAATACAAAAAAGAGCACCTAACGTGCTCTTTTTTAACATCTGTTAACCGAAAAACCTATTCTTCAGCGATACGCTCTAGCTTAGCAAGATAGAAACCATCAAAACCGGTTTCTGCAGGGCTAATGGTTTCATCTTCAATAAATCTGAAGTGTTTGTTTTCAGATAAAAACGCGTCAACTTGGTCGCGGTTTTCTTCAGGCATGATTGAACATGTTGCATAAACTAGCATACCGCCCACTTTTACCATGCGGCTATAGCTTTGCAAAATGTGCTTTTGTAGCTCAACTAACACAGGTAAACGCTCTGGTGTATCGCGCCACTTCGCATCAGGGTTACGTTTAAGTACACCTAAACCTGAACAAGGCACATCTAACAAAACGCGATCACAGGTTAACTTCAAACGTTTAATGGTTTTGCTACTAGCAATAATACGAGTTTCAACGTTGTGCGCTGCAGCGCGGCGAGCACGTTGCTTTAGATTATCGAGTTTCCACTGCTCAACATCCATCGCCAACAAGCGACCTTTGCCTTGCATTTGCGCTGAAATAGATAAGGTTTTACCACCTGCTCCAGCACAAGCATCAACAACACGCATACCAGGTTTTGCATCTAGTGCTAATGCAACAAGCTGCGAGCCTGCATCTTGTTGCTCAAACCAGCCTTTTTTAAAGGTTTCAGTTCTAAACAGAGCTGAGTCTGAAACCACTTCAAGCGCAGTATCAACACCGGGCACTGTAACAGTTTCAACACCTTCTTTACGCAGCGCTGTTGCTAGCTCTTCACGGGTACACTTTAAAATATTGGTACGTAAAAAGCGTTTTGCCGGCTTATTAAGTGCTGCACGTTCTGCAGGCCACTTATCGCCCATTTGCGCTTGACCCATTTCGTTAAGCCAATCAGGACAGCCATCCCATAAAACAGGTTGGGCTTTAGCTTCTTCGATACGAGCTGCGAGTTCTTGCTCATTCACTTGCAGCGCATACTGCATTTTCGGTAGCGGTAAATTGTTGAATAGGTGCCAGACGTTAAGCAAACGCGTGCCTAAACGAGCCATTTCTTCAGGCTTAACATCAGATAGGAAACAGTAAAGGTTCAATCTTCGTAAAATATCACCCACTACGAATGTGATGCGACCTTGTTCTTTCGGCTCTAATTTTAGTCCCGAAAAGTGTTGTGAATAAGCACGATCTAACGGCTTACCCTCAGATAAAACAAGATCAAGAATACTGATCACTAGTTCGTTAGAGCTAGGAGATAGCGAAGATTTCAACATTAAAAAATTACTCTGATTAGAAAACGCTGCGATCATAGGAGTAAAGCCGTCAATACGCAAGCTTAGCCCGACTAAATACCGTAAGAATTCAGCATTAAATTGACTTATTTCTAGTAAACAGGCGCAAAGCGAAATGAGTGGCTAAAAGGAACTCTTAGTGAGAGGGACAATCAAGCTCAATAAATGCCATGGGATATCGAACCACAGACTCATAACCACAATAAAAAATACCGCAATTGATTGCGGTATTTAATCATTAGGATAGCGATAGACTCGCTTGTATTCCTTTAATAAACTTTTAGTCCTTTAATAAATAGTCACTGCCATCTTTGGCGGTAAACACTTGATCTTGCATCGAACTCGCAATCACTGAACGCTCAATATCGATTAAACTAATCCAATATTCATGCCCTTCTAGCTGAATATCTTTAATATTAGCCAAGTCCTGGCAGTCATTTTGTTTATTACGCTCAAAAGTTAGCTCGACATGAGTACCATTATCTTTAAGCAAAATCGCCGTTGGCTCACTCTTATGCCCATTCAGCGCCACAAATTGCTTAGGCGTACGTAATCCCGTTTGCGTACCATCAGCCATAAAGATAAGCAGTTGCTGGTAATACACTACATAGCTGCATGCATCTTTATGCGAGCCATTTGCGAGGGGAAACTTAGCGTCTAAAAATGCTTTTGCACAAGGGGCCGTTGTGTCTTTAGTTGCCTTTAGGGCAACATTCACATCAACAAGATCGGCACCAATAAAGTTATTATTTAGATTTACTTGAGTACTATTGATTGTTGATAGTTCCATGGCCCTGTCCTCTTACTGTCGATTTCGGTTCAGCTATTGCTTGTTAACGTCGCAACCAAAATTATTTCCGTTTTCCGATTGCTTGATTTGTAGTCTAGTGTAATTTTCATTACAATTTCACAATAAAAATTTTACATTGTGAATTTTACAAGATGAAAAATAATCAGAGCTTGATCAGAAAGTCACATTTCTTAGGGACTAAGATTAGAAACCTGCGTAAACGTAACCATCTCACAATGGAAGATCTTTCTGCGAGATGCGTACGCGTTGATCCAGAATCTGCGCCATCGGTTTCCTATTTATCTATGATAGAACGCGGCAAACGCGTTCCAAGCGCAGGCATGCTTGCCGTCATTGCTGCCGTGTTTCAAAAGGAAGTCGATTGGTTTTTAGATGATGTACCCGAAGGCGATGCCATTACGCCAGATAAAGGCCGTCGCGGTGGAATTAGTGGTATGGCGTTAGAGCCTAGCTTTTTGTTTTCTAATGATATACTACAAATTGCTATTCCAGAAATGTTATCGCAAACCGGCACCACGGGAAGAGAGTTTGCCCACTTACTTATTCGAGCCCACCAAGAGCATCATCAAAACCACTTTCCCGATCTGGAACGCGCCGCTGAAGAAGTCGGTCACAAACGTTTGCCTTTAGCCCTAGAAGATTTAAAAGATATTGCTAAATCACTCGGACTTAAACTTAAGTGGGTTGATAAAACCCCGCAAGAAGTTGTCGATGAGATGGGCGTCAGTACAGCCCATGTGGTGACTTCATTTTTTGAGCCACCATCAACCATTTATTTAAATAAAATGCTTAAGTCCTATCCCACTCGGCTGAAATATGATTTAGCGGTGCATATTGGTCACTGCGTTTTACACAATAAAGATGGACTTAAGTGCGTATTAACCGCTGGCCGACGCCATACAGCCTCCCATGACGATAACGCTGCACCAGCTTCCTCTACCCTAAATGCGCAAGATATTTTACATGCATGGCGAGATTTCGAATCGAGCTTTTTTGCCGGCGCATTGTTGTGCCCTAAAGTGGCTTATAGGCAATTACTTGACCGTCACGGTTATGAAATTAATGTCAGTAAAACCATTGGGGTTTCAGCCTCCGTTGCAATGCGGCGTATGACTGTTGTCTCTCCCTACCCGCATTGGCACTACTTCGATGCTTATGCCCCTGGCAAGTTAAAAGCCGTTTATCGTGGTAACGGTATTCCGCTACCTTGGGGAAATATGCGCGTAGTAGAAGATCCCTGTCAGCACTGGGCTGTATTTAGAATGATTAATGAGCCAAAAGTCGGTACCTCAGCGCAAATATCCATTTTGGATGTCGCTGATGAGCCAAGGATCTATTGCTGTGAATCGATTAAAGTAGAAGACATGGCCGGCAATAATCACGTGCTTTGTGCCGGAATAGATTTAAATCCAGCGATTGATGCCCAAGGCGGCGACGCAGCGGCGATTGCAGCGGATTTAAAACAGTCATGCGCCACCAATAGTGGCTCTGTGGCTATGCCTACGCATGTTAAGAAAAACCTCATGAGCGTAGCGAAAATTCTCAATATTAATTGGATTGAACGCGGCATAGAAAATGACGCTCGACTTATTTGTGCTCGCGGTGCAGTTTGCCCAAGGCAACCGAGTTGTTACCAAGCTGGCCGCGCCTTATGTAGTGAGGAGCAATAACTAACTCAACCACACAGGTAGCAAGTATGAGAGGCTAGTGAAAGCACAAGTCAGCAGGCAAACTGCCTGTGACTGTCTATTTTTCGCAAACTGTTGTTCACTATAACCCAAGGGATTTAGCTAACATCTAGTCACCCACTTACAGTACTTTAGGTTTGTGATGCGGCGATGTGCTTAGCTATTTGTGTAGTAAAACCCTTGGTGAAGCTACAGCAATAGAGAAAACTCTTGCTAGAAAAAGCGCTATGCAAAAGCTTTTAAGAAGAAATTGGCTGCTTATTCAGTTTGGGCAACACCATAGGCGATACCTTCAACATTAATGCACTGCTCAGAGTAACCGAGACCAAATGTTAATCCGTCATCTATGGTTACATCAGTCAAAATCTTAGTGCCTGCTATGACGCTTTTTGCTGCCGCAATCGCTTTAGGAGAAGACACACTGTCGCCAACGGGTAAGACATATAAAAACTGCACCTGACAGCTTTGGCCTAATACGGGCCCTAACCTTACCAATTCTTCAGTAACACTTTTATCTTGATAGGTTTGGCTAACAAAAGAACCATGATTGGCGATATTACATCCTACCAATAAAGCCGTTACGATAATCAACATGCTAGCTTTAGCCACTGCGGCTGTTTTTGTCATCTTTGCCTCTTAAAGTGATAATGACTGATATTGCTTACATATAGCCATAGCAATACTAATCTATAGCAACGATTTCAAATTCTGTTTGTTGCTGCATTACATTAAGCACGAACTCTTCACCTAATTGCCTGTTCATCATTGCTTTTCCAAGCGGAGATGCTGGAGTGACAACCATAAAACAATATTGATCGGATTCAACTTTCAGTCCACCAGCGCTAGGACCAATAAAATAAAAGTGACTTTTATCATTGTTATCTATCAACTCGATCAAACGCCCTAAAGCCACTTTGTCTGCTTTTATGGGTAACGAAGCCATTGTTGTAAACATCGCCTCAAAAGCATCAATGTCAGCTTTACATTGAGCGACTCTCACAGACTGCCCGTGTGCTAGATATGACGCTTCTAAACCAAATGTTTCGTACTTACTTCTGGCGACACTCTCTTTACTCGTTGCTGTTTCATGCGCTCGTTTAGCTGCTGCAATCGCATTTTGATGCGTATTGTTCAACGCTTGCATAATTAACAATCTAATTTCTGTTATTGCTACCACTAAACCTAAGCCTGCTGTTACCTATAGCTAACAGCTTAACAAAATAAACTCTCTAAGCCTTAGGTTATTCTACTTAAATAGGTACTTAATTCTTGAGTTTAAACAAAATATTGTTAACTTAAAGTAAACACATAAACGTAAATGTCTTGGTTGTCATTATTGGGGGATGTTAGATGGCGTTACACATTTTAAATAGTGCTCCTCCATACCATGATGCAAACATTTATTGCAGTGCCAAAAAGCCACTTTTAAAAGATGGCCACAAAGCCTATACAACAACGACAAAACTGCCAAAAAGAGTCATCGTTACCGCCGTCAGTTTGTTACTCAGTCATTACGGCATGGCACAAGAACTAGAGCCGCGCAGTTACACTAACATTCCTATTGGTATGCATTTTCTAGCTGCTGGAATAATTCATTCTGAAGGTGATTTATCACCAGCTCCAACCGCGCCGATTAGTAATGCAAACCTCAATATTGATGCGGGAGTTATAGGCTATGCCCATACTTTTGATTTAATGGGCGACTCATCTAAATTTGATATCGCTGCAAGTCGAGTCTGTTATCAAGGAGATGCCGAGCTTAACGGCGAAAAAGTCAGTGCCGAACGCTGCGGCTATGGCGATCCAACAATGCGGCTGACTTGGAATTTTCTTGGCGCGCCAGCCTTACAAGCAAAAGATTTTGCTAGCTGGAAGCAAGGGCTAGTGGTGGGCACCAGTTTGCAGATAACCATGCCTTTCGGCAGTTACGATAAACACAAGCTGTTAAATTCAGGCAGTAACAGATGGGTGTTTAGGCCGGGTATTGGCTTATCTCATCGGTTAGGTAATTGGTATTACGACGTTATGGTTTCGGTTAGGTTTTACACCGACAATAAGCAATATTTGGTTGATACCAACTTACAACAAGACCCGTTATATACAGTGCAGGGCCACCTTATTTATAACCTTAATCGAGGACATTGGCTTTCATTAAATACCAATTTATTCTTTGGCGGTGAAACAAGTAAAAATACGATTAACTCTCTTGATGAACAGCAAAACTCTCGGCTTGGCTTAACCTACTCTTTTCCGATAAATCAAAAAAATAGCATTAAGTTAAATGCCAGTACCGGCGTGATAACCGAATACGGAAACGATTTCAGTACCTTTGGTGCGCTTTGGCAATATCGATTTTAAACAATAAAAAAGCTCAGCCTACGTGAGTAGCTGAGCTTTCATAACACTCGCTTTATCTATTCGATAAAACCGTATTATTCTACCTCTTCAAAATACCAATAACCCGCATTAACCCACGCAGCGATAGTATCCATAACCTCTTGGTCGTCAAACCAATCGGCTAAATCAGCTTGCGATAAAGTTTGTTGATCACATAAGGCTTGGATCAAGGTCGTTTTACCTTGGCTAAACTTAGCTTGTTCACCATTGATATACATCACGCCCGAATCAAGGCTACTCGCAAAGTATAAACAACGCAGACCGCCTAAACGGACTAGAGGCTGTTCGCTAATAATGTCAGCAATATCTTCAGCTTGAAAATCGAGAGTAACCTCAGGCAAATCCAATTCGCACTTAGATTGAGTTAAATAGCGGCCACTAAATTCGCTGACAAGTTCGTCATCTAGCGTATCTACTAATTGCTGTTTAATACGCGCTAAATCACTTTCATCAACTAAACCAGAATGTTGGCTAAGGCCACGATCTGGATCAGAAATTTGACTTGCCCCGAGATCCTTATCAATCAAATGGTCAGCTAATGCACTGACCATATCTTTAGTCGATGCTGTACGATAGCCCACAGAAAAACTCATTGACGGTTCAAGCGTGACGCCATCATGTGGGAACCCTGGCGGTAGATATAAAATATCACCCGGCAGTAATTCAACATCGATAATTGGCTCAAAAGCTTCGGTATGCAATAGCGCTGGGTGTGCGGCAAACTCTTTATGTGGACCTAAATCCCCAACGCGCCAGCGGCGGCGACCAGAACCTTGGCAAATAAATACGTCATAAAGGTCTATGTGTGGTCCGACTCCGCCACCAGGTACTGCGTAGCTCACCATTACGTCATCTAAACGCCAGCGTGGAATAAAGTCAAAACACTTAAGCAGATCTTCCGCTTCTGGTACCCAGTTATTTAATGCTTGAACAATCAAGGTCCAGTCATTTTCACCAAGGTGATCGTAAGATTCAAATGGACCAAACTCTGCCTGCCAGTCACCTTTATCACGGTACACTCGGCGAGACTCAACCATCTCTTCACAAGCAAGGCCAGCCATTTCATCGGGTGTTAGCAAGTCTTGAAAGTTTTTAAATCCTTGACGGATCACTAATGGTTTTTTTTGCCAGTATTCATTAAGAAACTGCTCAGGCGTTAAGCCATTGATATCTAATTGCATATTATTAACTCACTAAAATTTGACGCGATCCTAGCAAATAAATGACAAAAAAAATCTGGGTCAGATCATGAAACATGCTTATTGTGTGCAGCAATGAGGAGGAAGAACTATAAGCAAGGTAATTTGATTGACTGTTATAGGTGGATCAATACAATATCGGACAAATAAACTATTGACCCAAAAAATTGACTCAAACTACTCACTCAACGCTATCACGCCCCGCCGACACGGTAATTGTACTCGACTTTGAAACTACAGGTTTATCACCAACCCAAGGTGATAGAGCCATTGAAATTGGTGCCGTCATGCTAAAAGATGGCAAAGTGATTGATACGTTTCAACAGCTTATGAACCCAGGCTTTAGAGTTAGCGGATTTATTGAAAACTATACGGGGATCAGTAATGAGATGTTGCTAGATGCTCAGTCATGCGAAACCGTGATGAGTGAGTTTGCTGACTTTATTGGTGACTACAATTTGGTTGCCCATAACGCATCATTTGATCAACGTTTTTTAGATGCAGAGCTGAATCGAATACATTGCAACTATTCAGGGCAATTTGCTTGTTCGATGCTCATTGCACGTAGACTTTATCAGCAAGCGCCGAACCATAAGTTAGGCAGCTTAATTGAATATAAAAATATTCAGCATGATGGCGTTTTTCACCGAGCATTAGCCGATAGTGAAATGACAGCCGATTTGTGGTTGACCATGCTTGAAGATTTACAGCAAGATTTTCAAATCGCTCAACCTAACTTTGGTTTACTGCAAGCTATTGCGAAACAAAGTAAAGCCAATGTAAATAACTATTTAAGCAAGCAGCGATAGCAAGTTTCTCATCAATCCAGATACATTAAACATCTGGATTGAATATTTTCCGATTAGTAGCTTGTAGGCATAAAACGGAGAGAGACAACAACGTACTTACCCTCAGCGAGTATTTAAAACCGATAACGTAAATACAAGTAACAAACGGTTAAATTAACTCTACCAAATAGCAAAATATGGCTAAAACAGATAGCTATCTATAAACCAAAAAATGAACCTATTGTTACAAACCTAATTCACTTAATAGATCATCCGCATCAGTATTTTGTTGAGTCACTGCTACTTTGTGATCTTTTTTGTCTTTCGCATCAGATGCCAGTAACTGTCCATGCTCGGCAAGTAACTCATCTAAATCAAACTCGTCGTCACTTTCAAACTCGCTTAATTTGATAAATTCGGTTTTATCCATCGCAAATTCAAGATAAAAAACGTGATTACTTTGTGTCTTAAACGAAACTCTTCGCGCTACGCCTTCATCTAAATTAGTGTCTACAGAAATCGTTAACTCTTTATTTATCGTTAACATTTTCGGTTGGCTTTGACTAATGCTCGTTTGAAGTTCTTTGCTGATCTTATTGATGAAATCACCCAAAATCTGGTTCATCAATTCACCCATAACATTAGCAACCTCATCTGAGGTGTGGGAAATAGCTAATTCAGCCTCGGGCATGCCCATATTAAGCATATATTCACGATAGATCTCTAAGGCTGAAGGTGCTGAAAAATTAATAACAACGAGACCAGAAAATCCACCATCAAAAATTGAGAAACAGCCAAGATCTGGTTTTAAACAGGTTTTAGTAATCGACTGCACCATACCTGCATGGGTGATTTGGCTATGAGTAGTATTAGATAACACGTGTGACACAGAGTGGCATAACTTCAACAAAATATCGTCAGTTGTAACAGACACAGTGCTTTGCATATAAATAACCTTTTGAAAATATTGCTACCATACTGCCCTAAGCAATTAATAAAACATAGTAAAATAGCCAAGGTAATTAGTATCCCCCTTGCAACATCCCATATATTCAAACAAGGTTATACGTCTGGAGGAGGTGAAACTTTAGCATCTTATGTGGCGAATAAAATATCAGTTAACTTGTAATAGAATAATCATCTGCTCAATGACAGAGCTATCAACTCAGCAACTATAGATTGAGTTAACATTTTAAAAATAAACATAAAGTTATTGTTTATGTATAACCTTTAAAAAGGTAGGGTTAAGCCATGTATTTGTTGCCAAAAGAACCTAATATGATAGCGCTACTAAGACAATTTACAATTCTACAACGCCTAATACTAATGCTCATGCTGGCAGCCATAGGTACTGTATGTTTCGCTAGCTTCTCCATTAATGAACAATACAATAATTTAGTTGAGCAAAAATGGCAGCAGAACGACGCTCAAATAAGTACAGCTATTGGTTTAATCGATGCCAATAAGCAACTCTCTGATAGTAATATTATTACATTATCTGAAGCTAAGTCCGCAGCAATCCACCTGTTCAATCAAATTCATTTTAATAACGACGGTTACTTTATCGTATTAGATCGCGATGGAATAGTTATTGCCAATGGTGCAGACCAAAGCTCAGTATCAAGCAAAGCAAGCGTATTATTTAATACTAATGATGCCGTCAATCTTGGCATGCTTATCGATAAAGCCAAAGTCCAAGAGTCTGCTAAAGCTGAAATTAACTTTCCTAACCCTGCCACAGGTAAACTGGAAGCTAAACTTGTAGAAGTAAAGCAGTATCAAAACTGGGGCTGGTCAATAATTACCGGCAGTAATATGAGTGATGTAAAAGAGGTCATGTACTCAATGGCCTTTGATTACCTCGTTATTATGCTTATGATTTCTATCCCTATTTTTTTATTTTTTCTTGTATTAAATATTTCGATTACGGCTCCATTAAAAGAAGCAATTGCTGCCATGCGAGATATTGCGCATGGCGAAGGAGATCTTACTCAAAAATTGCCCACAACAGGCAAGGATGAAGTCGCCGATCTTGCTAAAGCCTTCAATCTATTCGTTATTAAAATCAGAGACATGGTTGCTGAACTTCAACCTATGGGAAAAAACTTAGATAATGATGCCCAGCGACTCCTTAATGCCGCAGGAGAGTCAAATGTAAGTGTTGAACACTTACATCGTGAAACTGCAAGCGTGGCGACTGCTATCAACCAAATGTTATCGACAACGCAAGAGATGGCTAACAACACTAACCAAGCCGCCGATGCAGCCAACAGTGTAAAAAGCCAAGCAGAACAAAGCATGACAATGATGAATGCGACTCTTGATAATACTCAACATCTTGCTGATGAACTAAAAAACGCCCAAAAAGTAACACAAGCTTTAGGCCAGTCATCTTCGCAGATCGGTAACATCTTAGAGGTGATTAGAGGAATTGCAGATCAAACAAACTTACTCGCGCTAAACGCTGCAATCGAGGCGGCAAGAGCTGGGGCTCATGGTAGAGGCTTTGCAGTCGTCGCAGATGAAGTCCGAGCTCTTGCAAATCGGACGCAAGACTCGACTAACGAAATTCAAAACATCATTAAAGATATTCAATCAGGCGTAAACCTTGTTGTAGCCAGTAATGAGCAAAATCAAACTCAATCTCAAGAAGTACAATCTCAGGCAAGTGAAGTAAGCGATGCACTGACAGACATACTAAAACTTGTTGCTCACATTAGCGATATGAATACCCAACTAGCGAGTGCAACTGAAGAGCAATCGATAGTAACAGAAGAGATAAATCGTAACGTTTGCACTATTACTGAATTAACTGAAGTCTCAGTAAAAGCTAATGAAAGCAATCATAACGCGGCAATCTCTTTGCAAAAAATCAGTAAAGATTGTGCGCAAACACTAGGCCAGTTTAAAGTCAATTGAGCCAAATAACGGCATTAAAGACGAATATAAAATCTATAGGCATGGGAGGTGTAATTGCCCTCCCTGTATAAATAAACTGTGATAAGCTAAATTCACTTAAGGGATTTTGAAGGAGTGAATAGATCTTATGGCTCGCATGACATTAGCTGTCCATCCGGCGCTTTATACTATCCATAGTTTATTACCTGATAGCCATATCGCCGCTGAAGTCTTCAAACAACCAATGTATTTTATCGGAAAAACCAAAGATGAAATTTCTGTTGTTATCCCCTCAGCTCTATCAATAAATAGCATCGAACAAGAAGATAACTGGCGCTGCCTTGAAGTCCTAGGCCCTCTAGGATTTTCCATGACTGGAATCTTAGCAAATGTCTCAGGCACACTTGCAGATGAAAAAATCAGTATCTTCGCTATATCGACCTTTGATACCGATTACATTTTGGTTAAAAACGATACATTAAATGCCGCGACCAAAGCCTTGAAAAAGAAAAACTACCAAATCATTGATTATTAGTATAATTATTCATAGATTTACCTGTAATCTACAAAGTGTACCTATCGACTAAAGAGCGACATTAGTATGCATGAAAAAACAGTAACCATAACAGCCAAGCATGGTATTCATACTCGGCCTGCTGCCCTTTTAGTCAAAAAAGCTAAGTCGTTTGACTGTGATATCATTGTTGAGTGTGACGGCAAGCAAGCCAGTGCGAAAAGCCTGTTTAAATTACAAACACTAGGGCTCAACCATGGTGTTACCGTAAAGGTTATTGCAAAAGGTGAACAAGCAAAACAAGCCATCGAAGAAGTGTCTGAATTACTCATTACATTAAGTTAAGGGGCATAATATGTCTGTCACCGGGGTTGTGGTTTCATCAGGTATCGCATTTGGGCAAGCATTGCACCTTAATCTGCATCAGCAAAAAATCGATTACCGACTCATTCCACAATCCGATATTGCTGATGAAAAAAAGGCCTTAGAAAAGGCTTTTAATCAGCAAAAGCTTTATTTAAACCAATGCTTGAAACAATTAGAGCAAGAGTCAGAACATTTTGAACTCATTGAAGCAGATTTAATGATTCTAGAAGATGAGGATCTAGTTGAGGAGATCGCAGATACCATCTCTAAGCTGCAAATCAGTGCGGCTGTTGCGATTGAACGTATTTTTTCCCATCAAGCATCGGAACTTGCCCAATTAGAAGACCCATATTTGGCTAATCGAGCTCAAGATGTGCTGTCCTTAGCAAGCCGCTTAATTGCTCGGCTGAACGGGGCGCAACATTTAGATTTAAGTCAGTTAAAAGAAGATACCATCATTTTTGCCCATGATTTGACACCCGCAGAGTTTGCCATGTTACCGCGAAGGCATATAACCGGGTTAGTGCTTGAAACCGGCGGAATGACCAGTCACACAGCTATTTTAGCTCGCAGTGCCGGGATCCCTGCACTATTAAGTTGCCAATATGACACAGCTGAAATTGCTAATGGTACAGAAATCGTACTTGATGGCATGCAAGGACAAGTCTTTATCGCACCACTCACAGAGGTTCGTAATCAGCTCAGTGAGCTCAAACGGCTAGATGAACAGCGAAAACAGCAGTTGCTCACTCTGAAAGATTTACCTGTACAGACATTAGATGGCCATCAAATATCATTACTAGCCAATGTTGGCAGTCTAAATGAAATTAGTCACCTAGCAGATGTCGGTGCTGATGGAATTGGATTATTTAGAACCGAATTTATGCTAATGAACACCCAAACCTTGCCAGATGAGAAAACTCAGTATCACTTTTACTGCGATTCACTTCATCTTATGGCAGGAAAAGTCTTCACCATTCGAACATTAGATGTCGGCGCAGATAAAGAGATACCTTGCCTACCAACAATCATCGAAGACAACCCAGCATTGGGTTTACGTGGGATCCGTTACAGTTTGGCCAACCCAGAGCTTTTTAAAACACAAGTCAAAGCCATTTTACGTGCAGCAAATCATGGCCCAATAAGATTAATGTTTCCTATGATCAATCAAATTGAAGAGCTTGACGTTTTATTTGATTACATAGAAGAATGTAAAATAAGCTTGTTAGATGAAGAAAAAGGATTTGGTGAACTAAGCTATGGCATCGTAGTTGAAACCCCCGCAGCAGTACTAAATCTAGAATCAATGTTAACTCGCCTTGATTTTATTAGTATAGGTACCAATGACTTAACTCAATACACAATGGCTGCAGATAGAACTAATCCAGCATTAACGGGTCAATATCCATCATTAAGCCCTGCCGTATTAACCCTTGTTAATGCAACGATAACACTTGCGAAGAAATATAATGTTAGTGTTTCACTATGTGGGGAGTTAGCAAGCGACCCAAAAGTTGCACCGCTATTAGTTGGTATGGGAATAGACGAACTCAGCGTCAATCCCTGTGCGTTGTTGGAAGTAAAGTCTGCTTTGCGCAACATTCAATATCAAACATGTTTAGCCATTGCTAAACATGGATTAAAATTAACAAGAATCGAAGAGTTAAACCTTTACATTTATGGTCAAGACAAATAAAGATAGGACCATGATGTTTACTAAGAATAAATATAATTCTAAAGGGGCCATTTAATGGGATTTCTTAGCCGTATTAGACGCCTGATCTCAGGACAAACTGAAATCGCAGGTGTAGTAAACGTGTACGCTCCTGTTTCAGGAAAAATTGTCGCCATTGAGAAAGTACCAGACCCAGTCTTTTCTGAAAAAATTGTGGGTGATGGCTTAGCCATTGAGCCTAAAGGCCAACTAATTAAAGCACCAATTGATGGCACCATAGGTAAAATCTTCGAAACAAACCACGCTTTTAGCATTGAATCTAATCAAGGCTTAGAGATTTTTGTTCACTTTGGTATTGGTACTGTAGAACTAAGAGGTAACGGTTTTAAACGTTTAGCTGAAGAAGGCCAAGAAGTCAAAATGGGCGATGTAATTCTTGAGTTCGATATTGATTATTTGAAACAACATACCGATAGCTTACTCACGCCAGTCTTAATCGCTAATATGGAAGATATTCAAGGTATCGATAAAAAAGAGGGAAACCTCGAAGCCGGTAAAGATATTATTTTTTCTGTCAAACTGTAGCGTAAAACCAAAGAAAGTAAGCTGAGATCATTGAGTCGGATATGCCTTATCGAGGTAAGCATGTCCGATTAACTACTATCTTTTGCTGGCCATCATGCCTTGCCTCAGAACCTATCAGGCAGGTTTGATAACTCAATTACCCCACTCTTTCTTATATCCTAAATGATTTAAAACTCGATAAAAAATGACTTTAAACTTGAAGTTGACGAATAGTGCTGTAAATAAAAACATCAATATCTCTGAATATAATTGTTAACTTTGCAGGTTAAAATTAAACACTTTTTTACAAACAGGCTAAGTCCGCTATAAATCTCTTGAATAACACTCATCATCGCTAAGATCGCTACAATTGGACCTTGAGCAGAAACAAAACCAATGACACAATGCCAGCAACATATAAAAAGAAAGCGGAGTACCCTTTTGACACTTTTCGGAATAAAAAATTGCGATACAGTTCGTAAAGCACGTAAATGGCTAGCAGCTAATCAACTCGACGTCGCTTTCCATGATTTTCGTGAAGATGGACTCGCAACAGAACAAATTGAGCAATGGGCTAGTATCGTTGGCTGGGAAGCATTATTTAACAAACGCAGCACCAGTTTTAGAAACTTAACTGACACCGAAAAAAGTGACATTAATGAAAAAAAAGCCATTGCTTTAATGGCACTTTATCCAACATTAATTAAGCGACCGGTATTAGTGAAAGATGGACAAGTTCAAGTTGGATTTAAAGAAACTGATTACCAAAACTGGTTCAATCTATGAGCCCGTTATCTGATTCCGATGTACTCCATTTAGCGAAAGAATTGATTTCTCGCCCATCAGTGACCCCTCTTGATGAAGGCTGCCAACAACTAATGGCTTCACGCTTAGCTGCAGTCGACTTTGAAATCGAATCTATGGTGTTTGAAGATACAACTAACATGTGGGCTCGCAGAGGCAACAAGTCTCCGGTATTTTGTTTTGCTGGTCATACAGACGTCGTACCTGTTGGAGACTTAAACCGTTGGCATACACCACCATTTGATCCCGTCGTAATCGATGATTACCTGCATGGGCGTGGCGCCGCAGACATGAAAGGATCTTTAGCCGCAATGCTGGTGGCGACCGAGCGTTTTGTAACTAAACATCCCGATCATCAAGGTTCTATTGCATTTCTTATTACCAGTGATGAAGAAGGTCCATTTATCAATGGTACTACGCGTGTTATTGATACGCTTGAAGCCCGTAATGAAAAAATAACTTGGTCTTTAGTTGGAGAGCCCTCTTCAACCCATAAGCTTGGTGATATCGTTAAAAATGGCCGTAGGGGCAGCTTAACAGGTAATTTAACCGTTAAAGGAATTCAAGGTCACGTTGCTTACCCTCACCTTGCCGATAACCCTATTCATAATGCCGCCCCTGCGCTAGATGAGCTAGCAAAAATGAAGTGGGATAATGGTAACGAATTTTTCCCGCCTACTAGTTTTCAAATTGCGAATATCAACGGCGGCACAGGTGCTTCAAATGTGATCCCTGGTGCTCTTGAAGTGATGTTTAACTTTCGTTATTCCACTGAAGTGACTGCAGAAGTATTAATTCAACGTGTACTAAATATCTTAGATGCACATGGCTTAGACTATGATATCGATTGGGTATTTAACGGTTTGCCTTTCTTAACCGGTGATGGTCCATTATTGGCAGCGACCAAAGCAGCGATTAAACAAGTCACAGGCACAGATACAGATCCTCAAACTTCAGGTGGTACCTCTGATGGTCGTTTTATTGCACCAACAGGCGCACAGGTCATAGAGCTTGGTCCGGTAAATGCTACCATTCACAAAGTTAATGAGTGCGTCAAAGTGTCCGATCTTGAGTTGCTCACAGACTGTTATGAAGCGATATTGGAAAACCTGCTTTGCCAATAAATAATTCCCATTTATACGGCCTAGACGAGCAACATCTGGTTGACTACCTAGGCCATCAATTAGAAGCAAATACCGCTGTAGCCTTTGCATCTTTGCAGCAAGCTGCATTAGCAGATGAGATTGATCTGCAGATCTGTTCAGGCTTTCGAAATTTTGACAGGCAAATGCTGATTTGGAATGCTAAAGCCACTGGAAAAAGAGCCGTCTTAGATAACAACTCTAAGCCACTTAATATCGAAAAACTAACATCAAAAGAATTGATTGATGCTATTCTTATTTGGTCGGCAATCCCCGGCCTATCAAGACATCACTGGGGAACAGATATCGATGTTTTTGATGGCAATATGATAAATAAGCAAAATTTACAGTTAGTTTCCGAAGAGTATGCACTGGGTGGTCCTTGTTTCAAACTCAGCCAGTGGTTAGACGGCAACGCCCAAAAATATGGGTTTTATCGGCCTTTTCAGCTAGGTTTAAGCGGCGTAAGCCCTGAGGCTTGGCATTTAAGCTATTTCCCTATTGCAGAAGCATACTTACGCGATTTCGATATTAACGCCGTTAGCGATATATTAAAATCATCAACGGTTAAATTACGCGAACCGATACTTGCTCAAATTGACAAGCTTACTGCTGAATATGTTTACAGAGTCGCTCCAATACCAAAAAGCTAGTTGCCATTATATTAACCTGCGAACACTTTACTTTTTATCTATCTAAATGCATTTTTTGAGACAAATAGAACATGACGAACCTTAGCCAACCATTTACAGAAAATAGACACCAAATCGAAATTGAAGGCAGCCTCCTAAGCTATCTCGATGTGGGTCAAGGTCCTGTTTTGCTAATGGGCCACAGTTACTTGTGGGATAGTGACATGTGGGCGCCACAAATAGCCCATTTAAGTCAACATTACCGCTGTATTGTTCCCGATCTTTGGGGTCATGGTTTTTCAGGTGACGTTCCAAAAAGTTGCCGTAATCTAAAACATATTGCAGCGCATATGCTTAGCTTAATGGATAGCCTTAAAGTCCAGTCGTTTTCTGTTATTGGTCTTTCTGTCGGCGCAATGTGGGGAGCAGAGCTAACACTATTAGCACCATCTAGAGTTAACAGCTTAGTCATGCTTGGCAGTTTTATTGGTTATGAACCGGAAATCACTCGGGACAAATATTACGCAATGCTTGATGTGATAAAAGCTGAACAAATCGTTTCTGACAAAATAGCTCAAGCTGTTACACCATTATTTTTTGCGAATGAACCACAACCAGAGCTTATTGCTCTTTTTAAACACAAGTTAAACCACTTTAATAACAGTAATATCGATTCTGTGTACCAACTCGGTAAAATGATCTTTGGTCGCAGAGATACCATGGATGATGTTGAGCAATTTACTCTTCCTTGCTTAATTATGACAGGAGTTGAAGACAAAGCCCGCAGCGTATTAGAAGGTTATCTAATGCATGATGCAATTGATGGCAGTCAATATGTGCATATTCCACAGTGCGGTCACATCTCAACGCTTGAACAAGCTGATTTTATTAACCATCGATTGTCTGAGTTCTTATCAAGCTTGTAGAGCCAGCACAAATTATGTCGTCATGCTGAAGAATTTAGCAGCAATAAGTTACACATTCTTAGCGTTATGGGTAGCTTATTGCTCTCGAAATATTGGCAAAAGTCGTTTATATAATGAACTTATATAGAATAAAAGACGTATTCTGTAGCAACATAAATTTTTAGGTATTTTCTACTACATGCACATGAAGCCTACTCTGCAAAAGCAGGGAATTGATGTTTGGGTTACAACACCTCTGGTAGGTGGCAGTAGTTAAGTCCTACATAAGGCTACGTTTCAAAAGTAGCACTTGACGAAATATCAATTCCTCACCAACGCAATAACATTACGGCAGCATGCGAGAGCAATTGAACACACTTTTAACAAATGTTTAAGATTACGTTCCTATACTACTGAGTAGACCAGCAAGGCTAGTTAACGGTGTTAAACTGGCTTAGCTACAAGTTAATCTTAACTGATGAATAAATAAGAGCAGAATGAAACTACTAAAACCGCTTTTTGATAATAATCGCCGCTGGGCAGGTAGGATTTTAGAAGAAGATCCTAAATTTTTTGAACAACTTGCTAAACAGCAAAACCCAGAATATTTGTGGATTGGTTGTTCCGATAGCCGCGTTCCATCGAACCAAATTATCGATTTGATGCCAGGTGAAGTTTTCGTTCACCGTAATATCGCTAATATGGTGATCCACACAGACCTTAACTGTTTATCAGTATTGCAGTATGCAGTTGAAGTACTGAAGGTTAAACATATTATGGTTGTTGGCCATTATGGCTGTGGCGGTATAAAAGCCTCAATGGGCACAGATAGGTTAGGCCTTATCGACAATTGGCTTGGACACATTCGTGACATTTATCGCCTTCATAAACGCGACTTAGAAAGTATGGATGAAGATGAACGTTTCGATCGTTTATGCGAACTAAACGTAATGGAACAAGTCGCTAACGTTACGAGCACCACGATAGTTCAAGATGCTTGGGCACGTGGCCAAGAAGTCGCCGTTCACGGTTGGATATACAGCGTCGAGAACGGTCTTCTTTCAGATTTAGATGTCACAGTTGACAATGAAATGGCAACGAAAGAACAACAATAATCAGTAAGCACAGTGATATTTTAAAAGGGTATTCTTGCTATTTTGCAAGAATACCCTTTTTAGTATTTATGTTCCTAAAATGTTAGTAAATAGAAGAAAAATAGTAAGATTTCTCGCAGTTATTACACTATCCCAGTTATAATCCGGTATTTATTTTGAGCGCAATTCTGCACATTGAATACTAAGGAAATATCCATGCCTGGTTTTGAATTATTTGGTCCTGAAGAAAAACAAGAAGTCGCGGATGTAATGGAAAGTGGTTTTACCTTCCGTTATAACTTTGATCATATACGTAATGACCGCTGGAAAACTCGTGAAATGGAGGCATTGCTTTGCGAAAAAATGAACGTAAAGCACGCACACTTAGTATCTAGTGGTACAGCAGCTCTGCAAACTGCTATGGCGGCTGCAGGAATTGGTGCTGGTGATGAAGTAATCGTACCGCCTTTTACTTTTGTCGCTTCTGTTGAAGCAGTATTTATGGCCGGTGCAGTACCCATTTTTGCGGAAATAGATGAAACGCTTTGTTTATCTCCTGAAGGGATCGAGGCTGTTATTACCCCAAAAACTAAAGCTATTAACCTTGTTCATATGTGTGGTTCTATGGCCAAAATGGATGAAATTAGAACTGTTTGCGCTAAACATAATTTAATTATCTTAGAAGATGCTTGTCAGGCAATTGGTGGCAGTTACAAAGGCCAAGCATTAGGTACCATCGGCGATGTGGGTTGTTATTCATTTGATTCAGTAAAAACCATTACCTGTGGTGAAGGTGGTGCAGTAATTACCAATAATGAAGATATTTATAACCACGCACATATGTTCTCAGATCATGGTCATGACCATGTGGGTAGTGACCGTGGAGCTGAAGATCACCCTATTATGGGATTAAATTTCCGTATATCAGAAATGAATTCTGCTATGGGGTTAGCGCAGCTACGCAAACTCGATAAAATTATCGACATTCAGCGCCGTAACAAAAACCAAATAAAAGAAGCAATGTCAGAAATAGCCGAAATTACTTTCCGTGAAATTCCTGACGTTGAAGGTGACTCTGCAGGATTTTTAACTTTCTTCATGCCAAGTGAAGAACGCACCATTGAGATCAATAAAAAACTTGCTGAAAATGGAGTTGATGGTTGTTTTTACTGGTATATAAATAATTGGCATTATCTTGCAAATTGGCAACATATCCAGCAACTTAAGTCCCCAGCGGCTTTGCCAATCACTTTAATCAAAGATAAACCTGATTATACAAAAGTTGCTGTCCCCAAGTCAGATGCGATAATGAGTCGTACTATCTCTATGCTAATCAAGCTTTCATGGACTGAAGCTGATATTAAGCAACGTATTGAGAATATCAAACGTGCTTTTGCTTAGGATCGAACACTAACCATCGCAGGTATATGCATCAGACGATGACAAAATTAAACGAAAGGCACAAAGGAGTATGTCCTAATGAGTTTTAAGAATTTCAAGTGTGTACCAAAAATGATTTTTGGTCGTGGTTCATTTGCCCAACTCGATGAAGTGTTGGCTGAAGAACGTAAAGTAGAAAACGATTTTGTTGTGTTTTTGGTTGATGATGTCCATCAGAAAAAACCTCTAAGCCATCGTATTCCAGCTAAGACACATGATTTACTTATTTATGTCAACGTGGATGATGAACCAACGACAAAACAAGTTGATACATTAACCGAGCAAGTACAAGCGTTTAATAGTAAACTGCCCGTCAGTGTTATAGGCCTCGGCGGCGGGTCAACATTGGACCTAGCAAAAGCGGTATCGCTAATGCTAACCAACCCAGGCGGAAGTGCTGAATACCAAGGGTGGGATTTGATTAATAATCCTGCAGTACATCACATTGGGATCCCGACGGTGTCAGGTACTGGCGCAGAAGCCTCTCGCACCGCCGTACTTTGTGGCCCAGTGCGTAAGCTTGGTTTAAACTCCGATTATACAGTGTTTGATCAGATATTAATGGATTCTGAACTTATCACAGGAGTACCTACAGACCAATGGTTTTACACAGGCATGGATTGCTATATCCATTGTGTAGAATCATTAGAAGGTACGTATTTAAATGAATTTGCAAAAGCTTTTGCCGAGAAATCGATGGCACTTTGCCGTGAAGTCTTCATAGACGATCATATCGAGAAAGATGACAAACTCATGATGGCCTCCTATATGGGGGGAATGAGTATCGCCTATAGTCAAGTAGGTGCATGTCATGCAGTGTCTTATGGTTTGGGTTATGTTTTAGGCTACCACCACGGTATCGGTAATTGTTTAGCATTTGATGTACTGGAAGACTTCTATCCAGAAGGTGTGGCTGAATTCCGTAGGATGATGGATAAGCACAATATTGTTCTGCCAAAGAATATCTGTAAAGATCTTCCCGATGAAACTATCGCCAAGATGGTTGCCGTCACTAAAAGCATGGGTCCATTGTGGGACAATGTGTATGGTGAAGGCTGGGAAGCTAAAGTCACCGACGAAATGCTGACTACGCTATTTCGTCGAATCTAAAAATCTAGCGTAAGCAAATCTGGACTCTAATTTAAGGGTCCAGAATACTTTTAAAGTAGGTAAATTGAATGAATGTAACCTTATTAATCCCTGCTCGATACGGTTCAAGCCGTTTTCCAGGCAAGCCATTGGCCCCTATCAACGGTAAGCCGATGATCCAGCATGTCTACGAGCGTGCAGCTTTAGCAAAAGGGCTTAACGACATCTATGTTGCTACTGATGATGAGCGCATTAAAAGTGCTGTTGAAGGTTTTGGCGGCAAAGTGGTTATGACAGGTTCAGATGCAGCCTCAGGTACCGACCGTATCGATGAAGCAATTTCTATATTGGGACTAGCTGACGATGATTTAGTTATTAATCTACAAGGAGATCAACCGTTAATTGATCCAATTGTGATTGAACAGCTCGTTAACTTATGCGAGCGCCATAAAGGCCAATTTGATATGGCAACCTTAGGAGTTCAAATTACGGACGAAGGTCAGCTAAACGACCCTAATCATGTAAAAATGGTATTTGATAATGACCATAACGCTCTATATTTTTCCCGTGCCCGCATTCCATTTGGCCGCGATACTAGTGACTACCCAGTCTACAAACATATCGGGATTTATGCATATACGCGTAAGTTTATTCAAACATTTGCTAAGTTACCTTTAGGCCGTTTAGAAGAATTAGAAAAGTTAGAACAACTTCGGGCATTAGAATATGGGTATAAAATCAAAGTCGCAATTAGTGCGTTTGATTTCCCAGAAGTTGATACACCAGAAGATATCCGCATCTGTGAAGCAAGACTTTTAGCGAATTAAATAATAAGGCGAGCAATCTAATGTCAGATCTAGAAGTTGGATTATTAATTTTATTAGTTGTCGGTATTATTGCCAGCAACCTGGCTGTTTTAAAATACAGTGCCAAATTTAAAATGACCCAATTTGGTAAAAAAGATCAAAAGGGTGAATCGTCTACAGATGATACCAAAGAAAATGACAACACTAGTGATGACAAACAGGCTTAGAATTAATGAGTTTAGGTGGCATATTCACACCTAATTTAATAAAAAAGGCGCTTTGAGCGCCTTTTTTTATTTTTGGAAAACAGGGAAAACTTAAATAAGAATGATATAAAGGGCATAGCAGCCTCATACCCTATACTTTCTCTTATTCAGCCAACTCTTTTTCAAGTTGCTTCGCAATCATCTCAGGAGAGCCTGAGTTTTTAGCAAGTAGCGAGTAAGCAACTGGGATAACAAACAAGGTAAAAAATGTCGCAAGAGTAATACCCGATAATACAACGACACCGATTACAAAACGCGTTTCGGCCCCCGCACCTTCAGCTAACACTAAAGGAATCGCTCCTGCTGCCGTTGTGATCCCCGTCATTAGAATAGGTCTTAAGCGTTGACTAGATGCTTGAATAATCGCTTGTTTAAACTCTACCCCTTTATCCCTTAACTGATTAGCAAACTCGACTATCAAAATGCCGTTTTTGGCAGCAAGTCCCACCAGCATAATGATACCAATTTGGCTATAAATATTAAGTGTTTGCCCTGTTGCCCAAAGACCAATAAGCGCCCCTAACGTTGCCAAAGGCACTGTTAGCATAATCACCATCGGATGAATATAGCTTTCAAATTGTGCCGCCAGAACTAAAAATACTATGCCTAACGCTAAAATAAACACAAAGTACATTGAATTACCTGAATCTTGATAATCCAAAGATTGACCTTTGTAGCTCACTATTGCCTCAGCAGGCAGGTATTCATGTGTTAAATCATTTAAGTAATCGAGTGCCTCCCCCAAGCTGTAACCATCAGCTAAATTCGCTTCAATGGTAATTGCACGCATTCGATTGTAACGATTTAACTGGCTAGCATCGGCAAACTCTTCCACATGCACCAAGTTAGATAACGGAATTAACTCCTTACTTCTATCCGATCGCACATAGATATTTTCAAGATCCGTTGCCGTATTTTGATTTTCACGATTCCCTTCAATAATCACATCATATTCTTCACCATCACGCATAAATGTGGTCACTAGACGTGAGCCGAGCATTGACTCAAGCGTACGCCCGATATGAGATATAGATACGCCTAGATCAGAAGCTCTATCCTTATCTATTACCACACGTAGTTGTGGTTTAGTCTCATTATAATCATGATCTAAGCCAACGAGGTTGGGGTTTTCTTTAGCTTTTTCAATTATAGTATCGCGCCACCTTGCGAGCTCTTCATAGCTTGGTCCGCCAAGTACAAACTGCACAGGTTTACCAACACCTCGGCCAAAGGCTTGGCGCATTACAGGAAAAGCACGCACACCTGCCAGATCTGATAAGCGCCCTCTTATATCACCAATAATTTCAAAAGCGCTACGTCTAACCGCCCAATCCTCTAATACAATAATCGCCATACCATTAGAGAAATTGGCACTGCGACCAAAGCCTCTTGGCGCACGTATAAGTAAACGTTTAATTTCTCCTGCTTCTACAAGTGGCATTAAGCGGTTTTCAATCTCGTCCATATAAGACTCGATATACTCAAAGCTTGCCCCTTGAGGCCCGTTAACGATTAAAAACATAGAGCCACGATCTTCACGAGGGGCAAATTCTTGCGGTACTTCTTTCGCCAAGAATGCGCTACTCACTAAAGCAATCAAGATAAGTGAAGACACCAAGTAAGGATGTCGCATCGCCCTGCGTAAAACCTGCCGATAACCATGAGACAGTTTTTCCATTCCAGTATCAATTTTTCTGACTAGCCAAGGATCTTGTGAAGACGGCTTTAACACTTTCGAGCACATCATCGGGCTCAGTGTCAAAGCAACAATACTAGAAAAAATAACCGCGGCGCTCATGGCTACAGCGAACTCTTTAAATAGTTTACCTAAATCACCTTCTAAAAATGTAATCGGCATAAATACTGCTACCAAGACTAAAGTGGTCGCAACAACAGCAAATGCAACTTCACGAGATCCTAGGTAAGCAGCCTTTAAAGGAGAATCCCCCTCCTCTATCCTTCGATGAATATTTTCAAGCACCACAATGGCATCGTCTACCACCATGCCGATAGCCAAAATCATCGCAAGTAACGTCAATAGGTTAATCGTGTAACCCAAGGCAAATAACACAATAAAGGTAGCCATTAATGATACAGGAACCGTTAATGCTGGGATCAACATTGCTCGCACACTGCCAAGGAACAGGTAAATCACCACAATCACTAAGAACATGGCAATAAACAGGGTTTGGTATACCTCTTTAACGGACGCCTCAATGAACACTGAGCTGTCATATGAACGTTTAATTTCCATTCCAGCAGGAAGTGTTGGATTAATTTGATCAACGAGCTTATTTGCAGCACGAGCAACATCCAGTGTATTAGCGGTTGATTGCTTAGATACCCCCAAGCCAATCATAGATTCACGGTTACCTCTAAAAGTAATACGTTCCTCTTCTGAACCAATCTCTACTTTCGCTACATCACCCAATTTTATGAGATATCCATCATCCCCTTCAGCTAAAACCAAATTGGCAAAATCATCAGAGGTTTTAAAGCTACGCTCTAAACGGACGGTAAAATGACGCTCTTTAGACTCTACGCTACCGGCTGGAAGCTCGACGTTCTCAGAGCGAAGTGCTGACTCAATATCAGCTACGGTTAAGTTTCGAGCAGCTAAAGCTTGTCTGTCAATCCACACACGCATTGCATACACTTTGCCGCCACCTAGACGCATATTGGCAACGCCATCAATTACCGAGAATCTGTCGATTAAGTAGCGTCTTGCGTAATCGGTGAGTTGCAATGTGGTCATTTGATCTGATACCAAATTTAGCCACATGATCACCTCATCACCACCATTAGCCTTCTGTACTTCTGGTGGATCCGCTTCTTCAGGTAGATTGTTCAATAAACCTGATACACGATCGCGCACATCGTTTGCAGCCGCTTCAATATCCCGGCCAACATCAAATTCTAAGGTGACATTCGAGCGTCCATCACTGCTCGATGAGCTAATGTGTTTAATCCCTTCTACACCACTTATCCTGTCTTCGACTAGTTGAGTAATGCGGCTTTCAACCACTGCAGCGCTAGCACCACGATAGTTGGTTTGGATGGAAACCACTGGCGGGTCTATATTGGGATATTCTCTCAATGGCAGTTTTTCGAATGCCACAAGACCAAATACAATCAATAAAATACTGATAACTGAAGCGAATACCGGACGCTTTACCGAAAGATCAGTTAAAATCATACAACAGGCTCCACACTTGCCTGCTTAAGAAAACTAAATCGCTCACTAAAAGTCACTTTAACTTTGTCACCAGGTCGCACTTTTAATATTCCGCGAATAATAATTTGCTCGTTTAACTCTACGCCGTCAGTAATCTCAACCCAACCACGTTTACGTAATCCTAAAGTCACCTGCTTTTGTTCAACAACACCTTCATCATTGACCCAATAAACATAATGCCTATCTTGAATAGGGATAATGGCTGATTCAGGCAAGATCAATGCATCTCGGCTTGTTTTAATTAACTTTACTTTCATCAACATCCCCGGCAATAAACGCTGTTTAGGGTTAGGTATTTCAGCGCGTACGATAACCGCTCGGGTTTTTGGATTAATGCGGCTATCGATCGACACAACTTTGCCTTCGAACACTTCGCCATCAAATGCCACTGCGGATGCTTCTACTTTTTTTTCTAAAGCTAATGCTTGCAAAAATCGCTCCGGAACAGAAAAGTCCAATTTAATGACAGAGATATCATCTAAAGTAGTAATTGCATTACCTGGAGAGACAAGAGCACCAACACTCACTTGTCGTAACCCTAAAGCGCCAGAGAAAGGCGCTGCAATGCGTCTATCGCTTAATGCGGATTGAGCTTGAGCAAGCTCTGCTTTTGCCGTATCAATCAAGGTTTGTAAACGATCTCGCTCTAACTCTGCAATTGTTTGGCTAGTTACTAGGGTTCGAATACGTTCAAGTTCTCGTTGATGATCTTTGACTTTAACCTTGGCTACAGTTACCCGTGCACGTTGTTCGCTATCTTGTAACTGTACTAACAAGCGGCCTTGATTAACCAAGTCACCATCGCTGAAATTAACAAGAGTAACCACATCAGTGACTTTCGGCGTAACGGTAATAGATTCATTGGCTTTACTAGTACCAAGAGCCTCGACTTCGTCACGAATCGGTTCCATTGAAGCTTTTGTTACCACTACATTAGGAATAGGCCTAGACTTTTTAGCCTGTTTAACTGGAGATTGTTGAGTATAAAAATATCCTCCTGCAATGAGGAGTATAATGACAATTATTATTATTTTTCTCATGAATGCCTTCATAAACTACTTTTAATTGTCGTTAGTTTACCTAGACATAACTTTGCTTCAATACGTTTTACTTTTTCTTACAAATGACACATCTCAGTCACACTAGAGCAATTTGCTAAAACAAACTTGCAGGGGACTAAAATCTAATTCACTAACTTAGCAAGATGCTACTTTTCTATAAATCAAATGACTGTGGACAAAATAGGTCACAAAACTTAAGCGCAAACATTTAGCATCATTTTGTATCTCTCATAATGCATAAGCCTCTTGAGCTAATAAAAAATAGAAAGAGTAAGTTACTGAGGTAAATATTAGGCGACACAAAATAAAAAAGGAGCCCAAGGCTCCTTCTTAAACAGATATGTAGATTAGCTTAACGAACCTTACGATCTTCTTGCATAAGCTCCGAGAAACCTTCATAAATAGCTGTAACAACCTCGCTCGATAGCGGCTCGTTTTCAGCATTTAATAAGTGGATCTCTGTTTTATCGTCAGCAGCATCTTTTAGTTCAATACGGTAGGAGCCAGCTTCGATAGGTAATTCTTTCTCGCTCCACAAAGAGCTCCAGAAGCCAGAGTCATCTGTTACATTGATGTACAATAATCCTTTGTTACTGTCCATATCGATTATTTCAAAGCCCATCTCAGGCAGTACGATACGTAAGCGGTCCCAAGTGCGCTTGAACTTAGCATCAGCTAACCAATAAGCCGTTTCTTCAGCTTCAGTTATCAAGTTTACATCGATACCTAAACTTTGCTTAAGACGCTTAGCTTTCAACGCTTTAGCACGCTCAATACTGATGTAACTAATAGAGTCATTCAGTCTATCAATGGTATAACGACGCTTGTCTTCACCACTTAATAGAATGTCTTGTAAATCACCATCATAACTTTCTTCATGGTCGATCAAGTCAATCGTTAAATTGCCACTACGGCCGTGCGGACGGACATCAACAGTATACAAATAGCGCTGCTTTAGTTTGTACACCTTGTCGCTACCCCAAAGACTTGATTCAATGACTTCATCATTTTCAATCCAATCAGTCTCAAGTGTTCCTTTCTCATAGTCTTCACTACGCAATGAAATTGATTTGTCAGCAAAGTATTCTTTTAATACATCGAACATTTCTTCTTTTAGATCAATCTCAGTATCAATAGACTCAACAACAATTTTGATGTTTTCGCTGCCTTCTTCAACACGCGTACCTTCTGCCATAGGCAAAACTTGCAAAGGTGGACGTATATCGAGAGTTGCTCCCACGAGCTCCTGATTTGCTTTAGCGCCTACGTCAGGAATATCAAATTCTTTACTGTAAGTTGGCTTATTTAAACCCGCTGGAATGATAAGTTCAGGTGCAACAGTCAAATCTTGATAGTTTTGATCTGTGTCATTTGCCTGTCTTCTATCAATCGGAGTGCTACATGCCGTAACGGCTGCAACTAAAATCAGTGGAGATATTTGCTTTAGCATTTATTATTTAACCTCTATTCGGGCATTTTTCATCGCTTCTAGCAACAGACCATGAAACTCAGTAGAAAGTTCAGTTAAAGGTAAACGAATTTCATTATTACTGATAAGACCCATACGATGGGCGGCCCATTTCACTGGAATTGGATTTGCTTCGCAAAACAGCGTACTAAATAAGCCTTTGATTGATTCTTCTGCATTTAATGCAGCCGAAACGTCACCTGCTAATGCTGCAGCGCACATAGCTTTAAACTGTTTTGGTACAATATTATTAGCAACAGAAATAACACCGTTTCCACCTAGTGATAAAAACTCTCTTGCAGTCGCATCATCGCCACTGTAAAGCATAAAGTCATCACCACACAAACGACGCAACTCTTGTACGCGAGATAAATCACCCGTCGCCTCTTTTACGCCGATAATATTTTTAACATCAACAAGTTGAGCAACAGTCTCAGGTAACATATCAACAGCAGTACGGCCTGGTACGTTGTATAGTATCTGTGGTACATCAGTACTTTGAGCCACCGCAGTATAGTGCGCAATCAAGCCTTTTGGCGTTGGCTTGTTGTAATAAGGTGTTACGCCTAACATTGCTGCGACACCAACTTTCGATAAACCTTTTGTTAACTCGATAGCCTCTGCTGTCGCGTTGGCGCCATTACCACCAATAATAGGAATGCGACCAGCGGCAAACTTCACCGTTTGCTCAACAACACTAATATGCTCTGTTTGGGGTAATGTTGCTGACTCTCCAGTTGTACCAACGGCAACGATGGCATCTGTACCTTGGGTAATATGGTACTCAACTAAACTTTCAAGACTTTTATAATCTACTGTGCCATCACTATTCATTGGTGTGATTAAGGCAACGATGCTTCCGTATATCATGTGTATTCCCCAAGGGTTCAGGACTGGCTATGGTACTGATGCAATCCACTAAAAACAAGCACTACAACGCAAGACTTCAGCATATTCATCATCAAGTTGAAACATATTAAATAAGTGGGGGGATCACAATGACAGAGATCGCAAACGGATCAAGTTGTGATAGCATTAGCAACCGCAATTAGAAATCGTTATTTAAATGACGGTTTTTTAATCAAACCAATAAAAATATGGGGTACTAGATGTCCAATCACTTGGTCGTTACTGCAATGGGCGCCGACCGCCCAGGTATTGTGAGTAAGTTTGCACGACTCGCGAGTGAGTGTGACTGCGATATCGTTGATAGTCGCATGGCGCTATTTGGTAATGAATTTACCTTAATCATGATGCTTGCTGGATCATGGCCATCAATCACTAAGATGGAAACCTCGTTACCAAGCCTTAGTGTTGAACTCGAGCTATTAACGGTGATGAAGCGTACTTCTAAACACACTCCACAAAACTACATTTCACGCCTAGATATTACATTTAGCGGTCGAGACCAACGCGGTACCATGAAAAAAATAACTCAATTCATGGCTGAACGCTCACTTGATATCGCTGCGGTTAAGTCACATGCCGAAGAAGATAAAGATGGTAATCCAACACAAAATATTAATTTGACTATCAACGTACCTGAGAAAGTGGATGTTGATAAACTTGAAGTTGGCGTGTTTGAATTGGCTACTGAATTAACGCTTGAATGTACAATCGAGCGCATGCAAGGTGTCGAAAGCTAACCACATAAATGGATAAGAATATGCAAACCTTAACTGCAGGCGATAAAGCGCCACTGTTTACCTTACAAAACCAACATAATGAAACGATTAGCCTAGAAGCAGAACTAAAAAAAGGCCCAGTTTTAGTCTACTTTTATCCAAAAGCTTCTACACCAGGCTGTACTGTACAAGCTTGTGGCTTAAGAGACAGTAAAGACGAACTCAACGATTTGTCTATTACTGTACTTGGTTTAAGCCCTGATCCTGTTGCTAAACTGGCAAAGTTTTCTGATAAGCAATCACTTAACTTCTCTCTTTTAAGCGATGAGGACCATGCGATCGCTGACGCCTTTGGTGTTTGGGGCGAAAAAAAGTTCATGGGAAAAATCTACGACGGGATCCACAGACTGAGCTTTTTGATTGGCCCGGGCGGTAAAATCCTACACGTATTCAATAAGTTTAAGACTAAAGACCACCATGAAGTCGTACTTGCTCATCTAAAAAACTAAAGCATTTACATTCGAGACTTAACATCAAGATAAAAAAAGGAGCCTAAGGCTCCTTTTTTATATCTGTCTGACCCGTCCTAAATGACAGCGAATTAAACCATGTATGGATATATGAGTGCTGCGGCAATAGACCACATAGTCACACAAATAAAGCGATCTAAGTAACACCATGCTTTTGGTTTTTTAAATACCGGGCTTAAGTATTTAGCGCCTAAGCTAAGGCTAAAAAACCAGACAAAAGATGCCAATACAGCTCCAGCACCGAACCATTGTTTTTCAGTCCCTTCAAATTGCACACTTATGCTACCTAGTAAAACCACTGTATCTAAATAGAGATGTGGGTTGAGTAAACTAATGGCCAGCGTTGTTAATACTGCCTTTTTTAAACTGTCAGCAGCTAAGTCACCATCATTATCCATACGGTTATCTGAAAAAGAGGACTTTAATGCACCATAACCATAAACCAGCAAAAATAAAGCACCACCAAAACTTGCGATATCTTTAACTAAGGGAAACGCAATAATTAAGTGTCCTAAGCCAGCAACACCCGCGGTAATCATTATCGCGTCGATAAATGAGCAAATAGCGGCAATAGGTAATGAATGAGAACGTTTCAGCCCTTGTTTTAATACAAACGCATTTTGTGCACCCACTGCCATAATTAGGCTTCCGCCTATTCCCATACCTTGTATAAATGCTGTTTGCATGATGCCCCCTAAAGCAGTTTGATTTCTAGGGCCGCAGCATAGTCTCAAGTAAAAAATAAGTACAACTAATAAAATTAATAATGTATAAGTAAAACTTATTACGATTGATAAGTTATTGATAAAAGCAAAAGAGACCAAAATCATGTTTGATTATGCCCATCTAAAAGCCCTCTCAATTGTCGTTTCTCAAGGTGGATTTGATAAGGCCGCTAAACATCTATTTATTAGTCAATCAGCGGTATCCCAACGTATAAAGCAATTAGAAGATAAGATTGGACAATCACTTCTTGTAAGAACTAACCCCGTTCGAGCCACCGAAACAGGCAAACGATTACTAAGACACTATTCACAAGTACAGCTGCTAGAAAGTGAATTACGCTCGGAAATGGATGTTGATGATCCGTCTTTACCCACTATCGTAAAAATTGCGGTTAATGCGGATAGCTTAGCGACCTGGTTTTTACCCGCGCTAGTTGACGTATTCAAACAGCATAAATGGCTTTTAGAGCTTATTGTTGACGATGAAGCTTATACCCATAACCTACTAAAGAACGGTGAAGCAGTTGGCTGTGTAACAACCTCTCAGATAGCGCTATCAGGTTGCAGCAGCGAGTTTTTAGGTAATATGGAATATTTATGTGTAGCTACACCGGAGTTCGCAGATCAATACTTTCAATCAAACGATCCAATAGAGGAAGTTGCTCGGGCTCCAGCGGTGGTTTTTTCTACCAAAGATAAATTACACGACAAATTTGTTAACTTTTACTTTGGGATTAGCGATAAAAGTTGGCGAGAGCATAAAATCCCCTCCTCTGAAAGTTTCCTTGAAGCAATAAAAATGGGCTTAGGTTACGGACTTGTGGGCCATTTACAGGCAAAAGATCTGCTTGAATCAGGTGAACTTATAGAAATATTTCCAGATAAAAGAATGCAAGTCCCCTTGTATTGGCAACATTGGAATATAAAAGCTAAGCAAACTAGCATTGTTTACCGCTCCTTAGCCGCTAGTGCCCAGCAAGCGTTAGTTTAATCTTGCCTTTAATTCACTTGTCTATAGCGCAAGATTAGTGAATAGAATAAAAAGCAGTCAATTCGACTACTTTTTGTTCGTACTATCTATTTATCTATAGCCAAATTAAAATTCGTTAAGCATTAAAGTAAACCTCAGCACTAAGATTCTGTTGTTTTGTTTACAGCTTGCTTCGCTAAATCATTGTTCGGAACCGGCCAAGCATTGATAACCGCTTTCACTAATGATGCTAAAGGAATGGCAAAAAATACGCCCCATACTCCCCATAACCCACCAAATATTAATACCGCTGCAATAATAAACACCGGATGTAAATCGACTGCATCTGAGAACAGAATTGGCACTAAGACATTACCATCAAGCGCTTGGATGATCCCATAACCAACCATCAAGTATCCAAATTCAGGGCTCACTCCCCACTGGAAAAAAGCAACTAATGCAATGGGTAAGGTCACCAGAGTTGCACCTACGTAGGGAATTAATACTGACATACCGGTTAAGACACCAAGCAATGCTGCATAACGTAGATCCATAAAAGCAAAGAATATGTAGCTCACAACGCCAATAATCACTATTTCAATCACCTTGCCACGAATGTAATTGAAAATCTGTTGATGCATTTCATTCCAGACTTTTCGTGCTAAATCACGATTAGTAGGAAAGAAACGTTTACTTCCGCTGATCAGTTCCTCTTTATCTTTCAAAAAGAAGAACACCAATAATGGAATTAAAATGGCATAAACCATAACCACTAACAATGACGCCGAATAACCTAATAATTGTTTCCCAATATCCAGTAAATGCTGGGTATCAAGCATTTTCTTAAGCTCTTCAACCATGGTATCGAGCTGGCTCGGGTTAACAAATTGAGGATACTGATTAATGTAGCTTTGAGCCGTAATAAGACCTTTATCAATCATGCTAGGCAGATCAGCTATTAAACTAACACCTTGCTTCCAAATACTGGGCACTAAGCCAAAACTGATTAACAGCATTAATCCGATAAATAACACCAACACTAGAGAGGCTGCTGTTGTCCTATTAATACCGATTCTCGCCATTTGTGCTACTGGCCATTCAAGTAAAAATGCTAATACTAACGCGATTAATAAAGGAGCAAGTAAACCACCAGCAAAATAGATTGCTAAGGCTAAACCTGCAAGGATGAGAACTAAGGTAACGGCTTGTGGATCACTAAAACGTTCTTTATACCAACGGCTTAAAACAGATAACATTCAAATTCCCTAGTTAGACGACCTTTCTAGTCCTTTCCAGCCATCGTTATAAAAATATTTTACCCTATGTAAAATTATATAAAGTATCTTCTACTTAGTGACGATAATCGACAAAATGCTTGTAGTGTCTTCTTGAACGGTATGGCTGAGCCCGATTTTTTTTAAGTAACGGGGAACATCTTGCCTAGAACCGGGGTCGGATAATACAACATTGATACTATCACCCGATGAGAGCTGCTTTAACGCAAGTTTGACTTTTACTAACGGTAACGGGCAACGAAAAGGTGTTAAATCAATAATAATCATAATGAACTTGCTATAAACAATCTAAGGCTATTATCCTAAAGGTCACGCAAACCACAAGCAAGTATTGTGACTCAGTGATATCAGAAGCATAGCCCAAATTAAGGATCCGCTTGAGTAAATTAACGTTTTCAAAGTCCGTCATAGCAGGTGCCCTCTCATTTATATTATGCACTAGCTCGCCTGTCACTTATGCTAATAATGACCTTCCCGATCTCGGCACGGCTGCAGTAAACACCTTTAGTTTAGAAAAAGAAACTGAATTTGGTGACGCTTACATGCGCGTTATTCGTGGCTCAGCTCCAATGCTGAATGATCCTGTTTTAAACCAATATTTAACAGAATTGGGCAATAAGCTGGTTGCCCACGCGACAGGCGTAAAAACACCGTTTTATTTTTTCCTATTAAGAAATGATGAAATTAACGCATTTGCGTTCTTTGGTGGTCATGTTGGCGTGCACACAGGCTTGTTTCTCAATGCAGATACAGAAAGCGAGCTAGCATCTGTCATCGGACACGAAATTACCCACGTGACTCAACGCCACTTAGCACGCTCTTTAGAAGCTCAACAAAAAAGCTCTACGGCAACTATTGCCGGCTTATTAGGTGCGATATTATTGACCATCGCCTCTCCACAAGCAGGTATGGCTGCTTTAGCAACAACTCAAGCATTGGCAACCCAATCAAAAATCAACTATACGCGCTTACATGAAAAAGAAGCTGATCGAATTGGTATGCAAATTATGGTTGATGCTGGATTTGATCCGAACGGGGCTGCAGACTTTTTTGGCAAACTGGCTACCCGTTACCGCTTTACGACAAAACCGCCACAAATGTTGCTTACTCACCCATTGCCAGAATCTCGTATTTCAGAAGCGCGAATTAGAGCTGAACGTTATCCATTCAGGTACGTTCCAGATAATCTTGATTTTCAATTGGCGAAGGCACGCATCCAAGTCCGCTTTTCAGGTTATAGCGAACAAGCTGCACTCTCAATCTTTGAAAAACAGCTTAAACACAATCGTTATGCTTTCAAAAGTGCTGCTCAGTACGGCAAAGCATTAGCGTTATTTAGGCTTAAAAAATATCCTGAATCAGAAGAAATTATCGATAGCTTATTAGCGAAAAGCCCTAACAACTTGTTCTATATCGATACTAAAACGGATTTGCTGCATGAAAGGAACGCTGATAAAGAGGCCATTGCCCTGTTAAAAGCGCAACAACAGCTAAAGCCGACGTCTCCAGTGGTCAACACTAACCTAGCCAATATCTATATAGAAGATAATCAAATAAGCAAAGCAATCCCTTTGCTTGAAGATCTTATTTTCCTCGATAAGCAGAACCAACTCGCTTATATGCTGCTGAACGAAGCGTATAAAAAGAATGGTAATAAGGCGATGCAGTATTTTGTTAAGGCCGAATCTTTAGCGCTTATTGCTGATTATAAAACAGCGATTGATCAGCTTAATTTTGCCTACCGAGAGTCTAAAGGTGATGCACTACAACTTGCTCGTATCGAAGCTAGAATTAGGCAGTTTAGACAAGCAGATAGAGCTTTAGAGAAAATGCAGTAGTAATAGTTTAACTGTGACTCTAATCACAAATTAAAGTATCATGAGCACAACTTTTAATAACAATAATATGACTATGAATAACGTTAGTATTTATCACAATCCAAGATGTTCAAAAAGCCGTCAAACTTTGGCGCTGCTGGAAGAAAATAATTGTTCAATTGAAGTCATTGAATATTTGAAGACCCCGCTTTCAACTGCTGTGCTTGAAGATATATTAAGTAAACTCAATGTTGAACCAAGAGCAATGATGCGCACAAAAGAAGCTGAATACAAAGAGCAAGGATTAGCTGAACCTTCGTTGACAACAGCTCAATTGATCCAAGCCATGGTCGATACGCCGAAGTTAATTGAACGCCCTATCGTGCTTGCTAACAATAAAGCCGCTATTGGTCGTCCTCCTGAAAGTGTATTAGCAATCTTATAATGGAGTAATCCAATGAGCTCAACCACCCTATTTAAACTATGCCGTGCCGGATATATGGTGTTAGTAATGATGTTAGGGGCATGGTTTATACGCCAAGGGCTAACAGGCGAATATTCTATGCTGTTTAGTCTTCTTTGGCTGATACCGTTGCTTTTACCGCTAAAAGGTATCTTAACTGGCAAGCCTTATACTTACGCTTGGGCAAGTTTCATTTTATGCCTATATATGTTGCATGCATTAACCTTAGTTTATGTAACTGAAACTGACCTACTGTTTGCTATAGCAGAATCATTACTTATTGCCGCACTTTTAATTGGCTTTCCTTTTTATGCCCGTCTACGTGGCCGAGAGCTGGGCTTAGGTTTAAAAAAGAAAAAGTAGTTTCCCTTTCTTAAAGGGTACAGAAGCTACAAACTTCTGTATCCTGCTTTAGTTTCAACCTTGTCATCTCCAGACTTTTTTACCCCCAACAATTAACAAACCCGCAAACAACACTCTTTTTACGTAACAGTGCCCGTGCTATATTCAATGTAATAGCTTAATTATTTGCAGCAAATTGAATAAACAAAGGATATTTACATGAAGCGATCCTTAGGCTTTGCCCTATTAAGTGTTATTTCACTAACGGCGTGTGGTGGTGGCAGTGACAACGATGACTCATCAGGCGGCGTAATGCCGCCAATTACAACTGAGGGTTTAAAAACTTGTGACACTGGGTCTGACATAAATACCACTGCAACCCAATCTGCCCTTACGTTTTATAACGAATCACAATACTCAGCTGGTCGCCCTAGCGCTATTATCGTAAAAATTAATGATAACAAGGTAAATGATTTTACTTTCAACTGGACGCAAACATCTGGTGACAACTTAGTATTAAAAAGTGTTAAAAGTCCGGTTCTCGCTTTCACTGCAGAGAAAAGTGGTAATTATTCATTTGAAGTCACAGCTACTGGCAAAGGACTAACCTTCAATGAGTCAATTGAGATAACGATACAGGCTGCTAACTCAAATCAGCTTGCTGTACGTACAGATCAGCAAGCAGTTAAAGGTAACTCGGTTAGCTTTAGATTAGACCAATCAACCAATAGCATGCCGACTAATATAAATTGGTGTTTAGCTGTGGGCCCCGCTATTGACGCAGATATCAGTACTCCAGAACAAGCATTATTTACTGCACCAAATGTCGGTGAAGATACTATTAGCATCCTAAGAGCTACGGCTACGATAAACGGCGTTCAAAGCAGTGACGATGTCAGTCTATTAATCACCCAAGGTGAACCAATCACATCAACTTATTTTGAAGAGCGAGTTGCTAAAACCTTTGCTTACAATGCTGACTCTCCCTACGCAACCGCATTACAAGAGTGTATTTATTCAAACCAACTTCAGCAAAGCTGTACTACATCAAGGTTGCCATTAATTGGCCAAACAACCGCTACAGACAAACAAGCCATATTAGACAGGTTACTCGTCTCCCATCAGTGGATGGGTGAAAATTTTGAGTATGTACTTGAGAATCTTGATCCTAGTGGTGATTTTTCAACTCTACTGCAATCCGTTACTGCCATAGTAATTAGCTATGATGTTCGTCCATCTTTTTATTGGGTGGTAACAGGCGCAATATACCTAGATCCGAACGACTTATGGCTACTTGCTGAAGAGCGCGACACGATTAATGAAGCCCCTGATTACCGCAGTGGCTTTAGCAATGAACTCAAATTCCTTATGCCTTGGCGATATGTCAAAAACAACAACTACACATCATATACTGTTCCACGAAGCGTCAGAACCGATAGAACAACCACCGAAATGATGCCTGACTTAGCATCATTGCTTTACCATGAATTAGCTCACGCAAACGACTTTTTCCCGCGCAGCGTGCATTCAAGTTTATCAGGCCCTACACTACTCGATGATTTCAACCGCCGTAATAATGCTAAGGCATTAGTATCTGACCAACTCAGTAACTTTTACCCTTTGATTAGTCAGGAAATGGCGAGTTTAGCTCAAGTCAGTTTTAGGGGAGAGACTGCGAATAGTACTCAAAAGAACTACTCTCCTACAGATGTAACAAGCTTCTTTTCCCCTGATAGAGCAAGTGATTATTACGCCTACTCTACTACTCGTGAAGATACAGCAATGTTGTTTGAAGAAGCGTTGATGAGTCATCGTTATGCAATACAACGCGATGTGGGGATCACCGATAAACCGGAAAACCCAAGTGCAAACTCTATCATCGTCGATTGGGGGCAACGTGGCCGTATTGGTGACATTAAACTTGAAAACCGAGCTGTATATGTTATCAATCAAATGATGCCAGAACTTGACGGAGCCTCTTTGATCAAGGGCTTACCTGATCCCATTCAAATGGCAAAAGGGCTATCTTGGGCACAAAACCTTGAGATATCTCCGAGCCTGAACCGCACAGAAAGCCGCGCACAGACAAGTTCGCTCTCGAGTTTACAACCACTATTCCCCCCCCTCAGGTATAGCGGTGATAGGCATATTAAACCCGTTGAGAATCCAACAAAGATAGTAGATTGAATAGAGACTTTTTAATTGGCTAACGGTTTTAAAAGCCTGCAACCAAAAAGCCCAGATACATTATCTGGGCTTTTACTTTTCTGAGCTATCTTTGATGACACAAGAGGCGTTCGATTTATCTCTACTACAAACGTAGCATCTCTTTAATAAAAGGAATCGTCAGTTTACGTTGATGTACCATCGATGCTTTATCTAATCTATCCAATACATCAAAGAGGGTACGAAGATCGCGCGCCAAACGATTTAATAAAAAACGTCCAACATCTTCTGGTAATTGTAAGCCTCTCATTGCTGCTCTACGCTGCAACGCTGCCAATTTTTCTTCATCAGCCATAGGCTGCAATTGGTAATTAAGTCCCCACTGCATTCGAGAAACTAAGTCAGGTAAAGAAAAACCGCTTTCACTTGGAGAAACACTTGCACTTACTATGAGAGAGCAGGTCGTTTGCTCAGAGATCCGATTATAAAGATCAAATATTGCTTCTTCCCACAAAGGATGACCAGCAATAGCATCTACATCATCGATACAGACAAGATCAAGTTTTTCCAAGCCTTCTAACAAAGCGGTGGAAATGCTTGCATGGATCCCAAGTGGAATATAAAAGCTACTGCGTCCAAGATCATTAGCATGGGCGCATGCAGCATGCATAAGATGGGTTCGGCCAGATTTTTCTGGTCCCCATAAAAATACAGCACCGTCAGACCGGCCTTCAGCACAATCTTGTAGGCTTTTAATCAGCTCGTCATTACCAGCAGCAGGATAGTAACTATTAAAAGTTTCATCATCTGGTAGATGGACAGGCAGAGATAATTGTAAAGGAGAGTTTAACTTCACTCAGGGACTTCTCACACGACGCAATATTTCTATTTAAGACACACATGGTAGCATGTGTGTCTCTTGAATGGGAGTTATTGGCCTTTCCAATAATAGATCTGTGTCTCTTTCTGAGGCTGTTCTATTTCGCCTAATGATGAATAATCACCATTTTGCTGATTTATTGATTCAATCACATCAATCCTCGGATCCAGAGCCATCAAACGATGTAAGTCGGCATCGTTGCCAAACAGGCTAATATTGAAAGCCACATCTTGCCCAACAATAGTGGCAATGCTAGCAGACTTAATCGCGCTGAGTTGGTCTAAGTATCGTTCAATTGAAACCAGCTCTTGCATGCTCGCAACATTAGTAAAGGTAATACTCGTCGTATTACGCTCGCCCGAGTCAGCTATCGCGTATTGGCTAACATAGTATTCGCTCGTAGCAGCCATTATTGCTGCAATAGCTTCTTCAACTGTAGCCACTTCACCGCTATTACTAACTAACGAATTCATTTGTAGCGCGCGAGCGTCCTTCTCTCGTGGATATAAATCCATTTGATAACTAAAAACAGCCCCTTGAGGCTCGATCGCTGCTAAAACAAAATAATTAAACTGATACCTTAACGAAGCGTCTGCCACACTATCGGCAAAACGACCTCTAATATCATTGACGCCAACTTTCATCGCATCATCTAGATCCATCAATGGAAATAACAAAGGCACACCGCGAGCTGAAGACGCTAGGTTAAACGTATCTCGGCTAACCACATTTGCCCCGTCACTTAAAATATCTCGCTGACCATTTTCACTATTTACAAGCCACACTAAAGTTAACGGTCTTTGCTTACCCCAAACAGGTAAACCCGCTTGCCTTAGCAAGGCAATAATACGCTTTTGGTCAAAATTCACCTTTAGAAATAGTTCACCGTCTCGCTCGACATAACCATATTGCGTCATCAACGCATTAGCACTGTTTAATTGCTTTTTAATTACGTCGTTATCCAAAGCACTTTGTGTACCTGAGTTTTTTAAAATTACATGTTCAAAAGCCTGTTTTATCCCTTGGCTTCGTAACGCAGCAGAACGCGATTCAATAGGCACTACGCCTTCATCTAACTGTTTTACTTCAGCTGCGTTCGCAAGTGTCAATACCAGCGTAAAAGACGAGAAAATAACAAAAATACGTAATATGAGTTTCAGCATGTTTTAAATTCAAAGACGGCTCAGTTATTAAAATTGTACCACATCTTTTGCAATTTATTTCCAGTTAAAGCGATTGTAATCACTCAAACTTTATGAGTGTTATTTGCACGACCTCACACACAAAGTGATACAAACCAGTTATTATTGATAGGTTTACTTAAAAATAAGAGAGAATAATGAAAAATTTGACCATGCCGCTACAAGGTGCGCAAATGCTATTCGTAGCTTTTGGCTCTTTGGTATTGATGCCATTGTTAACCGGGCTCGATACAAACGTTGCACTTTTTACTGCGGGTATCGGTACCCTTCTGTTCCAGCTAATCACTAAACGCCAAATCCCCATCTTTTTAGCATCCTCATTCGCATTTATCGCTCCAATCATGTATGGCGTACAAACTTGGGGGATCCCATCAACCATGGGTGGTCTGATGGCTGCTGGTGTGGTGTACGTTATTCTCGCCGGTGTAATCAAAGTAAAGGGCGGTGGCTTTATTAAGCGCTTGTTGCCTCCGGTAGTCGTCGGCCCAGTCATTATCGTTATCGGCTTAGGGTTAGCGCCTGTAGCCGTTAATATGGCAATAGGTAAAACCGCCGATGGCAGTTTAGCGTTAGTAGACCAAAACACAGCTCTGCTCATATCTCTTGCATCATTATTTACGACCATTGCGGTTGCTATTTTTGCAAAAGGGCTACTGAAACTCATGCCGATTTTGGCCGGTATTTCTGTTGGTTACAGCTTAAGCTTAGCGTTTGGTATTGTTGATTTTACTCCAGTACAAGATGCACCTTGGTTAGCATTACCTAATTTCGTTGCCCCTGAGTTCAACTGGCAAGCTATTCTATTTATGATCCCAGTGGCTATCGCCCCAGCCGTTGAACATATTGGCGATATCCTCGCGATTTCAAACGTTACAGGTAAAGACTACCTTAAAAAGCCTGGATTACACCGTACATTAGCAGGTGACGGTGTGGCAACTATCGCAGCCTCTGCATTTGGTGGACCGCCAAATACCACTTACTCTGAAGTAACCGGCGCAGTCACTCTGACGAAAAATTTTAACCCGGTGGTGATGACTTGGACTGCTATTACCGCCATTTTGTTCTCATTTGTTGGCAAACTGGGGGCACTACTTCAAACCATTCCTGTTCCGGTTATGGGCGGTATTATGTGCTTATTGTTTGGCTCTATTGCTGCTGTAGGCCTAAATTCACTAATCAAAAACCAAGTAGACATGAATGAACCACGTAACTTAAGTATTGTGGGTGTGACATTAGTATTTGGTATTGGTGGCATGGCTTTTGGTATTGGTTCTTTCAGCCTAACCGGTATTAGCCTTTGTGGTATCGTCGCGATTATGATGAATTTAATCCTGCCAGATAATGCAGCTTCGCATGCAAAAATTGTCAGTAACGAGATTAACCGTTCTTCGTAAGATGCTCGTAAATACCAATATTGCTGCCGATAACAGCTAACAAAAAGCCCCTAATGGAATACTCCATTAGGGGCTTTTTTAACAGTTAAAAACCAGCCTTATGCTTGCTCGTCTTCTTCTGTTTTGTATTTAGCTGCAGTTTCTTTGATAAGCGTTTGTAGCTCACCTTTTTGATACATTTCAGTCAGGATGTCACAACCGCCAATTAGCTCGCCTTCAACCCAAAGTTGAGGGAAAGTCGGCCAGTTAGCATACTTAGGTAATTCTGCACGGATATCTGGATGCTGGAGGATATCAACAAATGCAAATTGCTCATCACAATTAATCATGATTTGAGCTACTTGAGAAGAAAAACCACAGCTTGGTAACTTTGGTGAACCCTTCATATATACGATAATTGGATTTTCGGCGATTTGCTGCTTGATCTTTTCTACTGTTTCCATTTTTCTTTCCTGGTTATAACGTCATTACAATCGTCCCATTGTACGCCACTCTTTGTCAGAACAAAAACCTACTTTTTAAAGGGATAATATCAATACCAATTACATTAGTAATTTAATCAATTCAGAAGCGCTCAAGCTTTCAATTCAAGGCGCATTGACGACAGAATGGTTATTCCCTTGTGAGACCATGCAAAGCAGAAGTGGAATGCTTGAGCACTTCCCTCTGAGTGGGCTTCAAAGCACTGCATGCTGCGCCAGAAACTCTCGATATAGAATAACTATTAGCTTCAAGTTCCTGACTTGCCTTCAGTGCTTTGAATTCCCTCTGAATGAACAGATTATTAATGCAATTGGTATAATAGAAATAAACGATTAAGATAATCGCTCAATTGGAAGAAACAATGATACACTTCACAAGTTTATTAGGTAAAATGTTCCGCAGTGAGCAAGAACGCACAAAATAACAATCTAGAAGTTAACGGAGAAAACTAATGGCTTTTGAATTACCAGCATTACCTTACGCAAAGAACGCACTTGAGCCACATATCTCAGAAGAGACCATTAACTACCACTACGGTAAGCACCACAACACTTACGTTGTAAAGCTTAACGGTTTAGTTGAAGGTACTGACCTTGAGCAAAAGAGCCTAGAAGAGATCATCAAGACCTCTACTGGTGGTATCTTTAATAACGCAGCTCAAATCTGGAATCACACTTTCTACTGGAACTGCCTATCACCAAATGGTGGCGGTGAAGCTACAGGCCCAGTTGCTGATGCAATCAATGCAGCTTTCGGTTCTTTTGAAGCATTTAAAGCACAGTTCACTGATTCTGCAGTAAACAACTTTGGTAGCGCTTGGACATGGCTAGTAAAGAATGCCGACGGTACTGTAGCAATTGTTAACACTAGCAATGCAGCAACACCACTAACAGACGAAGGTGTTACGCCAATCATGACTGTAGACGTATGGGAACATGCTTACTACATCGATTACCGTAACGTACGTCCAGATTACCTAGCACACTTCTGGGAACTGGTTAACTGGGACTTTGTTAACGCAAACTTCGCAGGTTAAGCAAATCTATTAGGGTGTCTATTTATATAAGACCAACCTTATAGGATTTGAAAATCAATACCGCTCATTATGAGCGGTATTTTTTTCCCTAACGATAGCTAACCAGTAATGTAAACTATGGTTACACCAAGCAATTATTCTGATTAGTATAACAAGTGCTTTTTACCTAGAAATCTCTTGGATGATTCTGAATAGTAGTAATGAGATGGTGAATAAAAGACACTGGAAGGCACTGAGGTTTTGAAGTTTGAGGTTTAAGCTATTTGTGTGAGCAATAAAAATTAAGCTCAAAGCTGTTGAAGTGTCAAATGCTCGCTTATAAAAGCCCTCGAGTTACTGCTTAATAGCAAAAGTTAACACTAACGCTGACTGATACCAATCAGTGTAATAATTTATTCTACCCAAAGTTGTTAAACTCAGAGCGGCTAAACTCTCGCTGCGCGACTAAATGTTTATAAGGCTTGCCGTTAGATAGATATAAAAAATCCGAATACCCACGGCATTCGGATTTATATGTTGCTCTACGTTGTTTTGCTTTTAACTAAAACAATACACAACAGCTAACGTGTAACTAGCCAGTTAAGGGCTTACTTAAGTGCACCAATCGCTTCTTTACATAAAGCGGTAATACGTTCCCAATCACCCTGCTCCATTGCATCAGTTGGCGCAATCCAGCTACCACCAATACAATCAACATTTTTAAGTGCTAAGTAATCTTTGTAGCTACTTGGGGTTATACCGCCTGTTGGACAGAAACGAATATTAGCAAGCGGGCCAGAAAAAGCCTTAAGTGCGTTTACGCCACCAGATGCTTCTGCTGGGAAAAACTTAAAGTTTGTGTAACCCAGCGCCATTCCTTTCATGACTTCAGAAATACTCGCAACACCCGGAATTAATGGCGTATTGCCTTCCATCGCTGCTTCTAATAATTCTGTTGTCGCACCTGGGGTTATGACAAACTGTGCACCAGCGTTAACCGCTTGCTCAAGCTGCGCTTTATTTAGAATCGTTCCTGCACCCACTAAAGCTTCAGGCACTTCTTTAGCAATTTTAGTAATTGCTTCTAAAGCACAATCTGTACGAAGGGTGACTTCTAATACAGAAATACCACCTGCGACTAATGCTTTAGCCAACGGAACCGCATGTTCAATCTTATTGATCACCATTACAGGAACAATAGGGCTGCGTTTAAAAATATCTTGTGGTTGTAATGACCAGTTATTCTCAAGCATTGCGTTACTCTTCCTTAAAGATTAATAATTTTCATCAATAGCACTAGTGCAACGGGCACCAGTTTCAGGGCTACTTAAGTTAGAACGAAGTGCACCAAATAACTCTCGGCCCATACCGTAACTCGTTTTATGAAGGTCGACTTTCTCTGCAACTCGAGCATTCAGTTCCGCTTCATCAACGAGAAGAGATAGTTCACCCGTTGTTGCATTAACTCGGACTAAATCACCATTTTGGATCTTTGCAATAAGACCACCATCAAGTGCCTCTGGCGTTAAGTGAATTGCAGCAGGCACTTTACCTGAGGCGCCAGACATGCGGCCGTCGGTTAATAATGCAACTTTAAAGCCACGATCTTGCAAGGTTCCAAGGATAGGCGTAAGTTTATGTAGCTCAGGCATACCAACAGCTTTTGGTCCTTGTCCCTTAACAACAACCACACAGTCTCTATCTAAATCACCCGCTTGGAAAATCGCTTCTAGCTTGTTTTGATCATCAATAACAACGGCAGGAGCTTCTACAACGCGATGTTGTTCTTGTACTGCAGATACTTTAATCACAGCGCGGCCTAAGTTACCTTTGAGTAACTTTAAACCACCGTTACTTTGGAATGGCTTATCAAGACTAGTTAATACTTCTGCATCTAGGCTTGTTTGTGGGCCATCAACCCAAATCAGTTCGCCATCGCGGATCTGCGGCTCTTGGGTGTAACGCTTAAGACCGAAACCTGCAACGGTATCAACGTCTTCATGTAATAAGCCGCCATCTAGCAATTCTTTTATTAAGAACGCCATACCACCAGCAGCATGGAAATGGTTAATGTCTGCATGACCATTCGGGTAAACTCGAGCAACAAGAGGCACTGCATCTGAAAGTTCTGAGAAGTCATCCCAATTAATGATAATGCCTGCAGCACGTGCTGCTGCAACGATATGCATAGTCAGGTTAGTTGAACCACCGGTCGCTAGCAACGCAACAATACCGTTCACAATCGACTTTTCAGAAACAATTTTACCGATTGGCGTATATTGACTGCCCATGTCAGTTAATCGACAAACTTGCTTAGCAGCCGTCTTGCTTAATACTTCACGTAGCGGATCATCTGGATTAACAAATGATGAGCCTGGAAGCTGCAGTCCCATGACTTCTAACATTAACTGGTTACTATTAGCTGTACCGTAGAAAGTACAAGTACCCGCACTGTGGTAAGACTTAGATTCAGCATCTAACAAAGCAGCTCTATCAACTTCGCCTTGTGCATATTGCTGGCGAATGCGTGCTTTTTCTTTATTTGGTATACCAGACTTCATCGGACCCGCAGGTACAAATAGCATTGGCAGGTGGCCAAAACTCAAAGCACCAATCAACAGGCCCGGTACGATCTTGTCACAGATCCCAAGTAACAATGCGCCATCAAACATATTGTGTGACAAGCCAACAGCCGTGCCCATCGCAATGACTTCACGACTTAAAAGGCTTAGCTCCATACCAGGCTGACCTTGAGTCACACCATCACACATTGCGGGTACACCACCAGCAACCTGAGCAACACTGCCGATCTCATTACAAGCTTGCTTTAACATGTCTGGATATTCACCATATGGCTGGTGAGCAGATAACATGTCATTGAAAGAGGTAATAATACCTATATTGGCTTTGTTCAGCTGCTTAATAGCTGTTTTATCGCTTGGATTACAAGCAGCAAACCCGTGAGCTAAGTTACCGCAGCTAAGTGCGCTACGGTGTACACCTTGGTTTTTAGCATCATCGAGCGCCGCTAGGTATTTAGCGCGAGAATCTTTGCTTCGTTCAATAATTCTGTCTGTAACAGATTGTACAACGCTGTGCATAATTACTCCTTAAGCGCTCCAGTAAACATCGACAGGTGTTTTATGCTGACCGAGTACGGCTCGGATCGGCATCTCAGTGCTGTCATCGCTTACTAGTGCTTGTCGGTAAACATCCAATTTGGACTCACCAACGATATGTAAATAGATTTGACGGCTCGCTAAAATCGCAGACTTTGATAACGAGATCCGTGAATGAGGCGCATTGCCAGGTTTGACTGCAACACATAACTCCTCTGTCGTCAGAGCATGTTCAAGCTCTTCCGCTTGTGCGCAAGGGAACCAAGAGCAGGTATGGCCGTCATTACCCATACCTAACACCACCACATCGAATGGTTTTGGAAAACTGCCCAGTTGCTCTATCGCCATTTGGCAGCCTTCTTCAGGTGAAGAATACATATTCTTCAACCCACGAAATTTAGCACTCGCCGCTCGGTTCTTAAGTAGGTTATTTCTAACTAAGCGCTCGTTTGAGTCACTATGTTCTGCATCAACCCAGCGCTCGTCGGCAAGCGTGATGTATACATCACTCCAGTCGATAGTTTTTTTGCTCAATAACTCAAATAACTTGAGCGGTGTAGAACCACCAGAAACAATAAGACTCGCCTTACCTCTACTATCGACAGCTTCTTGCAACTGGTTTGCAATGCGCTCCGCTAGCTGTGCTTCAAGGGCTTCTTTATTATCAAATGACTTGAAAACGGTTTCTTTAATCATGCTTCCCCCTACTCGTCCCAAGAACGGCCGTCTTTCGTGATCAGAGCCACTGAAGCCACTGGTCCCCAGGTACCCGCAGGGTAAGGTTTAGGCTTTTCGTCTGTTTCTTCCCAAGCTTGAATAATACCGTCAACCCAGCTCCACGCTTGCTCGACTTCGTCACGGCGCACAAACAATGCTTGGTTGCCTAACATAGCTTCAAGTAATAAACGTTCGTAAGCGTCTGCAATACGTTCATTTTTAAACGTTTCAGAGAAACTTAAATCCAATTTGGTCGTTTGCAAACGTTGCTTTTCGCCCAAACCAGGTACCTTGTTTAACATCTGAATTTCTACGCCTTCGTGAGGCTGTAAACGAATAGTCAGTTTGTTTGGCGGCAAATTACGATAGTTAGAGCTATATAAGTTGTGCGGCGGGTTTTTAAAGTACACCACAATTTCAGAGCTCTTAAACGGCATGCGCTTACCACTACGCAGGTAAAATGGTACACCAGCCCAACGCCAGTTATCGATATCGACGCGAAGTGCCACAAACGTTTCAGCATTGGATTGAACGTTTGCACCTTCTTCTTCTAAGTAACCAGGAACAGGCGCACCTTTTAAGAAGCCTGAGCTATATTGGCCACGAACAGTATTTTCGTAAATATTATCAGCATTAATTGGACGCAATGACTTAAGTACTTTTACTTTTTCGTCACGAATATTATCAGCATCCAAGTTAACAGGTGGGTCCATCGCTACTAGCGTCAATACCTGTAGTAAATGGTTTTGGATCATGTCGCGCATCTGACCAGCTTTATCAAAATAGCCCCAACGCCCTTCAATCCCCACTTCTTCGGCAACAGTTAATTGCACATGGTCAATCGTTCGGTTATCCCACTTAGATGCAAATAAAGAGTTAGCAAAACGCAATGCTAGTAAGTTTTGGACCGTCTCTTTACCTAAATAATGGTCGATACGATAAACTTGATTTTCTTCGAAGTAAGCAGAAACTTGGTCGTTAATAATGCGGGAGGTTTCGAGATCAGAGCCGATAGGTTTTTCTAGAACAACACGAGAGTCAGGATAAATAAGATTTTGTTCATGGAGGCAACGGCAGATATCGCCAAAAATTGCTGGCGGAGTGGCAAAATAACTGACCATAACGCGCTTTTCAGGCTCTAAAATATCATGAAACGCCTGATAGCCATCAGATACAGTGAAGTTTGTTCCGACATAATGGCAACGGTCCAAGAAACGGTTCTTGGTTTCTTCGCAGAGCTCATCTTTTACAAAAGTCTCTAACGCAGTGATCACCAACTTGCGATATTCTTCTTGGCTAAAGTCATCTTTTGCTACGCCGAGGATTTTAGTATCGACATTCAGTAAGTTTGCTTTATCAAGTTGGTATAAAGAAGGAAGCAACTTACGCTTAGCTAAATCTCCTTTAGTCCCAAATAGAACAAAATCACAAGCTTTGGCTTTTGGTGTTGTTATGCCCATAGCTTCAAAATCTCCTTTTTGACTCTGTGCCCCATCGTTTTTGATGGGTATTCACACATTTGTTGTAATATAACAACAGAAATTAGTAATTGCATCTAAATTTTATAATAAACTTCAAGTTAGCCTATTAGGTATGTTACGCCATAATCTGATATGCTTTTGTGATAAAATTACTAAAATTTATCGTGTTTGTACCTGTTGTCATTATAAATTATTGTTGGCGTCAACGCTCCGCAAATAACGGTTAAAAGGCGTCAACCTAAAAGCTTTAACGAAATATAATAAAACTACATTACTATTGAGTGGACGTACGCATATGAATACCCTAGAAAAGGTGCAAAAAAGCCTTACCCATTTTAGTAAATCTGAACGTAAAGTTGCAGAGGTTATTTTATCCTCTCCACAAACGGCTATTCACTCTAGTATTGCCACTTTGGCTAAAATGGCTGATGTGAGTGAACCAACCGTCAACCGTTTTTGCCGACGTTTAGACACCAAAGGTTTTCCAGACTTCAAACTTCACTTGGCCCAAAGCTTAGCCAACGGTACACCTTATGTCAGTCGTCATGTAGAAGAAGATGATAGCCCAGACTCATATACGACTAAGATCTTCGAATCATCTATGGCATCGCTCGATACAGCCAGGCAAAGCATTGACACTGCGGCCGTAAACAAGGCCGTTGATATTTTAACCCAAGCAAAGAAAATTTCTTTCTTTGGCCTTGGAGCATCTGCGTCAGTAGCCCATGATGCACAAAACAAATTCTTCCGCTTTAATGTACCTGTTATCAGTTTTGACGACGTTTTAATGCAACGTATGAGCTGTATAAACAGTAATGAAGGCGATGTTGTTGTTCTTATCTCGCACACTGGACGTACAAAGTCGCTTATCGATATCGCAAAACTTGCCCGTGAAAACGGTGCCGCGGTTATTGGTATTACAGCTCGTAACTCTCCACTTTCTACAGTGTGTACACTTCCTGTGACAATGGAAGTACCAGAAGATACCGATATGTACTTACCAATGGCTTCACGTTTGGCACAGTTGGTTATAATTGACGTGCTCGCAACAGGATTTACACTAAGACGAGGTCCACGTTTCCGTGAAAACTTGAAGCGTGTTAAAGAAGTATTAAAAGAGTCAAGAATCGACAAAGATCCAATTTTGTAACTGACTTTCTACATAATATGTTGCTATTCAGCTGAAGCTGAATAGCCCATTTATCAATTAATGTTGGAATGCGTCACAAAATTAAAAACTTGAGTTAGATCATTTTGTTCGTAATTTTACTACATTTATGGACATTGTCTGATAATATAGGGTTAGAATTTTTTAAAACTTAACGGAGTATCTCATGTTCCGCAGAACCAAAATTGTAACAACTTTGGGTCCAGCCACTGACCGTGATGACAACTTACGCCGCATTATTGCTGCTGGTGCTAACGTTGTTCGCTTAAACTTCTCTCACGGTGCACCAGAAGATCATAAAAAACGCGCAGATGACACACGAGCTATTGCAAAAGAGCTAGGTGTGCACGTTGCTGTTTTAGGTGATCTACAAGGTCCAAAAATTCGCATTTCAACTTTCAAAGATAACAAAAAGGTTATGTTAGAGCTTGGTCAAGCCTATACCCTTGATGGCGATTTAGCGAAAGGTGAAGGCGACGAGACTCAAGTCGGTATCGATTATAAAGAGTTGCCAAAAGACGTTAGTCTAGGTGACATCTTAATGTTAGATGACGGCCGCGTTCAACTACGTGTTGAAAGTGTTGACGGTAATAAAGTTCACACAACAGTGACCGTTGCCGGTCCTTTATCTAACAATAAAGGTATCAATAAACAAGGTGGCGGTTTATCCGCTGCGGCACTTACAGAAAAAGATAAGCAAGACATCGTAACAGCAGCACAAATTGGTGTCGACTACCTTGCCGTATCTTTCCCTCGTAGTGGCGCAGACCTTAATTACGCTCGCGACTTAGCTCGTAAAGCTGGTAGTAACGCTCTTATTGTTTCAAAAGTTGAACGCGCTGAAGCGGTAGCAACTGATGAAGCAATGGATGATGTGATTATTGCCTCTGATGCCGTTATGGTTGCTCGTGGGGATTTGGGTGTTGAAATTGGCGACCCTGCGCTAGTTGCAGTGCAAAAGCGCTTGATCAGCCGTTCTCGTCAATTGAATAAGCCTGTTATTACAGCAACTCAAATGATGGAGTCAATGATCTCTAGCCCAATGCCAACTCGCGCAGAGGTTATGGACGTTGCTAACGCTGTACTTGATGGTACAGATGCGGTAATGCTTAGTGCAGAAACAGCTGCTGGTGATTTCCCAGAAGAAACCGTTAAAGCAATGGCTGAAGTATGTCTTGGCGCTGAGTCTCACCCAAGTGTTCAAGTCTCTAAGCACAGACTTGATCAGCAATTTACAACGATTGAAGAAACTGTTGCGCTATCAACCATGTACGCTGCTAATCACCTAGAAGGGATTAAAGCAATTATTGCCTTAACAGAATCTGGTGCTACACCACAGATGATGTCACGCATCAGCTCTGCGCTACCAATATTTGCACTGTCACGTCATGAGTCAACTCTTGCTAAGATGGCGCTATATCGCGGTGTCAAGCCGGTTTACTTTGATTCAACTGCACATGCTCCTGAAGCGGTTGCTCAAAGAGCACTAGAAACTCTATCTAAAGCGGGTTACCTTGAAAAAGGTGACATGGCAATGATGACTAAAGGCGATGCAATGGAAACTGTTGGTGGCACAAACACCAGCAAAGTCGTTGTTGTAGGTTAAAGTCAATATTTTTACTTGAGTTATTAAGTAAGATAAAAAGCTACTATTTTCCCAAATAGTAGCTTTTTTTATACCTATTATCGCTAAAAATTCAAATAGTATACCGCTTATAACTAAGTATTTAGCTGTAGAATAAACCAAGCTAAAACCACACCAATTTGCATTAGCAGACCATCCCCCCCAATATAACCTTTCCATTTAAAAGCAATACATTTCAATGCGTTTATTAAATAAGGTTAAAACACGATTGTTTTTATCTTATTCACATAGAAAATGTGTAGTCATACATATAAAAAATGATAGATAAACAACAAGGAAAAGTTGGACAATGAAACGGAAGTTATTAGTTATCTCCTGCACCACAGCATGCATAGTCTGCGGTTATTATTTTTATAGCTTTGATAAGCAAGAGAAAGCCACATTACAAAGTATTCCCACCCCAAACACGTCATTAACAAGCCGTAACGAAATGACTGAACACCAACAAACATTGGAAACTTCTGTTTCTAGTGAGACAGCTCAACAAACTAAATTGGTGCAGCTAACTTCCGCACACGCTCAATGCCAAAAACGCTATCAAAATTTTAGCGAGCAGGTTGCTGATATCCACAACGTGATTATTGCTGCAATCGAACTGGAATTACAGCAAGGCAAAACAGATAGGGAACTTCTCGCATATAGGTCGCAGTACAAGACCTTCTACGATAGTTACCAAGACTTATTGATTGAAGCTAAAAGCAATAACGAAAGAAAAAAATACGTTATCACCCAATCGAGTTCAATTTTGAAAGACTGGAGTGGACTGTCAGTCATTGAAGGTTTTAACACTGATACTATTGCTGCGTTAGTAACAGCACTAAAGCCATTAGAAAATGAAAATCACGGGCTTGGCATGACTATATCGTTAGCCCAAGATATAAATAAAGCTGATATTTACGCACTCCTCGATAATACAGACCATTTTACGACGTATTTAGAATCTCCACTTTATATTGCCGACAGCGCTGTTTTGTCACCATCGATTCTATTTATATTAATCGCTGAAAAGTTGAATATAGAAGAATATAAGCAAGCCGTAGCGTTACATTCATTTACAGTCAATGAAGTCGCTATCGCGATACAAAACAATATGGCAACCGAGTACTTAACCCCGCTGCTTGAACAAACAAAATCATTAGCGGATTTCCCTCTTTTTGCCCAAAATCAGCTCCATAACTCTAAAAATCTAGCTGACATTGCAGCCGCTAATTTTAATGTAGAAGCCTTAACCTTACTCGGTCAATATGGTGTTAAGCCCATTAATGAACCCGGAATATTAACCGCAATGGATATAGCCATATTAAATTTACCTCGTCGTGATACCGAGTATAATAAATTCAACCTCGACACCAACAAATTCCTCGACACACTTAATTACCTAATATTTCAAGGTTTTAAGGCTCATGGCAGTATTAGTTTGGACGAAACTGGTATAGACTTTAATCCCCCCTCCAAAGGTTTCTTTCATAGCGAAATGATTTCTAACGCTAAGCTAAAATCTCTTCTTAATCGTATCCCCCTTATTGATAACAGCTTTAATATTAAACAGCAGGAAGCTGATGACTCAGTTATCTCACTCGCCATTGCTAAAGCAAAGAGTAAACAAATGGCAATGACACAAAAATCAGAGCAATGCACATCAGTAAAACAACAGCTGCTTGCCGAACAAAGTTTTAAAGGACGAGATAAAGCTTACGATATCATTAAAGAGATAGAGCAAGATCCTACCGATGTTAAACAACGTTTACATGATATTGACCCAGTGCTAGTCGGACTTTGGCAAGAGCATAAGCTTAACTTTAGACCCGCCCCATTAAATTCTGACTCGAGTGATACATTCGAACGTTTGATCGCCGACGGAAAAATAGCACAAGCACGTGATTACAGTGCTCACACCCCATTAACACTGTCACAAACAGATATATTATTTAGGTTCATGCTACGTCGAAATATTGATTTACTGTCCGTATGGAAGGCTAGAGTTTCACCGCTAGCGCCCACCGACTTAATGTACTTCAAAAATTTGCCGATAGAAAAGTGGCAGGGCTTATTAGATCAGGGTTTTGATTTCTTGCTAGTCGATCAGCTAGGAAGAGATGTTTTTATGGCTGCGGCTTTACATTCACCACAAGCACTCCAGTTTTTAGTTGATAATAATTTTAAACTCAATGTTGATAAACATGGCTTAGATGCACTTGATACACTGCTCGAAGCTAGCTATAAAAATGGACAGTTACATGAAAACTTGCCTAAATTGCTCTCACTCTATCCCAAGTTTCGTGTAAGTCATTATGCAAGAGTCGCAAGAATAAAGAAATTCCTTCCTAAAGAGTATCAACAGCTTATAGCTATGAATAAAGCCCTTACCCCGATTGCAAGAACTGAGCTAAACAAATTTAGAAGCCGCTATTTTTAACAATTAGCGCAATATTACAATCAAAACATAGTATCGATATCGCTAAACAACAAAAAATGCCGCCTTATTCAGTACTCATTTAGGTACATCATAAGCCGGCATTTTATTTGGCTGCTCTTAGGTTAGATAACGAAGAGCACACTTGATGACATCTAGATGCTAGTTTCGATTAAAGAGTCTCAAAGTCATCAACATTGATAGCAGCAAGACGCAATGCATCAGCTTTAACCAATTGTTGATACTCTTCAGTCGTAATTAGCGAACTTTCTAATGCTGCATCGAACAATGGCAATGGTGCTAGCTTAGGCAGCGCTCCTTCTTTTTGTGCTTGTTTAAGCTTGGCATATAATCCTTTACAAGCACACTTAGCCATAAATGCATTTTCAACTTCGGCAATACCGCCAGTATCACCTGTAAAGTCAGGGCATAAATGAGTCAATCTATCACGAGCCGGTGATGGTTTACTCATAGCAGCAACAAGATCGATAGATTGCTTATCTGTCGCGTCTTTAAAACGATTACCTAGAGGGAAAATTAGAGCACGCAAAATCAGAGCAATACCACGATTAGGGAAATTGCGTATGGCTTCATCTAAGGCCTTAGCAGCTAAATGTAAACGGGTAGCCATAACATGTCGCACTGCTGGTAAATCATCAAACTGGCGACCGTTATCTTCAAATAACTTCAGTGTTGCAGAGCCTAAGTAAAGTTGGCTTAACACGTCCCCCATTCGAGCACTCAACATTTCTTTACGTTTTAAATCACCACCAAGGATCAACATCGATACGTCTGTCATAAAGGCCAACGCCGCTGACAATCGAGTCATGTCTTTATAATATTGCTTAGTTTCACCACTCACTGGCGACGCTGTAAAACGGCTCCCCGTTAATGCATTACCTAATGCACTAAATGCATTACGTGTTGCGTAACCTATATGCCCAAGCAATAAAGAATCAAAACGTTCAAGTGCTGCGTCAGTATCTTGCATTCCTGCAGCTTCCATTTCCGCAAGCACATAAGGGTGACAACGTGTGGCACCTTGGCCAAAAATCATTAAGCTACGAGTTAGAATATTCGCGCCTTCAACCGTAATTGAAATCGGAAGAGCCATGTAACCATGACCTAAGTAGTTCTTAGGACCAAGTTGGATCCCTTTACCAGATTGAATATCCATTGCATCGTCAACGACTTTACGACCAAGCTCTGTCATATGGTATTTAGCGATAGCGGTTACCACTGATGGCTTTACTTTTAAATCGATACCCGTTGTGGTTAAACGTCTAGCAGCTTCAAGCTGATAGGTATTAGCAATAACACGAGCAAGCGCCTCTTGCACGCCTTCAAACTGCGCGATAGGCAGACCAAATTGTTGACGAACAACGCTGTAAGCCGTTGTAGTTTTGGTTGCCATATGGCCTGATGCAGTTGAAAGAGCCGGCAATGAAATACCACGTCCTGCAGATAGGCACTCAACCAACATACGCCAGCCGCGGCCAGCGTATTGCGGTCCCCCAATAATCCAATCTAGAGGAATAAATACATCTTCGCCTTGGGTTGTACCATTCATAAAAGCTAGATTTAACGGATTATGACGGCGACCAATTTTAACGCCTTGATGATCAGTTGGAATTAACGCACAGGTGATACCAATATGTTTAACATCCCCTAATAACCCTTCTGGGTCTGACATTTGAAACGCCAAGCCAAGTACGTCGGCGACTGGAGCAAGGGTAATGTAACGTTTATTCCAATTAAGTTTTAAACCTAAGGTGTCTTCACCATTAAATTCTCGGCGGCAGACAACTCCAGTATCAGGAATTGCACCTGCATCACTTCCCGCTTCAGGTCCAGTTAACGCAAAACATGGAATTGCTCGCCCATCAGCAAGTAATGGCAACCAGTGTTCTTTTTGTTCAGAGGTACCATAGTGTGTCAGTAACTCACCTGGGCCTAACGAGTTAGGTACCATAACCGTTACTGCTGCACTTACGCTACGGCTAGCAATTTTACTGACAATGGTTGAGTTTGCGTAGGCAGAAAATGCTTTACCACCATATTTTTTGGGGATAATTAAGGCGAAGAAACCTTCTTTTTTGAAATAGTCCCATAGCTCTGGTGGTAAGTCTTTTCTATTATTAACAATGTCGTAGTCATCAATCATTGTTAACGCTGTCATGACCTGATTATCAATAAAATCTTGCTCTTCTGAAGTCAGTGTCGGTTTACCGTAACTATGTAAAACTTGCCAATTAGGTTTACCTTTAAATAGCTCTCCTTCCCACCAAACATCACCCGCTTCCATCGCTTCTTTTTCAGTGCTAGATAAAGGCGGCAATACTTGTTTAAAAAAACTGAAAACAGGACGCGTGATTAGCTGCATCCTGATATTTTTAACACTGAATACAACGACTATTGCAGCAAGCAATAATATTAATAATGTCGTAGCCATAATTTTTACATTACATCCTTAGTAAGTGGAACAGACACACCAGCTGATAAATAGGGGATAACTTTTCTGATCACGGCTTCGATGTCATTGTGCTCACCAAAATCTGCAGCGGCAATTTCAGTCAACGCATCGGCCGATGCCATAGTGAAAACAACGGTACCTAAAGTGAAGTGTAATCGCCAAAACATCTCTGCAGGTGGAATATGCGGCGCGCTTTCAGCCACAGCCTTGACAAATAAGCCGAGGTACTCGCCATAATGAGTGGTAATAAACCAACGCAGATGCCCTTGACTCTCAATATAACCTCGACCTAAAAGCTGTAGAAAAGTCGTAGTACCTTCAGCACGAAGCTGATTAAGGTCAAGTAAAGGGCCGACAAGTGTTGAGAAAATTGCATCCAAAGAAGCATTACTATTCTCTTCACGCACAGCGACAATAGCTTTAGCTGCTGCTGGCATAAACACATCTAGGTAACGGGCTAACACCGCTCTAATTAGCTCTTTTTTAGAACCAAAATGATAATTTACAGAAGCAAGGTTCACTTCGGCTTTACTTGTAATTAGTCTTAGTGAGGTCTCTGAGAAGCCTCTTTCTGCAAATAATTTTTCCGCAGCGTCCAGTATTCTTGTTTTTGTATCGGAGCGATTTGCCATTCCGTTGCCTTCATATCTATTTAAAACACTCGTTTAAATTAAACATTCGCTTTCAGCTTGTCAAACAAATTCCCGATATATCAGTATAAACTGACCTTTATGGTCTTTATAAAACCGAGATAGCAATAAGGCCTATTTAGGCCTTTATTGACCCAACTAATTTTCACCTTAAAAAATAGAAACTTTAATAACAATTAAAACGACAATTAATATTCATCCTGATAAAAAAAGCCTAAGGCGAGTATTGCCTGAAGATGAAACATCTAATCAGCGTTAAGCAAAATCGTAACAAAACTCTTAGTCAAGTTAGCCTCCATTAATAGTGACTAGAGTCGTTATCATTTTAAGCCTTTCTGATGTTAGCTTTTACTGAACCCTCTGTTAATTGGCAACAAAACAAGTAAAATGGGCAACACAAAAATAACAAAGGATTTCAACGATGAACACGACCTCAATTAAGGTATCTAAATTGTCGGCTGTTATTGCACTAGTATTGGGGGCTTCAGCTTGTAGCCAATCAGAAACCGACTCTAGCCCTGCAACAGTAGATAAAACAGCAGAGGCAAAGCAGTTTATTACTAATGCTGAAGCACAAATGGCTGAGCTTTCACTAGAAATTAACCGCTCAGAATGGATTTACAGTAACTTTATTACGGAAGATACTGCCGCTCTGTCTGCTAGTGTAGCTGAAAAATACACTGCAAAATCAGTGGAGCTTGCAACTCTTGCAGCACAATATGCAGGTTTGGAGCTGAGCGATGAAGAAAAAAGAAAGCTCAATATTCTACGTAGCTCTATTGTATTACCCTCCCCTCTCGATCCAGTAAAAAATGCAGAGCTTGCTAACATTAGTGCTGAATTAAACGGCTTATACGGCAAAGGGAAATATTGCTTTAAAGATGGTCGCTGCCTAAGTCAACCGGAATTATCAGCGATTATGGCTGATTCAAAGGATCCAGATGAACTATTAGAAGTTTGGCAAGGTTGGCGAGAAATTGCTAAGCCTATGCGCCCTCTATTTGAACGTGAAGTTGAACTTGCCAATGAAGGTGCAATAGACCTTGGCTATGCTGATCTTTCAGAGCTTTGGCGCAGTAACTACGATATGAAACCTGATGAGTTTTCTACTGAGCTAGATCGTTTATGGGGCCAAGTTAAGCCGCTGTATGATTCACTGCATTGTTATGTGCGTGGTGAACTAAATGAACAATATGGAGAAGACATTGCTCCTGCATCGGGGCCAATACCAGCGCATTTACTCGGTAACATGTGGGCACAAAGTTGGGGCAATATCTATGAACAAGTTGCTCCTCAAGATGCTGATCCGGGTTACAACGTAACAGAGCTACTTGCTCAGCATAACTATGATGAAGTAAAAATGGTCGAGCAAGCAGAGAGCTTCTTTACTTCACTAGGCTTTGAGCCATTACCAGACACGTTCTGGAAACGATCTTTGTTTGTACAGCCAGAAGATCGAGATGTTGTGTGCCATGCGTCAGCGTGGGATCTCGACAACTTAGACGATATTCGCATTAAGATGTGCATTCAAAAAACGGCTGAAGACTTTACCGTTATTCATCATGAATTAGGTCATAACTTCTACCAACGCGCTTATAAAAATCAACCTTTTATCTTTAAAAACAGCGCTAACGACGGCTTCCATGAAGCTATTGGCGATACCGTTGCGCTTTCTATTACGCCAAATTATCTAAAGCAAATAGGGCTATTAGATGAAGTGCCAGATGCTTCTAAAGATATTGGCCTATTGCTTAAACAAGCATTAGATAAAGTTGCCTTCTTACCTTTCGGCTTGATGATCGACCAATGGCGCTGGAAAGTATTTAGCGGTGAAATTACACCAGAGCAATACAATCAAGCTTGGTGGGAACTACGTGAAAAATACCAAGGTGTTAAAGCACCAATGGCACGTACTGAAGCAGACTTTGACCCAGGCGCTAAATACCATGTGCCAGGAAATGTGCCATATACACGTTACTTTTTAGCGCACATTTTGCAATTCCAATTCCACAAATCATTGTGTGAAATTGCTGGTGATAACGGTCCGGTGCATCGCTGTAGTATATATGGCAATAAAGAAGCCGGTGCTAAACTTAACACCATGTTAGAAATGGGACAAAGTAAACCATGGCCAGAAGCTTTAGCGGCCGTTACAGGCACGAAGGAGATGGATGCAAAAGCTGTACTTGATTACTTTGCGCCTTTACAAGCATGGTTAGATGAGCAAAACAATTCAGCGAACCGACAGTGTGGCTGGTAAATTTTTACACCATGTATAGTTTATAGCAAAAAGGCCATTAATTGTTGTTAATGGCCTTTTTAGACATTGTCGCAATCACCTCAAATTTAATAAAAGCTTTCACTGACACCTTTCGAATATTGTTCAAAATTGATACTAGCGTACCTTGACGCCCTTATGGTTAGTTTCTCGGGTTTCAATCCGCTTTTGTTCAGACTTAGTCAACATAACATATAAAGCTCCGGTACCTCCGTGATGGCGCTGTGCGCTATGGAAAGCCAAGACTTCTTCGATCTGCTCTAACCATGAAGCAACAAAAGACTTCATTAACCCCGGGAAAGGTTTAGCCTTAGCTCCTTTACCATGAATCACTAGTATACAGCGTTCCCCGCGGGCTCTGCTTGCTAGGATCTGCTGATACAGAGCTTCTCTTGCCTGCGAAACCTTAAGCATATGCAAATCAATTTCATATTTAATCGGATATCCCCCGAGGCTTAGGCGATGAAAAACCGCTTCTTGAACCCCATCACGTTTAAACTCAACGATTGCATCGGGTAAAATAGCTGTAATTAAATTAGGGTCTAGCGTCAACTTGGCGAGTTGCTCACTCACCTGTAATTGTTTTCTGCGCAGGTTTTGCGCTTCAGTTGATACCTTCTGCTCGCTAATCGTAGTCGTCGTATTATTTTTAAGTGGCTGAACACCTGCCATCTCAGAAAGAAACAGACTCATTTCTTCTTCAACCATAATCCCCCCAATTAGCCTAGAACCACCAAACCATTATCTGAAAAATGTTCAATGTGCGTAAAAGCTAAACACTGCAACACATCTTGTAATGATCTAGTACTTTAGTTCACCTTAACCATCTATTATAGTGTTAGTTATTATATTCCTAGTTTGCCCTATTACATGCTTAAAAAAGTTGCAACAGCGTTTACACTCATTAATTTAATTTACTTTAGCCTACTTCAAGTCGCACTTGCGGATGATAATGAAGCACTAAATGCTGTCTATAACCAATTTAGTGATGCTTTTAACGAGCTTGATGCTAGCAGAATGAAATCCATTTATTCTGAAGATGCTTGTTATATTCCAGAAAGCCAAGGTGAAGGGATCACTATGGGTCGTGATAAAATCGTCGCTTTATACGATACTTTTTTCGGTAAAATTAAACACAAAAATGCAAAAATTGAAGTCGACTTCCGTGTAATAGAACGCAATATTGAAGGTTCCAGTGCAACGGATATCGGTTATTACCTCATTAGATTCCATCCACCAATTGATAATGGCGAGCCAAGCAGTGAATTTGCGGGGAAATTTGTTGGTGTATCGAAAAAGAAAAATGACGGTAAATGGTACCTCACTGTTGATACTAACAATCGAGCTGAAGCGTCATTTTATTATAATGCTAAACCTAGTCCAAACCTTTATTATGGTCGCCAATTTCCAGCGTTAAGCCAACAATCAGTACCAAGTAACCATGACCAACATTAATATTGATCCACAATCTCTTTGCCCTTGTTGCTCAAAGCAAACTTACCAGCAATGTTGCCAACCATTTCATCTTAAAAAGCAATCCGCAAAGACACCAGAGCAATTAATGCGCTCACGTTTTTGTGCTTTCTATTTAAAAGATTATGACTACTTAATTGCGACTCACCATAGCCAATACCTTAACGGCCTCGATACGGAGACGCTCGCACAAGAGCCTTTACCGCAATGGTTAAGTCTGGATGTGATCCGCAGTTCGCATACAAATGATAAAGGACAAGTTACATTTCAAGCTTGGTATAAACTCGATGATGAGATTGATGCTATCCATGAATGCTCAGATTTTCTAAAATGTGATGGCCAATGGCTGTATACCGAGGGCAAGCAAATGGATCCTGTGATGCCTAATCGTAACGACAAGTGCGTTTGCTATAGTGGTAAGAAGTTCAAACAATGTTGTGGTGGGTAACGATCAGAAACATTACTGCAAAGTGATTAATCGAAAATCTGTTTTAACTTAGTAATGACTCCCCTATTGTTTCATTTACAAATCAGCCTTTAGTCATAATTGATAATATTCAATTATGACAGCCTAACCGGTCAAGATGAGGCTACAAAGCTCTTTAGCTGTATGTTGTACAAGTTACACCTCTTCAAACTCTTAACCCCTACCGAGCAAAACTCAACAACTCGATTCTAAAATTCAGACTCAAGGTTAGCGTTTAAAAACTGCAAATATTGGGGCTTATGAATTAAAGAGAGGTAACTGCAACATGCTGGCATAAAACTGACGAACAGTAAGAAGCCACTAAATACCCTATAGCTTATTGCTTTTAATAGAGATTGGACTATGTGTTATTAAGTATTACAAAGGCCTACAGCTCTAATGAATTGAAGGGGATTTCGCTAAAAACTGGCTAAACTCTGACTCTCTTAATGCTGGACTGTATAAAAACCCTTGAGCTTGATGGCATAAATGTTCAGCCAAAAATGACTCTTGTTCTTTGGTTTCAACCCCCTCAGCTGTTAATGAAATATTCAACGCCGATGCCATGGCAATAATAGCACTAACAATTTCTCGACTTTCATGGCTAACGCTGAGATCAGAGATAAAGGAGCGATCAATCTTCAATTTACTGATCGGGAACTGCTTAAGGTATCTCATTGAGCTATAACCTGTACCAAAGTCATCAATGGCTAAGCCAACACCTAAATCAGCTAATTCATTGCAGAGATTTGTCGCAGAACGAATATCTTCCATCAGCTCTGTTTCAGTGATCTCCAGAATTAAGCTATGAGGCTTTAAGCGATAACGAGTAACCAACGACCAAACTTGTTCAAATAAGGTACCGCTAAAAAACTGTCTCGCTGACACGTTTACATGCATTGAGATATCAATTTGGTGACGCTGCCACAAATTTAACTGTTTGCATGCAGCCTCTAGTACCCAAGAGCCAATATCATTAATTAACCCTGATTGCTCAGCAATATCAATAAAAGCACCAGGATATAACACGCCTTTTTTAGGGTGATGCCAGCGAATAAGCGCTTCTGCGCCAATATAAGCCTGCTTTTTTAAGTCTTTTAGCGGTTGATAATAAAGCTCAAACTGACGACCTTTAATTGCAGCTACCAAATCACGCTCAATCTGTGCATCTTCTTTAAAGGCATTCAGTAACGCTGAATTAAATACTTGAATCGCGTTACCTTGTTTATTTTTAGCATATTGCAGCGCAATATCAGCACAGGTTAACGAAGAAAACTGCTCTTCAATAGATGCTATATCCACTCGTGCTAATGCCGGTTTAGGCTCTATCTGCTCAATACCTATGGTGATTGGGGCTTCAAGCTGACGATATAAGCGTTCTGTCGCTTGTTGAATACTGAACTCATCTTCGTTATTTTCAAATAAAATACCGAACTCATCACTACCAATGCGCGCGATTTCTGATAGTTGATGTACCTCGGCAAAATGGCGGATACGCCGGGCAATTTCAATCAACATCACATCGCCATTTGCATGCCCATAAGTATCATTAAACCGTTTAAAGCCACGTAAATCGATCAGCACCATGTGGCCTGATTTAAGCTTTTTAAGTACTCGACTAAAATGGGTACGATTATAAAGGCCTGTTAATCCACACCGCCAAGCTAAGCGCAATAACTCACTTTGATGATGATGTTGCTCAGTGCAGTTTTCTGCATTCACCAGTGCAAAGTGATTACCCCTTTCAGAGATAAAGCGTTTTACAGATAAGCGCATCCAATAAGCGCTGCCATCATGCCGAATGAGATTTATCTCTTCTTCGCAAGGCTCGCCATTACGGGCTTTATTAAGGACGGACTCAGATAAATTGGGATACTGTTTGAAAAAATCTAAGACTTGAATTTTGCGACCTAAAATTCGCTCTTTAGGGACTTTTGTCAATTCAAAATGGGCATTATTCACATACTCGATACAATCAGTAGCTAAGTTAACGACCATCATGATTTGGTCTGATTGCTCGGCTGCTGATAGCAATAATGTTAAACGCTCGTCTTTATCATATCCATACTTAGTCGCTAGAGTCAGTGCTAATTGGTCGGCTACTTGAGAACAGAGCTGCACTTCGCTTTCATGCCAAGGTTCAGAGCTCTCGGTACGTTCCAAACTTAACATACCCTCTAAATGGCCGTTAATTCGAATAGCGACTTCTAGCACAGCGCGTATGCCATGCCCTTGATAGTAAGCTTGCAACTCCACTAACCGAGGGTCGTCAACACAATGTTCAGAAGTTATGTGACGCTCTACTTTCAACTGGCTAATGAAGTCGTCACACAAAGAAGGTTTTGGTCGGTAAGATTGAACTTGGGAGAGAGTTTTAGAAGGTAAAGAAGCTATTGTTAAGCGTGTGATTTGTTCGAGCGTGTCGTTTTCACTACAAATCGCAGAAACGACAACACTTGATACATTAAGCTGCTGTGAAAGTAATTCAGCGGCAATTTGTGCAGTGGCCTTAAAATCACCGAGCTGCTTTGCTTCTGAATTAACAATGTATTCCAACAATTGTTGAGATTTTTGCTTCTTCACACGTCATCCTAAAATAAGGCAAACAACTTGTTCACCAATCGCTTTAATACTTAAAGCTAAATTATATTTTTTATAGGGTACAAGACTACACGAATTAACGTAATTTCAGCAAGTTCTACCAGCCTAGTTTACAGACCATTTTCAAGTTGAAATATCATTTTTTCAGCAGTAAATGCAAAGGTTAGACTAATTTTTACACTTTGGTCTTCAACCTGGCTGTCTGCTGTTACGTCGTCAAAACGTTGTTGTGCCTTAGCGATTATATCATTTGCTAATTGCTGGCAATTTTCGCCATTTAATTCTAATTCTAAAACCGTATCGTGCTCATCGATTACAGCACCAACATCCACAAAGCTACCACAATCAGTACAAGTGTCGTTGACCAAATTTGACTGCGCTTGTTGAATATTTTTCATATTAATATGTCTCTACTTTAAGATAATGAAAAGCCAATTATATATCAGCAATTCAAAATAAAGCAGGATCACCATCATGCTTGCGCAATTAATTCGCTCATTTGACGCTGCATTTGTAACTGTTCAACAAAGTGAGTTAACTGAATTGATGGTGCTGTATGCTGCTGTTGATAGCGGTTACGGATGTTGAGCTCACAGTTGGCTAAAACGTCTGCCATTTCTAATGATTCATTTTTACGAATAACCAAAGCTTCTTGGTGTAATACATTGGCTAAACGAAATGCAGCCGCTCCATCGCGCTGATGGACATAACTATTATCAATAACAACATCATCGATATCAGTTTGGTTTAATAGTACTTGCGCCACAGGCAATTCAAATTTAGTTCTTAAGTCATTTGACCTGTGCGTGGCAGTTTGAAACTGCGCCATGTCACGAGCATCGGCAGAAAGTAGTGAAAGTAATAAGCCAAACTCACCCCGTCGGTTAGAACCAATCGCATGATTGAGTCTCGAACCTAGCTGGGATTCATTAACTAATGTACTACTTGCTTGAATTGCATTCATTTAGAACAAAAATAAACCTATAAAACAAACCATTGAAACTTTATCGACCAAACAAGCCATAGCTTTAGGTTTAATTTCAAATTCGAATAAATGAATACAGCGATTTATTGACAAGTACGAAGCGAGTGCTTTCTTTTAGCAATAACCCCCTAACCTGATAGAGATTCTTTTAGCAATAAGCCAATTACTAACCATATTGAACAAGAATACATCCACAAAACAACTTGTTGTAAGTTAATTGACCAAACAGTCGCAACTTTACCGTTTATTTCATATTTAGGCTTTACAGCAGAATTTTTTCTGACTACTATTGCCGCCGCAATTGAGGAGGGGTTCCCGAGTGGCCAAAGGGATCAGACTGTAAATCTGACGGCTCAGCCTTCGAAGGTTCGAATCCTTCTCCCTCCACCATTTGCACACAATTTGTAGAGAAATACTCTGGAGGGGTTCCCGAGTGGCCAAAGGGATCAGACTGTAAATCTGACGGCTCAGCCTTCGAAGGTTCGAATCCTTCTCCCTCCACCATTTCTACCGCAAAGAGTGCGCAAAGAGTGAAAGTAAAAAGCGCAATAGGCCAATATTGTGTGCAAGAAAAGAAGTTAAGAAAATGTGGAGGGGTTCCCGAGTGGCCAAAGGGATCAGACTGTAAATCTGACGGCTCAGCCTTCGAAGGTTCGAATCCTTCTCCCTCCACCACTTCTTAAGTTCAATATGAAGTAAAAGCTGTAAACATTGCAGGCCAATGCAATGCGCAAGACCGAAGTAAGATAATGTGGAGGGGTTCCCGAGTGGCCAAAGGGATCAGACTGTAAATCTGACGGCTCAGCCTTCGAAGGTTCGAATCCTTCTCCCTCCACCACTTCTTAATTCAATCAGAAGTAATTGCTACAAACATTACAGGTCAATGTAATGCGTAAGACCAAAGTAAGATAATGTGGAGGGGTTCCCGAGTGGCCAAAGGGATCAGACTGTAAATCTGACGGCTCAGCCTTCGAAGGTTCGAATCCTTCTCCCTCCACCACTTCTTAAACACCTACTGTTACTTATTTAGTTTACTCTCTTGCAAGTCCTCCATTGTTCAATCTCTCTCACTGTAAAAACACATTCAATCAAATATTTACACAATATCATCAAACAAAGTCTTAGAGTTTTTCTGCTACCAATCTCAGTAACTTTTCACTATTATTTAAGCTAAATGTATTATTCAGAGGCTACAAAGTGACTAATTCTTGGGTAAATCAAGCAATAGAAAAAATCGAAGCTGACTTTCAACGTAGTGCCGACACTCACTTAATAAAACTCGACACCCCACACTTAAACGGTATTGATATTTACCTAAAAGATGAAAGTACTCACCCTACGGGTAGCCTTAAGCATCGCCTCGCTCGATCTTTGTTTCTGTATGCCTTGTGTAACGGTTGGATAAAAGAAGGCACGCCTGTAATTGAATCATCTTCAGGCAGCACTGCAGTCTCAGAAGCCTATTTTGCCAGATTACTGGGCTTACCCTTTATCGCAGTTATGCCAAGCACTACAGCAAAAAGAAAAATTCAACAAATTGAATTTTACGGCGGTCAATGCCATTTTGTTGATCACTCAAGTAAAATCTATGCCGAATCGGAGCGATTAGCTGCTGAGTTGGACGGCCATTATATGGATCAATTTACTTACGCAGAACGCGCTACCGATTGGCGCGGTAATAACAATATTGCTAATTCTATTTTCAATCAGATGGAAAAAGAGCAACACGCTATTCCATCATGGATAGTAATGAGCCCAGGTACTGGCGGGACATCAGCCACGATAGGTCGATATATCCGTTATCAACGTTTAGACACTAAACTTTGCGTAGTAGACCCAGAAAACTCTGTTTTTTTCGATTACTTCACTACTGGCGATAAAACTGTGAGCTGTAGCAACGGCAGTAAAATTGAAGGCATTGGGCGACCACGTGCCGAACCCTCATTCATTCCAGGGGTTGTTGACGAAATGCGCAAGATCCCAGACCCAGCCTCTGTTGCGACTATTAATTGGTTAGAAAATATCATAGGCCGTAAAACCGGTGCATCCACAGGAACAAACCTTTACGGGGTTTTACAAATTGCCACAGAAATGGCGGCCAGAGGGGAAACTGGCTCGATAGTGACCCTGATCTGTGACTCAGGCGAACGTTATTTAGACACCTATTACGATGCAGATTGGATCGCTGAAAATATTGGTGATTTAAGCCCTTATAATGCGGCGCTCAAAAAATTTAGTGAAACGGGTGGTTTAGCCTGCCCGGCGACAACTAAATTGGCTTTATAGCCGAATAAACAGAGTAAATTACAAGCTTACAAAAAAGCCCATACATGACGTAATGTAGGGGCTTTTTTGCATTCTCAGGGCATTAATTCAAAAAGATTTAATTCAACATCTTAAACCTAATCGATGTCTAAATACTTATGAGTTTGAATTGATAAACGCCAGTTGCGTGCAATACACGTTGCCATGGCTAATTCGGTTGCTCGTGGTTTTTGACTAATTGGTTGTAAGCAAACTGTTTTACCTGTTAAATCGATATCAGCTAATAAGTTATCTAGTTCATCAATATGCTTTTGTGTGGCTACAGGATGCTTAATTTCATCAGCACGATTTAACGCTTGAGCTAACACCACGTAACCACCTTTCATATTCACTTTTGGCGATACAGTTACCCAAGTTTTGTTGTCACAAATAACCTCAAATGTACCACTGGTTTCTATTTGAGTTTGATAACCCTGGCTGTGAAGCTGGCTTGTTAATTCACGCAAATCATATAAACACGGCTCGCCGCCGGTTATAACCACATGTTTAGCATTAAAGCCCTTAGCTACAAATGCGTTAACTAACTCTTCTGCTGTTAGCTCTGCCCAGCGGCCTATCGTGCCATCGACTTGAATCACAAGTTCTGACGCCACGCGATTTTGTTCAAGTAGTTCCCATGTTTGCTTAGTATCGCACCAAGAACAACCCACCGGACACCCCTGAAGTCTTACAAAAATAGCTGGTACTCCGGTGTAAGTCCCCTCGCCTTGTATTGTTTCAAACACTTCATTCACTGGATATTTCATGATCTTGCCTCTTGGTTAACCGGGGCGCAGTTATAGAGGATTTCGACCCGAGTCGCAAGTAGTTTAAAAGCATTCGTTGCTGCGTTAAACTATGCAATCTTATTTATTACAAGATTATATTTTATTATGTCAAAAGCCGTTGTAGTTTTTAGTGGTGGTCAAGATTCGACAACCTGCCTCATCCAAGCCCTCCAACAATTTGATGAGGTGCACGGCATTACCTTCGATTATGGACAACGACATAGAGAAGAAATTGAAATAGCCCAAGATCTTGGGCTCAAACTAAAGCTTGCCAGTCATAAAATTATGGATGTTACGCTATTAAATGAATTAGCAATTTCAGCTCTAACTCGTGACTCTATCCCAGTTTCTAATGAGCTCATGGAAAACGGCTTACCTAATACGTTTGTTCCTGGTAGAAACATTTTATTTCTGACATTAGCAGGCATTTATGCTTATCAGTTAGGTGCAGATACCGTCATTACTGGAGTCTGTGAAACTGATTTTTCTGGTTACCCAGATTGCCGCAATGATTTTGTAAAAGCCATGCAAGCTGCACTAGAACAAGGAATGGACAAAAAGCTGACTATTTCGACTCCGCTGATGTGGCTTGATAAAGCTGAAACATGGGCGTTAGCCGACAAACTACAGAGTTTAGATTTAATTCGCCATGAAACGCTAACTTGTTATAACGGCATTAAAGGTGATGGTTGTGGTACTTGTCCTGCTTGTCTGTTAAGAAAGCGCGGCTTAGAAGATTACCTCAACAATAAAGAGTCTGTTATGGCACAACTGATCGCTAAAAACAATTAAACCAAAGATGCCTCAACTAAAGCCCATTAAGCGTTATAACGCCAGATCTTTGCTAACAAGCCCATATTTAGTGGCATTAGTTTGTAGCATTGTCTGTATCTGTTTGTTTTATCAAGGACTAGATAGCGAGCTTGCGTATCAAAGAAGCTTAATTATAGATGGTCAATGGTGGCGTTTAATTAGTGGTAATTTACTGCACACGAATGCATGGCATTTAGTCATGAACCTAGCCGGTTTATGGGTCATTATTGCGTTACATGAGCAACATTACAAAGCTGCTGGCCTTAGCCTTCTGTTTATTATTCTGTGCCTACTGCAAGGGATCGGCTTACTCGCCTTTTACCCAGCACTTATCGGTTACGTAGGTTTAAGTGGCATGCTACATGGACTTTTTGCTTATGGTGCTGTGTATGATATTCGACAAGGTTTTAAGTCTGGCTATCTGTTATTACTTGGCGTAATCATTAAAGTCGCTTATGAGCAGTCTTTTGGTGCTAGCGCAGAAATGACTGCATTAATTAATGCTAGGGTGGCAACTGAAGCACACTTAGTCGGCTTAATAAGTGGGATTATCTGTGCGCTGATCATTTGGCTAAGTCAGCTCTCCTTAAAACGGTATCAAGCTAAATGCAATAAACGAGTATCTAAAGTTTAAATACTAAGCTCTAGCGTTAATCTAACACTCAGCTTTAGCCGTTCAACGACACAGATTATAGGTTCTCAACCTTTTATTTATTGCATCAAAAAAGGCAGCTTAGTTTCCTAGGCTGCCTTTATGACGGTTATTACGTTAGTAAACCAGCTTAATTTTGAATAAGAGTTCCAATTAGTAACATCGCCATGACAACAGTTCTAATCTCCTAGAACACAGCAGTTAAATACCTGGGTACACGCCCAAGTCATTTATGCTTTAATAAATTGCTCTCGTAATCGGCCCACTTTATCTCGAATAGCTGCGGCCTCTTCAAACTCAAGATTTTTAGCATGCTCGTGCATCTGTTTTTCAAGTCTATCAATTTCATGGCTGATATCGGCAGGTTTGACGTGGTAATCCGCATCTCGCTCGGCTACACGCTTGAGCTCACCATTGGATATATCGCTCGTATCACCAATATCCATTACATCGGTAATTTTCTTAATAACGCCTTTTGGCGTTATGCCATTATCCAGGTTATATTGATGCTGTTTTTCACGACGACGATTGGTTTCAGTAATCGCTTTATCCATCGATTTAGTGATCCTATCGCCATATAAAATCACTTTACCATTCACGTTACGCGCAGCACGACCGATGGTCTGAATAAGTGAACGCTCTGAACGCAAGAATCCTTCTTTGTCAGCATCTAGAATACACACCAAAGATACCTCTGGCATGTCTAACCCTTCTCGAAGTAAGTTAATGCCGATGAGCACATCAAATACACCAAGTCGTAAGTCACGAATAATCTCTACTCGCTCAACAGTATCAATGTCAGAATGCAAGTACCTTACTTTAACTCCGTGCTCATCTAAGTATTCAGTTAAATCCTCAGACATTCTTTTGGTTAAAGTTGTCACCAAAACTCGCTCATTAACAGCTACGCGCTTTCCAATTTCTGATAGCAAGTCATCAACTTGAATACCAACTGGTCTTACTTCAATCTCCGGATCGAGAAGACCTGTAGGTCTTACTACTTGCTCAGCTATCTCACCGTCTGACTTATCAATTTCATAATCACTTGGCGTAGCAGACACAAAAATACTTTGGGGCATTAATGCTTCGAACTCTTCAAACTTCAATGGACGGTTATCGAGCGCTGAAGGTAAGCGGAAACCATATTCTACAAGATTCATTTTTCTCGATCGATCACCCTTATACATAGCGCCAATTTGTGGCACAGTGACGTGTGATTCGTCAATTATCAATAAACCGTCTTCAGGTAAATAATCTAGTAAAGTAGGCGGCCCATCACCTGGAGCGCGTCCAGACAGATAACGTGAATAGTTTTCAATACCCGAGCAATAACCAAGCTCGGTCATCATCTCTACATCGTATTGCACGCGTTCGGTGATCCGCTGCTCTTCAATCAACTTATTAAGATCAAGTAACTGCTTCTTACGATCGCGTAGCTCTTCTTTGATCTCTTCGGTTGCCGCTAGAATTGATTCACGTGGGGTAACGTAGTGACTTTTTGGATAAACGGTAATTCGAGCGATGCGTTTAACAATGTGACCGGTCAAAGGATCAAACAAACTCAAACGCTCAATTTCGTCATCAAACAGTTCGATGCGAATAGCATGCTTATCAGAGTCAGCAGGGAAAATATCAATCACCTCACCTCTAACCCGATAAGTACCACGCTGAAGCTCAATATCGTTGCGGGTATATTGCAGTTCACTTAATCTTTTTAAGATCTCGCGCTGTTGTATAATTCCACCTTCTCGAAGGTGGAGCAGCATCTTCATATAAGACTTAGGATCACCTAGACCATAAATAGCCGAGACAGAAGCAATAAGCACCACGTCTTTGCGCTCTAAAAGTGCTTTAGTCGCTGACAAACGCATTTGTTCAATGTGAGCGTTAACAGACGCATCTTTTTCAATAAAGGTTCCGGTCGACGGGACATAGGCTTCAGGTTGGTAATAGTCATAGTAAGAAACAAAGTATTCAACCGCATTATGCGGAAAGAACTCCTTCATCTCACCATAGAGCTGTGCGGCCAATGTTTTATTAGGCGCCATGATAATGGTTGGGCGCGACATCTTTTCAATAACATTAGCAATGGTAAATGTCTTACCTGAGCCGGTAACTCCCAGTAATGTCTGGCAAGCAACGCCCGATTCAAGACCATCAACTAATTTATTAATAGCCGTTGGTTGGTCACCAGCAGGTTTATACATGGATTCTAATTGAAATACAGATTCAGACACTCAGATACTTCCTTCAAAAGATAAGCAGTTATTTTACCCTAATTTGTTTACTAATGGCGCAATATTGTCAATTTAGGCATGAGGGCATTCATTGCAAAGTATCTACATCAATACGCCAAGATACAGAAGCAGCGCACTCACCTGCGAAGCAAAACTCCCGGAATGTCTAAAACAGAATAACGAAATAGCAATCAAATGCCCTCGGAGTTACACCCCTAGATGCATAACACAGCCTTTGAGATACGTTAGCTATCGATTTTTAGACCAGTACGCTTTATCGAAGCAGCATTAATTAACGACTGCCTTTTGCCGTTTTAGCAATTGTTATTGTAATTGCCAGTCTAACATTAGCAATATGCTATATAATTAGTGCCGTTGAATATTATGATGAAATTTTATAACGCCGCCTTGAAGCTCACTTGGCCAGCTGACCTCCGCGTCAACGCCAGTAATAACGCTAGATTAATTCACAATAGATACCGACAAGTTTGTTACAAGATTCTTACAACTAATCAAATCATCCTAATTAACTGTTGCTTTTTCCATCGCATTGTTTTTAATCGTTAAAAAAATCTGCAAAGAATTTCGCTCAATTTAACCTCAAGCCACTATCCATCGGCGATTGCCGTTGATTTTTTCGATTAACCCACAGGCTTATCCACAGATTTAGTGGATAACTCTTGCAAAGCTTGTGGCTATGGGCATTTAAGCAGCAATCCCCATAAAACGAGACCAAAGCTATTTTCTGTAATTTTACTACTTTTGTAATTAATCTGGCTCGGTAGAGCGAATTTTTGAGCGAGTTATTAAAAATTGTACAATCGAAAACTATGAATATCTCATAGGCTTATATTGCAACTGCTCATATATTAACAAAAATGCTGCATTCGCCATCATTATGCGCGTTAGGTGACCACTTAAGCGTATTATTTCATTTTTTTCCCCTTGTTGAGTTGACTCAATTGTAAGAGCGATTTAATATGCGCTCCGTCTTCAACGAGACGTAACTTAAACGCTTCCCCTGTAGTTCAGTTGGTAGAACGGCGGACTGTTAATCCGTATGTCACTGGTTCGAGTCCAGTCTGGGGAGCCAAGTTGAGTTAGATTAGATAATTATCTGATAATGTAAAAGCAATTCCCCTGTAGTTCAGTTGGTAGAACGGCGGACTGTTAATCCGTATGTCACTGGTTCGAGTCCAGTCTGGGGAGCCACTTTTACAAAGTAAGAGAGTTATCGAACTAAAAATAGCAATTCCCCTGTAGTTCAGTTGGTAGAACGGCGGACTGTTAATCCGTATGTCACTGGTTCGAGTCCAGTCTGGGGAGCCATTTTTAGTCAAAGTTGAAGATTGTTATAAAAGTAATTCGATTCCCCTGTAGTTCAGTTGGTAGAACGGCGGACTGTTAATCCGTATGTCACTGGTTCGAGTCCAGTCTGGGGAGCCACTTTTATAATGTAAACTAAAGGTTTTTGCGATTCCCCTGTAGTTCAGTTGGTAGAACGGCGGACTGTTAATCCGTATGTCACTGGTTCGAGTCCAGTCTGGGGAGCCACTTTAGTCTTTTAGTTAAATTTAGTTGTGTTAAAGTAATTCGATTCCCCTGTAGTTCAGTTGGTAGAACGGCGGACTGTTAATCCGTATGTCACTGGTTCGAGTCCAGTCTGGGGAGCCACTTTAATATAACACTGCTTTAAAAAGGTTTATGCGATTCCCCTGTAGTTCAGTTGGTAGAACGGCGGACTGTTAATCCGTATGTCACTGGTTCGAGTCCAGTCTGGGGAGCCAACCTTTTCACTTATATTCCTCGTAGTTTCAGTTCAAACACTAAAGCACCTACAATTAATAATTAAATCTGTTTATAATGCTGGCAATTAACATGTCGTCACTCGTTATCGAGTATTCATGCATGAATGGATTCTTATGCCAACATCTAAGTTTTTTCAATTATTCTTAATTTTGTTATTTTCTGCACTCACATTTTTGAGTTACCAGAATGAAAAGCGTAATTTAGACACTAAGAATGCCAGCCTGTTAAAGCAATACGCTGAAATAATTAATAAAGAAAAGCAATGGCAAGGAAGCGGTGAATCATTATACAAACAGCTACAACCTGCTGTCGGATTTCAATTTTTCCAGTATATAGATAGCAACGACAGCGGTAATAACTTTACTCGTGGTACTTTGCAAACCAACAACATTTCCCCTCTATCACCATTATTTATTACCGACTTGGCAGACACTCGCTCTCTACTAGCCGGTCGCTTACAAGTCAAACTTTCCAATAAATCCGCATTAAGCCAAACTATTACACGCTTTGAATACCACTTAATGATTATTTGGAGCAGTTTTTTACTCATTAGCTTTATTTATTTTCTCTTTACCGCAAGGCAAAAGAGCAGTATTAAATACATTGCTAACAAAATTGAAGATCTCGGCAACCTCTCCTTTGATGCTATTGAACACTCAAAAATTAAAAGAGAATATAACGTTGTCATTCAGTCTTTAGAAAATAGTCAGCAGACATTAAAAGCCAAACTCAATGAGCTACAAGCAGTCAATGAACAACTAACAAAAACAGCATTTCAAGATCCTATTACAGGATTTGGCACTCGCGCCCGTTTCACCGAGAAATTGGAGCAGATCTGTCGGCCGCAGCATAAAGAGGTCGGTGTTCTCTTTATCATTAAGGCAACCGAACTAGGGACAATTAACCAAATGGTTGGGCGAGAAGGGGGCGATGATTACTTAGCCCGAATTGCCAATGAAATTAGAGCAGCATTTAAGAGTAAACCACAAACATTGTGCTTTCGTATATCTACAGCAGATTTTGCTATTGTACTGCCAGATGCAAATCTAAAACAGGGAGTTGCGATTGCGAGTGTATTATCCACTACATTTAGTGAATATCAACAGCAAGTAGGTACAGCTTCAATTGCTCATATTGGCCTAGTGCCGTACTTACAAGATAGCGATCCGGTCTCGTTAATGACATTAGCTGATACTGCGGTTAGTATTGCGCAAACCTTAGGCCCTAATAGCTACCACTTGCAAGAAGAGCTTACTGGCGATGAACTTTTTGGTGAAAGCCGCTGGAAAGTTGCGATTACTGAATTACTACGTAGGCGCTCAATAAAGTTTTATGTTCAAGCCATCCGCCCTTGTCGTAACGATGTCGAATCGTATAAAGAACTACTCACTCGATTTTATAATAGTGAAGGAAAGGTTTTCCCGACAACAACCGTTATAGCAATGGCAGAGCGCCACGGAATGAGCGGTGAAATAGATAAACTCGTCATACTTAACGCAATCCGTTTACTCATCGAATCACCTAAAATCACCGGCCTTATTGGTATTAATATAAGTGCTGCATCGGCGAGTAACCGAACTTTTGTCTCTTGGATGAAAAACATTTTACAGCAACAAAGGCATATCGCGGCTCGGTTAATATTTGAAGTTAATGAGTCGGGCATGCAAACAAACCTCAGCGCCACCTATCATTTTATCAATGAATTACACAGTGTAGGTTCAAGAGTATCTATTGAGCGCTTTGGCCATGGTTTTACTTCATTTAAGTTTTTCAAAGAAGTTCGACCTGACTTTATAAAACTTGATCATAGTTACACTCAAGGGATTAGCACAGATCCGCAGAACCGATTCTTTGTAAAAATGATTATCGACATTGCGCGTAAGTTGGGGATCCGCGTGATTGCAACAGGCGTCGAAAAGCAAGAAGACAAAATCATTATGGAACAACTACTTATAGATGGTCTGCAGGGGTATTACATAGCAAAACCGACACCGTTAATTCAAGGTGGAAAATCTGAAGCAATGGCTTAATACTGCTGATTTATAGAGCAATCCTTTTGTCCTTGCTTTCTATGTGTTGTTAATAGCTACGGAAAAGTCGATAATAGTCAAATTCTGTCTAAAAATTTGAATAGAGATGAGTGAATATCTCCTTTTATTGATTGGCACTGTGCTAGTCAATAACTTCGTATTAGTAAAATTTCTTGGCCTCTGTCCCTTTATGGGAGTGTCGAGCAAGCTCGAGTCTGCGATTGGAATGTCAATGGCGACAACGTTTGTGTTAACACTAGCGTCTATTCTCAGCTACCTCGTCAATCAATACCTACTGCTTCCTTTTGATCTCGGCTACTTACGCACAATGAGTTTTATTTTAGTCATTGCGGTTGTCGTGCAATTTACCGAGATGCTGGTACAGAAAACCAGTGCCTCTTTGCATCGAGCTCTAGGGATTTATCTGCCATTAATTACGACCAACTGTGCCGTATTGGGTGTGGCTTTGCTCAATATTAACGAGAAGCATGGCTTTATCGAGTCGGCTATTTTTGGTTTTGGCGCAGCAGTCGGTTTTTCGTTAGTTTTAGTGCTTTTTTCAGCCATGCGCGAACGCTTGGCCGCAGCAGATGTTCCAACTCCCTTTAAAGGTGGCGCTATCGCCATGGTTACCGCAGGGTTAATGTCCCTCGCCTTTATGGGATTCACAGGATTGGTTAAATAGACATGTCAGGAATTGTAATTGCTGTCGTTGTATTGACGGTACTCGCCCTCGTTTTTGGTGTTTTACTCGGATTTGCCGCAGAAAAGTTTAAAGTAGAAGGCAACCCTCTTACCGACCAAGTCGAAGCTTTACTGCCACAAACTCAATGTGGTCAGTGTGGTTACCCTGGTTGCCGCCCCTACGCTGAAGCTATTGCTGGCGGTGATAAGATCAACAAATGTCCTCCTGGTGGTACCGCCACTATGGAAAAGCTCGCTGATTTAATGGGCGTGGACCCTGAGCCTCTTAATGCTACCGAAGAAGTACAAGTCAAAAAAGTCGCTTATATTCGCGAGGATGAGTGCATAGGCTGTACTAAGTGCATTCAGGCCTGCCCTGTTGATGCCATTTTAGGCTCAGGTAAACTCATGCATACCGTTATCACAGACTATTGTACGGGTTGTGATTTATGCGTGGCACCCTGCCCAGTTGATTGCATTGATATGATACCAGTAGAACAAACCACTAAAACTTGGGATTGGCAATTAAATGCTATTCCAGTCAAGCAGTTGCAAGAGGATAAGCCGTGTTAACTTTATTAGAACAAATTGATAAAGGAACGCTTTGGCGCTCACATGGCGGTGTTCATCCTCCAGAATTAAAGAACTTATCTAATAAGACAACTATTCGCCAAATTCCATTGGCTAATCAGTATGTTTTACCTTTGCCACAAGTTGGCGATAGTGCTTTGTTAGCGGTTAAAGTCAATGATCGTGTTCTAAAGGGACAAGCATTAACCAGCGGCACAAGCTTTGCGTACAGCCCTGTTCATTCACCGACTTCTGGTATTATTACAGCAATCAAAGCAATGCCAAGTAATCATGCATCTGGCATTGAAGTACTTAGCTGTGTCATCCAAGCAGATGGCCTAGACGAAGCGAAGACAGTTGAACCTTCCGATATTGAAACATTAAGTAATCAAGACATTCTTAAAAAAATTCAGCAAGCTGGTATTGCGGGGCTTGGCGGCGCAGCATTTCCTACTCATATAAAATTAAGTCCAGCTAGTGATATAGAGTTGGTGATAATCAATGGTATCGAGTGCGAACCTTATATCACCTCTGATGACAGATTAATGCGCGAGCATAGCGACGAGATCCTAAGTGGTATTGCTATCATTCAACGTCTTCTTTCGCCAAAGCGCATAATTATCGCAATCGAAGACAATAAACCAGAAGCCATCGATGCTATGCAACATGCCTTAAACCGCAGCCAATTAGCGTCAGGCAGCACACGCATCACAGCAGTCCCAACCAAATACCCTTCTGGTGGTGAAAAGCAGCTTATTCAAATCCTAACTGGCCAAGAAGTGCCCTCAGGGGCGATCCCTGCTCAACTTGGTATGCTAGTACAAAATGTTGGCACAGCCTATGCGATTAATGACGCTGTCATTAACGGATATGCATTAACAAACCGGGTAGTAACCGTTACTGGCTTGAATAGCCAAACACCTGGTAACTACTGGGTTCCCATTGGTACACCAGTTAAGCATATTCTCGACTCGTTGGGTTTTAGTGGTGACTTTTCATCTGATAAGATAATTATTGGTGGCCCAATGATGGGGCATTCACTACCCGATCTTGCAGCTCCAGTGCTTAAAGGCACCAATTGTATTTTGCTGCCAAGTAAAGAAGAAATTGCAGATGATGTCACTGAAAAGCCGTGTATTCGCTGCGGCGAATGTGCTGTTGCTTGCCCTGCTCTTCTGTTGCCTCAACAATTATTCTGGCACTCAAAAGCCGAAGAGTACGACAAAGCTGCAAGTTTCAATTTACATGACTGCATCGAGTGTGGCTGCTGTAGCTACGTCTGTCCAAGTGACATTCCACTTGTAGAGTATTATCGCATTGCAAAATCGGCGATACGCAGTCAAACCGAAGAAAAAAAGCAGGCGGATTTTGCTAAGCAACGTTTCGAAGCCAGATTACAACGTTTAGAAGAAGAAAAGCTTGCCCGTGAAGCCAAAGCAAAAGAAGCAGCAGAGCGACGTAAAGGTACTATGGCTGCTAGCGATAAAAATGCAGTTGCTGAAGCAATGGCACGAATTAAAGCTAAAAAGGCCGCAGAACAAGCAAGTGAAAACGAAGCTGCCGAGCCTCAACTCGATAAAAAAGCACAGATAGCAGCTGCGATTGCTCGTGCAAAAGCTAAAAAAGAGGCTTCCGCCTCTAACAGCTCTGAATCAACAACTTCAGTAACTATCGATGATAAAAAGGCGCAAATTGCTGCTGCAATAGCTCGAGCAAAAGCGAAGAAATCATCAACACCTGCTGCGGACGTCTCAGTTAACAGCTCCCAAGATCCCCAAGCTTTAGATAAGAAAGCGCAAGTTGCCGCTGCTGTTGCCCGTGCTAAAGCCAAAAAGGCAGCCGCTAATACAGCAACGGCTCAACCTAGTGAGCTATCAGTTGAATTACAAACCGATACGGAAACGACTGTTGATACGCCTGTGAATGATAAGCAAGCGAAAATCGCTGCTACCGTTGCTCGCGCTAAAGCCAAAAAGGCAGCCGCTAATTCAGCAGTGGCCCAACCTAGTGAGCTGTTAGTTGAATTAAAAACCGATACGGAAACGACTGTTGATACACCAGTGAATGATAAGCAGGCGAAAATTGCTGCGGCAGTTGCTCGCGCTAAAGCCAAAAAGGCAGCCGCTAATTCAGCAGTGGCACAACCTAGTGAGCAATCAGTTGAATTAGAAACCGATACGGAAACGACTGTAAATACGCCAGTGAATGATAAGCAGGCGAGAATCGCTGCTGCAGTTGCTCGCGCTAAAGCCAAAAAGGCAACCGCTAAACTGGCAGATGAAACAACTGATGTCGTACAAAACACGAATGAGAGTTTAGCAGAAGCTTCGATTAGCGATAACGGCGCCCTTTCGGGCTTAGATGACAAGCCCTATGCTCCAACAGAGCCGGTTAGCCCCTCACAAGAGGGAGAGGTTAAACAACAAGAGCCTGCGTCAACAATGACCGCTGAACAACAGAAAAAAGCGCGTATCGCAGCAACAATTGCCAAAGCAAAGGCGAAGAAAGCCCAGGCAAAATTGCAGGAAAAGGAATAAAACATGGCGTTTAAATTAGCCTCATCACCGCACTTAAAAGTGCAGTTACAAACCCAAACGGTTATGCGCCGCGTGATTTTATGTGCACTGCCGGGTATTGCTGTACAGAGTTATTTTTTCGGTTTTGGTGTTCTCATCCAAGTGTTATTAGCTGTTTTTGTGGCTTTGGCGGCAGAGTCCGCAGTTTTAGCATTAAGAAAACGTGCGATCGTACCAACAATCAGTGATAACAGTGCCGTGCTCACCGCTGTATTGATAGGTGTAGCCATACCACCTTTAGCACCTTGGTGGTTAGTGGTGATCGGTACTTTGTTTGCAATCGTGCTAGTCAAACAGCTATATGGCGGTCTTGGACAAAATATCTTTAATCCAGCCATGGCAGCTTACGTTATGTTGCTGATCTCTTTTCCTGTACAAATGACAAGTTGGTCAGTGCCTTTAGCTATTGCACAAAACCCAATGGATATTAGCCTAACTCTGCAAGCTATTTTTGGATCAATGTCCATCGAGCAGCTTAATACCTATAAGCTCGGTTTTGACGGTATAGCAATGGCCACTCCGTTAGATACGGTAAAAACAGACCTTGCACTTGGATTAACCATGACCGAAAGCCTGAGTAAGTCAGTGTTCTCCGATGGTTTTGGCGTTGGTTGGTTTTGGGTCAATATGGCTTACCTTGTTGGCGGCCTAGTGATGTTAAAGCTTAAGGTTATTCGCTGGCATATTAGCTTTGCGATTTTAGGTTCGCTATTTATCTGCAGTGGTTTTGGTTATTTACTAAACCCAGATACTCACGTTGGGCCATTAATGCAGCTGTTTTCGGGTGCAACAATGATTGCAGCATTTTTCATTGCTACAGATCCGGTGACTGCAGCAACCAGCATTCGTGGGCGTTTAATTTTCGGCGCACTTATTGGCGTATTAGTATACGTGATCCGCACCTACGGTGGTTACCCAGACGCTTTTGCTTTTGCTGTTCTGCTCGCTAACCTTTGCGCGCCGTTTATTGACTACTACATTAAACCGCGCACTTATGGTCACCGCACCGGCAACTGAGTTTAAAGAGAATTTATTTTGAAAAAATCGATGCTAAAAAATGGTTTATTACTAGGTCTATTTGCACTTTTGTGTACAGGGCTTGTGGCTGTGGTCAATGAGTTTACGTTCGACAAGATTAAGCAACAGGAAAAAGTTGAGCTTGCACGCGTATTACACCAGATTGTACCTGATGAAATCCATGATAATGAGCTAACAGAACATTGTATTATTCTCCAATCTGAAGACGCTTTAGGTACTACGGAGCCTCTACCCGCCTATATTGCTACTAAAAGTAATCAAGGTGTTGCAATTGCAATTGAGGCAATAGCACCAGATGGATATAACGGTAATATACGTATTATCATTGGTATCAGTCACTCTGGTGAAGTATTAGGCGTACGCACGTTAGCGCATCAAGAAACACCGGGCTTAGGTGACAAAATTGAGCTAAGAAAGTCTGAGTGGGTAAAATCATTCGATGGGCTTTTCTTGCAGTCAGACAAAGATAAGCGCTGGAACGTCAAAAAAGATGGCGGTGAAATTGATCAATTTACCGGCGCAACGATTACGCCGCGCGCTTATGTAAAAGCAGTGAAAAAAGCAGTGCTGTACTTTAATGCAAATAAAGCTGCGCTATTGTCTACACCAGCTAACTGTGAGGTAGGAAATGAGTGATTATAAAGAACTTGCAAGACAAGGTTTATGGAAGAATAACCCTGGCCTTGTACAGTTACTCGGCTTATGCCCACTACTTGCAGTTACCGCAACGTTAACCAATGCGTTAGGTCTTGGTTTAGCAACAATGCTGGTACTGATTGGCTCAAATATTTTGGTTTCTCTTGTTCGGGATTTTGTACCCAAAGAGATCCGAATTCCTGTATTCGTTATGATTATTGCTGCCCTTGTGACAACCGTTCAGTTGCTAATCAACGCCTACGCATATGGTTTATACCTTTCTTTAGGTATTTTCTTACCGCTTATTGTAACTAACTGCGTCATTATTGGCCGTGCAGAGGCTTACGCTTCACGTAATAACGTCGCTAAGTCTGCTTTTGACGGGTTAATGATGGGACTTGGCTTCACATTGGTTCTGTGTATTTTAGGTGCAAGCCGCGAGATCCTAGGCCAAGGAACACTATTTTACGGAGCTGACCAATTACTCGGCGAATGGGCAAAATCACTAACTATTCAAATCTGGCAAGTGGATACCAGCTTCTTGCTTGCTATGCTGCCACCAGGGGCGTTTATTGGTATGGGCTTACTGATTGCGCTTAAGAACGTAATCGATCAGCATTTAGCAAGTAAACAGCCTAAAGCTGAACTTGAGGCTCCTACACGCGCTCGTATTACCAAGGTTAATTAGTCCCGTTTGATCAATAGAATAAATATAAAACAATACGGAAATTTAAAATGAACGCAGAAAAACGTCGCTTAATTCTAGAAAGGTTAAGGGAGAATAACCCTCATCCAGAAACTGAGCTTAATTTCTCTAGCCCATTTGAGCTTTTAGTTGCCGTTACTCTATCCGCTCAAGCAACTGATGTAAGTGTGAATAAGGCAACCGATAAGCTGTTTCCTGTTGCAAACACTGCCCAAGCCATTGCCGACTTAGGTGTTGAAGGGCTAAAGCAATACATTAAGACGATAGGTTTGTATAACAATAAGGCTATTAATGTCGTTAAAGCCTGCGAAATTCTAGTTGAAAAGTACAATGGTGAAGTCCCTGCAAACAGAGAAGCCTTAGAAGCCCTGCCTGGTGTTGGGCGAAAAACAGCGAACGTTGTACTCAATACCGCTTTTGGCTGGCCTACCATTGCTGTAGACACCCATATTGATAGGGTTTCGAATCGCACTAAGTTTGCAATGGGTAAAAACGTTGTTGAAGTCGAAAACAAACTGCTTAAAGTAGTGCCAGCAGAATTTAAAGTAGACGTACACCACTGGCTTATTCTGCACGGACGTTATACTTGTATTGCCCGTAAGCCTCGCTGCGGAAGTTGCATTATCGAAGACTTGTGTGAGTTCAAAGATAAGGTTTATCCAGAAGATTAATATTTAATCCAACATTTAGATAAATCAACAAAAAAGCCGCTAATAGCGGCTTTTTTGTATCTCTATGTCAACAAACTATTTGTTAGGCCAATTTATAAACCTAGACCCAACTATAAAACAACCTAACAAAATTTATTTAGTACATACAGATAAAGAAAACAGTTAAAAACGCAGCAATAATAACAGTAAGACCAAGTGACATTTTTAGTTCAGTTTGCATAGTGTTCTCCTTTAAATACTCAGCTAATAGTATAAGAAACAAGAGACTTTCTCAGACTAATTTAAAGATTTTGTGATCCATGCACTGACTAAAGAAATTGATCTGGCTCAATTTTTACAAAGTGTGTCTATCAAGTAGAATTTCGATATACTTCGCCTCAACTCTTACCCTATCAATTGGATATCTAATCATGGCACAACTATTACATACCATGCTTCGCGTTGGCAATCTTGAACGCAGTATTGAATTTTACACCAAGGTTTTAGGTATGAAACTGCTTAGACAAAGCGAGAATAGTGAATATCAATATACCTTAGCGTTTGTTGGATTTGATGAAGAATCAACAGGCAGAGCAGTGATTGAATTAACTTATAACTGGGGAACTGAATCTTATGAGCACGGCAATGCTTTTGGGCATATAGCTATCGGTGAAGAAGATATCTATGCTCGCTGTGAAGCGATTACCGCAGCCGGTGGTAAAGTTATTCGCCCTGCTGGTCCAGTTGCAGGTGGAAACACTGAAATTGCTTTCGTAGAAGATCCTGACGGCTACAAGATTGAATTTATCCAGATGAGTTCAGCCCAGAAAGGTTTAGGCTAAAAAATTAAAATTTTATTATTGATGAATAATAAAAAAGCGCCTTTCGGCGCTTTTTCTTTAGGTTAAATAGCAAATGCTATTTAGAACTTCATGGTTACACCAGCGAAGTATGTACGACCAATTACGTCGTAAACTTCTGGTACTGTACCGCCGTCACTGCCGTTAGATACTTTTGATGGCTCTTCATCAGTAAAGTTCTTAACACCAGCGCTTAGCATCCAAGCATCGTTGATGAAGTATGTAGCTGATAGGTTGTGGTATAGAACAGAGTCTACAGTATCACCTGTTGCTAGGTCATCCATCTCACCGATATAACGGTTGAAGTACATTACGCTCCAATCATCTTGGCCAGCTTTAATGCTGAAGTTGTTACGAACCTCTGCATATGCACCAAAGTTACCATCGATTGTACCAGTGTAATCTTTGCCATCTTGCTCAAAGTTCAACAAGTAAGTGGTATCGTTGCTTACGGTCCAGTCTAGGTTTAGTACTTCAAAGCTATAAGCTAAGTTAAAGTCAATACCGCTTGTATCTTGGAAACCAACGTTAGTTAGTGAGTTAGTCAAGTTAGACAAGTCACCATCTGCACCAATGTTGAAGGTCTCACAAGCTGATGCGTCACCAGCATAACAAGCGTCGATACCAGCTTGAGTGTCAAGACGCGTAATTGCGTTCTTCACTTTAAAGCGCCAGTAGTCAACTGTTAACGACATACCATCTACATAGCTTGGCGAGTAAACTAAACCAGCAGTGTAAGACTCAGACTCTTCAGGCTTAAGATCTTCATCTGAAGTACGGTTTACTAGGATTTGAGGGTCTTTTTCGTTACCCCATGGGTCAACTAAGTAATCGTAAGAACCTGAGTTACCACCATATAGCTCACTTACACTTGGAGCACGGAAACCTGTCGCCGCTACAGTACGTAGCATTAAGTCATCAGTAGCTTCATAAGTAAGACCAATCTTCCAAGTTGATGCATTACCAAATGTTGAGTAATCATCAAAACGTAGTGCGAACTCACCGGTTAGCTTATCAGTAAACGGCACGCTCACTTCTTGGAATACAGAGATAACGTTGTAGCTACCATCTGTTGGATCTTGCTGCGCTGCAGTACTTTCACCTGCAACAACAATTGGATCCGGATTGTAGTAACCGCTTTCGTAGCGATACTCTGCACCGATAGCAAATGCAACTGCACCTGCATCTAGGTCAAACAGTTCACCGTTAAGACCTGCGGAGAAGACATGCTGCTCGTTACCACCATCAGCTTCTTCATCATAAGAAACACTATTCAGTACATCTTGATCAGTCATTGGCTGGCCAGTTAACCATGGATCTTGGTCAGCATAGATAGCATCAGCCATCAAGTTAGCGTTAATAGAGTTTTCTACGCCAGTCTTAGCTTTGTTATTACCGTAAGTGTACGAAGCATCCCAGTTCATACCCGTATTGATATCTAGTGAACCTTCAAGGCCTGCAGAAATACGCCATGTATCAGTGTCCTGGTTATAAATACGTGGACCCACGTCATTCATACGCTTTCTGTAGTTAACTTGGCCGTTCTTATCTGGAGTAATACCAGCATCGATCATGTCTTGATCAAGCTCTAGACATGTCGCAGGGTCTTGTCCTACTTCACAAACATCTAGCATGATGTTAGCTGGCTGTGGTGCTAACTGCTGATTAGACTTACGCTTGGTATATAGAATGTCACCGGTCATTACGATGTCATCACCTAGCTCTTGAGTCATGTTAGCAAATAGACTGTAACGCTTGCTTGGAGTCTGGTAGAAGCTATCTTGAGTAAAGTCATAACCTTCAGAGCGATCTACCCAGTTACCATTTTCATCTTTAACTTTACCGCCCAAAGAACCATTTGGAATAAATGAGCTGTTACCTGGATCTGTCCAGTCACGGTCAGACTGAATTACACCTTTACGCTCAGAGTATGCTGCACCAAATGTGTAGTTACCGGTATCAGTGTTAAAACCATAAAGTGCGCTGATTTCACCATTTTCGCCGTCGCTCTTGTCGGTCATACCGCCTTGAACATCAACTTGGAAACCTTCAAAGTCTTTCTTAGTGATGATGTTTACAACACCAGCAATTGCATCTGAACCATATACTGCTGATGCGCCATCTTTTAAGATTTCAACACGTGCGATCATCGCTACAGGAATAGAGTTAAGGTCAACAGAGCTGTTTGCACCAGAACCTGAGTTCACCATACGGCGACCATTTAACAGTACTAGTGTACGCTGTGAGCCCATACCGCGAAGGTCAACTTGAGCAACACCGTCAGCACCATTGTTAGTGCTAGAACCTACGGCTTTACCGCCCATAGATGTTTGAGCTTGTAGCAATTCGTCAACGGTAGTAAAACCTTCTGCACGAATTTCTTCAGCGCCAATAACGGTTACTGGCGATGCAGTTTCCATGTCTTGACGTTGGATGCGGGAGCCGGTAACTGCAATGCGTTCTACATCGGCACCAACTTCTTCAGCAAAAGCTGTATTTGATACGGAAAATGCAGTAGTTGAAACCGAAGCAATTAAGCCAAACTTAATTGCTGAGGCCAATTTAGATGGTCTGTTCATTATGTCGTACTCCCTAAACCTAATTATTTTTATATACGTCATTTGTTATTCCTGACGTTGGTATCGATACTGCAATTTCACGTTTAAAGCGTCAATCGAGCAATTTATTAACCATTGCCACAAGTGTGTTGCAAAAACTTAAACAAAAAGTAAATTCCAACAACAAGGCACGTTATCAACAATGTGACAACTATCACATCAAAGATAAAAACACTGCTAAAGCAAAAAAACACAGGTAATAAAACCAAAACAAGCGCAACATTTTCTTAACCATCGATAATCACAAAAGTGTGATCTTGGTCACACTTTTATCGTACTAACTTTAGTAAGTCCGACGCTGAACGTTCTATTTCTTAGATATTGCTCATGTTTTTTTTGATCTAACTAGGTTAGCGATCAGCATTGATTCAGGTTTCTATGGAGGGTAACTTCAATAAATGTGAATAGATGTTACAAAGTGACAGTCTTTAGTAAAGAGCTGTAAATTTGCAGTGTCGGATAAAATTTATATTTGTAGACGTCGGTTTGTAACCAGTAGCTTAGTGTTAATAAGCCAGTGAGGGTTGCATAACGCGGTAGTTATTTGATTATGAGTGTTATAGCAGCCAGCTGTTATCCATTGCCATAAATTAAGGCTAGGCGTTCAAAAACACCAAGCCGCTATTGGTAGTTTACTTCTATTAGATATTGAACACTCATCTGTCCTAAATTTTCCCCTGAAATGTGTGTGGGAGAAATTGTAACTTCCCCGCCAACATATATCTCAGTTGATGCATCTGATAAGGACATCGTCAAGGCTTGCTTACCATTTGATAAAATTGGAGTAAAAGTCACTGCGCTATTTGTAGAACTCAGAACTTTAATCTGTACATGTTGACCAACATTCCCCAGCACAATTAGTTTTCCTAACGAGGCATTAGACTCTGAACATGCACTACCCGTGCGTCCATTTTGAGTGACTTTACATATTCCATTCTGCACACTATAGATATCACCGAGCTCTAATGCTTGGGTTTGTTCTATAGAAACTGGAATAACCAGATTAAAGTGCGCCTGAGCAAAGGCTGTGACAAGACCAAAAAATAAATTCATGTTAATCCATTAACAAGGAAAGTGACAAAGGCTGAAACTTAATTATAGCCAAATAACAGAGTATTAACGATTCTTTCATCTACTTTTGCACATAGACTTTACGTAAGCAAAAACCGCGATCACAAACCTGGTCTGTTATTAGACAATCGAAGCCTACCGAATATTAAAATGTAATATCTGCGATAAAAGTGCTTTAAAAGAAGTAAGCCATTTAGATTCGTGATTAAAACAGTAAAGAACTAATCACTAATTTCTAGCTCTGGTATTTGGATAAACTCTCCAGGCGATAAACTAATAGTTCGAATAAACTGATTATCTAGGAAGAGTTCATAATTACCGGGAAGTATTTGACCAAAAATAAAAATACCATCGTACTCAACTCGAGCACTATAACTCAGCTCTTTAGTATTGCTTTTGAGTTCGGCGAGTAAGCCCACAGCGGGTAAATGATCCGAATCCGAGTAAAATACGCTTCCTTCAAGCTCTGCCGTATACATAACTGGGAACAGAATTGGCTGAATATGGCCGGGATGAGGATTTACACTAATGATATGAGCCGCTGGCAGTAAAAATGGATCAGATAAGCTATTTTCATTGAGAATTAATTTTTGCTGCCTATTGGTTTGCAACTGAGTAATGAGTAGCTCACCCTTTTGATCTGTTTGTTTATTTGATTGGCTATGTCCAGAAAACGTTAACCCTGCAATAGGCTGCTCATTGCTATCGAATAACCCGTTAGCGTTATCATCCTGAAAAGCGATAACTTTCACTGTTCCTGTATTGATATAGCTCATTCTATCGATAAGCCAGCGATCTTGGTCTGTGTCCCATAGTAACGCGCTATTCCATTTCATTTGCGCAAACCAATCTCCGTTGGTGGCATTATCAATATCTAACCGCAAGCTACCAAAATCAAAAAAGTAAGCGATAGAGTTACGCATACTAAATTCATTATCACTATTTGGCTGATAGCGGAGCTCAACTTGATAATTAGCCTCATCATTAATAGCTGTATTTAAATTTGATACCCACTGGTTCAAGCTGACATCTGGTGAGATTTCGATATCGACATAACTCCGTATTTGCCAATTGCTTAATCTACCAGAAATTGCAATTCTATCGCTCCAACTATTAAGCTTATTTAAACTAGACCAGCGAAGCTCATTGCTTAAGGATAAAGAATACAATTGACCTGAGAGTAAGAAGTTTGCTTGGGCATTATCGCTACCGAAGTTAAGTGCTTGCCAACGACCATTTACGCCCCAATTCAGCCCCACATTGACAAAGGAGCCATTCAAGCTCGCGAAAGCTTGTTGTTTGATCCGCCCACCAACATTATCCCAGGTTGAGTAGTTACTGTATTGTTGCCATTCGGCTTGCCAATCAATATCCCTTTGGCTGCCTTGAACTGCAGCGCTCGTAGCATAGCCTTGGTCACTTTTAACATAGTTAAGTTGTATTAGCTGCGAATCACCGACATAGTTAACCGATAAACGCGGTAAAAACCGCCACTGCTTTAATTCATCTTGCTGTTGAACTAGCGCGAGTCCTACTGTCATATCTTCTCGAACCGCCCAATTTACATCGGCATAATATTGTTTTAAATCGTCTTGCTCACGCAAAATTGCGCCAACATTAACGCCAAGACTTCCCTTTTCTAGCACAGAGCTATCGAGCAATTTACTAAAGGATTCAACACGACTTTCACCATTTGGTCCGTAAAAACGCAATTGATATTGATTCAAACCAATATAATATGGCACATCAGTAAAGCGGTACAGGCCATCAGATTGAACTCGCTGAACACCAACTAAGGTGTTATTACGATAAAGCTCTACATCCCAACCAGCCTCTAATTCACCATCTACAACAATGGTCCGTAAATCTGCCGTAAACTCACTGCCAGCACTGACAGTAAAGCCTGCGCCTCGAGTCGAATCAGAAACTAAAGATAAGCTGTGGGAGTCCACATCGCCTAAACGGTAGAAATTAACCCATTGATCTTGGACTAATCGCTCGAGGTAGCCGTTAAAGGTCGTTCCGCTCGCTGTTTGAGAGTATGCAGCATAGCTATTGTGGCCAAACAAATCGGCCCTTGTCTGTATATAACTGTCTGTTTCAGTTTTAGCTTCATTATTAAACGATTGCACTCTCACACCTAAATCAACATTTAGTGCTAAATCACCAACTACGGCATATTCTTTATTAACTGCCTGAACTTTACGTACATCGGCACTGTTCTTCTGTGCATTAAATAACTGGTATTTTTTCTGTCTTTCAATTAACTGACTAAGGGGGATATGATCAGAAGCGGCTATATCAAACTTTTGCCTCGCTGAATCAAACGTAATCTCAATACCGAATAACTGCTGCAATATCTTAGTCTCAATATAGAGATCCCAACTATCGTGATAGATAACCGATGATGTTACGGTGCAATCTACTCCTTGATTCCAAAACAGCATCAATTGCTGATCTATTTGGATTGTTTTAGCCTCATCAACAAACCAGCCATGTGCCGACAGAGAATCGATATCGATTTGCACTGGTAATAATAGCTGCTCAACTACAAACTCTAACGGTAAATACGTACGACCGTTATCTTGATAAGCAAACATTTCATTGCTTAACGACATATCTGCATAAAATAGTTGGGTAACAAGAAATAGCGCTTCGTCTGCAATTTGGTTTTGATAGGGTATTGCTAGCTGATGATCACAAGCTTTAATCATTGAAGTTGCCAGCGACGGTTCAACTTGTGTGTCTCTTAACGCTGTAACAAGAGGATTTTCATGGGGTTCTAAAGCACTCGTCACCTTATCAGTTTTAGAGTCATGCCCAATTAAACTTGGTTCTGCAACCGTAATTAAGCTTGATAATGCCAAATCGGCATCATTGGATAAGCTTACAGCAGGTTGACGTAAATGAGTCCGGATTGACGCGGTGCCTTTACTAAATGTTTGATGCTGTGACTTTGCTTTTGCTAGCTCAATTAACGTAGGTTGCATTAATACTTCTAGTGATTGCGCTTTTGACTCAATAGTTTTTTGTACGTCAGCTAATGTTTCTTGAGGACTGTCCTGACTGATGGCCTCAACCAAAGTATCGATAGGTTGAACGCTGTTTTCTCGATCTTCTGGAGAATAAATTTTAGTGCCAGCTAGTGGTTCAAACCTTTCGAATTTAGAGTCATCAAATGATGCATCTTTTGACGCAAGTGACGCGATCAGAAGTATCGCTGCTAAAGTCAGCCAGCGACAGAGCTGTAAAAGTCGAAGCATCGCGTTCAGGTCGGCTAGAGTATTAACTTAGCCTCAACAGTTTTTGCTTGAAAAAGCGAATTATTTTCCTGATAGCGGATGATTAATTCGGCCCCCGCAGCAACAGGTTCTGTAAGAGCAATAGAAAACTGACGCTCATTTAGCTCTGTATAGATAGCGACATTTTTAGTCGCGGCAACGATTTGCTTAGTTACTGGATTGATGACTTCTATATCGCCGAAGCTACTGCGTTCACCAATCCGTTGCAGCGTCACCTCAATATATTGCCTAGTGTTATCAATTGCACTTTTTTCAATCTTTAGCTCACTGCTCAAATCCCCCACTCGCATCAAAACGGGGATCGCAACTTTCATATAAGCAGAGATAGACAGGCTGAATGTGTCCGCTTTTTGCTCTGCTGCATCATTGGAGCTTTTGGGCGCTAAAGGAATTTGATGAAACACGATATAACTACGATATTCACCCTGTGCAATATTTCTAGGTAAACGAGCAGCTAAACGAACTCGTACTCCCTGCTCGGGCTCTATATTAACTCGGCGAGGTGAATAACGCACAAAATTCGCTAGTGACTGAGTCGCTTCCTGTTTTGATAATTCGACATAATCACCATTTGCGAGCATTTTTTTATCTTCAAAATAGATATTATAGCGAGCAGACTCGGTACTTTTATTAACTAAAGAGAAAACAGCGCTGGTACTTTTACGATCAAGCTCTACGCGAGTTGGATTGACAAGTAAATTGGCAGAGGCATCAAATACCCAAAGTGCTGTAATACAGCAAAGTAAAATCTTTTTCATATTTTCGCCTAGCTAATGTACGAGGTTTACCCTCTTTTATTGTTTTAAATAGCTTACTTCGGCATCGACAGTCATCGATTTAAAAAGGACTATGAATCATTCCACTCATAGCCCTCAATCTAATTAGTAAGTCACGCTCAATGTATAAGTTAGTGCGTGAGTACCAGCTAAAGCAGTAGCGGCTGTAATATCTAAGTTACCAGCAACATTAATTGACGCTGTGTTACCTGAAATTGTTTCAGAAGCATTGGCCACACTTGGTGTAAATGCAACGCCAGCAACAGTGTTATCGACTCCAGATACAGAAACGTTAATAGCGCCGTTAGCTCCTGTTACTGTAAAAGCACCTGCAGCTTGTGTCGCGCCGCCAGCAACACATAAAGTTCCTGTAGTACCTCCGGAAAAATCGACTCCACAGCTGCCATCAGTCACAATTGAAACATCACCAAACTCCATAGCTGTCGCTTCAGTTACAGTAAGAGGGTAAACCAAGTTAAAATTTGCTGTGCCCGTTGCGTCTTCAGCAGTCGCGCTAGCAGAAAGTAGTAGTGATGATGCAACAAGGGTAGAAAGGAGTATTTTTTTATTCATTATTAATTTACCTATTTTAACGATTATAGTTGTTATATCCCCCTGCTAAAACAGCAATAATAAACCCCTGAAATAACTCGATGATTTATGTTGCAAGCAGCGCTTGAAACAAAAATATAACAATTCAGCTACATCTAGCAACGACTTTAAGGCTAGGTTCATAAAAGTGTAATAATTCAGTCTAGCAACAATTGCTAACCCATAAGTTTTATAAGGAATAATAAACAACCGCATAAGTCGAAACCACTACTAAAAACCCAATTGCATCACTTAAACTCTGGAAACATGTAAGATATAAGAACAAAAAAACACACAAATATGCTATGGTTACTAATTATATATAACCAAAAGAGCTAATTTATATTCATTAAGAATAGTTCGTTAGTCTATACCAACTCGCAAAACATAGACTTTCCTACTAGAGGTTTAGAATGTGAACCGCGGTTTTCTTTCATCTTCCGTGTAAAATTCATGATTGTTGTTTTTTATTGTTCACGTTAACCTATAAAAAATAGTCAGTAATATGCCAACAACAAAAATTAAAATGCCAACATTCAACGCTCAACAATCGCCAACATCAAAGACCATTAAACTTATAATCATTAGCCTACTGAGTTCTCTTATCAGCACTAAAGCAATTGCAGCTGTAACAATCACAGAAATACAGCCGCTTAAGTATCCAACTACGATAAAAAATATAAATAAATCCACAGTTGTAGTGGTTAATTGGAAAGGTAAGCTTGGCGGTGGCACTAATGCGACCTTACTCGATAATGATTATTACCAGGGGAAATATTTAGTAAGCTCTGATACCAACCAACCGATATCTGTAGATTTTTTTCAGATTGCTAATGAAGCTAAAGTGAATTTGAAAACGCTAAGAGTCAGGTATAAGAATAAAACCTATAAGAGCTTTCCAACGATGGCGCTTGAAAACCCGGGACGTGATGGTGAAATAATTTCAATAGGCGCTAAAGTCGCTGCCGGGAAAAATGCGACGGCTGGAGAAAAGTTTCCGCAATATGTGTTAAGGATCACCGAGCAATGATAGCTCATTTAGCATTACAGTTAACTAGTAAATAGCCCGTTTCTAAACGGGCTATTTTATTTAAAATATCAAGCTTCAGGCTTGATTATATTAAAATGACTATAAGCTCTGTTAGTCGCTATTCGTCCACGTGGTGTACGCTGTATAAAACCTTGTTGGATCAAAAATGGCTCAAGTACATCTTCAATGGTCTCGCGCTCTTCACCAATTGCTGCGGCTAAGTTATCTAAACCGACAGGACCGCCCATAAACTTATCAATAATGGCCAGCAATAACTTTCTGTCCATGTAATCAAAGCCTTCGGCATCAACATCAAGCATATCTAATGCTTCATTGGCGATCGCTTGAGTTACTGCACCGCTATGTTTAACTTCTGCAAAGTCTCGCACGCGTCTAAGCAATCGGTTAGCAATACGCGGGGTACCACGAGAGCGACGGGCTATTTCAATCGAGCCTGCATCATCAATCTCAAGATCCATCACTTTGGCGCTGCGCGTTACAATACTTGAAAGGTCTTTAACGTTATAAAATTCTAGCCTAAGCGGAATACCAAAACGTGCCCTAAGTGGTGATGTTAAAGCCCCTGCCCGTGTCGTTGCACCAACTAACGTAAATGGCGGCAAATCTAACTTAATAGAGCGTGCGGCTGGACCTTCACCAATCATAATATCCAGCTGATAGTCTTCCATAGCAGGATACAAGATCTCTTCAACTACCGGGCTTAACCGATGGATTTCATCGATAAACAACACATCATTTGGCTCAAGGTTTGTGAGTAATGCCGCGAGATCGCCAGCTTTTTCAAGTACCGGGCCTGATGTTGACTTAATATTCACGCCCATTTCATTAGCCACAATCATCGCCAAAGTGGTTTTACCTAACCCTGGTGGACCATAAATCAACATATGATCTAGCGCTTCACCGCGATTTTGCGCTGCTTGAATAAAAATCTTAAGCTGCGCACGCGTATCATCTTGGCCAGTATACTCATCGAGCATCTTAGGGCGCATAGCGCGATCAACCGCTTCAATCTCTTCACGTTCGATGATGTTAGGTTGTATGAGTCGGTCTGCTTCAATCATTTGTTATCCTTAAAGCATCGATTTCAATGCTGATTTAATCAGCGTTTCAGAACTCATACCATCAGTATAAACTGCTGATACCGCTTTACTCGCTTGAGCTGGCTTATAACCAAGAGACAATAGCGCTGCAATGGCATCTTCTTCAGCAGTATTGACCACTTCAGGGGCTTTATAGTTTGATTGCAACATAAACTCACGTTCAGAACCGACAGATGCTTCCATTAAGCTCTTAAGTTTGTCGCGCATCTCAACTAATAAACGCTCTGCGGTTTTTTTACCAACACCAGGTAATTTCACCAAAGTGGCGATATCGTCGCGCTCAACACAGGCGACAAACTCGCCTGCAGTCATACCAGATAAAATGGTTAACCCAAGCTTAGGCCCAACGCCATTGGCTTTGATAAGCAATCTAAATAGGCTGCGCTCTTGTTTAGTCACAAAACCATAAAGCAGCTGCGCATCTTCTCTTACAACAAAATGCGTATAGATCACCGCTTCTTGGCCAAGTTCTGGAAGCTCATAAAAACTGGTAAGCGGCATTTGGATTTCATAGCCAACACCAGCCACATCCAGGAGCACCTCAGGTGCTTGCTTTTCTATTAATAATCCGCGAATACGACCTATCATTTATAACGTCCATAAGTTCTAACATTTGCTCGACCACCTAAAGCAGCCAAGCTTTGACAAGTATGATAATGGCATACAGCCACGCCCAAGGCATCTGCAGCATCAGCTTGCGGCGCACTCGGCAATTTAAGTAATTGCTGGATCATATGCTGTACTTGCGTTTTTTGCGCGCGGCCAGTGCCTACAACCGCGCTTTTAATCTGCGTTGCGCTGTATTCGGCAACCGGCAAGTTAGCCGCTGTTGCCGCAACAATCGCCGCGCCTCTAGCTTGGCCAAGTTTTAATGCGGAGTCCGCATTTTTAGCCATAAAAACTCGCTCAATTGCAAATTCGTCCGGTTGATATTGTCTAATAATTTCAGACAAGCCATCAAAAATCTGCTTTAAACGTAATGGCAACTCATCTGAGCTAGTACGAATACAACCACTACCGACATAAACTTGCTGCCGACCTACACATTTAATCACGCCGTACCCAGTGATCCGAGAGCCGGGGTCGACTCCCAAAATAATTGCCATATTTTACTTATTCCAGCCCTTCCATCACTTCGTCAGAAATTTCTGCATTGTGATAAACTTCTTGTACATCATCATGATCTTCAAGATTATCGATTAAGCGTAAAAACTTAGGTGCTGTATTGGCATCTAAATCCGCTTTGGTTGATGGCACCATGGTCACTTCAGCGTTAACTGACTCAAGACCTGTGGCATCGAGTGCATCTTTCACGCTACCGAAATCTTCAGGGGAAGTCAGCACATCGATTGAGCCGTCCTCATGGGTCACCACATCTTCAGCACCGGCTTCTAATGCCGCGTCCATAACCGTGTCTTCATCAACCCCTTCATAAGAGATAATGCCTTTCTTATCGAAAAGGTAAGCCACAGAGCCGTCGGTGCCTAAATTGCCGCCTGACTTACTAAATGCGTTGCGCACGCCTGATACGGTGCGGTTTTTATTATCAGTCATGGTTTCGACCAGCACCGCTGTACCACCCGGACCATAGCCTTCATAAATAATGGTTTCTAACACTTGGCCGTCGAGTTCACCGGCGCCGCGCTTAATTGCACGTTCAACCGTGTCACGAGTCATATTATTTGAAAGAGATTTATCAATCGCCGCACGTAAACGTGGGTTTGAATCAGGATCGGATCCGCCCTCTCGCGCTGCAACAGTCAATTCACGGATAAATTTAGTGAATAATTTACCGCGTTTTGCATCTTGAGCAGCCTTACGGTGCTTAATATTGGCCCATTTACTATGACCTGCCATCTCTATCTCCTTAATTTATACCCAAACAACCTTAACCGACTTAACCGACTTAACCGACTTAACCGACTTAACCGACGATAATGCGCCTATTTGGTTTAAATGTAAGTTACTTGGGTATATTTTATCGAAAAAAAAGCCGAGTCTTAACTCGGCTCTTAATCACGCTTTATTATTCAGCGTCTTTTGTTTCAACTTTCGGCTCAGCCTCAACAACGCTGACACCGAGCTCAGCTAACTGAACCGGATTCGCAAACCCTGGCGCATTCGTTAACGGACAAGCTGCAGTGGTTGTTTTCGGGAACGCCATCACGTCACGAATTGAGCTAGCACCTGTCATCAACATGATGATACGGTCAAGACCGAATGCAAGACCTGCGTGTGGAGGTGTGCCATAACGCAATGCTTCAAGTAAGAAGCCAAACTTTTCGCTCGCTTCTTCGTCGTTAATACCTAGAATTCTAAATACCGCAGACTGCATCTTGCTATCGTGAATACGCACAGAACCACCGCCTAACTCACAGCCGTTTAGTACCATGTCGTATGCATCAGAGATAGCGGCGATTGGGTTAGCTTCTAGCTCTTCAGGTGTCATATTGCTTGGCGCAGTGAATGGGTGATGCATTGCATGCAAACCGCCATCAGAAGTACGCTCAAACATTGGGAAGTCAACAACCCAAAGAGGCTTCCACTCACCTTGTAGCAAGTCAAAGTCTTCGCCCGCTTTAAGACGTAGTGCACCCATTGCTTCTGCAACGATGTTAGCTTTATCAGCACCGAATAGGATTAGATCGCCAGTTTGTGCGCCTGTGCGCTCAAGTAACGCCTTAACCACATCTTCGCTTAGGAACTTAAGTACTGGAGACTGAATGCCTTCCATACCTTGAGTAAGGTCATTAACCTTCATCCAAGCTAGGCCTTTAGCGCCGTAAATAGTCACATACTTAGCGTATTCATCTAACTGTTTACGTGAAAGCTTCGCACCACCTGGAATGCTTAGTACCGCAACACGACCTTCAGGATCGTTTGCAGGGCCATTAAATACCGCGAACTCAACGTCTTTAACAATGTCAGCAACATCAATAAGCTCTAGCGGGTTACGTAAATCAGGCTTATCTGAACCGAAACGACGCATCGCTTCTTCAAATGTCATCTTAGGGAACTCGCCCAAATCAACATTCAATAGCTCTTTAAATAAACCACGAACCATCTCTTCAGTCTTATCCATTACCTGGGTAGAAGACATGAATGACGTTTCGATATCGATCTGAGTGAATTCAGGCTGACGGTCAGCACGCAAATCCTCGTCACGGAAACACTTAACGATTTGGTAGTAGCGATCAAAACCAGACATCATCAACAACTGCTTAAACAATTGTGGAGATTGTGGCAATGCGAAGAACTGACCTTTGTAAGTACGGCTTGGTACTAAGTAATCACGCGCACCTTCTGGTGTCGCTTTAGTCAGGATTGGCGTTTCAATATCTAAGAAACCGTTGCCATCTAAGAAACGTCTTACCGCGCTAGTCACTTTTGAACGGAATACAATGCGGTCAGCCATTTCTGGACGACGTAAATCTAAGTAGCGATACTTTAGACGCTGCTCTTCGGTGTTATGCTGATTTTTGTCCATGTTGATTGGTAATGGCGCTGAGCTATTTAGAATCGTTAACTCCAAGCCCAAAATTTCAATCTCGCCAGTACGCATATCAGCGTTAACTTGGCTATCAGGTCTTGCTCTTACAAGGCCTTTAATCTGAACACAAAATTCGCTGCGTAGTGTGCTTGCAACATCAAACACTTCAGGAAGGTCTGGATCATAAACAACCTGAACGATACCTTCTCTATCACGAAGATCTAGAAAAACAACGCCGCCTAAATCTCGGCTGCGATTAACCCAACCCACTAGGGTCACTTCTTGACCTACGTGAGACTTATTGACGTCTCCACAATAATGACTGCGCATTTAACTCTTCCTTTATTCCGCAAAGCGATGCTTGAGGATCTGGTTCAAAACAAGACAAAACGGGCATTATAGAGAAATATTGCCGTTTTCCAAATAACTTCTCGACTAGTCGGCTAACTATCAATCAATTTAGATTGAAATTTAAGTGTTTGAGCTCGTTTGTATAAAAAGCAAGCAGCAGGTTAACTTAACCTCACAGATCTTAAAGCTAATAAGCTAGTTTTTAATCTATTACTAACATCAATTGGACTCAACAAGCTAACGAGTTATCGTCAATGTTAATATTGCTCTTTAAGTCTGTAAAACTGAACTCTCAGCCCATTGGATAAGTACAATCTCATGTCAGCAACAAGGATGCAAAACTAACTACTACGATATGTTCTACCGCCCGCATTTTTTGCGCGGTACATCTGTTTATCTGCTGTTTTTAGCAGCGCATCGATGCAATCTCCATCTATCGGAAATAGCGCTATTCCAACACTCGCAGATGCCGTTAGCGTATGATCTGCAATAATAAAAGGCTGAGATAGACGGTTGAGTAGGTTTTCAGCGACATCATATACAGATTTAATGTCTTTGATATCATTTAAGATCACCACAAACTCATCCCCGCCAAGACGACCTACAGTGTCTGAACGGCGGATCCCTTTGACTAACTCTTTTGCGACATGAACCAAAAATTGATCGCCAACTTGATGTCCAAGTTGGTCATTAATCAATTTAAAACCATCCAAATCAATAAAAATAACCGCAAACTGGGCGGTATCACGGGTATGCAATAAAATAGCCTGCTCAAGCCTATCATCAATCAAGGAGCGATTAGGTAATTCAGTTAAGCTATCGTGCTTAGCAAAGTGAGCCATTTGAGTTTCAGCTTCAGTCCTACGTAAAATCTCTTTACGTAAACGCCGATTTGCCAATAGTGCTCCGATAACACCTAATCCAAGAACAGTAAAAATAGCAATACCGAGTTTAACTCTGGCCTCGTATTCATCACGTTCAAAAGCAACTGTTTGTGTGACCCACTTTTGATGAATTTTCCTTTGCTGAACAGGATCAATACTTGCTAGCACAACGTTAATTAGCGGCAGTAATGATTTTTTACTACTGTGAACTCCGATATGACTTCTTTGTTCAGCAAAATCAACAAGCATTGACATCTTTAGATCTGAGTATTGACCCTGCCTTAATCCGCTACTTAAGTTAGTCACTTTATCAATAAATACATCAGCTTTACCTAAATTGACCGCATTTAGTCCTGAACTGCTATCAGGTACTAATACCAACTTTAACTCTGGATATTCCCGCATCAGTTGGCCAATAATATGGTAGCCTTCAACAACTGCAATACGTTGGCCTCTAAGCTCTTCTAAGCCAAACACGTTAATATTACTGTGTGAGGTCACTAGTCCCCAAGGTGCTGGCCAATAAGCCTCAGAAAAGCCCAACTGATATTCTCGCTCTGCAGTTTTGGCCACACTGCCAACCATATCAACACCACCAGTGACCAAGGCATCGAGCAAACTTTGCCATTCATCAAAAACAACAGTTTCGACTGTTAAGCTAAGCTCATTGGCAATAATATTGATAACGTCACTGTTGATTCCTGAGTACAGGCCATTTTCTTCAAACTCCATCGGTGGCCAATCACGTAAGTAACCTACCTTAATAACCCCCGTGTCATTAATAATATTTTGCTGTTCGGCCGTTAGGTGAATCAGACCTTGCTGATCTTTATAGATCCTGTCAGCAGGATTTAACATCCACTTACGCTCTACTTGAGCCAGCTCAAGCGGCGATATCTGGGTAAAGCCAGCCGCGATTCGCGCAGCAAAACCAACATCCTTATTGCGGTTAAGTACATATAACTCGGTATTAAATTCAAGATCTGGATATTGGTAGAAAGCCCCCCAACTTTGATCTAATAAAAGGTAGTGTTGAGTCCAAGCGCCAGCTGCAACAAAGGCATCGATTTCATCATTTTTGGCCGCATCTATCATCTCTGTCATCGACGAATAATATCGAATATGGGAATCAGGCAGCGCTTCTATTAATTCTGCAAGGTATGGTGATGTCGGCGATACCGCAATCACTTTATTTTTAAGTTGTTCCAACGAATCCAGCTGACTGCCATAGGAAAATAGCCGGCTCGTAACTTTGTAAATAGTGTGGGCTCGGTTTAGGCCCGTTTGAATTGAAGCGCTTTCAGGGTAACCTAAATGTACATCAGCAATGCCACGCTTGACGTTATCTACGCTCTGCTTCATGGTGCCAACCACAAAACGTACTGGCAATCCTGTCTTTTCAGACCACAGCTTCCATATATCGACCAGTAATCCATTAGGCAGCCCATCTGCACCAAGATCAGCAAAAGGAGCGACGCCAGTCTGCATTGCAATAACGATATCATTCTGATAGCGCTGATTGCCTAACCAATGCCGAGTTAACTCGTCGATAATATCGCTAGGCATTGCACTAAATCCTGCCTGCACAGTTTTACTTAACTCAGTTCTATCTTTCAAAATCGCAGGATAAAAAGAAAGCTTTGATATTTCTTTGCGGTTCTCTTTAGGGAACTGAATAGAAATAGTGTTATTGATTTGGCTTTCACGTAAGAAGCCTTCTAACCCTACAAATACGAAAATTTCTTCATTAATTACCGCTTTTAGTAGATCAGTCCGATTATCAAAATAACTAAAAGTAAGTCGCGGTTCTTGTTGCTGCAAAATATCAATTTGAGCAGCTCCTCTGACAACACCGATTTTATAAGGCATTAATTGAGATAAGGTTTGTGGTTTAGGTAATTGATAGTTCACATATAAGAAGCTATGAAAACTAAGTAGCTCCGGTAAAAACTGGTAATGATTTTCTCTGGTTGACGTTTTCGCCATACCGATATGCACATCAGCAACACCATTTTGTAAGTTTTTGAGCGATTGCACCCAATCTGTTGGCTTGAATACAACTTTACGATTAGTTTGTTTTGACCAATGTAACCAAATATCAACTAAAAGGCCGCTAGCTTGATTGTTTTCATCAACGAATTGAAAGGGATAAGTGTCATTACTCATTGCAATTATCAGCGGAGGCTCCTGCTTATTGGATTCAGCCATAGCCGTAGACATTAAAGAAATACTAAGCAGCACAAGCAACAAACAAGTGATAGTTTTCAATTACATTTCCCAAAAAGGTTAATTTTATGAGTGTTTTTTGTTTTATTATTGCTATTAGACAAAATTTTATCAGTAATTTCCAGTGCTAGTCTTGCTGGTAACAGCCATGTTTAGCTAGAATAAAGTGTTGAACTCCCACGATCTGATCACATGAACTCTTCACAAGATAATCTTTTTGCCAAGCCTTACCAACAAGTCAGCGACTTTCAATTCGATGATAAAGTCGCCGGTGTCTTTAATGACATGATTAGGCGCTCAGTTCCTGGCTACGGGCAAATCATTAATACTATCGGCGATCTCGCTCAAAAATATGCTGCGCCAAATAGTAAAATATACGACCTAGGTTGTTCATTAGGCTCTGCAACATTAAGCATTCGCCGCCGCGTTGAAGGTCGTAATTGCCAAATCGTTGCCATCGATAACAGCGAATCAATGATTGAACGTTGCCAAGAAAACCTATCAGCCTACGTTAGCGAAACGCCTGTAGAATTGATTTGCGGTGATATTCGAGATATTAAAATTGAAAATGCATCTTTGGTGGTGCTAAATTTCACTATGCAATTTTTAGCCCCAAGTGATCGTGAAAACCTGCTCAAAAATATCTATCAAGGGCTTGTTCCTGGCGGTTTATTAATTCTCTCGGAAAAGCTTTACTTTAAAGAAGATACAATTCAATCCACTTTGGATGATTTACATCTCGATTTCAAAAGAGCAAATGGTTACAGTGAGTTAGAGATCAGTCAAAAACGTAGTTCATTAGAAAACGTGATGAAACCTGATACACTCGCTGAGCACGAAAATCGGATCAGAGCCCAAGGTTTTAGTGAGTTCAGCGTGTGGTTCCAATGTTTTAATTTTGCATCTATGGTGGCAATTAAGTGATTAGTTTCAGCTCATTCTACAAACAAATTTCAGACTCAAGCCTACAACATTGGTTAGAGACACTTCCGTCAATTCTTGGCCAGTGGCAAAGGGAACATAAGCACGGTTCGCTGCCTAAGTGGGAAAAAGTACTTAATAAGCTGCATTATCCAGAAGCTGATATCATCGACTTTAAATCCAGCGTAAAAGTAGGGTCAGGTGAACAACTCAGCGACGGCGAAAGAGAAAAACTAGAAAACTTATTGGGTATTTTCAAGCCTTGGCGTAAAGGCCCTTATTCTTTACATGGTGTTGAGATTGATACCGAATGGCGTTCAGACTGGAAATGGGAACGCGTTGTACCTCATATTTCACCACTTGCTAATCGTACAGTATTAGATGTGGGTTGTGGTAGTGGTTATCACATGTGGCGCATGCTAGGTGAAGGCGCTAAACACGTAGTGGGTATTGACCCATCACCACTGTTTATGTGCCAATTTGAAGCTGTCAAACGCTTAGCAGGTAACGAACATCCAGTGCATTTCTTACCACTAGGCATTGAAGAGCTACCACCTCTTGATGCATTTGATACCGTATTTTCGATGGGGGTGCTATACCACCGCCGCTCTCCAATCGACCACATCTACCAATTAAGAGACCAATTACGCACCGGAGGCGAATTAGTCCTTGAAACTTTAGTTGTCGATGGTGATGAAAATACCGTATTAGTACCAAAAGACCGCTACGGTAAAATGAATAATGTTTGGTTCTTACCGTCTGTTGAAGCATTAATGTTGTGGTTAAAAAAATGCGATTTCACAGACATTCGCTGCGTTGATGTAGATGTAACTTCTCTTGCAGAACAAAGAAGTACACAATGGATGCCAAATGAATCATTAGTTGATTATTTAGACCCTAATGATGTTAGCCTAACAGTTGAAGGCTATCCGGCACCTAAACGAGCCACGATTATTGCCACCAAGAATCAGCCTAATAAAGATTTAATCTAGCCAATAGTAAATGGGAAGCACTATGTTCAAGCAGATAATTTGTATTGCCGCAATATCAACAGTCCTTGCAGGTTGTGCAACGACGAGCGATAAAAATGCACCAATTCCAGTCGATGTAACGGTACTAGAAGCCAGCTTAACCAAGCAAGAAAGCAATATACTGGGAGCAATTAATACTTGTAACCAAAGCCAAGCTGCTGCTTTTGAAACATTAACAGCACAGGTTGACGAGCTTAAAGCCAATGTAGCTCAATTAAATGTGAAAGAAGAAAAAGCCATAGTGCCAGTTGTTGCCCCTGTGCAATGCCCTCCTTCTCCTATTGGTGACAAGTTTATGCTTGGCGCAGTTGAAAATGTGTATGTCGATGAAGTAAAAGCTAGTTTCAATACCCGTATTGATACCGGTGCGGAATCTTCTTCACTTGACGCCCGAAATATTATTTTGTTTGAAAGAGATGGAAGCCAATGGGTTCGCTTCGATGTTTTCACTCAAGGCGAAAAACAACCCGCTAAAACTTTTGAATCAAAAGTAGAACGTTTTGTTCGTATTAAACAAGATGCTGATGATAAGAGTGACCGCCGCCCTGTCATTCACGCTCACCTTGAGATTGGCCAATATAAAGCTGAAACAGACTTGAATCTAAGTGATCGTAGCCATCTGGAATATCCGTTACTACTTGGTCGTAAGTTTATGCAAGACATCGCAGTTGTCGATGTTGGGCAGACTTTTATCCACGGAAAAAAACAAGACGCAAAGCCGTCTAAAACCAATAAATAGGATAATTGCAAATGCACTCTAGAAAACCCTTTTACATCTTAGTTGCCTTGCTGTTTATCACCGGGATCGCAGCCAGCGTGTATCGCGGTATTGAGCACAGCGTACCTTTCGTACCAGGTAAACAAGTACAAAGTTGGGCTGTTGATGCCAAAGTGAGCTTTCGTGGTACTGGCGAGCCTGCTGAAGTATCTTTCTCACTCCCAGAAGATCCTGCATACGAGATTTTGGTCGAAAATGCCACGTCACCTGGCTACGGCTTAACCATTACTAATAATGCTATTGACCGCCGCGCAATTTGGTCGATTCGCACCGCAACAGGGACGCAAGATCTTTACTATAAAGTGACGCTAATCCCAACAGGACAGGACAAACTTATAGAAACTGCTGAGCCACAAGCCCCTGCAGTTTATGCTTGGCCAGCTACAGAACAAGCAGCTGCAGAGCAAGCAATCGAAGAAGTTTGGTCACGCAGTGCAACTAACCTTTCTTTTGCCCAGCAGCTAAACAAAGTACTAAATGCTAATGAGCGTAGCCAGAATATTGAGCTACTACTAACAAGCAACACACCGACGAAGCTGTTTATCCGTATGCTACATAGCAAAGGGATCCCAGCCAAAGAAGTCAGTGGTCTTTACCTAGAAGATCAACGTCGTAGACAACAACTGTCAAGTTTTGTTGAAGTGTATAACGACGGTGAGTGGCACTTATTTAACGCCGAAGATGGCACTCAAGGTCGTCCTGAAAACCTATTGCTATGGGACCGTTCAGGCACCTCTGTACTCGATGTTATAGGCGGCGTTAACTCCCAAGTTAATTTTTCTATGCTGCAGGATACTCGCTCAGCGTTAGCCACTGCCATTGATGTGATGAAAAATGACAATGCGCTAGATTTCTCGCTTTATCAATTACCGCTAGAAGAGCAAAGCTTATTCAAGGGTATTTTGCTAATTCCTATCGGTGTTTTAGTTGTCGTGTTCCTGCGTGTACTTATTGGCATTAAAACCTCTGGTACTTTTATGCCAGTGTTGATTGCCCTCGCCTTTATTCAAACAACGCTATTTACTGGTTTAATTGGCTTCCTGCTGATTGTAGCGTTCGGTTTAATGATCCGTTCTTATTTATCAGAGCTTAACCTATTGCTCATATCCAGGATCTCCGCCGTTATTATCGTGGTAATCGGTATTATCGGCTTGTTTACCTTATTATCATACAAGTTTGGTCTCAGTGAAGGCTTAACCATTACTTTCTTCCCTATGATTATTTTGGCATGGACCATTGAAAGAATGTCTATCCTTTGGGAAGAAGAAGGTCCAAAAGAAGTTATCGTACAAGGTGGCGGTAGCCTATTCGTAGCAACTTTAGCTTACTTAGCTATGAGCGCGACTTGGGTTCAGCACTGGGTGTTTAACTTCCTAGGTATTCACCTAGTCATTTTGGCTTTAGTGCTGCTAATGGGCCAATACACAGGATACCGTCTGCTTGAGCTTAAGCGCTTTAAGCCACTAGCTGGAGAAAAATAATGTTTCTAGCTAAGCCATCAGATCTACGTCGTAATGGCGTATTGTGTATGAACAAGCGTAATATCGATTACATTGGTCGATATAACCCACGTAAGTTTTACAAACGTGTGGATGACAAGCTAACGACCAAACAGTTGGCACTGGCAAATAACATCGCTGTGCCAGACTTAATAGGTACCGTATCAGAGCAACATGGCATTGCGGATATTCCTGCAATGGTCAATAACACAGACGGTTTTGTTATTAAGCCGTCTAAAGGTTCTGGCGGTAAAGGGATTTTAGTTGTCACTAAGGTTGAAAACGGTCGTTACTACAAGCCAAATGGCCAAGAAGTGACGCCCTCTGAAGTTGACCGCCATGTATCTAACGTACTCAGCGGACTATTTTCATTAGGTGGTAAACCTGATGTTGCGATTGTAGAAGGATTGATTCAGTTTGACCCGGTATTTGATGGCTACTCCTACGAAGGTGTACCAGACATACGTCTGATCATCTTCAAAGGTTTTCCAATCATGGGTATGTTGCGTCTTTCAACTGCTGCGTCAGACGGTAAGGCAAATTTACACCAGGGTGCTGTGGGCGTTGGTATTGATATCGCAACGGGTAAAGGCCTACATGCTGTGCAATTTGATCAGCCTATTGACCTACACCCTGATACCCAAAAAGAGCTTATTTCAATTGCCGTCCCACAATGGGATACCTTGTTGCATACAGCTTCAATGGCCTATGAAATGTCAGAACTTGGTTATCTAGGCACCGATATGGTGCTAGATAAAAACAAAGGGCCACTTTTGCTCGAGCTAAATGCTCGTCCCGGTCTTGCGATTCAAATTGCTAACGGTCGCGGTATTTTGCCAAATCTTCGCCATGTTGAAAAAATGGGCAACCATAATATGACGGTCGAAGAACGCGTGGCATATGCAAAAATACATTTCAGTGCCAACAGCTAGAATTAAAAAATGGCTGTTAAGCCCACTGTTAATTGGTATTTGTTGGTTTAACACGGCAGCTTTTGCTGCCGTGTCTCCTATCCCACTTTTAGTCGAGCAATGTCTTGCTTATCAATTTCCGGCAAAAAATCAAACATCAATAACAACTGGTGCAGCGCAGCATGCAGCAGCACTCGAACGGCAATTAATCGGCTTTTTTAATATCAATGACAGAATTAAATACTATCGACAGTTTCCACTGTCCTATGCTGATAGAGAGCTAGTATTACAGTGCCAACTGTATTTGGCTGATGAGCTTGCATTATTTTTTAAATCGACACAGTTTCAATCGACTCGCTTTAAGCTCGCTGAAAGTCATAACCCACATATTCAAGCACTCGCAATGCGGATCAACCGCCTTGCAACTAATAGTGAATCGCCGCTAGATAAAGCTCAATTGCATACCGCTCAAGCTGCATTTAAACAAGGTGTCACGAGTCAGCAATTAAGCCTTAACTTTGCTAATACTGGCTGCCAACTTGACGCAAAACTTAACTCAGTTAAGACAAACTTTAACGGTAGCTTGGCAAGCTATTTAATTAAGCAGCCAAACGAGCAATGCAGAAAGACGGTATGGCAAGCCTACCAAGCTCGCGCATCGATAAAAAACAAAACCTCATTTGAGGTAATAAAAAACTTACGCCAGCAGCAAGCAGAGCAAGATGGTTATCAAGATCACAGCCATGAAATACTCCAGCAACAATGGTTATCTCACCCACAGCTTGTAGCTAAGTTTTTACAAAGCCAAACCCAAGCAATAAACACTAACCCTTGGAGTTTAGGCCAAGTATTGTCTAACGCTAAACCCACAGTCGTTGAACCTACATCATCACGGTTATGGTTAAATAACATCGCTAAGGTGTTAGAGCCGCTAGCAGTGTCAATCACACCTGTAAACGAAAAAGTCTTACGGGTTTATCATCAACACCGCTTGCTCGGTGACCTATACCTCAGTCAAGGCAAAAAAACTCAAGCAAGAGTAATAAGACATGCTGTGGTAGGACAACAATTTGGTCAATATGAGTTGGTTTTAAAAGATGAGCTCACCAATTATCAACAACAAAGCGCAATGATCGATACTGTTGCAAGCATTATTAGCCAGTTAGCCAGCGGCCATCGTTATTATTTACAAAATACGCTAGGCGAAACCCAAGATAGCGATCAAATAGACAAGTTTTGGCTACAAATGTGGCTTAAAGGCGAGCTGCTCCCTACACCTAAAAATAATAGTAGAGAAGCTGTATTGCAGCGATATGCCACTCAACTACAAATATTTAGAGCAAAGGTTGCACTAAATAGCTATTTGTCTTCTGAGGATAAAAACAGGTTTGATTTAGATAGTGCTTTTAAACAAGCTTTTTCTGCTCGTTGGGATAGCGTCGATGATGCGCCCTACACTTTTAGTGCCATTGTGTATCAAGGGCCGTTGTATTATCAAAAAGTTTGGCAGAAAGCCGTCGCCAAGTATATTTACCAATCAACAAAAGACTGTCAAAATCAAAAACATATTTTTGATTATTTAGTCGTTAATGAATCAGCTAACGACATGGTCACTCAGTTACAACTGTTGTTAGACGAAACAATAACCCCAGACTCACTCATAAAAAGGACTCAACATGCCTTCAATCATCAAGATCAGCACTCTCGCCGCTGCACTCTTTTGCGCCAATAGTTTTGCCGCCGACCTTGCTGTCACAGAGTCTACAAAATCTCAAGTTTATCAAGGGATAAAGAATAACCTGGAGGAACATTTATTCGAACTACCTCCACGTGTTCAAGGTCATTACGGCATACGCCAATATCGCATGACTGGTGACGACAAATACGCCAATGCTGCACTAGTCGATCTTTATGCTGTAACCGAAGCTCAGGCGTTCTATGCGTGTAATCTCGACAAACCAAACTTCATTATCGATCAAGCAGAAGAGGCTATCTCTGTATTGGGCAAAGGCCCACGTGCTAAGGCGCGTAAAAAAGCACTCCAGCCTTTTCCTGAATTCATCTTCTATACCGATGTATTGCTACGTTACTCAAGCCGAATTGATGAGTTTGGCTTTACTGGTCCATGTCATGACAAATTAACTGCAGCGCTTAAAAAAGCCGACTTAAAAACAGGCTTGACCGATAAAGCCATGATTGAGACATGGGCAGCGCAGTTAATTAACTACGTTTACTGGGCTAAACAAATTGGTGTAGGTGACTATTTAGCCGATTATAAAAAAGCATTTATTGAAGTTTACCCAGACAATGAAGATAGCGAGTTAAATAAAAAGCAATACCGCAATAAGCTATACGGTATGACCCACTTTATTTTTGCAGCCAGTGAATATTACCAGCACAATGTTGATGCTAAAGAGTTCGCCTGGATTTTAGACCATTTTGATCGCAATATTGATCGTATTTTGAAAGATGCTACAGACGACATTATTGCCGAAGTGGGAATTAGTTTCTTACTCGCAGGGAAACCTAACCACCCAGTGGTTAAAAAAACTCAAAAACATATCATTAATGCGTTTAATACCAAAGAGCAAATCATTCCCTCACCTCGTGGTAATCCTGACTTAGTGATCGGTGAACATCGCAATGTATTGGCTATGATGTTGCTTGATTGGCCTGAAAAGTTACATAAAGGCCCTTACCTATCAGAACTGAAAGCGACTAAGAAATATCTGCCTAAACAAGTTACTCCTATTAATAAGTGATCCCTCTACAGAAAGGCTCAATGAGCCTTTCTGGCATTGACTCAACCTAAATTCAGAGCCGTTAATTCATATGGATAGAGCCAAATCAACACTTGAGCAGTGGCGAATATTACAAGCGGTAGTCGACTATGGAGGCTACTCTCAGGCAGCGGAACAATTAAATAAAAGTCAATCTTCGCTTAACCACGCTGTGGCAAAACTGCAGTTTCAACTTGGCGTACAATTACTTGAGGTTAAGGGGCGGAAAGCTTATTTAACTGAATGTGGCGAAGTTTTACTGCGCCGATCACGACATATCACTCAGTCTGTAAACGAGTTAGAGATGTTGGCGAGCAACTTAGAAAGGGGTTGGGAACCACAATTAACTATCGCTCGAGAAATCATTTACCCTATGGGTCACCTTGTCGATGCGTTAAGCGAGTTTTTACCGCAAAGCCGCGGCACACGTGTCACGATTATTGACACTGTAATAACAGGTACCTCTGAATTAATCAATAACCAAAGCGTTGATTTAGCAATATGCGGTGGTCCGCCACCTAAAGGCCATATTGCTGAACCTCTGTTAGATATCGACTTTATACTGGTTTGCCACCCTGAGCACCCTCTCGCCCAACTGAGCCACATTGAAGATGATCAAACCTTGGCGCAGCAACTTCAGATCGTGATTAAAGATACAGCCTTAAGCCCCAACACTGATCTTGGCTGGTTAAAAGCAGAGCAACGTTGGACAGTAAGCAACTTTCATGAGGCTATTGCCATTTTAAAAAAGAGAATGGGTTTTTGTTGGGTGCCTCAACATTTGGTCCAGGTTGAAATTGATAATAAATCACTCAGACAACTCCATCTTAAAGGCTCAAGTAAACGTAAAGCTACGCTAAGCTTAGTTATTCCCAATAGAGATAAGCAAGGCCCGGCAAATGAGCTACTTGAAGCATTAATATTGCAACATCATCAAGCTAAGCCAACTTAAATTTTTCCATAAAAAAGCACTCTACAAGAGTGCTTTTTTATGCTGCTTGGTAGCATACACAGGTAAGTTTATACTTTGATATTTATTATGCTGCCAATCATATCCGATGATGTTTGGATGACTTCAGCGTTAGCTTGAGCGTGGTTAACTGCTTGAGCTGCATCAATCAAAGTCCCCGTTGTATTTGAAACGGTAATAGCTGTAGTGGTTCCCGCTACAGACTGACTCGCACCAGCTACATCTATTGTAGCTTGAGTTAAATCGGTTTGTGCCGCCTGAAAGCCATTTTGCCCAGAAATAATACTTGGTGGAATTTGCATATCATCCCCCTTTATCTATGTCTAAGTGGTTCAATTATCATACTATTAGTTTTAGATGTACAGTAAGAAAAGCTCGCAAGTATAATTAAATCATCTACAGTTAACTAAAAACATATCACAAGGTATCAAGTTCCAATGAGATAGCCTTTGTATTGATAAAATGATAGCCTTTTCGAATAAAAGATAACTGTCTGCTCTGAGGAAGTCTAAATGAATAAAACTAGAATACTGATTGTAGATGATGATCCTTTTTGCTCAAGTCTATTATTATCAATATTAGGCCACGATTACCAAGTCACAACCATCAACTCTGGTTTTGATGTAATTGATATTTTAGGTGTTCAATGTCCGGACTTTATTTTTCTAGACATAATGATGCCTGGTAAAAATGGCTACCAAGTATTAAAGGATTTAAAAGAGGACCCCTTAACCCAAATGATCCCTGTGATTATTGTTAGTGCGCTAACTGAAGAATCCGATGAAAACCTCGCATTACGCCTTGGTGCAAACGGCTATATTTCTAAACCAATAATCCCAACAGAAGTTTACGCTAAATTAAAAGAGCATTTGCGGCAGTAACTATTAAACAGCATCACTCCCTGTGTAATGCAATAAGCTGTTTGGTATACATCAATTAATGTATACCACTTAGCTAAAAGTGTTCATAACAAGAAGACTCATGCTTTAGCTATTGATAAAAAAACAATAAGATTACCGTTCACAATCTAAACAGTCATTATTTACCAACCCGTTTCCCAATCTTTCCACACTGGATTTAATCCCCGCTCAAGCATGGCTTTTGCGACCAATGTAGGCGAGCGCTCATCACTTATCTCAAACTGATCTAGCTCTGTATTAGGTTCGACATAGCCACCGGGTTGGGTTGAGCTCCCAGCACTCACATTGGTAACACCCAGTGCAAACAAGTTGTTTCTGAGGTCAGGGGTTTCACGGGTTGATAAGCTAATTTCAAGCTGTTGATTAAACAATCTAAAGGCGCAGATCATCTGCACTAATCCCTTATCGGTAAGCTCAACTTTGGGGGCAACGCCACCAGTACAAGGCCTAAGCCTTGGCAAAGAGATACTATAGCGACTACGCCAATAGGTTTTCTCAAGGTAATCTAAATGATGCCCCATTAATAGCGCGTCTAGGCGCCAATCATCAAGACCGAGTAATACCCCTAAACCAATTTTATCGACGCCAGCTCTCGCGACGCGATCCGGCGATTCAAGTCGGTAGGCAAAGTCACTCTTCTTGCCTCGAGTATGATGCTCGCCATAGGTCACTGGATTATAAGTTTCTTGATATAACATCACGGCATCTAGCCCTTCATCTACAAGCTCTTTATAATCTTGCTCTTCTAGTGGCTGCACTTCCATTGCTACATGACTAAACTCTTTACGTATTAGTGGTAGCATTTGCTTGAAATAAGGCACACCTACTTTAGTTTCATGCTCGCCAGAGACTAATAATATGGAGTCATAACCCATCGCTTTTATCGGCTGAATTTCATCGCGTATTTCGCTTTCAGACAGAGTTTTACGCTTAATTTTATTGCTCATAGTAAAGCCGCAATAATCACATTCATTCGCGCAAAGATTCGATAAATAGAGCGGAATATACATGCCAATACTCGCGCCAAAACGCTGCCTTGTAAGCGCGACTGACTGCTGTGCCATCTGCTCTAAATATGGCTCTGCGGCAGGAGACAAAAGTGCTAATAAGCAGTCTAAGTTACCCGATGGACATTGTAGCGCCTGCTCTACCTCTTTAGCCGTCGTCGAATAAAGCCTTAATTTAAGCTCGCTTCTAGAAAGCTGCTTAAACACATCGACAAAACTCGTAGGCACAGGATACTGCGAAGCAGTATCCTTGCTCTGGGAGTTTAGTGTTGTTGAACCGATGCTATTCATTTAAAAAGCCTGTTAACGGACTGGTGTTATGTGCTTGATGACTCACTGCACCTAAACCCGCAATATAAGCCTGACGCCCGGTATTTACGGCTTGCGCAAAACAGTGCCCCATCGCAACCGGATCAGAACTACTGGCGATTGCAGTATTGACCAGTACAGCATCAGCGCCAAGCTCCATAGCGTGAGTTGCTTGTGAAGGAGCGCCAATACCCGCATCAACAATCACAGGTACATTAGCCTGCTCGATAATGATTTTTAAAAAGGTTTCAGTTGCCAAGCCCTGATTAGAGCCAATGGGGCTGCCTAGCGGCATGACTGCAGCGCAGCCTACTTCTTCAAGGCGGCGACACAACACAGGATCGGCATGTACGTAAGGCAGCACCACATAGCCTTGCTCACATAAAATTCGCGCAGCTTCTAAAGTTTCAATAGGATCAGGCATCAGATATTTAGGGTCAGGGTGAATTTCAAGTTTCACCCAGTTTGTGCCTAACATTTCACGTGCTAAATGCGCGGCAAATATGGCTTCTTTGACATTTCTCGCACCAGCCGTATTAGGTAATAACTTTACGCCGCTATCGAGCAATGGCTGTAAAATGTTGTCACTGCCAGTACTAAGGTCCAATCGCTTTACAGCCAAGGTAACAAGCTGTGATTGTGATGCTTTAATCGCAGCTAACATGGTTTCCGGTTGAGCAAATTTACCCGTTCCCGTGAATAGTCTCGATTCAAATTGATGATCAGCAATTGTTAACATATTAACCTCCTGCTACTACAGAAAAAATTTCAAACTTGTCACCGGCTAAACAACACTCCGACTGCCAGCGCACGCGAGGTACAATTTCACTGTTGATCGCCACAGCAATAGCGTTTACATCGGCGCCTGCTAATTCGGCATAGATTTCAATTACACTTTGTACTGTTGAGTTAATCGCAACCTGTTTGGTTTCATCATTAATACTGATATCAATGCTGTCTGTAGCTTTATTCATATTGGTTCTCCGTAAACGGAAATTTTTCACAAGCTGACTTGGCCGCAGCGGAAGTATATTCATTGCCGCAGATCATGCATTCTGGGTTACGCAGCAAACGGGCTTCTCGCCAGCTAAACTGATTACCATCAAAACGATACAGTTTACCGATCAGTGCTTTATTACCCATTATCAATTGCAAAGCCATCAAGGCCTGCATCGATGCCAAAGTACCGACCATAGGTCCCAATACCCCCACTGTTTGACAGCTCTGATTAACTCGCATGTCAGCTGGAAACAAACAGTGATAACAGCCTGATTGTGGACTTACATGTTGATCAATACTGAGTAATTGTCCTTGGAAGTGGGCAGCAGATGCTGACACTAGACCAATTTGCTGCTTAATCGCTAACTGATTAACAAAATGCCTAGTCGCGAAGTTATCACTGCAATCGAGCAACAAATCAATCTCAGCACTATTTAGCACTGACTCAGCATTGTTATGGTTTAAATGTTCAGTTACAGCGGAAACGCCCGTTTGCTCATAAGCGCGGCGAAGTTTTGTTTTAGCCACTAAGGCTTTATATAGACCTAAGTCACTATCATCAAACAACAGCTGGCGTGGTAAATTGGACACTTCCACCGTATCACCGTCCACCAGTGTTAGATGACCAATACCTGCAGCCGCAAGGTATTGCGCTACGAGATGACCTAGGCCGCCAATGCCAATAATGACGACCTTTGCATCAGCAAAGGTTTGCTGACCCGCCTCACCAACTTCAGGCAATAAGATTTGCCGTGAGTAACGGATAAACTCTTTATCAGTTAGTGGCATCTCTACAACTCCCACCAGGTTTGCTGCAAAGCAGTAAAGGCGGCAGCGGGATCATCAGCCTCAGTGACGGCACGCACCACGGCAACGTCATCCACGCCTGTTGCTTTAACGCTATTGACACATGCAGCATCAATACCGCCTATCGCGACTATCGGTAGATCCCCTTTCATTAACGACACATAGCGGGCTAATTTATTCAGTCCCTGTGGCTTTGAAGGCATAACCTTAGTGGTTGTCGGAAAAATATGACCGAACGCGATATAAGAAGGCTTATGTTGTTTAGCCAGCAATATTTCAAAATAGCTATGGCTAGAAAGCCCAAGCGCCAGCTTGGCAGCGCGCAGCTGTTCTAGGTTGCTAGCAATAAGGTCTTCTTGTCCTAAATGCACTCCATAAGCTTGATGTTTAATCGCCAATTGCCAATGATCATTGATAAATACTCGCGCCTTGTAATCACGGCCAAGTGAAATAGCCTGAATAATGCTGCGCTCAAGCGTTACATCAGTAAGATCTTTTACCCTTAACTGGATTGTTTTAGCACCCGCTTTAAGTAAGGTTTCGAGCATTTCAACATCTGCAACCACAGGGTAAAGCCCCAAGGACTCTTCAATCTGCTTGAAACTGGCTTGCTCATGCCTATAAGTTTTAAGCGGCATCGGCTCTATTTCGTTGGTCGTCACAAGCTTGATGTATGGAAAATCAACTAACTCCTTCGGCCAAGCCGTTCTTGCCAAGCAGCCGGGGCCTTGACCTATCTGATAGCTGGCCTTAAGCCCCGAATTTACATAAGCCTTAGCCACAACCACCGCATCATTAAGCACAAAGCCATGAGCCATTACCGCTGCGATAGCAGACGATAATGTGCAGCCTGTACCATGATTATTATTTGTATCAATTCGATTACTCGATAGCCAAAAGCTCTGCCACTGGTGCTTATCAGAGATCCCATCAACATCGGTGCATACCAGTAAATCGTTAGCTTGCTGCTGACACCAAGCAGGCCCGTTATCACCGCCTTTTGCTAACACTGAAGTATTTAAGGTTTCAGATAGCTTTTGGGCAGCAACAATACATGCATCAACACTTGTAAGCTCAGTGGCTGCAAGCACAGCCAATTCACTCACATTCGGCGTGATTAAGGTTAATAACCCTTTAAACGGCGTAAAGTCTAAGCCGCCACCATTTGCTAGGGCATCACCGCAAGTAGCCACCATCACAGGATCGAGAATCACAGGCACGTTTTTGTCTGATTGCAACCAACAAGCTTGCTGCTCTGTTAACCATTTAGCTAGCAGCTCTATTTGAGCCTGATCGGCCAGCAAGCCTATTTTTATCGCCGCTGGCGGTAAATCACTCGCTAAAGTATCAAGCTGAGACTGCAACATTTTGCTTGATACAGACTCAACCAACGCCACAGTAACCGAGCTTTGCGCGGTTACTGCGGTGATCACACTGCAAGCGTGGGCCTCAAGATCTGACATGGTTGCCAGATCAGCTTGAATACCCGCACCACCGCCACTATCTGAGCCCGCTATAGTCCATACAATAGGACGATTCACAGATAACGCATCTGGGTTTGCCATGATTAGTCCTCTAGTGCTACATCAGGCTGTTTATTACTTGCTTCATGGTAAAGCTCTGCGCCTTTCGCCTTAAACTCGGCCGACATTTGTGCCATACCTTGCGCTCGTTCAACAGCCAATTTTGCCGCCTCAGCATCGCTACCGCTATAAGACTCATATTCCGCGGCAGATTTAATATCAATGGTTTTGGCCCCAGCTTCACGCTCTTGCGCCGCAGCGTAATCACGCACTTCTTGGGTAATTTTCATTGAGCAGAATTTTGGGCCACACATAGAGCAAAAATGAGCAACCTTAGCTGATTCTTGTGGCAGTGATTCATCGTGATAAGCACGGGCGGTTTCAGGGTCTAAACCTAGGTTATATTGGTCTTCCCAACGAAACTCAAAACGCGCTTTTGATAAGGCATTGTCACGAATTTGCGCGCTCGGATGTCCTTTCGCCACATCACCAGCATGAGCAGCAATTTTGTAGGCAATTAGACCTTGCTTAACATCTTCCTTGTTTGGCAAACCTAAATGCTCTTTAGGCGTGACATAACACAGCATCGCGCAGCCATACCAAGCAATCATTGCAGCGCCAATACCTGAGGTAAAATGATCGTAACCCGGCGCAATATCGGTCGTTTGTGGGCCTAAAGTATAAAATGGTGCTTCATCACACACCTCTAGCTGCTTATCCATGTTCTCTTTAATCAGATTCATTGGAATATGGCCCGGACCTTCAATAATGGTCTGCACGTCATACTCCCAAGCAATTTTCACCAGCTCTCCTAAAGTTTCTAGCTCAGAGAATTGCGCTTCATCATTGGCATCGGCAATTGAGCCGGGACGCATACCATCGCCTAATGACAGCGACACATCATAGGCGGCACAGATCTCACAAATTTCTCTAAAGTGTTCATAAAGGAAATTTTCTTTATGGTGCGACAAACACCATTTAGCCATGATAGAGCCACCGCGAGAAACAATACCGGTTAAGCGTTTAGCCGTCATCGGCACATAGCGCAGTAATACGCCGGCATGAATCGTAAAGTAATCCACGCCCTGCTCTGCTTGTTCAATTAAGGTATCGCGGAATGTTTCCCAGTTAAGATCTTCAGCAACACCATTCACTTTCTCTAGTGCTTGATAGATAGGAACGGTACCAATAGGTACCGGAGAGTTACGAATAATCCATTCGCGGGTCTCGTGAATATAACGACCGGTAGATAAGTCCATTACCGTATCGGCGCCCCAACGGGTCGACCAAACTAGCTTTTCAACTTCTTCTTCAATCGATGAGGTTACCGCTGAGTTACCGATATTGGCATTCACTTTCACCAAAAAGTTACGGCCAATAATCATCGGCTCTGCTTCTGGATGGTTAATGTTTAGTGGGATAATTGCGCGGCCGCGAGCAATTTCTTGCCTAACAAACTCAGGGGTAATTGGTTCACCAATCGCAGCCCCAAAACTCTCGCCTTTATCTTTTTGGGTCAGAATTGGGTCTGTGACCTCAGACTTTGCCATATTTTCACGTATGGCAATGTATTCCATCTCTGGGGTAATAATGCCTTGGCGAGCATAGTGCAATTGGGTAACACGTTTACCTTCTTTCGCGCGGCGCGGCGGTAATAAAGACTCGAAACGCAGATGGTCTAGGCCATCATCAGCAAGGCGCTGCTGAGTAAAGCCCGAACTTGCACCTTGTAACTGCTCAGTATCACTGCGCTCTTCAATCCAGTTTTCACGGAACTTCTCAAGACCTTTACGCACATCAATCATTGCATCAGGATCTGAGTAGGCACCCGCGCAGTCATACACCTTTAACGGCGGGTTGGCTTCAAATACAGGATTGGTTTCGTCACCGCCAATAAGCGTATCGGCTTGATGAATTTGGCGCATACCCACTTTAAGGTCAGCACGGCTACCTTCAAGGTAGATTTTCTCAGAATTTGGGTGTTGTAGTGGTTTTAGATTATCAATAAATTTTTGAGCTTGAGCTCGGGTTTCGCGACGATTTGACATTAGCAAACTCACTTTTAAAAAAGAAATGAAGTTGCTTGCCAGGAGAAAATGAGAATCTGAAAAGTTGAACATATAACTAGGGGTAAATTCTAGTTACACGTAACCACCGAAATGCTGCTTTGGCGCTTATTTAAAAGTCATTTTATGCAGTTATTTCGCTTGTTTCCTTCGCAGGTTCTAGCCTGATCAGGTTCAACGGATCCCGAATTAACGGTCTCAGCCATATGGCACTCCGACAAGATGAGCTGGCAGTATAGACCTATCTACAGGTGAGATACAAGGGCTTAAAAAGTTATTAGACCAGAAGTCAAACACTTAACCACCAAGACCAAATAACTGATATTAAAGGGATTTTAGTGACTACCTTATAGTAAACGGTCATCAACTTGAGTTTTTATCAAACAAATTTTTTATTATTTCCCCAGCATACGCTTTTCTAGTCGAGCAGCGATGGCCTCATTAATTGCTTTTTTAACCTTGTCGCCACCACAATTGAAAGGGTAACCGATAGTCTCGGCATAAGGGTTAATTTGGTCGCCAATTTTAACGATGCGATAGCAAGTATCGCCTTTTCTAATGATGCGATTAGGATCCAGTACATGATCGGTGGTGACCACCTTACTGTACTTATCTATCTCCGGAAAAACGAGTTCCTGCATTTCGCCATCCATCTTACTAAGCGAGCGTTTTTGGCTATAGTTAGCCGCGCTACTTACGACCAGTTCATCAAGTTTATTCGCCCGCTGTTTTGCAAGATAAGATTGGGTAAAGCGCTTTGCTGAGGTGTTTTTGGATGTATTAGCACTCGGGGCAGATAATGCAGTTGCCACTTTAGCTTTATCATCAATTGCCAGTGATAAGTCAGTTTTGGGCTCAGACTTAATTTGTTTACTAGGCTCTTGAACTTCTGTGCGCTTAATCCTTGCCGTATCCTGTTTACTGACAGTTAGCTTATCATCAGGCTTATCCTTAATTGGCGTTGCAGCACTTGGCTTACTCTCCATGCGACTCTCTAACAGAGGCTCAGTTTCTATCTGAGGCTCAGTTTCTATCTGAGGCTCAGCTTTTGGCACTTGATATAAATAAGATTGAATTTTAGTCTCGGTAAGTTTATTAACAGTCACAGTAGGTCTAACCCAAAAATAATTGATCGCAAAAATGACGGCAACATGCACTATTAACACGCTAATAATCAACACTGAAAATGGTGATAATCGAGATCTTTCCAAATACGATTTAGGCAACGCATTCGTTACAGTATTTCCCGGCAACAATGGTGTATTATAGTCTTGTAGTATAAAGGTATTTTTGAGCGAGGAACTGCTGTTACAATTAGCATTAGTTTGTTTATCGAAGCTTAAAGGAAGAGCAAGATAAGTGCAGGTTTCCAGTTCATCTTCAGCGCCATAGAATACGCTAATGAGCCTATCATCTTCGCCTGTCTCTGTCGCTGAACATGCCGTGAAATGCCTTTTTAGCCCAGTGTGATTATCGATTTGATCACCCATGTGACTACCAGCTTTAACGCCTTTTACATCACTAAGACTAAAATCAGTTTTAGTCTTGAAATCCTTTTTATCGACTTTTTGCGTCATGCAGTTAACTTGATCCTATTATCCCTATTTAGCAGTAATTTAGAGCAAGCTAAATGAAATTAGTTCAACATGGATTCTACAAATTAAAACCAATACCAAATAATAATAGGACTCTAATAATAGCCCGCCAATAATAGCGTCTAATACCAACCAATTTAAGCGTACACGTGTTAGCTAAAACTATAGCTTTTCAATTCAAAACTGTTACACTGCACCTAATTGTGGTCAAACCAGAAGTCTTTTATACGATGGCAGTAGAACAAGCGACAGTTTCAGACAATCAAACATCTCCTACAACACAGAAGCAAATTACTGTGGCAAATTACTGCGCTAAAGAAGAACTTGCTAACAGTATTAGTCATGGCCTCGGTGTCATTATAGGTATTGTTGGGCTTATCCTTTGCTTGCTAAAGGGCTATGACCACTTAAGCTTTGTGCAATTAAGTGGAGTTGTTATTTACTGTGCTAGCTTTATTCTATTGTTTCTGTGCTCAACCTTGTATCACAGCGCCACATCACCACTTTTAAAGCATAAATTAAAAATTGCCGATCACTGTGCTATTTACCTTTTGATTGCAGGCACTTATACGCCTTTAATGCTTATCACGCTCACAAGTAGTGATGCAGATTGGGTGCTAATTGCTATCTGGTCACTCGCTATCGGTGGAGTATTATTTAAAACCCTGTTTATTGGTCGCTTTAAAGCGTTTAGCTTAATTCTGTACCTTGTTATGGGCTGGCTTTGTGTGACTGTGATGCAAGATTTAATTGCCAACATGTCAGATCTTGGCTTTAACTTACTCATAAGTGGTGGGTTATTTTATAGCTTAGGCGTGATATTTTACGTGGCTAAGAAGATCCCCTTTAATCATGCTATTTGGCATTTGTTTGTGTTAGCTGGGGCTGTTTGTCATTTCTTGTGTATTTATCTGACCGTGATTTAATATCTATAAATGACGAGTAAACCTAAATCTCTTTGTTACTCATAAAGTTTCATCTTTAATCATAAGGCGCTAACGGCGCCTTATTCATTGGTAATCAATAATGACAATGAGCTTGTGATGAATTACTCGCAGAACTGTTGAAATTCAGCTTGTAAACATTGCGCAGGTACATCCATATTCGCTTTCTTAAACAATTCGATAATGCACTCTAGCGTACATAACCCCCCTTCGATTTGGTTACGGCGCAAAGTAAACTCTGATTTAGCGGTTTCAGTTAATGAATAAGTGCGTGCTGTTTTCAAATATGGGCTCTGGCGTAACATTTTACGTGCTTCTTGCCATGTAGCATCTAAGATTATCAAAGTCTCTGGAAGCGCTTTGACTTCGTTTGCTTGCCCACCTATAGCTTCTTGCCCATTGGTAGCATCATTAGGGAATAAAAGAGCGGTACCGGGCAGAGCTAATTTATCTAATAATGCCGGGGCTGGATTAACACGTGACCAAATAATTCGCTCACAATGCTCGCCTGCAAATTTAAGGGCAATATTACCTGTATTAGTTGGACGAGTGGCTTCGCGTTCATGGGTTAAAAGTATAACGTGCACAGCAGTGGCTCTTTAATCTGTAATATGTAAAACACGGTTGCAGTATATACCCAAAATGGGCCTAATGCAGACTAGTCTCAATGAAAGTCTCGAGAACGAATCGATAACTTATCCAGTTCATGGGATATGTCCTCAAGCTTGCCAGCAACAACATGAGTCACACCAGATTGTCTCTCTAAAACACCGCTCACTTTCATGACTTTTGACACTAAATACGCTTGGCGCTGAGCCCTTGCTGTAGCACTCCAAACAACAAGGTTTACATTACCAGTTTCATCTTCCAAGGTGATAAATGTCACCCCCGATGCAGTCCCTGGCCTTTGCCGACCAACCACCAGCCCTGCCACTGTCACGACTTGACCACAGCGACAATTATCAAGTTGTTCAGCGGTTAAGCAGTGACGCAAACAGGATTGATATGAGCTAGGCTTTGCTCTAAGCATTGCCATCGGGTGCTCGCCTAATGTAACACCTGTATAAGCATAATCAGCTTGCATAGACTCAGCAGTTGTAGGTGCAGCTAACTGAGGCGTGACCTGATGCTTGTTAATCAAATCAGCTGTTATCCGTTTACTCTCTCCCTTGGTATACTTATTTAGTTGCTCGAGTTCATCGGCAGCAAACAGCGGCAAACTCTGCTGACAAGCCGACAACTGCCAACGAACTTGGTGTCTATGCCCTGCAAGATTTACAAATGCATTTGCACTCGCCAAGGTTTCAAGTTCATGGCGGGCAATACCTAATTGATAGATCTGCTCAAGCTGATGAAACCCTTGCTCTGGCCTTAACTCTACAAGTCGAGCACACTCTTTTTGGTTGAGTCCTTTCACTAATCTAAAGCCCAACCGTAGCTGCTGCACACCATTTTCATCAGACTCTAAACTGTGCTGCCACTGACTTTGATTGATGCAAACTGGTAGCACCTTTACACCGTGTCGTTTCACATCTTGAATTAACTGCGACGGACTATAAAAACCCATAGGTTGACTATTAAGTAACGCACAACAAAATGCCGCCGGATAGTGGTATTTTAAATACGCTGACACATAAGCAAGTAGCGCAAAGCTTGCAGAGTGTGACTCTGGAAAACCATATTCACCGAAGCCTTTTATTTGCCGGTAAACTTGCTCGGCAAACTCTGTCGAATAACCACGGCTCTGCATGCCATTTAACAGTTTTTCTTCAAACTGTTGTAACTCTCCCGAACGTTTCCAGCTTGCCATCGCACGCCTTAATTGGTCGGCTTCACCGCCAGAAAAGCCCGCAGCCACCATAGCTAATTGAATCACTTGTTCCTGAAAAATCGGCACCCCCATAGTGCGCGATAAAACGGATTCAACCTCAGTACTTGGGTAACTCACCTTCTCTAACCCGTCTCGACGCCTTAAGTAAGGGTGCACCATATCGCCTTGAATTGGACCCGGACGAACAATCGCTATTTGCACCACTAAATCGTAATAGCATTTAGGTTTGAGCCTTGGCAGCATTGAGGTTTGCGCCCGCGACTCCACTTGAAACACGCCAATGCTATCTCCTTGTTGTAGCATTTGGTACACCTCAGCTTGCTCCCAACAAATATCTGCCATTGAAAATGCTTTAACTTGCTGACTTTGGTAAGGCTCTAAACTATTATCTAAACTATGATAGTTTTGCAGTGAAAGATTATCGCAAGTTTGGTTTTGAGTATTAGTCTGGGCCTGAGTCTGAGAATGAGTAATAAGCTCAAAGCATTTTCGAATAGCAGTTAACATGCCTAAAGCCAACACATCGACTTTTAGCAGGCCTAAACTTTCTAAATCATCTTTATCCCACTGAATAACCGTTCTATCAGCCATTGCAGCGTTTTCAACTGGCACCAACTCACTTAATGGCCCTGATGAGATAATAAATCCGCCCACATGCTGAGAGAGGTGCCGAGGAAACCCTAGAATTTCTTGTACCAAAGGCAAAAAATACTGACCAATGCCCTCTTTTGGCACCAAGCCTTTAGCCTCTAATTGGCTTAGCCAATCAAACTCAATATCGCGCCGATCAATACTATGCAGCATATGCTCAATATGTTGTCTGTCTATACCTAAGGCTTTACCGACGTCGCCCATGGCACTTTTAAAGCGATAGCTGATCACCGTAGCGGCAAGTGCTGCACGTTCGCGGCCGTACTTACTATAAATATACTGGATGATCTCTTCGCGGCGCTCATGCTCAAAATCGACGTCAATATCAGGCGGTTCATTACGCTCTTTAGACACAAAGCGCTCAAACAGCATATTGACTTTAGTTGGGTCAACTTCGGTGATCCCTAAGCAATAACACACAACTGAATTAGCCGCCGAGCCTCGGCCTTGATGTAAAATATTCTGTGATTTAGCAAACTGAACTATGTCGTAAATGGTTAAAAAGAAATACTCATACTGCATCTCTTTAATTAACAGCAACTCTTTTAAATATTGCAGCTTAACCAATACAGGGATCTTGTGGTTAAAACGCCAATTCGCGCCCTTTTCAACTTCAGCAGCTAAATATTCACTCGCAGTGACGTTGCTAGGAACCACTTCACTTGGATATTCGTATCTCAGTTCATCTAAACTGAAGTCACACTGCCGTGCTATCACTAAGCTGTTATCAATCCAAGCTTTAGGGTACCGCTTAGCAATCGCATTTAACGGTTTTAATGCCGTTTCTGTGTTTGCGAGTAACAACGCACCAGCTTGCTCTAATTGAGTGGCGTAGCGAATACAAGTCAGCACATCTTGCAGCTTTTGTCGCTGCTCACAATGCATACGCACATTACCTGCAGCTACGCATTCAATCTGTAAGTTATCCGCTAGTGATTGCCATAACTGCAGCTTTAATGCTTCACCAGCCAGTAAGCTTCGCTCCATTAATAAGTAACAACGCTCAGCAAATGCTGAAACTAATGCTTGAGCAATAGTCAAACACTGCGCTTGATATGCCTGCAACTGACTCGCTACTTGGGCAGTTGATTCCAATGCTTGCCCCAGAGGCTGAGGCTGCCACAATAAAATACACTCATCTAATCCATTTAAAAGCTCAGTAAACTGCAGCTGATAAGCGCCCTTTTCTGCTCGGCGACGGGATGAGGTGATAAGCTGACTTATTTGCCCATAGCCTTTACGGTTTTTAGCCAAGAATACAAATACGCCTTCAGCTAGGCGAAACTCCGCGCCGACTAATAAACGGATTTGATGCTTTTTGGCCGCTTCATGGGCTTTGACTATGCCTGCAAACGAGCATTCATCAGTTATCGCGATTGCCTTATAACCTAGCTTTGCCGCTTGCTCCACGAGCTCATGAGGATGAGAGGCTCCCCTTAAAAAACTATAGTTTGAAATAGCGTGTAGCTCTGCATACATTAGCTAAACCATCCATGTAGATAGAAGCCCTCTTGCTCTTGGTAAACCCAGCACAGCCCACCATCAACATGACTAGCAATGTAATAGTCTCGGCAATAGTAAGCTTGCTGCCACCAATGGGTTTGTAATCGCTCAGGTCCTTTCAATAATTCAAACTCTGTTCTAGCAATGACCTCAGGCTGAGCAAGTAGCCAAAAAGGTCTGCAAGCCCCAAACGACAAAGTATGTTCCTGCTGCCTAGTTTGTACCTTGCCAATACTGTTAAGTGTTGTACTTTGCCAACTATGCTCAGGTAAGTGCTCAGAGACTGACGCAATACCTTTAACTTTATCGCTGCCAAGCCGCGCTTGTAAGCTCGATAACAAGTAGCGGCCGGCATCGCTTTTTCCAGCTTTTGCATGAGTGAGTAAATGAGTTTGCCCTTGAGTAATTGGCGCAAATTTATTGGCATAAATACACAGTTCAACCACTGGCTGATATAAGGTCACACGCTCAAGTTGCATACGGCATAAACTAAGCAGTTCGGCGCTTCTATGTTCAGCGAAGGGATAGTAAATTGTCAGTTCTAAAGGCGCTAACTCTCGGTCACGATAACCTAAACTTAAACTCAGCGTTTGCAGTGCCCATTGACGCTGCACTAAATAACTGGCGAGATCATCTAACATTCGCCTTAGCGGGAAGATGATTCCCGGCATAGACTCAACTTCATAGAGTAAGGTCAGTTTTTGCTGATAATGGCTAGCAGGCTCAAAATACGGCATTGGCTGGGGTAGCTTGCCACTGATCTTAGCCAGTAACTGTAATAAAGGTTTACCAAAGCGCTGACCAAGATCTTTTTCGGGTAATGCGGTTAACATAGATAGCGTATGCAAACCCATATTAACAAATGCCTCGGATAAATAGTTTGATACCGGTAAAGCCTTAATCGGCAGAGTATCTAGCAACAAACAATTATGTTCATGTTGTAAATAACGGTTTTGCAGCTCCGCTTGCTGTTCAAGCTCTGATGCTTTTTCATTACTCTGATAACCTTGTTCAAGAAAAACCTTATTCAAGCTATCGGATAAGGAACTAAATATCGGTGCTTGCAGCGCTAAAAGCTGTGCTGCTAGTGGTGTTTCAGCAATCGCAAGCTGTACGTCTAGCCCTAGTGCTAAAGCCTTTTGCCCATATTGTTGAACCAGATTGTCAATGCCATCAAACACTAACCCCATGGAGCTAACTTCTAACACCAAGCAGTCATCAACAAACTCATTCACTGAGAACTTGCCTGCTTTTTTAACCAAGCTTTGGTTAAATACAGCACCGTCATTAGTCAGTTCCTGTTTGGCATATTGAGCGGCTAGCGAGCAATGCAACGGCGCAACTCGGGCGCTAAACGCATAACTCCACTGACAGAGCCAGTCAGAAGCTTGTTGAGTCACATGAGCGTCAAACTCTATCAGTACCACTTCAGCCAATAAGCTTTGCGCAGTGCTAATACTCATGCCACAGCGAATTCCTGATTGTATTGCACTGTGATCACAGGCTAATACTTGTAATGACTTAGGCTCAAATAACACACAGCCATCAGTAGATTGCTGTTGATGTAAATACCTAAGATATTGAAATGCCCATTGAGGATAATAAGCTGCAAGCCATAACATATTGATTTTCTCGGCAGTTATTGTTCAGTTAGAACCCAATAAATTAAGGCGCTGCATGAGCAATGTTATCGACGATACTAAGCTTGAGTGTCTGTTCTATTGGCAGGTCTTTAACGATTGTTCTTCTTTGAGGAACACTAGCAACTAACGCTTCTGCTGATAGCTTATGCGTTAAATAGTCGGGCGTCCCAAGTAAGCTTTCTTTTAAATGGGGTGGCAGTAACGACAAACTAAATGCTTTACTCGGCCAACCGCCCCTGCGCTTAATAATATTAATGCAGCTATCGCCACAGCGTTCCACTGCCCTAATGGCATTAACATTATTAGCATTTACACTCTTTTTAGGCTGGGGCTGATCTTTAGCTTTAACTTGAGTTTGCTCTTTAAGCTGTTTATTAGAATGAGCTTGCTCATTGGAAATCGCTTTAGTGTTCATTTGATTACGGCGGAAATACGAACGTTTAAGCGTTAAGCGTAAATTAACTGGATGCGCGTTATCAGCCAACTTGTTTGGTAAATATAATAGACACAATGCTTGGCCTTTTTCTGCGGCGAGCTGCAGTCGTCTCGACTCTGTAATAGATAAATAATCCAGCCACGCCAACACGAGAGGTACAGCGCCACTACTCAATGCCTGCTCTATGGACCATAACTGCTCTTTTCTATCGCTGCTATCAATCCAAATTAAACGCTCAACCTCCACACCCTGTAATTCAAGCGCTTGAGGATTAGGAATATAAGGCGGCGCAACCAGCATGACTAATGACTCTACATGGTTTGTATCAGCTGCGCATGTCTTGCTAGCTTCAGAGTCCTGCTCTGAAGCAAACGTTTGCGATACAACACCTTTACCAATCAGTTGCTGTAATAAGGGTAATACTAGCGTTAACTCGCCTTGGCCGGGATTATCGTATAAACACTCACATACACCTTGTTTAGGCCAACCATTATCAGCCAAGTGCTTATTGAGCAGCGAAAAGCCAGTGCAATAAGCCTCGCTCTGATGCTGCCATTGCTCGCCTAACCAGAGATCTTGTCGCTCAAGTAAATTGGCTAGCGGCAGCTTTACTTTTAGCTCACTGCTTGAACGCTGATTAATTTGCTGCTGAGCAGCAATATTTGCCTCCTTTAATTCATCCGCAGTTAATGCTGTAGCGTAACTCATCATCATGCACCTAATTTCGTCGACCAGCTCTTCACCTCTCATCTTGCCATTTAGCATTCGTTTGCTTAAGGCTGAGCGAGCATATTCAACGGCCCAATAAACACTGTATAAAAACACAGTATAGTTATCTTTGATTAGATCGCAAGAGATCTTGGCTGCAAAAAAAAGCGCTCCTCTTAGAGAGGAGCGCTTAAGTGCTTAATTTAGCGCCGCGTTATTACTGATTAGGTAACGTGGCTAACTGAATGCTTACTTGTACTTTTTTACTTTCTTCAATGCGACTTGTTGCTTCAGCATAGAAAGATGATCGGTAAACACGATACCATTAAGATGGTCCATTTCATGTTGTAGAACGATCGCTAAAAATTCATCAGTATCTATTTCAAACGCTTTACCGTCACGATCTAATGCACTGACTTTAACCCCTTCATGGCGGTTTACTTTAGCGCGATAGCCAGGAATAGATAGGCAACCTTCTTCACCTTGATACTCACCACGAGACTCAACGATTTCAGGGTTAATCAACACCATTGGCTGATCACGCTCTTCAGATAAGTCGATAACTAAAATAGCATGCAAACTACCAACCTGAGTCGCTGCTAAACCGATACCGTCTTCGGTGTCATACATAGTTTCAATTAGATCGTCGATAAAGCCTTGTACTGACGCAATATCAGTTACTGGCACAGCTTTACGCTTTAAGCGCTCATCGGGGATCGTTAAGATGTCTAACACTGCCATATTCTTATCACACTAATGTTAACTAAAAAATTCGCGCTATTATGACCGAATCGCCAATAAAGGCAATCTCGAGTTCTATTTAAAGTCTGTAATCCCTAGGCTACAAGGGGGGATTAGCTCAGTAACAAGCTCAATTTAGCCATCAGTCCTCCCTATATAAGCCTACTAATTCGTTTCCACTTCACACAATTTACTCCACTTTTTATTAACATGTGATAGCATGATTTAAATTTGTATAAAATATACAGGAATAATATGACCTCTGCAGGACGCACAGCGCTGCCCCCTACGTTCTTCGTTGCCAATACGATGGAGATCTTTGAACGCTTAGCCTGGTATGGTTTTTTTGCCTTATCATCTTTATATATGACCTCGCCGCAAAACCAAGGTGGTTTAGGGTTTTCAGAGCAAGAACGCGGGCTATTGCAAGGCATGATCCCCTTTTTTCTGTACTTATTTCCGGTATTAACGGGCGCCCTCGCTGATAGATATGGCTATCGAAAGATGTTCCTTGTTGCCTACGCGATTATGTGTCCGAGTTATTATCTTCTCGGCCAAGTCGATACTTTTATGGGATTTTTTGTCGCTTTTATGGGCGTTGCAGTTGGTGCAGCCTGCTTTAAGCCTGTCGTGACCGGCACTGTGGCACGCACGACTGATGACACTAACCGAGGCTTAGGCTTTGGCATATTCTACATGATGGTCAATATTGGTGGCTTCTTAGGTCCGTTCATTGCAGGTTATGTTAGAGCGATTAGCTGGGACTGGGTATTTATCATGTCTGCGTTTTGGATCGCGATTAACTTTATCCCTGCTTATTTCTTTTATAAAGAGCCGACGGATCAAAACCAGCAACAAGGCAAGCCTCTTAAAGCAGTATTTAAAGATATCCAAGAAGTTTTAGGCAACGCTCGCTTTGCGATTTTATTCTTTGGCACCCTTATCATCTTACTGTCTTATGGCGCTAAGTGGATCACTGGAGAAGCGACCCTCATCATCTATGCAGTCTGGTTTACGGCACATATCATCTGGGACAAACTCGCCTCAACTAAAAAACAAGCCCCTTGGTACGCTCAAAAAGTCAGTTTAGGTAATAAACCCTTTGTGATTTACTTGCTGATTTTATCTGGCATGTGGATGGTGTATCAGCAAATCTTTATTACTCTACCTATTTATATACGTGACTTTGTTGATACCTCTGATCTGGTATTGATGCTTGCGCCTTACCCTGATCTACTGCAATTTTTTGCACCTGTGGATATTAATTTATTGCAATCAGAACTCACTCGCTTAAGCAGTGAGGTAGCTAACGGCACACTCAATGCTAAACAAGCTTACTTTGAACTGGTGCACACTAAAGTCATGGTACCTACCACTGAAATAAGCCAAGCATTAACCGCTATAGCGCAAACCCCAACAATTGCGGCGCAATACGCACAAACTTGGGCAAGCGAATATCGGCAAGTTAATCCTGAGTATCTAATTGGACTGAACTTCTTATCCATTGTGGTCATGCAATTGATGATCAGCCGTTTTGTAGAACGTTTCCAAGCGCTGCCCGTTTTGGTTGGCGGTACCATAATTCTGGCTCTTGGCACAGCTATTGGCGGTATTGCCCACGGCGCAATTATGGGCGGAGCGATGGTGCTTACTTCAATTCTCGTTTTTTCAATTGGCGAAATGGTGGCCTCACCTAAAAGCCAAGAGTATGTGGCAAGCTTTGCGCCTAATGACAAAAAAGCCATGTTTATGGGCTATTATTTTGTCTCTTCAGCGATTGGTTTTTTATTAGCAGGACCATTATCGGGCTATTTATATTCTGAAGTGGCTAAAGGCGCTGATAGACCCGACCTTATGTGGTACATCATAGGTACGTTAGGTCTATTAACGGCGTTAGGTTTGGTGCTATTTCATAAGTTTGGTACAACGCCACAAGCTGAGGATAACGAGCTTGAGCTGGCTGAAATCAATTAGTGTTATAAGCTTTACACAGAACTGATGTAGGCGTTATCGCCCAACAAAAAGCCCATATTGATTATCAATATGGGCTTTAAAATATAGCTAACATCAAAGTTACAGCATAGAAATTAGAACTGCGAACGGATAGCAAATACCCACTGGGTATCTTCGTTTTCAATTTGCTCTAATTTTTCCCAGTCATATTGGTAGCGAATCACCCAAGACCACTGTGGGTTAATTTGATAGCCAAGTGCCAACCAACTTCTAGCGTCATAACGCTCAACACCATCAATGCCAGCGTTACCTTGAACATAAAGCTCACTATACCAATGCTCAGTCATCGGCTTTAATATCGTCATGCTTGCATTGGCAGCCGTGCTGTCTTTATAAGATTTAACAGCAAGATGATTCACTGCGACTTCGGTAAAGACCTGCGTTGATAGCCAGCCTTGGTGCTCCGTCATTAAACCCATTTGATATTGGTAATGGTTAGCTTTACCTTGAGGGGTATCTGTTTTACCGTGATCGACTGAAGCTCTAAAGTTCACTTCACTTGTTGAATACAGGTAACCTAAGTGCCATTTATCGCCATCGAAATTGCTATTAGCTGAAAACTTTTGATGGCTCGTTGCAAAACTACCACCGAGTTTAAAGGTATCGTCGTCAAAACCAATATAGAGTGAAGTATTGAGATTTAAGGGGTCAGCGATATGACGAAAATCATTCGCCAAAACAGGCGCTGATACCACTGAGAGTAATAACAAAGACCCTATAAAAGGACGTAAAGCCTTTACTGACATTATATATACCGTCAAAAAAGCGCTATTATTACTTTAGCGCTAACTATCAGCAAGAGCTTTTACTTTATATTACAAGCGCATAACTCAGAAAGAACATTAGCCCAAGCAGTTAACAGCTGCAACGTGAAGTTAGCGTGTATTGAACACTAAACCACTGGTTTGTTGATCTCATCACCATTAAAATTTAACGTAATGCTTAAGAGATAAAATTTATGCATCAAGTCAGTAAACCTTCACCAATGACGCAAATATGGCATATTGTGTCTATGATCCCTAAAGGTAAAGTGTGTTCATACGGTAAAGTCGCGGACTTAGCTGGTCTCCCTGGGCGGGCTCGCTATGTATCAAAAGCGCTAAAGTCAGCTCCCTCTGAACTTGGACTGCCTTGGCACAGAGTCATTAATAGTCAAGGAAGAATCTCTTTTGCTGAACATAGTGAGGGGTTTATAGAGCAGATGCAGCGACTACGAAGCGAAGAGGTCATCGTTAATCGCGGAAAAGTTAAATTATCTGAGTATGAATGGCGTCCCGATATGGCAACATTGGTGCTATCAATGCCATTTTAATGTTTTACCTAAATAAACAGATGCAATCGAAAATATTTATTTAATCCACAGCATTATCAAAGGAGCTGCCTTTGTTTAAACACTTCCCTATATTAGCTGCTGTCAGCTTATTAATTACAAGCCATACAACGCTTGCAGCGCCAACGGCACTGACGCCACATACTGCAGAGTATGAAGTCTATTACGGCAGTATTGAGTTAGGTCGCGCCCGCTATATTCTTGAAGCTCCTGAAGGCAACTTATTTAAATACCGCTTTGACAGTGATGTCGGTTTATTGATGCTCTCTGATCAGCGCCATATTCGCAGTGAGTTTACACTCGAAGGCACGGATCACCTTGTACCAATGCGTTACTCTGTTGAGCGAACAGGCACAGGGCCAGGGTTTCGGGAACAAGCCGCCTTTGCTAAAGGGCAAAATGTAGTGCATAGCCGCTATAAAGGAGAACGAGCTAAATTCCCTTACGACACGGAATTGTTTGATCCTTTAATGGTGCAGCTACAGTTTAGGCTCGATATGGAAGCCAACAAAGAAGCATTACATTACAGCATGGTCAAAGAAGGCGAAATTGATGACTATAATTTTAAAATAGTAGGTAAAGAACGTGTCAATATCGACAGTGGCAGCTATCAAACCATCAAGTTTGAAGTGGTACGTGACAGCAAAAAGCGGCAAACTTTTTTTTGGATGGCGCCCGATCTAAGTTACTTACCTATCCGCCTATCTCATTTTGAAAAAGGCAGTAAACAATTAGACATCAAGTTACTCAACTATCGATTTACCCCTACAACCACCACAACACAAGCATTAAACAATGAAAGTGTTCCGCTTGAGAGTAATAAGCAAGGGTAGCTAAACTGAGCGAACTAAGCGAACTAAGCGAACTAAGCGAACTAAGCGAACTAAGCGAACTAAGCGAACTAAGCAGTTTTAGTCGCTTTATCTGCCTGCCAAACATATAAAACAAAAAGCTCGCTAAGTATCACTTAACGAGCTTTTTAATTGTGTATCTTTACCGTACAAGGCTAATTTAAAGGCTAGTTAAAAACTTATTCAAAAGTAGCTCAAAACCTATTCAAAGACTAACTCACAGAAGAGCTAACTAACTCACCTTTTTTAAATAACTTCCACTCTCCTGGACTCAGCACGTTCCATTGCTCATTTTTCGTCAAGGGGCGAGTTGCAATCACGGTAACAATATCATTAGGTGTGGTTTCTTTATCAAAATCAATCACCACATCGGTATCTATCAATTTTGCTTTGCCAAACGGTGCGCGGCGCGTGATATAGCATAGGTTATTACTGCAATAACTCATTAAATGCTCACCATCACTTAATATCATGTTAAACACACCTAAAGCGCGAATTTCATCAGCCAACGTTGAAATGTAATGATATACGGCGACACGATCATTTGGCCCTTTATCACCGAATTTTTCGACAACTTTGTCCATGATCCAACAAAACGCCATTTCACTGTCAGTGTCACCCACAGCGGTAAAGCGTTTGGCAATAAACTTATCTTCATAATCACTTAGCTGACCATTATGAGCATAGGTCCAGTATTGCCCCCACAACTCACGAGTAAACGGGTGAGTATTTTCAAGTGACACGCAACCTCGGTTTGCTTGGCGGATATGGCTTACCACCACTTCACTTTTTATCGGGTAGGATTTTATAAGCTGTGCAACATGGGATTCACTGCTCGGGCGGGCATCTTTAAAGGTTCGATTGCCCTTGCCTTCATAAAAAGTAATGCCCCAGCCATCAACATGCGGCCCGGTAACCCCACCTCTTTCAGCAAGTCCGGTAAAGCTAAATACAATATCTGTCGGAACATTGGCACTCATGGCCAGTAACTCGCACATTAATCTTAATCCCGTTCTATCTACTACTTAATATCTATCATTCTAACCACTTGTTCAGCTTTGTGGAATCATAAAGCGTTGCAATTAATTTAAACATTTGTTTGAAAAATGCTTGTATAAAAATCCACTAAGGTTTAATTTTATGAGACACAGGTCTGACCACGCACTATAATTGTGAGGTAGCACCAAAACAAGTGCCTTTAGGTCAACTTTAGGTCACGCACACAAGGAGAATAACAGTGACGACCCTACTTTGGATTTTGGCAATGATTGTGGCGATAGGTGCTTTTGCTTATCTCAGAGTCTCTCTGCTTACCGCCACCCTAGGCACCGCTATTGTATTAGCAATAGGTACAGGTATCGGCAATGCAAGTGCAATACTTTGGCTAGTTTTTCTAGCTATTGCTCTGCCCCTTAATGTCAGCTCCTTTAGACAAAATATGATCACGCGACCATTGCTTAAAGTGTATCGCGGGATCATGCCTGAAATGTCTTCTACTGAAAAAGAAGCGATTGAAGCAGGAACAACTTGGTGGGAAGCAGACCTATTTGCAGGCAAGCCAGACTGGAATAAACTCCACAACTACCCTAAGGCGACATTAAGTGCTGAAGAACAAGCATTTCTTGACGGTCCGGTAGAAGAAGTTTGCCGCATGTTAAACCAACATCAGGTTTCTCATGAATTAGGTGATTTACCTGAAGAAATTTGGCAATACTTAAAAGACCATGGCTTCTTTGCTATGATCATTAAAAAGAAATACGGCGGTTTAGAATATTCAGCTTATGCCCAGTCTCGTGTACTGCAAAAGCTTGCAGGTTTAAGCAGCGAATTAGCATCAACGGTTGGTGTACCTAACTCTTTAGGCCCAGGTGAACTACTACAGCATTACGGTACTAAAGCTCAGCAAGACCATTATCTCCCCCGCCTAGCGCAAGGATTAGAAGTGCCTTGTTTTGCCTTAACTAGCCCAGAAGCAGGTAGTGATGCAGGCGCAATTCCTGATTTCGGTATTGTGTGTAAAGGCGAATGGGAAGGTGAAGAAGTTCTAGGGATGAAGCTCACTTGGAACAAGCGTTACATTACCCTTGCCCCTGTAGCGACTGTTCTTGGTCTTGCATTTAAACTTCGCGACCCAGATCAATTACTGGGTAATCAAGAAGATTTAGGTATTACCTGCGCCCTTATTCCGACTGATATTGAAGGTGTGGAAACAGGTCGCCGTCACTTCCCACTTAACTGTATGTTCCAAAATGGCCCTACCCGCGGTAATGATGTCTTTGTACCACTTAGCTTTATTATTGGCGGCGCCGAAATGGCCGGCCAAGGCTGGAGAATGCTCGTAGAATGTTTATCTGTTGGCCGTGGTATTACTCTGCCATCAAACTCTGCTGGCGGCATTAAAACTGCAGCACTCGCAACCGGCGCCTACGCCCGTATTCGTCGTCAGTTCAAGCTGCCTATCGGTAAACTAGAAGGTATTGAAGAGCCAATGGCACGTATTGGCGGTAACGCTTACCTAATGGATGCGGTAACCTCTTTAACAACAACGGGTATCGACCTTGGTGAGAAACCATCGGTGATTTCTGCCATCGTCAAATATCACCTCACCGATAGAATGCAAAAGTGCGTTATCGATGCCATGGATATTCACGGCGGTAAAGGTGTGTGCTTAGGCCCGAACAACTATTTAGGTCGCGGTTATCAAGCAGCACCTATTGCGATTACCGTAGAGGGTGCCAACATTCTTACCCGTTCAATGATTATTTATGGTCAAGGTGCAATTCGCTGCCATCCATATGTATTAGCAGAAATGGAATCGGCGTTTGATCCTGATGCAAACAAAGGCTTACGTGACTTTGATGCAGCTATCTTTGGCCACATTGGATTTACCACCAGCAACCTAGTTCGTAGTTTCTGGATGGGCCTAACCTCTAGCCGTTTCTCTAATGCGCCCTATTCAGATAAAACTAAACGCTACTATCAACAAATGAACCGTTTTAGTGCCAATTTAGCGCTGTTATCGGATCTTGCCATGGCAACTCTAGGTGGCAACCTTAAGCGTAAAGAGCGTATTTCAGCGCGCCTTGGTGACTTACTCAGTCAACTCTACCTTGCCTCAGCGACGCTTAAACGTTACGAAGATGAAGGCCGTTTAACTGAAGATCTACCATTAGTGCAGTGGGCGGTTGAAGATTCATTGTATAAACTACAATCTTCACTCGATGAGTTACTGGATAACTTCCCTATGGGCTTAGGTATTGGACTACGTGCAGTGATCTTCCCATTTGGCCGCCCACTTAAGCGCCCAAGCGATGTGCTTGACCACAAGGTTGCTAAAATTATGCAAACGCCTTGTGCCAGTCGTGACCGTTTAGGTAAAGGTCAATTCTGGACGCCAAGCGAGCATAATGCTGTAGGTATTCAAGAAGAAACCTTCAAAGATATCTTGGCGTCAGAGCCTATTTACGACAAAGTCTGTAAAGCGGCTGGCAAACGCCTTCCTTTTATGTGGCTTGATAAAATCGCAGCAGAAGGTAAAGCACTTGGTGTATTGAGCGAGTCTGAAATAGCCCTGCTTGAGCGCGCTGAGATTGGTCGAATGAAGTCAATTAATGTTGATGACTTTGACCCTGAAGAACTAAAAGCACGTACTCTTGAATATGCAAAGCAGGTGCAAGCCGCATAATTGCTAAACCGAGCGCATAGAAAAGGCTTAAGTATTAACTTAAGCCTTTTTTTATACCATTGACTCAAAAGGCTAAGTGCTAAATCAAAACACTAAGCAGCCAATTCAATAGCTTGCTCACGCAGATAGTCCATGCCCGCTAAGAATCCACTAAACATTTTTAACGCAATAAATTGCCCCGCCTCTGTCGTAAAATAACTATCACTTCGCTTAATGAGTGCACCAGAAGCTAATAAATATGCTAACTCAACAGGGAAAGCTTGCCACAAGCTCATACCGGTATGGGCTTTAAACAGATCATTATCTAAATGACCTTTGCCCATCATAATCATTAAATGGTGTTGATTTATCGACTTTACGCTTAGCAATTTATGATGGCTTGTCCCAACGCCACCGCGATTAATTAATTGAATATACTTATCGATATTAAAGCTTGAAATCTGAAATTGCTCCCCAAAACGACCAAATGCGCCAGAGCCTACACCAAAGCAGTTTTCGCCATCTAATACATATTTATTCTCGACGGCTTGACCAAAGTTACGGCTATAGGTCCAAGGGAACTCCATTATATAGCGATCTGACATTACCTGCTTAACCGCCAGAAATTGGGGAAATAGCTCTTTAGCTTCGCCCACTAAACATTGAGACTTTTTGCGACTCTTACCTATCCCGATAGTCAACGGGTATGTAGTTATTTGATCAGGCTCCAATTGGATCATCCGCTTAATATCGCTCACCACACTACCTGGAGTCTGGCCTTTGAACCCGTACATTAAGTCCACATTAACCGTAGGAAATAGTTCAATTCCGCGCTTAATATCTATTGCTTGTTCATCGCCAGATCCAAATTTTTCAAAGCGACCACTGGCTTTTAATATTCTATCGTCAAAGCTCTGTAGTCCAATAGACATACGATCTACTAAGCCGTTAAGTATTTCAGGATTACCAGTCCTAAAGTAACTTGGATCGGTTTCGCAAGAGACCTCTCTAACTGTCGTTAAGCTTTTAATTAGCTCGATAGTTTTAACTAATTCATCTTCTAATATTGTCGTTGTACCACCGCCAATATATACCCGGTTAAACCGCAGCCCTCCTTCTATCACACGGCGTATTTCTTTTCGCAATGCTTGAAAATATTCAAGGGCTTTCTCTTGATTGTATTTAATTTTGTGAAACGAGCAGAAACGGCAAAGAGTATGGCAAAAAGGAATGTGAATATAGAGGGTTTCGATATGCTGCTCTAGGGTAAAACCTACTGATGACGTTAAGATCGGCAGCGCTTTCGCATCCGCTAAGCTTAGCGATTGTGTAATCGTACGCTGCATAACAAAATCAAGGCTTTGTGTTGTTAAACTTAAACGTAAATCGGTAAATGACATAACTCACCTTGTGATGATGAATTTACCTGAGCCCAGGTAAGTAAGTATCTAATACCTTACTCTTTGATTATATTTAAAAGTGTGTTGTATGGCTGATGTTTAGCTATCCACTTATCCTCTTATACTAAGTCTGTCACAGAACAACGTATTGATCTCAAAACTTATAAACAATACCAGATGCAAATGCTCTCAGTTTTGAGTTTACTTGTTAGTTAAAGTGGTTGATATCGCAATATAGTTTAAAATTAATACCTATCAGCGATATGCATATATTTGCTATCAAGGAAATTGTAGCACCATGAAAAAACATACTGTAAAGCTTGGCTTTATTGCCGCAGCACTGATGAACCTCGGCGGTGTATTAATCTTTTCTCGATTTTTCAGTAACTCAATCATTAATCAAGCCGACCCAGTTGTAATGTCAAACTTTGGTTTATTGATGATTTGCATATGGGGACTTGTTTTTTTGGCTGCAGCATTTATTGAGTCCAATGTGAAATGGCTAGCTGCCGCGTTTACTGTTGAAAAATTGGTTTATGTGGTGTCTTGGTGCCGCTGGCTATTAAATAATGACTTAACAAGTGTTTATGAAAAAGATCTATTTGCCGGTATTTTTTACAGTATCTATGGGGTAAACGATTTGATATTTATGATTTTTTTCGCAATGATATTTTTTAGCCAACGCGAAGCTACTCACACAAAAAACTAACGCAGCAAGTAATACTCGATGACAGTCAAAACTCATCAGATTATTACGTACGCTGCGCTATCTGTTTACCTGCTAATTTTTTTCAATAAATTCAATATCTTTACCATTTCTATGATTTGGCTCATTCTCACTAACGATATCTTGTTTTACAGCGTCTGCAGGGATCAGACTAATCAGCTCAACTCCCGAGAGTAGCTCAAGCTCTGCAGCAGCACTTATTAACCTTACTTTACCGTCTTGCAAATAAATAAGTGGGATCGCGCTTTGGCCATATTGCTCCATAAACATGGTGAAATTAAAGCTATCTGTGAGGCGTGTACTTTTAATACCAGCCCCTTTCGCCATTAAGCTTGCCAGTTTTGAGTAAGAAACCCCTTCCCCAAATAAACATAACCGCTTTAAATATGACTCAGATAGCTGATGCCTTGCACTCGATGCTTCACCATTATTGAGACCAAATACTTTTTCTTCGCCAAATACATCTTGAAAATAAAAACTAACTAATGGATTTAGCTGTCTATATGGAGACACGACTAATACTCGTCCGATCCCCGCCATGTTCATATGGTTTTCAGCATGCTCTGACGCTGGATTACCAAAATATACCGGAATATTGTCCATACGAGCCTGCCGTATGTTGTCCCAGTTATTGTCTGCAAGTAATACGGTAACGCCTTTCGATTGCAATGTTTTAGCCAAAGCACGTGAAAAACTCGAGGCACCGAACATTAGTAAACCTTGAGAAGAATCAGCCGTAACACCAAGTATTTTCGCCCATCTTCCCGCCGTGAGACTTTGAATAACAACGGTACCGATAATAATGAGAAACACCAAGGGCACAATCATTTCGGCGCCTTTAATACCAATGGCTTCAAGTTTAATCGCAAACAAAGACGAGACAGCTGCGGCAACAATACCGCGTGGTGCAACCCAGCTTAAAAACCATTTATCACCGCTAGATAAAGACGTCCCTACACCACAACACCAAATACTTAACGGTCTTGCAATCAACATCACCACTGCAAGTAATGCTAAACCTTCCCAACCCAGACTTAGCAATGCATCTGCATTCAAGCGAGCTGCCAATAGAATAAATAACGCCGAAATAAGCAGAACCGTAAGTGTTTCTTTAAACTCTAGAATATCGGCAATATCTACGCCCTTCATATTTGCGAGCCATATTCCCATCACTGTTACTGACAATAGCCCTGCTTCTTCTTGTAACAAGTTCGAGCCAACAAAAACTGCTAACATTAAAGTCAGCACAGCCGTATTGCGTAAGTAATGAGGCAACAGATTATTGCGTAAAACAAGGCCGACTAAATACCCACTAGCCACACCAAAGCCAAGCCCTACCGCGAGCATGGCACTTAATGCATGTAACACATGTGTCGTCGGATCGGCAGCGACTGCAATATATTCAAACACTAAAACAGCGAGTAAAGCCCCAATTGGATCAATGACGATCCCCTCCCAGCGCAATATGCTCGCAAGTTCTGTCTTGGGCCGCACGCTTCGGAGCATTGGCACGATAACCGTAGGCCCTGTAACGACAACCAGTGCACCAAACAACAATGCCATTGACCATTCAAAGTCGAGGAGGTAGAAGGTGCCAACGGTAATACAAGCCCATGTAATCACGGTGCCTAAAGTCACTAGCCGAGTAACCATAGCACCGTGCTCTTGGATCTCTTTGAAGTTTAGGGTTAATGCCCCCTCAAATAAAATAACGGCAACACCCAGAGAAATAATAGGAAAAAGTAAATCGCCAAAAATAACATCTGGCTGTAAAAAACCTAAGCCTGGACCTAATAATAGGCCACAAAGTAATAGCGGTAAGATGGCAGGCAGTCGTAATTTCCAACCTATCCACTGACAAAACAGTGATAAAACACCTAGCAAAGCAAGCATCGCAGTGATCTGCTCCAGCATAGCCTATTTCCTTATCTGAACGTTTCAAGTGAAACGATGTTTGTTAAAACATGCTGTTGAGTGTAAAAACTATAGTCAAACCTGAGTAAAATACGATAACACCAAGAAAAGTAAATCAAAATTATCGTTAAATATTCTAGATGAGTAAGATTAAAGCTAACCAGGATTATACTTAAGGGTTAATTTAGAGAGCTGCAACTGCGTTAGTAAACATTCAATGACGGGCTCGAGCCGTTAAGCAATAAGTCATCATTTAAGCAGAGAAAAATCGGTAAGAGAAATTAGGAGTGAAAAGTGAACAATACCTGCGAATTATCGATTGCTGATTTAAATCCTATTTGCAGAGCTAATGTGTCACGATATTAATGGAGTGATGCTAAATGAATTTTTCAATGTCAATTACAGATAATTCTACTTGTTCCGTTAAACTTGGTTATCAGCTCCTCAAGAACATTAATCTAGTAACGAAAAAAGCCTTCACATTCCTGTGAAGGCTTTTTCCTTTGTGTTGGCGGAGCGGACGGGACTCGAACCCGCGACCCCCGGCGTGACAGGCCGGTATTCTAACCAACTGAACTACCGCTCCTAAACTTTTAAGAAATCAGTGTTTCGATTTCTAAAGTCATTGTTATGTCACTAACATGACTTATTACTAACTAATAATTAGTTAGCTCTACTAAATTGGCGGAGCGGACGGGACTCGAACCCGCGACCCCCGGCGTGACAGGCCGGTATTCTAACCAACTGAACTACCGCTCCAAAACTTTTAGAAATCCTGTTTGGACCTCCAGCTACTTGTTATGTCACTAACAAATAACTAAAATTTAGCACTTGATTGGCGGAGCGGACGGGACTCGAACCCGCGACCCCCGGCGTGACAGGCCGGTATTCTAACCAACTGAACTACCGCTCCACATCAAGTGCGGTGAATAATACGTAGAGAGAGGTAGTCCGTCAATAATTTTTTATAAGATTTTTACTGACTAGTCGAAAAACGAACAATCCGATTTAAAGTTAAACATTTACCACTCTAAAATGAGGTTTTAAACAGCTTTGGTTTCAAGCAGCTAAGGAGCATTTTCGACAGTGTTTGCTACGTTTTCATTTTCAAACGTCTATATATTCATTAAATGACGCTTTTTTCATACTTTATCCTGATGCCTTTTTAACGCTATGATTTACTAGAAAAGCTTTCGTCATTTGCCTCAGGCATTGTCAAATCAATTTGATCAAGCTCAAGTAACATTTTCTCTCGGCGAACTTCTTTTTCTAAGCGCTCTTCTGTGGCTGCTAACGCCTTTTTGAGGTTACTGCGTTTACGCATAATGAGTAGCACTAATACACCCAACAATATCAATGCGCCATTTATCGAAGCAATTAACACAATAGCTTTATCTTTTGCCTGCTGTTCTTGCACTCTAGCAACGGCGTCAGCTTTAGCAGCTAACTCTTCTTTACTTGGTGGTGGTTCCGGAGGCCTTACCAAATTAAAAAATAGTTCAGGCAAACTTAGGTATATTTCGCGGCTATTAACAGTCGTAGTTACAGCATTAATTTTGATGTCATAACTGCCAAAGTCTATCACTTTAGGTAAAGCAATCTTTGTTTGCGCTTGATTGAAATCAGTCAGCTGTACGGGAACTCTTTTACCGGTTGGTCCTAAGATTTCCAAATCAAGGTGGGTCTGTTCAAGTTTGATAACTTGTTCATCAAGGCTAATATTTAGCGTCCAAATACCGCTATTTGGATCATCTGGAGTTAACAGCTCAATGTCGATAGGACGTTTAGAGAGTCTAAAAGCTTGATTGTATTCACGGTCAAGCACTGCATTCTTTGCTCTTACTTGCAGCGTATAATCGCCCCAAGGTTGCTCTAGGTCTAAGTCACTGGTAAAAACCCCATCATCAGGACGTTCATCGAGTTCTTCACCATTATCTCGGTAAGCGCCGACGATAAAAGTACCTGCAACATAATTTTCATCAGCGGGATTATTCTCACTAATAAAACGTGCAGTCCAGTTCATCATAAAATCTAAGCCTGGTAAGCGAACTTTCTCTTCGTCGCCAAGTAACCTAGCGGTTACTTTTACTCGCTCACCTTGAAACAAAGGTTGCGGGAGGGGGTCAACATCAATCGATAAAGTAGACACTTTATCGATAACTGAGCCATCAACAACTTGGCCAATTAACTGCCAAGGGCCAGGCATAGGCTTTTTTATGGTGATCATGTCACCAGTCAACCCTTCCATCCAGCTCACGCTATCATCTGGGAAGCGGTTTACATACCATTTGCTACCGTCAGGGCGAACGATAATAACCGGCGCACTACCATACTCTCTATGAATAAGTAACGTCATCGAGTCGACCATATGATCGACTCTGAAGCGGTTTTTTAATTCTGAAGCATTTTTAGATAACAGTACGTCAGCTATCGCAACGCTGCTAAATAAAAAATAGCTAATAAAGAAAACAACAAAAAAGTTAACTCTTCTAGTCATAGAGAGGCTCATAAAATGAGGATTATCCGCGCCAGAGGCATTGTCCTGATTTAGCGACTAAATCTAATCGCTCTTCATGTCTTATCAGTTCATCGGCCGTTGCAGCGATCACTTTAAGTTTTGTTCTCTCTGAGCTTAAACGATTTATCCCGCCGCCCTCTTGGCCTGCCTTTTCACTTGAAAGATTAAATTTAGTCTGACCACCTGTCATCAACAGATATACGTCAGCCAAAATCTCAGCATCGAGTAATGCACCGTGGAGATCACGAGCGGAGTTATCAATGCCGTAACGCTTACATAAGGCATCTAGGTTATTCTTTTGACCTGGGTGCAAGAACTTGGCGATTTCCAGCGAATCAAGCACTTGGCAAATATCAGCTGTTTTCGGCCCTAAAGGCTGCAACATCGAAAATTCATGGTCCATAAAGCTAACGTCGAAGTTCGCGTTATGTGCCACAATTTCTGCGCCATCAATAAACTCTATAAAACTCTGCGCAACTTGATGAAACTTAGGTTTATCTGCAACAAATTCGTTAGTGATACCGTGAACCGCAATCGCTTCTTCATCAATCGGTTGTTGCGGATTGATATACTCATGATAATGGCGACCAGTCAGACGACGGTTAATAACTTCAACACAACCAATTTCAATAATTCTGTGGCCTAAATAAATTGGACCGCTCGATTGGTTCATACCAGTAGTTTCGGTATCGAGAATAATTTGTCGCTTCGCGCTTGAAACAATATTCATATGAATTTTTACATTTCTCAGTTAAATTTTTTGGGTATACTCGCCCAGCAATTATAGCTATGGTAGCAACTTGATGACTGGACTGAAACAGATCTCTATCTATACCGACGGTTCTTGCCTCGGAAATCCTGGCCCCGGCGGTTATGGCATCGTTTTAAAGTATAAAAAGCAAACAAAAGAGCTAGCAGATGGCTTTACGTTAACCACTAACAACCGCATGGAGTTACTAGCGCCTATTATTGCTCTCGAAGTGCTAAAAGTCCCGTGCCAAGTGATCCTGACTAGTGATAGCCAATATATGCGCCAAGGGATCACGCAATGGATCCACGGCTGGAAACGTAAAGGCTGGATCACATCGGCCAATCAACCGGTAAAAAATGTCGATTTGTGGCAACGCTTAGACGCTGTTTCACAGCGACACCAGATAGACTGGCGCTGGGTCAAAGGCCACGCCGGACATACAGAAAACGAGCGTTGTGACGAACTTGCTCGTCAAGCTGCTGAAGCTAAACCATCACAAGAAGATAGCGGTTATATTAGCCAACAAAGTTAACCATCAGTGTTAAGAAACATTTGATTAAACTTTATAAACTCTAGGCCTATCGGCGTGAAGTTACGGCTTTTATGGTGTATTCGATAAAACTTACGTTCTAACGATAACCCTTCCACATGAATAACAGCTAATTCTTTTCGAATTAGCTCTTTTTCAAGCGTCAATTCAGATAAGACGCCCAGACCTGCGCCCTGCTTAACCGCTTGTTTTATCGCATCAGGAGTTGAGAAGCGAAATTTTTCTTGTGGTTGCATATCGAGTGCATTAGCTGCATTAACAAAATAATCGCGTGTACCAGAACCTTCTTCTCGCATCACCCACGGCATATTTCGAAGTTCAGTTGGCGTCACGGTTTTACCCGCTAGCGGGTTTGCTGGATGACAAAACACCAATAACTTATCTTTATGCCAGGCTTCAGTTGCAATACGACTATCAAGACATTGTCCTTCAATAAAGCCCATTTCGCTTCTAAATTCGAGAACCGAATTAATCACAGCTTGGCTATTATCAATATCAACATTGACAAGCGTATTAGTGTGTTGCTGACAAAATGCAACGGCACTTCTTGCTAACAGATAATTACCAATTGTTGAGCTAGCACTTACGTTAAGTGTTCCGCCAAGCTCAGCCCCAGCATGAGAAAAAGTATGTTCAATTTGTTCAATTTTTTGCAGTGCCTCTGTTGCTAATGGCAACAGTAAGCTCCCTTGAGAATTTAAGCGTAGTCGATTACCAATACGTTCAAATAATCGGGTATCAAGCTGTTTTTCTAGCTCTGACAATGCCATTGATGCAGCTGGAGATGACAAATTAACCATTTCAGCAGCTTTTGCAACTTGTCCACTGCGAGCCACGGCTTCAAAAATGGCGAGTTGTTTTAGTGTAATGCGCATCAAATCTCTTACTTAGTCATTTAGTGATTAATATTATCTATCAAATACAGTCGTTGATATGCAATTGTATGGCAATTAACGTTAATTTGATGATTTAGACGCATGTCCCGTACGACCAGCGCTTGGGGCTGTCGACCAATTAGGTTGCTTTACTTTGCGTTTGGCTTGGATCGGCGTTAACGGACTTTCTAGCTTTTTTGCTACCAGCACATAAATACTACCGCTACTTGGTAACCACGACTTAAGCGCATGAGACCAGATATTGTGTGGTTTCACTTCACTGAGCAGATGGTGATGTAACAAACGCTCGTCTGCTACAACCTGATATCCAAGCAGGCCTAACCAATCTTTAACTCTCGAAGGGGTAAAGAAACGACCATTCCACGGGATTTCTCGCTGATATTTTGGCAGTACTTGCCCCAAAAACATCGGACTTAAGGGGTTAAAGCCACTAATTATTAGGTGTCCGCCCGATACCAGCACACGATCCACTTCTCTAAGCAATCGATAAGGGTCGGATTCGAACTCTAAGATAAAGTTCATTACCACGGCATCAACACTGACATTTTGAATCGGTAACTGACTAAAGTCACCTTTGATACAAGCTTCTGATTCATCAAATAACGAGTATTGTCGACTAATTCCTACATTGGTTTTCGCCATTTTATGGCTAAGCGGTCCGAGATTTAGCATGTAGTAACCAAAAATTCTTGGCCACCATAAAGACAACGCCTCTTCAACGCTTTCACGAATAACGGGGCCATTAGGAAGCTCTGACCAATGATAAGGTTTTAGCGGTAATTCAGACTGTGACAAATCAATCTCCAAAATCACTGATATGCTACTTTAATAACGAAAGGCATATACAAGCAATAGATTTGGTCAGTAAACTTGTTAAAGCGCGCAAATAATATAAGTCGCGCAGTTAATTTCTAACATAGAGAGTATCGATATGCTGCACATCACTCCATTACCTGCGTTTACCGACAATTATATCTGGGCGTTTCAAACTGAGCAAAGTTCGGGCGTGTATGTTGTTGACCCCGGTGACGCTCAGGTGGTTATTAACTATTTAACTGAGCAACAGCTACCGCTTCTAGGTATTTTGATCACCCACCACCATGAGGACCATACCGGCGGAATTAAGCAGCTTATTAACCGATATGGTGACAAGATTAACGTTTACGGCCCTCAAGCTGAAAACATCTCTGGAGTCAACCATCCAATATCAAGTAATGCTGAAATTGAACTGCAAGGTATCACGCTAAAAGCCAAAGTCACTCAAGTACCAGGGCATACTTTAGGACATATTACTTACTTAATCGAAGATGTGCTTTTTTGTGGCGATACCTTATTTAGTGGTGGCTGTGGTCGTTTGTTTGAAGGAACTGCCGAGCAAATGTTCCACTCATTAACAGAGCTTAGTCAGCTTCCCGACAATACCCGCGTATGCTGCGCTCATGAATACACGTTAGCGAACCTTAAGTTTGCTAACGCGGTTGAACCTAACAATGCTGCACTTATTCAATATTCCAATAATGCGGCAGCTATTCGAGAGCAAAATAAGCCCACATTACCGTCATCAATTGGTTTAGAAAAAGCGATAAACCCATTTTTACGCAGCGATAGTACAGAAATCCAACAAATTTTAGCCGTTCAATTCCAACAACCTATCGAAAATACACTGCAAAGCTTCGCACTTCTGCGTCAATGGAAAGACAATTTCTAAAAAATAATCTACAATAGCCCGCTATTCCAGTGCCACTAAGCCAGATTAAATCTGGCTTTTTTGAGCCTAATTAGAGGACACACATTTTAAATGCGCGTACCATTTTTATTCGTCGCGGGGGGCATTGCCCTGCTGACAGGTTGTCAAACTTTGGACAGCCAGAAGACTTCTGAAGGGATCCCCGCTACACCCGTAGCGATTGAAAAAGTCACCATTGAACCTGTTGCTCCAGTTATTGAAGAAACAGTAGAGATCACCGATATCTGGCAACGGATCCGTCTTGATATGCAAATGGACGTTCCAGATGAAAAACTCGTACGCCAATATCGTGATTGGTATATCAAGCATCCTCAACATTTAGAACGAGTATCTGAGCGTGCTACGCCATTTATGTATCTTATTGTTGAAGAGATTGAAAAGCGTAACTTACCTATCGAACTCGCTTTACTACCCATTGTAGAAAGTGCATTTGATCCTTTTGCATACTCACACGGTGCCGCATCGGGTCTATGGCAGTTTACCTCGCCGATGGCTCGTCACTTTGGTCTACAAATGAACTGGTGGTACGACGGGCGACGTGATGTACCTGCCGCGACAACCGCAGCATTAGATATGCTTGAATATCTTCACGGTAAGACAGGTCAAAACTGGTTGTATGCTATTGCTGCTTATAATACAGGTGAAGGCCGCGTAATCAACGCTGCTAAGCGTAATAAGAAAAAAGGTATATCAACCGATTTCTTTAGCCTTAACTTACCCAGAGAGACTGAGCGCTATGTACCTCAGTTACTTGCATTAGCTGATGTAATTAAAAATGCTGATAAGTACGGTATTAAACTCACACCAATTACCAACGAGCCACAAATTGAAATTGTCGATATTGGAAGCCAGATTGATTTAGCTTTAGCAGCTGATATCGCTAACATGACAACTTCAGAACTACATAAACTAAATCCTGGTTACAATCGCTGGGCTACCGCACCCGAAGGCCCACATAAGCTTGTACTACCCGTAGAAAAGGCTGATGCGTTTAAAATCGCATTAAACAAAACCCATACTAATGAACGCCTAAATTGGGAGCGTTATAAGATTAAATCGGGTGATAGTTTAGGTATTATTGCTAAGCGTTATAAAACGACAATTTCAGCACTTAAATCCGTCAACGATATTAAAGGCAACACCATTGTTGCTGGTAAGTTTTTGCTTATTCCAGTGTCAGCTAAAAACCTAGACGAATACTTGTTGTCAGCAGATCAGCGTTTAAACCGCCAACAAAACAAGGCTCGTGGTTCAAGTAAAATTACATACAAAGTGAAGTCTGGCGACTCACTATGGAAAATAGCCAAGCAACATAAAGTAAAAACAGCTCAACTTGCTAGCTGGAACAGCATGGCGCCTAAAGATCCGCTACAAATCGGCCAAAAGCTAGTGATTTGGTCAGGCACTCGCTCTACAAGCAGCCAAGGTCTAAGTGAAGTCATGCGCACCGTTAATTACAAAGTGCGTAATGGTGATTCTTTAGCACGTATCGCAGGCAAGTTTAATGTTAGCGTAAACGATTTAGTTCGCTGGAATTCACTAGAGAAAAGCAAATATATACAGCCAGGACAAATGTTAAAGTTGTATGTAGATATGACTAAGGTCAGAGCTTAGGGGTTATAGATAGTGATGTTAGCTATTAGTTGCTAACGAACCAAATTAAAAAGGCGACTCATGGTCGCCTTTTTTACATCTTAAATACTATTTATAGTTCTTATATTACTATGGATAAACGTATTTAACTTCCTGCATAGCAGGACGTTGAGATTCTGTTGCTTTACCAGAAAATACTGCGGTTAAGGTAGAACCTTTACCGATCTTCACCGCAATATGGCTTGGAATAGTAAATTTAACTTTCTGTGTTGCCCCAGCTGGCATTACAATTTCACGTATAGCTTGGGTAAACATCATCCCCATTGACCAAAACCAAAGTTTTTTACCGTTTTCATCACTGACTATTAAGTCTGCCGTCTTGCCGGATGCAAACATGAGTGGCACACCATAAGACTGGTTATTCTGATATGTCAGTGTTGCTATGATTTCGTTTTCTTTGCCGCTTTCAACTGATAGCTTACCATCAAGTAACCCTGCGCCCATTGGTGCCTCCTGCTGTTTAACAGGCAACTCGCCTGCACCGACAATATTGACTGAGCGTGCTTCCTCAGCTCTTAGTGGCACAGTTTGGCCCTCACTTAATTGTTCGCTTACTTCTTGAGAGCACCCCAGCAAAGAGGCCAAAGCAAGCATATATAAACTTCTAATCAACATTTAAAAGCCCCCCAATTTCTTTAATAAACTGTCTTTAAGCTTATTAGTTTCATCTTTTAATTTCGAATCAAGTAAGGCCTTAGTATCAAGTGAAAATTTTGGTTCAGACATAGTGCCTTTTATCGCAAACGGAATTTCGACACCATAAAGCGCGTCACGATTATCGCCGCCCTGACCTTCTAATGAACCAACTACAGATGTTGTTAGTTTATAATCTAACGCTTCATTAATGATATTTGCAGTACCAGCACCTTTTAAACGAATTAGCGGTGAAGCCATATCTAAATCAGGGTTCGTCACTATACCTTTAGCAATCTTGAACGAGCCAGTCATGCTCGTAAAATCCGTTTTTTTCTCGCTTGAGCTAGCTCCCGATGAAAGGTCGCCGCCTAACTTTGCTTTTGCTTCTCGGATCATTTGTGGAATATTAACTCCGTGTATTGCGCCATCTGCAATTTCAAATTTACCGTTAGCAAGTAAGTTTTTCTTTAAATTATCCGGCAATAGGCTTGAACCTTTACCTGCCACGTTAAAGTTAGCTTTACCGTCAAGCATGTCCACTTCAGCCATATCAATCAATAGGGCTCGAATATCTACACCGGAAAGGCGTTTATCAAACTGGTACGACGCCACTTTATTACGCCCGTCAATCTCAGCTGAAGCACTGATTTTACCGCCGTATAAATCAGCCGATAACTGTTTCATATTAGCCACACCACCTTTCATCACTAACTGCATTACCCAGTTTTGTGTTTTCAAGTTGGCAACCTTAACCGACTTAACCCGCACATCAACATCAAGGTTAACGGACTTCATTGCGCGTAAGTCTGGTTCAACTGCTACCGAAGTATTGCTGGTTTGTTGTGCCTCCTTTGCTTGTTCGCCTTCATGCTTAGGTAACATAGCATCAAGATCGACATCACCAACCTCGAGTTTAGCCACAACATTAGGCACTTTTTGTCCATAAGCAATATCTAGAGACCCAGAAGCATTGATATTGGCAGCACTAAAACTAGAAAGCACAAGATTTAATGTTTGCTTTTCCAGCGCCACAACCACAGATGTTTTCAGATCAGCTTGCAAACGACCATTTGGTAATCCTTCACCAGTAACTTTGTTAGCAACAGCAAAGTCATTAATTGTGATGGTTTGCAGATCTTGAGCAACCTTAATCTGGCCTTCACCACGACTCAGAATACTCATATCAGGTAAGGTCGCGGTAAACTCATATTGTAGTGGCGCAAATTCACCTAATTGAAAACGACCTAATGTTAGCTCCTTTAGCGAAAAAACTTGCTCTGTTTGAGTCGCATTATCAATATTAGTAATTTTAGTATTTGTAATATTGATACCACCAATGTCTAAGCGCGCTAAGCTAGAGCCACTCGATGCTGAGCTTGTACTTTTAGCTTGTTCAGCATTACTTTTATCACTAGCCTCGCCTGCTAAACCATCAAAACTCGTACGACCATCTTTTTGGGTTTCTAGCATCAGCGTCAATCCATCGAGATTTAGCTGTGAAATTTCAACTTCTTTTTTCAATAAAGGCATCAATGCAACTTCGGCAACCACTTGGTTTATCGCTACCATTGACGCATTTTTAAACCCATCAGGGTTAGATAAAGTGATTTGACCTAGCTCGATACCAAGACTTGGGAAAAATGTCCACGATAAGTCACTGCCTATCGCTAACTCTCGACCAGTTTGCTCCTTAACTAAGTCGACTATTTGTGGTTTAAAATCATTTGGATCAAAAATCACAGTCACATAAAGCACCAAGGCAAGAACTAAGCCTAAGAGTGTTATAAAAAACCATTTTAAAAATTTCATAGCAGATTCCATCTGTTATCACAAAGACGTTGTTATAAATTTAGCACGGAAATGTCTAAAGCTTCATTAGAAACCGCCACTCCGTTACCGTCGGCATAAATGAATGACTGGGGCGAAATAATCACTCCATATATTTCAACAGCAATATTCACTTCTCCGATCCCTTTTTTCTCTGTTTTTATCGGGTTAATACCAATTGCCTGAACCCCAAGATCAATTGTTTTCAAGGTGCCAACATCTCGTACGCAGCCATAAATCACGACACCATTCCAACCATTTTTAGCTGCACTCAAAGCAATCATATCCCCTAACAAAGCGCAGTCTGTAACGCCTTGACCATCAACGACGAGCACTTTACCTGTGCCATTTTGAGCCAATAACTCTTTAACTTTTGAGTTATCTCTAAAGCATTTTACAGTAACAACTTCTCCCCAAAAGCACTCCTGCTTACCGTATGATATAAACATTGGCGGTAATAAAATAAGCTTGTCAGCATAGGTATCAAACAAATCTGGTAATAGATCTAACATTAGGCCTCCATGCAAAATATTCTTCATAATATCGCTAGATTGACAGGTCAGACGCTCAAACCCAAGTAATAACAGCTAAAATTAGTGATTATTTATACCATCTAGACTTTTCCGCAACTAAAATACAAACTATAATCTTGCATAACGTCTGTAGACAGACCTATCTTCCGTTAACCGTAGGTAAAAATGAATAATAATATGGATTTAGAAAGCGCTATCGCTGCACTTGACCAATATGGTTATGATAAGAAACACACTAGCGATTTAGAACAAGCTCGCAATAAAACACAGATGCTAAAATACATCGACTCATTAGATTTTAACCTTCGCCGTTTATTGATATTACAAGAAGCTGTCAATGAATTGGTAGAAAATGAAAAGCGATTACTTGCTCAGCAAGAAAGTATTCAAACCTATAAAACAAAGATCATTAACTTATCGCGCCAATTTAATATCTCTTACGATGAAGTAGTTCAAATAATGAAGCAGCAAGAAAATAAGTAATATTAACTAATTTTACATTGCTTTTTGCAGTACTTAAGTATTAAAAAGCTATAACTATTTTCAAAGTTAAATCTAAGTAATAAAAGTCTATTTAGCTAGATTTTTACCAACTAAATAACCAATAGCCAAAGCTATCGGTAAAACTCAAACTGCAAAGTAACCGAGTTTTATCAGTTGATATATATTAAGCCTATGGATGGGCTGATGCAGCCTCCCATGTACGTTACATATTTCTAAAAGTCTTGCCGTCATCAACTGACTTCAAATACATCAAGCTATCATTCCAAAGTAAAAATACACTTTTTAAAATGATTAGTTAAAAAGAGGGAAAGTAAGATATTCCCAACTTTTAATCGGTATATTCTAAGATACAAAATACACAAGCTAAAATAATGTAAGAACAATTCGCCTGCGCGTAAAGCTCTCTTCAACGTATCTCTAAATAGGTACTATGGAATTGGCTACACTCTAATTAGAGGATTGCTTTCTCTTAGTACTAAACATAAACAATTTTAATAACTTTGATGTAATACTCTTTGCTTTTCCTTGTTTAAACCTTAATCCCAACAATATAACTAACGCTAGAATATAAAGGCTAGGCTCAATAATTTCAGACTTTACCGACCAATAAAAATGAATTACGGCAAGTATACCTATAAGGTAAACCCCGTTATGTAACACCTGCCATTTACGCCCCATCTTACGTCTAATTGAGTTTAAGGAAGTTACCGCTAGCGAAGCCAATAAAATGTAAGCAGCTGCACCAACTAATATATAAGGACGTTTCAAAACCTCATCAAAAAACAGTGACCACGCAAATAGCAGATCTAAGCTAAAAAATGCCAATACATGTAAACTTGCATAAGCAAACACGTACAAACCAACTAAACGACGTGTTTGCAGCAATAACCCTTGCTTAAAGTGTTTCGCTATAGGAGAGATAAGCAGTGTTGCTATCAATGCATTTAAAGCCCCAATTCCGGTAAAATGAATGATGTATTGCACCGGATCGCCACCAGCATTATCAGTCATCACTTTTAACAGTAAGTAGCCGATTGGTACTAAACCAATTAAATGAAACACGCATTTTAGCCAAAACAAAGAACGGCTAGTTAAACGCATAAACCTCTCCTTACAACAGCATAAGTAAAGCCTGTACTTTTGAATTAACGTAAATAAAGACTAGCTTAATAAAACTTTTTCAAATCCATATCTTTATAAAGATCAGCGACAATATCACCATAACCATTAAAAGGTAACGTTGGGATCCTTTTAGCAGAGAAAAGCCCCCCCTCTGCGATACGCCTTTCAGAAGCCTGAGACCATCTTGGATGATCAACATCCGGGTTTACATTGGCATAAAAACCATACTCGCTGGCAGCAAGTTGATTCCAAGAAGTAGGCGGTTGTTTGTCAGTTAAGCGAATACGCACAACAGACTTAATACTCTTAAAGCCATATTTCCATGGAACAACAAGCCTGATAGGCGCACCATTTTGTGGTGGCAAAGTTTTACCGTATAAGCCTACAGACATAAACGTTAGATCGTTCATCGCTTCGGCTAACGTTAGCCCTTCAACATAAGGGTAATTAATGCCACCACCAGCATAACGACTTCTTTGCCCTGGCATTTGCTCGGGATCATATAGCGTTTCAAATGCAACATATTTGGCATTGCTGTTTACACCGACTTTTTTTAGCAAGCTCGCTAAAGAAAATCCAACCCAAGGGATCACCATCGACCACGCCTCTACACACCTAAAGTTATAGGCACGTTCTTGCAACGGAAATAACTTGAGTAAATCGTCATAATCAAGCGTCATAGGGTTATCAACTTCACCATCAATAACTAACTTCCACGGATCAACTTTCAAGCCTTGAGCGTTCTCTTCAGGATCGGTTTTACTGGTTCCGAATTCATAGAAATTATTGTGGGAGATGATTTTAGATTCTGGTGTCAGCGAACCGTACAACAAGTGGTCGTACTGTGCTTGCTTTGCAAAAGGCAGAGTTTGTGTCAAAAAAGCAGCCTTCTTCTTATCATCAGAAAATAGATCGAACACACCTGCATTCGCGTGAGAAGACAGCAGTGCCCCAGCTCCAACAAAGCCCATCTGCTTCAAAATACGTCTCCGGTCACGATAGACTTCTTCTGGTGTAATATCACTGTCTTTAAACTTATCCCATGCAGCAGTTTTTTTTATATTCATTGGCCGCTTCCATCCTTCTATCAGATCAATATGTTGCTATTAACTAATCAGACCGACTAAGTTCCAAAAAGGTTTCACACCAATTTAAATGTTACATTTCGATAACAGCTGACTATGTCTGCATCACTTGTATTACTAATCATTCGCTTATACTTGCAGTGTTTAAATCGCCATGCCACTCTAGCGGTTCATTCACCATGTTAAGAGCCTTCTCACATGCCTTTAGAGCTTGCTTTCTCCACCGGACAAATAGTCATCATCGTTGCTATTGCCTTTCTTGCCATGTTAATCGGCGCATTATTCAATCAACGAAAAACTCGCATTAAATGGGAATACGTTCGAAAGCAACTATTGGATGAAATGGAACAAACCAAAGTTGGATTAAATTCAGAGATCTTAGAGCTAAAAGAAAATATTCACCAAAAAGAACTGACTATTGACCAATACCAAGACAAATTAGAATATCGACTAGAGCAGTTAGGGAAAGCTCAAGCTCAAGCAGAAAGAACAGTCGAATTAGAACAAGCGTTATTGGATAACCAAAGAAAACAGATGGAAACCCAACTCGCCCTGTCAAAGTCTAATGCCATGCAACAAACATTGGCAGCAAGTTTTAACGCTAAAGAGCAAGCGCTTAACGATAAAATTCAATTACTTGAAGACTCTGAACTTAGACTTAATGCGCAATTTGAAAACCTAGCAACAAAAATTTTTGAAGCTCGCAGTGAAAAATTACAATCACAAAATAATCAGCAGCTAGACAGTGTACTGGCACCTTTTAAACAACAGATCGAAGGTTTTAGAGCGCAAGTACAAGCGTCCTATTCGCATGAACAAACCCAGCGGAGTGCACTTAAACATCAACTTGACTCATTAACAGAGCTTAACTTAAAAATGAGCCAAGATGCTGTAAACCTGACCAAAGCGCTAAAGGGAGATAACAAGCAACAAGGTAATTGGGGCGAAGTGATCTTAGAGCGTGTATTACAAGAAAGTGGTCTGCGGGAGGGACATGAGTACGATACCCAAACAGATTTGAAAAATGACACAGGTAAACGTTTTAAACCTGATGTCATCGTACATTTACCAGAAAATAAAGATGTAGTGATTGATGCAAAGATGTCATTAATCGCCTACGAACGATACTTTAACAGCGATGACGAAGTAATACGTGCGCAAGCGATTAAAGAACACATACTGTCAGTTCGAGCACATATTAAAGGGCTAAGCCAAAAGGATTACCAAAAGCTACATGGACTAAAAAGCTTAGACTATGTATTAATGTTTATCCCACTAGAACCTGCATTTTTACTTGCACTGGAGCATGACCCTAGTTTAGTCAATTACGCGCTTGAAAGTAATATTATGCTAGTTAGCCCGACCAACTTACTCGTTGCACTCAGAACAATTAATAATATTTGGCGTTATGAATATCAAAACCAAAATGCGCAAATGATTGCTAAACAAGCTGGAAAGATTTATGACAAATTGTGCGGCTATTTAGACGACATGGATAAGTTAGGCCGTGCTTTAGAATCTGCCGATAAAAACTTTACTAGTGCGATGAATAAGTTATCGACCGGAAAAGGAAACGTCATTCGTCAAGCGCATCAAATGCAACAATTAGGTGTAGAAACCAGTAAAAAAGTGGACGCCCAACTTCTAGATAAAGCGCTAAGCTTAGCAGATGATGATTTTCATCAAAGCTAGCCATAGAAAGTTAACACTAGGCTCATTATAAGGATATTAAAGAGGATTCTCGTAAATGCACAAGCAGTTAAGTCGCATTTTAATAGGGTTTGTAGCCGTCGTTTCGTCACTATCAGCCACTGCTGCTCAACTTACCGAGCAGCAGCAATTATACTTAGACGCGAGAAGCAAACTAAATAAACAGCAAATTAATCAATATCAAGCAATGCGAAATAAGCTTGACGATTATCCTTTGGCTATCTATCTCGATTTTCATGATCAGATAAACACTATCCTTAAATTACCCGCCGATAGAGCGCTTAAGGAGTTAAATCAATTTAAAGGCAGTCCACTTTATAACACAGGACGTTACCGTTACCTTAAACGCAGTGGCAGTCAAAAACGCTGGAAAGACTTTCTGGTGATAAGCCCAAATCAGCCGAATAACGTTGCCTTACAGTGCTACTTTTATCGAGCTCAATTACAACAAGGAAATAAAAAACTCGCTTTTGAAGGCACAGAAAAGCTCTGGCTATATGGTCGTTCACGCCCTAAAGAGTGTGATCCGTTGTTTAGGCAATGGCAAAAAGCAGGTCTCCGTACTCAAGAGTTAATATGGTCTCGAATGCTACTCAGCTTTGAGCAAGGACAGTATGGCCTACTTTCATATCTATCTAAGCAGCTAACCACTAATAAAAACGATGCTAAACGTCTACTCGCAGTCTATAAAGATCCTCGTAGCTTACGTCACAAATCAAAGTTTAGTGGCAGCGCAAAAATCAATGCCACTATTGTTGATTTAGGCTTAAGAAAGTTAGCTAAAAAAGATTTAAAACAAGCTGTAAAGCTATTTGCAGCATACCAAAAAGCCGATAGATTTACTGATTTCCAAGGCCGTAAACTCAGTCGCTATTTAGTTAGACGAACGCTCATTTATCAAGTCATTGAGCTACAAAGTTATGCCGACACCATTTTACCTTTACTAGACAGCGATGACTTGGTAGAGATGCGTTTACGCTGGGCGTTAAGAGACAATGATCAAACGAACTTTGCCAAATTTTTACCTCTATTAACTGAACAAAAACAAAATACTGCACGCTGGAAATATTGGCGCGCAGTAGTGCTTTCTCGAGAAAACAGCAAACAAAGTCAGCAAACATCACAAGGTTTATTTGAACAACTCAGGCTTGAGCGTAATTTTTATGGCTACCTTGCGGCTGCAAAGCAAAAGCAGCCATTTCAATTGCAAAACCAAATTAGTCAGAGCGATAAAAAGCTTAGAGCAGATATCACGGAAGACAAAGGGTTGGCCAGAGTCCGTGAATTACTTGCTATCGATAAACAGTCTGATGCTCGAGCCGAATGGGTGATGCTGTTAAAGCGTCACAATAAAGCCATGCAAACAGAATATGGCGTCTATGCGGTTGAGCAGAAATGGCATAGTTTAGGTGTACAAGCGAGTATCCAAGCCAAACTATGGAATGACATGCAAATGCGCTTCCCTTATGCAGCACAAGATGCTTTTACCCAAGCCAGCAAAAAGTACCGCGTCGATATTGATGAAATTCGCGCTATATCAAGACGAGAAAGTGCCTATTACCCTAATGCGACATCAGGCGTTGGTGCTCGCGGCTATATGCAGCTAATGCCTGCCACAGCAAAGCAAACAGCCAAAAAAGCTAAGCTGCCTTATCGCGGTATTAAGAGTTTATATGATGAAAAGCTAAATATTGCTTTAGGTAGCGCCTATTACAGTGGTCTATTAAAACAATTTGACCAAAACAAAGTGCTCGCAACCGCCTCTTATAATGCCGGACCTCATCGAATTAAAAGCTGGTTGAAGAGAAGCGATGGTAAACTTGACGCAATTAGCTTTATTGAATCTATTCCCTATCGAGAAACCCGGGAGTACGTGCAAGCAGTATTTAGCTATAAAGTTATTTATCAAGTCAGACAAGGCAAACAAGCCGAGTTACTATCCGCTGAGGAACTGAACTTTAGCTACTAGCTTTAGCTACTTGCATTGATTGCTAGCGTTTAAACCTGCACAACTAACCTGCTATATCATTCAGTAGTGGGCTGCTTTTCTTAAGCAGCCCACCTCTAATATCATTCTCTTTTAAACAAAGCGCCACAGCATCAATAAGGCCCCCAAATAGCCTTAATAACCTATTCCGCCAAGCGACCCCGAGGCTACAACTTGGTTAACGTCCCAATACCAGAACCGCCCGTTTACGCTATCAAAAACTGAAAACTGTTCTACTGTTATAGCAATCAATATAAAACTTAATCCCTTGCAGTTAACACTGCCAAGTGTTCTCTGCAAAGGCAGCTTAACCGTTAATCTTAATGAGCAATACAAGGAAGCTAATAATGAATAGCTCTCAAGGTAAAGGTGTGTGTCCTGTCATGCACGGTGCAAACACCACTCAACAAAGCAAACAAAACCAATGGTGGCCAAAATCGCTAAATCTCGATATTTTGCATCAACATGACACCAAAACCTCTCCCCTAGCCAGTGATTTTAACTATAAACAGGCTTTTAATACCTTAGACTTGGAGGCTGTAAAACAAGATTTAAAAGATCTTATGACCCAGTCTCAATCATGGTGGCCGGCAGACTGGGGCCATTATGGCGGCTTGATGATCCGTTTAGCTTGGCACTCAGCAGGTACATACCGAATTGCAGATGGGCGTGGTGGTGCCAGTCGGGGCAGTCAACGTTTTGCACCACTGAACAGCTGGCCTGATAACGGCAACTTAGACAAAGCTCGCAGGCTATTATGGCCAATCAAAAAACGCTATGGCGATGCCCTTTCTTGGGCGGACTTGATCATTTTAGCTGGCAATATGGCCTATGAATCAATGGGGCTTAAAATGTTCGGCTTTGCCGGCGGTAGAGAAGATGTCTGGACTCCTGAAATTGACACCTATTGGGGCGCTGAAAAGGAATGGTTAGCCACCAGCGATACTGAAAATAGCCGCTACTCTGGCGAGCGAGACTTAGACAATCCACTCGCCGCAGTGATGATGGGGTTAATTTATGTGAATCCTGAAGGCGTTGACGGTAAACCCGATCCCATTAAAACCGCTCACGATGTCAGAATTACCTTTGCCAGAATGGCGATGAACGATGAAGAAACCGTTGCACTTGCAGCTGGCGGCCACACAGTTGGTAAATGTCATGGTAATGGTGACGCAAGCCAACTCAGCGCAGAACCCGAAGCGGGCGAACTTGAAGATCAGGGATTTGGCTGGCTGAATAAACAGCAGCGCGGCATAGGCGCTGATGCCGTCACCAGTGGCCTTGAAGGCGCTTGGACCACGAACCCAACTCAATGGGATAATGGTTATTTCCACTTACTATTAAATTACGACTGGTGGATGCAAAAAAGTCCCGCTGGGGCCTGGCAATGGGAACCGGTGAATATCAAAGCAGAGGATATGCCTGTTGATGCAGAGGATCCTACTAAACGCCAGAATCCAATCATGACCGATGCTGACATGGCACTAAAATTTGATCCGCAATACCGTAAAATCGCAGAGAAGTTTTACCAAGATCCTGCATATTTTGCCGATGTATTTACCCGAGCATGGTTCAAACTCACCCATAGAGATCTTGGACCCAAGACCCGTTATCTCGGCGCGGATGTTCCAGCAGAAGAGCTTATCTGGCAAGACCCTATCCCACTCAACCCCAATCGGTTAGATGCATCTGAGTTGACCTCACTTAAAAAGGCCATTTTAGCAAGTGATATTTCCCCGTCTGAATTTATTATTACCGCTTGGGATAGCGCTCGCACTTACCGCGGCTCAGATCGCCGTGGTGGTGCTAATGGCGCTCGTATTCAGCTTGCTCCGCAAAGTAGCTGGCAAGGTAATGAGCCTGAACAACTTAACAAAGTGCTTACTGCACTAAGACAGATCCAAAGCCAATTGAATTCTTCAATTTCAATGGCAGACCTAATTGTTTTAGCCGGTAACACTGCGATTGAACACGCTGCGCAATTAGCTGGTTGTCAGGTTGAAGTACCTTTTGCCCAAGGCCGAGGAGATGCAAGCCAAGAAAACACAGACGAGCACTCTTTTGAAGTATTAGAGCCATTACATGACGGCTTTAGAAACTGGTTAAAAGCAGATTATCGCGTCTCAGCTGAGGAGTTACTGTTAGAGCGCAGTCAATTAATGCAACTTACCGCCGCAGAAATGACAGTACTGATAGGCGGTATGCGGGTTTTAGGCACTAATTACGCAGGCACAAAACACGGGGTATTCACCGACAATATAGGCGTACTCAGTAATGATTTTTTCGTCAATCTCACTGATATGAATTATAGCTGGCAGCCTAAAAGTGATAATTTATACCATATCCTAGATCGAGAAAGCGGTAAGCTAAAATGGACCGCAACCCGTGTCGATTTAGTCTTAGGTTCAAACGCGATTTTACGCTCCTATTGTGAGCATTACGCCCAAGATACGAGTAGGCAAAAGTTTATCAATGACTTTATCAATGCATGGGTAAAGGTGATGAACGCTGACCGTTTTGATTTGGCATAAGCGCGGATCACACTCAAAGAAAAGGTTATGGCGACTGACTATCAAGCTGTAGCTTTTTCTTATCTTTTTATTGCTCTTTCAATACCCTGCTCTACAACTTTTGCTCAGCTGTTAATCCCCTCTCTTTAATGCCACTTTTACTAGAATGTAAATGCGCTAAAAACACAGAATAAATCATGAATAAAACACGCTAAAGGCTAGTAAGCACACCCAATTTGCACCATAGTAGTTAACACACTGGATTTATAAAAATAACAACACAAGGTGTGTATGCATAACTCAATTATCAACAACCTTCTACAGCAACTTGAAACGGTTTTACTTGGCAAACCCCATCAAATAAAACTCGCCCTCACTTGTATTCTTGCTCGTGGTCACTTATTGATCGAAGATCTTCCCGGGATGGGTAAAACCAGTTTGTCACATGGCCTTGCCCACAGCTTAGGGCTTAGCTATCAGCGAGTTCAATTTACCAGTGATATGCTGCCAGCAGATATTCTTGGAGTGTCTATTTTTGATAAGTCACAAGCGCAATTTAACTTTCACCCAGGCCCTATCTTCAACCAAATGATTTTGGCCGATGAAATTAATCGCGCCAGTCCAAAAACCCAAAGTGCACTTTTAGAGGCCATGGCCGAACAGCAAATCACTGTCGACGGTGCCACTTACTCTCTACCACAACCCTTTTTTGTTATTGCAACACAAAACCCAACCGAGCAATCTGGTACTTTTTCACTGCCAGAATCACAATTAGACAGATTTATGATGCGCATATCCATCGGCTACCCAGCACCGGAAGCTGAGCTTGCAATGTTAAAGAATCAAGACCCCAATCAAAGCATTGCAGACTTACCAGAATGTCTATCCGCCACATCCCTGCAAGCACTACAAAAGCAAGTTGACGATGTCAGCGCCTCTGATGCACTGCTTAAATATATTCTCGCGTTGGTGAATACATCAAGAGACCAAGCTCAATCCCCTGGCTTATCGCCTAGAGCAAGCATAGCCATACTACAAGCCGCTAAGGCTTGGGCATTTATTAACCAAAGAACCTATTTAGTCCCGGAAGATGTACAGGCAATCTTTCCTCATGTAGCCGAACACAGAATAAGGCAACACTCTCAACAACAAGGCGAAGCTGTATCAGATAAAATTCTTAATCAAGTTAACCCTATCTTGTAACTGCAAGCAATTGATAAGCAGTGTAACTGCCAGTCACAACAATGAGATAGAAATAGGGATTTATGCAAAATCGCGGTAAACAAAAACTACAACAAGGTTGGCTAAAATGGCTTTCTAGGCGATTACCAGCCAGCAAGCAAATCACTTTAAGCCATAAAAGTATCTTTATCCTCCCATCGGGCTTTGGCATCGCTTGGTTGGTTTTAGTGGTTTTGCTTTTTTTACTCGGTACCAACTATCAAAATAACCTGATTATGGGGCTAAGCTTTTTACTGTTAAGCGTATTTAACACCTGCATTATCTATAGCTATAAAAATCTTGCAGGCTTAACCCTTTCAAGTAGGCAACAAAGTGGTCATTTTGCAGGAAGTCCCATTTACTATCCTATTCAGTTATCGAGCAAGCGCCAAGCATTTGAAATCCAATGCCAATTTAAAGACCAGCTACTACATAGCATCAAGTCAGTAAATAATCAGCAATCACAACTGTTAGTGACTGTTGACAAGGTACGCCGCGGGATTAATCGACCTGGTCGCTTAAAAGTTGAAAGCCGTTACCCACTTGGCCTATGTCGCGCATGGTCCAATATAGATCTGGATTTATCGCAATTAGTCTTTGCAGAGCCGATTGTCGATTCAAATCCGGTCTCTTTTATTTCAAAGCCCGGTGATGAACAAGAACATAGTGGTAAATATGTCTCTGGCGTTGATGAGTTTAAAGGGCTAAAAGAGTATCAAACTGGTGAGCCTTTAAAGCAAGTTGCGTGGAAACAATGGGCACAGGGCCGCGGCATGTTAACCAAAGAGTTTGAACAACCACAAGGCGCCCCAATGTGGTTAGCGTTAGAAGATAACGCGGATGATATTGAGCTAGCACTGAGTCACCTTGCATGGCATACAGAGCAATTAAGTCAAAATAATCAAGTTTTTGGATTAACCCTCTCAGGCCAATCTATCCCTCCCGCTCATGGCGAAAAACATCGGCTTCACGTACAAACTCAATTAGCGCTGTTTCCTCGACGTTCACCAGCGAGGAGACCACGAAAATGACAAGCATAGAAAATCAAAATATCTCACGCCACACGCTAATGTGGCTGCTAATCACCAATATCGCGATCCTATCGCCGCTATATCAACAAATAACCCTTTGGTCTTTAGCAATTTGTGCCATCTGTATTTTTTGGCGGATCGGGATTTATTTAGGCAGGGTTGCCAAGCCGCCTAAATGGCTGGTTACAGCGCTTGCCCTCGCAGCTGCAACAACACTTGCAATCGTTGCTGGCCAGATTGGTGTACTAAACGCAATGGTTAACTTGTTGATCCTCGGCTACGCACTAAAATACATCGAAATGCGTAACCGACGTGACGTTCAAGCTGTAGTGCTTGTTGGCTACTTCCTGATTGCATTTACTTTTATCCACCAGCAAACACTATTATCAACCCTACATTTACTCGTTGTAACCATTATTAATACCTGCGTGCTAATTAGCCTTTACCACGATGAAAAGAACTTTAAATATGCTGCGTTACTAGGCAGTAAAATTTTGCTGCAAAGCCTACCTTTTGCAATCGTTCTTTTTTTAGTTTTGCCTAGACTTGCTCCTTTGTGGCTAGTTCCACCGCAAAATAAAGCGCAAACAGGATTGTCTGACAACGTAAGTTTTGGTGATATAAATGAGTTAACACGTTCAAGTGCGCTAGCCTTTCGAGCCACATTTTCAGGACAAGCCCCTACTAATGAAAAGCTCTATTGGCGAGCCATTGTGATGGAAGATTATGACGGCAAAACCTGGTTGCAAAACCCACGTATAACCAACAAAAACAGTCTAAACCGCAATAATACAAATAATGACATAGCTCAAAGGCCTCAACACCTTGCAAAAGCAGACAGCGCTATTGGCAGTCAGTTTGAATATTCAATAATTGCAGAGCCTAGCCACCAGCAATGGCTATTTGGTTTAGACGTGGCAAACACCAGTGATAGAGGCATTCGCGCTCTTAACGACTTTACTCTTTTAGCTGAGCGTCCAATTGAGCAAAAGCGCTTATATCAAGTAATAAGTAACGAGCAGCTAATTATGGAGCCAAAGCTAAGTCCTTCTGTACGCAATATTAACCTCGCACTGCCAAGGTCGAGTAACCCCAAAACTCACGCCTTAGCAAATGAGTTTGCCCTTAGCTACCCAGAGCCAAAATCAAGACTTAATGCAATGATGCGTTTTTTTACCGAGCAGCCTTACTATTACACTTTGAGGCCACCGCGTGTTGGCGAGCAGCAAATAGATGATTTTTTAATTATCAATAAAGCAGGATTTTGTGTGCATTACGCGAGTGCGTTTGCATTTATGGCGCGTGCAACGGGGATCCCGACCCGTTTAGTTACCGGCTACCAAGGCGGCGAATTAAACTCAACAGCGGGTTATTACAGTATTTATCAATATATGGCGCATGCTTGGGTAGAAGTTTGGCTCGCGGATGAAGGTTGGGTGCGTTTCGACCCAACCGCAATGATTGCTCCTGAGCGCGTCGAGCAAGGCTTTGATGCATTCTTCGACCCAGAAACCAGCTATCTTATGGATAATCCATTTAGCAGCTTGGCCTACCGTGATAATCCAATGCTTAATGAACTTAGAATGCGTTTAGCCAGTATTGATTATTTTTGGAGTAGTTGGGTACTTGGGTTTAATGAACAAAAACAACGCCAAGTGCTCAAAGAGATTTTAGGTAATGTTACTCGCACTAAAGTCACAATATTCATTGTTGTCAGTTTAAGCGTTATCGGACTCTCTATTGCCTATAGCGCCGGACTCATCCAATTTAGGCGCTCAACTGACAAGCACCTCAACGCCTATTATTCGGTGTGTAAAATGCTCAATAAGCGCGGACTACCTCGAAAGCACCATGAAGGACCGCAAGCATATAATCAACGAGTAACTGCTGCTTTCCCTAGCATCGCTGCGGATTTCACCAAGTTAACCCAGTATTTTATTGCCTTAAAATATCAAAATATGGATCCAAAGCGAGCCAAGCGCTTTTCTCGATTATTAATCAAGCAGTCGAGGTGGTTGAAAATCAAGATCTTGAAACAGAGATTGGCACTTAATAAGACAAACACATAAAATAGCTTACAATACTTATCCTATTAAAAATGTGTTCTTTTTTTGGACATTACGGACAGCCGCTCAGCTGTTAATGTATATTTTCTTAACAACTTTAAGCGCGCATTTATGTCCATTTTTCGACTGCATGCTTGTTAAAGGACCGCCATGTTATATCTAGTGCAATCAAACCAAATGGAAGCATTGTCTGCGCTTTTAGCAACCGAGCTTCGTACCCCTTTGCCTAATACGCCTTTGTTAATGCCAGAGCATATTTTGGTACAAAGTCCAGGCATGTCTACTTGGTTACGTTTAGAAATTGCCAGACAAAATAACATTGCTGCAGGACTTGAGTTCCCACTACCTTCAAGCTTTATCTGGCAACTTTGCCACACCTTGCTCGATGACGTACCAAAAGAGAACGCATTTACTAAAGCAGCCATGACATGGAAGCTAATGGAGCTGTTACCGACACTGATTGATCGGGAAGACTTTTTACCGCTGGCAAATTACCTTAATAACGGTAATGCAGAAACGGACATTTCAAGCAGCGCAGCACTCGATAACGAAACACACGCTATAGGCGACCAAGAAACAGCGCAAAATCCATTAAAGCTTTATCAGCTTTGCGGCCAAATCGCCGATATTTTTGACCAATATTTGGTTTACCGTCCAGACTGGATAACAGCCTGGGAAGCTAGTGAGCCAACCCTGCCGCCCAAAGGCGATAGACTCAGTCCAGCGCAAGCATGGCAGCCAATCCTGTGGCGTGCGTTAATCGATTTTAATGCCAATACGCTACAAAAAAGCCTATATCACCGTGCCAATTTACATCAAGCGCTGTTTGATGCCCTAGACGATCCCACCACTAACTTAGATGCCTTACCAAGACGTCTATTTGTATTTGGTATTTCATCAATGGCGCCACAAACATTAGATGTATTGCACTATTTGGCTAAACGAATCGACGTTGTCATGTTGAATTTGAGCCCGTGTCAGCATTACTGGGGCGATATTGTCGATCCTCGACTACGCGCGCGTATGGCGCTGCAATATGCAGACAAAAATAAACTTGAGCTAGAATGGGAAGATAAGCTTGAAGTGGGCAACCCGCTGCTAGCCAATAACGGTAAAATGGGTCGTGAACTGCTCGACTTATTACTAGAGTTGCCAGAAGAACATACCGCTTTTAACTTCGATTGCTATCAAGAGCCTAGCCCAAATAGCATGTTAAGCGGGGTGCAATACGATATTTTAGAACTTAGCACCCGCGGCCAAAGTCTTGGCCCAGATGCTGCGCTTTATTTAAGCTTAGATGGCCGCCGTGTAATTGAGCCATCTGATAACTCAATTACCGTAAGAAGCTGTCATAGCCCGCTGCGTGAAGTTGAAACCTTACATGATCACTTACTTGAAATGCTATCGCGGCCAGAAACAGCTGAACAAGCTGCGCTGTCCCCTAAAGATATCGTGATCATGATGCCAGATGTAGCTGCCTACGCACCCTACATTGATGCGGTTTTTGGCGCCAAACAAGGCAGTCATTATATTCCTTATGCCATTGCCGATCGCGGTGCAGCTCAAGAATCTCCGCTTATATCCAGCTTTTTGCACCTGCTAAAAATCAATCAAAGCCGCTTTGGCCTTACTGATATTTTAAGTATTCTTGAAGTGCCAGCAGTGCTACGCCGTTTTGAGCTTGATGATGAAAGCCTCGCGGTCATTAAGCGCTGGTTAGATCAAGCTGGCGTTCGTTGGGGCCGTGATGAAACCAGCCGCACCGAATATCAACTGCCGGCATTTGAGCAAAACTCCTGGGCCTTTGGTATTAAAAGGCTCATTTTGGGTTATAGCTTTAGCGATGATGCGCCAATCTACCAACACAGTTTGTCGGTCAATGGCGTTGAAGGCCAAACCGCTCAAGCACTTGGTAAGTTACTTGATTTCATCGAGGCCCTCGATGAAGTACAACAAGCGTTAGCACAAGTGTCTGATCTTGAGCAGCGCATGGCACAACTTGAAAGCATTCTCGATGATTTTTATGAGGTTGACGATGATGAGCGTGTGCAGCAACAAGAGATCCGCGACGCTATTGTTAAGCTCAATGAAGAACTCACTGAAGCGGGCCACACAACACCATTAACCATTGAAGTATTGCAAAACTGGTTTAACAGTCGCCTATCTGAATCTCGAGTTGGCCAGCGTTACCTTGCAGGTAGCGTTAACTTTTGTACCTTAATGCCTATGCGTTCAATCCCTTTTAAGCTGGTTTGTCTGCTGGGGATGAATGATGGCGTCTACCCAAGAGTGCAGCACCCGGTTGGTTTTGATCTCGTGGCACAAATGGGACCAAGAAAAGGTGATCGCTCGCGTCGTCTAGATGATAGATACCTATTTTTAGAGGCGATTCTATCGGCTCGAGAGCAGCTATACATTAGCTTTATCGGTAATAGCGAGCGTGATGACTCTGAGCGGATCCCGTCAATGTTGGTATCAGAACTTATCGAATATTGTCAGCTGGTTTATTTGCCGCAATCTCTTGAGCAGCATTTACATGATGAGCAGATTGAGCCCAATTTAGTTGATGCGATTGAAAAGCAGATCCGTGAGCACCTTATTATCAAGCAGCCTCTGCAGCCTTTTGATGGCAGGCTTTATCAAGCAGCGGAAACTGAAGCGGACTCTAACCATATTCAGCAAAGCTATGCAGCCCAGTGGTGCCCTGCCGTTGTTAGTGAAGCGAAACGATTAGATGATTCAAACAATCACTACAAACGCTTTATCGATGCCAATAGCCAGATATTGCCTTTTACTGACGATAGCAGTCGCGAAGCCAATACCGCTGTAAACGTACCAGAGCTAGAAGTGTCGGCCTTAATCCGTTTTTTCAGAAACCCAGCGCAGTATTTCTTTAACCGTACTCTAAAAGTGGATCTTAGCTTATCAATCCAAGCGGATGATAACGATGAGCCATTTAGCTTAAATGCATTAGAGCGTTATAAGTTACAGGCAGTACTGCTCGATAGCGCCATTGATAGCGGCATCGAAAAACCAAACCTTGAGCTATTAGAACGGCTAAAGGCGCAAGGCAACTTGCCGTTAAAGCCATTTGATGACTTATTGCTCAATCAATATTTGCATGATATTAAACCGCTGATTGGCCGAAGCTTATACTTAAAAGGCGATAAATCTCATTCGGTGGATATCGACTTACACTTTGAGCAGTTAGATCTTAAACTCGTCGGCCGCATTGATGACTTAAGCGCTAAAGGCTTAGTCAATTATCGCCCAGGCACAGCCAATGGCCGTGATTTAATTCGCGTGTATTTACGTCATTTATGTTTATGTGCCATGCAGCAAACTGACTCTAATGCCAAACAAGCAAGCGCTAATGCTCTGCCAATTACCAGCTATTTGCTTGATATCGGTCATTTTCATGCATTCGCTCCTATTACACCAGAGCAGGCAAAAAACCAATTAAGCCAGTGGTTGAGCTATTTCCAACAAGGACAGGTGCATCCGATTATGTTTATGCCGCGCACAGCCCTAGCCTATGTAGAGGCTGAGGGTTCTCATTGGCAAAAACTACTAGAGGCACAATCTCAGTGGCTCGATGAGCAAAGCCAATTAGGTGAAGGCCTAGAGCCGCATTTCCAACGTTTGTTTAGTTTCCCCGATGACTTTACCGAAGATAACTTTGGCGATATTGCCAATCAATTATTAGCGCCGTTAATCAGCCTTTATCACAAAGACAGGTTAAATGAGTTAGCCAATTTTGTAGAAGCTGGCGTCGATACTGCGGATTTAGGCGGGGTAAAGTAATGAGCCAACAACAATCTATGACGACTGATATCAATATGGCCGATAGCACAAGCACAGCAGCAACTATCATTACAGAGCCTCTCGACACCCTCACCTTACCTTTTGGCGGCAGTCGATTAATTGAAGCCAGTGCGGGTACAGGTAAAACCTTTACCATTGCCGGTTTGTACGTGCGTTTATTGCTAGGTCACGGTATTGAGTCACCACTTACCTGTGAGCAAATTTTGGTAGTAACTTTTACCAACGCTGCTACAGGTGAGCTAAGAGATCGAATCCGTAAAAAAATCCAGCTCGCGTATCGCCGTTTTATTGGCTTACAAGTAAACGATGATTTAATCAATGCGCTATATGAAGCAACCGCAGAAGACAATTTACCACTGGCAAGAAAGCGCTTAGATTTAGCGCTAAAGTCATTAGATGAAGCGGCAATTTATACCATTCATGGTTTTTGTCAGCGTATTTTGGCTGATATGGCCTTTGAATCATCGCTATTGTTTGAGTCAGAATTTACCTTAGATGACAGTGAATTTTTACATCATGCGGTGCGCGATTTCTGGCGCGAGAAATGCTATCCACTTAGCGGCAGCTTAGCCGATGTTATACAGGCAAAATTTAGCGATCCAGATGCACTATCACGTCAGCTTAGACCCATACTCGGTGCCAGTAGCGCTATTGCCAAACCTGCACCAGAGGCTTTTGACAAACTTGAAGTCAACCTTAATGAAAGCCTAAATCGTCTTAAATTAAGTTGGCCTAATACGCGTGAGCAAACTGAAGCGTTACTGCATTCCCTGCCACTTAATGGTGCGCGTTTTGGTAAACAAGCTGATGGTTATCCAAAGCTTGCAGTCATGCTTGACGCCCTTGATAACTGGGCAACCTTTGGTCAAGGCTTGCCGCCCGCTAAAGTGCTCGACGCGTTATCGCTTAATAATTTAAAGTTAAACAAGGGTGGCCAAATCCCAACGGCGCAAGAAGCACCTGAACTTGCACATATGGAGCGCCTTGCTGAGCTCATCGCAAGCTTAATTCCCAGCTTTTTACATTGTGCCAGAGACGGGATCTCCAAGCGCTTTGCCGCGCAAAAGCTCGAGCGCAACTTGCTCACGCCAGATGATCTGTTACTCACTCTTGCAGGGGCATTAAAAGCATCCCAAGAGCACGGGCTAGCAAGCAGTATTAGTCAGCGTTTTCCGGTTGCATTAATTGATGAGTTCCAAGACACCGACCCACTGCAGTTTGAGATTTTTAACACTATTTATCAAGCCGGTGCTGATGTTGATACAGAAGCAGGAAAGGCAAAAGATAAACTCAGTTTATTAATGATTGGCGATCCTAAGCAGGCTATTTATGCATTTCGCGGCGCCGATATTCATACCTATATTCACGCCCGCGAGCAAACCGCTAAACACTATAATCTCGATACTAACTATCGCTCCAATAAACAGATGGTTGACGCCGTTAATGGTATTTTTAGTCAAAAAGATGATCCCTTTATCAGCGAGTCGATCCCTTTTGAATCGGTAAAAGCCTCAAGCTTTGCAAACAGCAAAGTGTTAACCGAACAAAAAGCTGACGACAGCGCGTTACGTATAAGGGTTTTGAGTGAAGAAGCAGAGAAAGGTCTCAATAAAACCACTGCTCGCCAGCTATTAGCAAACGATGTGGCCGATGAGATCACCTCATTGCTCAGCGATGCGCAGCAAAACCAATGTTTAATTGGCAGCTCGCCTTTAAAGGCCAAAGACATTGCGGTGCTGGTAAGAGACCGCCATGAAGCCAATGTCATCAAGTCAGCTTTAAATCAGCGCCAAGTCGGTGCGGTATTTTTAAGTCGTGATAGCGTGTTTAATACCTTAGAAGCACGTGAACTGGCTTTAGTGCTTTATGCAATTAGCGACGCTAAAGATGAGCGCGCCCTGCGCAGCGCCCTTGCAACCTCCCTACTTGGCTATAGCGCCGAAGCGATTCATCAGTTCAACCAAGATGAAGATAAACGCCAAGCCTTACTTGAGCAATTTGCCGAGCTAAATCAAGTTTGGGTAAGACGCGGCATTATGCCTGCACTGCTTACCCTTGCTAGCCAAACCCAAATTATTGAACGTTTGCTTAGCGATAGTGATGGCGAGCGACGCTTAACCGACTTCAGGCATTTAGGCGAATTACTGCAGCAAAAAGCCACTGAACTTGATGGTATGAGCGCGCTGATCAACTGGTTTGAACAAGCACTTATCGAAAACCAGCCTAGTGAAGATGCGCAGCTACGCCTTGAGAGCGAACAAAACCTAGTACAAATTGTCACCATTCACAAAAGTAAAGGTTTAGAGTATCCAATCTGTTTTGTGCCTTTTGTGAGCCTAAGCCGAGATAATCGTAAAAAACCGTCGCCAATGCTGTATCACGACAACAATCAGTTGATTTGGGATATTGAACAAACTGATGAAGGCTGGGAGCGACAAAAACGTGAAACCTTGGCTGAAGATCTACGTTTGTTATATGTCGCTCTCACCCGCCCAGTGCTGAAGTGCTATTTGTATATCGCCAATCATAGCCGGTTTACCAAAAAGTCTGGCATGACTAGCCAACTGCACGAAACCGCTATTGGTTACCTGTTAGGGATTGAAGACAAGGCCTGTGATTATGACAGGTTACTCACTCAAGCTAAACGCTTGCAGCAAACTTGCCCTATCGCTATGCGCCTAGAAGAGTTGCCAGCGGCAGGAACAACACACCCAGCAGACGTGGAAGTCGTACTGCTTGAAAGCAGTGATACTGCGCCTATTAGTTACGCACCTAAAACGCTCAAACGTGCGCATATTACACCTTGGCGTGTCGGCAGCTATTCCGGCTTAGTCAAACATGTTGCTCATGAAAAAGTACTGCCCGGTGCTGACGATGAAGTGTTTCCTGAAGTAGATGTCATCACCGATGAAGTCGATAACACACCCTCACGCTTTACGTTTGAGCGCGGCGCTAACGCCGGTAGTTTTATGCATCTTGTATTAGAGCTTATTGATTTTACTAATGCCGACAGCGATCTCAATGAACAGCTTCCTGTTGCTATGCTTAAATACGGCATAGATGAAAGCTGGACTGAAGTGCTTAAAGATTGGTACATGGATCTGCTGCATGCACCTTTGGCAACGGATGGGTCGCTAACTTTAGCGCAACTTAGCAATCAACAAAAATTGGTTGAAATGGAGTTTTACCTACCAATTGACGCACTCAATGCTGAAAAACTGAATCAATTGCTAAGTGAATTTGGCTACAGCGCAGGACTGGCTTTTGATGAGTTAAAAGGGATGTTAAAGGGCTTTGTGGATTTGACATTTGAGCACAATAATCAATTTTTTATCGCCGATTATAAGTCTAATCATTTAGGCGACGATCTGAATTTATATCATTTTAATAATATGCAGCAGGCGATCCGCTCTCACCGCTATGATCTGCAATACATTATCTATACCCTTGCACTGCATCGCTATCTTTCTTTGCGTATGGCTAACTATGATTATGATCAGCACATAGGTGGCAGTTTTTATCTATTTTTACGTGGCATGTCGCAATCTAGCCCACAATCAGGAATCTACTACGACAAACCACCCAAATTACTTATTGAGAAGCTCGATGCTTTATTTAGCAATACAGCATCAGTGGAGGCAAAATGATCGCCGCAACTAAATCAATAAACGAGTTACTAAAAGAGTGGCAACAAGCTCGGTTAATGACCTCCCTAGATAGACACTTTGCCCTCGAAATGAGCAAACTACATGGAGAATCATCGCCTTTATTTACGCTGATATGCGCACTAGTAAGCCAGTACTTGTCGAGTCAACACACTTGTTTGCCACTTAAACAGATTGATTTTACGAATCCATTTAAAGAGCAATCGAGCCAATGCCAAATAGAGCTCGACCCTTTATCGCTAGAGCAAGCATTGCTGAACTTTGATGCCATAACTACGCCAGAAGATGGCGCACTCACACCGCTAATTCTTGATAAAGGTAATCTATACCTACAGCGCTATTATCAATATGAAACTGAAGTCGCAGACTCGCTTAAACGTTTGTCTTTTGCAGAGCAACATGCAGCCTCTCAGTTAACCGATATTGGCTCGGCAAGTGAACTATTAGGCAAGCTTTTCCCGCCTTCCGAGCAGCAATACGATTGGCAAAAAATAGCCACGGCTACTGCAATGACGAAAAAGCTCGCGGTGATCACCGGCGGTCCGGGCACAGGTAAAACCACAACGGTAACAAAACTGCTGTATTTACTCTGTTCACGCAAAGATCTCACCATACGATTAGTTGCGCCAACAGGTAAAGCCGCGGCAAGATTAAGTGAGTCAATAAAAGCCTCCAAGCAACGCCTAGCCAGTGAACTGGCACAAGCCAATATTGCGGATTTAGACGAAAACATCGCCAAAGTGCCAGAAGATGCCGCCACCCTGCATCGCTTGTTGGGCGTTATTCCTAACTCACATCAGTTTAGACACCATAAAGATAACCCTTTACGTCTAGATTTATTAGTCATTGATGAAGCCTCTATGGTCGATTTGCCGATGATGCACAAGGTATTATCGGCGCTACCTGAGCATGCCAGCTTGATATTACTTGGCGATCAAGATCAGTTAGCTTCTGTAGAAGCAGGTGCTGTGCTTGCCGACATCTGTGCAGGTTTAAAACAGATATCAAAAACAACAGCTCAAAGCCGCTGGCAGATGCGCTATTCGCAGACTCAGGCTGAAAAACTCAGTCAATTAACTAATAGCACCCTCGCCGAATTTACCCACCCTAACCCGAAAATTGGTGACAGCTTATGTATGCTAATGCACAGTCATCGTTTTCAAGGCGATGCAGGTATTGGCCAATTAGCTTTGGCTGTCAATCAGTCGAATTTACAGCGTGTCGCCGAAGTTTGGCAACATGGCTATCAAGAACTGCGCTGGATAGAACACAGCCTGCTCAACCAACAAAGTCACGCTACAAGCAATGCAGGGCTTGAAAGCCTGTTAGCTCAATCTGTTGAGCTGTATGGCATTTATCTAACTGCGGTTAATCAAGCTGTCTCACAAGGAAGCCTTGATGCTGAAGCCGTTATCAATAGCTTTAACCAATACCGAATTCTATGTGCCATGCGAGCTGGTGAATATGGTGTTGACGGGATAAACCAAAGCGTTACCTCAGCCCTAGCCGCTAGTGGCTTAATTAAACCCGAGCAAGAGTTTTACGCCGGTCGGCCAATTATTATTCAAAGTAACGACTATAACCTCGGCTTATTCAATGGTGATATTGGGCTTATCCTCCCAGATCCTCAAAGCCAAAGCGGACGATTAATGGCGCACTTTATCCAAGCTGACGGCAGCTTGCTAAAAGTGCTGCCAGCAAGACTGCCCAGCCATGAGACTTGTTACGCCATGACAGTACATAAAAGCCAAGGTAGTGAGTTCAGCCATGTATCGCTTGTACTGCCAATAAGACCCAGTGTGGCTCAGCAGCAATTACTCTCCAAAGAGTTAATCTATACTGCGATTACCCGAGCTAAGCATCACTTTACTTGTCTGGGTAGCCAAAAAGTTTTTGAACACGCCAGTACCTGTTTGACCCAACGGGCATCTGGCTTAGCCCAGCGACTCTGGCGTGATGCATAGTGAAAGATTTGATTTCAGACTTTAATGTAAACTAAGCGTAAAATGCTTAATCGACTCGAATATAAAAGCAGCATTTAAGCCATAAGCAACATGGATTACTTGCATTAAAAGGCGATTACGCCATAGTGATTCAGCTGACTTTTATTATGGGCAACTGCTGGAGAGAAAATGACCCAAAAGAATATATTACTATTGTGCGGTGGTGGTGGTGATGAACACAGCATCTCACTCTTATCAGCCAATTTTTTTGAAGCCCAATTAGCCACGTTATCCCATTTCAATGTGCTACGCGTTGAGCTTAATGCCCAAGGCCAATATCACACTCAAACAGGCGAACTGTGTGAGCTAACCAATAGCAGACAAATTCGCTTTGCAGACCAAAGCAAAACCGCTTGGGATGTAGATTACGTGATCCCCTGTATGCACGGCTACCCGGGTGAAACCGGTGATATTCAATCTTACTTTGAGCTTATCAATCTGCCGTACTTTGGCTGTGACTCTGAGGCCAGCAGTAACTGCTTCAATAAAGTTACCGCTAAAATGTGGTTTAGCGCCCTTGGGATCCCCAATACGCCATATATTTTCTTAAATGAATTTAACAATTATGCCATTAAGCAAACTGAACAAGCGTTAGATAAATGGGGCTCAATCTTTATTAAAGCGGCATCACAGGGCTCATCAGTCGGCTGTTATCGCGTTGATACACTTGAGCAATTAGCGACTTCACTTGAAGAAGCCTTTAAGTACTCACCTTACGTTGTGGTAGAAAAAACCATTAACGCCCGTGAACTTGAAGTTGCGACCTATGAAGTTAACGGCGAAATTGTTGCCACTAAACCGGGTGAGATTGTTTGTGCTAGCAATACTTTCTATAGCTTTGATGAAAAGTATGCTGAAAATAGCCAAGCACAGACAGTCATTGAAGCCGATGTCGATGACTTAATTGGCCAGCAGATCCAAGAGTATGCCATTAAGGCATTTAAAGGCATGAAACTACGCCATTTATCAAGAATCGACTTCTTTTTAACTGACGAAAATGAAATTTTGCTTAATGAAATTAATACTTTCCCTGGGCAAACGCATATTTCAATGTTCCCTAAAATGCTGCAAAACCACGGTCATAACTTTGCCCAGTACTTATCGAGCAATATTTTAGAACAGCTTAAATAAACCTATTGTTCAACACTGACGCCGTAACGCAAATATAACGCTGCGATAAAGCCATCTTGGTACATCCCTATTAGGGTACTATCTAGGTGGCTTTTTAATCTAGGCTCAAGATCAATATTACACGCCATGGCTCTAATAGAGGTATAAAATACAAGCTCTGGTTTTCCTAACTCAACTTGATATAAATCCATATTCTCCCTAGCGCTCATGATCTCTGACGCCATTAAGTCTATTCGGTTATATTGCAGCTTTCTTATATTTTGCTGCCCATTTGAGGCCAGTTCAACATTATAGCCAAGCTCTATTAAGTACTCGGCAATCCCGCTTCCTAAATAAGAACCTATGGCTAATGATTTTGCATCGCTAAGACTGGTTAACGATACCCTTTGCCCCTCTGCGCTATATAAACCATAGCGAGAGATCAACATCGGGCTAATCCATTGATAATCAGCTTCGCGCTCTTGGCTACGCTCAATAGGAGTAACACAATAGTGTTCACTCTTACGGACAGTCAGAAGTGCCCGCTTTAACGGCACAAAACTTAATTGATAATCGACTTTGGCCCGACTAAACAATTCTGCGACTAATTCTACAAGCATTCCCTTCTGCAGCCCTTGTTCCACATAGGCAAAGGGCGGAGAATCATAGGTTAAGACTTGCAGAGTTATTGTCTCAACCTTGCTATCATCTGCATTAGCAAAACCTATAAAAGCTAGCAGTGCAAAACAAACTTTTAGCCAATTATTGCCACACACGGATAGCCTCCTCATAAGACAAGGTACGGCCTCGAACAGGCAAATTCATGAGCGGCTTAGGAGCGCCAGTTTTCTGTAGCCATAACTCTTTATCAATACGCGGATTTAACTTTGGGCTACACGATCCAGTTGATGACACCTCGATTTTAGCTAAATGAGCATCCACCTCTTCAGCCATTTCATCTAAGGCTTGTTGGGCACTATTTTTTCCTTCAACAACCATCGAAAGGTAGCGCCACCAGTAAACTGACATACCAGGGTAATCAGGCACATTATTACCTGTTGGCGTCCATATATCTCTTCCTTTACTTCGATAAAACTCAATCAATCCTCCCAAATAAGGGGCTTTGGCTGTAACTTCCGCAGATCTCAGATCTGACAATCTAACTGGAGTATAACTTTTAAGTAATTTCTTCAAACTGACTGTTTTAGACACTACAAATTGGGCATATAGCCACGCAGCCTGTCGCCGTTCAAGCGGTGTTGAAGCCAAAAATGTCCAAGCCCCTGTATCTTGATAACCCGACTTCATGCCCTGTTGCCAGTATTTCCCCACTGGCGACGGTGCAACTCGCCATTTAGGTGTGCCGTCATGATTAACAATCACTGAACCAGGCTTAGTAAAATTTTCAATATCAGCGCTATACCAAAAGATCTGTTGGGCAATAACACCTTTGGCAGCCCATGCAAGAGACTGTGAAAAATAAAGATCTTTAGCGCTCTTAGGCGCATATTTAAGCCAATCGACATATTTCTCTACCGCATATACTGCAGCTGGACTGTTTAATGCGCCGCCTCTTGCAGTACTGACACCGACAGGTCGACAGTCTTCAACACGGATCCCCCACTCATCCACTGGCGAGCCGTTGGGTAACCCAGTATCGCCAACTCCCGCCATTGATAACCACGCATCTGAAAGACGCCAGCCTAATGACGGATGGGTTTTAGCATAATCCATATGGCCGTAGATCCGCTCACCATCAATTACTTGAACTTTTTCACTAAAAAACTCTGCGATATCTTCATAAGCTTGCCAATTCTGGGGCACCCCAAGTTCATAGCCATATAGGTTTTTAAATAATTGCTTTAATTCAGGACGTTGAAACCAATCTTGACGATACCAGTACAAATTAACAAACTGCTGATCCGGTAATTGATACAGTTTCCCATCTGGGCTAGTTGTAAATTTTAAACCAATAAAATCATCTAAATCGAGGGTTGGTAAGGTAACCTTTTTACCGGCTCCAGCAATGAAATCACTTATGGGCACAACATAGTTTTGTCTAAAGTGAGTACCAATTAAATCACTATCACTAATGTATGCGTCATATAAATTTTGTTTGGTACGATTTTGAATCGACATTTTATGCAATACATCATCTTCGCCAGTAACTTCATGGATAACTTTAATCCCAGTGATTTCGCTAAAAGCTTTAGCTAAAACTTCAGATTCATAAATGTGGGTAGCAATACGCTCAGATGTCACCCTAATGGTCAGATGTTGATAGGGTTTTGCCGCATCAATAAACCATTGCAGCTCTTGCTGTTGCTGAGCTTTGGTCAAGGTCGATGGTTGGAATTCATTCGTTATCCAGTCTATTGCGTTACCCTCGCCTATGGCTGTACGGCTTGAGCCTACAAACATTAACAAACAGATTATGCTCATACGCAACTTACACTGTTTAGCCACCCACCTTCTCCCTGATAGTGATTTCCCCGCTAAATAGGCTATAGCGGCTACTGGACACGCTAGGATAACGTATACGATAAAAACAAAAAAGCCAGTGCAATTTTGCACTGGCTTCTAATTTGACTCAAAATTAAGGCTTACCAGCCTTCTACTCCTTTCATATCGGGAAGTTGATGTGCAATTCCTTTATGGCAATCTATACAGGTCTTTTCACCACTAGCCAATGACGTTGAGTGCATATTTGAAGCTCGTTGAGACTGACGCGTAAAGTCCATGTAATCAAAGTTATGACAGTTTCGACACTCCAATGAATCGTTAGCCTTTAAACGCGCCCACTCATGCTCGGCAAGTTCTAAGCGTTTTGCTTCAAACTTTTCTCGAGTATTAATGGTACCAAACAGCTTGCCCCAAACTTCTTTTGAAGCTTGCATCTTACGGGCTATTTTATCGGTCCAATTGTGTGGTACGTGACAATCAGGACACGTCGCTCTCACACCACTTCGGTTAGTAAAGTGGATGGTAGATTGAAGCTCTTGATACACGTTATTTTCCATCTCATGACAGCTAATACAAAACGCTTCGGTATTGGATACTGATAACGCCGTATTAAAGCCACCCCAAAAAATTACCCCAGCAATAAAGCCACCGAGTGTTAGAAAACCTAAGCTATAGTGCACACTTGGCTTTCTGAGTACTGCCCAGACTTTCTTAAGGGTAGCGAGTAATTTCGCAATCATAACCGCTCCTAGTGCTTAGCTTCTTTCTTAACGTCAGCTTTTATTAGTGTATCCATATCGACAAACTCATTAGGCACTAATAATTTAGCGTCTAACTGCGGTACATGGCACTGGGTACAGAAATAGCGTCTTGGTGACAGCGTTGCCAAAAAGTTATTCTCACGGTCCATATAGTGAGTCACACTCACCATCGGCGCTTGCGAGTCACCCGTTCGAGTACGAGCATGGCAAGACATACACTTATTAACGTTAAGGTTAAGCTGATAGCCATCAATCTTGTGCGGAATAACCGGTGGCTGCATTGGGTAATTACGCCCCTCTTTTACATCGGAGTTGATCACCTTTTGCATGACAGGCGGAGTCGGCTCAATATTAAGCGGCGCTTCACGCAGCGTTGCGATTTTATCGGCGGGGATCCCCTCTGCCGATACACTAAATGCGCTACTTAGCGAGATGGTCATCAAGGCAGCAGCGGATACACGTAGTAATGTTTTCATGATATTGCTCCTATGCCTTAACGATTTTAACGGCGCACTTTTTAAAGTCAGTTTGTTTTGACAAAGGATCCGTCGCATCTAGGGTCACTTTGTTAATCAACTGACTGGCGTCAAACCAAGGCACAAAAACAAGACCGACTGGTGGCTTATTACGACCTCTGGTTTCAACACGGGTTTTAATTTCACCTCGACGGGAAATAACACGTACTTCATCACCACGGCGCAGGCCACGTTTTTTAGCATCATCTGGGTGCATAAAACACACCGCATCAGGAAACGCTTTATAAAGCTCTGGTACACGCTGCGTCATTGAGCCTGAATGCCAATGCTCTAGTACGCGTCCTGTCGATAACCAAATATCAAACTCTTCATCAGGCGATTCAGCAGCATGCTCATAAGGCAGAGCAAAAATAACCGCTTTACCGTCAGGTTTTCCGTAAAATTCGAAACCTTTACCCGCCTTCACATACGGATCGCTGCCTTCTCTAAAGCGCCATTTGGTTTCTTTACCATTGACCACAGGCCAGCGCAGACCATGCACTTCATGGTAGGTATCAAATGGTGCTAAGTCATGACCATGGCCACGACCAAATGTGGCATATTCTTCAAACAAGCCTTTTTGCACATAGAAACCAAAATCTTTAGCTTCATCATTCATGTACTTGCTATCGGTGTCAGACAATGGGAACTTTTCAACATTGCCATTTTGGTAGAGTACTTCAAATAATGTCTTACCTTTAAATTCAGGATTTGCCGCTAGTACATCAGCAGGCCAAACCTCATCGGTTGTAAAACGCTTAGAGAACTCCATTAACTGCCACAGATCTGAGCGAGACTCGCCTGGTGCTTTGACCATTTGATGCCAAAACTGGGTACGGCGCTCTGCATTACCATATGCGCCCTCTTTCTCAACCCACATCGCTGACGGTAAAATCATGTCTGCTGCTTGGGTTGTTACTGTTGGATAAGCGTCTGATACAACGATAAAGTTTTCAGGATTACGGTAACCCGGTAAACCTTCTTCATTCATATTCGGGGCGGCTTGCATATTGTTATTGACTTGCACCCAGTACATGTTCAAGTCGCCATCTTTCAAACGACGGTTTTGCTCAACGGCATGATAACCAGGTTTTGGCGGAATAATGCCACTTGGAATGCGCCAGATTTTCTCAGCAATTGCTCTGTGCTTCGGATTATTCACCACTAAATCAGCCGGTAAGCGATGCGAGAAAGTGCCCACTTCACGCGCGGTACCACATGCTGATGGTTGCCCAGTAAGTGAGAATGGACTGTTACCAGGCGTAGAGATCTTACCTGTTAGCAGATGGATGTTATAAATCAGATTATTACACCAAACGCCACGAGTGTGCTGATTAAAACCCATGGTCCAGAATGACGTGACTTTTCTATCAGGGTCGGCATAAAGCTCAGCTAACTCAATGAGTTTATGCTCTGGTACCCCAGAGAGTTCACTGACCGACTTAACATCGTAATCTGCTACAAACTCTTTAAAAGCTTCAAAATCGATTGGCGTAGAATCACCTGCGGTTTTGACATTTTTAGCAGCTTTTTGCAGTGGATGTGATGGACGCAGGCCATAACCAATATCGGTTTCACCTTTACGGAAGTTAACGTGCTTGTTAACAAAATCCCAGTTTACTTTATCATTTTGAATAATGTAGTTGGCAATGAAGTTCAGCATGGCCAAATCGGTTTGTGGGGTAAACACAATCCCTAAATCAGCTAAATCAAATGATCTATGCTCAAAGGTTGATAACACTGATACTTTGACATGTGGTGCGCTTAAGCGGCGGTCGGTAACCCGGCTCCATAAAATCGGGTGCATCTCTGCCATATTAGAGCCCCAAAGTACAAAAGCGTCGGCAGCTTCCATATCATCATAACACCCCATAGGCTCATCGATACCAAAGGTACGCATAAAGCCCCCCACAGCAGATGCCATACAGTGACGTGCATTAGGGTCAATATTGTTTGAGCCAAAGCCCGCTTTCATCAGTTTAGAAGCGGCGTAACCTTCCCAAACCGTCCACTGACCAGAGCCAAACATACCTACTGCAGTCGGGCCTTTTTCTTTAATGGTTTTTTTCCATTTATCCGCCATGGTGTCAAAAGCCGTGTCCCAAGAGATCGGCGTAAACTCACCATTTTTGTCATATTTGCCATTGGTCATACGCAGCAAGGGCGTTTGTAATCTGTCCTTGGCGTACATGATTTTCGACAGGAAATAACCTTTAATACAATTTAATCCACGGTTAACCTCACTTTCAGCATCACCGTGAGTCGCTACCACTTTGCCATCTCGCGTGGCAACAATCACCGAGCACCCCGTACCACAAAAACGGCACGGCGCTTTATTCCATTCTAGTTTTGTTTCTTCAGAACTCGTGATTAGATTACTCGCGGTTGCGGGTAGAGCTAAACCAGCTACGCTCGCTGCGGTTAATGCGGCGTTAGCTTTCATAAATTCGCGTCTGTTCATTTTCATTGTTCACCCTCTTCAAGCACTTCACTTTGGTGATAAACCATTGCAGCCGACAACACACCGGGGATGGCGTTTATCGTTTCAATATCTGTCATTAGTGATTTCTGGCTTGCGCCTTCTAGCACCACGACCAATTTCACTTCGTTGTTAACCGAGAGATCGGCATTTTCCATTTTGATAATGGCTTGCCTTACCTCGGACATCTGTTCTGGCTGCACTTGGAGTACCAAGCTTGTTACGTGAAGTTCATTGCTCATCTGTATCACTCTGTTTATTTATATTTTTGTTTTTATAGGTTTAACCTGCACCTGGCGGCCCGGTTAGAATTTGGCTAAACCAAATTGCAAAACCCAAGCCTGATACAAGCAAAACGGATAAAAGTGGCGCGAGAAACACGGTTAGGAAAATGAATATTCTAAACTCTAGTTTTTTCTCATCATTTGGTGTGGAACTCATAAATCCTCCAACAAGTGGGGCTGTCTAACATGATTCTTATTGTGAGTTGATGGTAAAGAGACCTAATTAACTGCGTATTGCAGCCTAGTGTTAACTGTCTACTTCCTGCTAAAAAATGATATCAATAACTTAACAATCATCTGTATACCCACAATTCGGTAAAACCATACCCATGTTGATCCAGATCATCGTTTAGAACCAATTAGTGTACTTAAACACCTTTCCAAACGAATTGAACGATTAAAAGTTAGTAAATACCATTAATTAAGCTATTCACAACACACTAAACAATGGGTGATGCATGGTTAAATATCAATCATTAGCGGGTGTTTTTTAACAAAATATTCACTAAGAGGTATTAAGCTTATTTTAAGGCTGCTCAATTATTAACCTACGAAGTGATTATTAAGTTAGGCGAATGAGCAAGAAGACGATAATAGCTTTCGATTTTTGCTCACCAGCCCTCAACGCCTTGCATATCTGGAAGTTGATGTGCAATACCCTTATGGCAATCGATACAGGTTTTTTCACCGCTTTCTAAAAACGTGGAATGCATTTTGGCTGCGCGATCTGATTGACGAGTGAAATCCATATAATCGAATTCGTGACAGTTACGGCATTCGAGTGAGTTGTTGGCTTTTAATCGTGTCCATTCTCGCTGCGCCATCTCTTTACGATGGGCTTCAAACTTCTCAGGCGTATCAATGGTACCTACTAGATAGGCCCAAACCTCTTTTGACGCTTGCATTTTTCGGGCTATTTTATCGGTCCACTTATGCGGAACATGGCAGTCATGGCAAGTGGCACGAACGCCACTACGATTAGAGTAATGGATGGTTGGCTCCATCTCTTGATAAACATTTTGATGACAACTGCTGCAAAACTCTTCGGTACTCGAAAGCTCTAACGCCGTATTAAACGCCCCCCAAAAGATAACCCCAGCGACAAAGCCCCCTATCACTAAAAAGCCTAAGCTATAATGAACGCTTGGTTTTTTAAGCACTTGCCATATTTTATTGAGAAAGACTTTTAGCTTCGCCATAGTAATTCCTTTTTGTCGTCAAACATTGTTTTGCAGCAAAGGCGGATTACATAATGTTAAAAATACTGCTTAAAATCAAAAACCTTTAAACGTTCCAAACCCTTAGATCACTTAATCAGTATATGTTCAAGCTAGCCTACCTGCTCAACATTTAATCTAAACCTGTTAATTACTACCTCGAACAATAAGGATTAGATCACTTTTAATTTCTTTAAAGATCACTGTTTGAGAACGTGCAGGAAAAAGACTGAAAGCAAAGAGACAATGAAAACAAGATATGATTTTTTAGATACAAAAAAGCGCACCTAAAAAGGTGCGCTTCATCTATAAACAATAAAGCGAATTACACTTGCGCGATTTGATTCAGAATACGCTTTTCTGAGATTGGATAAGCCGTACCTAGCACCTGGGCAAAACAGGACACTCGATACTCTTCAATCATCCACCTAGCTTCAATCAAAGCATCTGGCACAGGTTGTGACTTAGGCAATTTCGCCATTTGCGCTTTAAGCAGCTCTTGTACCTTATTAACACTCAGCATATGAATTCGGTCGCGATTAGGGTCAACGGGGAGCTTCTCTAAACGGTTTTCAATGCCTTTTAGGTAACGATTCAAATCGCCAAGACGTTGCCAACCAGACTGCTCAACAAAGCCTTTAAACACCAATTGGTCTAACTGGCTTTGAATATCACTCATCGCAAACGCAATATCTAAGCCAATTTTTCCCTTAAGGCGTTTTTTAATACGATTGTAAATCGTCAAAATCTCTTCGACTTTTAAGGCAATCTTTTCGGCCGTAGGGTTAAGCTCTTGTCTCACCCAATCTTTAGCTTCAGTAAAGGCGCTTTCTGAGCGAACATCAATGCCCTTCTCATCCAATAGCTGCTGCACTGCCGCAGATAGAATGTCATCAATTAAGATATTCACCTGACCAAAAGGATTAAAATACATCGCAAGCTTTGCCTTGTTCGGCAGTGATTTTTGCAAATGTTTTACTGGCGATGGAATGTTCAGTAATAGCAAACGCTGTAGACCAATACGATGCTGCTTTTGCGCTTCAAATTCATCATCAAATAATTTGATCGACACGCTGGTTTTATCATCCACCAGCGCAGGAAACGCTTTAACTTCGAAGTTGCCCTTCTTTTGCTCAAACTGTTTAGGTAAATCGCCAAAGGTCCATTGCTCTAGCCCTTTTTTCTCAATACCTGAGTCAGCAACGCTGCGAATAGCCTGCACGACTTGGCCTTGCATACTCGCCTTTAATGGCTCTAACTCGCGCCCTTCAGCAAGTAATTTCCCCTTGTCACCTTCGATCTTAAAGTTAACTAAAAGATGCTTGGTTAGCTGAGAAGTATCAAAATCTTCTGGTGAAATCCGCGTTCCGCTCATACGCAACAGTTGTTTGCACATGGCATCGATTAAAGGTAACTCAAACGGTGTCATCGCCTGTAAACAGGCTTTGGCATAATCTGGTGCTGGCACAAAATTACGGCGCAGTGCTTTTGGTAATGACTTGATGAGTGCAATACACTTTTCTTCACGCAAGCCCGCCACTATCCAGTCAAAATCACTTTCATCAATCTGGTTAATCAGCGCGACCGGAATATGCACAGATACGCCGTCATCAGGCAGCGATGGCTCAAAATGATAACTGACTTTAAGCACCAAGTTGCCTTTGTGCCATTTCTCGGGGAAATCTAGTGCTGAAATATGCTCGCTACTGCGCTGCATCAAGCTTTCACGCTCAAAATCTAATAGATCAGGCGTGGACTTTTTAGCCGCTTTCCACCATTTTAAAAACTTTGGTGCGTTATATATACCATCTGGGATCTTCGGCTCATAAAACGCATATAAGGCTTGTTCATCAACCAAGATATCGCGGCGGCGCGACTTATGTTCAAGTGATTCAATGTCGAGCAATAGCTTCTGGTTGTTAATAAAGAAGGCTTCGTTAGTACGTAACTCACCATCAGCCAGAGCTGAGCGAATAAAGATTTCACGCGCTTCGACGGGCTCAACTGGACCATATTGTACTTTGCGGCGATTAACAATTTGTAAGCCATACAGTACTTGGTTTTCAAGTGCTACCACCGAGCCTTGTTTTGATTCAAAGTGTGGCTCTACGTAATTCTTTTTCACTAGATGCGCCGCTAGCGGCTCAACCCATTCAGGTTGGATTTTGGCGCAGCAACGGGCAAATAAACGCGATGTTTCCGTCATCTCAGCCGCCATGATCCATTTAGGACCTTTTTTAGCTAAAGGGGATCCCGGGAATACAAAGAACTTACGGTTACGAGCGCCAAGATACTCGTTATCTTTATCTTTAAAACCGATATGGCTTAACAGACCGGTTAATAACGAGCGGTGCAAGCCTTCATAATCAAGCTCATCGCTTGGCGAGTTAAGCTTCCACTTAAGCTCATGGGTCGCTTGCCTTAGCTGGGTGTACAAGTCTTGCCATTCGCGTACCCGTAGATACGCTAGAAACTCCGTCTTACATTGCTTTCTAAACTGGCTACTCGACAGCTCTTTCTGGCTTTGTTTAATGTGATCCCACAGGTGTAACCAAGAAACAAAGTCTGAATCTTTATCGCTATATCGATTATGTGCCTGATCGGCTGCTTGCTTCTTGTCCATTGGACGTTCACGAGGATCTTGAATAGATAGACCCGCAGTGATCACTAAAGCTTCATGTAAGCAACCGTTTTGCTGAGCTTCTATCACCATACGCGCTAAACGAGGATCCACCGGAATATGCGCTAACTGACGACCAAGCTGAGTTAAGTCGAGTCTGCCCTTCTTTTTCACTACCGCTTGTAACTCTTCTAGCAGCATAAAACCGTCACGAATGTAACGCGAATCAGGCGGCTGAATAAACGGGAAGCCTTCAATATCGCCTAAGCCAATCGATAGCATTTTTAGAATAACTGAGGCTAAGTTAGTGCGTAAAATCTCTGGATCGGTAAAGCCTGGGCGCGAAACAAAATCATCTTCGCTATAGAGACGAATACAAATACCCGGCGCGACACGGCCACAACGGCCTTGACGCTGGTTAGCACTTGCCTGAGAAATCGGCTCAATCGGTAAACGCTGTACTTTAGTGCGGTAACTGTAGCGGCTTATACGTGCAGTACCGGGGTCAATAACGTAGCGAATACCTGGTACCGTCAATGACGTTTCGGCAACGTTTGTCGCTAATACAATGCGACGACCGACATGGCTCTTAAATACTTTTGATTGCTCGCCGTAAGATAAACGCGCGTATAAAGGTAAGATCTCTGTGTCACGATAATTACGACGATTTAGCTGCTCAGCCACATCACGAATTTCGCGCTCACCATTCATAAAGATGAGAATGTCACCAAGACCTTCTTGCATTAGCTCATCGGTCGCGGCAAAAATACCTTCAATTAAATCTAAGTCATCGTCTTGATCTTGCACTAATGGGCGATAGCGAGTTTCAACCGGATAAGTACGGCCTGACACTTCTATCACAGGCGCGTTATTAAAGTGTTTTGAAAAACGGTCAACATCAATGGTTGCCGAAGTAATAATCACTTTAAGATCAGGACGCTTGCTCAATACGTTTTTCAGATAACCCAAAATGAAATCGATGTTAAGACTACGCTCATGCGCTTCATCGATAATGATAGTGTCGTATTGATTGAGATATTTATCATTAGTCAGTTCAGCCAATAAAATACCATCGGTCATCAATTTGATGTATGAGGTATCGTTAATGGCATCAGCAAAACGAACTTTAAAGCCCACGGCTTCACCTAATGGTGTGTTCATCTCTTCAGCAATACGCGTTGCAACACTTCTTGCAGCTAGGCGGCGTGGCTGAGTATGACCAATCAGTCCACGTGTACCTAAGCCTAGCTCTAAACAGATCTTGGGTAACTGTGTGGTTTTACCCGAGCCGGTTTCACCGGCAACAATCACCACTTGATTGTTAGCAATGGCGGCTGCAATCTCATCGCGTTTTTGCGATACAGGTAGGCTGTCTGGATAAGTAATACTTGGGCGGTTCGCTAAACGCTGTTCCACTTTTTTACGTGACTCAAGCGCGACAGTTTCAAGTTTTTCAAGCGTGGCGGTTTTCTTGTCTGAGTCAGGCTCTTTTCGAAGCCTAAACAGACGACGCCTAATATAGGCTGCGTCAGCTTCATAACAGTGTTTTAAGAATGCGTTAGATAAAGGATGCTGTTGCGAACTCAAGTGCAAATTCCATAGCCAAGACGAAAGAAAGTGATCCTAGCAAGGAACGCTGACGGTTGGTATAGCTGACTTAAAATACTTTACCTCTATCTCTAGGTTATCGGTAATTTAAATTTAGGATTGGTGTTTCTCTAGGCACAAAAAACACAAAAACGCATTTACTGCCCTTTTGTGTCTTATGCTTTTAATAAATGTAGTTGTACTTAACCTGTTATTAAATGAGTTCGCTTGCTATCCTGCAGCGCAGTAAACTAGGCCGGCGTTAAATAACATTGCTGCATATAAGTGTTAATGGCTTGCAATACATTGGTTCGATTGATAGTACCGATGACTTTACCTTCTTCAACAACCGGATATACCTTAGGCTTAGGGCCAAGCATTTGTTCTGCTAACAGAAGCACACTGGTACTCGGTGTTACCGATAGCACATCGGTGCGCATACAATCTTTAACAATCGCAGTTAAATCACAGTGGTAACTACTTTTAAGCATTGCCGCTAAACAATCTTGCTGCGATAAAAAGCCCACTAAAGAACCGTCAGCTTCAACTACTGGTGCACCGAGTTTTTTATTATCAAGCAGTTTTTCAACCGCTGTGGCCAACGACATAGTTGGCGTTAATAATACAGGTTGGCGATCCATATGCTCTTGTACATTTATTGAATCCATTTCGTTCCCCTATTTGGTTGTTCTATTGTTAGTTTAGCTAAGAATGAACAACAAGGGTGTGGATTAAACCGATAAGCTTAATCGCCCAAAAGAAAACTTAAAGGGTATGTCAAACAGAACGCAAACTCAGCAAAACAAATGGCGCTTACATCAGCTCAAAATTATAGAGTTCTACAATACTAGAACAACTTCAAAATGAAGCAATCACTACACACTTTAATCGCTTAAATGTTTAGAAAGAAAAGTCGTCCCAAGTGTTGTCTGCAGACTGATAGAATATATAAGCTGTATTATTGGTATTTAGCTGAGGTAATAAATTCACTAAATGTCTCACACCACACTATTACAGTATTATATTTTGACACTTGAATACCTTGTGGCATTTTAACTGTAAAGTGATTAAAGGTTGTAACAGGACCAACGAAAATCATATTGGCTTTCAATCGCTTAAAATCAGTTTCAGTTTCAACAAATTCCGGTGATAAATAAAGCCTATAATCTGGTCCAGGTGCAAGGCTTCCTACTAATGTAATATGCTCCTGACCAACCAATATCTTTCCTTCCCCCCAGTGAAAATAATCACTGTCTTTCAGGTCTTTTTTGAAGGTCCCTACATACTGTGCTTGAGAAGATAGTGTTGATAATTCAGCGACTGTTGGTGATGCTGGCGCAATAAGAATAGGCAATATATAAATGCCTAAAGCCACTCCAAATAAACCTATAAGCAAGTGGCTTATTAACAGTAATATCATTTTCTTTAACTTCATATCTTTGCCTTTTTTAAAAACGTCCGACAACTCTAATATAATGAAGTAAGGCTGATTATGTCACGACTAAACAACAAGCACGACTGACTTTGTTAATCTGAATCCAATCGCTTGTTAGCATACTCCGCACTGAACCTATCATTAGCTTAACCTCTGCACCACCAAATAATAAGTAACCTCAAAAGATACCTATAAAATGTTCTAAGGTAAGATAAAAAGTAAATGATGACAATTAGAAGGTGGTCATTCAACGACAGCAACTAGTTACTACAAATTCCAGCGACAAAAAAACCGAACAGCGTTAACGATTCGGTTTTTAGATTTAGCATATTGCTTAAAAGCAAATTACTTACAAAGCGGCTCTCTAAAGCTAACGCCTGTATCCCAAGGTTGTTCAATCCAGGTATCTTGAGCAATATCGACAATGTAATCATCAACAAGTGGCTTACCCGCTGGCTTAGCACATACGGTAACGAACTTAGCTTTAGGATAAATTTCGCGCACGATTTTAGCTGTTGAGCCACTATCCACCAAATCATCAATTACGATGAAGCCTTCACCATCTCCCGGTGCTTGCTTAATGATTTTAGTTTCTCTTTGATGATCGTGATCATAGCTTGAAATACAGATGGTATCTACATGACGAATACCTAACTCGCGAGCCAGAATTGCAGCTGGTACCAAACCGCCACGGCTAACAGCAATAATACCTTGCCATTGCTCGACAGGTAGTAAACGTTCGGCCAATTCACGGGTATAACCTTGCATTTGATCCCAAGTGATCAGAAATTTTTTGCTCATGTGCAACCTTTTTATGCGAGTACGCTATTTTGAGGGGGAAGAGATTGCGCGGCATTTTGGCTTTTTATTCATAGTCATACAAATAAATATTAGTGAGCTATTTCACAGATTTGGACTTCGCCTAAATTAGGCTCACTTTACAACACCACCAAAGTATAAGCCGTTACACTATAAGACTAATTTTATAAATAATTATTAACTGATATGGTGAGTTAATGCTAGATATGCCCCGTAAAAAATAGCTCTGCTAGATAGTAACGGTAGACGACGAGCTGTTATTTTAAGCGTACTATTTTTGATTAAGAACGATTAACTCAAATTAATCGCTTTGATTTGCTGGTACTTTTCTAAAACGCCATTACGGTTTAAGCCACGTTTTACATTACTACAAAGCTTACCAAATCGGCGAATGTCATCAAATTGTGGCACATTACCGTTAGCAATTGCACTTTCCCAATAGCTAAGTTCGGTATCTACCAACTCAAGTAACTTTTTAGGGCAGCCTAAACAATTTCCATCAGGTCCACAAACAAAGGTCTCAGACTCATATAGCGGGAACTCTTGTTTAACCTGCTCAATAATTTGCATCATGGCAGTTGCTCTATCGGGCTTTTTAGCGGTGCTGATTTGATCTTTCATGGGCATGACGGCTTTGATTAAAAGTAAGGTAATGAGGCCAATGATTGCGTTTACATACCTCGTTACCCACATTATAAACCTTTAGTAAGTATTTAATTAGTGAATAATAATTTAAATTAAATGGTCAACAAAAAAGCCCTAATATCCAAAGAATTAGGGCTTACTCACGTACCATCTAGCTTAAGTTAAATTATAAGTCAGACCATATCATTACTTGAGCGGGTTCGTTGTTTTTACGCGTTGCGCGGTACATACCTTCTGTATTAAAAGGTGTCGCGATATTGCCGCGATGATCAATAGCAATAACCCCACCTGTTCCACCTGCAGTTATTAAACGCTGATTAATCACTTCATCTGCCGCTTGAATAATCGATTTATTCTGATATTTAACTTTTGCACAAATATCACCAGCTACGTGATATCGAATAAAATATTCGCCATGCCCCGTTGCGGAAACCGCACATACTCCATTTTCCGCGTAAGTGCCTGCGCCGATAACCGGTGAATCGCCAATGCGACCAAAGCGTTTTGCAGTCATGCCTCCAGTAGAGGTTCCCGCTGCTAGGTTTCCATTTTGGTCAAGTGCAACCGCTCCAACCGTGCCAAACTTGTAATCGAATTCACTATAATCGAGGGCACTTTGTTGATAATTATGATGGCTACTTGAGCCAATACTTGCTTGGTAATCTGGATTAGATTCTGCTTTTTGAATTTTTTCTTTCGCACTTTTTAACTGTTGGTAACGACTATCGGTATCAAAATGGTTAGCAGGTACAAGCTGATATCCCTGAGTTAAGGCAAACTCCTCAGCGCCTTGACCTGACAACATTACATGCGGTGACTTTTCCATCACAGTAATAGCCAAATCAATTGGATTCTTAATATGTTTAACCCCGGCCACTGCGCCAGCATTCATCGTTTTGCCATCCATAATAGAGGCATCTAACTCATGGGCACCATCAAATGTGTAAACAGCGCCAACACCTGCATTAAATAATGGGCTGTTTTCCAGAATATTTATCGATGTTTTAATTGCAACTAAACTATCACCACCCTTGGCCAATACATCATATCCAGCATCAACAGCTTCTTGTAACTTCTCGCGATAGGCTTTTTGCTGTTCAGCCGTTAAATTCGCTTTAGAGATGGTTCCAGCACCGCCATGTATAGCAATAGAAAAAGGTTTTTCATTTGCAGTCACATTTGCTGACAAACCTGTAGATAAAACAACCAACAATGCACTACTCAGGGCCTTATAATTCACAAACCTTCTCCAATTCTATTTATTTGCCCTCTTTGTAACCATTTTCAGCCATAATTACAATCAGCAACTTGCTTGAGTTCACGATTCTAGTGACAATAGGCTGTCCGCATTAAACTAATAATAAGAGTCTGATTTTTTGTTGATAAGTTTCTTTCGAGTAACGTTTTCAATCTTGCTGATTGCCTGTCTTACATTGGCAACGTTTTCTGTACGAGCAAAGGATTGGTTAACTCTCGACATAAAAGGTGTCGAGGGCTCGTTAGCGCGTAACGTCAGCGCTCACCTTGGTGCATTACCCGACTCTAGCGTACAACGCCGAGCTTTTATCTTTAATGCTGAAGACAATATTGAAGCTGCTATGCATTCAATGGGCTATTACCACAGTAAAGTGAAGCAAGAAGTCGTTAACAATGACAAAAAACCTTGGGTACTCAAACTCACTATCGATGCAGGTAAACCAACATTAATAAGTTGGGTTGATATCCAAGTAAAGGGAGAGATGCAAACCGATCCTCTTTTTGAAAAATGGCTCAGCACATTAAAAGTGCGCCCAGGTGATCGCCTTAATCATGGTGTTTATGATGATATCAAATCGCAACTATTAACGCTTGCGCTTGCGCGCGGCTATTTTGATGGCAAGTTTGATAAAGCTGAAATTGTCGTTGACCGAGACTTTAACACTGCAAAAATCGCACTATATTACAACTCGGGCAAACGCTATCACATAGGTGAAGTAACTTTTACAGGCTCGACCCTAGAACCACAACTGTTGCAACAATTGGTACCATTTAAATTAGATGCGCCATACAGTACGGGCAACTTGGGCCAGTTAAATAGGCAGTTATTAGACACTGGCTACTTTTCAAATATAAAAGTTCTCCCTTTGGTTGATCAGGTAGAAGGCATACAAGTACCTGTTAGAGTAGAATTAAGCCCTAGACCTAACCATTCTATCGAGCTCGGATTAGGTGCAGACATTGGTAACACCGTAGACAATAATCTTGAGCCTCGAGTGCGAGTCACTTGGCGGACACCGCAAATTAACAAGTATGGCCACTCTCAGGAAACCACAGCAGAATGGTCACCAGAAAAGCCAAAATTCTTAACGACTTATACAATTCCATTGACTCATCCACTGGATGACCAATTGAAACTGCGCACAGGTATGCTGCGTGACAAATACGGCGTTACTCAAGTTTATGACGCTGAAGACCGTGACTTTAGTAATACTGGCCAGCTTGAGTCATCAAAAATGTTGTTTGCCGTAATTAGACAGCAACGACTAAAAAACAAATGGTTATTTAACTACTCAGCCGAGATCATGAAAGAGACTTATCAACAGTCCGGTGTTGATTATGATCCTCGCTATGTACTTTTTGGCACCAGCTTATCTAGAACTAGCCGAGGTGATAACTCACTCGATCCTAAATCAGGCTTCTTTCAATTTTACAGTATTGAATACGCAGACCCAGCATTAGGATCAGAGGTAAGACTTGCACGCCTACAATCTAAGTTTAAATGGATTGATACCTTTTTTGATAAACATCGAATTGTGTCGCGCTTAGACATGGCCGCTAACCTTACCAGTGACTCATCATTAGAAAATATACCGCCTTCGCTGCGCTATTTTGCCGGTGGTGACCAAAGTATTCGTGGTTATAGCTATAACGAGCTTGGCCCTTCAATTGATTCAGTCAATGATGAAGGCCAAGTTGTACGTGAAGTTGTTGGTGGACGTTACTTAATGGTCGGTAGTATTGAGTATCAATATTACGTAACCCCAACGTGGCGGGTCGCAACATTCATTGATGCTGGTAATGCTTTTGATGTTAACCAAATAGAATTAATTACCTCGGTGGGTGCAGGTATTCACTGGATCTCACCGATTGGCCCGGTAAAGCTTGATGTTGGTGTCGGCTTAAAAGAAACAGATACCATTAGCCGCCCATGGCGCATTCATATCACGATGGGAGCTGAATTATGATTGCTCCTGAAGATAAAACAAATATGCCGACATCGACTGAAAATGAAAAACCAGTTGCACTCAGCTATCGCCTTAAAATTTGGCGCTGGTTTAAACTATGTAGCCGTATTCTTATTTATGCCCCACTTCTGTTACTAATCAGCCTTGCCGTATTAATTGGTACCGAGTTTGGTAGCCATATCACCGTTAAGCTGGCAGATATGTTGGTGCCAGATCTCGAGGTTAGTTATAAGTCTGGGCAAATAAATCGTCAGTTAGAGCTTAACTATGGCACTTGGCAGATGAATGGTGTAGCCGTAGAGGTCAGCGATTTAGTCCTCGCTTGGAACCCGATGTGTTTAATGCAAAAACAGCTTTGTGTGGAGCAGCTTTCAAGCTCCAAAGTCAATGTTGAGATTGATACTGCGTTAATTAGAACTGATAACAATGACCCATCAACACAAGTTGACACCACCAAAATTCAAGAAGATGCATCCGTAACAACATCTGATGTGTTGTCCAGTGTGTCGACTGATGACCCATTGGCAAATGTAGTCACTGCAGAGGCGATAGGGCCTGCAGAAACCGAGACGACTGAAGAAAACAAAGAAATCACCCTGCCCTTTGGTATCACCTTAAACAGTAGCGTCCTGCAACAAGTGACTGTACGCGTTAATGATATGGACTTTAATGCAAACCAATTAAACTTAAGTGCTGAATGGTTATCTACGGGGATCCGTGCCAGTTCTGTCTACGCCGAAGGTCTATTGGTTTCTATTCCTTTATCTAACCCAACAAATACTAAAACGAATACTGACAATAAGATTGAAAGTGCAGTAACACAAGAAACCGGTAGTACAACTAACAAAGTAGATCTAGCCAAAGACTGGGCAATGGCAAACCTACCTGAAGTCTTCATGCCTATCCCTGTATTTGTTGAAGCCTTAGATATAGACAATGGAGATCTAATTCTTGGCCCAAGAAAGGATCACTTTAGCAAGTTACATTTAAGCGGAAGTTACCAGCAGTTTCTCATCAATATCGACGATTTTAGTGCTAGTCATAGCTACGGAGATATTAGACTGTTAGGGCAAATGTCTCTTCTCGATGATTATCCTATGGATATTCATTCGACGATATCACTTGAAAAAGTGAAAGAGATTCCTGGACTAAACAAACAACATTTAACGGTCACGGTTAACCAAGGCTTTAACGAACTTAAAAGTCATATTGTTGGTAGCGGCCAGTTTGATTTCGACCTTACTTCAAATATCAAACTCGCAAACTCAAAGATCCCTTACAGCTTAAATTTAACCGCAAAAAAATTACAATGGCCTCTAGAGAACCCAGACTTTATTGCTGAAAATATCAGAATGGTTAGCCAAGGTGATTTAGCTGAGCAACACGTCAATTTAAAAGGAGACTTTTCGTCACCTTATCAACCCAAATTAGATATAGATACTGTATTTAGCCACACCAATGCACAACTAGTGTTTGAAAAACTCCACGCCTATAACAGTGTTCTTGGTGATTTGGTGATACAAGGCACATTTGATTATGCAGACCAATTAAAGTGGAACGCGAAAATCGCAGCGCAAACATTCGATATAAGTCAATTAACATTATCAGAAGATAACCCTCTTCCTGCTAGCGACATTAGCGGCCCGATTAATAGCTCAGGGAAATATAGTCTGTTCGATCATACTTGGTCAGTAAACCTAAACAATGCCGATCTCTATGGTCATGTAATGCAGTACCCTCTCAATGTCGTTGGTGATCTCGCTATCAATGACAAGTGGCATTTAAGTTCTGATGGACTAAATGTTAACGCACTGCAAAGCCGTTTATTTATACAAGGTGAAGTTGAAAAAAATTGGTCACTTAATGGGGAACTAACCGTACCGGATTTAAGTTTATGGCAGCAAGATGCTAGCGGGACTATCAATGCTGATATCAATGTTTCAGGCGAGAATGAGCACCCTGATATTGAAGTCGCACTGACTGCAACAGATCTTGAATTTCAGACTCTAGAACTTGAAACCATGTCTGTGAATGGACATTACAAACCATTTGATAACCAAGCATTCAATGCTCAAATGGACTTATACAATTTTAAGTACCAAGATCTTGAACTCAACGACGTAACACTAGCAGCAAAAGGTGATCTCGCTGCGCAGTCATTAAAGCTTGGCTCAACAGGCGAGCTAACACTAAATAGCCAGATAGTAAGCCAGTATGATCAAAAATTACATCGTATTGAGGCTCAAATAAAGAGCCTATCGTTAGCTTCAAAGCTTGGACAGGTGGATCTCGACGCTCCCTTAGAAGGGAGTTATCTGATAGATAAGCAGAGTGGTACTTTACAACCATTTTGTTTATCTCACTCTGGTGGTAAGTTATGTGCAAAACAAGACATCGCCCTTGGTTTAAGCGGCCAAGCTGCGCTGGAGTTTGTTGGTGATCTGGGCAAATTAGCTGAACCATGGTTGCCAGAAAGTATTGATTGGACTGGTCCCGCTATACTCACCTCAAACATCCAATGGTTTGCAGACCGTAAACCAATTGGTAATGTCGATCTTCAGCTAACTGAAGGCAAGATCGACTTTAAAGCCACCAATAACAGTAATGTTGCGGTTGGTTATAAATCACTGCAACTTAGAAGCCGCCTAGATGAAAAGCAACTATTGACTTCACTCGCTCTTGAGTCTAATAAAATTGCAACATTGGATGCTAACCTTGGTATTAATGTTACACCAGATAGACAAATGGATGGCAAACTAGCGCTGCAGGAAATCAACCTGCAAGCCCTAGCAGTTCTGCTTCCGGAACTTGAAGTTTTAGAGGGGATAATATCCAGTGAACTCACCATTGGCGGAAGCCTAAGCGATCCAAAAGTTTCGGGGAAAATAGCCTTAAATAATGGCTCGATTATGGCAACAGCAAACCCAACGCTACTTGAAGATATCGATCTTGATTTTATCTTTGCAGGTAAAAAAGCCCAAATAGATGGCGAGTTAAAAATGGGCAAAGGTCAGGCCTTTGTTGACGGTCAATTAGACTGGGCTGAGCGCAAGTTAAAAGGTAGCTTCGATATTAAGGGTAAAGACTTAGCCGTCATTCAGCCCCCACTCGCCATTTTGAACGTCGGTACAGATCTAAAAGTTAAGTTCACCAATGAATCTTTTGATATCAGTGGCGATATTAATGTGCCTTCAGGGAAAATCACCATCGTACAGTTGCCTGAAGGAGGTATAGCCGTTTCCAAAGATGTAGTTTTTGAAGATAGCTTAGCTTCTCAAGAAACCAAAGTGTCACCACTCGCTGTATCTGCTCAAGTTAATTTAAATGTAGGTGACGACTTACGAGTTGACGGTATGGGCCTTACCGGAAAGCTATTAGGTAAATTAGAACTAAAACAAGATCCTTTCAGGCCACCTTTGTTATTTGGTGAAATAAAAGTTGTCGATGGCAATTATAAATTTATGGGACAAACCCTTGAAATACGAGCGGGTGAGATGCAGTTCATTGGCCCTATAGATGTGCCAAACCTTAACATCGAAGCAGTGCGTGAAATTAAAGATGAAGATGTAATAGCAGGTGTTCGCATTACAGGAACACCATTGAAACCTGTTGTTAACCTTTTCTCAAACCCAACCAAAGAACAGGCAGAAATTTTAAATTATATTGTCCGTGGTACAGGACTTAGTAATAACAGTGTCGACCAAAACAGCGGCCTAATGATGGGCGCGGCATTAACCTTAAGTAGTCAAATTGGCGGCGGTGCAATTGGCAATATTGGCAATACGGCAACCGGAATTATTGAAAAAATTGGTTTCTCTAACGTACAGCTAGATGCCAATGACGATGGTCGCTTTGCAATTAGTGGTTTTATTGGCGAAAAATTAATGGTCAAATATGGTGTTGGAGTATTTAATCCTGGCTATGAGATGACTGTGCGCTATTACTTACTGTCTCAACTCTACTTAGAAACCGTATCAGGTACCATAGAACAGTCTTTAGATATTTATTACAGCTTTGATTTATAGCGTTTAGATAGTGACGCATTTTAATCGTTACAAAAAAGCCATCTTAAATGATGGCTTTATATATTAGCGGCTGTGATAACAGATTGAGCTATCTAACTTAAGTATCTGAGTGTCCGAGATTTTCTGGCATATTATCTCGCAAACTTTGCCACATCATGCCACTGTTAATACCGTATGTGCGCATTAATGCTGGTACATCTACGTAGTTTTTATCAACCGCTAATGCTTGTAGCTGCTTATAAAACTCCATAGCCAAGGCTCGTGCTTCTGGGCTTGAAAAATAATAACGCCCTACTCTGCTGTATAAGCCTTTAAAGCCGTTTAAGATCAATACATAGAGTGGGTTTCCTGAGGAAAATGCCAAAGTATGCTGTAACTCATAATCGAATTCCGCATACGCTTCAGCATTATCTTCTAACGCATCAAGCTCAGATAAAGCCGCAACGGCTTTATCTGGATTATTACGAATTGCACCTCTAAAATAGATAGCGCTCACACTGCTACGCGCAGATAACAATTGATCGACTAGCTCAGGAAAACCATCAGGGTTAAGTTCTGCTATGGTCTCAAGAATATTTAGACCTGATGTTTCCCAAAAATTATTCACGCGAGTTGGCTTACCATGCTGGATAGTCAACCAACCGTCTCGTGCTAAACGCTGTAATACTTCTCGTAACGTTGTGCGAGTGACGCCGATTAATTCAGACAGCTCTCGCTCAGCAGGAAGAATAGAGCCTGGAGGAAACTTATTTTCCCATATGGATCGTACAATATACTTCTCTGCAAAACTTGCAGGGCCTTTGGCATTGATGATCATGTGGCTACTCTATCCAATTATTAGTGTTGTTCTGGGACAGATCATACCAGAGCCATGAAAAATGAAAACCAAAACAGCGCGAATTGACAGTGACTAAATACAGAAACGGGCTAGACCGCTCATTTTTTACGCTAACAGGCCATTTTAAATGACATTTTTTTGATATAGATAGCTGTTTCGTCATTATGGGCTTTTTAAGTTTTCAAAAAGGTTTTATCTTTAGCATCGGCTTAATTATAGCTGGTAGCAAATTTCATTAAAATGTTGTTATTAGCAACTATATATAGATATCAAATAGAGAGGATTCCATGCCTGTGACAATGAGTCGGGCGTTTCTTGACAACTTCTTGGGTAATTCACCGAAGTGGTTCAAAATCGCGATCATATCGTTTTTAGTGATCAACCCAATCGTATTTTATTTTAATCCGTTTGTGGCTGGCTGGCTGTTAGTTGTTGAGTTTATCTTCACTTTAGCAATGGCCCTAAAATGTTACCCACTTCAACCAGGTGGTTTATTAGCGATTGAAGCTGTCGCCATTGGTATGACATCGCCTAGCCAGGTGCTGCATGAAATCGAAGCAAACCTTGAAGTAGTCCTATTATTAGTCTTCATGGTTGCTGGTATTTACTTCATGAAGCAATTGCTACTATTTGTATTTACCAAGATGATCACTAAGGTTCGTTCTAAAGTAGCGGTATCTTTGTTGTTCTGTATTTCATCTGCATTCCTATCTGCATTCTTGGATGCGTTAACAGTTATCGCAGTTATTATTACAGTTGCAGTTGGTTTCTACTCTATTTACCACAAAGTGGCATCAGGCAAGAGCTTTGGCGACAGCCATGACCACACCTCTGATGGTCAAAATCAGTTATGTGAAGAAGAACTAGAATCATTCCGTGGTTTTCTACGCAACCTACTTATGCATGCCGGTGTTGGTACTGCATTAGGTGGTGTTTGTACCATGGTTGGTGAGCCACAAAACCTAATTATTGCTGCGCAAGCTAACTGGCAGTTCGCTGAATTTGCTATTCGCATGTCACCAGTAACTGTACCTGTATTCTTTGCTGGTATTACGACGTGTTTCTTAGTAGAGAAATTCAAAGTATTTGGCTATGGTCAGCAACTACCTGAAGCGGTTCATAAAATCCTTTCAGACTACGATGCTCATGAAGATGCTAACCGCACTAAACATGACAAAGTTAAACTTCTAATCCAAGCAGTTATTGGTGTGTGGTTAATCGCAGGTCTTGCGCTACATTTGGCTTCAGTGGGCTTAATCGGTCTATCTGTAATTATTCTAGCAACTGCATTTAACGGTATCACTAACGAACATGCACTTGGTAAAGCTTTTGAAGAAGCGTTACCTTTTACAGCACTATTAGCCGTTTTCTTTGCGATCGTTGCAGTAATTATTGATCAGCAATTGTTTGCACCAGTTATCCAGTGGGCACTAAGCTATGAAGGTAACACTCAGTTAGTTATTTTCTACATCGCTAACGGTCTGCTTTCAATGGTGAGTGATAACGTATTCGTGGGTACGGTATACATTAACGAAGTGAAATCAGCGCTACTTAATGGCCAAATTACTCGTGATCAGTTCGACCTACTAGCCGTAGCTATCAATACAGGTACTAACCTACCTTCAGTTGCAACGCCTAATGGTCAAGCTGCGTTCCTATTCTTGCTAACATCAGCAATCGCTCCACTTATCCGCCTTTCTTACGGCAGAATGGTGTGGATGGCACTGCCATATACGATCGTTTTATCTATCGTTGGTGTTCTTGCTATTCAATTAGGAGCGTTAGAACAGATGACTCAATACTTCTATGACAGTCAAATGTTAATCCATCACTCTGCTCAAGCAGCTGTAGATGGTGTAGTATCATCTCATTGATAAGCCTTATCTGAACTATTTATTAAATAGTTAGTCATATAAAACGCCCTATTCAATAGGGCGTTTTTTTTACTTGCAATGGAGACTTTGTCGTTGAATGCACTAACCAATTTTGCTCACTCACGTACCGCCTGGCTGATCTTGATGTTTTCAGCTGTTGCACTTGAACTAGCAGCCCTATTCTTTCAATACGTTATGCAGCTCAGTCCCTGCGTTATGTGTATCTATCAACGCGTCGCGGTTTTTGGCTTAGTGTTTGCAGGATTGATTGGTGTTATAGGTCATAATTCACGAATTGCACGTTTTATCGGTCTAGCAACTTGGGGAGTTAGCGCAGGATGGGGGCTTAAGCTCGCAATTGAATTAGTCGATATGCAAACTAACCCCTCTCCTTTTGCAACTTGCTCATACTTACCAGAATTCCCTAGTTGGCTACAGCTGCATGAGTGGTTACCATCAGTATTTATGCCAACAGGTATGTGCACTGATATCCCATGGGAGTTTATGGGCGTAACTATGGGGCAATATATGATTATCGCTTTCAGTGTTTATCTGCTAGCCCTGCTGGTGTTTATGATCCCAGCACTTAAAAAGTCGATTAAATAGAGAGTATTAAGTTAACCCCATAAAAAAACGCCCGACTAAATCGGGCGTTTTTATTTATATATTGAGCAAAGACCACAACTGTTTATTCAATATCTTTCATAGGCCACAAAACGATGTGGTCTTCAATATCACGTACTTTTGTCTCGCAGGTAACTTTACCAGCAACGGACATACCGGCCAAGATCATAGCCTCTTTTGAGCCTGTGCGCAGAGGGTGCCAAGTTGGAAGCTCACGCCCCATAAATAAACGACGATAAGCGCAACTATCGGGTAACCAAGTTAATGAATCAATATTATCTACGGTCACTTTAGTACAACTTGGAACAAACTTAAAACGCTGCTCATAGTTGGTGCAATGCCCTGCTTTGTTATCTAGTAATTGGCAGGCGGCATTGGTGTAATAAAGCTCTTCAGTTTCATCATCAATGAGTTTATTTAGACAGCATTTACCACAACCATCACAAAGTGACTCCCACTCTTCAGTGCTCATTTGCGCTAAGTTTTTTTCGTTCCAAAATGCCATGCTTAACTCATTAACTCGTATTCAACCAATTTAGGCGCGCATTATACAGCGCAGTCATATCTGTGCCCACCACACATTCGTTTTCTATTTTAGTTAAGGCGACAAAATTGCAATTATTGTGATATCGCTGACATTTGCGTACAACATTTAAGCAGAGCAACTACCATCTATTAAGTTCTACAACTAAAGATGGCTATCTAGCACCTACGACAACCCAACTTATCGTGATAAAAAAAATGCTAGTTTATGACAACTTCTCGCAAAAAAGCACGCCTACAACATAAGTTGAACTTATGGGTCGTCAACGAAAAACGGTAATAGCAGATGAAATCAAATTAATAGGTCGTTAGATAATCGCTGGAAATTTAATTCTTTCGGAAAGGTAACTTACTGTAATGGCAAAATAGTCCGAATCCTTCCAACTTCGCAAGCTGCGATAGTTACCATACACCAGATATTTTCGACCACTCACACCGTCGGGCATCACCATTGAAACATACATATCGTCGCGTTTTGGCAAAGTACTTCCATCAAAACGGGTTACACCTAAACTTTGCCACTCCGTAAATGTCTTTTCAATTTTTAAACCCGCGAAATTTGGATTAAAGTTCACGGGGACTTTTACCTGCCGCCCCCAAGTCTGTGAATCTTTCCAACCATTTTGTTGTAGGTAATATGCAATAGAGGCAAAAGCATCGCTGGTATTAGTCCAAATATCTTTTTTACCATCACCATCGCCGTCTTGGGCGTAATCTAAGTAAATACTTGGGTTAAATTGATTTAATCCCATCTTACCGGTGGAATTACTTTTTAGGTCAGCAAAAGCGATGTTATCTCTTTCAATAATCTTGAGCGCATCAATAAATTGCTTCTGATAGAACGCTTCGCGCTCGCCTGCAAAAGCTAAAGAAGCGCTAACCGATAAAACGGAGTAATTACTACCCAGCTTACCAAAGTTAGCGTCTACCCCCAAAATGGCCACAATAAAGCGAGGCTGAACACCATAGTGTTTGCCAATCGTAATCAGTTGTTGTTGATGTTGCTTGTAAAAAGCACGCGCCGTATCGACTTTAGATTGCGGCACGGCGTTTGGTAGGTAGGTATCAAGTGTTGCTAATACAACAGGTTCGTTGGTTTTTCCGACCTGCGCTTTTTTAAATCGCTTTATTTTGGGAAAAACATCATTAATTGTTTCTAAACTAATCCCTTTATCTGCGGCTAGTTGCTTTAAAGTCGCAACATAATCACTAAAAGAACCTTTAACTTGCTCTTCGGCAGCCCCAACCACCGGCATAACACTCAAACAAAAAGCCAGAACCAAAACATGTTTTTCTAAACCCATAAATCCCCTTGATACACCTATAATGGCTTTCCCTAAAGGTTAATCAGGGTTAAAGCCGATGTCTTTCTTATGTTGTTCTAGTAAATTAACAACTGGAGGGGGCAGCTGCAAATAAAATCCTTTCTCTTTCAACTCTGATCTTACTTTATGGATATCGGCAAAACCTAAATGGTCGCGTTTTTCTATCGGTAGCATCATCACTAATTGTGGCTCACCAAACATGGCCATTAATGCTTCAGGAACACGTTCAAAATCATTACGTTTTTCAACGAAAAGGTAACTTTCGGCCTTTCTAAGGCTTTTATACACTGCACAGATCATATACGACTCAATTTCCAAACTATTCAACTTGCCAGCTACGAAAGCACACTATACCATGGACCGTTAGGAATATAATGGATATCGGCCTCGTGCTGAACTTTTCTAGAGAGCAATACAGGAATGCAAACACCTAGCCTAGAATTAAAAGGCTCCTCTTTTACTCTTTCTGTACTGCATATCAACAATGATGATATGGCAGTTATAGCAGCTGAGTTAGATGCTAAGCTCGCCATTGCACCACAGTTTTTTATTGGTGCACCTTTAGTGGTTAACCTTAGTGCTATTCAAACTGAAGATTTTGACATACTTGGTTTAAAAGAAATATTAACCAGTCGTCATTTGATTGTTGTGGGCATAACAAGTGCATCTGCCGCGCTCACAAAACAAGCTAAATCTATTGGTCTTGCAGCAGTAAAATCAGGAAAAGAAGCCATTTCACAGCCTCAATTACCTAAAACGACTAAAATCGTTAAGCAAAATGTCCGATCAGGGCAACAAATCTACGCCAAGAATGCAGACTTAATCATTATTGGCGCAGTGGGTAACGGTGCAGAAGTAATTGCTGATGGCAGTATCCATATATACGGCACATTGCGTGGTAAAGCGATGGCTGGCGCAGCGGGTGACAGAAATACTGTCATCATGGCACAAAAAATTGAAGCAGAACTGGTATCGATTGCAGGTCAATACTGGTTAACTGAAAATCTTCAGCAAAACGGAGCCGCTCCAAGCGGTTGTATTCGCCTAGAAGGCGAAACGCTTACGGTTGAATCATTGCCTCTGTAAGAGCGCAAAATTGAAAGGATTATTATAAATGGCGCAAATTATTGTTGTCACATCGGGTAAAGGCGGCGTGGGTAAAACCACCTCAAGTGCTGCAATTGCCACTGGTCTTGCGATGAAAGGCCATAAAACCGTGGTTATCGATTTTGATATTGGTCTACGTAACTTAGACTTAATCATGGGCTGTGAGCGCCGAGTGGTATATGACTTTGTTAATGTAATTAATGGCGAAGCAAACCTTAATCAAGCTTTGATTAAAGATAAGCGCACTCCAAAATTATTCGTCTTGCCAGCGTCACAAACCCGCGACAAAGATGCATTAACCAAAGAAGGTGTAGGTAAGGTATTAGAAGATCTCGCTAAAGATTTTGAATACATTATTTGTGACTCACCTGCGGGTATTGAAACAGGTGCCATGATGGCGCTGTACTTTGCAGATGTAGCGATTGTAACAACTAACCCTGAAGTCAGCTCAGTGCGCGATTCAGACCGTATCTTGGGTATGTTACAAAGCAAGTCTAAGCGTGCTGAAGACGGTTTAGAGCCAGTGAAAGAATACTTGCTACTAACTCGCTACTCTCCAGCTCGAGTAACTACCGGTGAAATGCTAAGTGTGCAAGATGTAGAAGAGATCTTAGCTATCCCATTGATCGGCGTGATCCCAGAATCACAAGCCGTACTCAAAGCCTCTAACTCTGGTGTACCTGTTATTATCGATCAAGAAAGCGATGCAGGTATGGCTTACAGCGATGCTGTAGAAAGGTTATTAGGTGAAGAACTGCCTTTCCGATTTCTTAAGGAAGAGAAGAAAGGTTTCTTAAAACGAATTTTTGGTAGCTAACTATGTCCTTACTTGATTACTTTAAAACAAATAAAAAGCCCAGCACGGCTGTCACAGCTAAAGAGCGACTGCAAATCATCGTAGCCCATCAGCGCGGTGAACGTGATGCACCGGATTATTTTCCGCAGATGAAGCAAGAAATCATTGAAGTGATCCGTAAGTATGTGCAAGTAGGCCCAGATCAAGTCTCTGTGCAGCTTGATCAAAATGACGAAAACTTGTCGGTACTCGAGCTTAATGTCACCCTACCAGAGCAAAACTAATTTTTAGTTAGCTTTCTTGTTATCAATAGTGGCTGTGTAGCTGTGCTATTGGTACCAAGCAGAAAGTGATATCGAACTTAGAGTGATAAAAAGCCCGCTATTGCGGGCTTTTTATTCGTTTTCAATACTTAACGTTAACTACTGAATTATTGGAGCTTCAGTGCGTAAAGTGCTTCTGCGACAATCGCTTCACGCCATCCCGTTAAGATTAGCGGCTTATCACCTTGCTTACCGGCCCAAACCCACTCTAGATACTCGTGAATAAACTTCTTAGAGCCAAGTAGTTCAATTGGAATATTGTGTGCTTCCGCTTGCTCTGTAATACAATTTTTAATGCTCTTAAATGCAATTTTATAACCTGTCTTCAGCGCAATCACATCTAGCGGTTTAGGCGGATTATCAAAGCTAACATTAGCTATAATCCGGCAAATCTCTTTACCATGAATACGCTTTTCTTGCTCAGTAAGCTCGGTTAGCTTATACAGATCATTACTGTTTTTAGGTTGTTTCTTGGCAAGACCAATCAACGCATGATCTTTGACCACAAACCCTAATGCTAAATCCTTTTGCAATGCACGTCTTAAACGCCAGCTAGCTAAGTCTCTCAGCACCGCAAGCTGATTGCTGGTGAGCTGAAAAGCATTTTTAACCTTTAAGTAAGCTGTATCTGGCTCAGGAAGATCGAGTCGACCTTGAGTGATACGTTCACCTTCTTCATATACCCAATCGAGTCTGCCCTGCTCTTTTAATTTCTGCACCAATTGTGGATATAGCTTATAAAGATAATAAACATCATTGGCGGCATAGTTTAACTGCGCTTCGGTCAGAGGACGCTTAATCCAATCAGTACGTGATTCACCTTTATCTAAGCTGACTTCTAATGTTTGCTCAACGAGTTTCGCGTAACCCAAACCGTGCCCCATGCTAGCTAAACTTGCCGCTATTTGGCTATCAAACAAGTTAGTTGGTTGGCATTGCCCATAATGAGCAAACACTTCTAAATCTTCGCTGCATGAATGAAGTAGCTTTACACTGCTTTCTTTCTTAAGCAGTTGCCAAAATAGATGTAAATTACTCACAGCCAATGGATCGATTAGCGCGAGTGTTTTACCGTCATAGGCTTGAATAAGACCTAATCTTGCATAGTAGGTGCGAGTACGAACAAATTCTGTGTCTAGCACCAATAAATCAGCTGCTTGGTATTGCTCTACAAGGGCCGCTAAACTGGCATCATCTTCAATATATTGAAACGCTAACAAAGTTGTCTACTCCATAAATATGCAAAAGCCGGCAATTGCCGGCTTTAGTCTAATCAAAAGTGGCAATCACCACTTAATGACTAATGAGGTTAATCTTGCTTAGCCTCATCTCTTAATTCCCGACGTAAGATCTTACCTACGTTGGTTTTAGGCAGTTCATCTCTAAATTCTACCAGCTTAGGGATCTTATAGCCCGTCAAATGCACTCGACAATGCTTGATTACGTCCTCTTTGGTTAAAGATTTGTCGTTTGCAACAACAAATACCTTAACTAATTCACCAGACACTTCATGCGGTACGCCCACTGCAGCGACTTCAATCACTTTCGGGTGCAGAGCAACGACTTCTTCAACCTCATTTGGGAACACGTTAAAGCCCGATACTAAAATCATGTCTTTTTTACGGTCAACGATAAAGAAAAAACCTTTTTCATCCATGTAACCGATATCACCCGTTGCTAAATAACCGTCTTTATCAATAACATTACTAGTTTCTTCAGGACGTTGCCAATAACCAACCATGACCTGTGGACCTTTAGCGAATAACTCACCAGTTTCGCCTTGGGCTAAAACATTACCTTCATCGTCACGCACTTGAATATCAGTGTTGGCGACAGGGAAACCAATAGAGCCGTTATAGCCATCTAGATTATATGGACAACAAGTTACCAGCGGAGCTGCTTCTGTTAAGCCATAACCCTCAAGTAGTCGGGTCTTAGTTAATCCCTGCCACTTGTCAGCAACAGCACGTTGCACAGCCATACCGCCACCAATTGATAATTTCAGCTCACTAAAGTTAAGCTTAGCGAAATCTTCGTTATTCACCAACGCATTAAATAAAGTATTAACACCGGTCAATACCGTAAATGGATGCTTTTCTAATTCACTAATAAATGCAGGCAAATCTCTTGGGTTAGTGATCAGCAGGTTATTAGCGCCTTTATGAATAAACAGTAAGCAGTTAACCGTTAATGCAAAGATATGGTAAAGCGGCAATGCTGTAACCACAAATTCTTTACCTTGATCCAACATTGGCCCATAAGCCGCATCAGCCTGTAGTAAGTTGCTGACAACATTACCATGGCTAAGCATTGCACCTTTAGACACACCTGTTGTACCGCCGGTATATTGTAAAAATGCTAAATCGTCTTTTTTAACTGTAGGTTTCACGTATTGCATACGTCGACCTTTAGATAAAGCCTTACGCATAGAAATAGCATGTGGCAAATGGTACTTAGGCACCATTTTCTTAATGTATTTAACCACAAAGTTAACCACGGTACGCTTTGGTGCACTGAGTAAGTCACCTAAACCGGTTAAGATAACGCTTTCGACTGGCGTATCAGCAACCACTTTTTCTAACGTATGGGCAAAGTTTGATACCACTACGATAGCCTTTGCGCCAGAGTCATTTAGCTGATGTTTAAGCTCACGCGGTGTGTATAGTGGATTAACATTCACGACCACCATGCCTGCACGTAAAATACCAAACAGTGCAATAGGATATTGTAAAAGGTTTGGCATCATAATCGCGACTCTGTCGCCTTTATTTAGCTTCAACTCATTCTGGAGGTATGCCGCAAACGCTCTGCTACGCTCTTCCAACTTGCGATATGTCAAGGTTGCGCCCATATTGACAAACGCTGGTTGATCCGCATATTTAGCCACTGATGTCTCAAATAAATCAACAAGCGATGCATATTGCTCTACATCAATCTCAGAAGGCACATCGTCCGGTAGATTATTAATCCAAAGTTGGTCCACAAAAATCTCCTAATATCTCCACCTGCGGTAATCAAACCCGCAATGGTTGTTAGCAGCTTGCCAACAAGCAAGCTAAAACACTGTCTATTCTTTATATTTTTAGTCAACGCCAATAAATCATACAAGCGTTTAAATTTTGATTATCATCACATAAAAGAAACAAAAAACCTAGCCTCTTTTTGCTTAGACTTTTAAGAATGCCTCAATTGCGAGAGACACCTTTAGCGCATTCCCCATATGCAGATGGTGATCACCCTCGAGCTCTATAGTCTGTAATTGTTTAAACCAGCGATTCGCCATCGGGATCGCTTCTCGTAATTGCGGGAATCCGCCACTACCAGAAATTAATAGAGTTTTGACTGTATGAGCTTGCATTAAGGCATCGACTTGAGAAAAAGTCAGTCTTAAAGGGGAATCTAATTTTAAGCGAGGATCACTGCGCCAGCATACCCCAGAATCAAGGTTTTGCATATTGCGCTGAGTCAATAATTCGCACCATTGCAGGTCTAGTGCGGTTAATTTGTGCCGAGCATTGGCAGCAATTGCCATATCTCGATAAATACTGACGGGTTTAGATAGTGATGCCAGAAAGCGCCTGTGGTCACTAAAACTATTAGTTAAGCGTTTTTTAGACTTAGACTCGTTTTCATATAGAGGGGAAAGCGCTTCAATTAACACCAGATTACTTATGTTATCAGGAAAAGCAGCGGCGTAAGCAGAGGCAATAATCCCACCTAAAGAATGGCCAATAATTGCTACGGGTTGTGTTTCCAGCGCGCCGACTAAGGCATCTAAATCGTAGAGATAATCTATCCAGTGCAAGGGATATGCCCCGGGTCTATGCTGCGAGCCGCCATGACCGGGCCAGTCAATGGCTAAGATTTGATATTCAGTTAGATAATGGCTGAGTGGTTCAAAGCTATTGGCATTATCTAACCAGCCATGTAATGCCAATAGCAAAGGTTTGTCTGGCGAACCCCACAAGCGTCCCGCTAAATTGATATGAGGTAGCTCTAAGGTTATTTCGTTATCGGATTCGCAGACTAAGTGCATCTATACAATTACTTTTTAATAAATTTAAGCGTCATTCTATCGCTTTCACCGATATCCAGATACTTTTGTTTATCTTGGTCTTCAAGCGCTAAACGTGGCGGCAAAGTCCACACCCCTTTCGGATAATCTTTAGTATCTTTAGCATTGGCGTTGACTTCAGAGCTAGCAACAAAGGTAAAGCCGGCTTTTTCAGCAAGCTTAACCATTTCAGTTTGATCCATATAACCAGTTTTAGCATCCATTCCAGGGTTAGCTCTATGCTCAACAATACCAAAAGTCCCACCCGGCTTTAGCACTTTATAAGCTGATGCAAATACAGGCTCTAAATACCCTTTCATTGCCCAGTTATGTAAGTTTCTAAAGGTCAATACCGCATCAGCGCTATTATCTTTACCCATCACGTAATAGCTAGGAGGATCGAAAGTCACTGTACTTGCTGCGCCAAGCTTTTGTTTATTGTCGCTAAGCCAAGCTTCGAACTTCTTGCCTGACTTGGCGCGATAACCATTTTTGAGCTTTTCATCACTTGGATTGGTATCGAAGTTGCCCGCAACATAATGACCTTCACCAGCTAAATATGGCGCTAAGATCTCAGCATACCAACCACCACCTGGCCAAAGTTCAATCACGGTATCAGTTGGTTTAATTTCAAAAAAAGTTAAGGTTTGCTGTGGGTGACGGTATTCATCACGAGCGCTGTTTTTAGCTTGTCGAAAGTCACTAGTTACAGCGGCTTCTAGCGCTGTATTGCCATGATTGTGTGCGTTAGCTGCCGTGCTTAAAAGCGATAGGCTACAAGTGCTAGCAAGTAAGATACTGGCTGCAACAATTTTCTTTTTCATTATCAATCTCCCTTATATGATAGGCATCAACCTAGCAGTCAGTTAACAAAAAACCAACCCATATAAACAGAGATTTACATTTTAGAGTGACTGAAACGAATCAACGGATATCGTATTTTGCGTTAAGTGGACAAATTATAGAGAAGAGTCGTTCAATAGAGGACTGTTAATCACGGCGTTTAGCAGCGCTGTCGACTCTACGCCAGCATAAAAACAGCATTAACGCGCTTGTCGCTAACCAAACTCCCACCCAAAACCAAGCCGGAAGCCAGCTTTCACCCGCCAGCATATTGGCATCGCCTTGCCCTTCTAAACCTAAAAGCACCATAGGGCTGGCTAGCGCATTTAAAATAATCATCAGCGCTATTACTCTTAGGAAAGTGGCTAAAAACCGGTTCAATTGCAGCTTGAGTGGCAATAAGAACAAGCCCGCAAGACTCACTAAAATGGCAATGGTCAAAAGATCTCGTGCCCATAGTAATATCGTCAGCACAACTGCCCCGCCTAATACGGCAAAACTGACTCGGATCCCTTTTGGCCAAGTGGCAAACATAAAAATAAGATAACCCCAAAGGGCAGCACCAAAATAACCAGCAAAACCAATTAATAATGGCCAACCACCTTGGCTAAAGCATAGCCCGGCCCCATTAGGAAAAAGCTGAATATGACTCACTGCCCCACCGGAAAAAAGTGTAGCAAGCGCGTGTGAGACCTCATGAAAATAACTTTCGAGCCATTTAAAAGGCACACTAACAAAGGGAATACGTGTCACGAGGAAAGCGATGAGGAGTTCTATAAAAAATCGAGTTCGTCCAGGGGCTCCCGAAGGCTGAACACCTTGAGGTAAAGAGTTATCAGCGGCGTCTGAGTGGCGGTTAAGCATAAGTATCTATACCGACCATCTGCTGGATCTCATCTCGCTTTGCAGCATGTTGGTTAATCAAATATTCTGCCACCGCGCCACGTTGACCGCCGGTTTGACTTTCATACTCAACATGGGCGCCTAAACGAGATTGCAGTGTTGCTACATCTTCGTGATAAACATCCACCAGCGTTTGCTGTGGATTAATTGCCGCAGAACTTTCAACAGCTTCAGGCCTGATCGCCGGAGTTTGCTGGCTAGCAACAGACTTGTTGACCTCAATTTTTGCAGCCTGATGCGTTGTTGCAAGCTGGCTGGCATTTATCTGCATGACACAGTCCTTAATTTAGCAAGTCATCGCTCACTCGCTAATTTAACCTTAATTAAAAGGGAGTTCACTATCACTCATATTGAGTAGCAACTGTTATAACAGCTATTTAACTTATGACTTTAACCTAAATAATGTTCTACAAGGTATTACTTTTGATTAGGTTTTTAAAGTTAATCGAAACTAAAGTGCTTGTAGATCATAATTAACTACGCAGCTTATTCTCTACCTGGCAATTTTTGCCAGGTTACTGTGTCACGTAAATATACTGGAGTCAGTTCATCAACACTGGTGCTCAAGCCGTTATTCACACCCTCTTGGGCAAGCGCCAACATAAACTTGGCTTCAGGGAATTTCGCCGCCTCACATAAAGACATAGTCTCACTATGCTCAAGTATTTCAGGGTAAGCATCAAAACCGGTACCACAAGCTGCAATCGGCTGAGTTAAATCTAGACTTAACACAATATCAGCAGGCGCACTCACGACTTCTTCATTAACTAAAGTTGCAAGACCATCAACTGCAATATATTGGCCCCAATACACTTCGCCCATGCGAGCATCGATTGCAGCGAGAACTTGGCTTGCGCCCTGTTCAATCGCAGCTTGCGCCATTGCAGCTAAAGTTGAAATACCAATAACGGGTAGTTCTTGGCCAAGAGCTAAACCTTGAGTAATACTGGTGCAAATTCGAATACCAGTAAAACTACCGGGCCCTCTGCCGTAAGCAATCACATCAACATCTTGCAGCTTCAGATCAGCTTCGCCCAACACCGATTTCACCATAGGCAACAAACGCTGGCTATGTTCACGCGGTGCATCGGCTTGCTCGCTAAAGGTTTTACCTAGGTGGCTAACCGCTGCAGAACACGACTCAGTACATGTATCGAGCGCTAAAATGCTCAGCTGTGTCGTATCGTTAGATTCTTTTGTCATGAATTACTTACCAAACCTATAATTTATATAATTTTATACCGCAAACAGGTGCAATCTAAGCACTCAAGAAAAAGGCGGTCATGGAAAGCTTAACCGAGCGTTCAGTCACTAAGCTTAGTTAAGATCAATTCAGCAATTATACCTCAACTTAAAGCAAAGGATTAAGCCCCAATTACGGGTCAAATGCTTTGTTATCGGCAATTTATTCAATTTTACTTTAACAAAGCCCTTAGCGAAGGCAGAACAAACAACATAAATTGCCCTTAAAACTAGGCTAATGAGCAAAATTTACTCTAGATTTAATGAATAATAAATTTCCCTAAATACAGGATGAACAAAGCTAAAGGAGTAGTAAATGCGCCATATCACCATAAACTGGTTTCGTCTATTTCGTTACTCGCTGTTGTTTGTCATTTTCTGTATGTTAATGACGGCTTTTATGCTGATATGGTTTTCTAATAGCTTGGAGGATGCTTGGAATAAAGGCCTTATGTTAACCTTTTCTGAGTTTGAAATGACTGTAGAGCTCACATTAACACTGCTCATATATGTCAGCTTTCCGGTGCTACTGTTTCGCTTTATGTATTATTTTTCTAAAATGCTTTATCGCGGACGTAATCCCGGTGTCGCGATTATTAGCTATAAAACGTTATTTAATCCGCTCAATTTTTTACTGTTCCCTAGTTTGCTCAATCCTCAAGGGCTAACCTACCGCAGGCGCTGCTTACTAGCATTAATACTATTGGCCGCTATCTACTTGGTGATATTACTGATCACTTAATTTGCTCTAAAAACATCGTCGCTTTTTCTAAATCTCTCGTTCTTGCCATCGGCGGCAATGAATTTAAAAATGCCTGTCCATAGGGTTTATTCACAATGCGGTTATCGCACAAGATAAGTACGCCTTTATCTTTTTCATCACGGATCAAACGACCTACCCCCTGGTTAAGAGTGATCACCGCTTGTGGCAATGATATTTCGCTAAATGCATCTTTTCCCTCGCGCTCAATAGCTTCACTTCGGGCTCTAAACAAGTTGTCATCAGGGGACACAAAGGGCAGTTTATCAATAATAACGCAGCTGAGTAGCCTACCTCGTACATCAACTCCTTCCCAGAAGGCGCCGGTACCTAAAAGTACTGCATTACCTAACTGTCGATATTTTTTCAGTAGGCTTTGCTTGTTTGCCTGACCTTGAACGAGTAAAGGGTATGTCACTCGCCGTTGCAACGCTGGCGCCACTAGGTTGAGCATTCTATGACTGGTAAACAAGATAAAGGTGCGCCCCTTGGCTGCATTAACCGCCTTTACACACACATCGACAAATTGATTAAGCGCTGCATGATGATTATTAACGCTGGCTAAATGACGCGGTACACAAAACAGCGCGTTATTACGGTAATCAAATGGGCTCTCAAGCAGCATCTCTTGGCATTGAGTTAACCCGAGTTGACGGGTAAACAAGCTTAAGTCGCGGTTAATCTGTAATGTCGCAGAAGTAAAAATCCAGGCAATATTCGACTCAAACAATTTGCGACACTCTTTAGCAACTTCAATTGGCGCAATACGTAACACTAAATAACGATGTCCATAATCAATGCTGTAAGCCGCCTGATTGTTCTCACACAAGAAAAATAGTTCTAACTTATTGGCTAGAACATCGAGTTTTTGGATCTCATCATCTAAGTTATCACTGCGGCCGACATGGCTCATCAACACACTTTGCAAAGCTTTAATTTCTTTAATTAAACCCCACGACAGCACCGACAATTCTTTGTTCGATAACAAGCGGCGCCAATCTGTATCACCAATAGCAAACAACACTTGTTGCCACTCATTTAACAGCGCTGCGCAGCGAGCACTCAATAATTCTATTTGTTTGGCGTCTCGGAGTTCAAAGCGATAGATCTCTATGAGTTTGTCAAAGAGATCGGCTATTTGCCTTGTTGCGCACTGCTGTCCAAAGTAAGTGACTGCTATATCAGGTAACAGGTGTGCTTCATCAAAAATAACCACATCTGAGTCAGGCAATAACTCAGCAAAGCCGGTTTCCTTTAAAATTCTATCAGCGAGAAAAAGATGATGATTGACGACAATGACACGTGCATCCATCGCTCTATTACGTGCTTTGCGAGTAAAACAATCATCATAGTGGTCACAGCGCTGGCCAATACAAGTTTCTTTAGCACTCACAATTAACGGTAATGCCGCCGAGTTTTCTGTCACCGCAGTTAAACCACCAATATCACCGTCAGTCGTTTGCCCCGCCCATTGATTGATGCGTAATAAGTCGTCAAGAATTTGAGTATCCATTGAGCTAGCACCCGATAACTCCTTATCCATCAAGTGCTGGCATAAGTAGTTATTACGCCCTTTAAGTAGTGCAACTTTTGGCGTTAAGCCCAGCATAGCAAGCAGTGCCGGTAAATCTTTATAAAACAACTGCTCTTGCAAGTTTTTACTGCCAGTGCTGACAATAACTTGTTTGCCACTGAGTAGTGCTGGGATCAAGTAAGCAAAGGTTTTTCCCACACCAGTACCCGCTTCAACCACCAGGTTATTTCGACTCGCAATAGATTCTGCAACCGCTTCAGCCATTTCTGCTTGCACCGCTCTGCGACTAAAACCCTTAATCGATTGGGCCATTACCCCTTGGCTTGAAAATGCGGCGGCAACTTGTTGGATTAATTTAGCGCTCAAGAGAAAATGGACCTTTATTTGACCTAGCAGGAGACTTTGAATATGCCATGCAGTTTATCTTAATTATTAAGATAGCATTAGCTTTTGTTACTATCCCAAGACGAAATGACACTTTGCAGTAGACAAGAGCCATTGTGTTATTTTAAGAACAAGCGACTAGGGTTTTTAAATGAGATTAACGGTTTTGCTCTTAAGATGACATTTAGATGAAGTTTACTCATCTGCTAAAATAAGCACTTGCAATCATTTTTAAAACTGATTAGTTTAAATACCAAGCAGCAAGCGTTGCTTTAACCACCAGCAATGTTCACTGATGAAATAGTTTGCTGAAGTAAATAACTGGGCACTTAAGTAAACTTTTCCCTGACTCAAAATTGAGAGAAACGAATATGACACAGCTTTTGAACACTATCCATCATCACCACCATATGCGGTAGCCTTCGGAAGCTTACTGCCGAAGGACTATTTCCTTCCGGCGGTTGATTTAAAAATATCAAAAACCCTTGGAAGGAATTCCAAGGGTTTTTTGGTTTTATCTTAACAAATTGTTTTATAAGAATTTTTAAATTAACTAATAGGAAGTATTCCATGTCAGAGTCAACTAGATTACGTATCGCAATTCAAAAATCAGGTCGTCTTTCCAAAGAGTCACAAAAGCTTTTAAAGAGCTGTGGCGTAAAGTTTAATGTGAATGAACAGCGCCTTATCGCCCACTCTGACAATATGCCAATCGATTTATTACGTGTGCGTGATGACGATATTCCCGGCCTCGTGATGGACGGTGTCGTTGATTTAGGCATTATTGGTGAGAATGTATTAGAAGAAGAACAAATTGAGCGCCAAAGCTTAGGTAAGCCAGCTGAGTGTATCAAACTACGTGAACTCGATTTCGGCGCATGTCGTTTATCACTGGCGGTACCGAACGAATTTAGCTACCAAGATGCCAGCTCGCTTGAAGGCCTCAGAATCGCCACCTCTTACCCCAACCTGCTTCGCCGTTATATGCAAGAGAAAGGCATTAACTATCGCGACTGTATGCTTAAAGGCTCGGTAGAAGTGGCGCCGCGCGCCGGACTCTCTGATGGGATCTGTGACTTAGTATCAACCGGCGCCACCCTTGAGGCAAATGGCTTATATGAGACCGAAGTCATCTACCGCTCAATGGCGTGCATCATTCAATCAATCCAATCTCAGCCCGATGACAAGCAAGCACTGATTAACAAAATTTTATCGCGTATTAATGGGGTTGTTCGCGCTAAAGAAAGCAAATACATCTTATTACACGCACCGACTGAAACCTTAGATCAGATTGTTGCTTTACTACCTGGTGCTGAAAACCCAACAGTACTCCCGCTCAATGACGACACTAACCGTGTTGCTATCCACGCTGTTAGTACCGAAGATCTGTTCTGGGACACCATGGAGCAGCTCACGCAGCTTGGTGCTAGCTCTATTTTAGTGATGCCAATCGAAAAAATGATGGGGTAACAATATGCAGATCCTCAATTGGCAATCTCTCAACCAACAAGCTAAAAGCAATGCACTTGCTCGCTCGCCGCTTGTTGGCGATAGCAATCTGGAGCAAAGCGTTGCGCAGATAATCGATGCTGTGAGTGAACAAGGTGACAGTGCGCTATTTGAATTTAATCAAAAGTTCGATGGCATCAATATCGATAACTTAAAACTCTCTAAAACAGAGATTGAGCAAAGCTGCGCCAAGGTATCTTTTGAGATAAAACAAGCTATTGCTCAAGCGAAAGCCAATATTGAGTGTTTTCACACAGCGCAAATTCAGCCCAGTATAGATATTGAAACTCAGTCTGGTATTCGCTGCGAACTTCGCTCTGAGGCCATTGAACGCGTGGGACTCTATATACCTGGTGGCACCGCACCGTTAATTTCAACGGTACTGATGTTAGCCCTGCCAGCCAAAATTGCAGGTTGCAGCAAACGAGTATTGGTTAGCCCACCGCCAATTAATGACGCTATTGTTTACGCAGCTAATGAATGCGGTATTGACGAGATCTATCAGGTGGGCGGCGCCCAAGCCATAGCGGCATTGGCATTTGGCACTGAGACTATTCCGCAAGTGGATAAAATTTTTGGGCCAGGTAACCGCTTTGTCACTGAAGCTAAGCGCGCGGTGAGTCAAGATAATCGCTGTACTGTGAGTATCGATATGCCTGCAGGCCCATCTGAAGTGCTAGTCATTGCCGATGCACTAGCAAATCCTGAGTTTGTCGCGGCAGACCTGTTATCCCAAGCTGAGCATGGCGCAGACTCTCAAGTGATGTTAGTGACCGATTGCGAGCTATTTGCAAATAACGTTAACCAAGCACTCATTGAGCAGCTTGCAAAACTACCACGAGCAGAAATAGCTGCCGAAGCGCTAAAATGCAGTCGCAGCATAATTGTTAACGATATGGCAATGGCTGCCCAAGTATCTAACCAATATGGGCCAGAGCACTTAATCATTCAAACTGAGCAACCTCGACAAGTGCTTAAAAATATTCGCGCTGCTGGCTCAGTGTTTGTCGGCGCTTATACGCCAGAATCTGTGGGTGATTATGCCAGCGGTACTAACCATGTTTTACCGACTTATGGCTACAGCAAAACCGTATCAAGTTTATCCCTAGCAGACTTTAGCCGCCGATTTACCGTGCAGGAACTATCAGCAGATGGGCTTAAAACCTTAAGCAATAGCGTTATGGTATTGGCTGAAGCTGAGCAACTTGATGCCCACAAAAATGCCATTGCCGTGCGTATAGCAAGTCTTGATAACAATAACTTAGTGAATACGGAGGCGTAATGACGGCACTTAATCAATCTAACGCCAGTTCACTTAACCTTGCGCAGCGCCTTGCTAGAGCTGAATTATTGGATCTCGAAGTTTACCAATCGGCAAGACGTATTGGTGGTCAAGGCGATATATGGATTAACGCTAATGAGTCCCCATTTAATAACAGTGATATTAATGGACTTAATCGTTACCCAGAATGCCAGCCTCCAGCGTTGATAAATGCCTACAGTCGCTATAGTGGTGTCAATGCTGACTGCATAATTAGCTGCCGCGGCGCTGATGAAGCAATTGAACTGCTTATTCGCGCTTTTTGTATCTCAGGTCAAGACAGTATCGCTACTTTTGGGCCGACTTACGGCATGTACGCCATTAGTGCAAAAACCTTCAATGTGGGTGTTAAGCCACTATCGTTAACTGAAGATTTTCAGCTACCAGAAGATTATCAGGCACAAGTTGCCGGCGCTAAACTGGTTTTTATCTGTAACCCCAATAATCCAACTGGCAGCGTTATCACTAAGCAAAAGATTACCGCAGTCATTAAAAATTGTCCCAACGCAATTGTTGTCGTTGATGAGGCTTATATCGAGTTTAGTCCTGAGTACAGCGTTGCCGAGTTAGTTGCTAGCACAGATAACCTAGTGGTGTTACGTACCTTATCCAAAGCCTTTGCGCTAGCGGGTGCTCGCTGCGGGTTCTTACTTGCTAACACAGATATTATTGATATTTGTATGCGAGTGATAGCGCCTTACCCAGTGCCACTACCTGTTAGCGAGCTCGCTACTCAAGCGTTAAGTGCCGACGGCCTAAAAACCATGACCTTACAGGTTAATGAAATGAAAGCTCAAGGCGCCCGCTTAGCGAACGCTCTAGATAATTTTGGCGCCAAGGTGATTAAAGCACACGGAAATTATGTACTCGCTGAATTTGACGATAAAGAACTGGTGCAAAAATCGCTCAATGACGCCGGCGTAATAGCAAGAAGTTACAGCCATCCCCGCTTAAGCAAAGCCATTCGTTTTAGCTTTAGTAACAAGGCGCAAACTGACTATCTCGTTGCGCTTTTTAGATCCTAGTAACTCAGCTCTCAGTAAAGCTATTTTATTGGCATCAAAATAAGTCGCTAAATGGTTAAGCCACTAGCAACATAGAAAAATAACAAAACGAGAGTCTATTTTGACTTAAGTATCAAGATTTGAAAGGTAGAGCGCGATGAAACAGAAAATCCTATTTATTGACCGTGACGGCACCATAATCGAAGAGCCAGTAACAGATAAACAAGTTGATAGCCTAGCAAAGTTAGTCTTTGAGCCGAATGTCATCCCTGCACTGCTTAAATTACAAAATACCGGCTACCGTTTGGTGATGGTGAGTAATCAAGATGGTTTAGGCACGCCGTCATTCCCTAAAAATGACTTTGATGCCCCGCAAAATATGATGATGCAGATCTTAAATAGCCAAGGCGTATTATTTGACGATGTGCTTATTTGCCCGCACTTTGATGATGAAAACTGTAGCTGCCGCAAACCCAAATTAGGCTTAGTCAAAGAGTACCTAACCTCTGGTAAAATTGATTTCACCCAATCAGCCGTGATTGGCGATCGTGAAACCGATATGGGGCTTGCCGACTCTATGGGGATCCTCGGTCTGCAATATAACCCTGAAACTTTGAACTGGAATGCCATTGCCGATCAGCTTCTTAATAAAAACCGTACAGCAACGGTGATCCGTACCACAAAAGAAACCGATATTCGCGTTACGGTGGATTTAGATTCAAATAGCAAAGGTGAGATCAACACTGGCATCGGGTTTTATGACCACATGCTTGAACAAATATCCACTCACGGTAACTTTAAAATGGACATCAAAGTCGATGGTGATCTAGAGATTGATGATCACCACAGCGTTGAAGATACCGCGTTGGCAATCGGCGATGCGTTACGCCAAGCACTCGGTGACAAACGCGGTATCGCCCGCTTTGGCAATACCCCGTCAGATGATGTTTTCCAACAGGCTATCCCGATGGATGAAGCGGGTGCCGCCTGTTTGTTAGATCTCTCAGGCCGCCCATTTATTAAATTTAACGGCGAGTTTGAGCGCGAACTTGTTGGTCAAATGGCAACTGAAATGGTGCCGCACTTTTTCCGCTCATTCGCCGATGGCCTACGCTGCACTCTACACATCAGTACTCAAGGTGATAATGATCACCACAAGGTAGAGAGCTTGTTTAAAGTCCTTGGTCGTACGTTAAGACAAGCGATAGCCATTGAAAGTGATGCCCTTCCCTCAAGCAAAGGTGTGTTATGAGTAAGCAAAAGATAACTCTTAATCAAACTAATATCATTGGTAATACCGTGATTATTGATACCGGCTGCGCCAATTTAAGTTCAGTAAGGTATGCCTTTGAGCGTTTAATGACAGATATTGAACGCGAAAGTCTATTTATCAGCGATGATGTTGAGATGATAAAAGCCGCTGAACGGGTAGTGTTACCAGGTGTTGGCACCGCAGCTGCAGCCATGAGCGCTCTAAAGAACAAAGGCTTAGTACAACTTATTCCCGAGTTGACACAACCGGTGCTTGGTGTGTGTTTAGGCATGCAAATGCTGACTCGCGTCTCTAAAGAGCGCGGAGGTCAAAGTGATGACTGCCCGTGCTTAAATATTATTGCCACTGATATTGAACAGCTTAATAGCCAAGGTTTACCGCTGCCACACATGGGCTGGAATCAAATAACACCATCAAGCCACCCAATATTTGCTGGTATCAGTGCTGGCAGCTATGTGTATTTTGTCCATAGTTACCGCGCGCCAATTAGCGAGTACACCATAGCCACTGCGCAACACGGAGAAAACTTTAGTGCCGCCATTGCTAAAGATAACTTTATAGGGGTGCAGTTTCACCCAGAGAAAAGCAGTGAAGTGGGCGCAAAAATGCTACAAAACTTCCTGTATATGAATAAAGACACTTTTGTCCAATCGTCTACCAAGTCATTGGCGAGCAGTAACCTATTAAACGAGGCGCAGTTATGATTATTCCAGCAATCGATCTTATCGATGGACAAGTGGTTCGCCTCTATCAAGGTGATTATGCCCAGCAAACCACTTTCAATTTAAGTCCTCTTGAGCAGCTAAGAAGCTACCAAGCACAAGGCGCTAACTTACTGCACATTGTTGACTTAACTGGTGCCAAAGATCCTAATCAGCGTCAAACAGCTTTAATTTCTGAGCTAGTCACTAACCTCGATACGCCGATTCAAGTCGGCGGCGGTATTCGTACCGAGGCACAATTAAATGAGTTATTAGAAATTGGTGTTAGTCGAGTGGTGATTGGCTCCTTGGCCGTAAAAGAACCTGAACTGGTAAAGAGTTGGTTTGAAAAATACGGTAATGAGGCTATCTGCCTCGCTCTTGACGTCAACATCAATGAACAAGGTGAGAAGGTTGTTGCTGTATCAGGCTGGCAAAGTGGCGGCGGTAAAAGCTTAGAATCACTGGTTGAAGAGTTTAAATGCGTAGGATTAAAGCATGCTCTAGTCACAGATATTAGTCGAGACGGTACCCTGCTGGGCGCTAACACCGCACTTTACACTGAAATTGCAGCAAGCTACCCCGAGATCCAATGGCAAGCCTCTGGTGGTATCGCCACCTTAGATGATGTTCAAGCCGTGAAAGAAAGTGGCGCTAATGGCATAATTATCGGTAAAGCGCTGTTAATAAATCAGTTTAATGTTGAGGAGGCTATTGCATGCTGGCCAAACGCATAGTTCCTTGCCTTGACGTAAAAGAAGGCAAAGTGGTTAAAGGGGTGCAATTTCGCAACCATGAGATCGTTGGCGACATTGTGCCGCTCGCTAAACGCTATGCCGAAGAAGGCGCCGATGAATTGGTATTTTATGACATCACCGCCAGCGCCCATGATAGGGTCATTGATAAGTCTTGGATAAGCCGCGTCGCTGAACAAATTGATATCCCTTTTTGTGTCGCTGGTGGCATTAAAACCATTGAGCAAGCAAGAGAAAAACTTGCCTTTGGCGCAGATAAAATCTCGATTAACTCACCGGCATTAACCGACCCAAGCTTAATCGCTCGCTTACAAGATGAGTTTGGCCGTCAATGTATCGTTATCGGTATCGACTCATATTTTGACGCTAGTCGTGACAGCTATTTAGTCAAACAGTTTACTGGTGACGAAACGGCCACTAAAGATACCCAATGGTTTACTCAAGACTGGGTTGAAGAGGTGCAAAAACAGGGCTGTGGTGAAATCGTACTCAATGTGATGAATCAAGATGGTGTTAGGCAAGGTTATGACATCAAACAGTTATCGATGATTAGAGCAATTTGTGATGTACCACTTATTGCTTCTGGTGGCGCAGGCACACTAGAGCATTTTAAAGCGGTATTCACCGAAGCAAACGTTGATGCAGCCTTAGCTGCAAGCGTGTTTCATAAAGGGATCATCGGTATCCGAGATTTAAAGCGCTATCTCAAGAATAACAATATCGCCATTCGCGTTTAAGCCTAACAGATAAGCTAAGAGCGAAATAAGTGACGTATGCAAAATTTAAGGAACGAGTATGAGCACGCTTACGCAACAGACAAATAACTGCGCTGACTTAATCAATCAGCTCGATTGGGACAAAACTGATGGACTAATCCCAGCCATTGTACAGAACCACCTAACCGGCAAAGTATTGATGCTGGGCTATATGAATAAAGCGGCATTAGATAACACACTATCAAGCAAGCAAGTGACCTTCTTTAGTCGCAGTAAACAAAGACTATGGACCAAAGGCGAAACCTCAGGCAACACCTTAGAATTAGTGGCTATCCATAAAGATTGCGACAATGATAGCCTGTTAGTACAAGTCGTCCCCAATGGTCCTACTTGCCACAAAGGCACAGAAAGCTGCTGGGCCGATGGTAATGCTCACAGCTTTATTGACAATCTATCTTCACTAATTGCATCACGTAAGGGCCAAGACCCAGAGTCGAGTTACACAGCTCACCTATTTGAGCGCGGAACGAAACGGATTGCGCAAAAAGTAGGTGAAGAAGGGTTAGAAACGGCCTTAGCTGCAGCGACTAATGACAAACCAGAGCTGATTGATGAGGCATCAGATCTTATCTATCACTTGCTAGTACTGCTTGAAGACCAAGAGCTCAGCATGCAAGATATCAATTTAAACTTACTGAAAAGGCACAATAAATAGCCCAGTCTTAAGCACTTGATTGCAATTAACGATATAGAAAGCTATATCGAAAGCGACTTTGAGCGTTATTGAGAAAGCTGAAGTGATAATTCAGTTAATAACTTAGCTGATAACCTTAATAGACAACTCAAAATGACAGAGCTTACTAATCCATGTAAAACACAAATAATTAGTGTAGCGGGTAACTTGTATTTTCCTCATTCAAGTTGCCGCTACATCTTATCGCCCCGCATGTGATAAGGGGAGCAATTACTCTATAAAAAACAAATGCATTGTTGATAATAATCCGCTAGCATAAAATTCTAAATGACGGCGTTTCCGCTTTAACTATCATTGGATTGTGAAGCATAGAGAATACAAACAGCATTCTGCCATTAAACAGAATCAAATTAGAGGTCATGAGCAACTGATGTTAAGTGATCATTTATGAAGTTGTCCCCTGCACTTTATTCTTTAATGATAATGCTCTTTTGGGTACAGCCTGATACCGTTTCGGCGGAAGAACTCTCCTATTTGATCATTGCCAATCAAGCTGAACCATTTCAAATCAACACTTCAAATCACCAAGCTAGCTCAGGCATTATCAGTGATGTGATCTCTCTATTGGCGACTAAAAAGCCGTTCAAAATAGTTCCACATGTTATGCCTTTTAAACGCTACAATCATGAAATAAAGGCAAAAACCTATACAAAATGGATAAGTTATGGCTCACCTGCATGGCGCGATAATAAACAAGTATTAACACAGAATAAACGTCTATCTAAACAAGCCTTATTTAGCGTCAATCACACTCTCGTACAGCTTAATAGTGACCGAAATACGTATAGCAATGCAGAAGACCTTTTCGGTAAAACTGTCATTCTGCTAAAAGGTTTTTCTTACCCAGGTCTGACAACCTTTATAGAAAATGACCAAATTAAAAAAGTGGAAGCAAGAAGTCATCAAAGTGCGCTACAAGCGTTAATAAATAAGCGTGGTGAGGTATTCATTGAAATGGAAAACCGAATTCGTTATGCCATAAAACAGCATAGTATTGACCAAAGTCGGTTAAAACTAACCAATGCAACGAATATTACGCCATCTTTAGATATCCACTTGTCATACGGTGATAATGTTAGCCAAGATACGATTAATTGGATAGATGACCAAATCGTGATCATGAAAGCCAATGCACAACTAGAGTCGATAATTAATCGGTATCAATAGAAAATAGCAGCATAATATGTTGATTTAACCAGATTAACCCTCATTATTTTACACTATAGAAAACACTGTTTTTACAAAGAGTAAAACCCGCTTACCTAGGGTGTTGCGCCTGGTAACTTCTGTTACAATCTGCGCCACTAAAATTAAGCTTCTCAATAATAAAAGTGTGCCCTATGAATCTTGCAGATAAAGTTTTAGTCGTAAATGACAACCTTCCAATTCGTACTAACCAACCAGTCCACTCAGGCAAAGTTCGCAGTGTTTACTGGTTAACCGAAGAAGATAGCGCTCGGTTAATTAAAGACAAAGGTTACGATGTACCAGCCGATGCCCCACTTGCCATTATGGTGATAAGTGACCGTATTTCAGCTTTTGATTGCGTATGGCAAGGTGAAAATGGCTTAAATGGTGTTCCTGGTAAAGGAACAGCACTAAATGCTATCTCAAACCATTGGTTTAAACTTTTCAAAGACAAAGGCCTTGCTGACAGCCATATCCTAGATATCCCGCACCCATTGGTATGGATTGTACAGAAAGCGCGTCCAGTGATGATTGAAGCGATTGCACGTCAGTATATTACTGGCTCAATGTGGCGTTCATACACTAAAGGTGAACGTGAATTTTGTGGCATTACGATCCCTGAAGGCTTAGAGAAAGATCAAAAGCTGCCAGAGCTATTAATTACTCCTTCCACTAAAGGTGTATTAACTGGTCTCGAAGGCGTACCAGAAGCTGATGACGTTAACGTATCGCGTAGCGATATTGAGCGCCACGTTAAAGGCTTTAACTTCAGTAATGAATCAGACATCGATCTTTACGAAAAGCTCCTAAAAGAAGGATTTGATGTCATTAGTGCCGCACTAGCTGAGCATGATCAGATTTTTGTTGATACAAAATTTGAATTTGGCTATGTCAATGATGCCGCGGGTAACGAAAAGCTTATCTATATGGATGAAGTTGGCACCCCTGATAGCTCGCGTATTTGGGATGGTTCATCACACCGCGATGGTAAGATCATTGAACAATCTAAAGAAGGCTTTAGACAGTGGCTACTAAACCACTTCCCAGATCCTGATATCTTATTAAATAAGAATCGTATGGAAGAACGCCTTGCTCTAGCCGTTGATAATAAGCTACCAGAATCAGTAATGATGGATATCTCTAATACCTACGTCGGTATCGCAGAGAAAATTATTGGTAAAAAACTACATATCAGCGAAAATCCTAAGCAAGAGATCATTGCGATCTTACGTAATGAATATCAGCTAATCGTATAAGCGATTTCCTGATATAAAAAAGCCGCAATAAAATGCGGCTTTTTATTGAACAATTAACACTCAACTTAGTGCCTACTTATAAATTGATGCTTCGCCTTCAGGGCGAGTTTTCAACACCTTTAAAAACCACATGTATTGCTCAGGGTAAGCCAAAATAACTTGTTCAACCGCTTTATTCAAAGCGATAGCTTCATTCTCTTTACCTTGCATGGTTTCAGGTTCAATTGCTGGCATCACCGTTAAATCAAAGCGACGTTTAGCTTGATCATAACCAATTTTAACAGGCATAACTTGAGCATTGCCCGCTTGAGCTAAACGCCCAACTACAGGTAATGTCGCTTTAGTCGTGCCTAAAAATGGAGCAAACACGCTTTTATCACGGCCTAAATCTTCATCTGGCAAATAAAAGAAGCTATTGTCCTGCTTTAGCTCTGATAACAATGCGCGGATCCCTGCTTCACGCATGTAGATATTACCGCCTTGCGAACTACGCATACGGTTATTAAACCAGTTAAATAAACCATTTTTATGGGCTTTAGCCATTGAGACCATTGGCAAGTCAATATTTAAGCGCAAACCTGCATACTCTATTCCCCAAACATGAGGCATGATAAAAATCACCGGTTGCCCTGCAGCACGTGCTTGTTCAACATTTTCAAAGCCATGTAGTTGTACACGACGCCTCATATGCGCGCGCGACTTAAGCATAAGCTCTGATTGTGCCAATAAAATCATCACAAAGTTTTCAACGTTATCTTTAACTAACGCATCAATCTCAAGGGTCGACTTTTCAGGGAAACAAGTGGTTAAGTTTGCTCTAGCAACCTTAATCGGCTTCTTAGCAATATGCATCACCAATTTGGCCAATGTACGAGCAATAGGGTCTCGAAGCCAAGCTGGCATTAAGCCAAAAATAACTAAAACCAGAATCGCCACCCAGGTAGGCCAATATTTGGGGTGTAACAGACTCAAGCTAAAACGACGGTCAAAATACTTAGGCTTTCTAGACAAGTCTAAAACCTCTACAGCAAGTGAATAACAGAAAAAGCCACTCTATTGAGTGGCCTCTTCATAACGATGCTAAAACGATTACTTCTTCGCGTTAGCTTCTTCGACTCGGCTTTTCAGCTTCTGTCCTGGACGGAACGTCACTACACGACGTGCCGAAATTGGGATATCTTCTCCCGTCTTTGGGTTCCTTCCCGGTCTTTGATTCTTGTCCCTCAGGTCAAAGTTGCCAAAGCCAGATAGCTTGACCTGCTCACCACTTTCAAGAGCTTGACGAATTTCTTCGAAAAACGTCTCTACCATCTCTTTCGCTACTCTCTTGTTGATACCTAGCGTTTCAAAAAGATGTTCTGCCATTTCGGCTTTGGTAAGTGCCATACTTTTAGTCCCTCAACGATGCGTTGAACTCGTCCTTCAGAGCAGAAACCACGACTTCTACCATCTCTGCGATTTCTTTCTCTTCCAGTGTACGAGCGTTATCTTGTAATAAGAGTGCTATTGCAAGGCTCTTTTTGCCTTCCTCTACACCTTTACCTCGGTATACATCGAACAAGTTTATGCCAACCAACTGATTTTCGCCAACTTTTCTTATCATTTTTACAACATCATCGGCTGAAATAGCGTCATCTACTACGATGGCGATATCACGACGGTTTGCTGGAAACTTAGATACAGTCTGGGCTAGCGGCAAATTAGCGTGCAATAAAGCATCTAATTCTAGCTCGAAAATAATTGTTTTTCCGTTAAGGCCAAATGGCTTTTCTAGGCTTGGGTGAACCGTACCTATAATACCAATAACGCGATCATCTCTTAAGATTTCAGCACATTGCCCCGGATGTAACGCTGGATGTGTTGCTGCTCTGAAACTAAATTCAGCATCTGCAACAGTCAAACCGATGACTGCTTCTAAGTCACCTTTGAGGTCAAAGAAGTCAACTGTTTTTGACTCCATTGTCCAATGCTCGTCATTTTGATTACCAGCAATAACTGCAGCAAGCATAGGTTGTTGTGACACACCTGATTCTGCAGTTTCATTTGGTACAAAACGTAGACCTGTTTCAAACAGTCTGACACGGTTTTGCTGACGGCTTTGGTTATAACCCACTGCAGTCAAAAGACCGGTGAACATAGACAGACGCATTGCAGACATCTCAACCGAAATTGGATTCGGTAGGATCATCGCTTCAGCACCTGGATGAATCAACTCTTGTTGCTTAGGATCCACAAAGCTATAAGTCACAGCTTCTTGGAAACCACGAGCAACCAACATGCTGCGCACGCGCTTGATGTTGATGTTTGATTCTTTATGATCAGACATGCTTAATTGCGCAACAGGCGCAATATTTGGAATATTGTTGTAACCGTAAATACGGGCAACTTCTTCAATTAAATCTTCTTCAATTGCCATGTCAAAGCGATAAGTTGCAGTTGTTACATTCCACTGCCCTTCGCCGACTTCAACAACAAAGCCTAAACGCTCTAGGATTTCAGTCACATCGTTATCTTCAATGTGGTGACCTAGCGTTTTGTCTAGTTTGCTACGACGTAGCACGATTTGTGCTGGCTTTGGTAAGTGCTCGTCAGATTTAGCTTCAACCACAGGACCCGCTTCGCCACCACAAATATCAATGACTAGACGGCTAGCGCGGTCCATCACTTTTTGTTGCAGCTCAGGGTCAACACCACGCTCAAATCGGTGTGATGCATCAGTATGCAGACCAATCTTGCGCGCTTTACCTAAAATGGCTAAAGGTGCGAAGAATGCACACTCTAGTAAAATATCGGTTGTTTCAGTGGTTACACCACTGTGCTCACCACCAAATACACCAGCAAGTGCTAATGGCTTGGCTTGGTCAGCAATGATCAACATGCCTTCAGGGATGGTAATTTCATTGCCATCAAGTAGCGTTAACTTCTCTTCACCCTTAGGCTTACGCACTTGAATGCCGCCATCTAACTTAGCTAAGTCAAATGCGTGCATTGGTTGACCAAATTCGATCAACACGAAGTTAGTAATATCTACGATTGGGTCGATAGAACGAATACCGCTACGACGCAACTTTTCTTGCATCCAAAGTGGTGTTTCAGCTTTCACATTAACGTTTTTAATAACGCGGCCCAAGTAACGACCACACTCTTGTGGCTCTTGCACGTCAATGCTAACTTCATCAGCGATAGTTGCAGCAACAGCTTCCCAAGTCGGCTCAGCTACTGATTGGCGGTTTAATACGCCAACTTCGCGTGCAAGACCAGCCATGCCTAAACAGTCAGCACGGTTAGCCGTTAGGTCAACGTCGATTACCGCATCGTTTAGATCAAGGTATTCACGTACGTCTTGACCTACAGGTGCATCTAATGGCAATTCAATAATGCCATCGCTTTCGATATCGACACCTAGCTCGCCAAACGAACACAGCATACCGAATGATGGTTGACCACGTAGTTTAGCTTTCTTAATTTTGAAATCGCCAGGTAGCACAGCGCCAACCATAGCAACAGCAACTTTAAGGCCTAAACGACAGTTTGAGGCACCACATACGATGTCGATTAGCTCTTCGCCGCCAACATTGATTTTAGTTACACGTAATTTGTCAGCATCTGGGTGCTGACCACATTCAACCACTTCACCAACTACAACGCCGCTAAAATCTGCTGCTACTGGCTCAACGCCATCAACTTCAAGACCTGCCATTGTAATTTGGTGTGATAATTCTTCGCGGTTAACACTTGGGTTAACCCACTCACGAAGCCAAGATTCGCTAAATTTCATGCTATTACAGCTCCGTTTATTTAAATTGCTTCAGGAAGCGTAGGTCGTTTTCAAAGAATGAACGTAAATCGTTAACGCCGTAGCGAAGCATTGATAAACGCTCTACACCCATACCGAATGCGAAACCTGAGTACTTCTCTGGATCGATACCCACGCTGCGAAGTACATTTGGATGTACCATGCCGCAACCTAAGACCTCTAACCACTTACCATTTTTACCCATAACATCCACTTCTGCTGAAGGCTCTGTGAATGGGAAGTAAGATGGACGGAAACGCACTTCTAGATCTTCTTCAAAGAAATTACGTAAGAAGTCATGCAAAATGCCTTTAAGCTCGGCAAAGTTAACGTTCTCAGCGACAAGCAAACCTTCAACCTGATGGAACATTGGTGTGTGAGTTTGATCGTAATCGTTACGATATACACGGCCTGGAGAAATAATACGTAAAGGTGGCTTCTCATGCTCCATCGTACGGATCTGCACGCCAGATGTTTGCGTACGTAGCATCACTTTTGGGTTAAAGTAGAACGTATCATGATCAGCACGAGCAGGATGATGCTCAGAGATGTTTAGTGCGTCGAAGTTATGGAAATCATCTTCAATTTCTGGTCCGTCTTTCACAACGAAGCCAAGCTCACCAAAGAAAGCTTCAATGCGCTCAATCGTACGAGTAACAGGGTGTAAACCACCATTTTCAATGCGACGACCCGGCAAGCTTACATCAATGCTTTCAGCTTTCAGCTGCGCTTCAAGCTCTGCAGCTTTAAGACCATCAATGCGAATAGAAAGCTGCTGCTGAACGGCCTGCTTAGCTTGGTTTACTGCTTGACCAAAAGCTGGCTTCTCTTCAGGAGGAAGTTTCCCCATCATTTTCATCATGTCGGTGATTTGACCTTTTTTACCAAGGTAATCGACACGGAGGTCATCGAGAGCTTTTAAATCTGTAGCTCCTTCGATGGCGGCTAAAGCCTGTTCTACGATCTCTGTTAACTGTGACATCATCTCTTCCAGTGCGAGTAAGTCTTAGACCTACGACTTTTGGGCTAACGTATTTTCTTAGTGAAAATAGAAAAAGACTAAAATTTTACGTTAGACAGCCACATTTGACTAGGACTAATTCACCTTTTTCCTCGCTAACTCCCTATTTTGTTTAGTCCTTATACATGCGACTAAATTTTAACGTCGACAGTAGAGGTTCCAAAAACATGATGTTAGCGCTCTTTTTTCAAGCAGCTAACGTAGAATTCTTATACAAAACGAATAGGTTAATTTAAAATACAACCACTTATACATATTTTAGATATCCCAACATTCAATAAGTTAGCAAAGCCACTGTTTAAAAAGAAGGCGAACGATTATAAAATAGCAAATATTAGTTAAGAAACTGTTTTCTTGTCCGATAAAGAGTCAGGTCGGCGATTTATCAATAAGAGAACATTATGAAAGAAGTTAAGTTCCGCTGGGTGGATAAATACCTAATCCACATGACACTCAAAGCAAAGTTTGCCGTTTTGGCGATAATCCCTATCATAGCCTTAATAGGTTTAACGATTCTGCTTAACGCTGGTTACAAACAAAACCTACAGGAAAATCAAGTTAAGCAAACTCAAAACTTTAACCAAAAGCTTAATAAAGCCCTTGATACTGCTTATCAATATATTCCACAAGAAGACAAAGCTGCATATCTAGAATCCTTGCAGGGTGAGCTAACTATTACTCATCAAGATTCCGCAACACGCCAACTTACAGCACTTGCTAACAGCGGTGGCGAAACTCGCATTATCGGAAATCGCGTTGAAAGTGTCAGCATGGCTAGTGCTAACGGGCTAATAACCACCCTCAATAGTATGCAAATCCAAGGCGGCCAAGATCAAAGTCTGGCATATATCGCTTTAACGCTACTCATCATGATTATCTTGCTGGCTAGCTATTACATTTCGAGCTTTGTAGGCGGTGCACTTTATACCAATGTTATGGCGCTAAAAAAAGCAGCTGACGGTGATCTAACAGGCCGATTAAACTTCTTTGAAGTCAAAGACGAATTTAGTATTTTAGCAATTAGCATCGATACTCTCGTTGAGCGTCAACACAAGCTAGTATCGGAAATGACAAGTGGTAATGAACAGATCCGTAACGTTGTTCAAGCGTTCAGAAATACTGCAACGGATGGACAGGCTTTGGCTGTAGATCAACGCCAACATATTGATTCATTAGCCACTGCCATGGAGCAGATGACTGCTGCGGTAATTGAAGTGGCTCGTAATGCTGAACTGTCATCAACTGAAACTCAAGAAGCTAATGTGCAAGTCGACGCCGGCTCACGTGATATTGCCGTTACCGTTGAAGCTATTGGTGGTCTTTCAAATGAAATCGCTGATGCATCTGATGCCGTCAACCATCTAAACGATAATGCAGCCAAAATCGATGAAGTCGTTACAACCATTAATGCCATCTCAGAGCAAACTAATTTACTTGCACTAAATGCCGCTATCGAAGCAGCTCGTGCAGGTGAACAAGGTCGTGGCTTCGCTGTAGTTGCTGACGAAGTCAGAACCTTAGCAGGCCGAACCCAAGCCGCGACAGTTGAGATAAAGACAATGATCGAAGCGTTACAGTCAGGCGCTCGTAACTTAAAACAGGTAATGAGTCGTACCGTGGAGAAAGCTGAAGAAGGTAAAAAGCACGTACTTGATACTGGTAAGGATCTAGAAGGGATTGCTCATCACAGTGCTAAGGTTTATGAGATGAGCGTATTAATCGCTACTTCTGCAGAAGAACAATCAGCAGTAGCCAATGAGATAGCGACAAACCTAATGGATATTCGCAATCAATCACACCATGTTGAGCAATCAGCGAATCAATCAGTTACTGGGTGTGATGAACTACATGCAACAGCAGAACAGCTCGACAAATTACTCATCGGCTTAAAAATCTAAAGTTTTTTCAACTATCCAGTAAAAAGCAGCCGTAGGCTGCTTTTTTTGTTTTTCATCAATATTTTCGTTGATAGTCACACCTGTTTGTTTTACAAAAAAATAACAAGACTTGTATAATTAGTTCACTAAGACATTTAGCTTAATTCTTTTATCTGTAAGGAAACTGAATAAAAGGAATAATTAATCATTGAGCGTTGAATTATCATGGTCAAACCTATAACAACACAAGCAAAACTGACTAACTGGCGATCAAGTTTGCCAATGCAGTTTATGTTAATCCAACTTTTTGTCGCTGCGGTGATAATTATTGCCAGTGTTTGGTTTTTAAAAACCATTGAACGTGACAGACTAGTTGATAATCAAACTTCGCTCAGTATTAATCTCGGTAAAACCATTACAGCAAAATTACAAAAGAAAACCAGCCGGATTGAAAACCTTGCGGTTTCCATTGGAGCTCTAGGAGAGATCAATCAACAAACCCCAGAGCAATTAATTCTAGCCGTACCTGCAATTCTGAATCAAACTGGTCAGCAAGAGGTTATTCTTGGAGGTGGTATTTGGCCTGAGCCATTTATGTTTGATAACTCACGCAAAAAAGATAGCTACTTCTGGTCCCGTAATAGCGTTGATGAGCTAATAAAAGTCAATGATTATAATGCGGAATCAATTGCAGATTACGTTGACGAAAATTGGTATGTGCCCGCCAAATTTTACCCGAAAGATACCACTTATTGGTCAAAGTCTTATATTGACCCTTACACTCAAAACGCCATGATCACAGCGTCTGTACCTATGTGGTCAGATCATCAGTTTATTGGCGTATCAACCGTTGATATAGCCCTGTCGAGTCTCGATGACTTTTTCAGCACTGCGGTCGCAAACACTGGTGGCTATGTGTTTGCCCTCGATCAACAGAATCGATTATTATCTTACCCAGACAATGAGAGTAACGATAACCAGGCAATTAAAAATAGTCAGCTTTTCCAGCCATTCGCCGACTTTGCCAAAAGCCACCCTGCTTTTACACCATTACAAAATAAAATTTCGAAGATTGATCAGCAGTTCATAAAGACTGCAAACAATACGAAAGCCTATGAAGATGGTCAACTGAGCAATGTGATAACCAATACCCCATCTCAAGAGCGTAAAAAGTTAATCGCTATGATTAATCAGAACGCCAACAACCCGCTTAAAGATGTCGAAGTATTAGCTAGCATCCAATTGACCAATGATCCAAGATTAAATGAGCCTGTATTGGTTAGTGTATTTTTGATGCCAGGCACTTACTGGAAAATCATTCTGGTTACCCCGTTATCGAGTATTAACTACAACAGTCAATCCTTAGCAAGCTCAGTGGGGATCTATTTGGTTGGTATCCAAATTCTCGCATTAATGTTGCTGTTTATTATGCAGAATAAGTTGTTCATACACCCGATTAGCAGAATGGTTGCCGCATTAAATGACAGTAACCCTGCAAAAGTTGAGTTAGAAGCAACCACGCGAAATGATGAAATAGGCATGTTGGCAAAAGCATTTAGTTCACGTACTAGGCAGCTGGAGATCGCGTTGGCAAGCTTAGATGCAACAAACCTCGCACTAGAGCAACAATTAGATGTACAACAACAAGCACAAACAGAGCTAAAAGAAAAAACAGAACAACTCAATAGTGTACTTAACTCTGCCAGTAACTTAATTTTTATTAGTGATCTAAATGGTCAATTAACTTTAGTCAATAATCAGGTCTGTTTGACGTTTGCGCGTAATAGAGGTGAGCTTCTTGGTGCTAAAACCCATTTAATAATGCCAAGAGAAATCGCTCAAGTTAATGCAAAGAATGATCAAACCGTTATCGATACACAGCAAGAGCTCAGCTATGAGCAAAGCTTTCCGGTAAAAGATAAACAACATACCTACTTAGTCACTAAATTCCCCATTTTAAATAATCAAAACCAGATAAGCGCAGTGGGCACCATTGCATTTGACATTAGCGCCAGTAAAGTTCTCGAACGTAAAAAAAGTGCCCAGTTTGAAATTTTAGCCAAAGAGACTTCCGATAATATTCGTTTTATAGAGAAACTCGAACAAACGAATAAGCGTCTGTTAAGTGAATCGCAAAATGCTAAAGCAGAGTCGAATCGCCGCGTCAACTTTGAACAAGTAAAGTTAGATAATCAGGCTTTATATCCATCTTTAGTGGCTGCGATTGTTAAACCTATATTTAGAAAACAAGATGATTTAGCTGCTAATGCCTATCGCTTAGCAAATGGTGATCTTGATGCCAAAGAGTTTACTCACTCTCTTTCAGCTCAAACCGAGAGGCTACGGCACTTAGAATATCTATTCTCCGCTCAAGATTATGTCACCAAGCCAATCGACCTAGTACTGTTATTAGAGCATATCGTCGCCCTACTCGCTCCGAAGTTAAGTAGCAAGGATATAGAGCTAAGCATCCACAGTGAGAGTCGACTTATTGTCGAGGGGATACATTGGCATTATTTACTGGTGTTTTATCGAGCCATTAGTAACACCATTAATGACGCTTTTTATCAAAAAGCGACAGGGCAAAAAATTAACGTCAACCTGAGCAAAGACAATCAGCAGATCCATATTAATATCAGTGACAATGGCAAAGGCTTTACACAAGAAAACCTAGATAAATTACAATCAGCACTGACTAATAACGAAGTCAAAGGCACACTGTCAGCGTTATCTATTTGGCTTATGAGTGAGTTTAATGGCCAACTTACAGTGAGCTCGTTAACTGATAATGCCTTTTCGACCCAATTAAACTGCACATTATTAGTTAGCAAATAGCAAAGCAGTAACAAAATCACCTCGCCGGCCCACACGAGTTATATCGACTCGTATCAACCGTTAAGTGACTCTCACTTCGCCACTAAAAAGCGCCATACTATGTACGGCGCTTTTTAGTGTCTCTTGTTAAACTCGTAGCTTTATAGAGTCTAGTAATAAGCTAAAGTGATACGTCAACGATATAGTGGCCTTGGAGCCAGTTGCGGCCTATTAATAGTTTGTAAGACATTTTGCTTCTATCTCTTAGATTAACCTTAACCTTATACTCTTGTCCCGGCTCCCCCACATTCAACTCAACCATGTAACGGATCTCACTGCCCTGTGCGTTTCTAATTAGTGACGTTTCGACAATACGTGACTTAACCACATGAGACTCGCCTTTCTCATTTTCGGTCGTGAAATGAATAACTTTACCGATATTCTTTTCCATATCAGGGTCTTCATTGTCAATTTTCATGTCATAAGCATGCAACGAATTCTCTACAGCTCCAGTATCAATACGAGTCTTAAACTTTAAACCCGACTCGACAATGCTAATTGATGCCGTTGGGCCAATCAGTTTCTTTTCGGAAACATCGACGACATACCGGTCTTTGAGCCAATTACGACCAATAAGCAACTTGTAATCCATGTGGCTACGGTCTCTTAAATTAACTCTAACCGTTCGCTCCTTTCCTTTAAAACCGACGTCTAAATCGACCATATAACGAGTCTCTCTACCTTGAGAGTTACTCACGGTAGATGTCTTAACGATTTTAGCTGTTAAACGTTTCTGCTCACCGGCATTATTTTCAGTAGTAAAAGACACCATTTTGCCAACATTGTCTTTCATTCGTTTGGCACTTCCACCTTCAACCTTAATATCAAAAGCATGCAAAGAGGTATTTCCCGCTCCGGTGTCGATACGAGCAACATAGGAAAGATCTGCATGGGCTACTGACATTTTAGCTGTTGAGCCGATGACAGCTTTGTCACTTGCCGCAGATACAGAAGTACTGAGGATCAATAAGCACAACCCAACTCTTTTAAGCATTGTAATTCCTTAATAAATAAAAATAATCTGGAACATCTTGCGCTAATGATAGCAAGGTTTAGCCATCATTGATGCACCTGTTAATATGCCACAGCAAAGCTGAATATAAGCTTGCTTAAAACATATAACTCGATTGAACGCCGATGAACAGGGTTATAGCTTAACCGATAAAATTAAGCACAAACAAACTAAACAATGATGCCGTACACACACAATGGCATAACGGCCAATTCAAATTAACTGGAGCATTTAAAGAACGGAAATTACGATAAAATTGCACCGCGAGCCAGACTAAAATAAAGGGCACAAACGGTAAAGAAATCACTAATGGAAAAAAGCCCCAACCAAGATCGAAAGCATTGTGACTAAATAGTCTAAGACAAAACAAAAATATTAATAAACAAGCATAGACAAGCAAGTGCTGTTTATTTAGTGAGGTTTTAACCTTGCTGAGCATCGCTTTCTCCTTTATCGATACTGCAACATTATGCCTATAAGTCAAAACCAACAAGCGAGCTAGACTAAAATACTGTAACTAAATATAAAATAGGTATGCCTATGCAGCCAACAATCGACCGATCTCTTGATCAAATAGGTTCTTAATTAAGCATGAAAACTCAGCAATAAATAAGGTCTGCTCAGCTGTTGCTTTTTGATCTGCAACTCGAGCTAAAATCTCTTCTAAATCATAAACAATCGAATCGACTTCACGGACCACAAGATTGCGCTGTGCAAAAGTTAACGAGGGGTTTTGACCACAAACCATGATGATTTGGGCAGCAAGTTGCTCTTCAAATAACTCCATCACGGTGTCATCTGCAGCGCTTTTCTGATGTGAATCTGCAAAAATACCTAAATGTTCAGTCAAATACTGAACTAGGTGGATGTACCCATCTTTATCGGTAACCATATTCAACCTAAAACACATAAATGTGTGCACTGCTAAGCACTTAAAAACGGCTTAGCCACCATTATTATTCAATTGTTCTAGGCCGAATATTATCTGAGTTTTGCTGTAATTGAAATATTCGTAAGCTAAATGGTAAAACTCATAGCATTCACTTATATACTATAGGCTCGCGACTTCTTTTTTAATAAAGAAGTTTTCCTCTAAAAAATCGCAATAAAAAGGCCAATTAATCAACGAAAAAAATCAATTAATTGACCGATTAAGCGATGACAATAACAAACTTAATTATTGTGTAAGGTTAAGAATAAACGATACAGGTACAGCCTTACTGATTGCCGACAGCCCTGCAATTTCGCGTAGTTTTTCGACGCCAGCCGATAAACCAAAGCTATCAGCATTTACAATAACAGGCATTACACTCGATACCAATAAATGTGTATTTGAAAGCTTAGCAATGTTCACAGTGAAAGCCATCGTTTGCTTTTGGCCGTGTAATTCAACTTCACCGTCAACTTTTACGACTTTCGCTGCCCCAACAGCTAATCCCTTAACCAGATTAGGATCAACCTTAGCTGTTAGCGTTAGTTTAGGGTACTTATCCACCTCAAATAGCAATGAGCCCATACGTTCATCTCTTATCTCAACATTAGTAACAACGCTGGCAAGAGAAACGGCGAAATTAAACTGTCCTTTATCATTTAACGTGCCATCTATCGAAGTAAAGTGGTGAACTTCAGCAATATCCCCTTTTTTAATAGAGATAAAGTTTACGTTTGAACTGGTGTTGTCAACATTCCATGTACCGGCTGAAGCCATTAGCGATAAAGGCAATAGCAATAAACCCGTAATGATACTCTTCATGTCCGTTCCCTCTTATTTAGAAAATGATATTTAAATTGTAGTGTTTAAATTATGATACCTATCAATAATTAAGCTAGCACTAATCTAACATGCTTCCACATTAGGCGGAGTGATTTTTACCTATAACAATTTATATTCATCACTTATTTTAGGGCATGTTTACTGTCCTAGCCGCTTTTTAAAAATCTAAAGGTTCTAGGAAACTGGGGAAATAGCCGGTATTTGCAAACCAACGGACTTATAGATTGTTCGAGCTAAGCTCCGAACCTTTTAATGATTTTCTCGTTTGACTAACGAGTATAGAAGTGAGATGGGCAACTTTCTTATTAAGGAACCATTTAAAAATAGTTATGATTTCAAAGGATAAACAAGCTGGTATTGCATATACATTTTAAACACATAAATACCAATAAAAACAATTAAAAAGCCACGCTGAACGTGGCTTTTTAATTTCAATTACGGCGCTAAGCGGCTGCGCTGCCAAGCGTCAGCAACTTTGGTATATATAAAACGGTCATGCAGCCTATGTTCGCCACCTTGCCAAAACTCAATGCTGCTTGGGCGAACCAAATAGCCGCCCCAAAACTTAGGTAGAGGAACATCACCATTAGCAAACTTTGCTTTCATCTCAGCAAACTTAGACTCTAATGCTTTTCGGGCGCTAATCGGGCTCGATTGCTTAGAGACCCAAGCTGCTATTTGGCTTTCTTTAGGTCGACTCATGAAGTACTTCAATACTTCTGTCTTTGATAATGGCTCAGCCACACCGGTCACAGCGACCTGTTTTTCTAGACTGTGCCAAGGGAATAAAATACTAACGTTGGCATTATTAGCAATATGCAGTGCTTTACGACTTTCTAGGTTGGTAAAAAATACAAAGCCATCATTATCAAAACGCTTCAATAACACAATACGCTGGAACGGCTGGCCATGCTCATCAACTGTCGCCACAGACATGGCGGTAGGGTCTTGAATTTTTGAATCGCGAACCACCTCAAGCCAAGCGTTAAACAGCACCATAGGATCACTCGGTACATCTTCACTGTGTAACTCGCCTAACGTGTATTCTCGTCTAATATCGCTAATCTCTGACATCCTAGATCCCTTGCAAAACGGCATAAAAAAAGAAGCGCTGTAAACAGTGCTTCTTTAATAATAACAATCTTAGACTCATCGCGGGAGACTTTTAACTAATAGTTTATCTCATACAACAAATCCTGATATTACACAGCTTAATCAAATAAAAAGATTACTTAATCTTACCGTTTGCTTCAGCCCAAACGTGTAGCATTTCTAAGCCTAATGTTGCACCAGCAAGAGCAGTGATCTCAGCACTATCGTATGCTGGAGCAACTTCAACAACGTCCATACCGACGATCTTCATACCTTTAAGGCCACGAATAATCTTCATGGCTTTATCGCTTGTTAAACCACCGCAAACCGGCGTGCCTGTGCCAGGAGCAAAAGCTGGATCCAAACAATCGATATCAAAAGTCACGTATAGTGGCATGTCACCAACACGCTCACGAATTTGAGCAACAATTTCATCAGCAGTCAAATCGTTAGCAGTGGCAGCATCAATCACTTTAAATAAATGATTAGCAGTATCGTACTCAGTACGAATACCCACTTGAATTGAGTTCTCTGCGGCAATAATGCCTTCATTTGGCGCATGGTAGAACATAGTACCGTGATCGTATTTGCTACCTTGGCTATAAGTATCCGTGTGCGCATCAAAGTGCAACAGCGCCATTTTTCCGTGCTTCTTATAATGAGCACGTAGCAAAGGTAATGTAACGAAATGATCGCCACCAAAGCTCAGCATGGCTTTATCTGCTTCTAAAATCTTAGTTGCAAAGTCTTCAACACGTTGCGTAAAGTCAGCAGAGTCGCCGCAGTTGTATACTAAGTCGCCAGCATCAACGATTTTAACATGATCGCTAAGTTTAAACTGATAAGGCCAGCGAGTTTCTTCCCAAGCAAGGTTAACAGATGCATTACGAATTGCACCTGGCCCCATACGGCCACCTGAACGGCCTGTAGTAGCCATATCAAATGGCAGGCCTAAAACGACAACGTCTGCATCACCTTCAAGCGGTTTGAAGTCTAGCGGCTGTCTTAAGTAACCAAATGCATTTGAATAAAGCGAATAATCTGGCTTATCTGCAATAGTGGTCATAAATACTCCATAAAAGTGTCTAGAGTCACAATACTTCGGCGGACAGTATTTCAGTATCTGCTTGAGTATAATGATTGTAATTAAATTCATTGGATTGATTTAACTGTAGAACACAACTCGCAAGCCTTCTATTTGAAGGAAAAGACAAGTTATCTACCTGCATATTCATCCCAATGATGTCCCAACTGCGGGGGTTCAATATCATTAGCAATTCGGAAAAAATATTGAACGGATAGTGTAAAAAATCCATGTTTGTTTCGACACTCACATAAGAGCTTCGCTCTTGAGGCGTGATATGTATCGTTATAAATTTGTCTTCAAACAATCCATTGATTGAATATCCACACGGTTGAAACAGGTGATCGTCAAACTCAAAATCAGGCAATAAACGCTCTAAATCTAGTCGTTTGCGAATTTCAATACTTGATTGCTTGTCACTACGTAAATATTGCGCAATCTCACCATTAAGATGGTACATCAACAAACATGCACTTTTTTCTGTTTGTGCTGCATGTTTAGCACTGTAAAGATAATGATGATGACCGTCTAAGTGGCCTACCCGGTATGCCGAACCAGCAATTTTGGTTCTAAGCAGAGCAACATCATCTTCAAAACGAGTTGTTTGTAGATGTGGCGAAAATTCATTTTTACGTTGATAACTAAGCTCTGATATACCATCGGAGCCAATTTTATCAATAACACACATAACGGTATCGACTAAACGTGTATTACCACAGGTAATCAATAACAATTTGTGATCCCACACAAACAAACTTGATTCACTTAACACATAGGCATCGCAATAAGTATTTGAAAGATTGGATAAGATCTCTGCATCGGCCAATGCCAACGCTTGCCGCCAAAATGATACCGGTAACTGCTTTAATGAAACAGCTGTCGCACAGGTTTGCAGCTCTACTTTTTTCTCCGAACCTTCAAAAAACATCTATCGAAGCTCCTAAACAAAATTACGTGTTATTAAATGCCACCAAAGTAAGTGAGCGACTTTACAGTAACCTAAAAATAAAACCAGTTTTGAGCGAACTCAAAACTGGTTATAGTACACAAGCTAAAACACCTGCTACATTTATTACGTTGCAATTCGCTTAAATCATCACTCGTTACGAAAAGTCTTCTAGATAAGTGTAACCTTTAAGACCTAGTTGTAACTCTTCTAAGATATTGGCGCGTTCATCTTCAGCAATATGCTTATTAACGAGTTCTTCATAGGTGCGCATAAACGATACAGCATCAAGGTTTACATAACGTAAAACATCAGCAACCGTGTCACCAGCAAGTACCGACTCAACATTAGTACGCGCATCATCATCTAGACGCACAACGGCAGAGTTAGTGTCACCAAACAAGTTGTGCATATCACCCAAAATCTCTTGGTATGCACCCACTAAGAAGAAACCAATTAAGTATGGACTTTCTTGAGTCCAAGCAGGTACTGGTAATGTCGTTTCAATACCTTGACCATCTACATATTGATCCACGGTACCATCAGAGTCACAGGTAATATCTAGCATTACGGCGCGACTTTCTGGTGCTTTATCAAGGCCAGATAGCGGCATGACAGGGAATACCTGATCGATACCCCAAGCATCTGGCAATGATTGGAATAGCGAGAAGTTAACGAAGAATTTATCAGCTAACTTCTCATTTAGTTCATCAATAATCGGACGGTGGAAACGGTATTTTGAGCTCATGCTACCCTGTAGCTCGTAACATACACGTAAGTTAACTTGCTCAGCCCAAGCGCGCTCAGCTAAACCTAACTGACCAACAGCAAACAATGAGTGCACTTCAGTCAAATCACTTTGACAGTCATGGAATATCTCGATCAGTGCACGTTGATCAGCTTTACCGCTCACTTCAACCCAAGACTGCCACATGTTGTGCAGTAATTGCGGTGCATCTTCTGCTGGTGGTTGGATATCTTCAGGTTTGTAAGCTTCTGTACCAATTACGTCTGTTAATAAAACCGCATGGTGTGCAGTTAAGTAACGACCCGATTCAGAGATAATCCTCGGCATCGGCTGCTCGTACTCTTTACACATGTCGGTTAACACGCTGACGATATTATTGGCGTACTCAGTTAAACCGTAGTTCATTGAGTTGTTGCTTTGGCTACGCGTACCGTCGTAATCAACCGCTAAACCACCACCAACGTCAAAACACTTAACACTTGCGCCAAGCTTCATCAATTCACAGTAGAAACGACCCGCTTCGCTTACGCCTTGGCGGATATCACGAATATTGGCAATTTGCGAACCTAAGTGGAAATGCAGCAACTCTAAAGACTCAAGCATATCTTCTTGCTTAAGCGAGTTAATCACTTGAAGAACTTGAGCCGCGCTCAAGCCAAACTTAGACTTTTCACCACCACTTGCTTGCCACTTGCCTTTACCTTGGAAAGCCAAACGAACGCGCAGACCTAAACGTGGTTTAACACCAAGCTCTTTAGCTTGCTCAAGTACCACTTTTAGCTCTGACATCTTTTCAAGCACGATGTAAACTTTATGGCCAAGCTTCTCGCCAATTAATGCAAGGCGAATATATTCTTTATCTTTGTAACCATTACAAATGATAACCGAACTCGCCTTTTGCGCCATCGCAAGCACAGCCATTAATTCAGGCTTACTACCCGCTTCGAGACCAAGTTGCGGCACTTCTTTTTCAACTTGACTGGCTAGGATCTCTTCAACAACCGTCTGTTGTTGATTTACTTTAATAGGATAAACCAGCAAATAATCAGATTCGTATTGGTACTTTTGAATCGCCTGATTAAATGCCTGGCACAGGCTATTTACTCTATGATGTAAAATTTGTGGGAAACGCACTAATACGGGTAAAGCCACGCCTGACTTAACCATATCTTTAGCCATTTCATTTAAACCAATGGTACAGTCTGGTCGACTTGGATCAGGTGACACTGTCACTTCACCATTGTCGCTAATGCCGTAAAGTCCTTGGCTCCAGTGATTTACGTTATAACTTGCGCGTGCATCATCAATAGACCAATTGCTCATATTTGTCCTAACCTGTCTATTTAACTCAAATAAGTTGACCGCCCCTAGTTGGCTAGAGTCAACTTGCGATTGTTTAAATCAATAATTATTTACTGATAAAAGTACAAACTATTCAAATGCATACTCAGAAACAGTCTTACTGCCTATACAAGCAAGCATTCGGCATAAAAAAAGTGTCTCTTCAAACCAAAGAGTCTTCAAGTTTTTATGGTATGACTTAAATCTATGCCTTTAAAGCCAGCATGTAAAATCCAATCCATAAAAAATCTATTTGTTTGCTTAAATACGACTTAATTGATGTAGGTTACTCCCCACCAACACTAAGTAGACAAACAAACCACTAATCTCTCGAAATTTTTGCGGCGCAATTAAACCTTGAGATACACAAGATTGCAAGACTCAATAGACCAATAATTGCTAATTAACCAAGATATCATTATCACCATACAATAGGGTGATAACAATACGTACCCTTTCGAGCCTAAATAGTGATAATTAACGCCATTTTATTACAGTAAAGGCCATATTGATGCGGCATAAGTTTGAATGGGCTAAAGCATATTGAAATGATTTCCACTATAATCGCTGCTGAAATTAATCGTTACTGTCTTTAAAGTAGAGAACATCATGATCCAGATAGGTAAAACCTGTAAGCTCGAAGTCGTCAAACAAGTTGATTTTGGTGTCTATTTAGACGCTAAAGAGATGGGCCAGGTCCTCCTTCCGCGTAAAGCTGTGCCGAAGGAATGCCAAGTTGGCGATATGGTTAATGTGTTTCTCTATTTAGATTCAGAAGACATGATCATTGCAACGACTAAACGTCCTTATGCTCAAGTCGGTCAATTTGCTTATTTAGAAGCAAAAGAAAACGGTCCATATGGCGCCTTTTTAGACTGGGGCTTAGAAAAAGACTTGTTATTGCCTTTCGGTGAGCAACACCGAGACATCGAGGTAGGTAAATCTTACTTGGTTTACATCTATACTAGCCATGTCGATGACCGCATTGTTGCATCAGCTAAGGTCGATAAGTTCCTTGATTTAACAGAGCCTAAATTCCGCAATGATGAAGAAGTGAATCTAATTATTGGTGGCTCAACCGATCTTGGTTACAAAGCCATTATCAACAATACCCACTGGGGCGTATTGTACAAAAATGAAGTGTATACACGTTTAAGCTTTGGCCAAAAGCTAAAAGGCTTTATTAAGCGTATGCGCAGCGACGGTAAGATTGACCTTATCTTACAAAAAGGCGCAAAAGAAGAGCTTGATAAGCACTCAGTAACGATAATGATCAAACTTAAACAAGCCGGTGGTTTCTTACCACTCAATGACAAAACCGATGCAGAAGTCATCTACTCACAATTATCGATGAGTAAGAAAGCCTTTAAAAAGAGTATTGGTGGCCTTTATAAGAATAAACAGATCACTATTTCCCCTGATGGGATCCGTCTAGAGGATTAATAAATTTGGCTATACTGCTTGTAAAACAAGCTATTACCTAGCTAAACCTTAGATACTCTCTTGCATTAAAGCATGGCTCTGTTATAACAAAGTCATGCTTTTTTCTTAAGAGGTTATTATGGAACTGACTTTACACGAAGCTCGCGTCATTGGTGTGTTACTTGAAAAAGAGATCACCACACCAGAGCAATATCCCCTTTCTTTAAACAGTTTAACCTCTGGCTGTAATCAAAAAACCAGTCGAGAGCCAGTCCTAAGCCTCAGTGAGTCAGAGGTACAAAACACCTTAGACAGCCTAAGCAAAAAAAGACTGATTTCAGAGCAATCTGGTTTTGGCAGCCGTGTCGTCAAATATAAACACCGTTTTTGCAATACTGAGTTTAGCGATCTGCAACTTAAATCGTCAGAACTTGCTGTGATTTGTTTATTACTGCTGCGAGGTCCACAAACCCCCGGTGAACTCAGAACACGTAGCAACCGTTTACATGAGTTTAATGATGTCAGTGAAGCTGAAGCAACATTACATGACTTACAAAGACGAGAGTCTCCATTAGTGATGTTGCTAGCAAAAGAACCAGGTAAACGCGAAGCTCGCTATCGTCAGTTATTTACTCCCGTTAATGCAGATGAGCAAAACCCTCCCTCTCAACACAGCCTTGATAATTTTACTGCACAACAATCGACACCGAGCCCTGCATCAACAGCAACTGATACCGCTCAAGAGAGTAATACAGCACTAGAAGATCGAGTCAGTAAACTCGAACTTGAATTAGCCGAATTAAAAGCGCAGCTTGCAGACTTGCTAGAGTAAAAGTCGATTACCTATTCACATTATGAATTATTGCTAATGTTTCGCATCAACTTAGGGTTAACGCTGAGTTCCAATCAGTGTTAACCTATTTGCAATCTTTGTATTTAAAACTAAGGGATCCTTTTGGAACACACTCCCCAAAAAACAGCCCCCAAAAATAGCATGCCGCGTAACACTCTGTTGCTCGCGCAGTTTGAAGTCAAAAAAATGCTATTTAATCCTCGTGGTCTAGTCGCACTCGCTGCATTTGCCTTAGTCTGGTTACTAATTTTACTCTACCCCATTAGCAGTGCATCAAGCTTTTTGATTAACCCGGACTTTAGAGGGATTATAGAAGGCATATTTGGCCCTGACGCTGTCAGTGAGCTATTTAAATGGCCTGTTGCAGAGCTGGCAGTTTACTGGATTGCCGCGTTATATATCTTCCCTCTTTTTAGTATATTTGTATCTGCAGATCAGTTTGCAACCGACAAATCACGAGGAACATTTCGATTTTTAACGTTAAGAGTAGGTAGAGACAGTCTGTTTTTCGGCAGATTTTTAGGCCATATAGCCCTGCAAAGCATACTCGTATGCCTAACTGTCATCGCTACTATTTTACTGGCAGCAAATAGAGACATGAGTCTATTACTACCGGCTTTAATCTCTGGGCTAATTGTGACTTTAAATTTAATTATCGTGCTACTACCGTACACCGCATTAATGGCTATTTTGTCCCTATATGCCAGTTCTGCACGCCAAGCAACTATCTATGCGATTCTGGTATGGGCTGCAATGTCGATAAGCATCGCCATTATCAATAATTATTTGCCAATCATTAGTGAGTTAAAATGGATCCTACCTGGCTCGCAGATCTCATTGATGATAAATACCCAAGGCTTACAAACCTTTATGTATGCACCTGTGGCATTAGTTCAAGCTGGCATACTGTTATTTTTAGGCAAAGTGTATATCAATAGGAGCGCACTATGAGTTTAGTTAACTGCAAAGGGTTATCTAAATCCTATGGCGATAAAAAAGCCTTATCTCAGGTTGATATAACGCTCAATGCTGGCAGCCCTATCGCTTTAGTAGGTCCAAATGGCGCCGGTAAAACGACTCTTTTTAGCTTATTGTGTGGTTATATCACACCGTCATCAGGTGAAGTGAGTTTACTTGGCCATAAACCAGGCTCAGCGGAACTACTAGGGCGTATAGCTTCGCTACCGCAAGATGCTTCTCTTGACCCTAACCTCGATGTTCTAACCCAATTGACTTTCTTTGGCACCTTGCAAGGATACAATCGTAAAAATGCTCAAGCCGAAGCGATACGTGTACTTAACTTGGTTGATTTAGCTGATAGCGCTAAACAAAAACCTAGAGCACTTAGTCATGGTATGGCGAAGAGAGTAGCAATTGCACAGGCATTGATGGGTTCTCCTGAGCTGGTACTACTCGATGAACCTACTGCAGGCTTAGATCCTGCAAATGCCAAGAAAATTCGTGAGTTAGTCAAATCTCTTGCTGGTACTACAACATTTATTATTAGTTCGCACAATTTAGATGAACTAGAAAAACTGTGTGATCAAGTGCTTTACCTTGAGCACGGACAGCTGCGTCAGTCTGTATCTATGGCTGAGTCCCAGCATGACGACTATATCACGCTAACAATGCAGGGCTGTGAATCAACGTCTCTTATTGAGGCAGTACTAAAGCTTGCCGACATTAGTTCAATCGAGGAGCGTCAAGCTAATCAGTTCCTGATTAAGCACAATAGCGCTGAAAGCTACGCAATTGAAATCTCGCTACTAACACTATTTAAAGAAAGAAACTGGCAATATAAAGCGATATTGAAAGGTAGAACCTTAGAAGAAAAACTCTTTTCTTAATCATCATTACACTAGTTAAATAATTAAACTTAAAACGGCGCAAATAGCGCCGTTTTTTATACAAGTTAACTCAAAAAAGATTCGTTAATCGGATAGAATTTCTTGCCTAAGTGGATAATTTAATAGCAAGCTCAGCTAGTCTAGAGTAAGCCTTGATTTATACTTTCCACCTGCCGTATTAGCAACAATCAAAATATTATCGCTTTTAAAGCTCCCCTTCTATCAAATAATGCAGTACAAGAAAGTTGCAGCACAAAAAACATGCACACTAAATTACCAGCCAACATTCCATAGAATATACAAATTTACATTGACCAAAGTCACAAGGCTGCAACCATAAAGCAGGCATATATCCGCTAGCAAAAACTAAATAAACAAACCATTTAACCAAAAACTAGAACATAGATTTACGTCAAGACAGTATTTTTATCTTTAACAATATACTGAATAGGCTGGCTTTCCAAAGCAAGGGGTTGTGAAGCAGCTTGAAAGAGGGGGGGGTATGATGTTACGACTAAACAGCCATATCTAGCAGTGTTCGGTGATACGACAAAATGACTGACGAAAATAATTTACCGTTTTAAAACGAAAAAAGAGCCGTAGTAAACTACGGCTCTTCGAAATTCTGTGTGATTAGCTAGTGCTAATCAAGCTGGTAACTTAAACTACAGTTACGTTCTCAGCTTGTGGGCCTTTTTGACCTTGAGTAACAGTAAACTGAACTTTTTGACCTTCGTCAAGAGTTTTGAAACCGTCAGAGTTGATAGCGCGGAAGTGTACGAATACGTCTGGACCAGACTCTTGCTCGATAAATCCGAAACCTTTATCAGAGTTGAACCACTTAACAACGCCAGTAACTTGAGACATAATATTGAATCCTGTAAATATAAATTAAAGCCTTAACGGCGGTAAAGCTGGAAAATGCCGGTTTACTTAATGTTAACAGGACGAACATTGTCGTATTGAACACATAAAAATAAGCCTAACCTTCAAGCTGCAAACACTATAAACCATTCTCATCATAAGTCAACACTCATTCGTGTCAGAATTTAAGGTGTTTTTACTTATAATTCTACAGCTTGCTAAATGGATCAAAAAATACACTTCTGCAAATTAAAACTTACGCGCCTATAACCGCTTAAAAAACAACCAGCAAGCTGTAACCTTTGATTTATAAGGCTCGGAAGACTTCTACTTTAAAATCGAGTTCACAGCTTACACCTGATTTAGCTAAGGCTAATTTATTCTCTTCTGTTAATTTCCAGTTATAAGGAGTCATTTGTAAAAAGTGACTAATGTCTGTTGCATCGGTCAGTGTCAACAACTGCTCAATTCGCTCTTGATGGATCAATTCAAAGCCATCTATCTGCGACGATTCTTGAGTATGCTCTTTCGGATTATCATAAATAAGCTCTTTAAGAGCGTAGTGGTGCCTTGGTCCCGCGCAAACGGTAATAAGTGTCCCACCTGATTTAACCACTCTTTTAAGTTCTTTATCTAATGACGGCGCATAAATCCGTAGCATAAAATCAAAGCTCTGATCAGGAAATGGCATATCAAACGCACTTGCGACACTAAAACTAATTTTTGGATAACGCTTAGCGGCATACTTAAGTGCCGACTTACTGATATCAACGCCATAAAGACTGAAGCCGTCTGGCAGACTTTCTACTAGTCGATTCGAGTAATAGCCTTCACCACAACCAATATCAACGCCAAAACGTGCATCTAGAGCATACTCATTAGCAAGCTGGTTTACTTTATCGCTTAATACTTGGTAATAGCCTTTATTAAGAAATTCACGTCTAGCAAACATCATCTCTTTATTGTCACCTGGATCATTAGACTTCTTTTTCTGAACAGGTAACAGATTAACGTAGCCCTCTTTGGCACAATCAAACCTATGGTTGGCAGGACAACACCAAGTCTTATCCGCTTTAGATAATGCTTGCTGACATAAAGGGCAACGGTAAATCATTTCAATCTCCAAACGGCAAAGCCTGACGCACGTAATTTAAATAACACGTACAAATATAGTCGGATAATAACCTGTTAGACGTGCAAGCAGAGAACCTACAAAACAATAAGCAAATGCCATTTAATCACTCTTACATACAGATCGTTTGAGTCATTTGAGGCCAATAGTTCGCTTAGGGAAATAATGCTTGTTATCACAGGTCTAAAAAGGACGCTTATTCTACTACGTCAACCCATTTGGAACCAGCGGATAAAACTGCTGCAAACTCCAGCAAAGTACTTGAGTTGTATTAAGGAAACTAGGACATTCCTATCGAGGCAGTGCTATGATGAACTCATTTATTGCTTGTAATAGCCACAACACTTTATGTCTATGAATAACCAACCCACCCTCTTCTGGCACGATTATGAAACTTTTGGCGCCAACCCAGCCAAAGACAGGCCTTCTCAGTTTGCTGGCGTTCGCACGGATATGGACCTCAATATCATCGGTGAGCCAGAAACCTTTTATTGTAAGGTCGCCAATGATTACCTACCGTCACCAGAAGCAATTTTAATCACCGGGATTACTCCGCAACTCGCTAACCTAAAAGGCATGCCAGAAGCCGAGTTTATGAATAAAATTAATGGTCTATTCAGTCAGCCAAAAACCTGTGTTGTGGGTTATAACTCGCTACGATTTGACGATGAAGTATCGCGCTATGGTTTTTATCGTAATTTTATCGACCCTTATGCCCGTGAGTGGCAAAACGGCAATAGCCGCTGGGACATCATCGATCTCGTGCGTGCTTGTTATGCTTTTAGACCTGAAGGTATCAATTGGCCAGAAAAAGAAGACGGTTCTCCTAGTTTTAAGTTAGAACAACTCACCGTTGCAAATGGCTTAAGCCATGAAAAAGCCCATGATGCAATGTCTGATGTCTATGCCACCATCGACATGGCAAAATTGATAAAGTCGGTGCAGCCAAAGCTGTTTGACTATTACTTTAGCTTAAGACAGAAACAAGCAGTATCTAAATTGATTGACGTGCTTGATATGAAGCCATTAGTGCATGTTAGCTCCAAGATCAGCGCCTTAAACGGTTGTACAACGATCATCGCCCCCGTTGCTTATCACTCAACCAATAAAAATGCGGTGATTTGCGTTAACTTGGCAATGGATATCGCTCCACTCATTGAACTTAGTGTTGATGAAATACGTGAGCGCATGTATACCCGACGCAGTGATTTAGCGCCTGATGAACTACCTATTGGTTTAAAACAAATCCACATCAATAAGAGTCCATTCATTGCGCCAGCAAATACATTAACCGATGAAAATGCAGCCAGACTGGACTTTGATAAAGCCTTTGCAAGAGAACAATATAAGAAGTTAAAACAACATCCTGAGCTTAGAGAAAAACTGGTTGCCGTATTTGATGTTGAACACGACGACAGAGCCATTGATGCCGACCAAGCTTTATATAGCGGCGGTTTTTTCAGCTCAGCAGACAAAGCAAAAATTGAAATCATCCGTAACACTCAACCAAACAACCTAGCAGCACTTGAGCTTGATTTCGACGATGGACGCCTTGCAGAGATGCTGTACCGTTATCGCGCTCGCAATTACCCTGAAACATTAAGCGACTCTGAGCAATATCGCTGGCGTGAGTTCTGCCAAAGCAGATTAAATGATCCTGACTATATTATTCGCCTAGAGAACTTGCTCGAAGAAACAGAGCAAGACGAATCTAAGCAAAAATTATTACAAGCTTTGTGTCATTATCTTAGAAGCTTATAGACTCTCTAAGTAATAAATGAGACCTTTATCGCATTCTAGTTGTAACAAGATTACTAGAATGATATTTCATTAGCGTTAACAAAAGGAAATAGCGTATGCAGGACCGATTTTTAAAAAGCATAGCTAAGTTACCTGAGAAACTAGCAACTGCAATTGTGCCGTTACTTGATCAAGACTTTGCTGGCCATATTGATGCGCAGCAACTTACTGAACTGCAAGCTCAAACTGGTATGGAGTTAAATGAATTACTGTTAGCGCTTCTACCAATAGCCGCAGCTTTAGCGCGTCCACCTATTAGTGAGTTTTTTGTAGGTGCCATTGCCAAAGGCAAAAGTGGCGATATCTATATGGGCGCGAATATTGAACTACCTGGCGAAGCATTATTTCACTCAGTACATGCAGAACAAAGTGCAATCAGCCATGCTTGGTTAAGTGGTGAAAGTGCAATTGAGGACATTATTGTTAATGCTTCACCGTGCGGACATTGCCGTCAGTTTATTAATGAGCTAGTTGAAGGCAGCAAAGTAAAAATCCACCTACCAGACCAAGCAACAGCACCTTTATCTCACTATTTACCTTATGCTTTTGGCCCAAGCGACTTAAATATCACAGAGCCACTACTAAGCAAGCAACTGCACACGTTAACACTAGACTCCAATGACCCGATGATCATTGAAGCGCTTGACCATGCAAGCCTCAGTTACGCGCCGTACACTAAAAACTACGCAGCAGTGGTACTAGAAACTAAAGATGGTGCAACATACTGTGGCCGTTATGCCGAGAACGCAGCATTTAATCCATCGATGCAGCCAATGCAAATGGCATTATCGACAATGGCGCGCCATAATCGTGACTTTAGCGAGATCAATCGCGCGGTATTGATTGAATCATCTAAAGGTGTTGTATCACTAGTGGGTGCAGCTATGGACGCTCTACACAGTGTTGCTGTAGTTGAGCTCGAACATATTGTGGTTGAACCAGAATAACCAATCTCTCGTGTATTAGTCACAAAGTAAAAAGGATCACGAATGTGGTCCTTTTATAATAAATTAAACTATCTTCGCAGCTAAACCACTAACCGCGATTCTTCTCAAGTTTTGCTAACAGACTTGATGTGTCCCAGCGTGCACCGCCAATAGCTTGCACTTCTGAATAGAATTGATCGACTAATGCTGTTAAAGGCAAATGTGAGCCATTGCGACGCGCTTCAGTGAGTGCAATTCCAAGATCTTTGCGCATCCAATCTACCGCAAACCCTAGGTTATACTCGCCCTGCCACATGGTTTGATAACGATTTTCCATTTGCCAAGACTGCGCAGCACCTTTGCTTATCACCTCAACCACTTTTTCGCCATCAAGGCCTGCGCTACGCGCAAAATGTAATCCCTCAGCTAAACCTTGTACTACGCCTGCGATACAGATTTGATTGACCATTTTAGTGAGCTGACCTGCACCTACCTCACCAAGCCTTTCAGCGCATCGAGCATAGGCATCCATAATCGGCTTTGCAGCTTCAAACGTTGCTTGTTCTCCGCCAACCATAACGGTTAATACGCCATTTTCTGCCCCAGCCTGACCACCAGATACCGGAGCGTCCATAAAGCCAATATTAAGTGATTCGGCGGCTGCAGCAATTTCACGCGCGACATCGGCGGAAGCGGTTGTGTGATCAACTAAAATGCTATTTGCTGTCATGCCGGCTAATGCGCCGGTATCACTTAAAGTCACTTCGCGTAAATCATCATCGTTACCGACACACACAAACACAATATCTTGTCCTTTAGCAGCCGCTTTGGGAGTTAGTTGATATTCGCCACCGAACTCGTTAACCCACGCTTTTGCTTTAGCTTCAGTGCGATTATAAACAGTCACTTGATGGCCATTTTTAACCAAATGCCCCGCCATTGGGTAACCCATTACGCCCAAACCGATAAATGCAACTTTAGCCATTTCACTTCCTATTTGTAGAGTCAGATTGTTTATATTTTGAAGCCATTCTAAAGGCTTGATTGAAAAATAACAGGGAAAAAAGAAATAAAAAAGCCAGCCCAAAGGCTAGCTTTTATGCGTGAACAAACTCGACACTTTAGGGAAGTTGTAACGAAGGCTGTAGATCAACGTGCGCTTGCATTTCCGCACCAATCTTTTTGCGCATTTCCATCAAACGTATTGCAGATTCTCGCAGTTCTATATCCGCTGGCAGTTCAGGCTTCCAATCAGGTACTTCGGTCGGTTGACCTTCATCGTCAACCGCTACCATCACTAATACACAGTGAGTGGTTAAATGCCGATCTTGATTTTTAGGGTCACCCGCTTTTACATCAACACCTAAGTGCATTGACGTGCGACCGGTATAAATAACCTTTGCAGTCACTTCAACGATATTGCCCACATGAATAGGCTTAACAAATCGAATACCGCCTGCATAAGCGGTAATACAATACTTACCGCTCCAGCCAGCTGCACATGCATAGCCCGCAAGGTCAATCCATTTCATCACGGCGCCACCGTGTACTTTTCCGCCAAAATTAACATCGGCAGGCTCTGCGAGGAATCTTAATGTTAATTGTCTTTCTAAACCGGCCATATTGGACCTCAATGCATTTACTGACTATTGAGTATCTTACGCCAAATTCTTTACATCGGCACGTTTAGCCAAACTGACCGACTAAAAAGCTACCACTTAGAACAACAGGCAAAGATAGGCGATAAACCCAAAGCTGTGTAGTCGCTCCGAAGTACTTACCACCATTAAATAAGGTGTAAGCTGCGATACCCGCTAAAAACAGCCCCATGACCTCAATACCTGCGATAACACTGTTGGCATTGCTAACGTCAATTGCGGTTATCAAGAGTGCAAACCAAACAATACTAAAGGCAGCTACGGCCATATTAAATGTTTTAACACCTAACTGCAGCTGAGGTAAACGTGTTGCGGATTCGCCACGAATAAGCTCATTAATATTAGCAGTAATAATGCCTAGAACTGGCATGATAGGAATAACAATTGGATTTAGCACTTTCGTGTCCCTTAGGTAAGTTCTGCATTGAGCTCATCACTTGAGCCGACGCCAGCAGTATCTGCCTAAAAACACGTATATTCTAGTGGCATATCAGCAGATTAACTAAGGTTAATCTTGCCGATATAAAATTTTAATATAAGGCCAAATTAGTGTGAGATAGTTCATGATACACATGAAGACTAAATATAAAAAAAGCGCCTTTAGGCGCTTTTTTTTATCGTACTTAACTCACTATACTTTTTTAAACAGTAATGAGCCGTTAGTTCCACCAAAGCCAAATGAGTTACATAGACCGTATTCAAACTTGTAATCACGTGCTGTGTGCGGCACAAAATCCAAATCACAACCTTCATCAGGATTATCTAAGTTAAGCGTTGGTGGGATCACCTGATCTTGAAGCGCCAAAATCGTGATAATGGCTTCGACCGAACCTGCGGCGCCCAGTAAGTGACCGGTCATTGATTTTGTTGAGCTAACAAGTAAGTCATAAGCGTGATCGCCAAATACCGACTTAACCGCTGCCGCTTCAGCTTTATCACCTGCAGGTGTAGAGGTACCGTGAGCGTTGATATAACCAATCTCTTCACGACCAATTTTTGCATCGTTAATCGCGTTAACCATGGCTGCAGCAGCGCCAGCGCCGTCACTTGGTGGTGATGTCATATGGAACGCATCACCGCTCATGCCAAAGCCTACAAGCTCTGCATAGATAGTTGCTCCACGCGCTTTAGCGTGCTCGTATTCTTCAACGACCATCACACCTGCGCCATCTCCGATAACAAAACCGTCACGGTCTTTATCCCAAGGACGACTTGCAGCTTGTGGATCATCATTGCGGGTTGATAACGCTTTCGCAGAGCCAAAGCCACCAACTGCTAATGGGCAAGTCACATCTTCAGCGCCGCCCGCAACCATTACGTCTGCATCACCATAAGCAATCGTGCGCGCCGCAAAACCAATATTATGCACTCCAGTTGTACAAGCGGTCGTCACAGCGAAGTTTGGTCCGGTCATGCCGTATTTTATCGACAGGTGGCCAGCAATCATATTAATAATGGTGCTAGGAACAAAGAAAGGAGAGATCTTTCGCGGTCCACCTTTAATCATTGCCGAATGGTTTTGCTCGATAAGTGGCATTCCGCCCATGCCTGCACCAATAGCCGTACCGACACGAGCAGGGTCAAGCTTATCCATCTCAAGACCCGAATCTTCTACAGCTTGAATCCCTGCTGCCATGCCGTATTGGATAAACAAGTCCATCTTACGTGCATCTTTACGGGACATGTACTGTTCGACATCAAAGTCTTTAACAGAGCCGCTTATACGCGTTGTGAACTCACTTGCATCAAATTTAGTGATTGGTGCAATACCACTCTTACCAGAAACTAGAGCTTTCCAAGAAGAGTCAACTGTATTTCCCACAGGGCTAACTAAGCCTAAGCCCGTTATGACTACTCGACGTTTAGACACGCGGTCACCTTTTTACTTTAAAAATGAATAATGATGATAGCTGCAAAGGGTTTGAACTACCAATACCTAAACCTTGTAACATGAACATATGCGTTCATCAGGTAAAAGCCAATTCTGGTTGGAATAATACTTACTTAGGTCAATAAGTATTGAAAAAGCGAAGAGTAAAACGGAGCATCAACCAGCGGCTTTACAAACAAAAACAGGCGGCAAAAATGCCGCCTGTTTTCTAGAATTCTAGATTACTGATTCTTAGAAACGTAATCGATCGCTGCTTGAACAGTAGTGATCTTTTCAGCTTCTTCATCAGGGATCTCGGTGTCAAACTCTTCTTCTAGAGCCATAACCAACTCAACAGTGTCTAGAGAATCCGCACCCAAATCGTCAACGAAAGATGCTGCTGATTTAACGTCTTCTTCTTTAACACCTAGTTGCTCGATGATGATTTTCTTTACACGTTCTTCGATGTTGCTCATTAGTTTTCTTTCCTATTCAAATTACGCACTTGCGCAAGATTGCGAGTAGTTTATTGAATTTGGCAGACATTGCAAGCTCAAATTTCGTGGTCTAACCACAATCAAGCCTGCAGTTGATGCAGATCACCCCATGAAGGCGGTAACAGCCTGCCGTTCCCTTTAAACCATGTACATGCCGCCATTTACGTGAAGAGTTTCTCCAGTAATGTAAGCAGCAGAGTCAGACGCTAAAAAGAGGACTGCGTTAGCAATTTCCTGCGCCTGGCCAAGCCTTTCCATTGGCACCTGAGACATAATAGCTTTTTGCTGCTCTTCCGTCAGCTCATCTGTCATGTCTGTCTGGATAAATCCAGGAGCAATAGCATTAACTGTAATTTGACGAGATGCAACCTCTCTTGCAAGAGATTTTGTAAATCCGATCAAACCAGCTTTAGCTGCAGAGTAGTTAGTTTGCCCTGCATTGCCCATTGTGCCTACGACAGAACCAATATTGATAATACGTCCGTGACGCTTTTTCATCATTGGTCTCATCACCGCTTTTGACGTGCGGAAGATAGATGTTAGGTTAGTATCTACGATATCTTGCCATTCGTCATCTTTCATTCGCATTAACAAATTATCACGAGTGATACCTGCGTTGTTAACGAGGATATCAACATCGCCAGCTTTTTCTTTAATTGTTTCAAACAAAGACTTAACAGAATCTGAATCTGTTACGTTTAAAACAAGACCATGACCTTTATCGCCCAAGTAAGCTTGAATTGCTTCAGCGCCACGTTCGCTGGTTGCAGTACCGATAACCACAGCCCCTGCAGAAACTAAAGTTTCAGCAACTGCACGGCCAATACCACGACTCGCGCCAGTAACTAAGGCGACTTTACCAGTCAGATCAAAACTTATACTCATCAGATTTCCTTATTCGGTCAACGCCGTTAATGATGCTACATCGTTTACAGCTTGCGCTGAAAGTGAGCGATTAATACGCTTAGTAAGACCTGTTAGTACTTTTCCAGGTCCCATTTCAAATAATTTAGTTGTGCCTTCAGACGCCATTACCTCAACAGTCTCTGACCAGCGTACTGGACGATAAAGTTGGCGTACTAATGCATCTTTAATGTCAGCAGCTGCCGCTGGGCTCGCTACGTCAACATTGTTAATCACTTTTACGCTTGGCTCATTAAATTCTATTGCATCAAGTGCTATAGCAAGCTTTTCTGCTGCAGGTTTCATTAACTCACAGTGAGAAGGCACACTAACCGGTAATGCAACTGCCATCTTAGCGCCGTTAGCCTTGCATAATGCAGCAGCACGCTCAACAGCGGCTTTTTCACCAGCAATAACTACTTGACCTGGGCTGTTATAGTTAACAGGGCTCACTACTGCACCTTCGGAGGCGTCTTCGCAAGCTTTAGCAATCGCATCGTTATCTAAACCGATAATGGCGAACATTGCCCCTGTCCCAGCAGGAACAGCTTGTTGCATTAATTGGCCACGAAGCTCAACTAATTTTATTGCCGCTTCAAAATCAATGACACCTGCACAAACGAGTGCTGAATACTCACCTAAGCTATGGCCTGCCATGACACTTGGTAGTGCCTTACCTGATGCCAGGTATGCACGGTAAATCGCGACACTTGCCGCTAATAAAGCAGGCTGGGTTTTATCGGTTTCATTTAGGGTTTCAACTGGACCTTGCTGAACTAAGTCCCATAAATCATATCCTAGGACTTGGCTTGCTTGTGCAAATGTCTCACCCACAACAGCATGTTGCTCAGCTAGCTCAGCCAACATACCTAATGCTTGTGAGCCCTGACCAGGGAATACAAAAGCCGTATTTTCCATATTTATCTACCTTTAAAATCGATGTCTACTAACGAATACAAATGAAGACCATCATTAAAAACGAACTAAAGCACTTCCCCAGGCAAATCCTGCACCGAAAGCTTCTAGTAGTAACATTTGACCGCGCTGAATACGACCATCTCTAACCGCTTCATCTAGCGCGATAGGCACAGAGGCTGCTGACGTATTACCGTGCTTAGCAAGCGTTAACACTACTTTATCTAGACTCATATCAAGCTTTTTAGCTGTCGCTTTAATGATTCTAAAGTTAGCCTGATGCGGCACTAACCAGTCTATCTCAGATTTATCAATATTATTGTGACGTAATGTTTCAGTCACAACATGAGACAGCTGAGTCACAGCAACTTTAAATACATCATTGCCTTTCATTGTCATATAACCAACAGCTTCAGAAGTCTCACCTTTTCGGGGTGGGATTGAACATTTAAGCAAATCGCCTTGACGACCATCTGCATAAATATGAGTTGAGATAATCCCTGGTTCCTCTGAACGACCAACAACAGCCGCGCCAGCACCGTCACCAAACAAAATAATTGTTGAACGGTCTTCTGGCTCACATAAGCGTGACAGTACATCAGCGCCAATCACCAATACATTTTTTGCAGCACCTGACTTAACAAACTGATCGGCAACAGACAATGCATATACAAAGCCAGAACAAGCCGCTGCGATATCAAATGCAGGAATAGTATGAATGCCTAGCATGGCTTGGATTTCACAAGCTGCTGCAGGGAATGCATTAGCTGCACTTGTGGTACCACAAACAATCATGTCGATTTCTGTGGCATCAATACCAGCCATTTCAATAGCTTTTAAGGCTGCTTGATACCCCATGGTCGCAACGGTTTCGTCCGCTGCAGCGATTCGACGTTCTGAAATACCAGTACGTTCAACGATCCATTGATCAGTGGTCTCAACCATTTTTTCAAGATCGAGATTACTACGTACCTGTACGGGTAGATAACTACCAGTACCAAGAATTTTTGTATGCATAAGGAATTTATCAGCTATTAATGTCTAAAAGAATCGACTCAAGACGATCTTCAATCATCTGTGGGAGTCGACGTTGCGCTTCTGTCACTGCTAAATTAATTGCTTGTAAAAAAGCAGCTTCATCCGCACACCCATGACTTTTTACTACAATTCCGCGCAATCCTATCAGACTTGCACCATTGTAGTGGTCGGGGTTCATCTGATTTAACAAAGAACGTATCCGTGGAGCGATGATTTTCGAAAGTAGGCGTACAAAAAAGCCCTCTCCGAGTCCTTTTTTTAGTTGGTGAACCAACAAGCGAGCAATACCCTCTGAAGTTTTCAAAGTGATATTACCGACAAAACCATCACAGACGATTACGTCTACGTTACCAGAGTAAATTTCATCACCTTCAATAAAACCGGTATAGTTTATTTGAGGGATCTGTTGCAGTAATTGACCAGCTTGTTGAACCTGATCATTACCTTTAATTTCTTCAATGCCGACATTGAGTAAAGCGACTTTTGGCGCCACCGTTTTATCAACAGTCTCGCTGAGTACAGAGCCCATAACTGCAAACTGAAATAACGTTTCGGAATCGCAAGAAATGTTCGCACCTAAGTCTAGCAAATAAACTGGCGTGTTATTGACCGCAGGTAAGCAGCTAACGAGAGCTGGACGGTCGATGCCGGGTAAGGTCTTCAGTAAAACTTTAGACATCGCCATTAACGCACCTGTATTGCCTGCACTTAAGCACGCTTGCGCTTTTCCATCACGAACGAGCTCAATAGCCAAACGCATGGAACTTTGCTTACGGTTTCTGAGGGCGTGTACTGGCCGATCTGACATAGTAACGACTTCTGTCGTGTGTCTGATCTCAATGCGACTTTTGATTGCTGGTTCGGCAGATGCTAAATGTTCGTCTATTTGGGATTTATCGCCCACTAGTACGATTTTTAGGAGGGGGTTTAAGCGAAGTGCCTGCAAAGTTGCAGGCACTGTGATGCGGGGACCAAAGTCGCCCCCCATCGCATCTAACGCAAGCGTCAGATTTGTCATAAGGGTCTCAACAAATTACTTGTTGATAACCTTTTGACCACGGTAGAAACCGTCCGCAGTCACGTTGTGACGACGGTGAAGTTCACCACTCGTTGCATCCACAGATAATTGAGCTGTGCTCAAAGAATCGTGTGAACGACGCATACCGCGCTTTGAACGAGATTTTTTATTCTGTTGTACAGCCATTGGCCCTGTCTCCTAGATTACTTGCTCTTCAGTTTTTCTAACACTGCAAACGGATTTGGACGCTCCTCTTGAGCGGGTTCGATCTCGCCTACCACTATATCTTGCTTACCAAGATGACAATCTTCATTCTCATGCATGGCAATTAGAGGCATAGCGATTATCAATTCATCTTCGATCAATTGATGCAGACGAATTTCGCCAATTTCATTGCACTCAATAGGCTCATACGCATCCGGGAGCTCATCGATTTCAGTTTCAGTCTTACAAAGGCCGAAACTAAACTCGACCGTAACCTCAGTGGTAAATAGTGTCATACAACGTTGACAATCCAGAGTGAGCTCCGTCACAGCCTTCCCGTTAAGGTAGACTATCCCCTGTATATCGACGCCACATTCAAGCGACACTGCCACATCAGAACAGTCGCCGGCACATAATTCATTTAATCGCTTTAACTGCTTACCAGGCACCAAGCCTTCATACGAAATCTGGCTACTGGCAGCGCGAACGGGATCAATTGAAACCGGTATCTTTACTGTTTGCATAAGGCGCGCATATTACCGTGAAATTCCACAAAGTCAATACCCTCATAAGAACGTATTGAATTATTGCTGACTTCACCGGTTAAGTGAGTTGTTAGGTAACCGCATTGTACAAGAAACAAAGCAGGCATTACATTATATTTCATCTATAAATACGTTTAAGTGTTCGTTAATCCATCGCGTCATTCTATTTTTGTGATGCTGTTAATAAAGCACATCACAAAAGTCTGCATAACAGCCTCTTTATATATCGCTAAAACTAGCAGAGTTTGCAGATAGGCGCTGAGTTTATTAGTACTATCAGCAGTTGAAATACCTTTTCTTGGGGAATGAATGGTGAAAATCTTAGGGAATGAGTGGTAAAAGCTCCTTCATCGAACATAGAAATTTATCTATTTAGGTAAATTCTACAGCGCTATTCTCACTCGTGAATCTTTGACGCACTAGATCCTGCTATGAACAATATAAAGTTAAAGCGCCTTTATATGCTTATAGAGGGCAATAGTTACCTTTACCCACTCTAACTACGAACCTTATAATTGTGCAGTGACTAAGAGATATTACTCTACCAAAACACCTATACCGTTAATGGTCCGCTTTAGTCGCTTTTTCTATCTGCTTAATGCCCGATGCCCAATCAACTACCACGTGGTCTAGCTTAGCTATAACTTCTCTGGCCAAAGCACCTAGCACCATAGCTGCTAAAATAGTGGGATAAAAAGGACGACTAACATCACCACTCAAATGAACAACTACTGATAACATGATTATGATCGCAAACCACAACTTAAACATTTAACTTCTCCGCCTTAAAACTTGCTTACAACTATAACGAGTTAGCCTGTACAGAGACTGAATACGACACTATTGCATCATAATCCCCACCTTCTCGATCTATAATGTAGAAATCGATTTTATAATAGGTAATCCACAGGAGTTATTCACAGACACACAAACGGGGGTATTTATAAACGTCTAATAACAAATAAGCCATTTACCGACAAAGCGAATCTAATCCAGTAAAATAGTAGAAATATTTTACTTATGACGTGTATAAGTTGCTTATCGAAAGCTCGCGTAAGTTATACACGTTTAACACCAACAAGGTATATCAATGACAGCTGCTATAGTGCTTGCATCAACCTCTCCATACCGCCAACAGGTATTAGAAAAACTGAAACTGCCGTTTACAACTTATTCTCCAGAGGTCGACGAAACACCTCTAGAAAATGAATCACCTTATGAGCTGGTTTTACGTTTAGCAAAACTAAAAGCTGCCGCAGGCGCCGCGCAACATCCAGACAGTATAATTATAGGTTCAGATCAAGTTGCTGTAATTAACGGCTCTATTATCGGCAAACCACATACCCGTGAAAAAGCCATTGAACAACTCTGCATGGCAAGCGGACAAGCAATTACCTTTTATACCGGACTTGCATTACACAATAGTAGCAGTGGACAAATTGAAGCAATTGTTGAACCTTTTACTGTCCACTTTCGCACATTAACCCACCAACAGATCTGCCGCTATATTGATATAGAGCAACCTTTATATTGTGCTGGCAGCTTTAAAAGCGAGGGACTTGGCATTGCATTGTTTGAAAAGCTTGAAGGAAAAGATCCTAATACATTAATTGGTTTACCGCTCATTTCACTGATTGATTTACTCCACCTACAAGGTAGCAATGTACTGTAAACTTTTACCACAAAGCACACAATTACAGGCATTGAGCGATAAAATATACGGCAGATATAAGGGAACTACACTAAAATAAGGCTAACTAATTAGATTTAGGTATCGTAACTTTCATTCAGTAAATACAAATCTTGACCAATAAACAATTGCTTAATGAATAGAAAGTTTCTGCATGCGGTTCAACGATTGAGAAAGGGATATGACCAATATTGAAGAAGCGCTTGCACTGCTTGCTGCCCCGTGTACCGATGAACGTTTTTTTCCTCGAGCGTTAAGTGCATTAACGCTCGTGACTCAATGTCGATGGGCTGGCTTTGTCCGACCTTCAACTAAGAAAGGCTTTGCTGAAGTCGTGGCTTTTTGCGACGGAAAGAAAAGCCTACCTGGTTTCGAATTTGAATTAAAAAACTCCCCTTGCGAACAAATCTACCTAGCACAGAATAAACAACACCTTACTTTTACTAACGAACTACAGCAACGCTTCCCCAAATTTGAGCTCCTAAAAAAATTGGGAGCCAATAGTTATCAAGCTGAAAAAATATTCAACGAACAGGGCGATATACTCGGGCATATTTTCGTCATAGATTCTTTACCACAAGTTGAAAATACCAAATCAAAAGAGTTTTTCAGATTATTAGCTCAGCGAGTGGGCGTAGAATATCAACGTCAGATCATTAACCGAGAGCTAAAACAACGTCAGGATATGATCGCTTCATCTGAGCAATATATGTCTTTTGTAGATACAGATTATATCTACAGAGTCGTATCAAAGGGCTACGAATCATTATTTAACCTTAATCAAGCTGATATTATTGGCCGCCCTGTTTATGAATTACATGGTTTAGCCGTTTTTGAAGGGCAAATAAAGCCGTTACTAGATCGCTGTATGCAAGGTGAACAGATAAAAACCCAATTGTGGGTTCACCCCCCACATATAGAAAAGCCCATCTTTTTAGACGTCCACCACAACCCATATTATGATGCCAACGGCAAAATTAAAGGTGCGATTGTCTCAGCACACAATATTACCGAGCTCGAGAAAGCAAAAAATAAGGTTGAGTATTTAGCCAACCACGATAGCTTAACAGGGCTCGCCAATAGGCGTTCATTGTTCGAACAGTTCCATAGTTTATTGGATCAAGGCGTTAGTAACGATAAAAAAATGATCATAGCCTATATCGATATCGATGACTTTAAATCGATTAACGATAACTTTGGCCACAAAATCGGTGATTTGGTTTTAAAGGAGGTGGCCAATACTTTAACAAAAGTCAGTGAAGGCGAAGATACTGTTGCAAGAATAGGCGGTGATGAGTTTGTACTGTTCACAACTTGCAATAACATGACAGACTTTGGTTATCAAAGCCTATTACATCGATGGCGAAAGCGGTTACAGCAAGCCTTATGTAAACAAATCACTATTGATGAATACGAGATAACATTAAGTGCTAGTATTGGTTTACATTTAGTCACAGACACATCGGCAGAACTATCGTCACTAATCAGTAATGCTGACAATGAGATGTTCAAGCACAAACAAAATGGCGCCGCTCAGCAATAATAAACCAATAAACTATACTGTTTATTTCACGCTAATACACAATGGACAAGTTACGCTCAACGTCTAATTTACAGTTACTTTACCGATTAAATCCCAGTGCCTCAGAGTAGCCAATCACATTGATGCAGGCTTACCTTAGTATTTGCAGTAATTCTAATGGCTGATGAATAATCGCTTTGGGTTTAGCCAGTAGCAATGTTGATTCGCTATGTGCACCATAACTGACACCCACAGAATCGATACCCGCGTTATTTGCCATATTCAGATCATGCAGAGAGTCACCAATCATGACGGCACTCTCAGGCTTAACCTTTAACTCTTCAAGTAATTCAAAAATCATATCAGGGTTAGGTTTACTCTTTGACTCGTCAGCACAACGACTCGACTCAAAGTAATGCCCTAAATTCGTTTCTGTAAGCACTCGGTTTAAGCCGTTACGGCCTTTACCCGTTGCTACAGCCAAACGATAATCCATGCTACGTAATTCATTAAGTAACACAGCACTACCATCAAACAAGGGGCTAGGAGTGCTATTAAGTGTCAAATAATGTTCTTTATACGAATTAATCATAGGTTCAAAGTCTAACACTGACTTCAATGGATAAAGCGTTTTTAGCGCCTCTTCCATTGATAAGCCAATGACATCTCTCACCGCTTGTTCAGTCGGCGTATCAATAGATAACGTTTGAGCCATCTGCTGCATACAAGTAACAATTTTACTGATGGAATCCATTAAGGTTCCATCCCAATCGAAAATGACTAATTCGTATGGCTTCATACTTTCTTTAACTTCTTTAAGGTTGATTCTAGTATTGGGTCTAATGGCGCTTTAACCTGCATAACCTCTTCCGTTTCCGGATGAGTAAATTTTAGCTGCGCCGCATGCAAGAATAATCGATTTAATCCTTGAGCACGCATTGAGTCATCAAACTTTTGCTCGCTGTATTTTTCATCGCAGGCAATTGGGTGACCAGTAAACTGACAGTGAACACGAATTTGATGAGTTCGTCCAGTAACTGGGCTCGCTTGGACTAACGTTGAATCACTGTAGCGTTGTAAAATTTTAAAGCGAGTCTCAGACTCTTTGCCTTCTTTATTCACACGAACAATACGTTCACCTGATTTAAGCGTAAGTTTTAGTAACGGTGCTTTTACCACTTTATCGTGTGCTTGCCATTCACCTCTTACCAGTGCAACGTAGTCTTTCTGCATTTTCTTATATCTTAACTGATCATGCAGATGTCTTAGTGCACTGCGCTTTTTAGCAATTAACAACACACCAGATGTTTCTTTGTCTAAACGGTGCACTAACTCAAGAAATTTCTGTTGAGTACGCAACGAGCGCATCGCTTCAATAACACCAAATTCAACACCACTACCACCGTGCACAGCAATACCTGATGGCTTGTTTAGTACAATGAGGTATTTATCTTCAAATAAAATACGTTCTTCAAGTTGCGAAACTTTTGTCAATTTAGCAGAGGGACCCGGACGCCCTTCACTCTCTGATACCCTAACAGGTGGAACACGTACCACATCCCCATCAGCTAATTTATACTCTGGCTTTATGCGCTTTTTATTCACACGCACCTCGCCCTTACGTACAATCCGATAGATCATACTTTTAGGCACGCCTTTAAGTTTTGTTAGAAGAAAATTATCTATACGTTGCCCAACGTGGTCCTCATCAATCGTAACCATTTGGACTTGTGCTTTTGGAGATGGAGTATTCATACTGCGCCGTTATGTATTTCGTTGCCACGCATTGTACAACAACTGAAAAGAATTGTGCCTTTCCATTTGCTGATTTTATCTATTATTGCTATATTTCCCTCGCTATCGCCGACTATAACTGGGTAAAACATGCCTAAGTCGGCCTTACATGACGTTCCAGAACGAGACTAAAAACGTTTAAAGTTTGATAGTAAATCATTGATTTACGGGTCGTTGTATCAATCAAAAGGCAAGAACATACGCCTTCACGACTAAATCAAAATGAAAACCCAACTTACAACTGGTTTCTCGACTGAAACGGCCCCAATTTCGAAGAATAATTTTAACTCGTCGTCAGACGCTACCATTTCGAATTGGCATTACTGGAAAGTACTTAAAGAATTTATGGGGTTGGTTGACATTTAACAACGAATTCCTTGTTTTTTGTAAACATAAAAAAATAAGCCATAAATAGGATGCGACACGCAGCGAATGCGTCTAACAGTTAATGCGCACCTTGCCTAGAGACTAACCGTGAGGTTCTGTTTTTTAATCCTAGGCCCGTAATGCAGTGAAAGTAGTAACGTTTGATGACCTTATATAAAGAAGAATTACGTCATCATGAAACGGATGTTAATCAATGCGACTCAATCTGAAGAGTTGCGCGTTGCCCTTGTTGATGGGCAACAACTGTATGATTTGGATATTGAAAGCCCAGGTCATGAACAAAAGAAAGCCAATATTTACAAAGGCACAATCACGCGTGTAGAGCCGTCTTTAGAAGCGGCTTTTGTTGATTATGGTGCTGAGCGTCACGGCTTCCTACCTCTAAAAGAAATTGCACGAGAATACTTCCCTAAAGGTTACTCTTTCCAAGGCCGTCCTAGCATTAAGGAGGTGGTCAAAGAAGGTCAGGAAGTTATTATTCAAATTGATAAAGAAGAGCGCGGTAACAAAGGTGCAGCCCTTACTACCTTTATCAGTTTGGCAGGTTCTTACCTAGTTTTAATGCCAAATAACCCTCGCGCCGGCGGTATTTCACGTCGTATCGAAGGTGATGAGCGTACTGAACTGAAAGCTGCACTTGCTGAGCTTGAAGTACCACAAGGCATGGGCTTAATCGTCCGTACTGCCGGTGTTGGTAAAGACCCAGCAGAGCTGAAATGGGATCTTAAGGTACTACAGCATCACTGGGCAGCCATTAAAGAAGCTGCAGAGAGTGCTCCAGCTCCATTTTTAATCCATCAAGAAAGTAACGTGATTGTTCGTGCAATTCGCGACTACTTACGTCGTGATGTTGGCGAAATCTTAATTGACCACCCACGCATTTACGAACAAGCAAAAGAACACGTTTCATTAGTTCGTCCTGATTTTGTTGAGCGTATTAAGCGTTATGACGCTGAAGTACCATTATTTACGCACTACCAAATCGAAACTCAAATCGAGTCAGCTTTCCAACGAGAAGTGCGCCTACCGTCTGGTGGTTCAATTGTTATTGACCCAACTGAAGCACTAACCTCTATCGATATTAACTCTGCTCGTGCTACTAAAGGCGGCGATATCGAAGAAACTGCTCTAAATACCAACTTAGAAGCTGCTGATGAAATTGCACGCCAATTACGTCTACGTGACTTAGGTGGTTTGGTCGTTATCGACTTTATCGATATGACGCCAGTACGTCACCAGCGTGAAGTTGAAAAGCGTATGCAAGACGCTGTTCACCATGACCGTGCACGCGTACAGTTAGGTCGTATTTCACGTTTTGGTTTGATGGAAATGTCACGCCAGCGTTTACGCCCTTCTCTAGAAGAATCAGCTGCGCACCTTTGTCCTCGCTGTCATGGCCAAGGTACTATTCGTGGTACTGAATCTTTAGCGTTATCAATTCTTCGTCTAATGGAAGAAGAAGCAATTAAAGAAAACACATCGCAAATTGAAGCGGTTGTGCCTGTTGATGTTGCCGCTTTCCTATTGAACGAAAAACGTAAAGCAATTCGAATTACTGAAAAACGCCACAATGTTGAAGTGTATGTCATTCCAGATCCAAATATGACAACACCTGACTACCGCGTTGTACGTCACCGTAAAGATGATCAAATCAGTGAATCTAGCTACAAGCTACTTGAAAAAGAAGAAGCTAAGCTTTATGAACCACGTAAACTAGAACGTGCTGCAGCTCCACAACCAGCACTCAAAGGTTTCTCTACGCCGAAAAAAGCGGTCATTGAAGAAGCTAAACCTGCAACAGCTCCTAAGAAAGAAGAGCCAGGTTTCTTTGCTAAGATAGCCGCAGCGATTAGCTCACTATTTGGTGCAAAAGAAGAGCCAAAAGTCGAGCCTAAGAAGCAAGACAAAGACAACCGCAATCAAGGCCGCAATAATAACCGTCGTAACAGTAATCGCCGTAATGATCCTCGTCGTAACCGCAACGACAATCGCAGCGATAACCGTAACGATTCACGCGGTGACACGGAACAGTCTAAAGAGAAGAGAGCAAAAAATAGTCGTAATGATAACAATGACTCTCGTTCAACTTCTGAAGAGACGAACAAGCGTCAACCACGTAACGATAAAGCGCGTAAAGACAATAAGCCTGATTCGGCAACGAATGAACAGCCAAAGCAAGAAGCTGCACGTGAACGTCGCCAGCGTCGTAACATGCGTCGTAAAGTACGTGTGAACAACGAACAGCAAGAAGAGCTAAAAGCGGACGTTGTAGTAACTGACGCGCCAGTACAAGCGAAACCATCGACAGATGACAAGCCAGCTAAGCCAAAACGTCAACCACGTAAGCCGAAAGCTAAAGTGGAAACTGTTGAAACAGAAGCTGTTGAAACCGTTAATGCTGAAGATTCAGCAGTTGCTGCAACAAAGCCTGTCGTTGAAACAAAACTTGAAACCACTGACAGTGCGCCAGTAACAAGTGCAGTTGAAAGTTCAGAAGAAACTATGGCATCAGAAGACAATAGTCGTGAACCTCGTGAAGGTCAGCGCAGAAGTCGACGTAGTCCACGTCATTTGAGAGCCGCTGGTCAACGTCGTCGTCGTGATGAAGATGCTCAAAATAATGAAGATGGCTCAGCTGTACCCGCTTTTGTACCTAATGAGGTAGAAACCGCTGTTGAGGTTGCACTTGAGAAACCAGCAAAAACACCAGCGCCAGTAGTTGTCGTTGCTGAAACTATCGTAGAGCCAATTGAAGTTGCATCAGTACAGATGCCACATGTTGAAACACCTGTTGAAGTGAAAGCTGAACCAGTTGTTGAAGCTAAAGTTGAAGCACCTGCAGAAGTGAAAGCTGAGCCAGTGGTTGAAACTAAAGTTGAAGCGCCTGTTGAAGTGAAAGCTGAGCCAGTGGTTGAAATTAAAGTTGCAGCGCCTGTTGAAGTGAAAGCTGAGCCAGTTGTTGAAACTAAAGTTGAAGCGCCTGTTGAAGTGAAAGCTGAGCCAGTTGTTGAAACTAAAGTTGAAGCGCCTGTTGAAGTGAAAGCTGAGCCAGTTATTGAAGCTAAAGTTGCAGCGCCTGTTGAAGTGAAAGCCGAAGCTCCAGCTGCAAAATCAGCCTCTGCGCCAATGGCAAAACCTGCAGCGATTCAATCAGCTCCAGTCGCTGTGGTTGAAGCTACACCAGTAGCAGCGCCAGAAGCAGTTGTTGAGACTAAGCCTGCCGCTAAGCCAGCAAGCCGCTTTGGCTCTATGGTGATGTCAGAAACGACTAAACCAACAGTTGAAAGCAGAGAGAATATTGCAACACCTACCGGTCGCCAATATGAAGCTTCAACTACTGAAGCAGCAAAGCCTAGAACGGCTAACACTGCAAACTCTGAAACAGTTCGTACTTAATTTAAGTTAACTGTTGCAGCTAAAAGCCATGCCTCTGGGCATGGCTTTTTTATGTTCAAACTGCCGCAATTTTGTTAGTATTCGCGGCAAATTATTATTAACACCAACACATATATTTAACAGAGGCTAAATGTTCGATCTTATTCGTCACAAAACAGCCAGCCATAGAGCTGACTTACTTTCAGGTCTTACCGTAGCCCTTGCATTGGTTCCTGAAGCCGTCGCTTTTGCATTTGTTGCTGGCGTAGAACCTATGGTTGGCTTATACGCTGCATTTATTATGGGTCTAATCACTGCATTAATTGGCGGGCGACCTGGTATGATTTCTGGTGCCACTGGTGCCATGGCCGTTGTTATGGTTGCTCTGGTTGCAGAGCATGGGGTGCAATACTTATTTGCCGCAGTTGTCCTAGCAGGTCTAATTCAAGTCTCTGCTGGTGTATTTAAACTCGGCAAGTTTATCCGTATTGTTCCTTATCCAGTAATGATAGGTTTTGTTAATGGCCTAGCTATTGTTATCTTCCTTGCTCAGTTAGGACAATTTCAAACGCCAGATGTAAATGGTGTAATGAACTGGCTACCGCAAGATCAACTAATCCTTATGCTAGGACTTGTTGCTTTAACCATGGCCATTATTCAGTTCTTGCCTAAGCTAACGACCGCAATCCCCTCTTCACTTGCAGCAATTTTGACTGTAACTCTACTTGTTACTTTCTTAAACCTAGATACTCGTACTGTTTTAGATTTTCTAAAATCAATGAGCGGTAACGACAATGCTACGATAGCAGGTAGCCTACCGACATTCTCAATACCTGCGGTAGAGTTCAGCTTAGAAACCTTATACATCATTCTGCCATACTCGTTAATTTTAGCTGCAGTAGGCTTAATTGAATCGTTACTAACATTAACGGTTATCGATGAAATGACAGGTACTCGTGGTCGCGGTAACAAAGAATGTATTGGTCAAGGCGTGGGTAACATCACCAGTGGCTTCTTTGGCGCTATGGGTGGTTGTGCCATGATTGGCCAGTCAATGATCAACATCAACTCTGGCGGTCGTGGACGTTTGTCAGGCATTACCGCAGCGGTTGCCTTACTTGCTTTCATCTTATTCGGTTCATCACTGATAGAAATGATCCCACTGGCAGCTCTAGTTGGTGTGATGTTTATGGTGGTGTTGGGCACATTTGAGTGGGCTAGCTTCAAAGTCATGCGCAAGGTACCAAAGCACGATGCGTTCGTTATCGTATTGGTTACTATCGTTACTGTCTTTACCGATCTTGCATTTGCCGTATTTGTCGGGGTTATTGTTTCAGCACTAGTCTTTGCCTGGGAACACGCAAAGCACATCAATGTCGAAGTCAGTGAAGATCAAAACGGCTGGAAAGTATATAAGTTAAATGGACCGCTATTTTTCGGTTCAGTTGCTGAATTCTTAGAGTTATTTGACGCTAAAAGCGATCCACAAGACGTGATTGTTGATTTCCAAAACTCTCGCGTATGCGACCACTCGGCTCTTGATGCAATTGATACCCTTGCTGAACGTTATGTAGGTAGCGGAAAGCGTTTACATTTACGTCATCTAAGTAATGACTGTAAAGAGCTGCTGGCTAAAGCAGGTGATTTAGTTGAAGTTAACTTAATCGAAGATCCACATTATAAAGTGGCTGACGATAAGCTTGACTCATAAATAGTATTCAGTTTTAACAATCAAAAAAGACAGGCTGTGCCTGTCTTTTTTATTATCTATCTGCACCAATTATTTCAACTTATCAGCAAATAGTGCTTTAACCTTATCGACTTTTGGCTTAACCACCATCTGACAGTAAGGTTGCTCACCATTAAGTTCAAAGTAATCATTATGGTAATTTTCTGCAGCAAAGAAGCCATCATAAGCAACAACCTCTGTCACAATAGGATCCGGCCAAGCTGCAACTTTTGTGAGATCGGCAATCATACTATTGGCAATTAATGCTTGCTCTTCATCATGGATAAAAATCACCGAACGGTATTGCGGCCCTCTGTCATTACCCTGCCTATTTAACGTCGTAGGATCATGACTCACCCAAAACACCTCAAGCAAACTCTCAAAGCTCACCAGTTCGGGATCAAATTCTATCTGTACCACTTCAGCATGCGCAGTTTCACCGCTACATACAGCTCTATAATTAGCGTCAGCAGCATCGCCTCCAGCGTATCCGGACGTCACCTTTTCGACGCCTTTGATTGCCGAAAATACAGCTTCAATACACCAAAAACAGCCACCACCCAATGTCGCAACGGCTAATTTGTTACTCTGACAGTCCAGCTCATCAGCACTTTTAAAGGTCATTGATACAGAGTTAACACAATGCCTGACATTTTTAGGTGTTAAAAACTCGCCCTCAAACACATGTCCTAAGTGACCATCGCATTGGCTACACACGATTTCAACTCGTCTACCATCTGCATCAATATTACGTTTTACCGCCCCGGCAATTTCATCATCAAAAGCAGGCCAACCACAGTGAGCATTAAATTTACTATCTGAATGGTAAAGCGGAGCGTCACACTTTTTACAACAATAAACGCCGTTAGCATCATGTTGATTATATTCGCCACTAAAAGGACGCTCGGTGCCTTTTTGCTCAATGACGTGCTTTTCAAATTCAGTGAGTTTACGCATCAAAATCTCAGCCCCTTATACTGTCTAGCTGTTTTGCTAATTAAACCTTTATCTCATTAAGTCACTCTTAATCATCTATAAACTCGCTCGTTGGCATAGATGACGAATAACGCTATACAGTAGACCCTATACGTCCATAAAAGCTTTCAAGATTACTTAATAGCTTATCGTAGTTAAGATTGGCTGTTAACTTAAGTCTTTGACTTTAATTCTTAGTATGCAGTCTTCACTTGAGCTTTTAGCTAACGTCATAGACTCAAGTCTACTTCACCGGCTCAGTATTGGTTTAAATCACCAACAAAATGACGCAATATTTATGATTATTTTTCATGCTAATGTTATCGCTTAAGTCGCTAAAATTTAGATAATTATTACCTTGTAACAGAAGCGTTTTCGATACACCGAACAATAACCAGTGTGATCAAGGTCACTTAGGTTTGCGCACGGTGTTTTGCACCGCTAAACTTGCTCGGGGTTTAATAATAAGAAGAATCAAGATGACATTAGAAACGATCGATTATCGCGCACAAGATGCAGCAGAAAAGTTTGTATCCTCATTAAGAGAGACTGGCTTTGGTGTATTAAGTAACCACCCTATCAATAAAGACCTTGTTGAAGATATCTATAAAGAGTGGCATAGCTTTTTCAATACCGAAGTAAAGCAGGCTTACCTTTTTAACCCAGAAACTCAAGATGGTTTCTTTCCAGCTGAAATCTCTGAGACCGCAAAAGGCCACAGTGTAAAAGATATCAAAGAATATTTTCATGTTTATCCATGGGGACGTATCCCTGACTCTTTGAGGGATAATATTCTTAAATATTATGATGACGCTAACACACTAGCTGCAGAACTACTTGAATGGGTTGAGCAATTTTCTCCAGCAGATGTAAAACAGAAGTTTTCAATCGCATTGCCCAAGATGATTGAAGACAGCCAAAAGACCTTACTACGTGTTTTACATTACCCACCAATGTCCGGTAATGAAGAGCCTGGCGCTATCCGCGCGGCAGCGCATGAAGATATTAATCTACTAACTGTATTACCAGCAGCCAATGAACCGGGATTGCAGGTGCAATTAAAAGATGGCAATTGGATTGATGTGCCAAGTGATTTTGGCAACTTGATTATTAATATCGGCGATATGCTGCAAGAAGCATCGAACGGCTATTTCCCATCAACCAGCCATAGAGTGATCAACCCACAAGGAATGGATAAAACTAAATCGCGAATTTCTTTACCGCTATTTTTACACCCAAACCCCGAGGTTAAACTGTCAGATAAATATACTGCCGACAGTTATTTGATGGAACGCTTACGTGAATTAGGGGTTATTTAGCCGCATTAGCACTGAATAACAGCCCAATAAGCGCCTTAGGGCGCTTTTTGTTTGTTAAACTTAAGCGTTACAAGGTAAAATCCCTTTAATTATGTAATTTGATAGTAGAGCACACACATGGCAATTCAGTGGTATCCAGGACACATGCACAAAGCACGAAAAGAGATCGAAGAGGTGATGCCTCAAGTCGATTTGGTGATAGAAGTGCTTGACGCAAGGATCCCTTACAGTAGTGAAAACCCTATGGTGCAAACACTCCGTGGAGATAAGCCATGTATCAAACTACTGAATAAATCCGACTTAGCCGACCCAGAAACGACCCAAGCTTGGATTGAATACCTTGAGCAAGAGCAAGGGGTAAGAGCAATGGCGATTACCACATTACAAGCTGGACAAGTCAAAAAAATCCCTGACTTATGCCGTAAATTTGTGCCCGGTCGTGACAAAATCGAAAAAGATATTCGAACTATGATCATGGGGATCCCGAACGTCGGTAAATCTACCATTATTAATACTCTAGCCGGCAGAATGATAGCTAAAACCGGTAACGAGCCTGCGGTCACTAAGACCCAGCAACGTATTAATTTAAAAAATGGTATTGTGCTTTCTGATACCCCAGGTATTTTGTGGCCAAAAGTTGATAATGAAAAAAGTAGCTATCGCCTAGCGGTAACAGGCGCGATTAAAGATACCGCGATGGAGTACGAAGATGTAGCGATGTTTGCTGCTGAGTATTTTCTAACTGCTTATCCAGAAGCGATTGCTGAGCGTTATAAAATCAAGCAGATGCCAAATACAGATATTGAGTTACTTGAAGCGATTGGCCGTAACCGCGGTGCACTTCGCCCTGGTGGACGTATCGATTTGCATAAAGCATCTGAAGTATTGCTACATGACTTCCGCGCAGGACGAATTGGTCAGTTGTCACTTGAAACACCTGAAATGGCTGAAATTGAAAAGATTGAAGTAGCAAAACTACTTGCTGAAAAACAAGCTAAAGAAGAAGCACGTAAAGAACAAGAACGCCTTAAGCGCTCAGGTAAACGCTTTAGCTAATAGCTGATTATTTATATAAAAGCGCTCATATAGAGCGCTTTTATATTAACTCCCGCCTATTTATTCTCATCAAGAAATAAACCCCAGCAACAAACTATTCTCATCAGAGATCACAACTGCCCACTTTGGATGCGACTAACAAGCCCATCACAGCTATTTTCGAGTAAGTCTAAAACAAGCTCAAAACCGTCCCCTTCGCCATAATAGGGATCTGGAACTTCCGTATAAATAGCATCATGTTCTCCAAAAGCACAAAAATCTAACATGAGTGCCAGCTTTGCTTGATACTCCGCAGGGCAAATACGCTTTAAGTCCTGCAGGTTTTGCTCATCCGCCGCAAGAATTAAATCAAAGTCACTAAAATCAGTCTGAGTCACCATTCTGGCTTGCATGCCGTTAAAGTTCAAACCACGTTTAACGCCCGCCGCAATAGAGCGTTTATCCGGAGCGTTTCCTTGGTGATAGGCAATCGTCCCTGCTGAATCAATCCTAATATCAAGCTTCGCTGCAGAAACTTTTGCTCTAAACATCGCTTCAGCGGACGGAGAGCGACAGATGTTGCCCATACATACAAATAGAATAGAGGAAATGTGTTTCATTGTAGCCCCTTAATAAAAATGTTTAACATTTCATATGAATCAATTACTTGCTCTACTTCAATGTAAACCATTGCAGTATTAGCTACACTTTTTTATTGTGATAATTTCATTATCAATAAAATCTTGATAATCATTCAACTAAAACACTATTTTTCAAATACACTGATACAGGTAGCATAGCGGCAACTGTTAAAGAAGTTCCACCGCTCTACATTAGGAAAAGATTATGACTCACCCTATTATTGCTGATCTTGAAAGCCGTTACACAGCAAAACGCTATGATGCTTCTAAGCGTATTCCTCAAGCCGATCTTGATGTTATTTATCAAGCAATGAATCTTTCTGCATCGTCTATCAACTCACAACCATGGAAATTTATTGTGATTGAAAGCGATGAAGCAAAACAGCGTATGCACGACACTTTTGCTAATAAGTTCCAATTCAATCAACCACACATTAAAGCGGCCTCGCATATTGTTTTGTTTGCTCACAATCCTAAATATACTCGTGAAGACTACGCAAAAGTCGTTGATAAAGGCATTGAAGATAAACGTTCAACCGCTGATGAAAGAGAGCAAGCTTTTGGTGCGTTTGCCTTTGTTGATCTTAACACTGATGAAAACGGCAACAATGCGACATGGACTAAAGCACAGACTTACTTAGCACTGGGTAACACCTTACACGTACTTGCACGCTTAGGCATCGACTCTACTACCATGGAAGGCGTTGATAGTGAGTTAATTGGTGAAATCTTTAAAGATGAGCTTGATGGCTATGAGTGCGGTGTTGCACTCGCAATGGGTTATCACCACAGCGCTGAAGATTATAACGCTGCTCTGCCAAAGTCTCGTTTACCCATTGCTCAAGTATTACAAGTTCTATAATTGTTCATCGGTTGAATATTTTAGGCTCGAGACCATAATCTCGAGCCTTTTTATTATAATTAAATCTATTTACTGTATTCAGTTAGCCCAGATTCATAATCAACAATTTCATCTAATTGATCAACTACATACTATTGAGATGCTCTCACTCTTAAAAAGCTGGCAAACCTTGGTGTCCCCTTTTGCGTAAGACCGTAGTATTTATAAGTGACCACACTACCTATCTTTGGCGGATTAAGCCTTTGCTCGTGACTTAAGCCACTACCTAACTTAAATACTTTGCCATCTTGATTTTCAACAACTAACGCCCCTAGCATGCCACTAAACTTTCCTTTACCTTCATTGTGAGCGATAACCACAGCTTCAGCATCGTAGAAAGGTTTTAGCTTAACAATATCTTGAGAACGTCCAGCCTGATAAAGTGCGGTCTTTTTATGTAACATCAATCCTTCACCGCCTAAATCAATAATGGCTTGTAGATCAGCATCTAATACGCCAGCTGTTGTGAGCGAATATTGCTTAATCACCTGTAAATAGGCGCTAGTACCGGTAAGTTCATTAACAGCTTTGTCATAGCGACCTGCAAAGGGAGTTGTCTCTGCCGGTAGGTCGAATACCATAAATAAAACCCTGCTCCACTCAGCATCTGTCGCTTGATTTTTCCGGATAATTGCAGAGATTTGTTCAAACGCTCCGCGCTTTATCCAAAATTCACCGTCTAATGGATATTTTGGGAAGTGCTGAATAAACCAATCTGGCGCAGCAATCTTTCTGCCAGATCGGCTGTAAAGGTTTTTACCATCCCAATAGCCCCTTACGCCATCAAGCTTTTCACTAATCAGATAATCTGAAACATTCGATATGGGGTTGGAAGCAGTGGTTGCCAGTTGAATTAATGGCTTAGTGCGAGGCATATTGCCTACTTCAGCAATCGCGATATTGGCAATGCATAAAGAAAAACTAAGGCTAATGCATAAAAACTGTATCGTTCTAATTATCATACCGTGGCTCCTTGCTTGATAATTTTACTTACACATCCTGTGAAGTACTCGCTAAGTCTAGGTGCTTAGTTTGTAGATGCCAAGCCAGTTGCTGTTAGAGAAGTGTCAATTCCAACAAAGACTTGATGAACACACTGCATTTATCCTAAAAATGTTCATGCTATAATCGGAAAATGCCTAACGATCTTTCTCTAGAACGGCCAAATAAAATTACGGAACACTATGAAACCTGCTAATAACCACGGTATAAAACGCGTCATTAGAGCAACTGGATTTTCAATACAAGGGTTGAAGCTAGCATGGAAGAATGAAGCCGCTTTTAGGCAAGAAGTAACATTAGCCGTAATAATGCTACCTATAGCACTGCTTATTGATGCCTCAACCGTTGAGCGAGTATTGCTTATCCTAGGTTTGTTTATGGTATTAATTGTTGAGTTAATTAATTCAGCCATAGAAGCCGTTGTTGATAGAATTAGCGATGAGCATCACCCATTAAGTGGTCGAGCAAAAGATATTGCCTCTGCTGCAGTCTTTATGAGCCTCGCGTTTTGCGGGCTAACTTGGGCCATGATTCTAATCCCAAAATTATTTTAGTTATAGGCTCATTCGCCTCAGCCTATCCAATATTACAAAAATACTCTCCCTCGATTAATTGAATCTATTTAGCTATCTATTCTAGAGAGGGAGGCTCTCTAGCCTTTGATTTAAAGCCAAAAAACTTATATTGGGTTATTTCGTCTAGCGTTAATAACATTATTCTGCATTTATACTCTACACTCCATATTGGCGACTAGTCAGCCTATTTCACTACCATAAATGGAATATGCTAAGTAGGAACCTAGCTAAGACATACTCACTAGTAACATACCCACTTCAACTAGAAAAAGTGAGCCAAACGTCATTAAATTGCATTAGATCAAACTAAATGTAACTTTTTGAAACAATTCATTCACAAAAAGTTAGATCCTGCTATGCTAGAGCTCGAACAATAAAAAGCGTTACTGATTTAAACACATAAAAATAAGAACGACGGAGTGACTTTTAATGCTTAAAAGTTTCATCATTCGCGGTATAGCTACACTCGTTTTAATTGCAAGCCCTATGACTTATGCAGATAACAATACTGTTATCCGTATTGGAGGCTTTTATGCAAATACAGACTCTACCATAGATGTAAATGATCCCATCTTAGGCAACGCTTTTGCACTCGATTTTGAATCTGATCTAAAACTAGAAGAATCACAATTTTTGCCATTCTTTGAGTTTTCTCATCACTTTAACGACCGCCATACTTTATATGTTGACTGGAAACAGTTGCACCGTAATGCCGCAGTTCAGTCTGTGGAAAAGCCATTTCAATTCACCTGGGATGACACGACTTACGATATCAAATCAGGGATCTCACTAGATACCACGCTGAATATCGATATTATGCGAATTGGTTATGGTTATGATATTTGGCAAGGTCATAATTACGATGTTGGTCTTTCAGTTGGTTTACATGCCATGTTTATTAAAACGGCTTTTAAAGGGAAAATAGGTATATGTGATTCTGGTACGGAGAACCGTTGTCCAGATACCATCGATATTCCTAAAGTGGTTGATGAGAAGTTATCAGCTCCTTTGCCAGATATCGGTGTTTATGGCACTTACGAGTTTTACCCTGGATTTAAACTAAACGGCCACGCCCAGTATTTTTATATAAAGCTCGACGACCTTAAAGGCGGCTTAGTCGATATTCGCCTTGGTGTTGAGGCTGAGATTAGTGAAAACTGGCATATGACAGCAGCATTTAACTATTATGAAGTTGATGTTGAATATACGTCTACTTTTACCGATGCAGATATAAAGCTTGCTGATTATAATATCTACTACAGTTTTACCGGCCCAATGCTGTCAGTCAGTTATCAATTCTAGTCGCAGAGCCAGTCTTTGCGACAACTCTTTCTAATGTACCCCATTATTTTAGCCCATCGCTTTACCGATACTATTTACAATCAAATCCAAGCAATTTAATCCTACTATTATCGTTTGTTTAATAGCCAATTATGCTATTTAGAGTTTTATGTTGTTAAAAAACATAATAAAATTAATGAATAAAGTGCATAATGAGCAAATCTCAGCTCTGGGTCTACTCAACTGAGCGCTAATTGGTAAGTAATAAGGCTGTAAAACATGGCAACTCCTCTACTCAAGGAATCCGCATCTAAGCTTAAAAAAGCGATTCCGTTAATGTTGAAGTATCAAATACCCACAACTCCAACAAATTACGCACTGTGGTACGCCTATGTCGGCGCTCAATCTCCCATGCTAAATAAACATTTAGATACCGTTGTTAGCCAATATAACACCTGCCCACCGAGCCAAAGTGAGCGGCTATATCAAGAGTTTCTATCTGATCCAGTAGAGCTCGATGTTATCGATATGCGGCAAAACTTGGATGCTATGGTGACTGAATTATCTCAGTCCATTAAAGACACAAATTTAGATGCTAACCTCTTTAAAAGTAAGATCGATAGTAATCACATTAAGCTGAATAAAATTGAAAACGAAGGCTTTACTATTGAAGAAGTTCTTACTGTTGTCAAAAGCCTCGTGAATGACTCCAATGAGATCCGGGTCAGTGCGCAACACTTCTCAGAGCAACTAGCCAAAGCTCAATCAGAAATTGATGCATTAAAAGCACAGTTAATAAAAACTGAACATGAAATTCATTTCGATGCATTAACAGGCTCGTTAAACCGCCGCGCTTTTAATAAAGACCTTCAAGCTATCCTTGAACAACATCCTGATGGGCTTTGCCTCATCATCGCTGATATCGATCATTTCAAAGTTTTCAATGACACCTATGGCCACCAGCTCGGTGATCAAGTATTAAAATCGGTAACTAAACGTTTAAACGAGGCCTGCCAAAATGGTACTAAACTGTATCGATTTGGTGGTGAAGAGTTCGCTTTAATTGTTCCTAATAGCCAATTAAGACGTGCTCGTCAGCTAGCAGAGTCAATGCGTAGAAGCCTTGAAAAGCTCGTTGTAAAAGACAAACGTAAAGGCGATAACATTAATAATATCAATGCCTCTTTCGGCGTTGCTGAATTTATTTTAAAAGATAGCGTCAACACACTTATCGAACGAGCCGACAAGCAACTATACGAGGCGAAACGATTAGGCCGAAATCGAGTCATGCCAATCTAACCTCTTTGAGTGTTTGTGACACCATCTGTGCAAACACTTAATTAGCACTAATTGATCGGTTTCGCCTGAACAATATAACGCAGCGGCCCACCAGAGAATTCAGCACCAAACGGATAACATGTTACCAAGGTTAACGTCGCCTCACCGCCATCTTGAATCACATTAATGTCTGATTCGTGCGTTATTTTTGCTGCGGTTACTTTATAAAGTAAACTTTTACCAGAGACACCTTGCAACCGAATAAGCTGGCCTATTGTAATCCCATTTAGTCGAGCGAAGTGGGTATCTCGATGGCCTGCAATGACCGTATTACCGCGGCTATTAATATTGGCTGACGATAACATTAGCGCCGGTCCAAATGCTAAGTTACGCCCTGATGCTCCCGAAAGCACATACAAACTGCTACCTTCACGCTCAGCATGAATAGCTGAAGTGTTGCTTGTTGTAGCAGCTAAAAAGTCTAGTTTTGCCACAGGATGAGTATCAGCCCAAGACCAAGGTTTATGAGGCTTTCTATCGAGTAATGTTTTCTGCCATGCTTGCTGTATTAAAAATTGGGCAAAATGTGCTTTAGCTTGCATATATCCGCCTTGTACAAATAGTCCGACACCAACGAAAAGTAATAATCCTGCCACCAATCGGTGAAAATAATAACCTTTACTTTGGCTTTTTCTCTTGTCTGCCAAACCTGTAAACGAGTTAAGTACATCTATCTTTTGCATAAGTGTTCTCGTCGATTATCCAAATTCCATCAACTCTTTGTCAGCTTAATAATTTACATTGATGCATTTTCACTTCGGTAAAAAGACAAGCGATACAAACCCGCTAGTAATATGAGCATGCTGCCAAAAATCAGTAACACATAACTATTGGTCCCCGTTTGCGGCAGTGTTTGCGTTCCCCCCTGCAAATTACTATGCCAGCCGTGGGGTAAATGTTGCTTTACTTGAGCACCTAGTGCCACTTCGCCTTGTGGTTTAACCGGGGTGATGTCTACCGCAACCAAACTTGTATAGGCACTCATGATATGAAAGTTCATTGCAATCGCCGTAATTTGCTTTTCTATCCGTGCTTTATTCGCTCCTTGTTTACTTAACTCCAACGCGGCAATCTGTTTTCTTGCCCAAACCAGATCTAAACCTTTTTCCCCGCCTTTGCTGTCCAGCGGTAAGCGATGCTGCCAAAATTGCCCGGCTAAAAATCCTTGAATAAGCAAATCATCATCCACAAAGCTAGGAATGCGAACCGCAACTAAAATAGGTTCATGGGCATATAGATCGGGGATCCTTACAGGCCAATAATCAGGAATACTGCCATCACTAAACTTAAGCTCGACATCTGTCACTTGTGGCTTTTCAATTTTCTCAAGTAACTTAACCATTTTGTGATTCACTTCATCAAGCTTACCTATGTAGGTATAAGTCCCTCGTCCTAATTCGGCCGCCCGCTGCATAAAATGCGCGTTAGGCGCAGAGCCTATGCCAATGGTGAACAAGCGACTGTCCGCTAATTGCTCTTCGATTTGGGTAAATAACATTGATTCATTTGCCACTGCGCCATCAGTAATAAACAGAACTTGCCTAAGAGTTTGCTCTTTTACAGAATGATGTGAACTGTGACTTAACAGGCTCTGTTGTTCTAACGCGGCATCAAGCGCTAAGGCTATTTCTGTGCCACCATTGGCTTGTAAAGCATTAATATAGCTTTGAGCAGCGCCAATGTTGGCAGCTGTGACAGGCATGGCTTTCTCAGACCATTTAGACACTCCAGAGTTAAATTGCAAAATATTAAAACTGTCTTGGGCTTTTAAGCCCGCCAGCGCATGCTTTAGTGCAGATTTTGCCTGAATAATGGCATCACCTGACATAGAGCCTGATGTATCAATCACCAAAATTAACTCTCTAGGGGTCGATAAGTATGTTTTATCACCTGCTTGTGGCGGCATTAACATCACTAATGCGTACTTATCTTGTTCCTGTTGTTGCGGCTGATTTTTTGCCTTTGGCTCTGCTTCGCTACTAACCCCTTCCCCACTAATTAACTTACCGCTAACGAATGGTGCTTTTGCAGGAGTATCGGTTTGAGGCACTTGGTGAGTTTTACCTTGCTGAGTAAATACAGCTGCAGTAGGTTCGCTGGCTTGCAAGGGCTGCCAGGTGAGCACAAAGTCACGGTTAGCTTTAACATCGTGCAACAATGTCACCTTAGCGGCGGCATCTTCCACCATATTAATGCTTACGCTATGATAAGGGCTGACGATGTTCTCAACCGCCATTGCCGCATCAAACAAAACCTCAATAGCAACAGTATTTTCGCTATCTGTGTTCTCGGTATAAGTATTTTCGCTATCTGCATTTTCAGTATCACGACTTCTGGTGACTTCCCCAATTGCCGCAACCTGTTGATGTAAGCTCCGATCAGACAAACTGTCAGTATTTGCCTGCCCCGCAACATATTGCTGATACTCCTCAGGCCGGATCTGCTTCATGATTTGTTGGCTCAGCGCCTGTGCTTCATTAAGCTTGGCGTGATCTTGGCTATTAAGCTCCGTTTGCTTAGGCGTATACCTTGGGGCTATAACCATAGGAAAACGCAAACTAAACTCGCCATCTCTATAATCAAGGGTTTCTTGATAGCTAAGTTCAACAATAAATTTTTCATTCGGTCCAAGGTTTGCCACCTCAGCTTTAAAAATATTTGCCCGTTTTTGCTCAAGTAAGCTGGCCTTCTTGCCTTGAGCTTTAGCTTGTTCAAACATGGCTTTGGCTTTTTTCTTTGGTTGGATCTGCCCTTCTATCACTCTATCGCCGATATAAAGCTTAAGCGTGTCAACCGCCGCCTCATTCGGTAATGGAAAAATATATTGACCATTAACCCATTGAGCCGAAGGATTGCTAAATTCATGACGCACAGCCACACGGTTTGTCCAACCAGAAACATCCATGCTCACTTTAGTCTGCAGTGGTAATGCCAGGCTCAATTCACCTTGCGCATTCTCAAACACTAAGCTGCCTTGTTTAATTTGATCTAAGCTAAACAGCTTGGCTATTACACCATTCACAGCTGTAGTTGTGTCTTCTATAGCCTCTGGTGTTGTTGCCAACGCCGACACATTTGCTGCGAACAATAAACACAACATCGATAATGTTATCGGCGCTCTTTTTAACATGGTGTTGGAGGCTAAAGGCTCTTTTGCCTTAAGTGTAAACAACCCAGTCATCTTTACTCCCTAATCCTTGTCAGCTATCTACTGCGCACTGAGCCAACTCTGCTCTCAATGAATCAACTCAGTGTTTAGCAATCCTTTACGGTTACTTGGCAGAAAATGCCGCTAACGAGCCATCTTGATTTTGTAGCTTTAGGGTCACTCGGCGATCAAAGAAATCATTCTCAAAGCTTTGCTCCGCCATTAATGGCGATGAATCACCGAATGCTTGATTATGTAAGCGCTGCTCAGTAACACCCTGTTCAATCAAATAGCTTTTCACTTCAGCAACGCGTTGCTCTGACAAAGCTTGGTTGTAATCGCCATCTCCTCGACGGTCGGCGTAGCCGGTTAAGTCCAGCGTTAACTCTGGCGATAATGACATTGCATAAGCAATATCATTTAGCTGACTCTGAAAGTGTGGCTCAATAGTTGAAGAGCCGGTTTTAAACTGGATATTTAACCCTAATGCCAATTCCGTTAACTTCTGCTCTTGGGCCATTTTTAAATTAGTTAATTGTTGCTGCGCTTGCTCATACTGATCTGATAGCTCAACCAGCGACTCATTCTGCTGATTAAGGGCAATCAGCTGCTGCTCTTTTTCATCTAACATAGCTTGCTGACTTTTTAAGGCATCGTCATCTCCAACAGACTTCCCCACTAAGGTACCGGTGAAAGCGCCGATAATGGCACCAACAGGTCCCCCGACTACCGCGCCAAGTACAATGCCAGATGTAAGACCAATCAGTTCTTCGTTATTACTGCTACTTTCAACTTCAACACTTTGCTCAGCTGTAGCTTGGGTTGAAAATACTAATGCGCCAATAATGAGAGTAGAGATAAGTTGCTTTTTCATGGTGTTCCCCTTGAGATATTGATTTAATTGCGAATGGTCATAACCGGTCGCTAAATTAAGTTTGTTAAGTGCTGTTGTTTCGATGACTGTATTTAAACTGATTGAAATGGCTTTTAAGGGGAGCAAAAAAGGCGATTTCAGGGTCAATTGTGGCAACAAAATGGCAATCACGGTTCACGACTTCAAACCCAAGTATTTTGCTGTATAGTCACAACCCATTAGACAGATAAGGTGCAAGTAAAGACATCATGAAACGAATTGCTATAGTCGAAGATGAAGCGGCGATTAGAGAGAACTACAAAGAGGTATTGCAGCAACAGGGCTACTGTGTGCAAGCTTATGCTAACCGTCCGCAGGCCATGCAAGCATTTAATACCCGCTTACCCGATTTGGCGATTATTGACATTGGCTTAGAAAATGAGATTGATGGTGGCTTTACCCTTTGTCAGTCACTCAGAGCCATGTCGAGTACTTTACCAATTATCTTCTTAACAGCTCGCGATAGTGACTTTGACACAGTATGTGGTCTGCGCCTTGGCGCCGATGACTACCTAAGTAAAGATGTTAGCTTCCCTCACCTTATTGCACGTCTAGCAGCTTTATTTAGACGCTCAGATCTAAAAAATGCCAGCATTGATGAGAGCCATATTGTTGAACATGGTTTATTAACGATTGACGTAAATCGTATGCAAGTGTTTTGGAATGGGGTGCAAATCGAACTCACTGTGACTGAATTTTGGATGGTTCACGCGCTAGCTAAACGCCCGGGTCATGTACGTCAACGCCAGGAGTTGATGCAAGAAGCTAAAATCTTTGTCGACGACTCAACCATTACCTCCCATGTAAAACGTATTCGTAAAAAGTTTATCGCACAGGATCCACAGTTCGATTGTATCGATACCGTGTATGGCATGGGTTATCGCTGGGATTCCCACAGTTAATTATTAAGTTTCGAGCTCAAATAAGCAGTTCGCTGAGTAATATCATCATTTAGGTATTGGTTACGCCATGTTTAATTTGCCCATAGGTCTGCGCACTAAAGTCGCAGTGTTATCGCTTTTCTTACTCTGCCTACCTTGGCTTGGGTACCAGTACGTATGGGAAATGGAAAAATACCTGCGCCACGGCCAAGAAAAAACATTGGAAGGCACCACCCAAGCCTTGGCAACAGCCCTACATGAGCGACCAAAGCTGTTTGATAGCCAAGCCAGCTTTTTAACTCAGGTAGAAAAAGGCCGCGACTTATATGCCTATCCGCTATCAGGCCCGATTCAACTCGATGGCAAGCTCAACGATTGGAGCAGTTATCGCCACCGTACACTTAACTATGGCGTCGATAACCAAATCTATAAAAGCGATGAGTCCAAGCCTCTACAGATGAGCTTCACTCATATGGTGGGCAAATACGCTGGCTACCTATATGCATTCTTTGAAGTCACAGATCCTAACGTTATCTATCGTGGTAAAAATAGCCTAAGCATAGATAGAAACGATCATATTGCCATTGCCACCCTCGCGCCCGATGGTCAGTTTCGTCGCTATATTGTGGCGACAACTCAAGATGGTTGGATAAGTGCGTTTGAGTTACCCGAAGATCCGGGGCTATCAAAACCGGTTACCCCTGAAGTTAAAATCCAAGGTAAGTGGACTAGAAGCAAACAAGGTTATAATGTTGAGCTACGTATCCCGCTTAATATGGTCGGTAGCAAGCTTGGCTTTGCTGTTTACGATGTAAACGATAGCAAAACTCGCGCTCTTGATGCCGTTGTCGGTACCTCTGCCATCGATGATGTCAGTAAGCTCGGTACTGTATTGGTACCATCACCAGAGATAGAAAGCATTATTAAAGGCATGAGCCATAATAGCTCACGTATTTGGGTCGTTGATAAACACGGCCGCGTATTGGCAAAGTCTGGCGATATTCGCTCAGATAACAGCGTATGGTCACGTTCATCGATTGATAAAGAAGATAATTCCGGCTGGGGTAAGTTTAAGCAAGAATACTTACGCCCACTGTACTACAAAATACTGACCATCCCCGCCAAAGACTTTATTGATTCCTTACAAGATTCTACGGTCCTTCAAGGCAGTCATATCACCAAAGCGCTCAATGGTCAGCAAGGCTCAACTTGGCGCCTCACTCCCGATAGCAAAGCCGTGGTACTTGCCGCTGCAAGCCCTATTTGGATTGACGACAAAGTGATGGGCGTGGTGATTGCAGAAGAAACCACCCATGGTATTCGCACGCTCAGAAACAAAGCTTTAGAAAAGTTGTTCAACGTGATCTTAACCATCATGAGTATGGGCACCTTAGCGCTATTTTTCTTCGCCTCGAATATTTCAAGCCGTATACGTAAACTGCGTGATGAAGCTGAGCAAGCAATTGATAGCCAAGGGCGGATTAAAAATGAAATCCAGGGCTCTAAAGTACGCGATGAAATTGGCGACCTATCAAGAAGTTTTGCCAGTATTGTTAGCCGCTTAAGTCAGTACACTCATTATTTAGAAAATATGTCTTCACGCTTGTCTCATGAGTTAAGAACCCCTGTAGCCGTGGTGCGATCATCGCTTGAGCACTTAGGACTGCAAGAGTTAAACCCTGATAGCCGTAAATATGTTGATCGGGCACAAGAAGGGGTTAATCGCCTCAATATGATCTTAAATAATATGAGCGAAGCAACCCGTTTAGAAGAGAGCCTCTCTCATGCAGAGCAAACTGTATTTCCTTTAGAGAAAGTCATCAGTGGTTGCATGCAAGGCTATCAAATGACCTACCCGGAGCAAACTTTTACACTCGATATCACACAAGAGAATATCCCTGTAAAAGGAGTGCCCGAGTACATTGCGCAGCTGATGGACAAACTCATCGCCAATGCACTTGAGTTTAGCCATAACAATACACCGATTGAGGTGTCGCTCAACCTAAAAGGCAAGTCTGCCGAGCTCAGTGTGTGTAACCAAGGACCAGCTTTACCCGAAAATATGGCAGAGCAGATCTTCGAGTCTATGGTGTCGGTTAGAGCGCAAAAAGCCCAAGATAAACCTCACCTTGGCTTAGGGCTTTATATTGCGAGATTAATTTGCCAATTTCACCATGGAAAAATCATCGCGCGTAATACCCAAGATAAACAAGCTGAGATCAATGGGGTGAAAATCACGATTAGTCTGCCTATTACCAAAACGTCGGCTTAAGCGTTTTAGCATTTTTGGATTACAGCCATAATGAAAAGAGCAACTGACGATAACACCCAAATCCAGTGTCAGTGGATCAGGTTATCATCGGTAACCAAAGTGGCTAATGCTGGCATTTGAGAAGCTGAACATATTGACACTTCCATTTAGCCGTTTAGATGTTAAGATGGCTAAAAATAAAACTGATGGAATTCACCCTATGAAAAAAGAAACACAAATAGTCAGTCTAGGCCGTGATAAAAAATGGACTCAAGGGGTGATTAACCCGCCAGTTTACCGCGCATCAACCATGGTGTTTGATACCATTGAAGACATGCGTTTTGCAGCTAAAAATAAAGCTAACGGCGAAATGTTTTATGGGCGACGTGGTGGCCCAACTCACTTTGCATTTCAAGCAGCAATTGCTGAGCTCGAAGGTGGTGTCGGTACCGCACTTTATCCATCAGGCAGTGCAGCCATCAGCAACAGCTTATTATCGTTTTTAAAGGCTGGCGATCATCTGTTAATGGTTGATAGTGCCTATGAACCGACACGCGATCTTTGTAATAAGCTACTGGCAGGCTATGGCATTGAAACCACTTATTACGACCCAATGATTGGCGCAGGTATTGAAGCACTTATTCAGCCTAATACCAAAGTGCTATTTCTTGAATCTCCAGGTTCTATCACCATGGAAATTCAAGATGTACCGACACTCAGCCGCATAGCCCACCAGCACAATATCGTTGTGATGCTCGACAATACCTGGGCCTCCCCCATTAATTCCCGCCCTTTTGAAATGGGCGTCGATATCTCGATTCAAGCCGCGACTAAATACATTGTCGGTCACTCCGATGTGATGATGGGAACAGCAACCGCAAATGCACAGCATTGGGAACAACTGCGTGAAAATAGCTACTTGCTAGGCCAATGTACTTCTCCCGATGACGTGTATCTTGCAAGTCGTGGACTGAGAACGTTAGGTATTCGCTTAGCCCAGCATGAGCAAAATGCCCTTAAAGTCGCTAATTGGTTGGCGACTCGCCCAGAGGTCGATCACCTGCGACACCCAGCATTTGAATCATGCCCTGGTCATGAGTTCTTTAAACGTGACTTTAGTGCCTCAAACGGCTTATTTTCATTTGTATTAAAACAAGGTGACGTGCGCTCTATCACCGCCTTTGTTGAAAATATGCAGCACTTTAAAATGGGCTTTTCATGGGGTGGATTTGAAAGTTTAATTCTTGGCGTATTTGGCATTGATAAGCTACGTACTGCAACTCAGTGGGACAGCAGTAAACCATTAATTCGTTTACATATTGGTCTTGAAAATGTCGATGACTTAATTGCCGATTTAGACGCTGCCTTTGAGCGTTATAATCAAGTACTCAATAATCGATAAAGCCAATAATAGAGACTAAATAAGCCAGCTTAATGCTGGCTTTTTATTAACCTTACAAACCGCCTTAATCACTAGAAAATGAATGACTCCTTCCCCCTACATTTATAATAAAAATATAAAGATAAATGTAACTTCACTTCTATCGACTCTTGATATTTATCGCGCATTGCTTAAAGTATTAGCAACAAGTCGTAACGTATTCACAACCTTCTAAGGTCGCGTTCGATACAGAAACTCATAATAATGGTGTAATACCTTGAAAAATAATTGTTTCGATCGCCCAATAATCATTCTGTCAGCGCCACGATCCGGCAGTACACTTTTATATGAAGTCTTATCTAAAAATAGTCATTTACTTTCCATTGGAGGCGAGAGCCATGCAATCATAGAAAGTATTCCGGGACTAAACATCGCCTCAAAAAACTTTGAATCGAATGCATTAACGGCCGATGATGCCACGCCAATAATAACAGAAATGCTTTACAGCGGTTTTAAGAAGAACCTTCAATCGTCAACAGGAAGTAAAATATCCCCTGTAGATAAAGTCAGGTTTCTTGAGAAAACTCCCAAGAACAGCCTACGCATTGACTTTATAAACCAACTTTTCCCAGATGCACTGTTCGTTTATCTTGTTAGGGATCCGAAAGAAAATATAAGCAGTATTATGGAGGCTTGGCGTTCTAACCGTTTTAGAACTTACCCAGGGCTCCCCGGTTGGAATGGCGATTGGTCGCTATTATTGCCAAAGAACTGGAAACAGCTTCTTGGGCAACCACTGCAAAATATTGCGGCATTTCAATGGTGTGAAGCTAATGAATCCATTATTAGCTCACTACAAAAACTTCCCAAAGAACGATGGAAAATAGTCCACTATGAAAACTTAATCAACGATACCACCACAACATTAAAGTCCATCTGCAACTTCGCTCAGATCCCTTTTGATCAGCAACTACAACAAGCCTGCAGCCAGCCATTACCCCACTCTCAATTTACGTTATCAGCACCCAAAAAAAATAAGTGGCTAAGTAATTACCAAGAAGTTCATTCTGTTTGGCCCAGAGTAATGCCTACTCTGCAACGCATTAACTCGCTGCTTAGCCAAGACAAGCAACTCTTGCTCGCAGAAGAATGGCAGCAGCTACAAGCTCAAAGCAGTATTCAAAAATCAGCTAACACAGTGATAAATCATAACAAGGTACCAAGAAATGCAGACTGCCCTTGCGGATCAAAAAAGCGTTTTAAGCATTGTCATGGTCAACTAAGTTAGACCTACATACGCCATAATAAAGAGAAAATAACAATGAAATTGGCTCAAGAGTTTTACAAACTTCCACTGACATTTGATATTGAACGCTTAAAGCAAGAAGTATCAAAGTTTACCGAGCAAGAATGGGTTGCCCATCATGAAAGCTTCAAAGGCAACTCAGCAATCCCTTTGGTGTCAGTAAATGGTGAATTTAATAACGACTTTAAAGGACAGATGCTGCCTACATCGGCTTTGGAAAAATGTGCTTATATACAGCAAGTGATAGCCTCTTTTGACGAAGTGATTGGTCGTTCTCGCTTAATGCGATTAGGCCCTGGAGCTGAGGTGCCGCTACATTCAGATATAAATTACCACTGGTATAAACGTGTTAGGATCCACATTCCTATTATTACAGAGCCAAACGTAGAGTTTCATTGTGCTGACAAACAAGTACATATGGCGGCTGGTGAGTGTTGGATATTTGATTCTTGGAAATATCATAGAGTTGCTAATTTAAGCGACTGTCACAGAGTCCATTTAGTGATCGATATTGCTGGTTCAAGCCGCTTTTGGGAGATGGTGAACCAACGTGCTGCCATTTTTGAAAACCAATTCAACCATTTAAATAACGTCAAACACTTACCCTACTCTTCAGATAATCCAAGTCGATTCATAACCGAAAAGAGCAACTTTCCGATCATTATGCCACCTGCCGAAATAGAACTCTTGGCTCAAGATCTGTTTACAGAGATTACTTCTTTTGTTAGTAACAATAAGCAAGAGGTCGATGCTTTTACTCAACGAGTCACTAACTTCTACCTTGATTGGCGAGAAGTATGGTCACAATACGAATGCGATAAACAAGGTTGGCCCAAATATCATCAGTTACGACAAGAGTTATTACAGAGTATTGCATCCTTAAACGATAAGGTAAAAGTTGATGAGAGTACTTCCGCTGCTACGATTTTACTGCATTTAATCGTAGGGCCAGCAATGAGTACTGAACTCGCTTCTCCTTCGAATACCGGCAAAACAGCGGCAGCTTCGAATATTCAGCAAGCAACCTCTACATCATCTAAACAATCAACAGCTAGTTTAAGTCGCAATAGCGATTGTCATTGTGGTTCGGGGAAAAAATATAAACACTGTCATGGTCAATTAAGCTAAATTGACATAAAAAAGGCCAACACCCGATTAACGTGTTGGCCTTATATTTACATTCATATTGGTTATCTAAAGTAATATTGCTTAACCTTAGCCGCAATACCTTCAAACACATGGTAATCTTTTCCCATCGCTTGTCGGTATTTATCACGCATACCAATAGCTTTAACATTCATTGGTCGTCTTACTTGTGCCGCACTTGGTGTTAATACTGTTCTTTTAGATTGATGAAAATCAATACATTCTTGCATGAAATCTAACGAACAATAGTCCAAAATCCGGCGAATTTGTGTTTCAGGGTCATTAACCAAAGTTTCAAAGCTGACATGGCATAATTGCTCACCGTACAACCTATCCCAATGTTGCATGATATCGTGATAAGCATTCCAATAGATCTCAATACCTTCAGTGCTATAAGAGTAATCATGACCCCGACTAAAGTGCTGTTTGAAGACACTAATCGCATTATCTGTTGTATGCCTAATGACATTAATTATCTTTGCTTCGGGAAACAGTGTCTTAATTAAGCCTATATGCAGAAAGTTGTTTGGGTTTTTATCAATAAAATACGCAGCTTTCTCATCAAGATATGGCTCAACCTCTTTTAAATAGCTTTGCCGCATCTGGCTTACCATTTCAGTGCTTAAAGCTTGAAGGTTTTTTACATACCCCCCAGACATTTCCAGTTGTAATGCAATACGCTCTATATAGGGTAACTCGTCGGTGGCTTGTACTTTGCTATGGCTAGCTAATATCTGCTCTACCAGAGTTGTGCCTGAGCGCGGCATACCAACTATAAAGATAGGGATCTGCGATTTATTGGATTGTGCTACATCTATCGAATTATTAGCCTGATATGTCTTAAGACTTTTGATGATATGCAAAAAGCTTTCTTTCTTAAAAGGCCTTGCAGGGCTTAATAGCTGGTTCGCTTGAGTCATTGACTGGTAGGCTTTGTTAAACTCTTGCTGTTGTTCCCAGAATCGGCCTAAGGCAAACAACATCAATGATCGGCTGGCTGAAGACATATTACTTGCTGCTAAATATGTCTCAATATTGTTTCGGTCTTGCTCTGTCATTTGATAACTTTTTAAATCAGCAAGACTCCAATACCCGGTAGACTGATGCTCAGGGGCTTGCAAAATATATTGATGATATAGCTGTACCGCTTTATCCGTATCACCTTTAGCTTTATAAACATGCGCTAGGTTCAGCAAGCATGCTTTATCAACAAACTCCTGATCTACACACTCTCTCAACGACTGCTCAGCAATCGAAACATTACCATTTTGCAGTGCAGTCATACCAAGCTTAAAGCGAATACCGAGATCATTTGGAAGTAAACTCGACAAAGTTTGATAATAATCAAATGCTTCAAAAAAGCGCTCTTTACTCTCTGCTAGCGAAGCTAATCCTTGTAAGGACTCTTGGCAATTTGGAGATAAAGCTAAAGATTTAGAATAAAATTTGTGTGCTTCACCCACGTCATTTTGCCTCATAGACAATTTAGCCAATAAAAGTAAGGCATCCAAATTATCAGGATTTTTACGAATAACCTTTCTGGCATAAATTCCTGAAGAAGAAAACTGTTGCGAAGCAAAAAAGCTAATTGCCTCTTTTAGGTACTGCTCTTCTCTAGACAAGTGTTACTTCCTATTATAATTATTTGTGGATTCGATGAAGGGCTTGCATGTAACTTAAATGTTATTTTATGTGTTAACCGATTGCAATCGCTAAAATATATACAAAAAAAGACCACTTTTAAAAGTGGTCTTTTTAGTTAATTTCTATTCAAGGGCTCTATCCAAGCCTCTGTGCCGTAAAGCGGCACGGTTGACAGCGCATGCTTATGGCTACCATTAGTCTCTTTAGTTGAATATGACAGATAGAGTAATGTTTGATTTTCTTTATCATAAATACGGCGCACTTTAAGCGACTTAAATAAAATGCTTAGTGACTCTTTAAATACCACCTCACCATTTTTACTCTTATCAATATTAGCAATTTCTGCTGCGGTTATTGGCCCGGTTTGACGACAAGAAATGCTCATATCAGATGGGTCTGCAAGACTTAAATCCGCTTCAATTCGGCTAATATGACAGGTCACTCCTGGTATTTTAGGGTCATGGCGTGCATCAATAATCACATCTTTTGTAGTAAATAAGCCTAAACTCACTTTACCCACATCATCGCCACACCCACTTAAACTTAATACTAAAGCCACAGCTAAACTAGCAATGCAAACCAGCTTTTTTGTCAAACCTGTCATTTCAATTTCCTTAAGAAAAGCGATTCAATATTAAATCGTTTTACATTTATCCACGTCATTATGCCAATAATACGGCTTAAGCAAATACCCTTTGCGCCCAGCGTGTCAATCCAGCAGTAACACTACCAAAGTGATCACCGACCACAATTGGGATCTCAGGGAAAAGTCCAGAAATTCGCTTATAGATAGCAGGGCTGCGCGCTGTACCACCTGTCACATAAATCCTGTCAGGCATCACACCCGATTGTTCTAGTGCTTCACGCATCAAAGCTTCAACCTTTGAAAGAGGCATGGTGATTGCCGCTTCAAAATCGCTGTCACTTACCTTAGCATGTAATCCATTGTGGATATAATCCAGCGGAGTATCAACGCTATTAGCATCAGATAAGGCGATTTTACTTTGCTCAGCACTGCGTACAATTTTGTAACCGAGCTGCTCTTTTTGAACTTTTAGTAGACGCTGAATAAGCTCCGGATGCTGGGCATCTTTAATCAAATCTTCAATCAGCTTTTTAGAGCCGAGAGCACTGAAATCTCGCTGCGCGCTAATATCATTAACCGCAACTGCATTCCAAAAAGGCTTACTCGGCACAGGTAATTTATTAACCATCAAGCTACCAAGGCCAAGGTGTGGCATAAATGACGCCATCGACAACGCAATATCTAAATCGTTACCGCCAATGCGTTGACCACTATGACCGAGAAAATCAGCACTGCGGTCACGATTATCAATATGATTAGGTCCCATCTTCACCATCGAGCAATCGGTAGTACCACCACCCACGTCAACCACCAATACCGTCACGTTTTCATCAAGTGACGCTTCGTAATCCATTCCGGCAGCTAATGGCTCGAAAAGAAAATCAACTTCGGTGAATCCTGCTCGCTTGGCCGCTAAAGAAAGTATCGCTTCTGCTTGTAGGTTACTTTGCTCGCCGCCAATACCCTGAAAGTTCACCGGACGGCCAATCACCGCATGAGTAATTGTATTGTTACCTTGTTTAAGTTGGCTTTCAGCTTGCGTCTTAATATGCATCATCATCAAGGTGACAATGTCTTCAAACAAAGCAATCTGGCTTTCACGAAGACCTGTAGCCCCTAAGAATGATTTAGGAGAACGTACATAAAAGCCTTCATCTGGCATTTCGAGATACGCTTCAATAGCCTGTTCCCCCACAAACACGGCTTGTTCATGAGGTAATAAATCTAGATCGCGTCTAGCCGCTGCAGCGCGACTCAATTGCGCCGAGCGCAAACGTGTGTATTCTGCCTGTTCAGCTTGAGACAGCTGTTTTAATACTGCTTCAGCAATGAGCTCCCTATCCATCGCATAAAGGGTCGAACTCATATATTTTGAGTCGCCAGATAAGGGCACTAACCTTACGTCATCGCCTTCAATCACACCGATAGCGCAATTAGCACTACCGTAGTCAAAACCTACAAACATTCCCTTATCCTTTAAAGCGTAAAAAAGCCGTGCAAAATAGCACAGTCAGACCAGAGTAAAAAGCGCATTTTAAAAATAAAAAAAGCAGCCATTGGCTGCCTTTAAATATGTGCAAACGATTACTGTCTATATCGCGTTATGATGCTAATTACATTCGCTATGTTTACTTAGCATTTTGCGCTTTTTTAAGCTGCTCTTTCTGATTCCTACGCACTTTAATGACTTTGCTAACATCACTACCAATATGCGCTTCTCCGCGCTGCTTAGACAGCTGCATTTGACGCTCTCTTTCAATAAAACGCTGACGTTGCTTTTCAGTGGTTTTATCTATGCAATGAACACAACTGACACCTTGTACAAAGCTGTCTAATGCCATTTCTTCTGCAGTTACAGGCATACGGCACGCATTACATTGATCATATAGACCTTTCTCTAAATCATGATTAACCGCAACACGATTATCAAAAACAAAGCATTCCCCCTGCCATAGACTCTCTTCTTGCTCAACTTCTTCAAGGTACTTTAAAATCCCGCCTTCTAAATGATAAACCTCATCAAAACCTTGCTCCTTTAGATAAGCGGTTGATTTTTCACAACGGATACCGCCGGTACAAAACATTGCCACTTTTTTGTGTTTAGCAGGGTCAAGGTTTTGCTTGACGTATTCTGGAAACTCTCTGAAGGTTTCAGTTTTCGGATCGATGGCGTTTTTAAAGGTACCGATCTGCACTTCATAATCGTTCCTAGTATCAACCAACATTACATCTGGATCTGAAATCAATCGATTCCAATCTTTGGGCTTAACGTAAGTACCAACAACTTTATTGGGGTCAACACCTTCAATCCCCATCGTTACAATTTCTTTCTTCAACTTCACTTTAGTCCGGTAAAACGGCATAGCATCATCAAAAGAAAGCTTATGAACAATATTATTTAGCCCCGGCTGCTTAGCTAACCAAGAGAGAAGATTATCAATTGCAGCTTGTGAACCTGCAACAGTACCGTTAATTCCTTCTTGAGCTAACAATAAGGTGCCTTTCACTTCTGAATCTTGCATCACTTTTAGCAGCGGTGCTTGCAGAGTTTCAAAGTTAGGCAAGCTAACAAATTTGTACATGGCGCATACTACAATTTTTGACATGTCTATCCCTTTTTCGGCTTTCTGAAGCTTAATCTCCAGTGCTATTAACTTTGGTCGCAAACGTGAGCGACCACACAAATTCGCGGCGAATTCTACCTGAGTCACACAGAAACAAACAGGTACAAAAAGTAAGGTTAATTAATCTAGCTGAGAAATCACTGCGGCTAGATTACAGCTAAGGATCACTCAATTAACGACAGATTTGATATGTAAAAATAGATTATTGATTGTTTTTTGACGTTTAACAGTTAAGAATATGCCTTATAAAACTATAAAAATAAGTCCTACATATGTCTTTTCCTACTCTCTACTCATTCCGCCGCTGCCCTTATGCTATGCGTGCAAGGCTTGGCATACTATTATCAGAGCAATCAGTTAACTTGCGAGAAATAGTGTTAAAACATAAGCCCGAGGCGATGTTAGTTGCATCACCTAAAGGCACCGTTCCGGTACTGATATTGCCTGATGCAAGTGTGATTGAAGAGAGTATTGAGATCATGTGCTGGGCACTAATGCAACATGACCCGCTGAATTTGTTATTAAGTGAAGCGCCGCAACAACAAGAGATAGCCCAAGCTCTAATTCATACCAATGACCATAGCTTTAAACCTTGGCTAGATAAGTATAAATACGCAGATAGACACCCAGATCACAGTGAGCAGTATTATCGACAACAAGCTGAGGTATTTATTGCGCAACTAGAAAGTATATTGGCAAAGCACTCGCAATTAATGGGTGATAAGGTATCCATTGCCGATTACGCCATTTTTCCATTTATTCGCCAGTTCGCGTCCGTAGACAAATTTTGGTTTGACGCCAGTCATTACACGCATCTTAAAAAGTGGCTAAAGTTTCATATTGAAAGTGATGCATTTACACAAATAATGAAAAAGTATCCGACATGGTTAGAAAGCGGTAAGAGTTTTGAGTTTGGTAAACACATCGCAGTTTAAACTTGCTAAAAAAGCAAAGATTAAGTTTGATAGTGTGGCGTCGAAGCTCAATAAAATGAGTGACGCCACAAGCAGCCAACTCTAACCAAATTTAAACACCGTAAAAGCGACAGCTTCAAGTTAGCCTTATTCGATACTGCATTACGCTAGCGAATAATCAGTGGAATAGTCACTAACAAGAGGCCTGACATCAATAAATTGAAGCCTTTACGTCTTTTTGTAGTATTGAGTTTACGCCTAATTGTTGCTCCCAATATCACCCAAGTAAATGATGCTGGAAAACCAATAATATTAAAAATGAATACTCCTGCAATAGCACTTAACCAATAAGCCTCTCCTCCAATAGTAAATGCGGTGCACAAGGTAATTGTTGCCATCCACGTCTTAGGGTTTATCCATTGAAATAAAGCAGATTCTTTTACTGTCATAGGTTGCCGTTCGGCAACAGCGAGCTCGTTATCTACAGGCAAAGTAAACACTTTATAGGCCAGAAACAATAAGTAAGCTAACGAGGCAAATTGCAGTGCTTGATGCATAACAGGCCAAGTTTCAAAGACCCCGCCTAACCCAAGCAGAATCGACACATGCAGCAAAGTTTGCCCAACCCTAATACCAATTAAATGAGGCAAAGTACGCCTTATGCCAAAGTTAGCACCAGATGTCGCTAACAGGACATTATTAGGCCCTGGAGTCATTGTCATTGTTGCGCAAAATATCGCAGCTGAAATCATTAATGGCCAAATGCTTTCCACTTTACTACCTCCAAAATTTAACGATATTTTCTATATCAAATATCATTCTATAAAGTTAAACCCAACAATTGTACGCGTACAATAACTAGACAATTAAACTAATAGGTGCATACTAACGCCAACAATTATGAATACAATGGTTTTATTGTTATGGGTACAATTTGGACGCCGAAACTAAACAGTTATTCTGGAGCTAAGTATTTAAGACTGGCACAAGCAGCAGCAGACGCCATCAACCAAAGAGAGTTATTAGCAAACACCAAGTTACCGCCACAAAGGCGCTTAGCTGATGCGTTAGGTGTTACGGTAGGGACGGTTACTCGAGCTTACGCAGTACTTGAACAACGTGGCTATGTATACGCAAAGGTCGGCGCTGGGACATTTGTTAGAGCTGAAGAAAGCGAATTTAAAAACAAACAAATCAATTTCGCAACTTGCCAGCCACCATTAACTAATCAGATTAGCGTGCTAAGTGACGCTATGAGTCAATTGGCAAAATCTCCTCAGCGTTTAACACAGCTAATGGCATATCATGGTGAGCCCTTAAAGGAGCATCAACTTATCTTTAGCCAATGGCTACACAAACGGGGGATTACTCAACAACCTGAGCAAATTGTGTTTACCCATGGTGCACAACAAGGGATTTTTGCGGTACTAAATGGATTAATGCAAGCCGGTGACACCTTACTTTGTGAGGGTAATTGCTACCCCGGGATCCATACCGCAGCAGTACAACTGGGGATTAACATTGAGCCTATTACGCTAAGTGATGAAGGTTTAGACTTAAGTGAACTTGAACAAAAGATTATAGCTCACCAGCCGAAAGTACTTTACATCACGCCGAATAACCAAAACCCAACTTGTATTCAATACAATTTATCCCAACGCCAAGCTATTTTAGCGTTAACTAAAAAATATAATTTAGTGATCTTGGAAGACGATGTTAACTATTGCCTTAGTAGCGAATGGCATTCGCCTATTTGGTCAATAGAGCAAGGATCCGAACAAAGTGAAGACCCTGGACATGTAATCTACTTATCAAGCTTATCAAAAGTCTTTTGTGGTGGATTACGCCAAGGTTTTTTACTGGTCCCAAATCTATATGCTCTTAAAATCAAACAGGCTATTCATAGCCAGTGCTGGATGATATCACCTCTCAATACAGAGCTCGCTTGTCGGGTTATTCAAAACCCTGAGTTCATGGGGCAGCGTGAACAAGTTATCGCACAAAGACAGCAACTCTGTATTGAAATGGGGCAAAGATTAGGACTAAAACAAAGATGGCGAGGTTTAAATGGTTGGCTCCAATTAGCTTTACCTTTAAAAGCCCATCATGTGGTTACCGCTCTTGCGCAAAAAAATATTCTCGTTAGAAATGGGGATGATTTTAATAACCACCAAAACTTTATACGACTTAGCATAGGTGATGCAGCAGATGATAAAATATTCGTCCAACAACTCGCTATTATCGAAGCCTGTATTAAGTCTTTAAGCCAGACGGCCTATTCTGTTGTTTAAGCCAAAGCACACAAAAAAAGCCGCTATACGCGGCTTTTTGTGTCTCATTACATCTGTCGGTCAACCCTGACGAAACCTTTTAAATAAACGACCCTGACGTCATCATTTACATTAAATACCATTCCGGGGTCCAAATCTTGAATAACCATAACTTGCTCGCCAGTATCTAGGGTTATCATCATTTCAACCAATCTTAGTTCTTGATAATACGAGCTGTCTCCATAGCGATTACCGACGCCCGCACCAAGTAACGCACCTAGTACTGTTGCCACATCTTGACCGGAACCTCCTCCGAACTGATGACCAACCACACCACCGATTAACGCACCACCAAAGGTTTTCCAGCCCGTATTTTGGTCTTCAACCAATTGCTTTTGTGTAATATTGCGTACTGAGGCGACTTGACCAAACTCGACTTTTTCTACAGGAACAGCTTGATTACGGTCGTAAGGCGCGGCAATTGTCGCTTGTGTAACAAAAAACAAACAGATAACAGTGAAAACAATAAGATGAGGTTTCAACATAAGACTTTTTCCGCTAACTTTAAGGATAAGTATATTTATTAATCTTACTCAATTGTGAACTCACTGTCCTATTTAAATAATGATCAGCAAGGTTTTCCACCTCCTGAACAAGCATTAACTGATCCTAACGGTCTCTTAGCTGTGGGCGGTGACTTGCGACCTGAACGTTTACTAAACGCCTATTATAACGGCATATTTCCCTGGTTTAATTTTGATGATCCTATCCTTTGGTGGTCTCCCGATCCCCGAGCTGTTTTTGTTCCAGGGAATATGAGAATAAGCAGGAGTTTAATTAAGTTCCTAAGAAAGCAAGATTGGACCTTCACTATCAATCATAGTTTTAAAGCTGTAACAGAAGGCTGTGCAGCACCTCGTTCAGGCCAAGATGGCACTTGGATCTCGACTGAAATCCAGCAAGCCTACCTAACATTACATCAACAAGGCCATGCGCACTCACTAGAAGTTTGGCAGGGTAACCAATTAGTCGGCGGGCTTTATGGTTTAGCTATTGGCCAAGTTTTTTGCGGTGAATCTATGTTCCACCGCGCAACTAATGCCTCGAAAGCTGCTATGATCGTATTACAGCAACATCTGCAGCGCAGTGGCTTTAAGCTTATTGATGCGCAAGTGGTAAATCCACATTTAGACAGCTTAGGAGCAAAGTCTATTAGACGTGAAGACTTTATTAGGCTATTGACCCATTTAAGAGATGGTCAAGTACACCCCGATAGCTGGCGTAAAACCGAGGTACTCCTTGAACTCTAAATCTAGACACGTCACAGTAGGTAGAACCAAAACCTTTCCTTGCAGTTATTTAGATGATCAGCAAGAGCAACTCATGGTTTTACAAGAAGATGTTATCGATGTGAACTTATTCGAGCAACTGCTCGCACTTGGGTTTCGTCGCAGTGGCAGTATGATCTATAAGCCGCAATGCCCACAATGCAGTGCCTGCCTGCCAATCCGCTTATCTATAGATGATTTTTCATTATCTAAGCGACAAAAACGCACAATGAAGAACAATCAAGATTTAAGCTGGAAGATCGTTGAACACAAAACTGAGCAGCAATATGCGCTTTATGAGCGTTACGTAAACACTCGCCATCATGACGGCCCTATGTTCCCAGCAACGCCTGAGCAATACGATAGTTTTGCGACAGCGACTTGGATGCAACCACTATTTATCGAACTTCGGCTTAGCGATGAGCTAATTGGTGTTGCAATTACCGATGTTTTGCCACACAGCCTATCTGCAATCTATAGCTATTTTGCTCCAGAATACGATAAGCGTTCATTAGGTAGCTTACTCATTTTACTGCAAACTCAAATTGCTAAAATGATGAAAAAACAATTTCTGTATCTTGGCTATCAAATTGATGAGTCTCGAAAAATGAATTATAAGCGCGACTATCGCCCTCACCAAATCTTGACTCAATCAGGCTGGGTAACTGAGATTAAGATCAAAAACCAGTGAATTAAACCATAACTAAGCTGTAGATAGCGTATATACTCAACCTTTGCTTTACAGCAGCACCAATTTACGGCATGATGTGCCCGTTTTATTATTTGAAGGCTAACAGGATAACTGATTAATGGCGAAAGAAGACAACATTGAAATGCAAGGCACAATCCTTGAAACCTTGCCAAATACAATGTTTCGTGTAGAACTTGAAAATGGTCATGTCGTAACGGCACACATTTCAGGAAAAATGCGTAAAAACTACATCCGTATTTTAACGGGTGACAAGGTAACGGTTCAGCTGACACCTTACGATTTGAGCAAAGGACGCATCGTCTTCCGTTCACGCTAAGTTATTAGCCTACAACGTAAATTATAAAAAAGCCGGCAATGCCGGCTTTTTGTTGTCTATGATTTATGTGTTAGTTTACTTAGCTGACTTATCTTTAACAGAAGTAAGGAGCCAATAACTCATACTTTCTGTTATTGGTTCTAATATCTCGTAAAAATAATTGGGTTGTGGCTTCTACGAGTGAGCAACCTTCTCAAGCGACTCAGTAGTAATCACAATCTCATCACCTTTCACATCTACGCGTGCGATACCGCCTTTCTCAAGCTCACCAAATAAGATTTCATCAGCTAAAGGACGCTTAATCAGCTCAGTTACAACTCGCGCCATAGGACGAGCTCCCATTGACTTGTCGTAACCTTTCTCTGCCAACAAGGTTCTCGCTTCGTCACTCACTTCGAGTGCAACCGATTTATCATCTAGCTGTGCTTGCAGCTCAACTAAGAACTTATCGACAACTTTAGCAATAACCGTCATATCTAAGTGGTTAAACCAAATAATCGAATCTAAGCGATTACGGAACTCTGGTGAGAAGACTTTATTGATTTCAGATAACGCATCCTGAGTATGATCTTGCTGTTTAAAACCAATCGACTTACGAATCGTTTCTTGTACACCAGCGTTAGTCGTCATCACTAAGGTCACGTGTCTAAAATCTGCTTTACGGCCATTATTATCAGTCAGTGTACCGTGATCCATCACTTGCAGTAGCAAGTTGTAAACATCTGGATGGGCTTTTTCAATCTCATCGAGCAGCACCACACAATGTGGATTTTTAATCACGGCATCGGTCAGCAAGCCACCTTGGTCATAACCCACATAGCCTGGCGGTGCACCAATTAAGCGTGACACAGTATGGCTTTCCATGTACTCAGACATGTCAAAGCGGACCAGGTTAAGGCTTAAACATTTAGCAAGCTGACTGGTAACCTCTGTCTTACCCACACCGGTTGGGCCGGCAAACAAAAAGCTACCTACAGGCTTATGCTCACCACCTAGACCGCTTCGAGATAAGCGAATTGCAGAGCTAAGCCCCTCAATCGCCTGGTCTTGACCAAACACCACCATTTTGAGGTTACGCTCAAGATTCTTAAGTAAGTCTCTATCAGAGCTCGATACCGACTTCTCAGGAATACGTGCCATCTTCGCGATAATTGATTCGATTTCAGTCTGACCAATGGTCTTTTTGCGTTTACTCGCTGGCTGCATCGCCATACGTGCACCCGCTTCATCAATCACGTCAATCGCTTTATCTGGCAAATGTCTGTCATTAATATGTTTGTCAGACAGTCTTGCTGCCACACTGAGCGCCGCTAAGGTATAACGCACGTTGTGGTGCTCTTCATACTTTGACTTAAGCCCTTGCAAAATCTTAGTCGTCTCAGCTACCGAAGGCTCATTAATATCAACTTTCTGGAAACGACGCGCTAAAGCTCGGTCTTTCTCAAAAATACTTTGATACTCTTGGAATGTGGTTGAACCCATGCAACGTAATTTACCTCCGGATAATAACGGTTTCAGTAAATTAGACGCATCCATCACGCCACCAGACGCTGAACCGGCACCGATAATCGTATGGATTTCATCGATAAATAAAATCGCATGTTCATCATTTGCCAGCTCTTTTAATAAGCCTTTGAAGCGTTTCTCAAAGTCTCCACGGTATTTAGTTCCCGCAAGCAGCGCACCTAAGTCGAGTGAGTAAACCGTCGCTTTACTCATCACTTCAGGCACTTCTTCTTTAACGATTCGGTAAGCTAAGCCTTCCGCGATTGCAGTTTTACCTACACCCGCCTCACCCACTAACAGTGGATTATTTTTACGTCGACGACAAAGAATTTGAATCGAGCGCTCAATTTCCTCGGTACGACCAATCAAAGGATCAATACTGCCGCTTTTAGCAAGCTCATTAAGGTTAGCGGTAAACTGAGATAAAATACTGCGTTCTTCCTCACTCTCTGTTTGATCTTCAATTCTGTTTGGCTCAGCGTCTGTATCGATATCGTTTTTAGAAAATCCATGGGAAATAAAATTAACGACATCTAAACGCGTCACATCGCCAGTGCGCAGCAAGTAAACAGCTTGCGATTCTTGCTCACTAAAAATAGCCACCAGCACGTTAGCGCCAGTCACTTCATTACGCCCAGATGACTGCACATGAAATACCGCGCGTTGTAAAACACGTTGGAACCCGAGCGTAGGTTGTGTTTCCTTTTCGTCTTCGGGATCAGAAATAATCGGCGTGGTTTGTTGAATGAAGCTGGCCACTTCATCCCTGAGTTTTTCTATATTTGCTCCGCAAGCAACAAGCGCCTCTTGTGCGGCTGGGTTATCGATTAACGCCAACAATAGATGCTCTACCGTCATGTACTCATGACGCGCATCTCTGGCTTGTTGAAAAGCCAGGTTTAAGGTGACTTCAAGATCTTTGTTTAGCATAAGCACCCCCTAAAAATTAACAACAGAGCAAAGCCAAATTAGGCTTCCTCTAAAGAACACAGTAACGGATGTTGGTTTTGTCTTGCAAATTGATTTACTTGCGCAACCTTAGTTTCTGCAATTCCAAATGGGTAAATACCGCAAATTCCTTTACCTTTATGATGGATTGCTAACATGATTTCCGTTGCTTGTTGCTCATCTTTCTTGAAGAACAGTTGTAATATCTCGATGACAAAATCCATTGGTGTGTAGTCATCGTTGTTTAAAATGACTTTATACATAGAAGGCTGTTTAAGCTCTGACTCAACACTTTCTTCTACGTGTTCAATATTTTCTGTTCTACTCATATTCCAATATTAGCCTCTAGTCTTGGCTTGTACCAATTGATTATGTAACTCAGTCTGTTTGTTGGACAAATTCTATCAAATTATACTCAGGTACGACTTGTTAAAAAATGTTGCTTTTTTGTTAACTTTATCTTGACAACCACTTATTCAGCTTTCATTCTGTTCATTAAGCGAGGAGTTTCCCCGCTGATAAGTTTTACTATCTTACTGGGAAGTGGACAACAGAAGGAAGTGGAAGTATGGCAAGCGGAACTGTTAAATGGTTCAACAACGCCAAAGGATTCGGGTTTATATGCCCTGATGCTGGCGGTGAAGATGTTTTTGCACACTATTCTACCATTGAAATGGAAGGCTATCGAACGCTAAAAGCGGGCCAACCAGTCAGTTTTGAGGTAGAAGCAGGTCCAAAAGGAATGCACGCGTCAGCAATATCGCCAACGAACTAAAATAAAATTAGATAAACCCAGCTACATAAGTAAAGATATTTATATAGATTGGTTTATGTTGCGATACGAACATAAAAAGCAGAGTAGCTAAGCTATTCTGCTTTTTTATTGGTTAAATGCATCTCGCCACTACTGTAAACAACAAAAAGGCCTGCATTACGCAGACCTTAGATGTTAAATTGAATCTATTGCTTTACATCACATGGGCGCTATCAAATACCCATGTGACTCAAACAATTTGTCACTCAACCTAGCCAACAATAGCGTTCAATGTTGCACTTGGACGCATTGCAACTGACGCTTTAGCTGCATCCAAACGATAATAACCGCCTAAATCAACAGCAGGTCCTTGGACACCATTTAATTCAGCAATAATCTTAGCTTCATTGCTAGTTAACGACTCTGCAAGTTGAGCAAACTCAGCTTGAAGAGCAGCGTCGTTAGTTTGAGCCACTAATGCTTGTGCCCAGTACATAGCAAGATAGAAGTGACTACCACGATTATCCAGTTCACCTACACGGCGTGAAGGCGACTTGTTGCTATCTAGGAACTGACCAATCGCAATATCTAACGTGTCAGCAAGCACTAGCGCCTGTGCATTGTTAGTCGTTTGGCTTAGGTGCTCTAAAGATGCGCCTAGTGCTAAGAATTCACCGAGTGAATCCCAACGTAAGTGACCTTCTTTTTCTACCTGTTGCACGTGTTTAGGTGCACTACCACCCGCGCCAGTTTCAAATAAGCCACCGCCATTCATTAGCGGCACAATTGATAGCATTTTAGCACTGGTGCCCAATTCTAGGATTGGGAACAAATCCGTTAAGTAGTCACGCAGTACGTTACCGGTAACAGAAATAGTGTCTTTACCTGCTTTAACGCGATCGAGTGTAAAGCGAGTTGCAGCAACAGGCGACATCACGTGAAGCTCAAGGCCATTTGTGTCATGTTCTTGTAAGTAAAGCTCTACTTTCTTAATAATTTCAGCATCGTGGGCACGATCTGCATCTAACCAAAATACTGCAGGTGTGCTTGATAGGCGCGAACGGTTAACGGCAAGCTTAACCCAGTCACGGATTGGCGCGTCTTTAACCTGACACATTCTGAAAATATCGCCCACTTCTACATTGTGCGACATTAATACATTGCCGTTTTGGTCAACTACGTTAACCGTACCGGTTGCAGCAATTTCAAATGTCTTATCGTGGCTACCGTATTCTTCCGCTTTTTGCGCCATAAGGCCAACGTTTGGTACGCTACCCATAGTGCTAGGATCAAACGCACCGTTATTGATACAAAAATCGATAGTTTCTTGATAAACACCGGCATAACAACGATCAGGGATCATTGCTTTCATGTCTTTTAGTTGGCCATCAGGGCCCCACATTTGCCCTGAAGTACGAATCGCTGCAGGCATAGATGCATCAATGATCACATCACTTGGTACATGTAAGTTAGTAATGCCACGATCAGAATCGACCATAGCAAGCTCAGCACGTTCGTTATAAACCGCCGCTAAGTCAGCCTCGATTGCCGCTTTTTGTTCTGCCGGTAATGTTGCGATTTTCGCGTAAACATCACCAACACCGTTGTTTACATCAACACCTAGCTGTTCAAACAACTCCCCGTGCTTAGCAAATACGTCTTTGTAGTAAACCTTTACCGCGTGGCCAAATAAAATTGGATCTGACACTTTCATCATTGTTGCTTTCAAGTGCAAGGATAATAATACATCTTGCTCTTTCGCCAGATTAGTTTCACGCTCGTAAAACTCAAGCAATGCTTTTTTGCTCATTACAGCTGAGTCAATCACCTCACCCGCTTGCAGTGCAATTGCGCTGCGCAATACATGCTCAGAACCATCGGTTTTATTCAGCACAATTGAGACGCTGCCAGCGTCAGCCACTGTGACCGACTTCTCGCTACCGTAAAAATCACCTTCGCTCATATGTGCAACATGCGATTTAGAGTCCGCTAACCACTTGCCCATTGAGTGTGGATTCTTCTGGGCAAACTTTTTCACAGAACCTGGTGCGCGACGATCAGAGTTACCTTCACGTAAAACTGGGTTTACCGCACTACCTTTAATCTTGTCGTAACGTGATTGAATGTCTTTTTCAGCGTCATTTTGTGGCTCATCAGGGTAACTAGGGATATCGTATCCCTTGTTTTGTAGCTCTAAAATACACGCTTTCAACTGCGGAATAGACGCACTGATGTTTGGTAACTTAATAATGTTCGCTTCAGGCGTTTTAGCCAGCTCTCCTAATTCAGCCAATGCATCATTAATGCGCTGTTCTGCTGTTAGGTTTTCAGGGAAATTAGCAATCACACGGCCAGATAAAGAGATGTCACGCGTTTCTACGTCAACACCTGCAGTTCGGGTAAACTTTTGGATAAGAGGCAATAAAGATAAGGTTGCGAGTGCCGGTGCTTCGTCAGTTTCGGTATAGATGATCGTTGATGTTTTATCGTTCATTTTGTGTCCTACATTGATTTAAATTTAAGATTTTTATAATAATTATTCTGTATTTTTACGATTAAAAAACTGTAACGGTCTTGAGTTATCACTTTGAATTGCTAGTGATAATTTATGCGATCTTGTGTGCAATAAGCCAGCGACATTATTCGCACACATCTCACAAATGAAAATAATTAGTTGCGGATCACACTTTTTAATTTGCCGACATCATAAAACATTCCGCGCAATTTTCAAATTCCACTAAAAGCCAATGCGCAGTACAATAGTGAAATAGCCCGTATAGATGAAAAGTATTCCAGCGTGACGCAGCCATTTTCAAAGAAAAGTACCAGTAATAAAAAAAATCCCCGCAGTGCACGTTCTAGCAATAGCGGTAATCGCCCAAGTAGTAACAACACAGGGGCGGGGAATTCATTTTCTCGGGCAGGCTTTAAACGTAAGAGCACGGCTAATCCCAAAAGCGTCGCCAATCCGATTATCGTGCTGTTTAACAAACCCTTTGATGTGCTTTGCCAATTCACTGACGAGCAAGGACGTCAAACCTTAAAAGATTTTATTCCTGTGCCCGGCGTTTATGCCGCGGGTCGACTCGACAGAGATAGCGAAGGTTTATTATTGCTAACTAATGACGGTAAATTGCAGTCACAAATCACTGAACCTAAAAAGAAAACCTTTAAAACCTATTGGGCTCAGGTCGAAGGTTCACCGACTGAAGCGGCGCTTGAACAATTGCGCCAAGGTGTTGAGTTAAAAGACGGAATGACGCTACCGGCTAAAATTACCATTATGGATAAGCCCAAGGTCTGGGACAGAACCCCACCTATTCGCGAGCGCGCTAATATTCCGACGACTTGGTTAGAAATACAGATCTGCGAAGGGAGGAACCGACAAGTAAGACGCATGACGGCGCATATCGGTTTTCCGACATTAAGATTAATCCGCTATAAAATAGGTCAATGGAGTCTAGATGATCTGCAAAACGGTGAATATCGTCAACTTGATATGAAAACAAAACTGTGTGAGTAATTAGCCATGATTGAGCGCTACAAACCCAATACCACTGTCGCCTGCGTTATTGAGGCTCAAGGTAAATACTTGTTAGTTGAAGAGCTCATTGACGGTGAAGTTAAATATAATCAGCCTGCTGGGCATCTTGAAGCCCAAGAATCGATTATCAGCGCCTGTGCTCGTGAGGTATACGAAGAGACAGGCCTTAGGCTTGCCCCTCAAGGCTTGGTGGGGATTTATCAATTTAGCGCCAGTGAATCACTTGCCTTTGTGCGTTACACCTTTTACGTTCAGCTTGACAAAATCATAACCTCAGCCCCTATAGATCCGGCTATTAATGCCTTAGTTTGGTTAACGCTTGAAGAAATTCGTACATTAAACCCACAACTTAGAAGTCCGTTAGTCATTAAATCGATTAACGATTACTTAGCGGGGCAACATTTTCCTTTAGCGTTGCTTAATGATGACTATTTCTAGCTTAAGTGTGGGTGTTCAGACGCTGATTTTCCGGTTGCCTACCGCTAACGGCTTGTCATCTTAAGTGCCCTTACTTGCAGCAATTAATACTCATCAGTTTAAGCCCATTCAAGGTTCAGTATGAGTGAATATTCAACGCTGTTGTAGCCAAAATAAAAGATAGCTCTTCACTAGATAGCCCAGCCTTATAATGCATGATAGAATATGCACCCGCAGAAAGCCGCGGCTTGAACAACGTATTTCGATTATCAATATTATTCATTGAGATACCGATTCGCAGCAATATTCAGTAAACACAAGGTTTTTTTAGGATTTATGACGTCAATCGAACCCACTCATCTTGGTAAAAAAGTCATCGTCGGTATGTCCGGTGGTGTTGATTCATCAGTTTCAGCCTACCTGTTAATGAAACAGGGTTATCAGGTTGAAGGCCTGTTCATGAAGAACTGGGAAGAAGATGACACGGATGAATATTGCGCGGCAGCAGACGATCTTAAAGATGCACAAGCTGTATGCGACAAATTAGGCATTAAATTGCACACGGTTAACTTCGCGTCAGAGTATTGGGACAATGTGTTCGAATACTTCTTAGCAGAGTACAAAGCCGGTCGTACCCCGAATCCAGATATCATGTGTAACAAAGAGATTAAGTTTAAAGCTTTTCTCGAGTTTGCAGATGAAATCTTAGACGCTGATTACATCGCGATGGGCCATTATGTGCGCCGCCGTGATATTGATGGCACCAGCCAAATGCTGCGTGGCGTTGATGGCAATAAAGATCAAAGCTATTTCTTATACACATTAGGCTACGAGCAAGTTGCTCGCTCATTGTTCCCAGTTGGTGAGCTCGATAAGAGCGAAGTTCGCGAAATTGCTAAAGAAATGGGCTTAATCACTCACGATAAGAAAGACAGCACAGGTATTTGTTTTATCGGTGAACGTAAGTTTACTGATTTCTTACAAACCTTCTTACCAGCACAACCAGGCAATATCGAAACCAGCGAAGGCGAAGTCATTGGTACTCATCAAGGTTTGATGTACCACACCTTAGGTCAACGTAAAGGCCTAGGTATTGGCGGTCTTAAAAACAGTAATGAAGACCCATGGTACGTTGTTGAGAAAGATTTAGTCCGTAATGTGTTGATTGTGGGACAAGGTGGTAACCACCCTCGCCTGATGTCAAATGGTCTAATCGCCAACCAACTGCACTGGGTTGACCGTAAAGGCCCTGCTGATGGCTCAAACATTACAGTGAAAACACGCTATCGCCAACAAGATGTACCGTGTCGCGTTACCTATGATAGCGATGACGTGCTACGGGTGATTTTTGATGAACCTGTTGCTGCGGTAACGCCTGGCCAATCAGCGGTTTTCTATGATGGTGAAATCTGCCTAGGTGGCGGTATTATTGACGCACTAATAAGAGATTAATTAATGAGTGATCAGCTGTTTGAACGCACTATGGCCTTTGCTGGTATTTTACAAGCAGTGGCCCAAGTTCAATATATTGCAAGGCATGGTGATTCAGATAAAGACGCATTAGCAGCAAGCCTACAATCAGTATTAGTGACCAATCCAGAGTCGACAAGCGATGTCTATGCAGACAAATTTGCGCTAAGAAAAGGTTACGAGCTGATTGTTAGCCAGCTTGGCGACGCGAAGCAAAAAGACGTGGAAGTGACTCGCTATTTAGTCGGTATTCTAGCTTTAGAGCGCAAACTAACCCGCTCTTCAAACGCGATGGGCATGCTAAGCGAGCGCATTAACCAAGTTCACCGTCAACTCAATCACTTTGAGATCACCGACGAGCAAGTCATTGCAAATTTTGCCGGTATTTATAGCGACATTATTAGTGAGCTTGGCCCTAAACTGCAGATCTCTGGCAATCCTGAGTTTCTTAAGCGTACCCAAACACAACATAAAATTCGCGCTTTATTGCTGTCTGCCATGCGCAGCGCAGTGCTATGGCGTCAATTAGGAGGCAAGCGTAGGCATCTTGTCTTCGCAAGAAAAACAATAGTCGATACAGCTATGAAAAGCCTCACCCTATAATTTTAAGCCTAGTTCACCAAGGAGCTTCAAATGGAACTTTCCGCACTAACTGCTATCTCTCCGGTAGACGGTCGTTATGGTAGTAAAACCGCCTCATTAAGAGGGATTTTCAGCGAGTACGGCCTGACCAAATACCGTGTTCAAGTCGAAATTAACTGGCTTAAGCTGCTTTCAAGCTGCCCAGAAATTGAAGAAGTTCCACCTTTTAGCGAAGCTGCATTAGCTTTGCTTGATCAAATTAAAGATAACTTTAGCGAAGCCGATGCACTGCGCGTTAAAGAAATTGAAGCAACAACTAACCATGACGTTAAAGCGGTTGAATACTTCATTAAAGAGCGTATTGCCGATAACGCAGAACTCGTTGCTATTGACGAGTTCGTACACTTTGCTTGTACCTCTGAAGACATCAACAACCTATCTCATGCATTAATGCTAACTGAAGCGCGTGACCAAGTGGTTGTGCCTTATTGCCAAAAAGTGGTTGATGCGGTTAAAGCATTAGCACATGAGCATAAGTCAGTACCGTTAATGTCTCGTACCCACGGTCAACCAGCTTCTCCTTCTACATTAGGGAAAGAGATGGCTAACGTGGCTGTACGTTTAGAACGTCAGCTATCTCAAGTGTCTAAAGTTGAAATCATGGGCAAGATCAATGGCGCGGTAGGTAACTACAACGCTCACATCTCTGCTTACCCAGAAGTTGACTGGCATGCTCTGTCACAGCGCTTTGTTACTAGCCTTGGCATTAACTGGAACCCATACACTACACAAATCGAGCCACACGATTACATCGCAGAATTGTTTGATGCTCTAGCCCGCTTCAACACAATCTTGATCGATTTCGACCGCGACATTTGGGGTTACATTGCACTAGGTCACTTTAAGCAAAAGACCATTGCTGGTGAAATTGGTTCTTCAACCATGCCACACAAAGTGAACCCAATCGACTTTGAAAACTCTGAAGGTAACCTAGGTATTGCTAACGCATTAATGCAACACCTTGCCGCTAAGCTTCCTGTTTCTCGCTGGCAGCGTGACCTTACTGACTCAACAGTGCTACGTAACTTAGGTGTGGGCATGGCTCACTCACTAATTGCTTACCAAGCAACGTTAAAAGGGATCAGCAAGCTAGAAGTTAACGAAGAGCAACTTCGTAAAGAGCTCGATGGCAACTGGGAAGTACTTGCTGAGCCAGTACAAACTGTTATGCGTCGATACGGTATTGAAAAGCCATATGAGAAGCTAAAAGAGCTAACTCGTGGTAAGCGTATTGATGGCGCACAGCTTGCGGTATTCATCGACGGTCTTGAACTTCCTGAAGAAGTGAAAGCTGAACTTAAAAAGATGACTCCAGCTAACTACATCGGTCGTGCTGAAGCGTTTGTTGATGAGTTAAACTAATTACCTTTTTAGCAACTTGCTATTAAAGGATTAATAAAGGCGTTAAGCTTAGGTTTAGCGCCTTTATTTTATCTAAGATTTAGTCACTGTTTGCAGCACAGCTTTCATTTTCCCTTAGCCAATAGACGAGAGTAACCTCCGCATTATGTTTAACCTCAACTTTGATATCAGTGAGTTTTTAACTCAATACTGGCAAAAAAAGCCCATCTTGATTAAGAATGCTTTCCCAAACTTTGAAGATCTCATCAGCGCTGATGAGCTAGCCGGCCTTGCCTGTGAAGAATCGGTTGCATCACGAGTGGTTGTGACAAAACCTAATGATTGGCAAATTATTGAAGGTCCTTTTGAAGACTACGATCAATTTGGTGATGAAAACTGGCAATTACTGGTTCAGGCACTAAACCATTGGCACCCAGATTCAAGTGAGTTTATTAATGCTTTTCGTTTTATTCCCGACTGGCGCTTTGATGATTTAATGGTTTCTTTTGCAACCCCAGGTGGTGGCGTAGGTGCACATATCGATAATTACGATGTGTTTATCATACAAGGTGAAGGAGAGCGCCACTGGACTGTGGGTGATAAAGGTCAATACGCACCGAAAAATAACGACCCGACTACCCCGCTTATTGAAGGTTTCGAGCCAATTATTGATGCAGTTCTTGAAAAAGGCGATCTATTATATATTCCACCAGGCTATCCGCACCAAGGCCAAACTATAACCTTAGCAATGAGCTACTCAATTGGATTTCGCGCACCTAGCCAGCAAGAACTGTTTAGCGAAATGGCCGATGCCTTAATCGATGCTAATAGCGGATTAAAGCGTTTCACCTCAAGTGATGAGCCAAAGCTTGCTAGCCATATAAGTACCTCACATCAGCAAGATATGATGGCGTTAATTACTGAACTTGCTGCTGAACCTGCAAGTTATCAAGCCATGTTAGGAAAAATGCTAAGCCAGAACCGTTTTGAACTGGATATTTGCGAGCCAGAAGAGGCTTATACTAATGAAGATATCTGTGACTATATTGAACAAGGTGCCCTGTTATACCGTATTGGCGGTTTAAAGTTACTTAAACTTGAAGATGATAGCGAATCTCGAATTTTTGTTAATGGCGAAGCTATTGAATATTCGGTGACGATTGAAACTGATGTGCAGCAATTATGCGAGCACTTCAGGTTTGAGAATGAAAAAGCAGCCATTTTAATCCAAACACCAGCAACACTAGCTTTAATATTAGACTTACTAAATCGTGGATATTTTTATTTCGGCGAATAGTCAAAATAAAAGTTTGGCCTACTACTGGCGATCAAAAAAGGCATCTAACGATGCCTTTTTTGTCTGTTTAATATCAATTAGCTAGCAGCCTTAAGCGCTTGGACCCCAAATAGAATCATCCGCTTGCATCTTATAAAGACTCTCTGCGCGCGATACCAAAAGCTCGGCAAATTTTGCTTGAGCTGGATCTTTAGTGAGTCCCGAGCGCTGAATGTTTTCAGCTTTCATCTGCCACATCATAGAAAAATGACGTAATGCGTCGCGGGCAGTTTCTGCAACGCTGACTTCTACGTAATCAGACGGTAAATCACCCGACATCACCCAGTAAGTCTTTTTCGTTGGCTTTTTAGAATCGATTTTCCATATAGCAACATAAGGGGCTAAAAAGCGGCTTTCTTCTGGATGAACCTTACTTGGCATAATGCCTTTTTCAGCCAAAAACTTATTTGCCTTTTGAAACTGAGCTCGAGTCCACTCTTGAATTTGCTGCTCTTGATCTACTGCTTCTTCAGCCATCTAACACTTCCTTTCTTATTGTTATCTTTGCTTCTGTTTTTCGAAAAGACACAAAAGCTTTCACACTTCTGACTCTTAAATTAAGCAACAACTTTACGTTAACGTAAAGTGGAAAGCAAAATTGCCAGACAGATCACAAATATTCCGAATCTTTACTTTATTGAGAGTATCCCTAAATGCTATCGTTCTGCAATAAATATAACAAGTAGACTACTCTGTAATCCTACAGCGGCGGTCATTCGATGCTCAAAGCGGAGATCAACAAGTGGCAATTTTCAATCACATCTCTTTCGACGACCATGAACAGGTCGTTTTTTGTCATGATAAAGAAAGCGGCTTAAGGGCCATCATTGCAATCCACAATACTAACCTTGGACCTGCTGTTGGTGGTTGTAGAATGTGGAACTACGAGTCAGACGACGAAGCTATCACTGACGTTCTGCGTTTATCACGTGGCATGACTTACAAGAATGCAATGGCCGGTTTAGCAATGGGTGGCGGTAAGTCTGTTATTATTGCCGATCCAAAAGTACAAGACCGTGAAGCGTTATTTAGAGCTTTTGGTCGCTGCATCGATACTTTAGGTGGTAAATACTACTCAGCTGAAGATGTTGGCGTTTCAACTTCAGATATCATGATTGCTCACCAAGAAACCCCTTATATGGCTGGTCTTGAAGGTAAAAGTGGCGATCCATCTCCGTTTACAGCGCTAGGTACATACTTAGGCATTAAAGCTGCAGTAAAACATCAACGTGGCCTAGATAGCTTGAAGGGACTTAAGATTTCAGTACAAGGCGTAGGGCATGTAGGTTACTACCTATGCCGACACCTACATGCTGAAGGCGCAGAGCTAGTTGTTACTGATATCCATCAAGAGTCTTTAGATAAAGTTGCCACTGAGTTTGGTGCAACGGTTGTTGCTCCACAGGATATCTACCATCAAGATGTTGATGTATACGCTCCATGTGCCCTAGGCGCCACCATTAACGACATCACGATTCCAATGATTAAAGCAACCATTGTTGCTGGTTGTGCGAATAATCAGCTCGCTGAAGTACGTCATGGAGAAATGCTAAAAGATTTAGGTATTTTGTACGCACCTGATTATGTCATTAATGCAGGCGGGATCATCAACGTGTCTTTTGAAAAAGATTATGACGCGTCAGCTGCAACGGCAAAAGTAGAAGAGATTTATAATACCCTACTGACTATTTTCTCTCATGCTGATGAACAAAATCGTACAACTGGTGATGTGGCAGATGAGATGGCAAGAGCCATTATTAACGCAGCAAAATAAGCTTTCTATTTTATAAAATACCCAGCCTAAGTGCTGGGTATTTTTTTACCTTTATAACAGTGAGTAGCGATAACTTCGTAATTTAAATCTTCATATATACTAGCGAAGCTAGCTAACGTCTGCTTGAATTAGTAGCCATGCGTTAAAAAAGGCTGTGTTGAATGGCAATATTTAAATATGCACTTAATCAAGACGTCATTGAGCTACAAGCCAGTAATTGGTGTGGCTTAGAGCAGATGTATATTAACGGAAAGCGGGTTTCTAGAAAGCTCAATTTCGGTCGAAAAAGTGAACATTCTCTAACACTAAACGATGGTAAAGCCGCCAAGCTACAACTTTTACTCGATCCTATAACAGAGCAGCTTACTTGTAAGATCTACAAGCAAAACAACTTAGTTGCGAGTCTCAAGCAGGGGAAAAAAGAGTTATATCGTAGTCGCCAGTTAACCCAGCAAGGCATTTTAGCTATTGGCCTATTTATTGTTTTTTTACTGACCCTTAGCTAATTCAAACCTATTAATCCCCCAGCCAACCACTAAAAACAATTTACTCACATAACACTATGCTGTTATTGGTTATACAAATTAACTGTGTGTTTTGATAGTTACCACTACCAGCTGTCACCGTGGTCACTGCAAGTTTTTGTTTATCCGGTCCATTTTCTATTAACTTGGTGGTTAAAATTGTACCATCACGAACAAAATTCACCGCAGCAACAAAATCTCCAACATTCAAGTCTCGGTATAGTTTTACGCTAGCACTGCCGATTGAGCGAGGCTCTAGACGCCCTTCTTCAACAATTAAACTATTGCCATTAGCCAAGGTGATTGTTTGTAGATAACCGGCACTCTTTTTGGGATTTCGTATGCTATCAGCGACCATAGAATTGGAATTATTTGCCCCCTCTTCAATGGGTTTGTCTTTACTCTTATTAATATTTATCGAGCAGCTACTAACAAAAATAACCATACAAACAACGGCTAATCTGTACATAGAATTTCCTTAATATTACAAACAGGTGTCATAGCCAAGAGGTGCTCCCAGAAATAAACCAAGCTAGCAATAACATCGAGGCTAAACCGAGACAAAATCACGCTTAAACAATTAAATAATAGCTGAGAATGTTGGCCAACAATGTGATGAATGTTAGTAGCGGTTTATTTTATTCAGTAAGGCTAAAAACAGCTCACGCTCTTCTTCAGCAAGATTATTTAAGAAAGTCTCGTTCACTCTCTCAGCTTCTCGAACGAGATCTTGCTCTAGCGCCTTCCCGTTATCGGTAAGATAAATTTGAAACGCGCGGCGATTTTCCGCGTCTTGATGGCGGGTAATTAATCCTTGTGATTGCAGTTGATCTAGCAGGCGAGTCATGGTGTAGTTTGCAACTGCGCAGCGCTTAGAGAGAGCGGTTTGAGTCACGCCCTCCTCTTGCCAAAGTGAAAATAGCACTGGCCAAAGTTTGATATCTAACTGGTATCGTTTAAGACGCTGATCTAACTCATTTTGTAGATCAACATTCAAGTGAGAAACCAAGTCACCTAGACTCTCAAATCGATTCAATTAGCACCTCCAGTTCGCTTTATAAGCTGCTTTTAATCTTACCACTTACACAAAAAGAAACTAGCCTAGATGAACAATTATCACTCAAAATGATTTGTTCTACATATAAATCATTATCTTAAACCAGAACAATTTACCTTGAAGCTGTAAGTGACTTTAAATGACAAAATCATCAATAAATCGATAAAAACAGGCGCGATTTAACCTTGCTTCAACTCCCTTCTCTAGCTGTAATATTACCGAAGCGTCAGCGACTACAAAATGCGCTAATGACTCGACTTTATGCTCGGTGTTAATACTTGATTTAACCCAAAAGCTCCCGTCAGCTTGCTTATCATAATCAACAAGGATAAGTGCTTGAGTGGCTACGGAGACTTTGAGCTTTTCAACGGGAGTTATCAAAAAGTATTCCTGTTCAATGCGGTGCAAAATGCTCGCAAACAACTTACAAAACTTAATTGGTAACTTACCACCTTGATAAAACCATTCTCCGCTATCAGTGATGACGAAGATAGCTTCTTCGCTGCATAGTGATGCCCCTGAAGTTAATGAAGAAATCGCTTCAGTAACTTGCTTGTGATCCAAATTCCCCTTTGACATTAGGCTCCTCATTTTCCTGTATAACGAATAACGGCTTCATCAACGTATATTGCGAAAAGCAAAAAACTAGCCCAAAGCTAGTTCTTTGTATTAAAGCTTAACATTCAATTTAAGCCATTTTGAGTGTCCATTAGTTCGCAGCCTCTATAAACATTAGCCTAAATTCAATCAAACTAAATTAACGTTAATAATGCCTCTAGCGGATGCTTTGGTTTAAAACCGCTAAAACGCTTAACTTGACTTCGACATGAATAACCAGAGATCAGCACTTGCGATTGTGGTAGTTTAGATAAAGTCTGTTCCCAAGACATGCTATAGAGCGTTTTAGATCGCTCAAGATTCTCCGCTTCATGACCATAAGTACCCGCCATACCACAACAACCCAAATTAACCGTATTAAGCTTAGCGCCAAAGTGCGCAAAGATGCCTTGCCATTCATTGGCGGTATTAGGCTTAGCGGTTGATTCTGTGCAGTGGCTAAACCAGGTAAACTCAGACTCACTAGCCTCTCGCTTGGGTTGATTTACAACGACTTCTAACAACCACTCATTTGCCAGCTGCACATGGAAGTTGCCACGAGCACCACCTAATACCTCTGCATATTCATCACGATAACAAAGTACCAAAGCTGGATCGATCCCCACCATTGGCATATTAAGTTTCGCCACTTGATTGAGAAAATCTGCGGTAGACTTAGCGGTTCGAGCAAACTTATCTAAGAAACCTTTAATATGAATCGGCTTACCATTGGGTTTAAATGGCAATAAAACAGGTTTAAGACCAAGCTTTTCAATAAGCTGAATAAAGTGATAAACCGTTCCAGCCTCATAAAAGCTATTGAAAGGGTCTTGTACCACCAACACATATTGGCTGCGCTCACTTTCAGGAATTTGTTGTAACGCCGCTAAATCATAACCTCGGCTACTGTGTCCTTCTAAGCGCTGCTTTAATGTCGGCACAGATAGCGCTGGCGCATCAACATAGCCTAAAGACTTTTTAATCACCCACTTGCTTAAGCTATTTTGTGATACCGCATTAACCAGTCTTGGTGCACTCGCCATTAACGGCAATGAATCTTCGATTCCTGCGACTAAATAGTCTTTTGCTGGACGTAAATAGCGCTGGTAATAAATATCAAAAAACTGCGCCCTAAACTTAGGCACATCCACTTTTACCGGGCATTGGCTCGAACAGGCTTTACAGGCTAAACAGCCCTTTAAAGACTCCATCACCTCATGGGAGTAATCATACTCTTTATCCATTTTTAAGCTGTTCTGTGCACGCTGTAGCCAACCTAGTGGCTTAGCACGAGCAAGCTCATTAACATCAACCCCTTCAGCTTCGAGTAAACGCAGCCATTCTCGCATTAAGCCTGCGCGCCCCTTTGGCGATTGTACTCTGTCGCCAGTGACTTTGAACGATGGGCACATAGGTGAATAAGCGCTGTAATTAAAGCACAAGCCGTTACCATTACAATTCATCACATCAGGAAACGCTTCACGGGTTCTAATTGGAATTTGTCTATCAAATGCACCGCGTTTTACGCTGTCGACGTTATAAAGCATTGGACCACTACTTTTAGGGGCCACCAGCTTACCAGGATTGAGTTTATTCTTAGGGTCGAATAAACCTTTAACCTCTTCCAATAATCCGTATAAATGCTCGCCAAACACTGCTGGGCCATATTCACCGCGCACACCTTTACCGTGCTCACCCCACATTAAGCCACCGTATTTAAGTGTTAAGTCGGCCACTTGGTCTGAAATGGTTTTCAGTAGCCTTTCGTCTTGCTCATCACACATATCCAGTGCTGGGCGAACATGTAATACACCCGCATCCACATGACCAAACATGCCATATTGTAATTGGTGGCTATCAAGCAGCGCTCTGAACTCTAAAATAAAATCAGCCAACTTTTCAGGTGGTACCGCCGTATCTTCAGCAAAAGCGATAGGTTTACGAGTGCCTTTTGCTGCGCCTAGTAGCCCCACCGCCTTTTTTCGCATAGCATAAATAGTGTTAATACTGGCTTTGTCAGATGTGACTTGATAACCCAGTAGACCGGCTTCGCTTTGACCAATTTGCGCAGTTAACATGGCTTCAAGCTTAGCAACTCTGGCTTCAACATCAGCTTGCTCACCAGCAAACTCAACCATATTAAGGCCGTCAATTTCTTTATCTGGCACATCTTTGATCAGTGCTGACACTGAATGCCAAATAATGTCTTGTTTAGCAAGGTTAAGCACTTTTGAGTCAACGGTTTCAACCACTGTCGCATTTGCTTGTACTAGAGTTGGTGCATGACGCAACGCTGATTCAAACGAATTGTATTTGATATTGACCATCATGCGACAAGTCGGCAATGGCGTAATATTTAATTTAGCTTCAGTGATTACAGCTAATGTACCTTCAGAGCCTGCGATAATGCGCGATAAGTCAAAGTGTTCAAGCTCATCATCCCAGACATTTTTCAAGTCATAGCCAGTTAAAAAGCGATTTAGCTTAGGAAAGCGTTGCTCAATTTGTTCACGATTATCCTTACACATATCAGCAATAGTACAGATAAGCTGTTGACCTAATACATTATCGGTAACAGAGTCGAGATCTGCTAACAGCTCACGGTTTACTGGACGAGTAGTAAGCTCAGAGCCGTCAAATAAAATACTGGTTAAGCCCAGTACATGATCAGAGGTTTTACCATAAACCAATGAGCCAGCACCCGATGCATCGGTGTTAATCATTCCACCTAAAGTGGCACGGTTGGATGTTGAAAGATCAGGGCTAAAAAAGAATCCATGTGGCCTAAGCACATCATTAAGCGCATCTTTCACCACACCCGCTTGCACTTTTACCCAGCCTTCAGCGGCGTTAACTTCAACGACTTGATTCATGTAACGCGACATATCGATGATGATACCGTGAGTCAATGACTGACCATTTGTGCCGGTACCGCCGCCTCTTGCGCTAAATACCACCTCATCAAACTCAGCTCTTGCAGCTAGTAGCAAGGCCGCTTGAACGTCGCGTTGGCTTTTAGGATATATCACAGCTTGGGGCAAAAATTGATACACCGAGTTATCGGTCGCTTGGGCTAAACGCGCACTGTAACGGGTGTCAATATCCCCGGAAAATGCGCCCTCTTCTAATGCAGATAAAAAAGAAAGGTAAATTGGTTCAAGCGTTTGTTGATGCGATAACTTGGGTAACATAGCAACTTCTATCAATTATTATTCTTAGGGTATGTCTGCATTATAAACATAAAAAAAGCCGCTAAATAGCGGCTTTTTTAATGAAATGTTAAATCACGCAGATTTTAACAATCACATATACTGTTATGCGTGCGCTTCAGCTAGGTATAACCAAGTGTCGATAACGGTATCAGGGTTTAGCGATACGGTATCAATACCTTGCTCTACTAACCATGCTGCAAAGTCTGGGTGATCTGATGGGCCTTGACCACAAATACCCACATAAGCACCTTTTGCTTTAGCCGCTTTAATAGCAAGAGACAATAGCGCTTTAACTGCTTCATTACGTTCATCGAACAGATGACTAATAATGCCTGAATCTCGGTCAAGACCTAAAGTCAGCTGAGTTAAATCGTTAGAACCGATAGAGAAACCATCAAAATACTCTAGGAACTGTTCTGCAAGTAACGCGTTTGAAGGTAACTCGCACATCATGATAACGCGCAAGCCATCTTTACCACGCTCAAGACCTTGCTCTTTTAGTAGCTCAATCACTTGCGCCGCTTCATCAAGAGTACGTACAAATGGGATCATGATTTCAACGTTCTTCAGACCCATATCATTACGAACACGCTTAATCGCTTCACACTCTAAAGCGAAACAGTCGCGGAATGATTCAGAGATATAACGGCTAGCGCCACGGAAGCCCAACATTGGGTTTTCTTCTTCAGGCTCATAACGGTCACCACCTACCAAGTTAGCGTATTCGTTTGACTTAAAGTCAGACATACGAACAATCACTTTCTTTGGATGGAATGCAGAACCGATAGTTGCAATACCTTCAACAAGGCGTGCCACGTAGTATTCTACAGGTGACTCGTAACCCGCGATCATCTCGTGGATCTCTTGTTGTAGTTCAGCAGTTTGATCGTTGAACTCAAGCAAAGCTTTAGGGTGAATACCAATCATGCGGTTAATGATGAATTCAAGACGCGCAAGACCCACACCTTCGTTAGGAAGACGAGCAAAATCAAATGCTCTATCTGGGTTACCCACGTTCATAGTGATCTTCATTGGCAGTTCAGGCATCGCGTCAACACGTGATGAAACAACTTCGAAATCTTGTAAACCACTGTAGATAAAACCGGTATCACCTTCAGCACAAGACACTGTAATTTCTTGACCGCTTTGGATACGTTCAGTTACATCGCCGCAACCCACTACCGCTGGGACACCTAGTTCACGCGCAATAATCGCAGCATGACAAGTACGGCCACCACGGTTAGTTACAATCGCGCTTGCACGCTTCATGATTGGCTCCCAATCTGGGTCAGTCATGTCAGTAACCAGTACATCACCTGGTTGGATTTGGTCCATATCGTCGATGGACTTAAGCACTTTAGCGACGCCTTTACCAATCTTATGACCAATTGCGCGGCCTTCACAAATTACATCACCTTGAGTTTTAAGGTGGTAACGTTCAATTAGCTGCACATCTTCACGAGAACGAACAGTTTCAGGACGAGCCTGTACGATATACAACTTACCGTCGTTACCGTCTTTAGCCCATTCGATGTCCATAGGACGACCGTAATGCTTCTCGATAGTCATGGCTTGCTTAGCAAGTTCTTGTACTTCTGCATCGTTAATTGAAAATTCACGGCGCTTATCTGCTGCGATATCTTCAATCTTAACTTGCTTACCATGAGATTCATCATCTGAATACACCATTTGGATAAGCTTGCTACCGATGTTGCGGCGTACTACCGCTTTATGTCCAGCAACCAAACTTGGCTTGTGCACATAAAATTCGTCAGGGTTAACAGCACCTTGAACAACCATTTCACCTAGGCCGAATGAAGAGGTAATAAATACCACATCATTGTTGCCAGATTCAGTATCCATAGTGAACATAACACCTGAAGCTGCTGTATCTGAACGCACCATGCGCTGAATACCGGCAGAAAGTGCGACGCCTTTATGGTCGTAACCTTGGTGAACACGGTATGAAATAGCGCGGTCATTAAACAAAGAAGCAAATACATGCTTAGTTGCTTCTAATACGGCTTCATAACCCTTAACGTTTAGGAATGTTTCTTGTTGACCAGCAAATGATGCGTCTGGCATGTCTTCTGCAGTTGCAGAAGAACGCACTGCAAACGAAGCATCACTTGTTTCTGAACTCAGCTTTTCGTAAGCCTCACGAACTGCTTGTTCAAATTCTGGGTGGAATGGGGTATCGATAACCCACTGTCTAATCTGTGCACCGGCTGTAGCGAGTGCATTCACGTCATCTACATCTAGGGTTTCTAGAATTTCGTATATCTTCTGGTTAAGTCCACTTTGTTCAAGAAATTCATTGAACGCAAAAGATGTTGTCGCAAATCCACCAGGCACTTGAACGCCTGCGTTTGATAGGTTGCTAATCATCTCACCAAGAGAAGCGTTTTTGCCGCCTACCTTGTTAACATCGCCCATGCCTAATTCTTGATACCAGAGTACGTATTGCTGCACAGTTTTTATCTCCGCAAGTATATTTTAGTGTGGCTCTTCACACGAGAGCAGAGGCATCTTACACTCCATGACAACAAGCGTAAATGTATAATTTTATTTGTAATTTTATTACTACAAGAGGTCAAAATGTTACGTAAAGTATTCTATATCTCAGATGGGACAGCGATCACAGCTGAGGTGTTTGGTCATGCGGTTCTTTCTCAGTTTCCGCTTGAGTTTGATGCACTTACGATTCCGTTTGTAGAAACGGAAGCAAAAGCAGAAGCTGTTAAAGCACAAATAAATGATTGTTTTATTACAACAGGTGAAAGGCCACTGGTTTTCCATTCCATCGTTAAACCGGAGATCCGAGATGTTATCTATAGCAGTGAAGGCTTAGATTATGACTTTTTGAATACTTTTGTGGCGCCATTAGAAAAACAATTAGGTATTGCTGCTACTCCAGCACTACATCGCACTCATGGTAAAACCAATGATAGTTACGAAGCACGCATTGATGCCATTAATTACGCAATGGAAAATGATGACGGTCAAACCATGAAACACATGGATAAAGCAGACCTGATTTTATTAGGCGTATCTCGCTGTGGTAAAACCCCATCGAGTCTGTACCTCTCAATGCAGTTTGGTATAAAGGCAGCGAATTATCCGTTTACTGAAGACGACATGGATAACCTTAAGCTACCTGATGCGTTAAAACGCAATAAAGGCAAACTGTTTGGGTTGACTATTGATCCTGAAAGGTTACATGAAATACGCCAAAGCCGTATGTCAAATAGCCGATACTCTTCTTTGCGTCAATGTCGCTTAGAAGTCAAAGAAGTTGAAATGATGTATAAGCGTGAGCGTATTCCCTTTGTAAATACCACCAATCACTCGGTAGAAGAGATTGCAACTAAGATTATTGAGGCTACAGGGCTAGAACGCCATATGTTCTAACCTTTATCTAATCTATTTACTCGGAAATTAAAGGCTTTTTAACGTAAAAGCCTTTAATTTATATCAAATAAATATTGATATGATGCAATTTAGGCCCATTTTTAAGGCAATTGCCACTGTGCATAGCCAAACTATTAGTTATAATCCGAGGTAATCAGGCGAAAGCCCATACGAACGCTCGGTATTGTTAATGACCATTAAAACAGACGAACTCCGCACCTCCCTTTTATGTAAGGTGATCTCACCTGCACAACTCGCTGCAGAATACCCTTTAACACAAGATGCAGCAGACTATCTAGTCCAGCAACGCCGTGAAGTTGAAGCCATTATTAGTGGTGAAGACCAACGCCTTTTAGTCATTATTGGCCCTTGCTCAATTCATGACACTGAAGCGGCTCTTGATTATGCTAAACGCTTAGCAGAACTACACCAGCAATATAAAGATGACTTATGTATCTTGATGCGTGTCTATTTTGAAAAGCCACGCACAACTGTCGGCTGGAAAGGGCTTATCTCAGATCCTGATCTTGATGGCAGCTTTAGTCCTAATAAAGGCTTACGTAAAGCACGTCATCTATTACAGCAAATCACTGAACTAAAACTGCCGATTGCCACTGAGTTTTTAGATATGGTTAACGGCCAGTATATTGCAGACTTGATCACTTGGGGCGCAATTGGTGCTCGTACCACTGAAAGTCAAATTCACCGCGAAATGGCATCTGCGCTGTCATGCCCAGTTGGATTTAAAAATGGTACCAATGGCAGTATCGATATTGCCGTAGACGCCGTTCGTGCAGCACAAGCACCGCATATTTTCTATTCGCCAGATAAAGATGGCGCGATGGCAGTTTACCGTACTCACGGTAACCCATTTGGTCATATTATTTTACGTGGTGGTAAAGAGCCAAACTACCATGCTGAAGATATTGCAGCAGCAGCAGCACAACTTGACAGTGTTGGGGTAACCCAACGTATGGTTGTTGATTTTAGCCATGGTAATAGCCGCAAGATGCATAAAGAGCAACTAAATGTCGCAGAATCTATTATGCAACAGATGGCTCAAGGCTCAACCGCTATTGCCGGCATTATGGCTGAAAGCTTCATTGAAGAAGGCAATCAAAAAGTTGTTGCAGGCGAAGAGCTTATTTACGGCAAGAGTATTACCGATGCTTGTATTCATTGGGAAGATTCGGTCGTATTACTGAAAGAGCTAGCTAAAGCATCACGAGCACGTATGGAATTGTTAGTACAAAATTAAGCTTTAACCAGTACTCAATAAAAGCGCATCAACTTACGGGTGGTGCGTTTTTTTATGCTTTAACATTATAACGATTTAGCTCCACAGCCTAAACTCAAGAATGGCAACCTGTTATAAAATTACAAAAACGGCTATAATCTCGCCTCTTCAAAGCATAACCATAGGTTGCCGTATGCCACTAACTCAAACTCCCCAGCAATTTCCTGACGATGTAGCCCATAGAGTTGAACAATCTGAAGCTCGTGTAATTAAAGCTGTGTTCCCGTCAATTACTAACCACCACAACACCCTTTTTGGCGGTGAAGCCTTAGCTTGGATGGATGAAACCGCTTTTATTGCTGCAACGCGTTTTTGCCGTAAAACATTGGTAACGGTAAGTTCAGATAGAATCGACTTTAATAAACCTATTCCAGCGGGTTCTTTAGCCGAAATTATTGCCAGAGTTATTCATGTAGGTAATACTTCAATCAAAGTTGAAGTGAATATTTTCGTCGAAGATATGTACCAAGATCTTCGAGACCATGCTATTCGTGGCGTGTTTACATTTGTAGCTGTTGATGAGCAAAGAAAGCCGACTGTAGTTTGGCCGCCTCATCGTTAATTTGCCTTTCTCGATAAACTGTTCTCCTTTTCATAATGAGTACCAACTATCGTCTACATCAAGCTATCAACCAAGGGGTAACTCTATACTCCTTGGTGATCTCTCTTTCCTCTTACTTAGGCAATCAACCTCAAAAATTTCACTAAATCAATTACAATCAGCAATATCGACTAAAGTCTAACTTCGGTAATTATTTTAACAAATAATAACTTTTCCGGCTTAAAGCCATAGAACCCGTAGTCATTTTTCTGCTACATTGAACTATCTTCACGTGCAACCAAAACAACCCTATAAAGCCATGAAGCCTGAAAATTTAAATATAATAATTGCAGATGACCACCCGTTATTTCGGAACGCGCTTAGACAAGCACTCTCGTCTGAGTTTACTAATACTCAATGGTTTGAAGCTGATAGCGCTGATGCGCTACAAGCCTTAATCGAAAATAATGACATTGAATACGATGCAGTGTTGTTAGACCTTCAAATGCCTGGCTCTCATGGTTATTCAACTTTGATCCATTTAAGAACACATTTTCAAGATTTACCCGTGGTGGTGATCTCTGCCCACGAAGACAGTCTAACCATAAGCCGCGCCATTCATTATGGTAGTTCAGGCTTTATTCCAAAATCATCTTCAATGGAAACTTTAGCTGAAGCGCTAGAAGCAGTCTTAATGGGTGATGTTTGGTTGCCTCAAGGTGTTGAGCTACAAGAGATCAATGAAGATGAGACAAACCAGATGGCAAGTAAACTGGCAGATCTCACCCCTCAGCAATACAAAGTACTGCAAATGTTTGCCGAAGGTCTGTTAAACAAGCAAATTGCTTATGATCTCGGTGTATCAGAAGCAACGATTAAAGCCCATGCTACTGCAATATTTAGAAAGCTTGGTGTGAGAAACCGCACTCAAGCAGTGATAGCCTTACAACAACTTGAAATGGATAAAGTAGATATTTAATTCACTTTGTTTAGCCCATACTGAAAACCGCAACTAAGCATAGCTTGCGGTTTTTTATGCTGACCTTTGGACGTTGCTTTATCAAAGTAAAAGCTCATCTTGTTAAAGTAGCTCTCTATTACATCTGTAATATCGATTCTCAATACCACCACCGCTTACGACATTCCATTTGCCTACACAGATGCAAGCTATTCCGGCGAGTATTGTGTTTACTTCATTCTAAGCAATAACTTGTCGAGATAAAATTCAGCGACTATCTTCAATAGTAGGTTCTATATTTCAACTCAGCCAATCGTGCATTGTCTCGTGCTGCACCACAGTATTTTCCGTGGATAAGATAAGCAAAACTGACTACTTACAACCAAGGAAGTGACATGAAAAAACTCGGTTTGATTATGATTGTTTTAACCCTCAGTGCCTGCGCCTCGGCACCTGCAACCTGGAAAGGTATGTCTGAAAGAGATATTGCCGCCTGGAAAGAGATTGGATTCAATGCTGAGCAAGCTCAAGCGTGGAATGGTGCAGGTTTTGATGCAAAACAATCAAGCTCTTGGTCCAAAGCTGGATTTAATTTAGAAAATGCCCAAAGTTGGAAAAATCAATCTTTCAATCCTGAAGAGGCTCAGAGCTGGAAAACAGGAGGTTTTGACTTAGAAACGGCTGTTGAATCCAGAGACAAAGGCCTAACCCCTGTAAAAATAGAATAATCATGACTAGCTTTATTAAAACCTTTAAGACTAAATAACAAACAAAAAAGGTACGCCAATGGCGTACCTTTTCTTTTTATCTGAACTAAACGACTTTAATGCGAGTACAGACTTCACTAGCACAAAATTGGTAAGTTAAGATTTTTTCACCAAACTCGATATAAGTGCTCTTAATGCAGCAGGCTTTACCATTTTCGCCATATAGTGATATCCCCTTTTATGCATATCATCAATTAAGTCTTTTCGCGTGTTAGCGGTAATAAGGATCCCTGGTAGTTGTTCACCATATAAGCTACGGATCCCATCCATTGCATCAACGCCATTTTGACCATCGTCTAAATGATAATCTGCGAGAACAATATCTGGAGCGACGCCTTTAAGCCCAAGTTTAATGCGTGCATCGGCTAAATCCTTTGCACAAACCACTTCACATTGCCAACGACTCAGCAAACTTTCTAAGCCCGCTAGAATCGCTTCCTCGTTATCAATACAAAGTACTTTCACACCTGCTAATGGTTGCAGTAATGAGGGAGCTTTCTTCACTTTAGGCGTGCTGACTTTAACCCCAATAGGAACTCTGATTGAGAACACTGAGCCTTTGCCCAGCTCAGAGCTCACACTTATCTCATGTGAGAGCACTCGGCTTATACGATCTGCAATTGCCAACCCTAGCCCTAATCCATTAACACTCTTACTTTCTGGGTTATCTAAACGCTTAAACTCTTTAAAAATTTCTGAAGTTTCACTTTCATCAATACCACAACCAGTGTCTATCACTTGAATTTCAAGTTCAGCGCCTCTGCGCCGACATCCCAGCAGCACTCGATTACCTTTAGCGTAGCGATAGGCATTAGTTAAGAAGTTTTGAAGGACTCGGCGCAATAAGCTAGGATCTGAGTTGATGGTGGCTGAACTTGAAATGCAACTAAATTTGATTGAGCAATCTTTAGACATTGCATCAAACTCTACAGCTAGGCCATCGATTAAATCCGCAATAGAAAAATCGCGTCGATTAACATCAACCATGCCCGAATCAAGCTTTGAAATATCAAGCAAGTCCGTTAACAGCTCACCAGCAATTTTAAGGGAGCTATTAACATGGTTAAGTGTCGTTTTCCCCTCTTGGTCAAGATTTGGATATTGCGACAACGATGCTGTAAATAGTCTCGCGGCATTCAGAGGCTGCATAAGATCATGGCCGACTGCCGCCAGGAAACGACTTTTAGATGCATTCGCCATCTCTTCTTGCGCTTTTGCCTCTAACAACTGACTATTAAGCAAAGATAACTCATATGTACGTTCTTGCACTCTCGCTTCAAGTGTTTCATTCGCTTCTTGCAGTGCTTTTGCTTGCAAACGGTATTGAGTGATATCAGTAAAGGTCATTACAAAGCCACCATCAGGCATTGGATTTCCTTGAATTTTAATTACCTTACCATCTCGACGTTGCCGTTCTGATACATGGGGGGTGCCGTTACGCATATGCTGAACACGCTTTTCTACTTGCGAATCGATGTCACCTTCACCGCAATAGCCCCTCTCTGCATTAAAACGCACCACATCGCTAATGGGCATTCCAGCTTGCAAAAACTGATCAGGGTAATCATAAAGCTCTGCATACCTGTAGTTCCAAGCGACTAAATTCAAGTCGTTATCAACAACGCTCATACCTTCATAAGCATGTTCAATTGCACCACGTAACATATCTTGGCTTAGAATAATTTTTGATGATGCCTCATCAACCAAACTAAACACCTCATCCAGCGCTAAATCTCGCCCTTGAAGAACTGAGTCCAATACTAATGAAGCACTCGATGCACCTAACACACCAGCTAACATATGTTCGGTATGAGCGATAAGCTCCGGTGGTGCAGCTTTATGCCAGCTATCACTTTTAACCGCATCTTCTGAAAAGGCTGAAAAACTTTCATAAGCACGTGTAGGGCTCACAAACCGACTCGCCAATATCAACAAATCTTGCTGAGAAACTGGTGCAGTTTTACGGTTGGTATCTTTTTTCAACGCACCAGGTGTAACAAAAGCACTGGCCTGCATTCTCTCCACGACACCCGCTCGAAACCACACTGAACCCAGCATATAACAGGCGCAGTTTGCCAATAAGGCAATAAGAATGTCGCGAACATTAGGCGTAATAGAATCTAATAGGCCAAATTCAGTGGTTACAATAGCTGGGGAGTTAACTGCCCCCTGTAGCAGGATATAACACCAGCTACCAAAGCCAACAGACAGCCCAAGAAATACTCCACTGCGGTTACCATGCTTCCAATACATACCACCAATTAACGCTGGTGCAAGTTGGGCAAATGCGCCAAAAGATAACATGCCTAAAGATGACAGCGAGTCATTATCCATAAAGGATAGATAACTGAAATATCCTAAACCGAGTATTAATATGATTGCTAAGCGCCGCGCATTTAATAAAAGTTGTGAAAACTGACTGAAATTACGCGCTTTTATTTGCCCAGTTCGCAGCATTAATGGCACTAACCACTCATTACTCACCATTACGCTAATAGTAACAACAGCAACAATGACCATACCGGTAGCAGCAGACAAGGTACCTAACAGTGCAACAACGGCTAGCCAAGGCTGATCTAATGCCAAAGGCAAATTAATCACATAAGTATCAGCTGCCACTGCATCACCTAGTAACAATTTGCCAGCTAGAGCAAGCGGCGCAACAAACATACCGAAAAGTAATAAATACAGAGGAAATAACCAACGCGCTTTTAAGATGGTGTTTTCATTTTCACATTCCACCATCATCACGTGGAACTGCCTCGGCATACACAAAAAGGCCGCCATACCAACAAGTAATTCCGGCATTAAAGATTCAATACGCAGATTAGGATTGTTTATTAAATCCCCTTCTGACGCTTGTTGCCAAATATCACCAAAGCCATCAAATACGCCAAAGCTAATAACAATACCTACGAGTAAAAAAGCACCTAACTTAACCAAAGATTCGAATGCAATGGCTAACATCATCCCAGGGTTGTGCTCAGTAGCATCGAGCTTACGCGTGCCAAATAATATTGCGAAAACCGCTAATATGGCGGTAATGATGAGTGAGACTTTAGCGCCATCAAATAAAGCACCGTCCGGTTGAAATAAATTAAGGCTAAACACCATAGCTTTTAGCTGTAATGCGATATACGGCATGATGCCAAATAGAGCAATAAGGGTAACGATGGCTGCGAGTAGTTGTGATTTGCCGTAGCGTGCAGCAATAAAGTCCGCCACTGAGGTGATATTTTGTGCTTTGGAAACAATGACCATTTTACGTAATAGGCCAAAACCAAACGTAAATATCACTATCGGACCAATGAAAATCGGTAAAAAGGACCAAAGATCTTGTGCTGACTGACCAACGGTACCGAGAAAGCTCCATGATGAACAATACACAGCCAAACTTAAACCGTAAATCCAAGTCTGCATGCGCTTAGTTATGCCACTAAACCAACGCTCAGCACCCCAGGCGATAAGGAATAAAAGCAATACATAAACGATGGCTATGGTGCCAACCAAAACAGTTAAATTCATAGGGTTCTCTTTTTTTTAAACTATTTTGCGGTAAAAATGTTATGAAATCCAGCCGAATTGAAATTACAACCAACTAAAAAATAAGGGAAATATATTACTAGACCAAGGTCTAATAGAGAAAGTCCCCTATCCCAATTCATACTCAGCTTACGCATTATTAGATAAGGGAAGCCCAATGAGCATGCAGTCTCTCTACAAAGTTCCAAGTGAAATCGCAGAAAACGCACTTGTAAACGACGAACAATATAAAAAAATGTATCAGGAGTCGATTGTCAATCCTGAAGGTTTCTGGAGAGAACACGGCAACCGTATCGACTGGATTAAACCTTTTACTAAGGTAAAGAAAACCTCTTTCGATGACCACAATCTATTCATTAAGTGGTTTTATGACGGCACGCTCAACGCTTCAGCTAACTGTTTAGACAGACACTTAGAAAACAATGCCGACAAACTGGCAATTATCTGGGAAGGCGACGACGCTAAAGATCAACGCACATTGACTTATGGTCAGCTTCATACCGAAGTGTGTAAATTTGCTAACGCACTACGCAGCCAAGGTGTACGTCGCGGAGAAGTCGTAACAATCTATATGCCTATGGTGCCAGAAGCAGCTGTAGCCATGCTAGCTTGTGCTCGTATTGGTGCGATTCACTCAGTTGTATTTGGTGGCTTTTCACCGGATTCAATTGCATCGCGTGTTATCGACGGAAACTCAAAAGTCGTGATTACCGCTGATGAAGGTGTCCGTGGCGGCCGCATTATTCCGTTAAAAGCCAATATTGATGAAGCACTTTCACATCCTGATGTCACTTGCGTTGAAAAAGTCATCGTGATGAAACGCACTGGCGGCGATATCAATTGGGTCGAAGGTCGTGATATCTGGTGGGAGTCACTAATGGAAACCGCCTCTGAGCACTGTATTGCAGAAGAGATGGGCGCAGAAGATCCATTATTTTTACTCTATACCTCAGGTTCAACTGGCAACCCTAAAGGTGTTTTACATACCACTGGTGGTTATATGGTTTATGCCGCCATGACTCACGAGTATGTATTTGACTACAAAGAAAACGAAGTTTACTGGTGTACAGCCGATGTAGGTTGGATTACTGGTCACTCATACATGGTTTACGGCCCGCTTGCTAACGGCGCAACGGTCCTTATCCATGAAGGCGTTCCTAATTACCCAAGCCCTGCACGCTTAGGTGAAATGATTGATCGTCATAACGTCAATATTCTTTATACCGCTCCAACACTTATCCGTGCATTAATGGCCGAAGGTAAAGAGCAGTTTGACGGCTTTGATGGTAGCTCACTTCGTATTATGGGATCTGTAGGCGAACCGATTAACCCTGAAGCATGGCGCTGGTATAACGATGTAATTGGTCATGAAAAGTGCCCGATCGTTGATACTTGGTGGCAAACAGAGACTGGTGGAATTTTGATTAGTCCGCTTCCAGGCGCAACTGATACCAAGCCTGGTTCAGCGACTCGCCCATTCTTTGGTGTTCAGCCTGCACTGGTTGATAACATGGGCAACATCGTTGAAGGCGCTAATGAAGGTAACTTGGTAATACTAGATTCTTGGCCGGGACAAATGCGTACCGTATTTGGCGACCATGATAGATTTGTACTCACCTATTTTAAAACCTTTAGAGGTATGTATTTTACTGGTGACGGTGCTAAACGTGATGAAGATGGTTATTACTGGATCACTGGCCGTGTTGATGACGTGATCAACGTATCAGGCCACCGTTTAGGTACAGCAGAAGTAGAAAGTGCTCTAGTTGCTCATGAGCAAGTTGCAGAAGCCGCTGTTGTTGGTTATCCCCATGATATTAAAGGACAAGGCATTTACGCATACGTTACGCTAACAAAAGGTACCGTAGAAACTGAAGAACTTCGTCAACAACTACGCCAATGGGTTAGAAAAGAGATTGGTGCGCTTGCCACTCCAGATCTTATTCAATGGGCAGGCGGCTTACCTAAGACACGTTCAGGCAAGATTATGCGTCGCTTCTTACGTAAAATTGCCGCGAACGAAGTCACAAACTTAGGTGACTCGTCAACACTGGCAGATCCAGCTGTGATTGACACCTTGATTGAGAGTCGCCTCAATCGCAGTGAATAAGTGATTTTCTATCAGACAAAGGTTGACCACCTAGCCCCTTCTAAAGGGGCTTTTTTTATACCTGTTGTTAATTCAGTTATTATCAGAAAAAGATTAATTAATATTTCGCTTATATCATATCAATAAGTATGGGATCATTTCGTTTATAAAATTGATTTATGTTAGGTTTGCTTGCCGTGCAACTGAGAGATTACCAACAACAATCGGTTGACGCTGCCGTTAGCCATTTCAAAAAAAGTACTGACTCCGCAGTGCTCGTATTGCCAACGGGTGCAGGAAAAAGCATTGTCATTGCTGAGCTTGCACGCATTGCCAAAGGCCGCGTCTTAGTATTAACTCATGTCAAAGAGCTCGTTGCTCAAAATGCAGAGAAAGTTGGCTTACTAACAGAAAAAGCCCAAATATATTCAGCGGGACTTAATCAAAAATCAACAGCAGGTAAAACAGTTGTTGCCAGTATTCAATCCGCGGTTAAACAACCAAGTCAATTCGATGAACCCTATAGCTTAGTGATCATTGATGAATGTCACCGTGTTAGCCCTGACAAAGACAGTCAATATCAACAACTCCTTAGCCATTTGCATTCAAAAAATAGCAACATTCGATTACTTGGCTTAACAGCAACTCCTTACCGCCTCGATTTAGGTTGGATCTATCGCCATCATTACCACGGAAAAATAGGCAATACTGAAAAGCCCGTGTTTGAAAATTGCATATTTGAACTACCGATGCGCCCGCTGATTAAACAAGGCTTTTTGAGCCAACCAAAGATGTTTGATGGCCTGAGTGCACAATATGATTTTAGTGAACTAACCGCCTCACCAACGGGTGAATACAATGAAAAAGAGGTTAACTCCATTCTTAATCATTGCGGCCGAGCAACTACTGCGATTGTTAAACAGCTCATCGCCTTTGGCGAACACCGCCAAGGGATCATTATTTTTGCAGCAACGGTTAAACACGCTGAAGAAATCGTCACAAAGCTTGCTGGCGAGCAAGTCGCGCTCATCACAGCAAAAACATCGCGAGAAGACAGAGATAGTCTTATTGATGCTTTTAAAGCTAAAAAAATTAAATTCTTAGTCAATGTTGCGGTACTTACTACAGGGTTTGATGCGCCTCACGTTGATCTTATCGCTATACTTCGCCCAACAGCCTCCGTGAGCCTTTTTCAGCAAATGGTTGGCCGCGGATTAAGAATTGATAAAAATAAGGCTGAGTGCCTTGTAATTGATTATGCAGCCAACGGTTATGATCTGTTTTATCCAGAGGTTGGCCAACCAAAGCCCAATAGCAAATGTAAGCCAGTACAAGTTCATTGTCCCGTGTGCGATTTTGCCAATATATTTTGGGGGCTCACTGATAATGATGGCGATATCATTGAGCATTTTGGTCGTCGCTGCCAAGCACTGATTGAAACTGACGGCAGCAAGCAACAGTGTGACTTCAGATTCCGCTCTAAAGCTTGCCCTAACTGCGGCGAAGAAAATGATATTGCCGCTAAAGTCTGTCAGCACTGTCAGGCAATTTTAGTTGATCCAGATAAGCGCCTTAAAGAAGTATTACAGCAGAAGCATCATCACCTTTTTAAATGCCAAAGTATGTTGCTTGAACCAGAAGCTGAGCGTTTAGTCGTGCGCTATATCGATACCGAAGGCAATGATTTTTGTCGTTACTTCAAAATGCAAACTCCAGCACAAATTCGCGCTGTTTTTGCGTTATTTATTTTCCCGCATAGTCGCACTCCAGGTATAAAACACAAAAAGTATAAAACCCCGCAACAGCTTGCGGATGATCATGTTTTATTTAGAAAACCTGATTTAATACTACTAAAAAAAGGCAAAAAGGGTTGGGAGTTAATGGAAACAATCTTCGATTATCAAGGTCGATATCAAACAGAAAAGTCACACTTTGAGTAAAAATCAATAATACGATTAGCGCGACTTCTAATATCGATTAGAACTATTGCAAAGGCTATGATATAAAGTGCTCAAGCTAAAATTGAGGAAGCTATTATGTTTGTTGTTATTTTCGGTCGACCAGGTTGCCCTTATTGTGTACGCGCGGTTCAAGTTGCAGAGCAACTAACTGAAAAACGTGATGATTTTAAATTCAAATACGTAGACATTCACGCTGAAGGGATCAGCAAAGCCGATTTAGAAAAAACAGTTGGTAAGCCAGTAGAAACCGTACCACAAATCTTCGTTGATAAAGACCATGTTGGTGGCTGCACTGAATTTGAACAATACGTTCGCGACAATAACTTAATGCCAGCGGCATAAAAATTATTGATTATAAAAAAGGAGGCTTAGGCCTCCTTTTTTATTGTATTTACTATCTACCTTACTAAAGTACGTACTTCATAGAGAAAATCACTCGGTTAAGCTCACCGTCAACACCATTTTCTTTAGTGTTTTTAGCGTACATATATTCAATACCTACTGTTAACGGTTTTACTGGTGAATATAGTAAATTGATATAACCAGAATAAGAGTCTTTATTGACATTATTCCCGCTCAAATCAACATTATTATCGGCTTTAAAGCCTGAACCAGTAATACTGGTTCTCCACTTATCGTTCCACCAATGACGGTAAGAAATATAGCCACCATAAGAACCTATGGTTTCAATATCACCATTAGCGTTTAGTACACCAGCGTTCACGTAGTTTAGTGCCATATAACGACCTAATCCTTCACCATAGGTTGCAGACATCTTAATATCATCTTGTCCTACAGGGATAACACCGGTAAAGCTCACACCGTAACCAAGCTCAGTCGCATCGATAGGGGTAGCCGTATCTTTGTTCATTTCAATATTTAGCTGCCTTGCAATACCTGCAAACGTGAAGGCCATGCCACTTTCAGTTTTCATGTTATAACGAGCGACAAAATCAGGCACCATACCGCTACCACTTGTAACTCGTGCACCAGAAGGATCTCTATAGGTATTCAATGTTGTTTCAGGGTTTTCTGCTGAGAACTGAAAACCACCATTGGTATAGCGAACCATAGTTTGTCGAACAAAGGGAGTACCATCAGCTGCACCAACAAAATCCAAATTTTCAGGCAGTGCTCCTGGGTTTTGGAACGTTGTCCACATTTGGCCTGCCGCCCAATTATCAAAACTGACAAATGCTTGTCGTATACGAGGTGAGTAGCTATTAGATACTCGCTCATTACCATCTGTATGAGTCATAAAATCTAGTTCAATAAAACCAGTTAGCTTATGCCCATCTAAATCAGTTGAAGTCTTAAAATTAAACCGTGATTCTCTTGCCTGGAAGTCGACAACTTGTTTCCCATTGCTAGCGTCACCATAAATAGTGCCCGGAACATAAAACTGTCTAGATAAACTGCCCGAACCTGGAGCTCCATTACTATAATCACTGAACATCACATCAGCTTTTACATATCCACCAAATTTAAATTCAGTGTCTGCTGCCACACCAAAACTCATTGCTGCAATTGTTGCAGCTCCTATTAACGTAAACCTTGCTTGTTTCATTCCCTTTCTCCCTGATATTTTTATTATCTACACAAAATATGACCGAGTTAACATCTGTACAACATTAGCAATAGGTCTATCAGACGAAGGTAGAACACCACTTACTAATTAATCATATTCGCATTTACCGACACAATATTAGTAAAGAATGAAGCAATGTGTTAATTAACTACGGTTTTTTCATTACCCTCAAACATATATATAAATTTTCATAGAATAATATTTAAAAAATTAAACACCATTGTTCTTGTCGCAAAACAAAACAATAAAACACATAGAATCAATGAGTTAAATAACAACAAGGAAAAACTAAAGCGTTAGTCAAAATTTTGTAATGCTAGTGTCATCTTAGATATGACCTGATTAATTCTCGAAAATATATTTCAAAATACCAGCGTGTATAGCTTGAGAGCAGTAAAAACTGCATAAAAATAGAATTGCTCACCTAAAACATCAACTAGATTTCGATAACCAATCAATTAATCAACATAAGATTAATACAGTAACAGTTAACATAATGAATGCCATTTATTCGAGTGCCTTTCCTACAAGGGTTTAATCAACGCCTGTATGCTGACGTTGCATCATAAAAGAATATGAACCGCTGTTTACTTTATAATGTTTCAGGTAAACGATAGTCAGTGAACACGAAAAGAGAACCAAGTTAGCGAAAGAAACTCGATGGCATACTCGTTGATTAGTTCGACTTAGATCTATTGGGTAATTAGACGCTAAAACGAATAAAGAACAGTTTTTGACAAAGTATGAATAGAAGAACAGAGAAAACATATGAAAGAGATTAAGAAACGCTCAATTCTTAAAAGTACGCGCCTCGATCAATATGCTAGATAGGGCAAAGCCAACTGCATGCTCAATAACAAATGCGGCTGTTCTGAGTAATGTATTTTCGCTAACGAATTTTTTTGACTTTATTCAAGAGAGATATAGCGATTGTTCTAGAAGTGGTGTGTCTTAGAGGGCTCGAACCTTTCAATCAATGTGCTAGATAGAGCAACGTCAACTGCATGCTCGATAACAAACGCAATTAGGCTAACTTATGTATTTCACTAACTGAGTGTTTTTGACTTTATACAGGGGAGATATAGCGATTGTTCTAGAAGTGGTGGGTCGTGAAGGATTCGAACCTTCGACCAATTGGTTAAAAGCCAACTGCTCTACCGACTGAGCTAACGACCCATCTAGTATTGCTTTCTACTTCTTTAGCCACTTGCAGAAAAGTGGTGGGTCGTGAAGGATTCGAACCTTCGACCAATTGGTTAAAAGCCAACT
>NZ_JAKILC010000002.1 GCF_023283845.1 Shewanella marinintestina
AAGCAAATAAGCCGGCATAGCTCAGTTGGTAGAGCAACTGACTTGTAATCAGTAGGTCCCGAGTTCGACTCTTGGTGCCGGCACCATAAAAACAAAAAAGCCACTCAATGAGTGGCTTTTTTGTATCTGCTATTTATAGCTTCAAGTTCAATAACCTTGATAGTATTAAATTCACCATTTAGCACTTCCGTTAGTAACTCGCTCCCCCTCCACTCTAGCCAAAATTCATAAAACCTATGTCGGGGATAAGGCTTTAAGTCATAACCAATCTCTTTTGTAACATAACCAGCAGATGCCCTCATTAATAATTAAGACACTCATAGAGCCAGTCATAAAGCTCTTGTACTCATTACTATGATTCTAAGTGGTCCTATCATATATCAAGCTTAAAATAGCTTGTGTACCTCGTATAGTAAGGTTACTGCTATAGCTAACTGTTGTGTAGCATCACCAGAAATACCTCCGCTTACTTTCAACCAAAGCATAATTGATACGGCACCTAACTAGCACTACGAAATTATGCCAAACTGAAAATAAAAAAGGAGCCTAAAAGGCTCCTTTATAACACAGTAGACTTGATTACCAGCTGCGCATCTTGTGACCTTTTAAGGCGTAGAATAAGATGAATAAATAGCATGGTAATGCAACCCAATAGGCTACCTGAGTATTATCAGCAAAGTGTGCAACCTTACCAAATACTAGCGGTAAAATAGCGCCGCCAGAAATCCCCATAATCAATAGTGCAGAACCTTGAGCGGTATACTTACCCAAACCTTCTAATGCTAGCGGCCAAATTGAAGGCCAAACAAGCGCATGAGCAAGCCCCATGAGTGCCACAAAAGTCACTGTATCAGGAATAACTGGAATACCGCTCCAGCCCCATAAAATATCCGCAATCATAGTGCTTTCACGAGAACCTAAAGACGCACCGATAACACATAAGATCCCCGCAATAGCTGAACCTAACAATGCCTTTTCTTGACTAATAAACTTAGGGATACAAGTCACACCAATGATGTAACCAAATACCATAAACACCATGGTATACGAAGTGAGTGAGGCGAAGTTATTCACACCTAAGCTTTCACCATAAAGACCGATGGTATCACCGGCAATCACTTCAACACCAACATAAGCAAATAGAGCTAAGGCACCTAATACAACTTGTGGGAAATGAGTAATACTGCCCTTTTCTTGGTGATCATCAGCGCCTTCAAACTCAAGCTCTGGTAACGAAGAAAACTTAACAAGACCAATCAAAAATGTCAGTGCGATAGCCATGTAGATATATGGCATAACAAGTCTAGAAGATAGCTCATTGATCTGTGCTTGGCGCTCAGTTTCAGTTAACGCAGCTAAGTGCTCTGCGGTAAAGTTTTCAAATCCAGATAACACTAGCGCTGTAAACAAAATAGGTACAATAACGCCAGCACCTTTGTTAATTAGCCCCATGATACTAATACGCATTGCAGCGCTTTCTTTAGGGCCAATATGTACAACATAAGGGTTTGATGCAGTCTGTAAAATAGTTAAGCCTGTACCCAGCACAAATAGAGCACCAAGAAACAGCATATAATTGGCACTTTGTGCTGCAGGTATAAACAGTAATGAGCCGACGACCATAATCGCCAAGCCTATTGCCATACCATTTTTATAGCCTGTTTTTTTAAGTATGGATGACATAGGTAACGCCATCACGGTATAAGCAATGTAGAAAGCAAACGTTACGAACAACGCTTGAAACTCATTTAACTCACAGATGATTTTAAGGAATGGGATCAGTGAGCCATTAAGCCAAGTCACGAATCCGAAGATAAAAAAGAGCACACCTATAATAGTCATAGGCAGTAAACTGCTCTTTGGGCTAGCTTGAGCCTGAGTCGTTGCTGTCATATTAAACCTGTTTCTTATAGTAATTGATTTTATGATACCAGATTAATCTGTTATCCCATCCTTCATTGTCGCTACTTTGTTGTTGCAGACTTCTAGCTGCTTATTATTTGGCAAGTGCAGTTCACAAGAGCCTAAATTCAACGAAACTAACAGTTCTATCTGGCCATCATTAACGTTGTTATTGATGTCTTAGCCCGCCTATTGTTTCACTGATGTTAAAACATTGCAGCCAAAAAGACAACGCTGTCATTTTTATTTTATTTGTGTTTTCGGATATATCATATGGATCCTATCTCCAATGAGCATGCGGTCTACGCCGCATTTAGAACCAATAATGACAAAACTATTGACGGCGCATGCTAAGCCGAAACGCTTAGCGAATAAAAAGATAAGATCCGACAGCGGTCTTCAGCCTAGCGTTGCCACATCAAAGGTTAAACTTTAACGAAAATTCCGCGCTTGTACATCCAATAAAGCACTAACCATTGCACCAAGAGTAAAGCAATAACACCGGCTAAAGCCTGTACATTATTAGGCAAGCTCGCTATCACACCACCAAATAAACTTTGTGCAGTGTATTTCCAATTAACGATACTGCTAGCGATATAAATCACAATCGAATTACAGCCTATGACGGTAAAGAAAAACGCCCACCTCTGCACTTTAACTACATCAATGATGGCGTAAAACAAAGCCAGCAACAGAATGCTCCACCCCGCTGTAACCAAAGTAAAACTGCTGGTCCATAGAGTTTTATTAACAGGTATCAGTGGTGAGATAAGCCAGCCCAACACAATTAGCGCGATCCCCGAAGCCGTTAATACCCCCACTTTAAACCACTCACCTTTTATATGAGGCTTAACGATAAAGTGACCGACAAACACACCAAATAATGCATTAACCACAGCCGGTATAGTAGATAATATCCCTTCTGGATCTACCGCTGCATTTTGATAAGTGCCCCCCGGTAGTAACAAAGTATCTACCGCTGCATTTATCGAACCAGTAGCACTGAATGCGCCGCTACCATTAAGGGTAATAAAAGGAAATGTTTGCAATAATGCATAACCAACTAATACGCTAACAGCGGTAATGATTTGCGTACGTAAGCTCGTATGCCACACTAATAACGCACAGAAAAACCAAGCGAAAGCAATACGACCTAATACACTGGCATAGCGCACCTCGCCTATGGCAAACGGTGCACCAGTGCCCCAACCATGGTTATAAATAACACCGAACAATAGTAGTAACAGTAATCGCTTTATAGCATGTTTATATAGAGGTGTTCGTTGCGGTAAAGGCAGTTTATCTAAGCGTTTTGGCGATAAGCCTAATGCGACACCAGATAGAAAAATAAACAGCGGAAAAATCAGGTCGTAAAACGTAAAACCATGCCAAGCACTGTGATGCATTTGTGCATCAAACCATTTAAACCCTGCCCAACCAGTTAATACGAGTAAAGCAGCAAATAACGCTTCACCACCTAAAATCCAAAACATATCAAAACCACGTAAAGCATCAAGAGATTTAAGCCTTAATTTCTTTACTGGTTTAATGGTTTGTTGCCCCGAGGGATTTTCCGCTGAGTTAGCTTTTTCAGCAGTAGTATTAGTTATTGTCGTCATCTAAAGAGCCTTTTATTTTAGTTTTATTGGCTTTATAAAGGGTTTGATTAAAACAAAGCCTCCGTAGTATTCACTACTGAGGCTCCATTTAATAGTTCAAGTTTAAGGGATAAACCCTGTGCAGCTCATCAACTGTCAACAACTAGCGAGTAAACGCTAGCTCTCCTCCAATATAGGTCTGCCCCACTTGGTAGTTATCATCAAGAGCCACCATATCGGCACGCCCACCCACTTGCAGCCTACCCATTTGATGACTTAACCCTAAATATTCAGCAGGGTAAAGAGATGCCATACGAATAGCCTCCTCAGGTGCAAGCCCTAGCATATTAACAGTGTTAGCAACGGCGCCAGCCATATCGAGTACGCAACCAGCAAGCTCGCCCGTCACTGCATTTAGCCTGTCGCCAACTCTTAATACCTGAGTCCCAAACAATTCAAAACTAACTTCTTCATCTAAGCCGACAGGTGGCATCGCATCAGTCACTAACATCACCTTGCCTTTAGGCTTAGCATTAATTGCGACTCGAGCAGATGCAGGGTGCACGTGATGACCGTCAACAATTAAGCCACACCAAGCTTCAGTGCTTTCAAGCGCTGCGCCAACCATACCTGGTTTTCTAGAGTCCAGCGCTGACATGGCGTTATAAAGATGAGTAAAACCGTTTGCGCCAGCATCGAGTGCAGCTTTCACTGTATCGTAATCAGCATTAGAGTGACCTAAACACACCTTAACACCTGATTTTACCAGCGCTTCGATAACTTCTGTCGACACATTCTCAGGTGCAAGAGTAACAACTTTAATACCAAGGTCTTGGCGGCTAAAAATCTCCAGCTCTGCATCTGAAATACGACGAATAAATGGCTGAGGATGCACGCCTTTTTTAGGTACGCTTAAGTGTGGTCCTTCAAAATGTACACCGACTACACCCGCAACTTTTTGTTCTAATGCTGCTGCAACCGCATCAGCAGCCTGATGCATGACATTCAGATCATCTGTAATTAATGTCGGTAGAAATGCCGTGGTGCCATATTTAGCATGGGCTTTGCCAATGGCTGCAATCCCTTTGACATTAGGAGATGAGTTAAATAGTACGCCTCCTCCGCCATTAACTTGTACGTCAATAAAGCCAGGAGTGACTAAACGACTTAAACGTGACTCTTTGGCACCTTGCATGGTATCAAATGCCAAGATGTGCCCATCTTCAAACGTGATAGGCAAGCCAGTATGGAGTTCATCTCCATCAAACACGCGATCTGCAATTATCGTTTGCTTCATTTTGTTCTCACTTACTTAAATGTACCGCTATCGTATCGACATATTTGCTTTAGAGTCTTAGGCCAATTAAGCCTTAGCATGTTGTTGCTGAGCGAAAAATGCTGCGCCCCACTCTGGTGGCTGTAAGGTAGGAGACATTTTTGCTACTACATCCTCATCAAGCCAAGGTGCGAGTGGCTCAGCAAGTCCACCTATCATTGAAAATCGCGGGGGATTAACTTCAAATAACTTACGTGCGAGTTCACTGATATACCCCGCGCCTTCACGGACAATATCGAGCGCAACGCTATCTTTCTTTGCAGCACTTTCAAACACGATTCTAGCAAGCTTTGCGTAAGTACTAGATGATTGACCTGCAAGGTTTTCAACGATCCCTAATGCACTATCGACACCAAAATAATCAAATAGTCGCTGGCTCAATACCGTTTTGTCACCAAAGCCATCTAAGTCTAATAGTGCACACTCGCCAGCTTTTAAACCAAGCCAAGCTCCACTGCCTTTATCGCCCAGAGCAAAGCCATGGCCACCGAGAAATAGTTCTGTATCTGCAACTTGTGCATAACCACAAGAGCCTGTGCCTGTAATAATAACGGCGCCTTCTTGGCCTTGATGTGCGCCAATACACGCGGTATGCAGATCAGTCGTCAAATACATACTGGCAAATGGATGCTGCCAAGTCGCAATATCTTGGTAAAGTCTTGGGACATTAACCCCTGCTAAACCTAACCCAGCAATTAAACGCTTGGCGTCGCTCGGCGCCAATCCTGCGTCAGCTAATGCTAGCTGCGTTGACTCTTCAATTGATTGAAACGTTTGAGCTAGGCCATGAAGTGGGTTAGCACGTCCCGCTACCCCTGTGCCTAAAATACGATAGTCACTAGTGTAAATTGTTGCACGGCACTTACTACCACCACCGTCAATTCCTATGTATAGCGACTCTTCTTTCGTCTGGCTCATGCCCATGACAGACCTCTTTATCGTTCTCATTCTTTTATAAACAGAATGGATCTAGACTTTATGTGTAAAAGCCCACCAAGTTAACTTCATGTTACAACAATAATGACAGCGTTGTCATTCGTTTTTTAAACTAGCTTTATAAAACATAAAAAAACGTAGCAACACCTTTGGTACTGCTACGTTCAAGCTTAGTTATTACTTACATATTTTGCAGATAACAACTGTTAGCCAATTGTTACTTAACAACTAATGTGCGACCTTTACGATTACCGTCTGCAGCTATCACTCGAACTTCAACAGGCGCTGTAACAGTTACGCCCTCAGCATACGCTTGCCATTGCCCACCAGCTGACCGATATTCAATATCAAGCCCAGGGAAGATCACATTAGCAAACAGTTTACCGTCTTTTATAACAGCGCCTGGTGTTGGTACTCGGTATGCAATATTAGCCTTATCAAGCTTTAATAGTTCTTTAGCGCCAAGAGTATTGGCTATGCGATACCAGTCGCTGGCCTGCGCGGCACGCATCTCTTCAGTAAAGAAACCACTTTGCTGATTATAAACCGCACCTTGGTATTGATATGGCACTTCCCAATTAGGCTTATGCCAAGCGCGCTCAGCAAGCATCATCACTCTCGGAAACATCATGTATTCAGCAACATCATCACTACGCACCGTTTCACTCCAGAGCTGACCTTGAATACCGGCAAACTTCACTGTTGCTTTTAGCGGGCCGCTGACCACGTTACCAGCTTCATCTTTTATTACAGTATCGTCAGCTTCAAAAGGTAAGTTTTCAATATCGGTCCACTGCTCTGCATTAGCCGGCAAGTTACCTGGCATAAAACTGTGGATTTTTTGCGAGTTAGTGTTTCGACTAGCCCAGTAATAGCCATGCTCTTTCGGGTCGGCCTCATAAGGGAAGTCAAAGTACAAGACTTCAGGCTGACCAAGTACGGCTTCCCAGCCTAAGTTTGCTTGCTGGTGAGCGCGTTTATGGCCGCCATGTGCTACAACATCCCAAATGTTTGACTGCACTTTCTTTGGCATGTTTTCTGGACGAGTATGACTCATGCCATCACTCCACCCAGCAGCTTCAATACCTTTGTTTGCCAATAGCTGAGAGGTTCTTTCGATAAAGTAAGCACCAAGCTCATCCATGCTCTTTACGCCTTTGTCATTATTGGCAATAAAGGCTTTACAGACAGGAGATTCAATCCATGCACCGGCAGTTTCATCGGCGCCAATATGGTAAAGATCTAATGGCACTCCAGCTTGTTTGTGTAGTGCTGCGATTTCATCAATCACCTTATCGATAAAGGTAAAAGTCGACTCCATACATACGTTCAATGTATTGTCGTTATAGTACTGAATCGATGAGTAAACCGTTTTATCATCACTATCAGATAATAAATATTGCTTTGCTTCTTCAGTTTTATCTGCCGCCATTAAGGTGCGGTATCTCGCTTCCATTGATTTAATTGCCGCTCTTGAATGCCCAGGCATATCCATTGATGGAATAACTTGTATTTGTCTGGCGTTAGCATATTGCAGAATTTCAATATAATCTGCTTTGCTATAGTAGCCATTGACCTTAGCATCGCTAAATGGACCACTACCTAACTGAGGTAATAAACAGGTATCTTCGCTTAAGTCATGACAACGCTTACTGCCAATGTCTGTTAATTCAGGTAAGCCATTAATTTCTAAGCGCCAGCCTTCGTCGTCAGCCATATGCAGATGCAATTTATTCAGCTTATATGCTGCCATCTGATCTAGCAGGTCTAAAATTAACTGTTTGCTATGAAAGTTACGTGATACGTCCACATGCATGCCGCGAAAATCATAACGTGGCTCATCATCGATAAAAATAGGATTAACCGCTAATGTTTCTGTATTTACTAACGAAGCAATAGACGCAAGACCATAAGAGAAGCCGGCATCATCAGCTGCAAAAATTTGGATCCCCTCTGCTGAAATATCAAGATGATACTGACCAGCTGAGGTGCTAGTCGTTAATGGTAATAACTCGGTTTTCACTCCTTTAGCACTTTGCTTAACACCAATGCGAGCGAGTCTTTGCAATGCCGCGCTGACAGCGGCAGCCCCCACATCATTAAGCTCAACATTTAAACCTGCATCTAGTGATACAGGCAGCTCTCCGGCTTTCAGCTTAACCTTAGCCGGTGTCGGTAAAATGCTATTTTCAGCAAGGACTGCATCAACAGGTGTATTTAGATTATTGTTATAAAGCACCGAGCTTGTAGCCCACTCAAGCTTATCTGTCTCACGGCGTTTATACTGCGTTTCACTATTGGTATACGCATCCACATAAGGGCGCACTTCCATACCCGTTTCAGCATCAACCGCTAGTTGCGTGCTACTAATAATGACAGGCTCTAGACCTTCAGCCGCAATATAATAATTTGGCATTCCGTCGATTTCAGATAATTGCCAAAGCTCACCGCGGAACTGAATAGTCGTTTTCTCGCCTTTTTTAAGCCCTTTAAAGCCAGCAGCAGGAGTGATTTTATGCAAGTCACCTTGCACACGAGTTATATCAAACTCGTCACCGACGATGCTCTGTATTGGACGCATTTGCGAATAATAAATCGACCAGTCTTTATTATTGATATCAATTGCAGAAGTTAAATCTATTTCAGCTAAGAAGCAGCGGCCATTGCCCACTTCTTTATCACAGTTCTCATCAGGCACATTTGTCACCACGCGATAGCGGATCTCTAATGTATGACCTATTTTATCGAGAACTGACTGCGTGAGTTGAGTGGTTGCGCTGGCAGCTTGAGAGCTCACAGTTACAGGGGATATTTGTTCATCTGCAGCCTGTTTTGAACAAGCTGTGGTTGCCATTGCAACCGCTACCGCTGCTACTATCAATTTAATCTTCATGACTTTCCTTATTCTATATTCTTATTTATAAGCGGAACGATTTAACAAGATCTCGTAACTTCTCCCCCTGTAGAAATAAACGATCACTCGATTGAGCTAGTCTTTCACTATCTGTAGATGCTGAACCTGATGAAGTAACTAACTGATTAAGAGTCATCGATATGCTTGAAGTCACTTCTGTTTGCTCTTTAGCAGCAGCTGAAACGTCTAGGTTCATATTACTTATGTTTGACACAATTTCAGAAACTTTAGTTAATAAGCACTTGATTTCGGTTGAATGCGTTACTGCATCGTCTGATAAACTTTTACTAGAGTGCATAGCATTTACAGTCTCTTTTACACTGCGCTGCACCATTTGAATCATCTTTTGGATCTCGCCAGTTGCCTGCTGGGTTCGGCTAGCTAACGTTCTCACTTCATCGGCAACAACAGCGAAGCCTCGCCCTTGCTCACCAGCGCGAGCAGCCTCAATGGCCGCATTAAGCGCTAACAGATTAGTTTGCTCTGCAATAGCATTGATCACCACCACAACTTCATCAATTTTCTGAGTTTCTTGTTGTAATTGTTCAACTGATTTTGCTGATAGGGTTAACTCTTGAGCAAGACTTTCACTCAAGGCAAGTCCGGAGTCAAATTCACTATAACTATGTTCAACCTTTCTATCCGCATCCGTCGCGGCATCAGCCGTTGCTCCAGCATATGCAGCAACATCATTAGCGCGACTGTTAAGCTGAGTCATTGCTGTTACTGCTGCTTCAGCATCGATTAATTGTGACTGCACACGTTGATTGTTAACGCTGGATAATGTCCCTAACGCTTCTGCATCAATAAGTATTTGCTGAGATGTTTCACTCACTTTGCTAATGCTTAGATGAATTTGACTGACAAATTGATTAAAAGAAGCCGCCAGTCGGCCAACTTCATCTTGGCTTTCAACCGGCAATTTATGACTTAAGTCTCCATCGCCACAGGCAATCTCATCCATAGCGTGAACAATATGCGTTAATGGTGTTGTCACAAGTACTTTTAAGATCACGTAAATTGCACCAATACTAAGTAACAAAATCATTGCAGCCATAAGCAAATACGTAATCAATAAGTCAGTTAACGCTGATTGGATAGGTTGCTGCGAATAAGCAATATTCATTTGTCCAGTTGCTTGCCCATTATGACTAAAGCTCAATTGATGCTTAGTGAGATCTGATTCAGCAATCTTTTCGCTCTGGCCAGCAGAACCTATATCTTGCCCACGATGATCTTGCAGCCCAATAGAATAAATCTGTGGCGATTTAAGCAAAGTCGATAGTACCGCATCTATTTGCTCGAAATCATAATTGAATACAGGTTGGGCCAAGGTGACTTCCAGGTTTGCTAGAGAATTAGTCTGATAATCAACAAACTGCTGTTGTAGGCGACTTTTCTCTAACCAATACGCTCCGCTGAATAAAATACTGATCACTACAAACAGCGCACAAGCTAAACCGATCTGGACCTTTAATGATAAAGACTTCATTTAATTGACTCCCTCAATATCAAATAAATCCAACCATAATTCAGGTCGATTAACAGGTGTTAGGTGATGTAACCCCGGAGTATCGAGTCTAATAATGACCCGTTGGTCAAACTTAGCCTTGGCGTATAATTCATCAATTTTAAAATACTGATTGTACATAGAGTCGAAGCTACCATCTGCCACCATAGACTCTAATCCTTGCTGTAAGTCTTGAGCTAATTGTGGTTGTTCGGGTGATACAAAATAATAAGCAGGCGAACGATATTGCAATAACACACGCTCATCGATTTTTAATGCGGGATCAGGGTGTTTATCTAACTCTTCCCAAATTTCTTGGGCACCTAAGGCTAGGTAATCAAAACGACCACCTTCTAGCATTGGATATAGATTTTTATACTTATAGCTAGTCACTATAGGAAGGTTAGCGGCTTTAATGATATCGGCATCGGGCCAGTAGTGGTTTTGACCTGCGGTAAACTGCGAAAAATCTGATTTTGAATCTACCTGATTAAATTGCTGCTGGGATTGCTGGCGGATAATAAGCAAGCGATTGCCTAGTAAGCCTTTAAATATAGGGATCCTGATCGGTAGGAGTTGCTCTTCAAGTGGCAAAGAGGTCATGCTCCAAAATACATCGACATTACCTGCTAGCGACTCTTCAACTTTACGCTTTTGATTCATATCTGTCGAAAGCTGGCGCAACTGATATTGACTATTGACACGAATTAACGCGGTATTCATTAGCTGTAGTTGCCAACTTTCGGGAATAGTTGTGGTGACCGTTTTCGCAACAACGTATTGGCTTACCACGATAGTAGAAGTAAGCATTAGTGCTAGATAAAAACGTGTTTTAATCACTTTAAGTACTCCATTCAAAACCTGACTAAAGATTGAATCAAATAACTTACTGCATCAGGTAACAACCGCGCCTAATTTAAAATTTTTTCGTCTTTAAAAAAATGGCCGAGTGTAATCAAACACTCGGCCCACAATAGTTTCTGGGGAGAGACTATATAGGAGTAACAAACATATTCGTTTGCTCAAAGGCATAAAGCAGGAGACCTCATCCTCTTCATGCAGACCTTACAAACAACATGTCACACAAGCAGATGACAACGCTGTCATTTGTGAACATACACAAACCAGAACAATATATCTACATTTTTTTGACATTTAAATGTGGTTATTTTTATGCCAAGGGCATTTTTAAGTTAATCAGTCATTCCTTAATAAAAGAGTTGAAACCAAAAATATGACAACGCTGTCAAACATTGATAACATCGCATTAGCTTTTAGCGTGATTAATAGGCAGCGATAAAAAGAATAAACTGGATATCTAATGAATGAGCTGACAAAAAATAGAATCGTTCGCAACTTATGGTCTATCCCTATTTTTTTGGGTTTAGTGGCCCTTTGGTCAAAATTAGTATTGCAATCACCCAACTCATTTGCACTTATTCAAGATTATCTTCACTATATTTTTCTAGGAATAACTGGCGCTATATTTGCCAACTCAACGGGAGCTGGCGGCGGGGTTATTTTCATCCCTGTTTTCAATAGTCTCAACTTAACAAACGAGCAAAGTATCTCTACATCCTTTGCTATACAGTGCTTTGGCATGACAACTGGTGCTGTCGCCTGGTTTAGTTACTACCTACAAAATAAAAAACACAGTTGGACACAACTGCCGTTATTGTTATTGCTGTTAACACCTTTATCTGTTGCGGGCCTATGGACGATAGAATCATTAATGATCCCGCCGTTAGCTAATCTAGAATATTCATTTAGCTTATTTTCAATTCTGCTCGGTATTACGCTAATTTATAGCCATTCCAAGTTAAATAAGTCATTAACGCCAATACGTCATCAAGTAGAGCTAACTGATTTTATTGCACTTGGTTGCATTAGTTATTTAGGTGGGATGATCACTGCTTGGCTTTCTGTCGGTGTTGGCGAACTAATAGTAATTTACCTGTTGTTAAGAAAAGTAGAGCCTACTTTAGCCGTAGCGACGGGGGTCATTGTCACAGCTATAACAGTGTGGACAACGGCAGGAATACACTTATCAGCTGATAGCGATACCAACTTTAATATTGTCACATTTGCAGGGCCAGGAGCCATCATCGGCGCATTAATAGCTAAGAAACTCGCGCTGTTTCTGCCGATAGATAAACTCAAGCTATTCTTTGCAGCTTGGATAATTGTTTCTGGTACAGCAATGTTAGTTATGTAATAAGAATGGCCAAATGCCTTAATCTGTAAACGACAAATAGTAAACCGATAAGCACTTAATAAATAATAACTAAAGGTTAAAAATCAATATGACTAATATCGTTCCACTTAACTCAGATTCCCATCAAAATATATGTATCACAGAATCGAAGGACTACCGCCGTTTTGCCAATGAGCAACTTATTCCGGTAGTGTTTCATGAGTTTCACCACCTAGCCTCCGAATTCCCTCTAGTTTTTGTAAAAAATACAGAAACCGGACAATTTATTCCCGTGGCTATGATGGGGGTTAAACAAGGCTTAAACCTCTACAGCCAAGATGCAAATTGGCCAGCGAGTGTCAATCCACGCGGCTTTAATAATGCCCCATTGTCGCTAGTCAAAACCAGCCAAGATAATGATAACGTGCTTGTTTGTATTGATACTTCGAGCCCGTTAGTCACAACGACAACTGAAGGCTCACACCCTTTATTCGATAGTCAAAAAGAACAAACAGATTATCTTAAAAAACGAACTCAAGCTTTACTTGAAATGGCTGAGTTTAACGAGCAAACCAATAATGTTTGTCAGTTATTAGCATCTAAAAACCTATTTACTAGTAAACAGCTAACGGTCAAGCTTACCCAGAGTGAGCAACCAATCAAAATCGATGGCGTTTATGTTATCGACGAGCAGGCTCTAAACCAGTTAAGCGATGAAGAGTTTCTGTCATTAAAAGCTAACGGATTGCTGCCTTTAATCTACGCCCATCTAGTATCACTGCAGCAAATATCACGCCTAATAGAGCTGCAAAATCAATATGATTTAAGCCACTAATTATGTATCTAAGTCTGCCGAAGATAAGTGTGAGTTAACATCAACGGCAGCTTACTTTTCTCTACTAAAGGCAGATTTAACTATGATCACCACTCCTCCTAAAGAAATCATCATTGTTGGTGGTGGCACTGCTGGCTGGATGAGCGCAAGTTTACTTCAGCATGCATGGGGTCATTTAGGCTGCAAAATTACTGTACTGGATTCAGTGGAGATCCCTAAAATTGGCGTAGGTGAAGGCTCAACTCCGGCATTAAAACGTTTTTTTGAAACTCTTGCTATTGATGAGTCAGAATGGATGCCAAAGTGCAATGCCACATATAAATGCGGTATTAGCTTTCCAAATTGGGCATCAAACTCATCAAAAAATAGTTATTTCCACCCTTTTTACTCCAACATTGATCTTAAAACGGGTAAAGCATTTATCCATAATACAGATTTAAGACGCCAAGGCTTCTTAGTTGATGAACATCCAGATAATTATTGGCTACAGAGTTTTCTTGCTAAGGAGAATCGCTCTCCGAAAACGAATATTCAACTAAATGGTGTTATGGAATACGGCTATCATTTTGACTCAGCTTTATTAGGAGAATACCTGAAAAACAGAGCTAAAAATTTGGGTGTGGGGCATCTATCCGATACTGTGACCCAAGTAAATATGAGTAGCTGTAACCAGATAAAACAGCTATTAACAGCATCAGGACGGAAGCTTGAATCTGAGTTATTTATCGACTGCACAGGTTTTAGTGCATTATTGATAGGTAAAACGTTAAACACAGCTTATAAAAGCTATGCTGACGGCTTACTAAACGACTCGGCTATCGCAATTCCATCATCTATTGATTGTTCTAAACCAATCCCACCATTTACAGAGTCTGCCGCGTTGACAGCTGGCTGGGCTTGGAAGATCCCCCTAAGCAGTCGCTACGGGAATGGTTATGTTTATTCATCTAAACATATTAGTCCTGAAGATGCCGAAGCAGAACTTAGAGCTCATGTCGGTGTAAGTTGTGAGGGAATGCCTGCAAAACATTTATCAATGCGTTTAGGCCGAGTAGAAAAGCATTGGAACGAAAATGTGTTAGCTGTGGGTCTTTCTCAAGGCTTTATTGAACCACTTGAAGCAACAGCGCTAATGTCAGTGCAATTTACTTTAGAGGAATTTATTAACAGCTACTCTCGCAACAACCAGATTCAGCAAAACCTCTTCAACAATAAAGTGAATAGCATACTCGATGCCATTAAAGATTATATTCAAGCACACTACTTTTTAAATACTCGTACCGATAGCCAGTATTGGTCTGATGCCCGCAATATCGACAATTGCTCAAGTAAGCTTAAGCAAATTATCGACGTATGGGATCATCCTACTGGAGATCTTGAGCAAGTACTAACCAATACCAATAGCCTTGCAGCATACCTGACTCCAAGTTGGTACTGCTTACTCGCCGGAAAAGGACGCTTTAATCAAGTAGCGATGAAACCTTTATCAAATGAAAAGGCCGTTAGTATCGAGAGCATTAAGCATTACTTCAATACTGTCACTCAACACTTTCCGCTCCATAAACAACAGTTACAAGCCCTTTATGGGCAGAAATGGGAAAAGCCTAGCTGAACGATTAAATCGTTTGGAACCCATATTGTTTTATTTTCTCTAATAGCTCTCTTTGCGGTGGTAGATTAGCCACCAACTGAGCCGAGATATTATCAAGTCTATGCTGGTAATCATTGGGCATTTGCATCTCAGTGTTTGATATAAATTCAGCTTTAGTTGGAAAATGCATTCCATAAAGCACATAGAGGTAGTTTTCTAAATCAAAAACTTCAAACTTACTAAAGAAGTCCTCTTTATTAGGTACAAAGTTTTGCCAAAGTGCTAAGCGCTGCAAAAGTTCATCTGACATTGTGCCAGTATCACGATTGTCTATCCAAAACTTTGAGTCAGAGCGGTCCGATAGACAGTAATGCATTTTTATAAAATCAACGACCCGCTCCCATGCGTAACTCATTACATGATTGTAGCGTTGACTCATACTCGGTAGATCCTCTACTGACTTAGGAAACCGACTCGCTAAAAAACTTGCAGCAAAATCTGTCAACAAAATCGATGTTGCCTCTAAAGGCTCCAAAAAACCTTGGGCGAGTCCCAACGCAACGCAGTTTTTCTCCCACGAACGCTCTCGGTAACCAACCGTCATCGGAATAGTTCTGAACTGATATTCAGCTAACTTACCATTTAAATATGTATCTAATTTACTAACAGCAGTTTCATCATCCATGTATTTAGAGCTATAGACAAAGCCAATGCCTCGGCGATTGCTTAGAGCTATATCCCAGATCCAGCCTGCCTGATGTGCGGTTGAAATCGTAAAAGGAGGGATAACGTCATTAGGTGAAGTCGGTACTTGCACTACAACCGCTTTATCGATAAATAATTGATCCGCCTTATCAATAAAAGGCACCTTAAGTGCTTTATCTATCATTAAGGAAGCAAAACCACTGCAATCAATATAAAAGTCAAAATCTAATCTGCCTTTGGTATCTGTGATAAGCGACTCAATCTCACCACTTTCTGCCAATATCACCTCTTCCACATTTGCGGTTATATGCTCAACTCTAAAACGCTCTTTTGCGTTTTCAGCTAATAGCTCAGCAAACTTTGCAGCATTAAGGTGATAGGCATAGCCCAAAGCACCTGCATACTCAGCATCACTAATACTTTTGGGCGCTTTATAAGCCTCACAGACAGCATGTTGAGGTGACACTGTTCCAGCATAGGCAACGTGTTTTTTAGCTAACCACTTTTGTGTCAGCGCCTCTCCCATTGCAGATGGCATATCAAAAAGGTGGTGATAGAAGTTATTCTCGCCATGAGCGCTTTTATCTAACCAATTCACAAATTTTATCGACTGCTTAAAGGTTACATCGCAACGCTTAATAAACTCTGTTTCGCTGATCCCAAAACGCTTTAATGACTTACGGATTGCAGGAACTGTACCCTCCCCCACTCCTATAGTTGGAATATCTGCAGACTCAATTAAAGTGACAGATAACGATTTGTGTGCCATTGCTGTTAGGCCTAAATGATTTGCAGCTAACCAGCCCGCTGTGCCTCCGCCAACAATAGCTACCCTTTGAATATCCATAGCCGCCCTCTTATATTTATGCTGAAAAAGAGTCTTAATCTAATAAGTTATCTCCGAAGAGACCGAGTTTAAAAAAAATATGATGTTAAATGTTTAATAAAAAGCCCAGCAAATGCTGGGCTTTAGTTACAACTATATTATTTATATTAGAAGCGTAATGCTACGCCAACTTTGTAACGTGCTTCACCTTCAAAGCTCCATACAGGGTAGTCAGCTTTGAACTCTGGGATAACTTCAGCATCAAGCGGAGCAACACCAGTTTGCACACTATCTTCCTCTGTTAGGTTAACAGCTTCGAAAGTTAGGTCCATCCACTCTGTAACACTGTATGTAGCGCTAAGATCAAGTGTTCCATAATCTTCGTGCTGGCGGTTACCGTAGAAGCCTGGTAGTTCACGCATCATGTACTCACTGCGCCAGTTATAAGCTAGACGCGCAGAGAATGATTCCATTTCGTAGTAACCCACTAAGTTAACTGTGTGCTTTGAAGAATCAGAGAACACGCCAACTTGGTCTGGGTAGTTTTCAGCTGGTGAGCCAGCATCTGCGTACGTATAGTTAGCAGAGTAACCTAAACCATTTTCAAATGAATCTTGAAGCTGTAATTCCACACCTTCAATACGACCGCCAGTAGCGTTATACTTTTCACTTACAGTCCAGCAATCGTATACGCCTACACCACATGCACTGCCGCCTTGAGCGATAAGGTCATTATCATCAATACCAATCTGTTGGTTAAGCTTTTGACGAGTAGAGATGAAAGAGTTTACGTCTTTAATAAAGTAAGTTACTGCTGCAAGACCTTCACCACCAAAGTACCATTCTAAGCTCACATCAGCTTGAGTCGCTTTGAATGGAGCAAGTGATACAGAGCCGCGGTTTAGCTTTTCGTTACCTGGAGTACCGTCATTCAAACCTGGAAGTGTTGAAGTCGCGAATAACTCTGAGTAGTTAGGACGAGAAATAACCTGCGCCGCAGAAGTACGTAGAATAAGGTCTGAAGTTAAGTCAAATGCAACGTTCACACTAGGAAGTACATCGCTATAGCTTGACTTAGCTGTGCTTAAGTTGTCAGCGAACTGACCTGTATCACTCAGCTCATAGTAATCAGACTCAACGTCGGTTGAGATATAACGCAGACCAAAGTTACCGCGAATACCTTCAGACTCAAAGCTAGCCATTGCATATAGTGCAAGGTTCTTTTCATTCAATGTACCGTAACCAGACTTATCGCGCTCGAAACCTGTAATAGCGGCATTTGCGTCTGCAATCATTGCATCAAAATCTGGCTTAGGTAAGGTAAAGCCAGCACCTGATGACATAGTTCCATTGTAGTAATGTGAAGCATCACGTACTGCAATATCACCTACAGTTGCAATATCAGTTTGCTGAGTTACATCGTGGTCAGCATAACGAATACCGGTTTTAAATGAGCTAATTGCACCTAAATCGACCGGAATAGTAAAGTCTAGTTGTGCATATGTTTCTTCATCAGTATTAGGCTGTTTCTTTAGTGCCCAAGCTGCAGTAGAAAGCTGGCCGTTAAAATCTTCAGCGCCAAAGTTTTGCTTAGCTATATCGATATCAATAATCTTACCAGTCGCATCATAGTGACCAGCAAAGTCACCAGGTTGACCGATTGAGTTACCATAGTTAGAAGTTAAGCTAGTACCACCATCAGATTTAGTGTTACCAACACGGCCTTCTACTGTAAAGTTTTCAGCTTCGAAGTTGAAATCAAAATCGATAGTATCCGAAGTCATTTCTGCTTCACGAGCCCATGTTTGAGCCCAAGCAAATCCGCCTTCACCAGTATGAGTAATGTCAGTACAAACACCAGCTGCATTTGTCTGGTTACAAGTATTAACACCCTGCTGTGTAGGGAATAAGAAAATAGAAGTGTTAGCGTTGTTTGCTTTAAGATCTAGTGCTGTATACGTTAAACCAAACTCTAGCGCGTCAGTTGGACGGTACTGAGCAGCAACGTTAAATGCTGTACGTTCACGGTCTTGTTGGAAAGTAGATGGAACAATTTCTCCCCAACCGAGTAAGGTTTCAATACCATTACGCTGATATTCAGTTTGTGAACCTGCACCAGAAACTAAAATACCGAAGTTTTCATCTTCGTTTTTCCAGCTATAAAGGCCAGATAGCTCAGGATCTATCTCTTCAGAAATTGTACCGTAATCGCCTTTAGCGCTAACGAAAGCTGTATTAGCATCAAGATCTAGCGGCTTACGTGTTTTAACGATAACCGTACCGCCAATACCACCTTCAGTGATATCAGCCTGTGATGACTTATAAACTTCGATGCCACTTACTAACTGAGGCGGAAGTAACGAGTAGTTAAAACTACGGTCAATGGCTTGCTGATCAAACCAACCTGTAGATGCAACAGCATGTCCATTAAGTAAAGTACGAGTCAGCTGGCTTGAAGCACCACGAATCGAAACCTGCTGGCCTTGACCAAACTGGCGGTTTACAGCAACACCTGGAATACGACCTAGTGACTCACCCACGTCGCCATCAGGAAACTTACCAATATCTTCAGCTGTTACAGCATCAACAACTGAGTCAGAGAATCTCTTTGCATTAACTGAAGCTTTCATTGACGCTCGCATACCGCGAACTTCAATTTTTTCAATGTTTTCATCTGCTGTTACTTTCGTATCAGCGTCTGCCGCCATGGCTGAAACAGAAACTGCTCCACTCATTAGTAGCGCGATATTTGTTGCTAGAACACTTTTCTTAAAGGTAGATGGTCGCATCTCGTTTTCCCTTCCATAACTTATTATCTTTTTTTATATCCATAACCATTCCAGAATCGGAATGACAACGCTGTCATGTCTAGTGCAAACATTACACAATTATTAACAGCTGCGCCACAACAAAATAACCAACAGGTTAATTTTGCCTACCAAGAATAACAGGCGTGTATTTTTTCAATATTAATTATCATTAAAATACAGTGAGTTAAATATAGAGGTGAATTGTAACGAACAAGTAGACTTTTTTTCTACTTGGTGTTGAAACTTAAAAAGTTAACCACTTCTCATTGCTAAATGACGTAAAACTTCGCACTATACCGTTAATTCTTCGGGCAGAACGCCTTCGAAAAACGCCATTTGTTAACTTTGTGTTACCCCGCTTGTCGTAAAAAGTGAGTGAGTAACTAACGAGAATACGCTTAATGAAAGTCACCATAAATGATGTCGCTAAATACGCTGGCGTATCGATAAAAACAGTGTCACGGGTTACCAACAACGAACCTTCTGTAAAGCAGGTCACCATTGATAAAGTCAATAATGCGATAAAAGAACTTAATTATCAGCCGAACTTGGCTGCAAGAAACCTCGCTGGAACAAAGTCTTATGTAATCGGTTTTATTTATGACAACCCTAACGCTTATTACATCATTGATATGCAAAATGGTATTCTTTCAGCCTGTAAAGATTTAGGCTATGAGCTACTTATTCACCCTTGTAATTCAAGGGCTGACAATATCTGCGAAGAATTAACGACTTTGGTTAAGCACAACCGTTTATCAGGCCTCGTACTCACACCGCCTCTTTCTGAAGACCCGGTGATTTTGGCTGCTCTCGATAAAATAGACGCCAGCTATGTACGTATCGTCGCCGGTGAAAAACTTGAGTCTGCTAGTGGACTAGCAGTTTTAGTCGATGATAGATCTGGTGCTATATCTATTACCCAGCACCTGATTGATCTTGGTCATAAAAATATTGCGTTCTTAAGTGGTGATCATGAGCACGCATCAACAAAAGAGCGTTTAGCAGGATATAAACAGGCATTAGCCAGCAATCAAATTAGCGTGAATAACAACTTTATTATTGACGGTAAATACTCTTTTGAGTCAGGAGTTCAAGGGGCTAAGTCACTATTACAACAAAGCATAAAACCCAGTGCTATTGTTGCTTGTAACGATGAAATTGCAGCTGGAGCATTATTTGCGGCAAGATTAGAAGGTGTGGATATTCCAGCTGAAATATCAATTGTTGGTTTTGAGGATAGTCCATTCTCACGCCAAACATGGCCGAAACTAACTACTGTCCACCAGCCTAATGAAGAGATAGCCCACATTGCAACCGAGCTATTAATCGCTAAACGTAGAGAAGAAACATCACAACTTTCAAAGGTTTTTGTACCTGAACCGGTGATCAGGGACTCAACCGCACAACCAAAAGAGTAAAACATACTTAAACACTCTAAATTACCTTTCAGTTCTGCTTTTTCGCATTACCTATCCAATACGTAGATAATGCGAAAAAGTGGGCAACTAATTAAACCGCCTCTTCGTTTTCTTCACCGGTACGGATACGAATTACACGCTCAATATCAGTCACGAAAATTTTACCGTCGCCAATTTTACCTGTACGGGCAGTATCAACGATAACTTCTAAAGCTTGCTCAAGTAGCTCATCCTGGATCACTAGTTCAATTTTCACTTTAGGTAGAAAGTCGACCATATATTCCGCGCCACGATACAGCTCTGTATGCCCTTTTTGACGACCGAAGCCTTTCACCTCAGAAACAGTCATGCCAGTAATACCGATATCAGCAAGTGATTCGCGCACATCATCTAACTTAAATGGTTTAATAATGGCTTCGACTTTTTTCATTGTAAAACTCCCTAAGAACTTGCTGAAAGACGCAATTTGATTGCGCAGTAGCTTACCATGCAGTAACAAAACTCTGAAGTACAAAGTGATTTATGCAGCACCAAGAAACTAAATGCTCTCTTCATAAAATAGAACAATTACAAAAAAATTATAAACTCGAAGCTATACTTAGCCAGTATTGAGATATTCCCAGTATTTACAGGATGTAAATACTTCAGTAATTCAAGGAAGAAATGGATATGAAGACCAAGCTATTTGGCTTTACTGTTATAGAGCTAATGGTCACTATGGCCGTTGCCACAATTTTAATATCTTCCTCCATACCTTCATTAAAAGCTTTTTATTCTCACGCACGATCAAACTCAAACATTCGAAAAATACAACAATCTGTTCAATTAGCGAGAAACCATGCTGTCGCATACGGATTAAGGGTCACTGTTTGCCCACTAGAAGCGAAAAAGTGCACCGATAACTGGCAAAAAAATATTACAGTTTTCACTGACTCCGGAGACTCTAATATTCTAGACGGAAATGACCAAGTCATTTATAGCATAGGACCTTTCAGTGATAGAGACACTATCAGCTACAATCGTGCAGCTATTCGATTTCAACCAGAGGGGCTTGCTTCTGGTACAAATGGCACTTTACGTTACTGCCCTGATTTACTTGATAGCGAGTATTCGCGAGCTGTTATCGTTAATCAATCAGGCCGAGTAAGATTCTCTAACAAGAGCGTTGACTGTCAATAACGCTTATTTACTCACAAGCGAATTTTCTTGCAAATATAGCAGCCAAGTATTCTTCGCTTAGAGTTTAATCAATACCCTGATTTTGCTAGTATTGACTGCTAAGAACATAAATTTAAAAAGTCAGAGAATGACAGTCAAACAGGGAATAGTCAGATGCAGATTAAACAACTAGGGGTAACGCTCGTTGAGTTGATGGTGACTATTGCCGTTGCAGCTATATTACTGGCGATTGGTGTACCTTCACTCACCTCTATGTACGAAGGCTACCGCGCAGAAAGTAATATTCGTACCATACAGCAAGCCATTCAATTTGGCCGCAGTCATGCGCTTAGTTATGGAACACGTATAACTGTATGCCCACTCAATAATAATACTTGCAACAGTAATTGGATTAACGGCTTTAGCGTATTTGTTGATAATGGAACTCAACATACTATAGATGGTACAGATCAAGTGCTGCTCAATATAGGCGGTTTTAATACGAGTGACTTTATCGACTACGATCAAAATAGTATTACTATCGGCAACGATGGCTTTGTTAGTGGTAGCTTTAGTTCTGGGATCTTAAGCTATTGCCCTGGTAGTAAAACAAGTTCTGATTCAAAAGGCTTACAGTTAAGCGTATCAGGAAAGGTTAAGTTTGCTACAGGTACAATTAACTGTAACTAACAGGCTCTTAAAATAATCTCAAAATACTCGTTTCTGAATGCTAGTAGGCATAACAAGAAGCTATATTCTTACGTTATAAAATAATTTATCAATGGATGTGTAGTCATTAATCACTACACATTCATGGTTCAATTAACGAGCTAAGTTAGCATCCAGCTTATTTGCCACTGCCGACTTAAAAGAAGAACTGCTTTCTACACACTCAAATACCTCTTTAATTAATGGTCTAGCTCCAGGGCCAGACTTAGGTATTTTCTTTAATGGCAGTCGCTTCATGTTATAATGCATTTTATCTGCAGGCCAACGATAGAGTGTTATTTGTTCACTAAAGCTGGTCGCAACATAACACTTATACTCCTTGAGCTCTGTATCAGCAGCCTCACTAGTCGATGATAATAGTACCAAGCCCCCTATTAAAAAACGGATCATTCCCAACACTCCTGAGGGGTCCGAACCCCTGTATCTGTGATTTGAATAGAAGTACAGCTTGTATCACGCGATGCCTGAGCTCCCAGCGCCGTAGCGATAGCAACAAAACTACCAGTACCGGTTGAATCAACACTATAGAAACCGTTTTCAACAACATACGGATCACTAGCTAAGCCTAGCTGTGTCATATCGGTTGCGTAAACTCGATTATCTAAATAATACTGCTCCTGCAAGTTAGCAACTTCCAATAATGCAGCAAGGCCATCGGCACGAGCGCCTTTAGCAACATATTGCACATATGATGGGTATGCTACGCTGGCTAAAATACCAATAATCGCAACGGCAATCATCAGTTCAATCAAGCTAAACCCTTTATTACTCTTCATAGTCTACTCATTAATATGATAATAAATACGATTGACACTTGGCCCACCGCCGACACATTTTTCGTCGCCAGGCTCACAGGTATCTGCAGTATTGTCAGGATCCGGAACTTTCAACATGTCAGATCCCGCTTTGCCGATCCCAATGAGGTACATATAAGAATCATCAGAGCCGTTAGGCGGAATAACTAACTGTGGCGTATCAGGTACTCGCTCACCAATCTCTAAATATTCTTGTTGGTAAGAACGAGTGCCTTTGTGTAAGTCGAAGCCATATAGGCGTCCCATACCCGATATTAAACATTGATTGGCTGATGAGTTATCTCCTGGTACATAAGAAGTGAAAAATACCCGACCTTCAATTATCGATGATGCCGATAAACTTTTTTCACCAGCTGCGCCAAAGTTATAATACCAACCTAGCTTACCACCAAAGCTAATATTTTCGCTCTTCGAATCGGGCGCAGCAGTTGTTACATCATACAAGTCGCTTATCAGCAAGGGAGCTGGTTTGGGGTTACCGATCCCCCCAAATGAACGGCTAATCACATTACGATCTTGTAATACATAAAACATATCTGCCCGACCCAAGTCACTTGGGTGTGGGCGATGACCGGTACCTAAGGTTACCGCATCATATGGCACGTTTTGGTAGGTCGTTGTAGTACTCGTATTTCCCCCCACGGTAACGCTAACCTCAGCAATATTTGTAAATACCGTTTGCGCAATCACAGGTTCGGCAAAGAAGCGCCTATCACTTGCTAACGTATTACCACCAAGATCAGCAAACTTATATGCGGTCCAAGGGTTAGTAGAGTCAGAAGGTGAGCCTGATGGTAAATCCATTCGCCATACATTTCCGCCAGTATCAGATGCGTAGATCCTATCAGTTAGCCCATCACCATCAGAATCAAGTACAGCAACGGCATTAGGCACACTGTCAACAATACCTGGTAGTTGGGTAGAGTTCCCCCCACTGCTAGGCCCAAATGCATGCACTAAGGTTCCGGTTTCAGCATCAACAACAAAAACACCTCTGCCTTGAGCATCGTTTAATCCTACGGCTGCAGAATCTTTTGTTGACGGAGAATAACCTGCACCAAAAATAATAACAGGTTTAGCACTTGCTAAATCAGTGTTTCCCACTGGCCAACCTGGAACCTTGGTCACAACTGGTTCAGCCCAAGTTTGCCCCAGCTCAGACATACCTGTTGAGTCAGGATCAATTTTCCACATAAAACTTGGTGAGTCAGGATCGGTAATATCAAGTGCATAATATGACTTACCTCCACGACGCATTCCGACAAATAGCCAAGCTTTGGTTATGCCACCCGATGCATTCTCTTCGGTATAAGCCACTGGCGAAGAATCTAAGCCGTACACAGAGTGAACACCTGTAGGAACGTTAGCTCTTAGCTCTGCAACATTAGACAGCAATTCATAGGGCATAAATGCCCACGACTCTTCTACATCATCTCCCTTGTCTTTTAGCATATGTAAAAAGCCGTGGTTAGTACCGACTAACACACGAATGTCTGGCGAACCTTGGCTACCAAAGTTAATTGCTAGAGGCTTGGAATGCAGCGGATCGCCAAATATATCGTCGCGCTTATCTGTGGTGCTTGAGTCATTGTCATCATCATCCGAGTCTTCACCAGTTGCCCAACTAAACATACTGGTTAACTGCGTTTTATCGACTCCCATAAAATCTGCAAGCAATGCCTCACTGCCAGCAGCACTCTGTGCATTAGCTTTAGTAAAGCTCTTTAATGCGCCTCCAGAGCCAAAGTTACCATACAGCACTCTTGAATCTGTTCCTCTAATAGCAAGCGACGCACCACCTGTCCGCACATCATTGCCATCCCCTCCCCCTGAAGTGGCCGCACAAACAGCATTAGGAGTCCAATAGGAGCAAGCAGACGATTTAAGATTTCCATCATCATCAATAGCTAAAACACCATTCTTATCGACAATATCGCCACTTCCAGTCACCTTAAACTTTTTAATATTCCCCATCCAACGTGCGCCTTTGTTGGGCAAAAACATTGCATAATAGGCTGAATCAAAAGTCTGCGTTCTATCAAAGTTATTGCTCGCAATTGAAGGAGAGGTAAAGCTAGCGTTAGTTTCTAATATTTGAGAAAAAACTTGTGAAAGTGCAGTTTGCAGCGCGGAAGCATTACTCGCGGCAAAATACTTACCACCACCCAATTCAGCCGCTTTCTTTAAAATAGGCTCAGCACTCGCAGCGCCATCACTAAACCCAATAGTAAAGGTCGTTACAAACTGATCTCCATCAACAGAAGTATTGACATCCTTATTATTCATAATACTTGCTAATGCAGGCAAATAACTGCCATTGACTTTATTATCTTTGTCATAGCCAGCCAATTTACTGACTGCCGTATCGGCCGCACTATCACGACTAGGAGCACCATCGGTGATATAAACTACATATGCTCTGTCAGTACATTGGCTACCCACGAATGGCGAAATATACTTACCATTTTTCTCTATGCTTTGATCTCTTGCAGGTGAAGCACTTCCCGCTTCTAGAGCAAAGTGGGGAGCCGCCCCCCCAAAGTATCGGTACGCTTCATACAAGGTTTCACACAATGGCGTCCATGTTTCAGCATTTAAATTACCAATTGTTTTAATTAGTGATTTTTTTTCTATCGTGTTAAGACGTTTAACGCCTGATATTATCCGTCCACCATCATCACTACTACCATTGTTATAGTTAAACACCGCTAGACCAAAATCCACACTCGGGGTAGTGACGACAGTGTCTTCCATAACTCTTTGAGCAATTTCCAGCCTAGAAATATCCTGTTTAGACTTGTTGCTGTGATACCAAGTTACGTACTTTTCAGTATAAAATGTGACTGACTTACCTATACCAAAATTAGTTAACAAAGCCTTATTTAAAGCAGCCTCTTTATCTACCGTGCTAGAGCTTGAAGAAGCGAGAGTATAGGGTTCTGGCGAGGCTGAAGATCCGAGACTATCAACCGGAAGCCCCTCTGGAATATCTTTAGCATTTTTATAATTAATACTGCTTGGATCTTCAAAATCTTCAAAACAGTCAGTATGTGTTACAGTAGTAGCGAGCGAGTCGGGGAACTCTGACCAAGTACCATTCTCACCGACAAAACTATATTCACGTATAAAACCAGTAAAAAAGCCATAATCCTTAAGATAGGTTTTTGAACGCTTACAACCATTAAACTTGTTTTTTATATAATTAGGGCTTGATAAATCAGGAACTCCGGCGCCTTTGCTATAAAACAATTTTGTTGAGCCACCAAGGTTTTCATCGCCTCTAGGGTAAAAAGTATCAGTGTACTCGTCGGTTCCCATACTGCCTGAATTATCAAAAATAATCAGAACCTGAGGCCGTGAGCCTGATCGAGCTGTTGATTCAAAAACATATAGCTCCGTATCATCAGCGAAACTGACGCTAGATAACATAGCGATACATGCTGCTGTAGCACACAGTAATTTTTTGATCCGCAGCATCATTATTTCCCCGTTGTAAATTCTTGTTCTATCCCGGTAACAACTGTCAGCTGACCAAGATCATTGCGACCAAAAACTGCAGTACTTGATACACTAATACGATTACAGCCTATCGAAGCACCATGGGCTTTTTCTCTACGCTTACAGCCACTGGCTATAGGCTCTAAGGTGTTAGTAACCCCTAACTGTGTATCGTTTGTCACCATAGTACTAGCCAGGTTTATCAGTGTAGCGCCACCATTAACAGAGATAACTCTATCTTGAGCACCTTGGGCTGCCGTCATAGCTTCTACACGCTCTGCCCCTGCTCCAGCCATCTTCATTGATTGATTAGAATTAACCGCCAGTGCCACACCAATAACGGTCATAATAAGCAAAACGATTAATGACAGAAATAGCACCATTCCATGTTCTTTATGCATATATCGTCCTCAATTAGCCCCAATGATTGGATTTTCAAGCACTAATGTAGTTGATACCACTTTACGCCTGAAATGATCACCAGGCGCTGTTATCGTTTTGTCACCTAACTCATAAGTATTATTATTGGTATAGCTATTATCGGCTTCTACTGAGCGGATAAGCATAAATATTCTCAGCGATACAATACGTTGAGCTAAACTGTTATCCCACATCAAATCCGTTACATTTTGTACCGGCATATAACTATCAGCGCTATTGTCACCATTACTATCAAAACCATAAAGCACCCGCATATTCTCAACCCCCTCGACAAGCTGCTCGTAACTGCCAGAAGTTTTCATTCCACCATTACGTAACACTCTGCGCCTAAGAACAGGCGTTCCTGAATCATCTTCAATGTAGTAAACGTGATGTAAATATTCCCAATAACGGGCATTGGTAATGACAGGGGCAGTCTGATCACCGCTAAACAAGACTCCGCGCTGAGAATTAGCTGCAATATAATAACGATTAGCATCATTTGGGACGGCAACCTCAGGCCCTGCTAAGCGTTTAATCTGTAAGACATCGGTAGCAGACTTAACCCCCGTTAGGCAAGTGAGCGATGTGCTAGAAACACCACTTTCATAACCCCAAAGCCTACGAAAGTGGGCCGGAACGGCAGAGGGGAAAGAAGCATTATTAACACCAGAGCCAATACAGTCACTCGCAGTTGCGATTGCTGTAGCATTAATATCGATATTTGTACCAACTTCAAAATCAGTGCCAGTTAAATCGCCCATAAAACCTAATTGGCTGACATCACGTTCTATCAACCACAGCGCAATTCGACCATTTTCTTGTAGCTGATTAAATTGACTTGTCGTCGTGACATTTGTTGCGGACATTACAAACATAGAAAAAATACCCGCAGTTAAAAATAGCCCTACAACCATAGCTACCATTAACTCAACTAAGGACAAGCCTGTTTGGGTAAGTTGTAATTGTTTCATTACACGACCTTAGATAATGACAGTATTAACACTGTATGCACGACGCCTATCACTAGCCGTGCCGCAACCACTGACAAAAGTATCAGTATTGCTTGCTGCAGCATCAGACATTTTACGGATCCCACGCCATGTAATAACCACTGTAACTTCGCCGCTAGCTTGAGCTCGAATACAGGCTGTAGGGGCATCAATCCCTCCCACATTCTGGGAGTGACTATTGACTTCAGCACTACCAGCCATATGCTGTTCCCACTGAAAAAGATCCCACTGACGCGTTTGATTAACAGTGCAAACAACATTAACTCCTGCTGCAACATCACAAGAAGTTCCCGGTTGCAATAAAGACCCGCTGTAAGTACCACTATATGCTGTCAACTGAGTTCGATTAAGCTTCATTCGATTAATAATATCTTGGGCGAAATAAGAAGCTTGAGTCTGCTGAAAAGACTCAAAACTGCCGCGTTTGGATACAAGGTGAAGATTAAATACTCCAACTAATCCAACCACTAAGATCACTAGTGCGACTAATACTTCTATTAAGGAAAACCCGTTTTCCCTAGTTCCCATACTGTCAACCTCTCCACTTTAGTCACTTTATTGACGCGACAGATAGTCTTTTATCTTTTTAAATCTGGTACTTATCTAGTAACGCCTAGCATACATGTTAATGCGTTAGCAGTCTAATGATAGAGAAATGTAATACAGATGTTTGGTGGTTTCTGGTGAAAGCAACTGAATTTTAAACAAAAAAAAAGAGGCAAAAGCCTCTTTTTTTATCGTAAATTATTTGTAGTTTTATCGAAGTTCAGCGGGTACTGCAAAAACAGTATCCTCAAGTTGTCCTTCAACTTCAGTCACGACACTTGGTGCCATCTTAGCTATCGCATCAACGACTTGTTTAACCAGTACCTCAGGAGCTGAAGCCCCAGCAGTAACCGCAACACGCTGAACACCATCAAACCAAGCTGAATCCACATCATCGGCATTATCAACCAAGAAAGACTTTGTGCCTTTCTTCTGCGCCAATTCGCGCAAACGATTAGAGTTAGAGCTATTTTGCGAACCCACGACAATAAACAAGTCGACATCTTCGGCAACGTTACGCACCGCATCTTGACGATTCTGCGTCGCGTAGCAGATATCATCTTTACGAGGGCCTTCAATTGAAGGGTACTTCTTTTGTAAAGAGGCGATTACGTCAGCAGTATCGTCCATAGACAAAGTCGTTTGGGTAACGAAACACAAATTATCAGGATCTTTAACCACAAGGTTTGCCACATCTTCCGGCGATTCAACCAAGTGAACCCCTGCTTCAGGGTTATCGTACTGACCCATAGTGCCTTCAACTTCTGGATGTCCAGCGTGACCAATCAAGATACATTCAATACCTTTACGGCTAGCACGAGTCACCTGCAGATGAACTTTAGTGACTAATGGACATGTCGCATCAAACACTTTAAGCCCACGGGTTTTAGCCTCTTTGCGCACCGCTTGTGATACACCGTGAGCACTAAAGATAACAATACTGTTATCAGGCACTTGATCAAGTTCTTCAACAAACACCGCACCACGATCTTTTAAGTTTTGCACCACGTAACGGTTATGTACCACTTCGTGGCGAACATAAATGGGTGGAGAGAACAGCTCTAAAGCGCGTTCCACAATGCTAATGGCCCGGTCAACGCCAGCACAAAAACCACGTGGATTTGCCAGAAGGATATTCATAATTAAAGTACCTGTACCACTTCAAGTTCAAAAGTAAGCACTTGCCCTGCCAAAGGATGATTCAAGTCAATAGTCACAGAATCACCAACAACATCTCTTACCATGCCGGGGATTTCACTGCCACCAGGGCCTGCAAAACTCACAATAACACCAGGTTCAAGCGTCATATCTGCAGGAAAGCGGCTCTTATCCATATGATGTACAGCATCTGGATTTGACTCGCCAAAAGTATCAGCAGCTTGTAATGTAAAGCTATGTTTATCACCTTCTTTAAGGTTAATAATTTCAGCTTCAAATGCTGGGCTTAAGCTTTCATCGCCCACATTAAACCTTACAGGTTTACCGCTAGAACGTGTGCTTTCTGCAGTTGAACCATCTTCTAGCACGATATTCATATGACATAAAATTGAATGCATTTCTGACACGTAAGTTACTCCTTTACAGCCTTTGCTTTTTTATCATCTTTCCCCGCAAAAAATGAGTCTAAAATGATAAGCGCGGCACCCACGCAAATAGCAGAGTCGGCAATATTAAATGCAGGGAAATGGCTGGTATTCCAATAGAAATGTAAAAAGTCGACAACATATCCATGCTGTAAACGGTCGATAAGATTACCTAATGCACCACCGATAACTAAAGTGTAGGCTAAGTTCAATCGCCACATCTTACTGGGTTGCTGACGTAGCCAAACCGAAAGTAGCACACTAAACCCTACGGCAACAAAGGTAAACAACCAGCGTTGCCAGCCACCTGCATCACTTAAAAAGCTAAATGCAGCGCCGTAGTTGCGCACATAGGTAAAGTTGAAAACCGGTAATAACTGAATCGATTCGTATAACTCAAAGTTTGATAATACCCATTGCTTAGATATCTGGTCGGCAAGAAATACCAACACAACGACCCAATACCAACGCAGACCACTGTCTTTCCAGTTAGTTGGCATTAAATGTTCCTTTTCCATAGATAGCATCTACTCGCATAATTTAACGGTGTTGATAAACAATACAGAATTAACAGACAAAAAAACAACGGCCCTATAAAAGAGCCGTTGCTATTGCATGATTAAGCAAACTGGCGAGTTTCGCCATCGCCTTCAATGTTTGTTACGCAGCGAGTACATAGTGTTGGATGCTCGACAACTGCGCCAACATCTTCTCTATGGTGCCAGCAACGCTCACACTTCTCAGCTTCAGACTTCTTCAAACTTAACTTCAATGAAGCAAGTTCAGTCTCGATTGCATCAGATGGTGCAGATGCTAGCGCAACAACTTCAGTCTTAGACGTTAGCAACACAAAGCGTAATTCATCACCTAAATTCTCAAGTGCTGCTTGCAAAGCTTCGTCAGCATACAGTGTCACTTCAGCTTCTAGTGAGCCACCGACTTGCTTTTCACGGCGTGCGTTTTCAATCACTTTGTTCACTTCTGCACGAACGGAAAGTAATTGATCCCAGTACTCATCACTTAGGTCTGACTCTAATGTCACCGACTTAAGTCCTTCATACCAAGTTTCGGTAAATACATATTCACCGCGCTCACCAGGAAGAAGCTTCCAGATTTCATCTGCTGTAAAGCTTAGGATTGGTGCAATCCAACGCACCATAGCTTCAGAGATAAGATACAGTGCCGACTGACAGCTACGACGCGCATTGCTATCTTCTTTTGCTGTGTACTGTCTATCTTTGATGATATCTAAGTAGAAGCTACCAAGTTCTACAGAGCAGAACTGCATTAGCTTCTGTGTCACTAAGTGGAAGTTGTACTGGTCATACGCTTCTAATAGCTCTTGTTGCAATGCTGCAGCGCGGCGAACAACCCAACGATCCAATGCAACCATGTCTTCAACTGCAACCATATCAGTTTCTGGGTTAAAGCCATTGATGTTAGCAAGTAAGAAACGAGCTGTATTACGAATACGGCGGTATGCGTCTGCACTGCGATTTAAGATCTGATCAGAAACTGTCATCTCACCGCTGTAGTCTGTTGCAGCAACCCATAGACGTAAAATGTCAGCACCTAACTTATTAGTCACATGTTGCGGAGCAATAACGTTACCCACAGATTTAGACATCTTACGGCCTTGACCATCAACGGTGAAACCGTGAGTCAATACTTGCTTGTAAGGTGCTTTACCGTTCATAGCAGTCGAAATCATCAGCGATGACATAAACCAACCACGGTGTTGATCGCTGCCTTCTAGGTACAAATCAATTGGGTGACCATTAAATTCTGGACGTGCAGCAACCACTGACGAGAAAGTAGAACCTGAGTCATACCAAACGTCTAATGTGTCAGTCACTTTACGGTACTGGTCAGCTTCATCACCTAATAGCTCAGATGCATCTAGATCCCACCAAGCTTGAATGCCTTGTTGTTCGATACGAGCAGCTACGCGCTCCATCAAAGACACGCTGTCTGGGTGTAACTCTTCTGTTTCACGATGTACAAATAAGGTGATAGGTACGCCCCAAGTACGTTGACGTGAAATACACCAGTCAGGACGGTTTTCTACCATCTTCTCAATGCGGCTTTGACCCCAATCTGGGATCCATTGAGTTTGCTCAATTTCACCTAGTGCTTGCTGACGTAAACCTTTTTGATCCATAGAGATGAACCACTGCGGCGTTGCACGGAAGATAATTGGTGTCTTGTGGCGCCAGCAATGTGGGTAGCTGTGCTTAATCTGTACGTGATTAAGTAGTGCGCCTTTCTCTTCTAATAGCTCAACAACATTCTTATTAGCTTTAAATACATGCAAACCTGCAAAGATTTCTGTATCTGCTTTATAAACACCGTTGTCCCCTACTGGGTTAGCCACTTCTAGGCCATACTTTTGACCAACCACGAAATCATCTTGACCGTGACCAGGAGCGGTATGAACCACACCAGTACCAGAATCGACAGTCACGTGATCGCCTAAAATAACTGGTACATCAAAATCATAGAATGGGTGGTTAAAACGCAGTAGTTCTAAATCGCTACCTGCGGCAGTGCCAAGTACAGTGTGTGACTCTGCACCAAAACGCTCAACACATGACTCATATAGGTCAGTTGCTAGCACTAGTGCTTGCGCCTGGCCCTCTTTAACCATTTCAACTAAGGTGTACTCAACATTAGCACCTACAGCCAACGCACGGTTAGCAGGTAGAGTCCAAGGTGTTGTAGTCCAAATAACCATTGAAATGTTATGTGCGTAATCGCTTAAACCAAACTTTGCTAGCAAAGCAGGTTTATCGACAACAGAGAAAGCAACATCGATTGCTGGAGACATCTTGTCTTCATATTCAACTTCAGCTTCAGCCAGAGCAGAACCACAATCTGTACACCAATGCACAGGCTTAACACCTTTGTGCAGATGGCCGCTATCAATCACTTTAGACAGTGAACGCACAATATTAGCTTCAGTGCTGTAATCCATGGTTAGGTATGGATTTTGCCAATCAGCAAATACGCCTAAACGGATAAAGTCATCACGCTGGCCATCAACTTGCTTAGCCGCGTACTCACGACACTTTTGACGGAACTCAGCAGCCGTTACTTTATGACCCGGCTTACCTACTTTTTGCTCAACTTTAAGCTCAATAGGCAGACCATGACAGTCCCACCCAGGAATGTATGGCGCGTCAAAACCAGACATGGTCTTTGACTTAATAATAATATCTTTAAGAATTTTGTTTACTGAGTGGCCAATATGAATGTCACCGTTCGCATATGGAGGACCATCATGCAAAATAAACGGTTTAGCATCTTTACGGCTTTCACGGATCTGTTGATACAGTCCGTTTTCGGTCCAAGATTTTAACATCTCTGGCTCACGATTAGCCAAATTACCACGCATCGGAAACTCTGTTTCCGGCAAATTCAAAGTAGATTTATAGTCGCTCATTGATCCTTTACCGTTTTGTTCGCTAAGCTGTTCAGCCTGCATCGCTACCAAGTAGTGCTTTCGCTCTATTGGCATCATCTTTAATTTGTTTTTTCAGCGCATCTAACGATCCGAATGGCTGCTCGTCTCTAATCTTTGCCACTAACTCAACTTCAACAGCCTTACCGTATAGGTCGCCATCAAAATCAAACAAATGGACTTCTAACTGACATACTTGCCCATTAACAGTGGGTCTAAAGCCAACATTAGCAACACCTTCATAGATATCACTATTGTCCCAATACAACTTCACCGCAAACACACCTCTAACAGGTGTTACTTTACGCTTTAAGGCAATATTTGCAGTAGGAAAACCTATTGTTCTGCCAATTTTTTCGCCATGAGCAACCTTGCCACTTAAGGTAAATGGGTGACCAAGCAAACGTCTAGCTTGTTCTAAATTACCTTTTGCTAGCAACTGCCTAATTTCTGTTGAACTAACGCGCTTATCGCCCAAAATAAAACTTTGTGTGCTGACTACTGCAAAACCATGCTTTTCACCGGCTTTACGCAGCATGTCGAAGTTACCTTGACGTTGCTTACCAAAACAAAAGTCATCACCGACAACTAAATACTTTACGCCTAACGCTTTAACCAGCAATTGCTCGATAAACTCTTCGGCACTGTAGTTGGCAAACTTCTTATTAAAGTTAACACACAACAAACGGTCTATTTTTAACTCATCAAGTAAAACGATTTTATCACGCAGCAAGCTCAATCTTGCTGGCGCATCTTCGCCTTGAAACAACTCTTGTGGCTGCGGTTCAAATGTCATCACTGCCGCAGGCAAACCTAAATGTTCAGCCTTTGCTACTAAGCGACTAATCACTTCCGCATGACCACGGTGAACACCATCAAAGTTGCCTATTGTTAATACGCAACCATGATGTTTCGGCAAAATATTATGTATACCGCGGATTAATTCCATTATCTTACACGACACATGAGAGTAAATGGGCGGATTATATACCAGCTAGCCTTCATAATCAGCACTCAAACTGCAGCTTTCATCTTCCAAGGGCGAATTCCTAGTAAAACTAAGCAAATAAAATACGCGACTGCTGCAAATACAATCAATTTAGCTAACGTATAGCTTCGCTCTATAAAGGATAGATCAAGCCATTGAGCTGTGGTGGGGTCAAATTTGAATAACACCAACACCATTATACTTGCGGCTAAAGCCGCTTTTACAAAAAACATAAGCGTCGCTTTATTAAACTTATATACATTAGCTTTATGCAAACCACGATACAGTAAAAATGCGTTTAACAACGCTGACATTGACGTCGCAATAGCAAGTCCAACATAACCAAATGGAATCGCAAATATCAGGTTGAATACCATGTTGCTGACCATGGCGATGATACCGTAGCGCACAGGTGTTTTGGTGTCTTGTCTTGAGTAATAACCCGGTGCCAAGATTTTAATCATCATAAAGCTGAGTAAGCCACTACCGTATGCCATTAAACTGTAAGATGCCATTTCAACATCTTGATAGCTAAATGCACCGCGCATAAAAAGTACCATTAACATAGGTTTGGCTAAAATGATCAAGCCACACATTGCCGGTAATCCAAGCAACACAATCGCTTTTACCCCCCAGTCCATGGTTTTTGCAAACTCGCCACTTTCAGCATTTACATGCCTTTTAGATAAAGCAGGCAAAATCACGGTGGCAATTGCAATTCCAAATAAGCCCAACGGAAATTCAAGTAAACGGTCAGAGTAATACAGCCAACTAATCGAGCCCGTCATTAAAAAGCTGGCTATAAAAGTATCAAGTAACAAGTTAATTTGTGATACAGATACGCCAAACAACGCGGGGATCATGAGGGTTCGAATTTTCGTTACTCCAGGATGATTCCAACCCCAGCTAGGTTTAACCAGTGCCTTTTCTTGCATAAGGAAAGGGATTTGAAACAAAAACTGGATCAAGCCACCTAAAAATACGCCGCAAGCTAAACCAATTTCTGGCTGCTGCATATTAGGAGCAAGAAAAATAGCCGCACTAATAATGGCAATGTTCAAAAATACCGGTGTAAACGCAGATACTGCAAAGCGGCCACGAGTATTAAGAATCGAACCAGCTAACGCAGTAAACGTAATAAACCACAAATACGGGAAGGTAATTTTTAACATTAACGAGGCAAGCTCAAACTTCTCACCATTAGGCTCATCATTAAGCCAAGCAAGAAACCAGCCGCCACCAAATAATGCCGTTAATACCGGTGATGCGATTACACCGATCAAAGTTACAATACTCACCAAAATACCTAAGGTGCCAGCAACCTTACCAATTAACTCATTAACCTCTGCACGAGTGTTTTTCTCTTGATACTCCGTTAAAACAGGCACAAATGCTTGGGCAAAAGCGCCTTCAGCAAATAGTCGTCTTAAAAAGTTGGGAATTTTATTGGCAAAGAAAAATACGTCCGCACTGCTCCCCGCTCCCATAAGGTTCGCGATCACGACATCTCGCACTAAACCTAAAACACGGGAAATCAACGTCATGGCACTCACAATGATGCCTGACTTTACTAACTTCTTGCTCAAAACGCCCCCTGCTCCTGTTTCGGAGCTAAATTACTTTGGCAATATCACGTAAAAATCGGTATTAGCCCTATTGTCTCTTGGTAATACCTGCTAGAATTGCGCCACATATTACACGAGTTAGGTTGAAGATAGCCAAGCTGGTTGGATTATTTTGAGTTAATCAAATTGATTCAATCATTGTCATTGACAAAGTGACATAAATAGGGCATATTCCTCGACCTTAAAAATACCAATCCCAGTTTTAGGAGTTGCACCTTGGCTAATAGCAAGTCTGCAAAGAAGCGCGCGCTTCAATCTGAAAAGCGTCGCCAGCACAACGCTAGCCGTAGCTCAATGCTACGTACTTACGTTAAAAAAGTAATCGCTGCAATCAATGCAGGTGACCACGCGTCAGCTACAGCTGCTTTCGCAGTAGCACAACCAATTGTTGACCGTATGGCGACTAAAGGTCTTATTCACAAGAATAAGGCTGCTCGTTATAAGTCACGCTTAAACGCTAAAATCAAAGCAATCGCTGCTTAATTTTTAGTTTTAAAGTAAAGATAAAAACCGGCCTCGGCCGGTTTTTTTATATCTACAATTTACCACGCCCGCCCCCCTTCATTGCTCTACATATTCTATATTAGTAAATTTTAGGCAAAAAAATAGAGAGGACATGCCTCTCCATTAATCATCTATTTTGTAGCGCTTATACAATCAATAAAAACCAGCCGTAGTAAAAACTAACAACTGGCTTTATTTTACTTAGCGTTCACTAAGCAACCGTTTTTAAGCTATCGCAATAAATGTTATTGAGTAACTTAATGATTTCAGCAACTTCTTCACTCTTTAACGAATAATAAACCGTTTGAGCTTCTTTGCGGGTTTCAACTAAATTATCTTTACGCAACCAAGCTAAGTGCTGAGACAGAGCAGACTGACTTAACCCCAACTTCTTATTCATTTCACCAACACACATCTCACCTTCATTAAGAAGGTAACACAAAATAAACAGACGACGTTCGTTGGCCAACGCTTTTAACAACACAACGGCATGATCTGCTCGTTGTTGCATTAGTTCTATATTCATTACGAGCCATTTCTCCTAAAACAAACCGACGCTCTAATATAGCGTTGCCTTACAGATATAGTCGGGACATAAAGCACACTTTTTGCTAGATTGTTTTTAAAAATGGGATATACGTAATAAAAACAAAGGAAACTTATGAAAAACAACTATCTCAATATGCTTTATGGCGTCATTTTCCTTGGCTTAACTGGTTGCCTGCATACTGATATTAACAACCCAGACAGGGCTATAAGTGCAAAATTACAACAAAAAGCACTAAATTCGACTCTGGCATATGAGCTGGTTGAATCATTAACTGTTGAGGTAGGCCCTAGACTTGCTGGAAGCGAACAAGATTTAATCGCTGTAGAATGGGCTGAAAATAAACTCAACAATTTGGGTTTCGATAAGGTTTATAAAGAAGCGGTACAAGTCCCTGTTTGGCATCGTGGTGAAGCAAAGGCGTCAATTACCTCGCCTTATGCCCAACCATTAGTTATCACTGCACTAGGTGGTAGTATTTCAACCCCTAAAGAGGGTATTGAAGCCAATATAATCCGATTTAATAGCTTAACAGAGTTACAACAGGCTTCGTCAGCCGATGTTCACGGTAAAATTGTATTTATCGACCATGTAACTGAACGACATAAAACGGGTAAAGGTTATGGTAAAAGTGTTGGTGGTCGCTCTAAAGGAGCCATTGCAGCGGCACAAAAAGGCGCCGTAGCGATAATGATCCGTTCGATTGGCACAGATCATGACCGTATGGCACACACGGGTATGATGCGTTATCAAGAAGGCGTAAACAAAATTCCGGCTGCAGCTATGTCTAACCCAGATGCAGATTTAATCAATGCCATGCTTAAGCGCAGCAAAAATATCAAAATAAAACTGCAACTGTCAGCTGAAAACCAAGGCTTTGCTACCTCATACAATGTTATAGCTGAAGTTACAGGTTCGACAAAGCCTGATGAAATTGTGTTGATTAGCGCGCATTTAGACTCTTGGGACGAAGGTACTGGGGCAATTGATGATGGCGCAGGTGTCGCAATTGTTACCGCGGCAGGCAAACTCATTCAGGACTTGCCAGTAAAACCGGCAAGGACAGTTAGAGTTGTATTGTATGCTGCTGAAGAAGTTGGTCTGATCGGCGGCAAAACCTATGCTAAAGCTCACCAAGCTGAACTTTCTCAACATTATATTGCAGCAGAATCTGATTTTGGTGCCGGGCGTATATATCAAATTGACTTTAGAGCCAGTCAGCAAGGCTATGAAGAGCTTACAAAGTTAAGCCAGCCTATGATTACAAACGGAGTCGTTATGGGGAATAACAAGGCCTCAGGCGGCCCTGACGTATCAATGCTTCCTTCAATGGGCGTTCCAGTCGCATCTTTAAGGCAAGATGGCAGCGATTATTTTGATTACCACCACACACCGAATGACACCTTAGACAAAATTGAACCTGCTGCGTTGCAGCAAAATGTTGCCGCTTATGCGCAATTTGCTTATTTGATGGCGCAGTCAAATATTGAATTGCGCCCAATCGTTGCTAAATAATAACCAATCGTTAAAACAAAAAAGCAGCCATTAGGCTGCTTTTAACTGTGTGCATTAGCTAATACTTATTGTTCTTCACGTAAAAACACTGGCTCATTAGCTGTAGAGTCTTTCTCGCTATAGTAATAGCCTGCAGTATTGAACTCAGTAAGTCTCTCAAGAGACTCAACGTTATTATCGAGAATATAACGCACCATCATGCCACGGGCTTTTTTAGCAAAGAAGCTAATCACTTTGTATTGGCCATTCTTGCAATCTTTAAACACTGGCGTAATCAAGCTTGCGTTGAGTTTTTTAGGTTTAACCGCTTTAAAGTATTCATTAGAAGCTAAGTTGACAATAAACTCACAACCCTGCTCAGCAGTCGTTTGGTTTAGCTCATCAGTAATGACATCGCCCCAGAACTGATAGAGATTAGTACCACGTTCATTAGCTAAACGCGTCCCCATCTCTAACCGATAGGCCTGCATTAAATCTAATGGCTTTAGTAAACCATAAAGCCCTGAGAGAATTCTTAACTGTTTTTGCGCCTTCTGCAGGCTCACCTCTGATAACGTATCAGCATCAAGCCCTGTATATACATCACCACGAAAAGCAAATACGGCCTGTTTGGCATTTTCTGGCGTAAAGTCTTTTTGCCACGAGCTAAATCTAGCCACGTTTAAACCCGCAATTTTATCGCTGACCTTCATCAAAGTAGCAATATCTGTTGGCGTCAGTTTGCGGCAAACTTCTATAAGCTGTTCACTTTGATCCAGCAATGTAGGCATTGAATACAGCTCGGTGCCGGGTGGATTTTCAAAATCTAACGTTTTTGCAGGAGAAACAAGAATCAGCATAGCCAAGTCCTTTCAAAAATATTATTTAATTAAGACAATCATACTGATCAAAAACAAAAAAACCACGCTTTAACAGCGTGGTTTTTTAGATTGAGCTAATAACGCTTATAGATTAAGTACGGGCGTCATGAGCAACTTCTTGCGCTTTAATTTCTTCAGCAACTGTTTTGCTTGTCCAGATATCACCTTCTAAGTTTGAAAGCTCAGGGAATTTACTTGCATCAAACGTTGGCGTTTTACCACTTTTAAGCTGCTGGCGATAATCGTTAATCACTCGAATAGCCAAGCCAGATAGTAATAACAAAGCAATGATGTTAACCGTGGCCATTAGGCCCATAGACACATCAGCTAAATTCCAAACTAGACTAATCTTAGCTACAGCACCAAACATCACCATACCCAGAACACATACTCTGAAGATAGGTAGCGCTTTCTTGCTGTTACCAGATAAGAAAATGACGTTAGTTTCTGCGTAAGAGTAGTTAGCAATAATCGAGGTAAAGCAAAACAGTAAGATAGCTAAAGCGATAAAACCACCGCCCCAAGTACCCACGTGCTGGCTTAGTGCATCAATAGTCAGTTTGATCCCGTCACCACTTGAGCCCATATCGCCTGCTAACAAAATAATCGCGGCTGTAGCTGTACAGATAACGATAGTATCAACAAATACCCCCATCATTTGTACAAAGCCCTGCGATGCAGGGTGATTCGGGTTTGGTGAAGCACTCGCTGCTACGTTGGCTGCACTACCCATACCCGCTTCGTTAGAGAATAGACCACGTGCAATACCAGCTTGCATAGCCTGAGCAATGGTATAAGCCACGCCACCAGCAACCGCTTCTTGTAAACCAAACGCACTCTTAATCACTAACATAAATACGTCAGGAAGCTTCTCAATGTTCATCGCAACCACAACAAATGCAATTAAGATGTAAGCGATAGCCATCACAGGTACAACAATCTCAGAGACTTTAGCTACTTTGCGTAAGCCACCCATAATCACAAATGCACTAAGAATAACGATGGCAATCCCCACATACATTGGGTCAAAGCCAAACACTTGGGTCATTGCGCCAGTAATGGTGTTTGCCTGCACTGCGTTGAACACTAGACCAAAGGCAATAATCAGGAAAATTGAGAACAAAATCCCCATCCAACGCTGACCAAGACCTTTTTCCATGTAGTAAGATGGGCCGCCGCGGTACTGACCATCTTCGTCACGTACTTTGTAAACCTGAGCTAGTGTCGACTCAACCATAGCCGTTGCCATACCTAGTACCGCAATCAGCCACATCCAAAATACAGCACCAGGACCTGCAGCGCCAATCGCTACAGCAACACCCGCCATGTTACCCGCACCGACACGAGCCGCCATACTGGTACAAAATACTTGGAAAGATGATAAGCCACCTTTGCTTTCACCTTGGCGACTTTTAAGCATAATTTCGCCAGAATGCTTAAAGTGAGTAAGCTGGATAAATGCCAATCGAATGGTAAAGTACAGCCCGGCACCAACCAGTCCGTATACTAATAATTTTCCCCAAAGCAGTGCATTGAGAAAGTTAACGGTTGTTTCTATCATATAATTTCAATCCCCATGACAAACATAATCTAGCGAATGTTTCGCTGGATTAGGTTCCCCCTGTGTTTGTCCTTCATAAAGTATTTAAATAACAGCAGATTTTATTTTCAAATTATCTTAAACGTGGAAAAGCTACATCACGCCTGCTGTAATCCGCGCAGCAAAATAGCATAGCATTGCTTCAACCCCGAGCGATATAGATCACAGTTTCTCATTTACCTGACAACCGCATCACATCGATCTTTATAGGCAGTTAAAAAACTTAACCAAATTAACATAACAACCACACGCAAACGACCAACATTTAATTGTACAAAAAGCTTTCAAAAAATCAGAGATAGCCCACGTTTTTGTAATAAAATTACAAATATAGTGACTAATATGAAATTTGTTTAACTTTATGATTACGTAAATGGGGTTATTTATGGCACATCAACAAGAAATTGTCGCACTGAAGAAATTTGTGAGAGCAACTAACTTTCTGGCGACTTCACAAATTTATTTGAAGCAAAACGTGTTGCATAAACGCGCACTTGAACACAGCGATATCAAACCAAGGCTGCTTGGACACTGGGGAACCTGCCCTGGTATCAACTTTGTTTATGCAAACGTCAACAGACTTATCACTAAACACAATCGTTCATTTGTTTATCTCGTTGGCCCTGGCCACGGATTCCCAGCAGTACAAGCTAACTTATTTATGGAAGGCTCATTGAGCCACTTTTACCCCGAAACCATTCCATATAATGAAGTCGGTATTACCGATATTTGTCAAAAGTTCTCTGCAGCCTATGGCTATCCATCGCATGCTAACCCTGAAGCTCCAGGGCAGATTCTTGAAGGCGGCGAACTTGGTTACTCATTATCCGTTGCTTGGGGAGCAGTATTAGATAATCCAGATTTAATTGCTGCCTGCCTAATCGGTGATGGTGAGTCAGAAACGGGCCCACTTGCTGCTTCTTGGTACGCTAACCGTCTAGTGTCTCCTAAAAACAATGGCGCCGTGCTACCAATCGTTCATATCAATGGCTATAAAATTTCAGGTCCGACTCGTATGGGCCGTATGAGTCATGAAGAGCTCGATTTAGAGTTTAGAGGTTTAGGTTATCACCCAATCATTGTCGATGATCAGTTAGAAGAGGACGTATACGTGCAGATGGCTGCCGCCATGGACACCTCTTATGCAATGATTAACGATATTCAAACTCGCGCTCGTGCAGGTGAAGATATCGTAAAACCACGTTGGCCTGTGATTTTAATGCGTACAGCAAAAGGTTGGACTGGTACTGCCGAATTTGACGGAAAGAAACTTGAAGGTAACTGCGAATCACACCAAGTTATTGTTAATAAGTGTGCTAAAGATAAAGCGCACTTAGACGCCCTTAATACTTGGCTTGCGAGTTACAAGTTCCATGAGCTTTATCAAATTAATGATAAAGGCGAACTAATCTTTGATGAAGATATTCAAAGCCTACTTCCACCTAAAGAGCTCACTTGTGGTCGTCAGCATTTAAGCTACGGTGGCGAAGTCGTTCGTGCCTTAACAAACCCTGATTTAGAAAAGCTAGCCTACGGAGCAGAAACCCCACGTGGCCAGCGCGGCTTATCTATGTTTAAGATGGGCGAGTGGATGCGGGATGCATTTAAACTCAATCGCGACCAACGTAATTTACGTATCTTCTGTCCTGACGAAACCTACTCAAACCAACTACAAGCTGTGTTTGAAGAAACCAGCCGTGCATGGCAATGGCCAATTGAAAGCTGGGATGAGGACATGAGTCGCGACGGCCGTGTAATAGAGCTGCTATCAGAGAACTTGTTGTTCGGTATGCTCCACGGCTACACAGTAACAGGTCGTCACGCAATGTTCCCGACATATGAGGCGTTTTCTCAAGTTGTATCATCAATGGCTGACCAATACTGTAAATATGTTTATGCCAGCCAAGGTGTGCATTTCCGCAAACCAGTGCCAGCATGTAACGTTGTATTATCATCACTACTTGAGCGCCAGGATCACAACGGTTACTCACATCAGAATCCATCTTTCTTAGGCGCTATGCTTGAGAAACATCCAAAGATTATCTCTGCTTATTTACCAGCAGATGGTAACAGTACACTTGTTTATACCGAGCGTGCTTATGCTGATCGCGACAAGCTAAACATTCTGGTTGCAGGTAAAAAAGACCTACCTCAATGGTTAACGCTTGATGAAGCTCGTCAGCAGGCAAAAGATGGTGTCATGGTTTGGGATTTTGCATCAGACGAAAATCCAGATGTCGTTCTAGTGGGCTGTGGTGACTACGTTACCCAAGAGGCAATGGCTGCGCTTGTGCTTATTCGTGAATTATTACCACGCGTACGCATTCGTTTTGTCAGCGTAACTGAATTAACCAGCAGCGGTTTAGGTAGTTTAGAATTCCAGAACAAGCCTTGGCTAATGGATGAAATCTTTACCGCCGATAAAGGCGTGGTCTTTAACTATCACGGCTATCCAAACACCATTAAGAAACTTGTGTTTGATTATAAAGGCAGTAAGCGTTTCAGAATTAAGGGTTATGAAGAAGAAGGGTCAACTACGACTCCATTTGATATGGGTGTACGTAACGGTACCTCTCGCTACCACCTCGTTATCGATATGGCCTATAAGCTGTTCCAACAAAGTGTTATTGATGAGACTCAACATGTCGCCATTACAACAGATATGTTGCAACGCTTAGTCGATCACAGAAACTACATTAAAGCTAACGGTGTAGATCCTGAGAGCATCGAAAACTGGGTTTGGACACGCTAATCAAAACGCCATTTTGGCGTAATTTAAGCTAAAAAAAGGGCGCTTTTATTATAAAGCGCCCTTTTTACAACCTTTAACTTACACAATAAATCACAATTAAAGTGGAAAATATTACATTTGCAACAGATAATAGTGTCAGCTAGCTAAAATATAAAGGAGCTCCGTAATAAGTGCTGGCCCTGTTTAGAATAATTTCTAACAGACGGAGGCGTTTTATAAATAAAACATAAGGATTTCGAATGATGAACAATACACTAAAAGCAGTTCTGCTTACTTCAATGTTACCTTTTGCTGCAACCGCAGCTGACGGCATGAGCCCCTGGTATGTAGGTGGCGGTGTCGGCATCAATAATTACGAGCCTAATTGCGATCAGAAAACCATGAAGACTTGTGGTGAAGATGATCCATATGCATGGGACGTATTTGCAGGTTACTTATTTAACGACTATTTCGGTGCAGAGGTTGGTTATCGTGACCTAGGCCGTGCAGAATGGGTCGACTATTCAAACAAACTAAATGATGTAGGTGCTAAAGGTATGAACCTTGGCCTTGTGGCATTTTGGCCTTTTGCTGGCAACTGGAGCTTGTCAGCAGAGGCTGGTGCTTTTAACTACGTTATCTCTAACAACAAGCAATGGGGTTCAGAATACTACAGTGACAATGGTGTAGCGCCATACTTTGGTGCAGGTATTGGTTACAATATTACCGATAACCTAAAGATCCAAGCTAAATATCGTCGCTATGAAAACCTCGACGAGGACAAGTGGAAAACACTTGAAATGGAAAGTAACTACTGGGGTCTAGAACTTAGCTACCGCTTCGGCAGCAAAGCAAAACCTGCTCCTGTTGTTGCACCAATCATAGTTGCCGACTCCGACAACGATGGTGTTAATGACGATATGGACCAATGTCCAAATACGCCATCAACTCATCAAGTTGATAACTATGGCTGTACGATTTATGAAGAAACTGAGTACACCTTTGACTTAGAAGCTAACTTTAAAAATAACTCGGCAAAAGTTGAACCTTCATCTCTTGGCGACATTGAAACGTTAGCAGACTTTATCAATCAACACCCTAATGCAGAAGTGTTGATTTCAGGTCACGCTTCTAATACTGGTAGCCCAGCTTACAACATGAAGCTTTCAGAGCGCCGTGCTGCTTCAGTTGCTGATATTTTAATTAATCAGTATGGTGTTGCCCCTGCAAAAGTGACTTCTAAAGGCTTTGGTATCACTCAGCCGTTAATTGAAGGCAGCTCAGCAGAAGCAAACCGCGTTAACCGCCGCATCGAAGCGCATGTAACTGGAACAGAGAAAACACCAGTTCTTAAATAAGCTGTACGATATACAAGCAAAGCTCACGGTTATCACAACCGTGAGCTTTTTTAATTTTGAATCAGCATAAAAAAGCTATACTTCTTGGTTAAACTGATAATCAACACCAATTCTTAGCAAAATCTCGTACTTAGATTACCAAAAAAGACCGTTTAAATGATTTTTAGCAACTTTTGTGTAATTTTTTTTCATATATAGTTGGAATGTTCATTAAAATGGCTTTTAATAGCTGGTAAATTAATTGTCCAAACGATGCTGTTCATAGAGTAAGGATGTAATACGCATGGCCAACACATTAGAACAACTTAAACCTTTCACTACCATTGTTGCCGATACTGGTGATATTGAAGCCATAAAACGTTACCAGCCAGAAGACGCAACGACTAACCCGTCTCTCATTTTAAAAGCATCCGAAATTCCGGAATACAGTGCACTAATCGAAAATGCTATCACTTGGGCTAAAAGTCAAAGTGATGTTCTTGCACAGCAAATTGAAGATGCTGGGGACAAGCTTGCAGTAAATATCGGTTTAGAGATCTTAAAAATTGTTCCGGGCCGTATTTCTACAGAAGTTGATGCACGCCTTTCATTTGACCAAGCAGGCTCTATTGCTAAAGCGCACAAGCTTATCAAGCTTTACCAAGAAGCTGGTATCGATAAGTCTCGTATCCTAATCAAGCTCGCATCTACTTGGGAAGGTATTTGCGCAGCTAAGCAGTTAGAACAAGAAGGCATCAACTGTAACCTAACCTTGCTATTTAGCTTTGCTCAAGCACGTGCATGTGCTGAAGCAGGTGTATACCTGATCTCTCCTTTCGTAGGACGTATTCTAGATTGGTATAAGAAAGATACTGGCCTTGAGTATTCAGCGACTGAAGATCCAGGTGTTGTTTCTGTTACTGGCATTTACAACTACTACAAACGTCATGGCTTTAACACTGTCGTTATGGGCGCAAGCTTCCGTAACACTGGTGAGATCATTGAACTTGCAGGTTGTGACCGTCTAACGATTGGCCCTGCACTTCTTGAAGAGCTACAAAATAGCAATACGCCTATTGTTCAAAAGCTATTACCTGCAACTGAAGTTGTTGCACCTGAAGCAGCAATGACAGAAGCACAGTTCCGTTGGGAGTTTAACGAAGACCCTATGGCGGTTGAAAAACTTGCTGAAGGGATCCGTAATTTTGCCATCGACCAAGGTAAACTTGAAGTGATGCTAAAAGACAAACTTTCGTCTTAATGGAATAGGACTCAAAATGACTGAACTCACTCAACAAGCCACTTGGCAAGCATTAGAGCTGCATAGTCATTCGCTGCCTCATATGCGCGAGCTATTTAGCACTGATCCTCAGCGTTTTAATGACATGTCGACTCAGGATTGTGGATTATTACTCGATTACTCTAAAAACCGCGCCTCAAAAGAGACTATGTCTCTTTTATTCAAGCTAGCTAAAGAGACCCAGCTTGAAGCAAAAATTAAGGCGATGTTTGCAGGTGAAATCATTAATAATACTGAACAAAGGGCAGTACTTCATACTGCTCTACGTGCACCTGCTGACCAAATTATTAATGTTGATGGCAATGATATTGTTGCCGAAGTGCAACAAACTCTGGCAAAAATGGGTGAGTTCGTTGACTCATTAACTTCAGGTAACTGGAAAGGCTACACAGGTAAAACGATTACTGACGTTGTCAGTATCGGTATAGGTGGTTCTTTCCTCGGACCCAAAATTGTGTCACAAGCGCTACGTCCATACTGGACTGGGCACTTAAACTGTCATTTTGTCGCTAACGTAGATGGGACTTCTATTACAGAAAAGCTAAAAAGCTTAGATCCGCAAACAACTTTGTTTGTTATGTCTTCTAAATCTTTTGGCACCCAAGAAACATTAACCAACACGCTAACTGCCAAAGAGTGGTTTTTAAACCAAGGCGCATCACAATCTGATGTCGCTAAGCACTTTGTCGCAGTAAGTTCAAATGTTGCTAAAGCGACAGAGTTTGGTATTGATGCTAACAATATTTTCCCAATGTGGGATTGGGTTGGCGGTCGTTACTCACTTTGGTCTGCGATTGGATTACCTATTGCACTGTTAATTGGCATGGATAACTTTCGCGAATTATTAGCTGGTGCCCATGAAATGGACAAGCATTTTGCCAATACGCCTTTAGAAAACAATATGCCAGTGATTATGGGCTTATTCTCTCTATGGTACGGTAACTTCTTTAATGCTCAGTCGCATGTAGTCTTAACTTATGATCACTACTTAAGAGGTCTTCCTGCTTACTTCCAGCAATTAGACATGGAAAGTAATGGTAAGTCAGTGACTCTTAACGGTACTGATGTCGATTACAGCACAGGTCCTGTTATTTGGGGTGGTGAAGGCACTAACGGTCAGCATGCTTACCATCAGTTATTGCACCAAGGGACAGCACTTATTCCTGCAGACTTCATTATGCCACTAAACAGCCATAACCCTGTTGGTGAGCACCATGTTCAACTTGCTTCGAACTGTTTTGGTCAAACCCAAGCATTAATGCAGGGTCGCACTTATGAAGAAGCACTTGCAGAATTAAGCACGAGCAATCTTGATGATGAGCAAAAACAGCTTATTGCCAAGCACAAAGTGATGCCAGGTAATAAGCCAAGCAATACCATTCTAATGGATAAGCTTACGCCAACAACATTAGGCGCGCTTATTGCACTTTATGAACATAGAACTTTTGTTCAAGGTGCTATTTGGCAAATCAATTCATTTGATCAATGGGGCGTTGAACTCGGTAAGCAATTAGGTAATGACGTACTTGAGCGCCTAACTGCTGACAAAAGTGCCGATGAGCTCGATACATCGAGTAATGGTCTAATCAACCTGTTTAGACAGGGAAACATCTAGCACTAACGCTAAAGTTTAAAAAGCCAGTTTCGACTGGCTTTTTTGTTTTTTAAAGCTAAGCATTCCAAATTTCCCTATAAAAATCTCATTTCTAGCTCCCTTAAAGCCAAATCAAAACATTAAAGCTTCATCTTGATTTAACATTTTTGAAACATTTTAGTTGCACCATGAACAAAAATCATGCTATTAAATTAGAAAAGAAAATAAACAAAAGGAGGTTGCCATGAATCGTCTCGATTATGGTAGTGCGCTAGATAGTATTGTTGAAAAGCCAAGCCGCTCAAGAAGCTCCAATAAAAAGCGCAAATGGCGAGAAATTGAAGTGCTGAAAGAGAAGCATCGTCTGCTCAAAGAGCTTCAAGAAATGGATAATGGCTTTGATGGCGAGTTAGACAGCCTAATGATGTAATAAGTTAATACCATTAAAAAGAGCGCTAGTAGCGCTCTTTTTTGATCTTAGGCTCGTACTACTCAGCACAATCTAAATATTCTCTTAGCTCTTCAAAAAGCGCAGAATCACTCTCATTAAACAATGGATCGTCAACTAAGCGTACTTTACACATATCACGCACTTGCAGCCAATCACTGTCAGTAATAACCTCCCGCCACTTCGGAAATACAATCGTTTCTTCAAATTGCATATGAGTCTTTTGCATACAAACATAACTAGTTAAATCACTGATCAACTGTTCTTTCGAAACAACAATATCACTGAGGATTAAATTCAATGTTGCCATTAATGATGACGATGCTTCACCTAAACGTTCATGCTCTGTTGTCAACTGTTGATTAATATGCTCTCTTCCTAACTTGCTCCAATAAAACTCAGAAATGACCTCTTCTAAAGGGTGATGGCTATGTTCTGCATAGCTTTGCATATACTCTACGATATCGCGGACGACATTGTAATTAATGGCCTCTCCTGCCGCTAACTTAGTGTGTTTGTCGGTTAACACATTTAGCAAAATAGTAATGTGTTTATGATCGTGCATGAGCCTTGCTAGCATAATTGTCTCCACCTTCATCCTCACCCACTACCTCTTATATTAGTAAAGCGTACAAATAACACCCAATATAACAGGCCACTAAAAACTAAATGAATGATGCAGATCAAGCAGTTTTAAACTAATGAACAATCGCTTAGGCATTAAATTAACTAGATAAAAATTTAATGCCTACAAAGATGCCAAGACCACTCTGTTCTCATGCCATAATGCCTATTATTACCCCCAATGGCAGGAACAGATTCAATGCAACAAACTCACTTTATTGGTGCCCATGTTAGTGCCTCAGGAGGCATCGCTAATGCACCACTAAATGCCGCAGCTATTGGCGCCAATGCATTTGCTCTATTCACTAAGAACCAAAGACGCTGGCAGGCTAAAGAACTGGAAACCAAGCAAATAGATCTGTTTCAGCGCCACTGTGATGATGCCAATATTAGAATGGAAGCAATTTTGCCACACGATAGCTACCTAATTAACTTAGGTCACCCAGATGAAGAACAACTCACTAAATCTCGGCTAGCATTTTTCGATGAAATAAAACGTTGTGAACAAATAGGCTTGAGCTTACTTAACTTCCACCCTGGTAGCCACTTACGCAAAATTCCAATCGACGACTGTTTAGCTAAAATTAGTGAATCAATAAACTTAGCGTTAGATTGCAGCTCAGGAGTTACTGCTGTAATAGAAAATACTGCCGGGCAAGGTTCTAATCTGGGTCATAGTTTCGAGCAACTTGCTCAAATAATTGAAGGTGTTGAAGATAAATCTAGAGTAGGAATTTGTATCGATACCTGTCACCTGTTTGCCGCGGGTTATGATATCCGTACGCAAAAAGCTTGTGAGCAAACTTTTGATTTATTCGACAAGATAGTAGGGAATCAATACTTAAAAGCAATGCACTTAAATGACAGCAAAACACCGCTCAACAGCCGTGTCGACCGTCATCAATCTTTAGGCCAAGGTGAAATAGGCCAAGAAGCTTTTGCAAGCCTAATGAAATTAGACGTGATGAAAGGGATCCCACTGATTTTAGAAACTGTGCAGCCGGAGATTTGGCAACAAGAGATAAACTGGTTACGCTTTCTCGCAAAGCAATAACGCTAACAAATCCGTTTAATCGATTAAACGTACCCTAACCTCTTAATGTCTGCATAAGCCTTCAATAAAGATTACATTAAGCATTTATAAATCACGGCAACAACTTTTGTTGGTTCACCTAAATCCGATTGCAGCCAAACAATATGAGTGCCCTTAAGCTCTTCACCTTGCTTAATGGCGCTTAACTTTGCATCCGCTAACGCATTATCTCCACGACCAAAGCCAGTCACCATTGCAAAGCTATCACAGTGCGTAACTTCAAAGTCATAGGCTTCGTTAATCCGGTGATATAGCTCAAAGTCTTCAGTTGCACAGCCGCTTAATAAACTTGCACACAAAACACCTATAACAAAACGCAACACTAGACTGACTCCAATTTAAAATCTGCGGCGCACGATATAGAAGTTTGCAGCCTACATTTGAGAGGAAGATCACACTATGTCAGGTTTCGATGCCACAAGTCGTTGCAGCTGTTAATAAATGTGCGTGCATGCCACAAACATAAAACATCACATAACAGGCAAGTGTCTAATTAAATGAACCGCTACATTTTCACAACAAAAAAAAGGAAGCATTAACAGCTTCCATTTTTATAAAACATTGAATTTTTATGCGGTCAGAACTTTAAAAAGATGCTGTTTTAGCTGGTCAAAATCAGCCTTTATCTCAGCAGATAAAATAGACTTAGGTACCACTCGAGAAAGCGCCTCAGGCAAGTCGAGTTCAATTTGTAAAATCCCCTCCACCACTTCGTTAAATTTAGCTGGGTGTGCTGTAGCTAAGAATATCCCTTGCTCATCTCCTACTAACGTTTGCTTAAGCGCAAGCGCTGCAATAGCGGCATGAGGCTCAGAAAGGTAACCGGCTTTATTTAATGCTTTTACTGACTCAGAAGTTGCAGCTTCTGAGGTCCCGACACCAACGATATCATCAAGTGACCACCCCATAACGGCAGCTATAGCTTCGACACGCGGCCAGTTACTCGGCTCTGCAACATCCATTGCATTTGACATCGTTGCAACTGTTTTAGCTGGCTGCCATTCACCGCTGTTTAAATAACGAGGAACTGTGTCATTACTATTAGTTGCAGCAACAAAGCGTTTAACCGGCAAGCCCATTGCTTTAGCAAATAGACCCGCAGTAAGGTTACCAAAGTTACCGCTAGGTACTGCGATAACAGGATCTGTTTTATGTTGCTGTTTAAACTGTGCAACTGCCTCAAAGTAATAACAAATTTGCGCCAACAATCGACTGATGTTTATCGAGTTTGCAGAATTTAAGTGCAGACCATCGCGAATATCTAAATCTTCAAAAGACTGCTTGACCAGTGTTTGGCAGGCATCAAAATCAGACTCAACCGCAACAGTATGAATATTGTCGCCTAAGGTTGTGAACATTTTCTCCTGCAAAACACTAATTTTACCTTTTGGATAAAGAACCACGACATTGATATTGTCTAGCCCAAAAAATGCGTCTGCAACTGCCGCCCCTGTGTCACCTGACGTTGCAGTCAGAATGTTAATCTTTTCAGACTGTGCTAACTCGTTTAAGCACTGCGCCATAAAACGAGCACCAAAATCTTTAAATGCTAATGTCGGACCATGAAATAGCTCTAAGCTATAAAGGTTATCGTCGGCTTTAACTAGCGGCAACTCAAAATTAAACGCACGCTCAACCAACCTATCAACAGTTTCTTGGCCTAGCTCTGATGCTAGCCATGCACCAATAACTTTTTTGCTTCTTTCGACAAAGGGTAATACTAATAGTCCATCAACATCTTGCAATTGTGGGATCTGCTTGGGAAAGAACAGCCCTCTATCTTTCCCCAGGCCTAACTTGACTGCTTGTGTAAAACTAACCACCTGTGACGGGTGCTTTAGATTATACAGTTCCATGATAACTTCCTTTAATTCTGTTATTAATTCTTATTTAAGCGCTGTTAATCGACGATGCGTGAGCCCTGATTATCGATATGGCAAATATGTGTAAAGCCTTTATCAGCCTCAATATAATGCTCGTTTAACCATTGCTGGGCGCGGTTAGCCACTTCTAAGTCGTCAGTAATGCTAAATAATGTTGGGCCGCTGCCTGAAATCCCTGTCGTCAGCATCCCAAGTTCAGCAAGAGCTGCTTTAGCCTGTGAGTATTTAGGGATTTCACTTGCGCGATAAGGCTCAGCAAGTACATCTTTCAATACCGCAATAGCAAGTTCAGCATCCTGCTTATAAGACGCATGTACAAATGCACTTAGATTACGACCAAAATCAATAGTTGTCTGTTTATCATATTGCAGCGGCATTAGTTGGCGCATTTTAGCAGTAGAAAGCGATATTCCTGGATACGCCACCACCCAATACCACTGCTTGAAATCAGGAATCGCTTCACAAACAGACTTTGGCGTATCTAGCATTAATTGCATGCCGCCCAAGTAGCAAGGAGCAACATTATCGTAATGAACTGAGCCGCTGATCTTGCCTTCAAACTCCCCCATTAAACGCAGTAATTCTTGCTCGTTAAAAGGCTTGTCGAAATACTCATTTAGCGCCATCAATGCTGCGACAACCGAGCTTGCACTTGAGCCTAGTCCACTTCCCACCGGCAAGTTTTTCTCAAGTGTTAGCTGCAAACCGGCTGTTTTATTTAAATGAGTTAAAAAGAACTCAGCACATTGATAGACAATGTTTTCTTGTGGGTTTTGTGGCAATTTATTTGCCCAGTAACCTGTTAACGTGAGTGAAATACCGCTATCAGCCGCAGCAACCTTCACTTTATCGCCAAGTAGACAGCCATCGATTGGCGCAAGTGCTGCGCCCAGCAAGTCAAAACCGACTCCCACATTGCCCATAGAGGCTGGGGCATAAATAGTTACGCTCATACTCCCACCTCACGAGTCCAGTTAAGTGTTCTTAAAATATCTGCAAACGCACCCGCAGCAGTCACATCAGTACCCGCTCCGTAGCCGCGAAGTACAAAAGGAATAGGTTGATAATAACGGCTATAGAATGCTAATGCGTTCTCTCCACCTTTAACGCTATACAATGGGTCTGTTACATCGACTTCTGCAATTTTCACTTTGCAACCTTCATCATCAATTTGACCTACGTAACGCAGAACTTTACCCATCGCTTTTGCGGCTTCAATACGCTGAGCAATTTGTGCATCAACTTCTGCCAATTTTGCCATAAAAGCTTCTACATCACCGGAGGCATCAAATGATTCAGGCAGCACTGACTCAACCTTGATATCACTAAGTTCCAATTCCATACCTACTTCTCGGGCAAGAATAAGAACTTTACGAGCAACGTCCATACCACTTAGGTCATCGCGAGGATCTGGTTCTGTGAAACATTTATCTCTCGCGATAGAAGTCGCTTCAGATAACGTCATTCCTTCATCTAGCATACCGAAAATATAAGATAAACTGCCTGATAAGATCCCGTTAAAACGAAGTAGTTTATCACCAGCAAAAAGTAGCTTTTTCAAGTTATCAATAACGGGTAAACCAGCACCAACCGTAGTTTCATACAAGAACTGGCGACGTTGTTTAAGCGCTGTTTTACGGAGTTCTTGGTAATAAGCCATATCTCGAGTATTGGCTTTCTTATTTGGTGTTACCACGTGCAAGCCAGCATTCATTACATCAAGATATTTGTTCGACACAAAATCGCTTGAAGTACAGTCCACCAACACTGGATTAAGCAACTGCTGCTCTTTGGCCCAAACCAACATGCCATCTAGATCGGCATCTTGTTCAGAGTCGGCTAACAACCCCTGCCAATTGTCCAAATTCACGCCTTGAGCATCGAGTAGCATTTGACGAGAGTTGGCGATGCCACAAACTCGAATAGCAATATGCTGCTCTTTTAACATATTGCGCTGCTGTTTAATCTGCTCAAGTAGTCCTGCTCCGACGTTACCGCAGCCCACTAAGAACACATCAAGATAATGCTGCACATCGAAAAATGATTGATGACAAGCTGAAATTGCATGCTTAGTTTTACGCTGTTCAACTACCGCTGAAATTGAACGCTCAGACGACCCCTGTGCAATTGCAACGATATTGACAGTCGCTTGAGCTAAAGCTTGGAAGAATTTAGCAGCAACCCCTTTGTGAGTTCGCATGCCGTCACCGATAAGCGATACAATCGCCAAATGATGACGCATTTCGATAGGCTCCAAAATGTCGCTCTTAAGCTCTAACTCAAATTCTAACTCTAAAGCCGATTTCGCTTTCGCCGCATCTTCTGTAGCAACACAAAAGCTAATACTGTATTCAGAAGAACTTTGTGTAATGAGAGACACTGATACGCCCGAGCGAGAAATAGCCCCCAATGTGCGACTCGCCATCCCTACCATACCTTTCATGCCAGGCCCTGACACATCAAACATAGTTTGATCATCGAGATTAGAAATCGCCTTAACATTTAGACCAGTTTCATCGGGTTGATCAGAAACCAAGGTACCAACTGCTTCTGGGTTAAAGGTATTACGGATATAACAAGGAATATGATACTGCGCGATTGGGGCAACGGTTTTAGGATGCAGTACTTTAGCGCCAAAATAAGAGACTTCCATCGCTTCTTGATAGCTAAGCTGCGACAACAATTTCGCATCCGACACAACACGCGGGTCTGTATTGTAAACACCGTCAACATCGGTCCAGATCTCGCAGCAGCTAGCACCTAAACAAGCTGACAATACCGCAGCTGAATAGTCAGAGCCATTGCGCCCAAGCGTGACTATATTGCCTTGGTTATCACCTGCAGTAAAACCTGGCATCACCCATACTTGGGCAGAATCTAAGTTAATTGCGTTGAAACGTAACTTACTCGCCTCGATATCAACTGCTGACTCTAACTGAGGACCGTATCCCACCAGCAATGACTCAGGCAGCAAAAGATCTGCACTATGATTAAATGATTTCATCACTTCAATCATTAGCGCTGCCGACAATTTCTCTCCACCGACTAATATTTGCGCTTCAACACTTGCAGGGCATTCACCCAGCAAGCTCATACCATTTAGCTTGCTACTCCAAAGACTTAACTGCTGTTGTAATTTGTCATTAAGCAAGCAATTTTGCTCTGAACTCAAGCTGTCAGCTGCTGCGCCGTATAGATTATTAAAAACTAGCTCTACTTTAGCTAAAACTTGGGCGTAATCACCACCACTCACCGCCACTTCAACCATTTCGATTAGGCCGTTTGTAACTGTCGCTGGCGCAGATAGGACGACAGCAGTGCGCTCTATGCCTGCAGATTGATTAACTATTTCAGCCGCATCTTTAAATCGCTGCCAATTAGCAAGCGATGTACCGCCAAACTTCATAACTTTCATCGTAAACTCCTTTTACCGCTCGCCCAAGAAACAAAAAAGCCCGCTCCTTTTGGGGGAGCGGGCTTGATATTTAGCTTATATCAGGTTGTGCTTAGCCCGCCCCCACGTTGGTAATCGTGGTGGTTGTAATAATGGTTGTGGTCATTAAAACGTGGCTAAACATAAAATTAGGTATTATCCAATTGGATTAATTTGTGTACTAACAGAATTGCTTTTTACTGGGGCGCTGTCAACCCCTAAATTTAACTAAATTGTTATTATTGAGGCTATTAGATAAAAAAGTAGCAAAAGTGTCATAAACTCTTATTTATAAGCATTTGCTGACTAATTATATCAATGATTATTGATTTACGTTAACGTAAACTAAAACCAACAAAAGATTAAACCGCATATAAAACAGCAGCTTAAACATCCAAAAAACATTATAGAAGTAGCATCAATAGCGAAAGAATAATATTAAGCGATAAAACCATCCAACAGCATATTCTCAACAATTTACTCTAAAATTATTTAACAAGCTGTAAGGAAGCCTTTATCTAAATAAAATAGTACAAAGTATATAGATAAGTTCTATACCGAATAAAACTTAGGCAACAATTTTGCACTTTTGACAAATAAAAGATGTGGTTTAGGTAGCAGAAGTGCACTGCGTCTATCGCTTATAGCGTTAAAGCAGGCTAGAATGCGCGCAAATTTCCGATTGGAGCGAATATGAAAATCACCGAAAAATGTGCTGTTAGCATCCATTACCGATTATCAGATGCAAAAGGCCAGCTTGTAGAAAGTTCTTTTGAAGGCGAGCCAATGATCTATCTGCATGGCGCAGAAAACATGATCCCAGGTTTAGAAGCGGCTCTTGAGGGTAAAGTGCAAGGTGACACCCTTGATGTAACTGTAGATGCGGAGCAAGGCTATGGCGCTTACCATGACGGTCTTCGTCAAGAAGTACCACTATCTGCATTTGGCGATATTGAAGACATCGTTCCTGGTATGCGCTTTATTGCAGAGACTGAAATGGGTCAACGCCCAGTACAAGTTACTGAAGTTAAAGATGACGTAGTCATTGTTGATGGTAACCACCCTCTTGCAGGCCAATCTTTAGTATTTAACGTAGAAGTACTTGAAGTACGCGCTGCGACTGAAGAAGAAATTGCCCACGGTCATATCCATGCACACGGCGGCGGATGTGGTGGTCACGAGCATTCTCACGAAGGTGGATGCTGTGGCGGCGGGCACGATCACGGCCATGAAGGTGGTTGCTGCAGCGAAGACGAAACTAAAGAAGCAAAAGAAGGCTGTGATGGTAACGGCGGCTGTGGCTGCAGACACTAATTGCAGTTCTTCAGAGCTAACGCTTTAGCGCTAGTTCTTTAGCATGAATCTAAGCCTGTTTCATTATTCACAATGAAACAGGCTTTTTTTATGACTACAATCAAATCGACTATTTATATTTACTTAGTTTAACGCCTGTGTTGACAGTCTTAATGCTAGCCAACTTAAGTAACAGAATGCTTTAATCATACTTAAGGATGATTAAAGCATTGCTTTGTAGCAAAGCCTGAGTGGTAAAAGGTATCAAAAGCCAAGTTCAAATGGATGGATTCAAACAAAGGGGTTGTTTGAGCTAAAAAATGAAAAGCAAAGGATCTGCAAATGTTATCTAAACCAATCTACGAAGCGCTCCCATTTTGTTATTTATCGCTCGGGAGCCTTAGCTTTATGTTACTCCCTTCTATTTATGCGCAAACACTGGGTATTGTAATCTTTTTATTTGGTAGCCATATTTACCTATTGCGCTCAAGTAATCGCCGTACCGATCCTAAAAGGCGTCGTAAAAAAGGTTGGCTCCCTGCCTTTATTTATGAGCATATACCACGCCTTTATCTACTATTGAGCCTATTACTTCTAAAAGTCGATTCGACTACTATACCAATCATTAGCCTTTTATTGATGAGCAGTGCGTTGTACCTTGCCTTAAGACGCTCCCAATATCGTAAGCACAAAACAACAGATGTGCATTGGCTGTCTTAATGGTTCATTCATAATTGAACTTGATATCTGAAAGTGAAATTAAGCTCCATCCATAATGAGCAGTTTAATTGAGTCTCTTTGCTCTACAGGCATATGCTTAAGATAATTAGAACAGCGTGTAATCGTCGCAATACTAATCTCAAACTCCTGCGCTATTTGGCGCTGGCTCATTTCGCCTTGCAGTAACATTTGAAATACTTTCAACCTACCAGCAACAGCACTGCGCTCTTCTTCTGTTAGCAATAGCTCAAATAATACAATTAAGCTTTGCTGATCTGGTTGCATTAATACCTTCTCTAATACCGAATCCCACTCTGCGCGCATCATAACTCCTATTTACAACTAATCACGTACTAGTGCGTCATTACGCACTGATTGTAGCAAGATTATCGAGCCAATACACTTTTGCTAATACCAATCAGTATAAGAATTAGCGTGGTTCAGAGCACTTTTGGGTAAGCTAACGCAAGGCGAATAACTGAAAGAATGGTAACTCGCTTATAAAGTTGCTCCACCAAAAAGTAGGTAGCCAAAACGCTCTAGAATGCCGAGTTTTTTTGTGGCCCTGATACTGCGACACCCAAGAAACAAGTGGGAGTTCATCCCTCGTTTCTCTATGATCCTCACGCGTTATAAACCACATAGAGCTGGTGAATCTCATTAAAGCAAGACTATACGGATATAGAAGGTAGAGTAGTGCAGGAGCAGTTACCGAGAAGCATTTAATGATCTTGTCTCGGTGTCGCTAAACTCTCGCTGAGCGAATAAACCTTTATATTAGTTGGTATAGATATCACTCATTTGTAACTAAGAGTAACTATTATGAAAAACGATTGGTGCTGATAGGATAAAACTATATACAATGGCGGCAGGACGGATCACATAACACAATAAAAACGTGAGAAATAACCATGAATAAGATTGCAAAGATGAGCCTTATCGCACTAGCTGCAACAACAACGTTCGCAACAAGTGTTTACGCAAATAACTTTAAAGAAGCGGAAGACGCAGTTCATTACCGCCAATCTGCTTTTAGTATGATTGCCTATAACTTTGGTGATATGGGTGCCATGTTAAAAGGCAAGAAAGAGTTCAACGCCGAAGTTTTTGCTATGCGTGCAGAAAATGTTGCAGCGCTATCTAAGCTACCATTAGAAGGCTTCATCGCGGGTTCTGACAAAGGCGACACCGAAGCCCTTGCAAAAATTTGGAGCGATAAAGCAGACTTTGACGCTAAGATGAAGACCTTTCAAGAAAATGCAGCAGTTCTTGCTCAAGTTGCAGCTAAAGGTGATAAAAGAGAACTTAAAAAAGCTTTTGGTAACACAGGTAAAAGCTGTAAAGGTTGTCACGACGTATATAAGAAAGACTAATTAGTCTTTCTGCCACACATAAAAGCCTGTTTAATTAAACAGGCTTTTTAATTGTAAATTCTATACCTTACTTAAAGCATATCAATCACAGGTAACATTAAGTAATTCACAACAAGAGCGCCAATCACAGCCGCAATAACAACAGCTTTAATAACAGAGGCAAAGGCAAGTTCATCAGCGTTAATAGCCGCAACCTTAGACTCGGGTAACTTCTTATAACCACTAAACATGGCACCAAGGATTTTGTCACCTTTAATCATATGAATCCCAACAGCGAGTACATGCACCGCAGCTAAGATTAAAATCAAATCAAAATTCTTCTTATGTAACCAAGTCAACCAACTTGCGGTATCGGAGCTCACTAAAGAATAAAGTGGACCTTCAGTAAAGATTTCGTCTGTGGCAAATAAACCTGTCACTAACTGTACGCAAACTAAGGTAATTAACGTAACTACCATGTAGCCACCAACAGGATTGTGTCCTACAGAAGCTGAGATCCCATCACGCTTAGTTTGAGCAAGATAGTTTATAACTGTTTTGGGGGAGCGAACAAAGTGACTAAAGCGAGCAGTCTCACTACCTATTATTCCCCAAATAAGTCTAACGCCAATTAACACCATCAAGCCGTAGGCTAAAATCTGATGCCATTCCATTTCGCCCGCATCGGCGGTCCACCATAATCCTGCGAGCGAGCACAACATCCCCCAATGGAAAACGCGAGTTGGAATATCCCACACTTTAACTTTGACTAGATTTTGTTCCATGTTACGGCACTCTTGAAAAATAATTCATCTGGTGGCGACATTATAAAGCGGGAATTACCTGAGGGCTATCGAGTTATTTACACTGGGATTTTTGCAAAAAAGGCTAAAGTAGAGTCAACTTATCTAATCCAATATGAGCCAATTTTTCAGGGTTTACAAGGAAATTTGCCCAGTTATTGTCTATATTTGTCTAAGTGATCAAATAAAAAGCGAACAGTTTAAAAGAGCCAACAAAACGTGATTTAGATCACGACTTTTGATTCTGAGATTGGTAGTCTGAATTCAAGGAAACAATAAAAGGTTCGAAATATGATAAAGATTACTAGCAAGCACTTTGAAGTTACTGAATCTATCCGCGAACGTATTGAAACCAGACTAGGTAAGTTAGCAAGACACGATGTGCAGCTAATTAATCCGCACGTTATTATTGAACAGGAGAAGCAAGGGTTTAAAATTGAAGCTTCTGTCGGCATCCCAAGTGCCAAGTTATTTGCCCAGGCGAAACACGACGACCTTTACGCAGCAATTAATGCAATGGGACAAAAGCTGGAGAAACAGCTAAATCGCCTGACTCATAAACCAGAAAGTCAACGTCACGCAGCGCTTAAAGTAGAAGATGATGCCATTGATGACGACTTTGATGACAACTTAGAGGAGGAATACGCAGCTTGATATCATTGTTAAATTTACACGCAAAGCGCACCCTCGGGTGCGCTTTTTAATGCAAAAAACTCAATAACAACAAGTTTTGATTGACACTCAAGCGCCCCACCTTTAGTTTTAATTGCATGAACAAAATCCACACTGCATTTTTTACTTTCTTTTTTATACCCCCTACTTCTGGAGGCGGAATTTCGGTGTAAAAACGAAAGTGAAAATTCCAAAGCCTCCCACATGGGAGGCTTTTTTATGTCAGCAAAGGCAAGTTCTAATTTTTAACTTCAAAAACTCAGTGCGCATTAAAAGATACAGAGGCCAAGATGAACAAACCACAACCTTTAGATCACACTCGTGAACAGATCACTAGTCTCGACAATGACTTATTAGCGCTACTCGCAAGACGAAGAGAACTTAGCCTAGATGTAGCACGCAGCAAAGAGGTTGATGTTAGACCTATCCGCGATACTATCCGTGAAAAAGAACTGCTTTCAAGACTCGTCAAGCAAGGGCGGGAACAAGGGCTAGATGCCCACTACGTGATTTCACTGTATCAAAGCATTATTGAAGACTCTGTGCTCAATCAGCAAGCCTATTTGCATGGTCGTGCTAACCCTGAAACCCAACAGCAACAATATTGCATTGCTTATCTCGGAGCCCGTGGTTCTTATTCATATCTAGCAGCAAGCCGCTACTGCGATAGACGCCAAGTGGAAATGCAAGACTTAGGCTGCCAAAGTTTTGATGAAATTGTGGAAGCTGTAGAGTCTGGACATGCGGATTATGGATTCTTACCAATTGAAAATACCTCATCAGGCTCAATCAATGAAGTTTACGATGTTCTGCAGCACACCAGTCTTGCTATTGTCGGTGAAACAACTATTGAAGTAGGCCATTGCTTATTAGCAAATAGTGGCAGCTCCATTAACGATATCAAAACCGTTTACGCCCACCCGCAACCAATAAGTCAATGCAGTCGCTACCTGAGCCAACACAGCGAATTTAAATTGGAGTATTGCTCAAGCAGCGCCGAGGCAATGGAAATGGTCTGTAATGCTAATGATAATAGTGTCGCTGCAATCGGCAGTGCAGAAGGCGGTGCATTGTATCAATTGGAAGCGGTTGAAACGGGTCTTGCCAACCAAAAAGTCAATCAGAGCCGTTTTATTGTGGTGGCGAGAAAAGCAGTTGAAGTACCGTCACAATTACCGGCAAAGTGCACCCTGATTATGGCTACAGGCCAAAAGCCTGGCGCATTGGTTGAAGCCTTATTAGTCCTTAAAGCTCGGAACCTAAACATGAGCAAACTTGAGTCGCGCCCAATTCCAGGCACGCCTTGGGAAGAAATGTTCTACCTTGATATCGACGCTAACCTCTCTAGTGAGCCAATGCAGGCTGCTCTGAAAGAATTAGAAAGAACTACCCGCTTTATCAAAGTACTAGGCTGTTACCCATGTGAAACCGTTAAACCGACTCAGTTAAGCAATAGTCAGCTAATGATTGAGCCTAACACCTCGAAAACGACCGCGGTTACAACGCCAACTAGCCATAAACAGCAGCGTTTTAGTAAGCAGTATAAAAATGAACCAACTCAAGTAATTTGCGGACAACTTAACCTTGGTAACGGTAATCTAGGTGCTATAGCTCAGGTGCAACTCCCCCTTGATTTACAACAGTTTGAGCAAATGGCCAAAGAGCTAAAAGAATCTGGGTTCCAAGCGGTTGTTATTCAAGGCTTGAGTCAACAAAGCGATCTCATTAGCTCCATCGATAAATTTAAGCATGCCCTAAGTCAATTTAACCTAGTGTGTATTTTAGCGATTGAACATGAAACTGATTTAAGCATGGCAATCCAATTTGCCGATGTGGTAATGCTTGCTGGCAACTTAATGTATAACCAAGCCATACTCAGCCAGCTCGGCAGTTTACTGGTGCCAGTGATTTTAGAGCGAAATGCAATGGCAAGCGTGGATGACTTACTTAATGCGGCAGAAGAAGTGCTCAGCCAAGGCAATCAACAGCTAATCCTATGTGAGTCTGGTGTAACCACACTTAATAACTCAGGTAAACCATCGCTAGATCTAGCCGCTTTAGTAGAGCTGAAGGCGATGAGTCATTTACCGGTTGTGGTTAATCCAAGTTATGCTATTGATGCTGATCAACTAGCAACATTTGCTAAAGCCATTAAGCAGCTAAAAGGTGACGGTGTAATGATGAATCTAAGCGCGATAGATACAACGGCTCCCGTTCGTCCTGATGAGCTAATAAAAGCGGTATTAGGCAACTTGTACCACTAACTCAAGTAAAGATTAAGGTTTGCGCTGAGCCTCGTGCTCAGCGTTACTTTTATCAATTAGACTCGGGATTGTAGTGCCTTGAACCAGTATAGAGAACACCACTACGGCATAGGTCATCACCATTAGAAGTTCACGTAAATCAATGTTACTGCCAGCTAAAATCGATACGCCCGTAGGTAAACTCATCGCCATAGCAAGTGCTAAGCCGCCACGTAGCCCGCCCCAAACTAATATCTTCTCCGCATAAGAGTTATAACGTCTAAAGCGTCTAAACCCGAAATAAGGCAGATAAATGCTGATAATTCGGCCAATAAGCACTATCGGCACTGCCAGTAACATAAACCACCATAGCTCAGCGTCAAAGTGGATCAGTAACAACAATAATCCAAGTAGTAAGAACAGTAATGAATTAAAGAAAGACTCGATCAGCAGCCAAAAACTATCTAGATGCTCCCACTCACTTTCTTTAAGTAATCTAGGCACACTGACATTGCCAATAATTATCCCCGATGCCACCATAGCTAAAGGCCCTGACACGCCAAGCATATCTGCTCCAACGTAGCCTGCACTAGGTACAAGTAGCGTCATCAATAAGTACTGAGTTCGCTCTTCAGAGAAATGCAGCATACCATGTAGCATCGCCGCTAAAATGCCGCCATAAAGCAGCCCACCTAATGCTTCGCGAATAAATAAGCCACTGACACCTGCTACTGTTAGCGGCTCTGTGGAGAAGGCCACCTGAGATATAGCAACAAAAATAACTAATCCAATACCGTCATTAAACAGTGACTCGCCTTCGACTTGAATAGCGATATCTTCTGGCGCACCTAACTGCTTAATTATGGCCAACACAGCAATCGGATCGGTTGGTGAGATCAACGCGCCAAACAGCAGGCAATAACTGAAGTTAAGCTGTAAGCCCAAAAAGCCAGACAACAGGTATAACAAACCGCCAATAACTAAGGTAGAGATAAGTGTCCCGACAAATGCCAGCACAAAAATTTCCCAACGTTGCTGCTTCAATACATTGAGTTTTATCTGCAACGCCCCGGCAAACAATAAAAAGCCTAACATGCCGTTCAGCAGCAAAGCTTTAAAATCCAGCTGTTCTAAGTCGGTTACTAAAGTTGAATAAACTGACACGCCGAAAATCTTACCCGCCGCCAAGATGACGAGGCTTAATCCCAGTGCTAATGCGGTGATCGTTATAGTCTGTTGCCAACGGTGTAATCGGGAAGAAATGAGCGAAATAACTAAGGAAAGTGCAGATAAAAGGCAAAGAATTTCGTAACTAGTCACAGGCGGGTCTCAGTCAGGTTCTAAATGTTAGGATTTGGCTATATAAGATTAGATATTTCGGCCTTCAATAAGACTTAACCAACCTTTAAACACACGCCCCGCAAACCACAAAGCGCCTGCGACATAAAGTGTTGTACTGAGCCATTGTGGGGTAGCGAGATAACCAACAATAAAAACGGTAAACAGGCCTATGATAGACCAACGCTGCCAACGTAAGTGCACTGCCATAGTACTATTTGAATATTGTTGCGGCTGGTAGATATTAATGAGCAGGCTGAGTGCTGCTGGAACAAGAAAAAGCGGAAAACAGGCCATTAAGCCATATAAGAGGTGCGCAAGACTCTTGTCTTCTAGTGCTAGCGGTTGAGAATGTAAAGTTGATGCCATACGCCACTCCATAGAGATATATTATCTAAGACGGTAAGAGACAGGCGCTATTCCATCAAGGCCTGTCATTAACCTTACTTTCTCAAACTGAGTTACGCAACTTTCACCGCTGATTTATTTCAGATTTACATCGATTAGCAAGCCAAATAACCGACTTTTAGCCCTCAAAGTTCTAAGGTTACATCTGACTTTAATTTACTCGAACATGCCAGTACGTAACCCGCTGCAATCTCATCCGCTGTCAGTGCCATTTGGCTTGAAGATTCGACTTCGCCTGCCACCACTTTGCACTTACAGGCGCCGCACACGCCCGAACGACAAGCGGCAATAATCGGTAAGCCTTCTGCTTCAATGCCGTCCAGCAGTGTTTGCTCAGCAGATAAGGGGCGATTTCTGTCACCAATACTCAGCATAAAGTCACTCGTACCAATGGTGTGATTTGCCGCTTGCTCGTTCGCCGCATCGAGTTCTGCACTATCACCTTTAAAACTGCCAAAGCTTTCTTGGTGAAACTTGCTCATATCAAAGTCTAGCGACTCTAGTAGTGCCTTAACTGCATTCATATAAGGCTCAGGACCGCAGACAAATACTGTACGCGCTTTAAAGTCAGGCACTAGGCGAGCGAGATTTTCAGCATTTAAGCGCCCTGCTTGTTTGTCGGTAAACTTAGCGCTAATTCCAACATTAGCGAATATGCCAAGCTCTTCTAAAATATAGTTAAGCTTAAAGTTACCACTTCGCTCAGCCATTTGCGCTATAGCAGCCTCAAAGATTAAGTCGTTATTGGTTTTAGCACTGTGTAAAAAGCTGATATCCGGACCGATTTCAGTATCAGTTAACCAACGAGACATGGAAAACATTGGCGTAATACCGCAGCCCGCGCTCAAAAATAGGTATTTCTGCGCAGTAATATCCACCAAGTTAAACACGCCATCAGGTCCTAAAGCACGCACAACATGCCCAACTTCAAGGTGATCAGCCAGGTAGTTAGATACCTTGCCGCCAGCAATTCGCTTCACCGTTAATACAATTGAATAGGGACGTGAAGGTGATGAGCTAATAGTATAACTGCGGCCAATTTTCTCGCCGTTAATTTCAAGTAATAACGTCAAAAACTGCCCCGGTTTGAAGTGGAACTTAACCGGTTGTGTGCCTTGAAAGCGAAAGCTCATCACGTCATGAGTTTCATTCCACTTTTCAACACAAACTAACTGATGCTCACCCGATTGCCACTGCTGGGCAAAAAATGGATCTGGCATAGAAACCTGACTACTGATTGCTACATTCATACGACACCTACCTATCACACATTAAAGCGAACAAACTTTAAAACTAAAAAATGGCCACACGCTGGTGACCATTCTTGACTTAACTTTCACCCAATCAGTTAATGCTACGCGACGTTAAGCACGCGGTTTAAATCAGCTTCAACTGTGGTGGTGTTACGAAGGCCAAACTTCTCCTCTAGCACTTTAGCTAGATTAGGCGTTAAGAATGCTGGCGCAGTTGGGCCTGTCATGATGTTTTTCACACCCAGAGACAATAGGGTTAGCAGTACCACAATCGCTTTTTGCTCAAACCAAGAAAGGACTAAAGTAAGCGGTAGTTCATTGATGTCACACTCGAACGCTTCAGAAAGCGCAATCGCAAGCTGAATAGCCGAGTAAGCATCGTTACACTGACCAATATCCAATAGACGTGGAATACCATTAATGTCACCAAACTCAAGCTTGTTGAACTTATACTTACCACAACCTAGGGTCAGAATAACTGAGTCAGCCGGTGCTTGAGTCGCGATATCAGTGAAATAACCACGCTCTTGCTTATCACCGTCACAACCGCCTACCAAGAAGAAATGCTTGATTGCACCACTCTTCACATTTTCAATTACGGTAGGAGCCGCAGCCATTAGCGCGTTACGAGCAAAACCTATGGTGATTAGATGGGGGATCTCATTATAGATGAAGCCTTCTAAAGACTCAGCTTTAGCAATAACCTCGCTGAAATCGTCACCAATGATGTGAGTCACACCAGGCCAACCAACGATACTACGAGTGAAGATACGGTCAGAGTAATCACCAACATTTGGGTCGATGATACAGTTAGATGTCATAACAACTGCGCCAGGGAATGTAGCAAACTCTTTTTGCTGATTCTGCCATGCACTGCCATAGTTACCCACTAAGTGTGAATACTTTTTAAGTTCAGGATAAGCCAGTGCAGGCAGCATCTCACCGTGAGTGAAGACGTTGATGCCTTTACCTTGGGTTTGCTCAAGGATAAGTTCAAGATCTTTCATGTCGTGGCCCGACACTAAAATCGCCTTACCTTTAACAGACTTAGTATTGACTTGAGTTGGCTCTGGGTGGCCAAAGGCGTGAGTTTCACCTTCATCTAGCATTGCCATTACGCGGTAGTTAAGCTGACCAATCTGCATTGCAGTATTAAATAGCTTATCAGCATCAACAGAGTCTTCACCAAGAAATGCCATGATCTGGTGGAACTCACCAGCCACTTCATCGCTAGTTTGTTCTAACACACGAGCGTGCTCCATATAGGCTGCAGCGCCTTTAAGACCGTATAAGCAAAGTAAACGTAAACCCATGATATCTTCATGAACTTCATCTTTACCGCGGTTAGGCACAGCTTGAAGCGCTTGAGTTAGCATTTCAGGTTTGCTAGTACCAAGTACCAACTGCATTGGCACATTCATTGGTTTGGCATCAATGCTTAGTTCGCTGCACTTAGCTTCATAAGCCGCTTTTAAGCGATTGCGGAAGGTTTCAGCTTGAGTTGTATAAGCAATAATACGCTCATCATCAAAATTCACATTGGTTAGTGTCGCAAAGAATGCTTTAGGAACGAAGGTATCAATCTCATGATCAACAATACCTACTTCACGAGCAAGGGCTGCGTATGAAGATACGCCTTGTAAGATATAAATAAGAAGATCTTGTAAGTCTGAAGTATCTGAAGACTTACCGCACATACCTTGCGTGTAGCTACAGCCATTACCCGCAGGTGTTCTAATTGTTTGCTCACATTGAATACAAAACACGACACTAACTCCTATAATTTAATCATGCATTTTATTTGCATGTTTTGAGGTTAGTCTACGCTTCTTGAAAATTTGCAAAAGGACTTTCTATGATTAAAGGCTGAAACTATGAAAGAGATCACTTTTAGTTTTCACTAATAAAGACTGAAAGCCCCAACGTGAAAACGATTTAAAACGTTTATTTTCAATAGTTAAGGTTATTCATATAAGGGGCTAAAAAGAGGAGGAACTGAAAAAACTCCGTCAGGGAGGGATTTAAGGAGTACTGATAAGCATTATCAACTGCAGCCTAAATTCAATAGCAAAACATAAAAAAGGCGCCTAAGCGCCTTCTATAACATATATTCATTTTTGCTAAAAGCGGATGCTAATCATCAGCCTTAAACTGTTAGCCGGTTTTCATATCGTTAACTGATTGCAACATCGCCCGGCTCTCTCGTTGGAACTGTGGCGCAAAGTCACCAAACCAACGCGAAACTTCAGCAAACTGCTCAACAAATGCATCGCGATTACCGGACTTTAGAATAGATAATGCTTGGGAGTAGTTATCTAAATAGTCACCAATCGCTACTAAACTTTCTTCTTGAGCAAAAATAATGTCGGCATATAACTCTGGGCTTTGAGCAAACAGACGCCCTACCATCGCCAGCTCTAAGCGGTAAATTGGCGAGCTAAATTGCAGTAATGACTCAATATCGGCTTCTTCTTTGTATAGGTTTAAGCCGTATACAAATGAGGAGAAGTGTCGCATCGCCTGCACTAACTGCATGGCTTTATCATGCTTACTAGGCTCAGCTTCAACAATGCGTGCGCCCCAAATTTCGATTTGCTCAATCAGCCATTGGTAAGCATCACTATCACGGCCATGGCACACCACCACAACTTGCTTAGCTAAACTGCCAACATCTGGACCAAACATAGGATGTAATCCCAGCACCGGACCTGAGTGTGTAGCAAGCATAGCCTCTACCGGCGCGCCTTTAATCGATGTTAAGTCAGCTAAAATACAGTCTTTAGGCAAATTGGTTAGCTTGTCAGCAATCAATTCACAAGTAATATTGATTGGCACGGTGACTATTACTAGGCCCGCACCATCAAAGATGCTTTCGCTATTGACCCAGTCATCTTTATCTAAGCTTTTTACTTGGTAACCAGACAAAGTCAGCATTTGCGAGAACAAGCCGCCAAGCTTGCCTTCACCGCCTACAATAACTACATGGCCTAAATCTTGTTTTATTTGCTTAAAGCCAACATCTTTCTCATTGAGGTAAGACTCACGCATCAAACGACGCAGAATATCTTCAATCAGCTGCGGCTCAACATTCATGGCTTTGGCTTCAGCGCGGCGTTTAGCGAGCATGTTAGCTTCACGCTGCGGCGCATAAATAGGTAAACCTGCACCATGTTTTACGGCGCCAACTTGGGCGACTAAATCGAGACGCTTTCTAAGTAAGTGCAGAAGCTGCTGATCAACACCATCAATTAAGCCTCTTAAGTTTTCAAGCTCTGCTGTCGTCTTCTCATTCATCAATCTATCTTCCATCAGCCATTTGCTACTTTGAGCATATCAAATCGAGTCGGTAATATTGGGGCTAATAAGCTAGCACCATCGCGCAACAAGGTTTCCGTGGTTTGCCAGTCGATACACGCATCTGTCACCGATACACCGTAAGCCAGTTCATTCATCGGTATGTCACTGCTTTGCTTACCCGCATTTAAGTGACTTTCAAGCATAACACCAATAATTGATTTATTACCCAAAGCGATTTGGTTAAATACGTCTTCACAGACAGGCTTTTGTTTGTTGTGATCTTTTGACGAATTGCCATGGCTGCAATCAACAATTAAACGTGCACTTAACTTTGCCGCATGCAGCTGCTGTTCACACTCTGCCACACTCGCAGCATCGTAATTTGGCGCTTTACCGCCACGTAAAATCACATGGCCATCAGGATTACCTGCCGTTTGTAATAGCGCAACCTGCCCTTTTTGGTTGATCCCCATAAAACGATGGCTACTTGCTGCAGACTCAAGTGCATTAATGGCGACACCTAACTTACCGTCGGTGCCATTTTTAAAACCAACTGGCATAGATAGACCCGATGCCATTTCACGGTGCGTTTGCGACTCAGTGGTGCGCGCGCCAATCGCTGACCAAGTGATAAGCTCAGACATGTACTGTGGGCTAATAGGATCTAATGCTTCTGTTGCCACGGGGAGTTCAAGCTCTGCTAGCCAAATCATCAACTCTCGGGCTTTTCTTAGGCCTTTATCGACATCAAAGGATTCATCCATATCAGGATCATTAATCATGCCCTTCCAGCCAACAGTAGTGCGCGGCTTTTCAAAGTAAACCCGCATTAATACAAAGAACTCATCACCTAATTCGTCATGCAGTTTTTTAAGCTTAAGCGCGTACTCTTTAGCTGCATCAATATCATGGATGGAGCAAGGGCCTGAAATCACTAATACGCGGTTATCGCGCTTATGCACTATATCTGCAACGGTTTTGCGTGCATTAAGTACATATTGATAAGCATGCGTAGACAAAGGCAGATCGCGCTTTAGCTCTTCTGGCGTGACCAGCACTTGCTCTGAACTAATATGGACATTGTTGATTGTGTCTTGTTGCATGATTATCACCTGTATTTATGCTTACTGTATTTCGCTGCCAGTTGCTATTTCACTGAAAAACGTCTCGATTTGTTTGCTTGTGATTGTTATAAATTCAACCTCAAGTAATATTGTAACGGTACACCATTACACCTTGAGAACACTATGCCTATACAAGCAGTTGAGATCAAGCACTGATTTTAAATAATGAAAAATTTAACTGTAGGAAAACGAAGTAGAGGACAGAAGAAGGCTTACTAAAATTTAGGCAACAAAAAACCGCCATATAGGCGGTTTCTCGTGCGAACACTGCATCTTTTTTTTAGCGAGTACTAAATTACTTAGTAGCAAGCTTCTCACGGATACGTGCAGACTTGCCTGAACGATCACGTAGGTAGTAAAGCTTAGCACGACGAACACGGCCGCGACGCTTAACTTCGATGCTAGAGATGATTGGGCTGTGAGTCTGGAACGCACGCTCAACACCTTCACCATTAGAGATTTTACGTACTGTGAATGCAGAGTGAACGCCGCGGTTACGCTTAGCGATTACAACGCCTTCAAACGCCTGTAGACGCTCTTTACCGCCTTCTACAACACGTACTTTAACAACTACTGTATCACCGGCACCAAATTGTGGTACGTCGGTTTTCATTTGCTCTTCGTTGAGCATTTTGATGATGTTATTCATTAAATAAACTCCATACTAGTAATAACTGCGCTTCGACTAATCATCTTGTTTGATGCTGTCAACAAATTCGGCTAAAAGCTTCTCTTGTTCGCCAGTCAGAGCTAGATTTTCAAGTAATTCTGGTCGTCTCAACAAAGTCCTACCTAGGCTTTGCTGTAAACGCCAGCGTCTAATATGTTCGTGGTTGCCACTTAGTAATACGGCTGGAACATCCAGTCCATCCAAACTTTCAGGACGCGTATAGTGGGGACAATCCAGTAATCCGTCAGAGAAAGAATCTTGCTCTGCAGAAGCTTGCTTTCCTAGCACGCCAGGAACCAATCTTGAAACTGAATCAATCAGAGTCATCGCCGGAAGCTCACCGCCCGAAAGCACGTAATCTCCTATTGACCACTCTTCGTCCACTTCAGTTTGAATAATGCGCTCATCAACACCTTCGTATCGACCACACACTAAAACCAAACTGGATGATTGAGCTAACTCTTCAACGCCTTGCTGTGTCAGCTTACGGCCCTGAGGAGAAAGGTAAATCACCTTCGCATCTTTTCCAGCTGCAGCCTTAGCTGCATGGATGGCATCACGTAGAGGCTGCACCATCATCAACATTCCAGGGCCACCACCATAAGGGCGGTCATCCACTGTTTTATGTTTATCATGGGTGAAATCACGGGGATTCCACGTTTGCAACTCTAGTAACCCTTTACTAACTGCACGACCCGTTACACCAAAGTCTGTTACGGCACGAAACATCTCGGGAAACAGGGTTACTACCCCTAACCACATATGTTCTACCTCGACTTAAAAGTCCGGATCCCAATCCACTAAAATCTGTTTTGCTGCCAAATCCACCTTTTGGATGAACTGGTCAGTAACAAAGGGAATCATACGTTCCGCTTTGCCAAAGCCATCTTTCGCGTTTGCTTTAACTAAAAGTACGTCATTTGATCCTGTTTCCACGATCTCTTGCACTGTACCCATGTTGTAGCCTTTGGTATTGGTAACTTCACAGCCGATAAGATCTCGCCAGTAGAATTCATCTTCTGGTAAATCTTGCATCTGATCCGCTGGCACAGCAATCTCACAATTAGTAAGCGCTTGCGCCTCATCCCGTGTTGATACGCCTTCAAGACAAGCAACGACGGCTTTACCTTGGAAACGCCACTGGGCGACCTTAACCTCGCGCCATTCGCCTTGTTCTTTAATAAGCCAAGGTGAATAGTCAAAGATACCTTCAACAGAGTCGGTATAGGTAGTGATCTTCAACCAACCTTTAATGCCATAACTTGAACCGATTTTGCCAAGGATGACGGGTTCTTGTTTACTACTCATCAATCTATACCTTAACGCTATTAAGCAGCAGCTTTACGAGCGTCTTTGATCAGTTTTGCTACACGATCAGTAGTAGCAGCACCGTTAGCAACCCAATGCTCAACACGGTCAAGATCTAAGCGTAGAGCTTCTTCTTGGCCACGAGCTACAGGGTTAAAAAAGCCAACGCGCTCGATGAAACGACCGTCACGGGCGTTACGGCTGTCAGCTACAACGATGTTATAAAATGGACGCTTTTTTGCGCCGCCACGAGCTAAACGAATGGTAACCATGCGTTTGGTATCCTCTAATGATTTGCTTTTTATCAAGCAAAAATAAAAACTGAAACTCCGTGTTCGCGGAGAGCCCCAGATAGAAAGCCGGCAGATTTTACCTGACTGACCGACGAATGCAACCGTAATCGGCGTTTTTTACACCTAAAACGATAAACAGACCAGAGCAAGTTTTACTCTAGTCTGTAAATTTAGCTTTGCAGAATATAAATAATGCCTAGCGGCCGGGCATTTTCATGCCTGGTGGAAGCATACCGCTCATACCACGCATCATCTTTTTCATGCCACCTTTTGACGACATTTTCTTCATCATCTTCTGCATTTGCGTAAACTGTTTCAATAAACGGTTCACGTCTTGAATTTGTGTGCCGCTGCCCATCGCGATTCTGCGCTTACGCGAACCTTTGATGATATCAGGGCGTTGACGCTCACCTGGTGTCATAGAATTGATAATAGCTTCCATCTGCCCAGTCATCTTGCCGTCTTGAACTTGAGCAAGCGCTTCAGGTGGTAATTGACCCACACCCGGTAGCTTCTCAATCATGTTCATCATGCCGCCCATATTCTTCATCTGCTGCAACTGCTCACGGAAATCTTCTAAATCAAAATTTCCGCCTTGCTTTACTTTAGCAGCAAGCTTCATGGCTTTTTCTTGATCGACGCCGCGCTCTACCTCTTCAATAAGAGAAAGCACATCGCCCATACCAAGAATACGTGAAGCCACACGATCAGGGTGGAACGCTTCTAGTGCGTCGGTTTTTTCACCAACACCTAAGAATTTAATTGGCTTACCTGTGATATGGCGAATCGATAATGCCGCACCGCCGCGTGCATCACCATCAACTTTAGTTAAAACCACACCGGTAAGTGGCAAGGCTTCATTAAAAGCTTTCGCTGTATTTGCCGCATCTTGACCTGTCATGGCATCAACCACAAACAGAGTCTCAACTGGCTTAACCGCCGCATGAAGGTCTTTAATTTCGTCCATCATGGCTTCATCGACGTGCAAACGACCTGCAGTATCGACAATAACCACATCAATAAACTTTAGCTTCGCGTGCGCAATGGCAGCATTAGCAATATCGACTGGCTTTTGGCTAACATCTGATGGGAAGAATTGAACGTCTACTTCAGCAGCTAAGGTTTCTAGCTGCTTGATTGCAGCAGGACGGTATACGTCGGCAGAAACCACAAGTACAGATTTCTTCTCACGCTCACGTAAGAATTTAGACAGTTTTGCAACACTGGTGGTTTTACCCGCACCTTGCAAACCCGCCATCATGATTACAGCTGGAGGCTGTGCCGATAGGTCTAAAGCTTCATTCGCTTCGCCCATCGCATTTTCAAGTTCGCTTTGAACGATCTTAATAAAGGCTTGGCCTGGACTTAGACTCTTAGAAACCTCTTGTCCAACAGCGCGTTCTTTAACGCTATTTACGAATTCACGAACCACAGGCAAGGCAACATCGGCCTCAAGAAGTGCCATGCGGACTTCGCGTAAGGTTTCCTTAACGTTTTCTTCCGTTAAGCGACCACGGCCACTGATATTTTTCAGAGTCCGTGACAATCTGTCAGTTAAGTTCTCAAACATTATCCAGTTCTTTACCGTTTAAAATTTACATTGATGGGGCTGTATTATAGCGATGCCCAGATATTATGCTACAGAATGACGCAAGTAACTTTTATAACTAGGCCTTACAATCGATAAATATTTAACAAAAATCGCTGTTAGGACAAAGAATCAGCCAATTTTTGCAATCAAGGTCACTGCCCAAAAGACCTTTGCTCATGTTATTCTAGTTGACAACGTTATCGGTGAATTCTGAGATATAAAACCTAATAACGTAAGCAAAGAGACCTAAAGCGATAATTTCGCTCATTCTGCGATTTAACTCCTGTTTGAATCAGGCTAGTATGCAACTCGTTTGGTCAGCTTTAGTTAAACGTTATTAAGTATGCGTAACGCATCAGACTCATAAACAATAGGTTAATACTCAATGGTCATTTTTTCCGCTTCAGCCATGTTATTTTATAGTATTGCTTTGGTTCTCGTCGCAAGTCGCCTGTTTCATGTAGACGGACCAAACAGAAAGCTCGTCGCAGGATTTGCAGCTGTAGGCGTGGTGTTGCATGCTGCAGCCCTATCTCAAACCATAATGACAAGTGACGGGCAAAACTTTAGCTTAACCAACGTAATTTCGATGGTTAACTGGATTATTACCTTTAGCTTTACCATTTTGTTATTCAGACTCAAAGTCATCGTAGTATTGCCAGTAGTCTACGTCTGCTCAATCATTTCTGTTGCGCTATTATGGTTAGTACCACCAGAATACATCATTCACTTTGAGATCCATCCTGATGTACTCGTTCACGTTGTCTTGTCACTAATGGCGTACAGTGCATTAATGATTGCGGCGCTTTATGCGATTCAATTAGCAATTATCCAGAACCGTCTTAAGAACAAGAAAATTGTGATGACATCGGCTATGCCACCGCTGATGACCGTCGAAAAACAGCTATACCACTTAGTGATTGTAGGCGTAATTTTATTGAGTTTGTCACTCGCCACAGGCTTTATCTTCTTAGATGATATGTTTGAAGAAGGTAAAGGACATAAAGCGGTATTATCGATTATGGCTTGGTGTGTTTATATCGCCATGTTAGCTCAGCAATACTGGGTTGGTTGTCGTATTCGTACCGCCGTTGCTTATACTTTAACAGGCGGCGTACTGCTATCACTTGCCTACTTTGGTGCGCGCATTGTTAAAGAGTTAATCCTCCGCTAAGCTTCATTTTCGTCAATTGACCCATCGCAGCTTGATGGGTCAAACTTGACACTCTTTAGAAAGTTCTGTAATTAGTTATTTTTATAGCGCTTTATCTAGCTTGAATTTTCGCCCTTTCTTTAAACAACAGCGGAGCTCCAACTCTTGGACGATATATCCACTGGCGTACTTTTATCTATTCTGTTCGTCTTAATCCTACTGTCTGCTTACTTCTCTGGCTCAGAAACAGCCATGATGTCACTAAACCGTTATCGTTTGCGCCACTTAGCTAATAGTGGTCATAAAGGGGCTAAGCGCGCGATAAAAATGTTGGAACGACCAGATAGATTGATTGGGCTCATTCTTATTGGCAATAACCTCGTTAATATTTTAGCGTCAGCGATAGCGACCATTATCGGCATACGTTTATTTGGTGACGTGGGGGTCGCCATCTCGACCGGTGTATTAACGCTCGTCGTCTTAGTCTTTGCTGAAGTCACTCCTAAAACTGTTGCCGCGCTTCACCCAGAACGTATCGCCTTTCCCTCCAGTGTTGTCCTACGAGTATTACTCACAGTACTTTCTCCTTTCGTAAAGGTCGTCAATTTTATTACCTCTACTTTTTTACGCTTGCTTGGCATCCACTCAGTAAAAGCCGATGATGCCTTAAGTCAAGAAGAGTTGCGGACAGTAGTAAACGAGGCTGGCGCCTTAATACCACAGCGCCACCAAGAGATGTTGTTATCGATTATGGATCTTGAGAAAGTTACTGTTGACGACATCATGATCCCGCGTAACGAGCTTTACGCCATCAATATAAACGATGATTTTAAAAGTATTAATAAGCAGGTTATTCAAAGCCCGCACACAAGGGTGTTGCTATACAGAGATACCGTAGATGATGCGGTTGGTTTTGTACATTTAAGAGATGCATTGCGCTTACAATCGAAAGGCCAATTTAGTAAGTCTTCCTTACTGCGTGCGGTAAAAGAGCTGTACTTTATTCCCGAAGCCACGCCGCTTAATGTGCAGCTATCTAACTTTCAGCAAAATAAAGAACGCATAGGGCTAGTTGTAGATGAATACGGCGACATTCAAGGTTTAGTAACCCTTGAAGACATTTTAGAAGAAATAGTCGGCGACTTTACCACTTCTATGGTCACCACTCCGAGTGAAGATATTACCCCTCAGCAAGATGGCAGTTTCCTGATTGAAGCAACAATAAACATACGCGACCTCAATAAAGAGATGGAGTGGCACTTCCCGATTGATGGTCCTAAGACCATCAATGGTTTAGTACTTGAGTACTTAGAAGATATTCCAGAGCCTAACACCTCCATGCGTTTATATGGCTACCCGCTGGAAGTGATAGATGTCGCAGACAATATGATAAAAACGGTTAGAGTCATGCCACAGCATTACCTTGCGCCTAAGACTGCAGATTAGTCGAGCAATGCTCTACTCACAATAAAAGGCGCTATCGCGCCTTTTTAATTATCTATGTTTATCGCTAATACCACTTAACCTGCTTTTCTTGCGGCCTCTAACGCCCTACGTTTATCTCGAGCTAGAGGCGTAATATCTGCGAGTAACTGCTTTTCTAGCCCGAACATAAAGTAAACCTCTGCCATCAAAAAGAACGGTCCTATTAACAATTGATTTAAGTCATCGACAAAAGCTGGCTTGGCTTTCTCGTAATGATGGCCAATAAATTGGATCACCCAACCAACAAAAAATACCACGACCGCAATCCAAAATGCATGGGATATTTGCGCCACAAGGCTTGATGTATAAAGCACGGGAATAATAAAAATCGTTAAACCAATGGCAAGTCTTGCATGTAATAGGAAATAATAGAGAAGCACGCCGACTGTAAAAATCGTGGCAACATTAAACGTGATGACGGGCTCATTAGACACGGCAAAATTAACAGGTATTAAATTCAGTAATAAAAATAGTGACCAAATAATCAAAGGTACGCCCACAAAGTGAGTCCGAATATTTTTAGGATTTAAATGCACACTCTTGTAGGTTGATAACTGCTCTTCGGCGGATTTCATCTGCTCTTCTCCATATAGGCTTGCCAGTATAGAAACATTGCTAGGGTTTGTATTCGCAAACGTTTCTAACATGGCGACTGTATTTGGCTCAGCGGGGCATAAATCGCACTAATCTCTCGATAGGCGTATTTTCAATGCCCCATTAACACTAGCCAAATTTAACTAAATATTAACCTAATGGATCTTGTCGCATTTTAATAGAGTAAAAATTCAAATTAGCCCTTTAAGCTGCATTACTCTGCAATAAAGCAGCTTATGCTAAGTCACCGCCGCCCTCTTCGCAAAGGGATTGTCCACTAGTGACTAGTCTGTTGTTGAATAAGTCACCCATTTAGATAAGTCATCATCAAAGTAGCTTTCTTGGATGATCTTACCTTTGCCATCAAGCTTTTTTATCACCACTGCCAGGCCATTCTCATCATAGATTTTAATCTGTTTATCTGTCACCACGCCGTTTACATAAGTACGCTTGGATATTAACTGGCCATTGCAGTGATATTTAGTAAACTCGCCATCTTCCACGCCCATATTGTAATGTTCGCGAGAATCAACTCGACCATTTTCACCACAAAAGGTTAACTGCACCCCATGAAGGGTATTGAGTGGGTTATAGCCATAATGTTGCTCTGAGCGTCGTTTGCCATCGGAGCGGTATGTTTCTAATATGCCGGTATTGGTTACCCTGTTGTAGGTAAATTTGCTTCTTAAGCGACCATTACGATAGTAAGTTTTCTCATTGAGCTTTTTATAATCGGCATAAATAAATTCACTCTCGCTCTCAAGCAGGCCATCTGCATAATAGTCCTTGTGACGTTGGCGCTTTTCACCATCAACAAAATAGTACAGACGCCATTCTCGGCCTTTTTCATAACTAATGCTCTCGACTTCTTTGTCGCCTTCGAATCGCTTATAGCTGAGGATTACGCCCTGCTCATCATAAAGCCAATGCTCCATTTTTACGCCAGCTTGATAAAGTCGCACCCACTGCGGCTTTCCAGTGGTGGAAAAGTGATAACTAATCTGCTTTCCATCTAACTTACCCGCCTTATACCAAGCCGTTTCATTGAGTTGATTGTTTAGCGTCGAGAAGCTATAGCCGTGTTCGAGTCCATCTTGATACTGAGTCACTCTATAAAACGCCTTACCATAAGCATAATTAGTCGCAATGCCGGTAAATAACTCACCTCGATAATACTCAGGACAATCGCTTTGATACTGCTTACTGCAGCGAGGTTGATCTAGGTCATCCTCATTAACTGGAAGCTGCACATTGCCGCTACACGCTGACAACAGCCAAAAACTCAATAGTACAATCAGTGGGTATCGGTTTTTATTTACATAAAACAACATAACAACGACTCTTATATTTGGATAAAGACCCCATCGGCCAACCTAAGTAATTTTCGCCAATATCAGCACTTAGAGCCTCGCTTGAGGACATGCAGGCAATCAAACAGCTGCAGAATACACAGAGCAACAATGATTAACAAACCCACAGCGTCGATAATCCGTAAATTCATAAGCAAGCTCACTTAAATCAATTAAAAAACGCTTTTACGCAAAATAAACAGCCAGCAAACTTATGAAAGCCAATCATAAATATTAACTGGAGTTAATTTCACATTCTTAATTAAAGGCGTATAGTTTTTTAAAGCTATTGATGAGTTCCACTACACTTTAATGAAGAACTTAATTACTCCTAATTTATTGTATGGAGACACCGTAAATGACACAGTTATGCTCACTTGCCCAACCTGGCGTATTATCTAATCCTAGTTCTCACGTTGAATACTTGACGTTTTCATTGATCCCGACAGCAGAATTAGCCACTGTCATAACCGATGGCATTAGTGCTATTGCTGGGATAGAGAAATCAATCAATCATAAAGATCTAACCGCAGATCTAAATATCTCAATCGGTTTTTCATCCAATGCATGGCCACAGTTGTTCCCAGACTCTCCAATGCCTGCTGAATTGCAGGTATTTCCAGAAATGCGTAATGGCGAGCGCCACTTCCCGTCAACACCTGGCGATATCTTCGTGATGATCAAGTCTGAAAGGATCGATCTCAACTTCCAAGCCGCTAAGTACATTCGCAATAGCTTTAGCGAGATAGCCTGCTTAACAGAAGACATACAAGGTTATAAATACTTAGATAATCGTGACATGATTGATTTTGTCGATGGCACAGAAAACCCTGATGGTGATGAAAGAATTGAAGCGGTATTGGTTGCCGATGATATTGAAATCCATCGCGGTGGCAGCTATTTACATGTGCAACGCTATATCGATCGCCAAGGTTTATGGGACAAGCAGACAACTGAATATCAAGAGCAAGTCGTTGGGCGCACTAAGATGGACAACATTGAGCTAAGTGATGAAGAAAAGCCTGCATGGGCGCACAACGCTAAGAGCAAAGTTGAAATTGATGGCGAAGAGATAAAAATGCTCAGGCAAAACCGTCCCTACGGTAATGCAATGGAACATGGCACTATGTTTGTAGGTTTTGCTGCCACACCGTCGATTATTAACACTTCACTGACTCAGATGATTAATGCCGATGATAATGGTCACTATGACCGCCTATTAGACTTTGTTGAAGCTAAGACTGGCTGCTTGTTCTTTATGCCCTCAAAAGCTTTTTTAGACCAGTTTGACGATGAATAGAGCACTTATTCATCTAAATTGCCTTTAACTGAACACTTTTAACAAAGCGTAACAATACGCTACCTGCGACTTAACGAACTAAGGCTTAAGCGAGTTATTTAACTTAAGTCTTAGTTCGATTACACTCGGGATAAATAATTGCCAGCAATCTCAACATGAACTTCCCAGCCCTCAGTATCCAAACTATTGACATAACCAATCGACAAACCGTTCTAGCACTAGAACTTAATAAAGACCAAAACGACTTTATTGAATCCATCTCCGACTGTTTACTTGAAGCCAAAGAAGATCCACGCTTCACCCCGGTAGCCCTTTATTATGGCGAAGATATCGCTGGATTTGCCATGTTCGGTCAATTTGAAGAATGCGAACAATTAACGGTTGATGAGCAAACAACACAAGCCAATAAAAATCCGTCAAGCAGAGTGTGGTTTGACCGATTTTTGATTGATAAGCGATTTCAAGGAAAAGGGTTAGGCAAAGGCTTCGCTAAACTATTACTCACAGCTCTTTTTGACCGCTTTAAGTGCAAGCAAATACACCTAAGTGTATATCCCAACAACGTTAATGCTATTGCCCTTTATCAGCAGCTTGGTTTTGAGTTTACTGGCGAACTCGTTTGTAAGGGAGAACAGGTGATGAGCTGTCAATTCGATGTATTTAACACAAACAGTTAGCTTTAAAAGCCTCTTTTAATGCAGCTATTCAGCTGCATTAACTGCCGCGCGATAACAATCTAAGATTCTAAAATCACCGTTGCAGTGGCATAACGCTGCTCATCTGCAATAGAAATATGCGCATGCTTAGCGCCAATCTCTACTAGCCTTTTCGCTGCACCGTCAGTAAACGCTATTAGCGGTGCGCCATTCGCGTTGTTACTGATCTCAATATGCTGGAATGATACTCCGCGGCCAATGCCTGTGCCTAACGCCTTAGCTGCAGCTTCTTTCGCTGCAAAACGCTTAGCAAGATAGCGTCCAGGCTGAGCACTGCTGACAAATATGCTAAACTCAGCAGCTGTTAATACTCGCTTGGCTAAACGGCAACTTAGCAATGCCTCATCTCCTACAGCAGGGATCCGCTCTTCAATCCGCGCTATTTCAACAATATCAGTGCCTAAACCTACAATCATTTTGAGCCTTTATAACAAGCTATATGGCGGTTGTTTGCAAACAACCGGCTAGAATAAACAAAAGCCGAGAGCAAAGGCCTCGGCTATTAATACCAATTAGATACTCGCTTTACTCGCCGCGACGGCCTTCTAACATTAACTGTTTCATGTCACGCACAGCTTTATCTAAACCATCAATTGCCGCACGAGCAATAATGGCATGGCCGATGTTAAGCTCATATAGCTCAGGGATAGCAGCAATAGCTTTAACGTTATGATAATGCAAACCATGACCCGCATTAACCACTAGACCTTTATTGTGAGCATAGCTCGCCATTTCGGTAATGCGCTTAAGTTCTGCAGCTTGCTCGCTATCAGTTTCAGCATCCGCATAGCAACCGGTGTGAATTTCAATAACCGGCGCGCCGACTGCCACAGCCGCGTCAATTTGCGTGCTATCTGCATCAATAAATAACGACACCTTAATGCCTTCTTTGCTTAAGCGAGCCACAGCCGCAGCGATCTTGTCTTGCTGCCCGGCTACGTCAAGGCCACCTTCGGTGGTTAGCTCTTCGCGCTTTTCTGGTACTAAACAAACGTAAGCAGGCTTAATTTCACAGGCAATATTAAGCATCTCTTCGGTAACAGCCATCTCAAAGTTCATACGCGTCTTTAAGGTTTTTGCCAGAGTGTACACATCGCGGTCAATAATATGACGGCGATCTTCACGCAAATGAATAGTAATGCCTTCTGCGCCGGCGTGCTCCGCAACGGCTGCAGCATGAACTGGATCGGGATAATTTGTACCGCGTGCCTGACGTAAAGTCGCAATATGATCGATGTTAACGCCCAATAAGATCCGGCCCATGTTTGTTCCTTAAAAAATAAGCAGAAATAAAAGACGATATTGTACTGATAGGGTTGCGGTTTAGCCAGTCTCGAGAGCTAAACAGTATTTAATTTGTTGTTGCTGAGTCTTGACAGGAATAAGCTAAATCTTCGGTTTCTTGGCAAATAAGCTTCTTGAATGCAGTGGCTTATCGCCAAGTACTGGCGCTAATAATTGTCGCATTAATTTCTTGGCTTCTAGATAGTGCTCTGCAGTCAATGTACGCTGATTCAAGGCAACCAACATTTCGCCAGTGAAAAATCGATGCTGATTGAAAGCTGTTGCAATAACAGGCGTAAAACCATGATCTGGCTCTAAACGATAAAAACCACTTGCAGTGATCGGTGCATCACTTGGGTCAAAATCAAGTGATGGCATAGTGCCTAGCTCTTTTAAAAGTGCGTGTTCAAAGTATCTAAGTTGACTTTGGTTGAACTCTGTCGCCATGGCAATCAAGGTACGATGGTAATCAAAAAACAAGTTTTCAGCGCTATGCTGCACGCTTAAACAACGAATTAACAGTTCATTAAGGTACAACCCAGAATACAAACAGTCACCCGTTAACGGAACAGCAGGACTTGCCGCTTCAACTTGTTTGAGATTCTTAAGATCGGTTTTCCCCTGCAACATAAAGATAATCGGCTGGAAGGGTTGGATAATGCTACGAATAGAGTTTTTAGCGCCGCCTAAGCGTGCAACAGCATCAACTCGTCCCTTACCATCGACCAGTAAGTTAACGATAACGCTACCATCACGAAAATGCCTGCTATGAAGAACGTAGCCACGTTCCATACTGATTATTCCAATTCAATAAGCCCATTTTGCTATGAGCAATATAAGACAATAAAAACGTAATACAAAATTCAATTATAACCAATAAAAATGCCTCTTCTTATTACTAAAAAGAGGCATCATTCGCGGTTAAGTCAATAAGGACTATTCGTCGCCATAACCTAAGCTGCGCAGTGCACGTTCGTCATCAGCCCAACCAGATTTAACCTTAACCCACATTTCCAAGAAAACCTTGTTATCAAACAACGTTTCCATATCTACACGCGCGGCAGAACTGATCTTTTTGATGCGTTCGCCTTTATTACCAATCACCATACGCTTTTGCGTTTCACGCTCAACCAGCACTAAAGCGTTGATCTGGTAAACACCATTTTCCATCATCTTAAACTGTTCGATCTCTACCGTACAATCGTATGGTAATTCGTCACCTAAAAAGCGCATTAGCTTTTCACGTACGATTTCAGATGCCATAAACTTTTGTGAACGGTCAGTCACATAATCTTCAGGGAAGTAATGTGGTGACTCTGGCACTGAAGCAACTGACATATCTAAAATACGCTGTACGTTAGTGCCTTGGGTTGCAGAGATAGGTAAAATCTCATCGAACGGAAACTTCTTCGATAACTCTTCAAGATGCGGGAATAACGCTTCTTTATCTTTGATATTATCGACTTTGTTAATCGCTAGAATTGTCTTACGACCATCGTCACGGCTTTGCAATTTACGCAATACCATTTCGTCATCTGGCGTCCAGTTCATACCATCAACAACAAATACCACTAGCGCCACTTCAGCTAGCGAGCTCGCTGCAGCACGGTTCATTAAACGGTTAATGGCGCGTTTTTCTTCGATATGCAAACCGGGGGTGTCAATAAACACCACCTGACGTGGACCGTCAGTATGGATCCCCATAATACGGTGACGCGTTGTTTGCGGCTTCTTAGAGGTAATACTGATCTTTTGCCCTAAGAGCTTATTCAATAATGTTGATTTACCGACGTTTGGACGACCAACAATAGCAACCATGCCACAATAGGTCACAGCGTATTTAACCGCTGATGACGGGTTGTTCATGTTTGCCAATAGTTCGTCTAAACTTGGCTCGTGGCTTTCAGGTAAATCTTTGTTGTCACTCATTTCTTAATTAACTCCAACACTTGAGCTGCAGCACTTTGTTCCGCTTTTCTACGTGAACTGGCTACTCCAACAACGGCTTGGCTCAAGTCTTCAACAATACATTCAACGGTGAAAGTCTGCTCGTGAGCATCACCTTCAGTATGAACCACTTTATAAATAGGCAGCGGTTTTCTAAACTTCTGCAAATGTTCTTGCAGTAAAGTTTTCGGATCTTTTTGGTTAATTGGTTCAATCACTTTTAAACGTGATTCATACCAACTAAGCACAAGTCCACGGCACTTTTCGATATTAGAATCGAGATAGATAGCGCCAATAATCGCTTCTACAGCATCGGCTAAAATAGACTCTCGTCTAAAGCCACCGCTTTTCAGCTCGCCTGGACCAAGCTTTAGGTAATCACCTAACTTAAACTCAATAGCTATTTCAGCGAGCATTTTTCCACAAACTAGGGTGGCTCTCATACGGCTAAGGTCACCCTCTGTCGCCGCAGGAAACTGATGGTATAGCGCATCAGAAATCACGATAGATAAAATAGAGTCTCCAAGAAACTCTAATCTTTCATTATGCTTATTAGACGCGCTACGATGAGTTAACGCTTGGTCTAAATAGCCTTGTTCACTAAATTCATACCCTAACGTTCGGCACAAACGTGGAATGTTCTTAATTGGTTCCATATTAAACTATTCCGCCTACACGGTTAAAACGAACACCTGTTGGGATCCAAGTCGGTAAAAAGTCTGAAGGCGTTCTATCAAATTCAAAGCTAATCCAAATTGCTACGGCCTTTCCCACTAAATTCTCTTCGGGAACAAAGCCCCAAAAACGGCTGTCAGTACTATTGTCACGATTGTCGCCCATGGCAAAGTACTGCCCTTCTGGCACGATGAACTCCGTCAATGGTACGTTTTCTTGGCGGAAGAAATGGTTAATTCTGTCAGGAATTGCAGGGTTCACCAAAATATCGTGACTAATATCACCTAACTGCTCTTTATAACGAATTAGAGGCATGCCACTTTGAGAGAATTCACCGCGATTAACTTCTGCTCTATCAACCTGCTTAAGCTCCGGACAAGGACTTTGTCCTTCTGCGCAAGCTGGTTGGATATATAGGTCTTTATTGCGGTAAACAATGCGGTCGCCCGGTAAACCAATAATACGTTTAATATAGTCAATCTGCGGATTCATTGGATATTTAAATACCGCCACATCACCACGCTCAGGCTTGCCAGTTTCAACCAAGGTTGAACGCCAAACAGGATCTTTTATTCCGTAGCTAAACTTTTCAACCAAGATGAAGTCACCAACCAATAGTGTTGGCATCATTGAGCCTGATGGAATTTGGAATGGCTCATAAATAAAAGAGCGTAAAATCAACACGAATGCGATAACAGGAAAGATAGACTTTGATGTTTCAACAACTGCAGATTCGCGCATGATGTTATCTACACTTTCTTCGCTCAAATCTGCCTGCGCAGCTTGTGCTATTGCCAGCTTCTCACGGCGCTTAGGTGCAAAAAATAGTGCATCAGCCATCCAAATTAAGCCACTACCTAAGGTCACCAATACTAATATTAGAGAAAAATGGGCTGCCATTATTAATTAACTCCTGCCAAACATAGTCGGGGCATAGCGAAAATGCCATTGTCTTTAAGGTTATACGCCAGTAATGAAAGCGCCGCAAATTGCGGCGCTCAGTCTAGCGATATATTAACAATTCTTAACGAGTTTGCTTAATCGTTAAGCTTCAGTACCGCTAAGAATGCCTCTTGTGGCACTTCAACGTTACCGACTTGCTTCATACGCTTTTTACCTTCTTTCTGCTTGTTCAGTAGCTTCTTCTTACGCGATACGTCGCCGCCATAACATTTAGCAGTTACGTCTTTACGCATTGCTTTAATCGATGAGCGGGCAATAATCTGGCTACCCACTGCAGCTTGAACAGCAATATCGAACATTTGACGAGGAATAAGCTCCTTCATCTTATTCACAAGTGCTAGACCCTTAGTACGGATCAAACCTTTATGAATAATCATAGCTAATGCATCAACTCTATCGCCATTAATCAAGATGTCTAGACGTACCATGTCTGCTGGCTCAAAGCGGATGAAGTTATACTCAAGCGATGCATAACCACGACTGGTTGATTTTAGACGGTCGAAGAAGTCCATAACCACTTCAGCCATTGGCAATTCGTAAGTCAATGCAACTTGATTACCGTGGTAGACCAAGTTTGTTTGTACGCCACGTTTTTCAATACATAGAGTAATAACGTTACCTAAGTATTCTTTTGGAACCAAAATATTGGTTTCTACGATTGGCTCACGCATCTCGGCAATGTTATTAACTGCAGGCAGATCTGATGGGTTATCAACGTAGATAATCTCACCATTAGTCTGAACGATTTCATAAACTACGGTCGGCGCTGTAGTAATTAGCTCTAGGTTGTATTCACGCTCTAGACGCTCTTGGATGATCTCCATGTGGAGTAGACCCAAGAAGCCGATACGGAAACCAAAACCCAGTGCAGAAGACGTTTCTGGCTCGAAGAACAATGACGCATCGTTCAAGCTTAGCTTGTTTAGTGCTTCTCGGAAGTTTTCGTAATCATCGGTAGAAATAGGGAATAATCCCGCATAAACCTGTGGTTTAACCTTTTTAAAGCCGCCTAGTGGCTTTTCAGCACCGTGCTTAGAATGGGTTAAGGTATCACCAACTGGCGCGCCGTGGATCTCTTTAATACCCGCAATAACAAAACCTACTTCACCGGTTTTAAGTTCGGTAGTATCGGTTTGCTTAGGCGTGAAAATACCCACACGATCTGCGTTATAGTTTTGTCCGGTAGACATCACCTTAAACTTGTCGCCTTTTTTCAGTACGCCATTTTTAATACGTACCAAAGAAACAACGCCTAAATAGCTATCGAACCAAGAGTCGATAATCAGTGCCTGCAGAGGCCCTTCTTTATCACCTTCTGGTGGCGGAATATCAGCAACGATAACTTCGAGTACATCTTTAATACCGATACCGGTCTTAGCAGAGCAACGCACAGCATCAGTTGCTTCAATACCAACGATATCTTCAATCTCTTCAGCCACGCGATCTGGATCGGCCTGTGGTAAATCGATTTTATTTAGAACAGGGACAACGTCCATATCCATTTCTAATGCGGTATAACAGTTTGCTAGAGTTTGCGCTTCAACGCCTTGACCCGCATCAACGACTAATAAAGCACCTTCACACGCCGCTAATGAGCGCGATACTTCATAAGAGAAGTCAACGTGACCGGGCGTATCAATGAAGTTTAACTGGTAAGTTTCACCATCATTAGCCTTGTAGTCTAAGGTCACGCTTTGCGCTTTAATCGTAATACCGCGTTCACGCTCAATATCCATTGAGTCAAGAACTTGCGCAGCCATTTCACGATCGGTTAAGCCACCGCATTCTTGAATAAGGCGATCTGATAGTGTTGATTTGCCGTGGTCAATATGGGCAATAATTGAAAAGTTTCTAATATGCTTCATTATGCTGGGATGACTTAACTCGAAGTTGATAAAAATTTTAAAGTGCAGAATTGTACCCGATTGCAGCTTTAATACCAATTTATATAGTGCAATTACTGCGGAAAAGATAACGGCAGCACGAATGCTGCCACTATGAGGCTATCTCAATCGGTTTACCTAAAGACTTGATTATCACAGGTTGTGCATCTGATTCTAACTTCTTAGCAGCTCTCTTTCCTATGTTCCAAAAGCCCAGAGCACCAATGAGAGCTGCAATAATTGAGAATAAATCTGGATGCGTTCCTGCCAATACCGCTAATTGATTACCAATAAAAGCCCCGATAAAAAGACCACTAAGAGGCATCATATACACTAATGCAGCTGCTTTTAAGATAACACTTTCGGGCAACCCCAATTTTAAACGCTCACCTTTTACAAATACTTGTTCAGTTTGAAGTGAAAAGCGTTGTACCTTGGGTGAGAAAGCTTTAGATACAGCAGAAGTGCCACACGAATCCCCACTGTCGCAGTGATTGCAAGCACTTTTGAGTTCAACTTCAACGACCACCCAACCAGAGTTGCCATTCGCGACAACTCTAGCAATTTCTTCCATCATGAGAAAACCTTCATCACTGCAGCATGATGCTCTTGGCAATACGACTCAGCGTCTCTGCAGGCACCTTTCCTACAGCGACCACCTCAGCATTGCCAACTCGCTCAGTCGCAAGTGACAAGCCATTACGGGTCACTAATTCGTCAGGTAATGGTTTATCACCCGCTTTAGCGACATAAACAGAAATACTGGCAAGACCGTCGCTGATGGCAATGTACTCAACAGCTTCTTTACTGCCAATTAAACGATGCTGATCTTTAATCAACACCTTAAAACCTGCGGGTAACCAACTAAACTGCCAATTTTCACCACCATCACGATCAGATTGTGACATTACTGCTGGCCATTCTTGCTTATAAGCCTCTTTTAAGATTGCTGGTACTTCATCAAGCACAAGCAATTCTACAACTAAAAGTTGCTCCAAAAGCTGTTTATCACCGCTTACCATATCAAAACGCAGTGGCAAGTAGGTATCCATGTCCAACCAAACTTGATAACCATAACGATTATTGTCAATTGGAATAATACGAACTAACTGCCCCGGACGACCTGCAATACGGCTGCGACCGCCCAATACAAATTGATAACCGTCTTCTAATTTAGATACGTCATCAGCAAATGCTCCAGGAATAACGCCTTGGATTCGATTTGCATGCACACTGTAAGCCGGCTGGTCATGCTCGATAAAAGTTACAGTATTTCCAACTCTTACAGCATTCTTTGGCGGTCCATTGAGGTGTTCTAAAAAGGCAACTTCCTCATCATTCACTTTACCATGGATATAAACCAAAGGGCGGATATGATCGGCTTGAAGTTGAATAAGGGAAATTTTAAATTCTTGTTCTCGCAGGGCTTGGCTCATATTTTCTAGCCAAGCTTTGGCGGGCATGTCTTCCCGCGCCATAGCGGGAAAACTCATGGCTATGATAGCCAATAGGATTAGACGCAAGCTAACTCCTCATTATTGAGCAACGGGTGTAGTATCGACCTCGCTATTGTCGTCGATATTCACTCCATTATTCAATCTTTGTTGCAACATATGATCTTGAATATAGGCATTAATACGGCGACGCTGGTCAGCAACCTGATCATTAGTGTAACTTTGGTTCTGTTGTACTGCACCTGTTTGTAAACTTACAGGAGACGCGCTACCAATTAATGGGCGTGTATTCAGCACCGGCAGTGGAGAGCTTTCAACCAAAGTTTCTTGATTATAATTTTGCACACCAACGACAGCAACCAAAGCGACGGATGCAGCAATAGCATATTGACCAAATTGCTTAAATAACGGAATAATCTTGCCCGCAGATGCAACCTTTGTCTCAGCGACTTTAGGCTCTTTAGTTACTACTGGTTGAGGCGCTACAATCGCAGGCTCATCTTCAATAGCCGCCATAATGCTTGCACTAAGATCTAAAGACATAGTCTTTGGAAGCTCACCGCGCATCGCATCACCAATCATATGATAATCACGCCACTGCTCATGTGAATCTGCGTCAGCCGCTAATTCAGCTAACGTGTGCTCGTCAATTTCACCATCAACGGCAGCAGATACCCATTCCTGACCTAACTTATCCATTATTCACCTATCTTTATTTAAGATGCTAACGTTCTAGCAACGGCTTAAGCTTTTTATCGATTGCTTCTCGGGCTCTAAAGATCCGTGACCTTACGGTTCCCACTGGGCAATCCATGACATTGGCAATCTCTTCGTAACTCATACCATCGAGTTCTCGCAGTGAGATAGCCATCTTTAATTCTTCTGGCAATGTGTCTAAGGTGTCAAAAACCACCTGTTGAATCTCTTCTGACAGCACGAGTCGCTCAGGTGAGGCAAACTCTTTTAACGCATCACTGCCATCATAGTATTCAGCTTCTTCAGCATCGACATCATTCGCAGGGGCACGTCGGCCCTGTGCAACCAGATGGTTCTTCGCAGTGTTGACTGCGATACGGTACAACCAAGTATAAAACGCACTCTCGCCGCGAAAGTTGGGTAATGCTCGATAAGCTTTAATAAAAGCTTCTTGCGAAACATCAGCAACATCAGCCTGATTTCGTACATAACGAGATATCAGGTTGGCAACCTTATTTTGGTACTTTTGTACCAAAAGGTTAAAAGCGTTTTTGTCTCCACGCTGTACGCGCTCAACTAACTGTTGATCACTTATTTGTCCACTCATCCGAGCCGACTACTCCTAAATCTAATACTGATTTCTCAGCCGCTCGAATCATATTCACTTATGTAGACTAGCGCGTTTCAAAAAAGTTCTAATTAATTTCGCAAAGATCTTAAATTATTTTCTGCAGGCGTTGATTTATTTATATGCGACCAATGAAAGTATCCATATTCAGCGTCATGGTTTACCATAGTCGGACTTCCTGATAACGCTATGATACCTGATGAAACAAGTAGTTGAACACCAATCTGATGTTTTGGTTATCGGCAGCGGTGCCGCCGGTCTCACATTAGCTTTGCATCTTGCTGAAAAATCAAAAGTTATTTTGCTTTCAAAAGGGCCTCTCAGCGAGGGCTCAACCTATTACGCCCAGGGCGGAATAGCCTCAGTCTTTGATGAAGAGGACACCATTGAGTCCCATGTAGCCGACACTCTAGTTGCTGGAGCAGGGCTTTGCGATGAGCCTGTGGTCAAATTTACCGCTGAAAATGCCAAGGCAGCAATGCAATGGTTAATCACTTGCGGAGTCGCCTTCGATAAAGAAGAAGTACCGGCAGGTAGTACCGCTGAAGCGCCTTATCACTTAACCCGTGAAGGTGGCCATAGTCATCGCCGTATTTTGCACGCCGCAGATGCAACGGGTAAAGAAGTGCAAGTCACCTTGCAAGACCGCGCTCGCAACCACCCTAATATTCAAGTACTTGAAAGATACAACGCCATCGATTTGATTACTACACGTAAATTAAATCGCCCGGGTAACCGAGTTCAAGGTGCTTATATATGGAACAGAGACGCTGAACATGTTGAAACAGTTAAGGCGCGCTTTGTCGCTTTAGCGACTGGCGGTAGCTCCAAGGTTTATCAGTATACCTCTAACCCGGATATCGCATCTGGAGACGGCATTGCGATGGCATGGCGTTCAGGTTGCCGCGTAGCAAATATGGAATTCAATCAATTTCACCCGACTTGTCTATACCATGCAGATGCACGTAACTTCTTGCTCACCGAAGCACTTAGAGGTGAAGGCGCATTTTTGCGTCGCCCTGATGGTACTCGTTTTATGCCAGACTTTGATGAGCGAGCTGAACTTGCGCCGCGCGATATTGTTGCCCGCGCAATAGATTATGAAATGAAGCGTTTAGGCTCTGACTGTGTCTATCTTGATATTACGCATAAGCCAGCTGACTTTATTATCAAGCATTTCCCAACTATCCATAAACGTTGTTTAGAGTTAGGTATTGATATCACTACTGACCCAATCCCTGTGGTACCTGCTGCTCATTATACCTGCGGCGGTGTGATGACAGACTTACATGGTCAAACTGACCTCAATGGCTTATATGCTATTGGTGAAGTTGCTTATACAGGTCTTCATGGCGCTAACCGTTTAGCCAGTAATTCGCTGCTTGAGTGTTTGGTGTTTGCCAGAGCTGCTGCAGAAGATATTGAAAGCCAGCTAAACAAAATTCCTATGCCTGGCATTTTGCCAGCTTGGGATGAAAGCCAAGTATCTAACTCAGACGAAGAAGTTGTTATTGCCCATAACTGGCATGAGCTACGCTTATTTATGTGGGATTACGTAGGGATTGTGCGTTCAGATAAACGTCTTGAACGTGCCCTTCGCCGCTGCGCTATGCTACAACAAGAGATCCAAGAGTATTACAGCAACTTTAGAGTGAGTAATAACTTACTTGAACTGCGTAATTTGGTTCAAGTTGCCGAGCTAATTATTCGTTGTGCAATGGAGCGTAAAGAAAGCCGAGGCTTACACTACAATATTGATCATCCCAATAAAGATGCGTCACCAAAGCCAACCATTCTACAACCGGACTAATTAGCTACAATTCTTGTTATTGAGTAGCCAACTGTAATAGACGACATAAATGTCGGTAATTTATGTCGTCTAACATATCCGCCCAAATCACTATTCTCCGAGTTTCCGTTGCAAGCTTAATATCAAACATCACCGCAAACGGCGTGATAACGGGTCTTGCTACAACCATAAACTCAGTTTGTCCCTCTAACTTCCCCTGTCCATCGCTTTTCAGCACAAATCGGCAACGCCATGTTCGTAAGTGCCATAATTGCCAAGTAAAAAAGCTCATGCAAACTGTGAGGAGTAAATATTTAAAATACAGATAAATTAGGCTTTCTGAATAGGGCCAGAAAACAAACGAACTTAAACAGACAAGGGAAATAACGGCCAATGAAAGGCATTGACCGAGAGAAGAGCTCACATCAAAACTATGCTGCTGGGCGTCCACGAACTCTGATGATCATTTCAGCGAATGCAGGATTTGAGCAAACTTCATGCCCCATAAACCATGCAAATAACTCAGGGTCTTCACATTCTAGCAGACTAACAAACGTTGCTTTATCTTCTATAGACATCCCTTCATATTGCTCTTCAACAAAAGGTTGAAACAATACATCTAGTTCAAGCATACCTCTACGGCATGCCCACTTAACTCTAGGTAACTTCATCGGCTCTTGGCTTGATTCAGACAAAGTGAACGCTCCAATTTTATAGGGTTTTATACTCGCTTTAGTGTACCAGCTGGCAAGTATTTGTGTCGATATTGACTCCGCACCGCCGCTGAGTCAAGACAGCTAATCAATTAAAGCTAGGGGGGCTTTGCTTATCAAGTATTAAAACTGTTGAACAGTTAAATCTTTACCTGCAAACAACTCACTGAAATCGGTTTCCAATAAGCGCTTTACCGCAGGGTGCTGGATCATTCGCTCGGCAAACATAACATGGTAAACCTCTTTTATTTCAGAGGTCTCACCTAGAAGCGTCATACCATGAGCTAGAATATCTTGCTTATAAATTGAAGGCGCTACAAAGATGCCTTGCTTAAAGAATCCAAATGTTTTCATCATTGCAGCGTCATCAAACTCGCCCAAAATGCTTACATTCAATGCCTTTTCATCAAACCAACGCACTAACTGTTGCCCCAGAGAGCTGCGCCTTCCAGGAATAAGCAGCTTACCTTGCTCTAAACATTGCGGAAATGGTTTTGAGTATTTCTCCGCTGAAAAAAAGGCAACACCCGACTCACCTAACTGTTTGGATAGAATTTCAGGGTATTTCAAGCTTTCACCAGCACAATCAGACAAAATCATATCTAATTTATGCTCGCGTAAACGTGTCATTAAATCTTCGTGAGTAGACTCATAACAGGCTAAATGCATAGAGCCGTCAGTAGGTACTACTGATAGCAGTACCCTGCTAGTCAAGGCTTTTGATAAAGCAGCTGCAATACCCACTTCAAATAGGATATTTTCATCTTTTTGATAATTCAGTAAGTCTAGCATTTCATAGCTTAAGCTAAACATTTTATCAGCATAGCGAAATACCAACTCTCCAAGCTCTGTTGGCTCAAGAGAGCGACCCACACGCTTAAATAAGCTACCTTTTAAACTCGCTTCAAGCACTCGTATCTGCCCTGTCACTGTTTGTGGAGTTAAACAGAGCGCTTCAGCCGCTTTGGCAACAGTGCCTTTCTTTTGGATCATCCAGAAGTAATAGAGATGGTTGTAGTTTAAATTTGACATGGTAAACACGGCCGTTTGGATAAAAAAAGAGGCAACCAATATAGTTGCCTCGTTATTTCATTTAGGATTACTTAAGACGTTGACAGTCTAATAATCCGGTCATTGCTGTCGTTAAATCATCGGTGGTTTTAATTTCTTTAGCAGAAAAAGCCTCAGCTAAACCTGCGACCAACGCATCCCTATCTGGCAGGTTGTCTTGGCAAAAAGTACGGTTTGCCTCTTGAAAACGCTTACCACCACGATATTTCAGTGCACGTGACTCATAACCGTCACTTTCTAACCTCTGGCCAACAGCTGCTGCTTTATACATTAAAGCACCGTCAACCACGCCCTCAAGATAGTTCTGACAAACGACACTATCAATCTCTTGATTACAAACTTCAATTTGATTTGCCGATGCTACAGAGCTAAAACCCAGTCCAACGACTAATGCTAATAACGTGATTCTCATGCTTTCTCTCCTTTTTCAGGTAGCACCTTAGACAACCAGAAATAACCAATTAGTGCCGATGCTAGTGATCCCAATAAAATCCCTAATCTTGCGTAGTCACCGTACATTTGACTGTCGCCTGTAAAGGCTAAAGAAGAAATGAACATAGACATTGTGAAACCAATACCACACATCACCGCTACAGGGGTAATATGTCTCCAGCCCATACCTTCTGGCAATACAGCAAGTTTTAGTTTCACTGCAATAAAGCTAAACAACATAATACCAAGTGGCTTACCTAGCAGTAATCCAAGAGCAATACCGATAGGTACCGGAGACAATAGTGAACTCAAACTCATACCACTTAGGTCAACGCCAGCGTTGGCAAAAGCAAATATCGGTAAAATAATAAACGTGCTCCAAGGATGTAGGCTGTGCTCTAAACTCTCTGAAGGAGACGAGCCATCTTTTGCTCTCAGCGGAATACAGAACGCAATAATAACACCGGCTAATGTCGCATGAACGCCTGACTTAAGTACGGCTATCCACAAAATCAAACCTACAACACCATATGGTCCAAGTGCGGTAACACCTTTGAGGTTTAATCCGATCAACCCCATAATTGCTACAGCAGCAACAATCAAGCTAATTGTTGATAAATCAGTACTGTAAAAGAGTGCAATAATGACAACGACGCCAAGATCATCAATAATTGCTAGCGCTAACAAGAACACTTTTAGTGCTACAGGTACACGGCTACCTAGTAACGCCATAATACCAAGTGCAAACGCAATATCGGTTGCAGCTGGAATAGCCCAACCCACTTGGGTAATAGGGTCTGAATAGTTAAATATTAGATAAACGGCTGCAGGGAAAACCATGCCACCAATTGCCGCAAACGTAGGCAACGAAGCCTGTGCACGGCTTGATAAAGCCCCTTCAAGCAATTCTCTTTTTACTTCTAAGCCAATAAGCATGAAGAAGATAGCCATTAACCCGTCATTGATCCAGTGAATCAAAGTCTTGTCGATATCAAGGCTACCAAGCCTAACTTGCATTTCTGTTTCTAGAAAGCCGTGGTACATACCCGATAAAGGTGAGTTTGCAAAAATCATCGCTATCACGACAGAAGCCATCAATAAGATGCCACCTGCCGATTCTTGGCTTAGAAAATTCCTAATTGCCCGTTCCATTAATACGCTCCATAAAATCTCAATACTTCGAGTGTAGCTGAATACGATTAACCTGAATAATCGTTTGCGTCAGCCATAAACCTCGGAATATCCGAAGTATTGAATTTAATCCTAATATGAATAAATATCAAACCTCAATAGAATAATCACGCTTTAAAAATCCACATTAACAATAAAGTGCTAAGGATCACACTTTTTTGGGAACTAAAACGGTGATCTATATTACAAGCCTATTATTTACACAAAGTAACAATTAAAAAAACAAACTTTTGACGACTCGAAAATAACGAGCATTTACTCAAATTATCAATTAGCAAACGCTGAAAATAGTATTAAAACAAGCTTAAACCACTAACGTAACAGTGATTTTATAGCAGGTAAAATTAACTTGGGCTTGATTTTTAGGGTGGGGTTCAAAAAAATAGGGGTTAGTGAAATGTTAAATCAAAAACTCGCCGTTAGGCGAGCTTTCTAATTGCAAGAATAGGCAAAAATCACACCGAGAACGGATAACTTATCGCTTCATGGTGTTCATAGCCGGTCACTTCAAAGTCGTCGACAGTAACCCAAGTTTCAAGATCTTCAAGAGACTTAATTGCTGGATTTATTACCAAGGTTGGCGATGCAAAAGGTTGACGCTTTAGCTGCACAGTTTGCATCAACTCTACTTGGTCTTCATAAATATGGGCGTTTACAATCTTATGATAAGCTTTACCTGCTTTATAACCCGTAATTTGCGCCATTAACGCCAACAGTGTAAATACCTGCACTTGATTAAAGTTAAGTCCTAGCGGTACATCACAAGAGCGTTGGAAGCTTGTAAGGTGTAAAGTGTCGCCAACTAACGAGAAGTTGTGAGTATGCATACAAGGTCTTAAACAGCCCATATGAAATTCGCCAGGGTTGTAAAAACTTAAAATCTCGCCTCTATCGTCAATCCCTTGTGATAAATCATCAACAATTTTACGTAACTGATCGATACTCCCCCCATCAGGCTTACTCCATGCACGTCCCTGCACACCATAAACCCGTCCCATATCATCAGCACCTTTACGATGCGGATTATCAAGCCAGGCTTGGTTGTCATTAGCGTTGGCGTTCCATGTATTACAGCCTATAGCACGAAAATCAGCAGCATTATCGTACCCACGGATATAACCTAACATTTCAGCAATAGCAGCTTTATAAAAGCTCTTACGCGTGGTAATTAGCGGGAATTCATTATTATCGACATGGTAAACTAAGTCAGCATTAATCACGGTAAGACAACGTTTACCTGTGCGGCTATTTTCAACCCAAGTGCCTTCGTCAATAATTCGCTGACAAAGATCTAAATACTGCTTCATGATTATTTACCTATATAAAAAACGACTGAGTAATAACTCAGCCTAAAACGAAGACATACTACCGAAATTAATTCGCTAGAGCATTATGCAAAAACAAGTTTAAGACCTACAAGGGTAAGGAAAACAGCAAATATCTTTTTAAGTTTTGCGGTTGGTAAACTTGTAGCGGCTTTGGCACCAACAGGTGCCATCAACATCGATGTTGAAACAATACCAATCAAGGCTGGTAAATAAATATAGCCTAAGGTCCATTCAGGCAAGCCCGCAGCGTCCCAGCCCGCTAAGGTATAACCAATGCTACCAAACAAGGCAATTAAAAGTCCTGTCGCGGCCGAGAATCCAACCGCAAAGCGCATCTGTAATCCGCACCAAGTTAAAAAAGGGACTAATAACACGCCACCGCCAATTCCCATCAGCGCTGCAATAATCGCAATTGCTGTTGCGGCAAAGAATAAGTTCATTGGTGCTGGCATAGCCCTGTTGGACTCAGCCTTAAACGGAAACGCCATCTGCAATGCCATCAAAATAACAAACACAGCAAAGATCTGCTGTAGCGATTTAGCTGCAATCATTTCAGAAATAAAACCAGAACATAATGCACCTAAAACAAACCCTGGCAGCATAGACTTAAATAATGGCCAAGGAATATTAGCTCTTTTATGATGAGCTCGTGCAGATGAAAGTGAGGTTAAAATAATGGCGGCCAATGAAGTTGCTATGGCGACATGAGGAAGTTTTTCAGCTGCTATCCCGACCTGAGGCAAAATATGTAATAACGCAGGAACCGCAATCAAGCCACCACCAATCCCCAATAGACCAGCCATAAAGCCGATGCCAGCCCCTAATACGAGGCAAATACACAATATATAGAGCCAGCTTTCCACAAGTACGACCTTTGATTGTTATTATGATTAAAGCTTAAATTATTTGTCGATACGATAACAAGCCTATGGACAGTTTTAACTGATGACAGCTAATAAACCGCGTTGCTCGCAGTAATGAGTGACTAAGTCTCTTACTTCATCGCCACTATTAAGGCACAGCGCTTGAGCTAGTAATAGGCTTAGTTCTTGCTTTGATACACGTCTTAATAAGTAGTTAATTCGCGCTAAACTTGCTTGGTTCATACTTAACTGCTCATAGCCCATAGCAATAAGCAAAATTGCGCCAATAGGTTCACCAGCTAGCTCGCCGCACACACTAATGGGTAGTTGGTGCTGATTGCAACTTTCAACAGCAAATTTAAGTGCTCTTAGTACACCGGGATGAAAACTATCAAATAAGGGGCTAACGCTTGGATTATTACGATCCACTGCTAGCAAATATTGAGTCAAATCATTAGAGCCAACAGAAACAAAGTCAACTCGTTGCGCCACTTCATCTAATTGATATAACAGCACTGGTACTTCAAGCATAATGCCTACTTTAGGCATAGTGATAATTTTACCGAGTTCAGCTGTTAGCTCGTGACAAGCTTGCTCTAAGTATATAAGTGATAAATCTATCTCTTCTAGATTACTTACCATAGGTAGCAGAATATGTAACTGCTCTGTATCAATAGCCGCTTGAAGCATGGCACGTAATTGAATTAAAAATAGCTCTGGATGATCAAGTGAAAGGCGGATCCCACGCCAGCCAAGAAATGGGTTATCTTCAATAATAGGGAAGTAATCTAAAGGTTTATCACCGCCAACGTCTAATGTTCGCATCACCACGGGCTTGCTCCCAGCAGCTTTTAACACTTTGCGGTATATTTCAAGCTGCTCAATTTCCCCTGGAAAACACTGCTTAAGCATGAACAAAATTTCTGTTCTATACAGGCCTATACCATCAGAATCTGCGCCAGTTTCAGAATCAACGCTACTCAATAAACCACTATTGATGTAAAGGTAGATCCGTTTACCATCAAGCGTCATAGTCTTTAGTGATGACTCTTGAGCATATTGCCTTTGCTGCTCTTCTTGCGCAGCAATCAAACTTTGATACTCAGCTAACACCAGCGCAGATGGCTCAATAATCACTTGGCCACGATTAGCATTAATAATCAGCTTAGACTTTTCAATATTGGCGTTAAGAATACCTTCAACGCCTATAATCGCAGGAACACCCATAGCTCTAGCCAAAATAGCAGCATGGGAGTTAGCCCCGCCAAATTCGGTAACAATCCCCGCTAGCTTTTGTCTGGGAAATTCTGCGAGTAAAGTAGTACTTGCCTCTTTAGCAATTAAAATAACCGGTGTTTCAGGCTCTAAGAATATTTTATCAGGCTCTATCAACTGCCTTAAAACGCGCTGACCAAGATCTCGAATATCACTGGCGCGCTCTTTTAAATACAAGTCAGTCATAGCGTCAAAGTGTTCAATATAACGCTTAGACACTAAACAGACAGCAGTTTCAGCGTTCCAACCGGAGCGAACTTCTTTTATGTACTCACCGCCTAAACTGGCTTTTTCAAGCAGCAATAATAAAGCTTTAAAAATGGAGGCAGCTTCTTCATCTTTCTCACGATCAAAGCGTTGAGACAAACTGATGAGTAAGTCCTTACAACGACCCATGGCATCATTCAGACGCTTTTCTTCTACTGTAACTGAAGCCGCTATAATTTCATCACGCTCAAATGATATTTGCCCTCCCAACACTAGAGCTTGGGCAATCGCAATACCTTTTGAGGCTTGGCTTCCAGTGTAATAGCGCTGCTGTAATCCTGCACTTAACTGCGCTCTATGGGTTAAACCTTTAATTGCGACCGCAAGCTGCGCTGCCAACGTCATCAAGAAGGCTTCTTCGCCTTCACTAAATTGGCGGGCCTTAACTTGTTGAACAACTAACACACCAATTACAGTCTTTTGATAAACAATAGGAACGGCTAAAAAAGCACTGTAGGCTTCTTCGGCAACTTCAGGAAGGAGTTTAAATCTTGGATGAGAAGGCGCATCTGCGAGATTAATCGCTTCTTCACGCTGAGCAACAAGGCCAACTAAGCCTTGTGTTATGGGAAGCCTAGCAGCATTAACAGCCGCAAGCGCAAGGCCATCAGTTGCAGACAATACAAGTTGTTGCTCCTCTATTATATAGATAGAGCAACACTCGGTATTCATCGCTTTTTTGGTTTGCGTTACCAGCTGCGCTAACGCGTATTCAAGATCATGTGCTTGAGCGACAGCTTGGGTAATATCTCTCAGTGTTTTAAGCACTAACGCAAACCTCTCTAATTAGTTTCTACGCATACCTCGTCTTTTAGTATTCGACTCTTTAACCTGTAAAGGTAAAGTGGTCGATGCAAACTCTTTCATGACTTTTCGGTAAACGTCCCTTTTAAAAGAAACGACTTGTCTTACTGGATACCAATAACTCACCCATCGCCAATCATCAAATTCAGGATGACCACTAGCGTTAAGGTCAATGGCATTTTCGGCACTTTTCAATTGTAGCAAAAACCACTTCTGTTTTTGCCCGATACACACGGGTTTACTATCTTGTCTGATTAACCGCTTAGGTAGCCTATAGCGTAACCATGATCGCGTCGATGTTAGAATTTGCACATGTTCTGGCTTTAATCCTACTTCTTCGTATAACTCACGATACATGGCTTCTTCTGCTGACTCTCCATCGTCAACGCCACCTTGAGGAAATTGCCAGGAATGTTGGCCAAATCTTCTTGCCCACATAACCTGCCCAAAGCGATTACAGATAATGATGCCCACATTTGCGCGAAAGCCGTCACTATCAATCACATGGACTCCGAACTATTAACTATTAATCTTTTGATTGTTTCACAAAGCGTGTCCGGCGGCAAATATCAGTTACCCACAAATCATGGGATAAAGTTAGCTTTTTCACCAACCTTATCAACAGCAACAACAATGCATAAGCAATGATATCCACAAAAACTGTGGATATCTCTGTTGGAAACTCAATTAAAGTCTAATAACTTAGATATTTCCCATTGGTTTATTAATTTTACCTTAGCCAAGAAAAACAATTAAAAACCTTATAAAACAATGGATAAATAAACATTAAAGATAACCAATATACTAACCCCCACAAAAACGCTCACAATTTAACCACCCCATTTAAAACTGATAAGTTGGCCCGTAGCCAAATAGGGTTATTCACAAGTGCAACTATTTTTGCTTTAAAAAAAGCAAATAATCCCAGTCTTATAGCATTGACAGATCACATTTATTGCAGTAGCTGCAGATATAACCATAGTTATCCAATAATTCTGTGGATAACTATGTTGGAAAAATAGGGAAAGAACTGGTGTAACTTAATAAAACAACAAAAGCTAATGCCGTCATGGTTAAAGATCATTACTTAATTCATAAACTTAGAGATGTAGAAGACGGTTATCACTCAGCTGTTTTTTTGTAGTACATTTTTTACCCGCATTTAATTTGTACCGCTGCTGAGGTAAAATCACATTATGAAGAAAGCATTAACCTCCCCAAATAGCATCGACGAATTGATGCAACGCGCAGAATCAATGGCAGGCCTAACCTTAGGTCAGTTAGCTCATTATCATGAAATTGAAATGCCTAAGGATCTAAAGAGACATAAAGGCTGGGTAGGTCAATTGATTGAACTAGAGCTAGGTGCGCTCGCAGGCTCAAAACCTGAGCAAGATTTTGTCCATTTAGGTGTTGAACTTAAAACCATACCGATTAGTCGCAGCGGTAAAGCGTTAGAAACCACCTATGTAACAGTGGCACCACTAACTGATATTCAAGGCCTAACATGGGAAACTAGTGTCGTTTACCATAAATTACAACAAGTTCTGTGGATACCAGTACAAGGAGATCGCGATATCCCACTTGTACAACGACAAATAGGTTCGCCTATTTTGTGGCAACCATCATTTGAGGAAAGCCAGTTACTGAAGCAAGACTGGGAAGAGATAATGGAATTTATTGCAATAGGACAGTTAGATAAAGTCACTGCTCGTCACGGGGAAGTTTTGCAACTACGACCAAAAGCTGCAAATAGTCAGGTACTAACAGACAGTATTGGTCGTGATGGAGAACTGACTCAAACCAACCCTAGAGGCTTCTATTTGAAGACGCAATTTACTCAAAAAATACTTTCTAGGCTACTTTGAGGTATTTTTGTACCAAAACAGACACTCATTTGACTTAGATCACAAATACTACTGGTAAAAGTAGGGGGATTTTCTATAAACTAGCGCCTCCTAAAAACAAGTAGCATTTGGATACCCCTTTAATAGTGAAAGCACGTATACAAGCAAAGAAATTGACCTTTGCTATATTCGCTTGGACTTCGGCCATGGCGGCTTTCGTATTCTTTCGATACGCGCAAACTCCGGAACTTCCACAGTGGGCTATTGGCTCCGCTGATTTAGCGACGCTTTCAATTTACATGGGGATTATTTTTGGCAGCCTGCATTGGATGTCGAACCTAATTGCTGACTTTAGCGCAATTAATCGCTTACCTTATGTTTTTTCAGTAGTCTTTAAAGGATTATTCCTGCTACTGGGTGCCACAACATTAGCTTATATCACTCAATACCTAAATATGTGGGCAATTGAGAACCATATGACGACCTTGCGCCAAATGCTAACCGCGCACATTTTATATAGCCCGTCATTCCAAGCACTTATCGTGTACCTAGTTGTAGTCCGAGTGGGCCTTGCCTTTATAGAGCAAATGGCGCTTCTTGTTGGCCCTAGAGTGTTATTTAATATCGGTTTAGGTAAATATCATAAGCCAAGATATGAACAGCGCTTATTCCTTTATCTTGATATGGTCGCATCTACTACTCATGCAGAGTCTTTAGGTGACTACCGTTTTAGCCGTTTGATTCAAGACAGCTTCAGCTTATTGGCCGATACAGTAACCAATAATGAAGCTGAGATTTATCGATATATGGGCGACGCAGTGTTAATTCATTGGCCGCTGAAAGATGGTATTAAAGAAGATCGATGCTTCAATATTTATCATGAGTTCAGTCAGCAACTTAGCTGGCAAAGACAGTATTTTGAAGAACAGTATGGATTTGTACCTAAATTTAAGGCAGCCGCTCATTGTGGACAAGTTGTCGCTGCCGTTGTTGGTGTACAAAAGCAAGAGATTAGCTTCTTTAGTGATGTGCTAAACACCTTAGCTAGACTGCAAGATCAGTGTAACCCATTAGGTCAACGTATGTTGATCTCAGGCTCTTTGCAGTCACGCCTAGAATATAGCGACTCTCAGTACAATCTAAACAGCCTAGGCCCTATAAAACTAAAGGGGAAGCAGCACTCAATTGAAGTGTTTGGTGTTTCGCCTAAAGCCACTTCTGTAGAATAAGTAACAAAGCCGATAACATTATCGGCTTTGTGCCTCATGCAAGATTAATCAACAAGCAACTAATTCTGTTCTAGTGATTGTTCCAATAACTTTTGGATCTCAAGACCTAATGTTCTAAAGGTCAAAATTCGACTCGACGTTTGTCTCCATACTAAGCCAATATCTCGATAAGGTGTCTCGCCAGGCGGTGCCATTGTCGTCAAATCAGTATTATTCAAAATACCTGCATCGATAGCCATTTGTGGTAAAAAAGTGGTTCCTAATTTACAATTAACCATCTGCACTAGCGTATGCAAACTCGTTGCAGCAAAGGGATTAATCTTTTCACTTTCACCTAACTGGCAGGCAGTAATCGCATGGCCGGTAATACAGTGCTCAGCTTGAAGTAAAAAAATACTCTCATCTGGCAAGTCTTGGTAATCAATCGGCTCATGGATCTCATCAGTTAGGTCTCTATGAACCACCATTTTAAACGGATCAATACCTACCTTCATACTATGAAATCCACTTGTATCCACTGGCAGCGCAAGTAATAACAGATCAAGTTCGCCCTTCCCTAACGCATCAATTAGACGGTCAGTCGTATCTTCTTTCAAGAACAGTGTTAAATCAGGATAAGTGTGTTTACAGTGCTGCACTACATTGCTTAACAAAAATGGCGCAATAGTAGGGATACAACCTAAACGGATCTCACCAGTCATTGGCTCACCTTGATGCTTAACCAGTTCGACTAAATCATCGACATCGGTTAGCAACTTACGCGAACGCATTACCACTTCTTCTCCAATAGCGGTAAAGATAAATGACTTGTGGTCTCGTTCAATAAGTTGGTGACCTAATTGTTCTTCAAGGTTTTGAATGCCGCTTGAAAGAGTCGACTGACTTACATGACAGATTTTAGCTGCTCTGTTGAAGTTCTGTTCTTGATGTAAATTCACCAGATAGAACAGATTTTTTAGGCTAGGTAGGTGTTTCATAAAACAGATTACCAATGACAGAATTTATCTAATCACTCTATCATAGATTGCTAAAATAACCGCGGTTAGCAAAGGTTAGAATGTGAAGTGAATCAAAAATGTACACGATAATCGTATTTTCATTGATAAACAGGCAAAAAAATAGCGCAGTGGAATTATCCAAACTGCGCTATTTTCCAGAGTAAAACTAATTAAGCTTTAGACTCTAGGTATTCTTTTAACTGCTGCAAATCTTTAGCTGCAAACTCTGCAATTTGATCTAACCATTCTTTATGGCCAGCATTCCAAGCAGCTTCTTCGCCGTGTTGCAGTAGTTGAGCATATTGCTGAATACGCTTTAAACCAACTGAACCTGCGGCACCTTTGAACTTATGCGCTTCAGAGCAAAGAGTATCTTTATCATTTGCTTCGTATGCACTGACTAGATTGCCTACATATTCAGGCATTAATTGTTCAAATAAAACGACGCTTTTAAGTAGCGTACCTGCACCAATTGCACTGCAGTACTGCTCCAGTGTATTAAGATCCAAGATTGATTCTAATTCAGCTGTTGCCATCTAGGCACCTCTCAAATATTGCCGTATATACAAAAGACGATTTTACCACATAATACCCGCTAAAATCGTGGGCGCAACAACTAGTGTCACATAGGGTTAAAAATCCTAACTTTTTAACCATTTAGCAACCTATCGTTAAACAAAGTTACTCATTAATGACTTACTTATAGCCACTTTAGTTGCTTTTTAATCACGCTACCTAGCAAATTAACAAGCATTTTTCAAATAGGCGCCCTGACCACCTTTCGCTTTAAGATCATCAACGATGGCGACTAATCCATTCCAGCGATAGGCACACCAATCAGGACCTAACAACATAGGCTTTTTAGCATACGCAGTAACACGATGAAATATAACATCTTCAGGAGTATAGCGTATTAGCTCACCAACACTATAAGCATAACTTTCCAGCTCAAGCAGGTTCATTTTATTAGCCCGCCATGCTTTTGCCATAGTACTACCTTCTACTATATGTAGTGGGTGTATCTTTAAACCATCGATGCCAACAGCAAGTACCTTATCTAATGTCTCAAGGTAATCTGAATGGCTTTCTCCTGGCAGACCTAAAATCAAATGAGTACAAACTTTAATACCTAAACTGCGAGCACGTGTGACTGTATCTTCATAAGCTGCAAACGTATGACCGCGATTGATTTTCTTGAGGGTCTTATCATTGGCTGACTGCAAGCCTAACTCAAGCCAAACATCGACACCATCATTTTGGTAGCCAACTAACAACTCAAGTACTTCGTCTGGAACACAATCAGGGCGCGTTCCTACGCAAAGCCCGACAATGTCGTTATCTTGAATAGCTTCATCATACTTTTGCTTCAACACTAAATACTCATCATAAGTACTAGTGTAAGCTTGAAAATAAGCAATATATTTAGAAGATTTAGACGATAACCGCTCGCGGCCTTGTGCTAATTGCTCTTGAATAGAAAGCTCGGTTTTATGTTCGTGACTAAAAGACGCCACATTACAATAAGTACACCCGCCTTTACCTAAGGTACCGTCGCGATTAGGACAAGTGAATTTTGCATCAATTGTCAATTTACGGATCCGCTCTCCGTACTTTTGTTTGCACACACCACCAAAGGTATTAACGTAACTGTCCAGTCCCAACTGCTCTATCTACCCAACTAAAAAATTTGCGCTATTTTAACCAGTTCTGAAAATCATTAATTAGCGCTAGCTCAAATAACCGTAAAGACCCTGTGTGCGGCCAAGACTTTTCACTGCCATAAGATTCTAGTGTAACTACATTACGATGTGCTTATGCATAAATACTCACAACCAAAAGTGATTATCATTTCACTGTATATGCAATAAAAATCACTTTACGCAAAACAGATACAATCAACATTCTCGTTACATTTATCATTTCTTCATTCTCACTAATTTTTAAAATTCTTTTTATTCATAAGGTTATACGAAGCATTTAGCAGCTTACGTTAAGGTAAACTTTGGTTTGCAAGTGTATAAAACAGCGACTTTTAGTTATTTTTTATGCAACAATTTGGTTTGACCTTTGACTAGCATGAGGTTAATTTGATTGATTCGGGTGCATATCTATAGAGATTTTTTGCTTTATCTCCCGAGTTGTATCAGTTGAGGTTAGGGAGTGTAGTAATGAGCTTATATCATCCAAGTTTTGAGCGGGACAATTGTGGATTTGGGTTAATCGCCCAAATGGACGGTGAAGCGAGTCACCGTATTGTACGTACCGCGATTCACGGCCTAGACCGAATGAAACATCGTGGTGGAATCGCAGCAGATGGTCGCACCGGTGACGGCTGTGGTCTATTAATGCAGTTACCTATTGAATTCTTTAAAGCTATTGCCGAAGAAAACGACTGGCACTTGAGTCGTCGTTTTGCCGTAGGCATGCTATTCCTTAGCCAAGATGCCATCTTAGCTGCACAAACTAAGCAACTGCTTGAGCAAGAACTACAGAAAGAAACCCTTAGTGTTGCAGGCTGGCGCGATGTGCCAGTCAATACCGATGTACTGGGTCCTATAGGTAAAGCCAGTCAACCGCAAATTGTACAAGTTTTGATTAATGCTCCTATTGGGTGGCGTGAAAAAGATTTAGAACGCCGCTTGTATATGGCGAGGCGCAGAGTCGAGCAACAACTAACCCACGATAAAGATTTTTACGTGGCAAGCCTATCAGGCCAAGTCATAGTATATAAAGGGCTAATGATGCCAGCCGATCTGCCGGCGTTTTATAGCGACTTAGCTGATATCCGTCTACAAAGTGCTATTTGTTTATTCCACCAGCGCTTTTCAACTAATACTTCACCTAAATGGCCTCTAGCGCAGCCGTTTAGATATCTCGCTCACAACGGTGAAATTAATACGATTACTGGTAACCGTCAGTGGGCTCGAGCACGTGCCTACAAGTTCCATGCGCCGCTTTTACCTGATTTACAGCAAGCAGCTCCCTTTGTGAATGAGACCGGCTCAGACTCATCATCGTTAGACAATATGCTAGAAATGCTATTGGCTGGCGGTATGGACCTTTACCGAGCGATGCGGTTACTTATTCCACCAGCATGGCAAAGTAACCCAGAAATGGATCCCGAGTTAAAAGCCTTTTATGACTTTAACTCGATGCATATGGAGCCATGGGATGGACCTGCTGGTATCGTGATGACCAATGGCCGACATGCCGCCTGTGCCGTTGACCGTAATGGTCTGCGTCCGTCACGTTATGTGATTACCAAAGACCGTATCTTAACTCTTGCTTCTGAAGTAGGTATTTGGGATTACGCTCCAGATGAAGTCATCGAAAAAGGCCGCGTGGGACCAGGTGAACTACTAGTACTCGATACGTTAAACGGTCAATTGTATTCGTCATTTGAGATCGATAACGACTTGAAACGTCGCCACCCTTACAAGCAATGGATGGCAAAAAACAGCAAGATACTCAAGCCAGCTGAAGAGTTTGGCGCCAACGAGCAAGGTAAGCGTGAGTTTGATAGTACCCAACTGCTACAGTACCAAAAACACTTTGGTTACTCGCGTGAAGAACTAGAGCAAGTCATTTGGGTTCTCGCGCAAAAAGGCGAAGAAGCAACGGGCTCTATGGGCGATGACACACCTATGGCTGTACTGTCGAAAAAATCGCGTACTATTTACGACTATTTCCGCCAAAAGTTTGCCCAGGTGACCAACCCACCAATAGATCCATTACGTGAAAAACACGTAATGTCGTTAACGACCTGCGCTGGTCGAGAGCAAAACCTATTTAATGAAACCACGGGCCACGCTTACCGCGTAATGTTTAATTCACCAGTACTACTGTTTAGTGACTTTAATCAGTTAATGGCGCTTGATAGCACTTATTACCGCGCGAATACCGTTGATTTAAACTACGACCTCAGCGAAGGCCTAGAGTCTGCGGTTAAACGCATTTGTGATGAAGCTGAACGTTTAGCTCGCTCTGGTACAACACTTTTAGTCCTATCAGATCGTGCAACAGCAAAATCCAAGCAAGTGATCCCTGCTGCTATGGCAGTAGGTGCAGTGCAGCAAGTGCTGGTAAATAACAGCTTACGCTGTGATACCAACATCATTGTCGAAACTGCATCTGCGCGCGATCCGCATCACTTTGCTGTATTGCTTGGTTTTGGCGCAACGGCGATTTACCCTTACCTTGTCTATGAATGCATCTCAGATCTCGCTCAGCGTAATGGTGTTACCAATACCCGAGATCTAATGCTCAACTTCCGTCAGGGTATCGATAAAGGCCTGCGAAAGATCATGTCAAAAATGGGTATTAGTACGGTTGCCTCTTATCGTTGTAGTCAGCAATTTGAAGCTGTTGGCCTTGCAGATGAAGTGGTAGAGCTGTGCTTTAATGGCGTTATAAGTCGTATTCAAGGTGCAACCTTTGAGCTAATTGAACAAGATCAACAATTGCTGCACAAGCATGCCTTTAGAGCACATCAGCCGTTATCACAAGGTGGCCTTCTTAAATATGTAGAGGGCGGAGAATATCACTGCTTTAACCCAGATGTAGTTAATACACTACAGTCAAGTTTGCGCGACCAAGATTACCCAAGTTACAAGCGTTTTACTGAACTTGTTGATGACCGACCTGTCGCAACTTTGCGCGATTTAATTGAGGTAAAGGGCGAGCTTCCTGCAGTAACAATCGACAAAGTTGAAGCAGCTAAAGCCTTATATCCGCGCTTTGACAGTGCAGCGATGAGCATCGGCGCATTAAGCCCTGAGGCACATGAAGCACTAGCGGTCGCAATGAATCGTTTAGGTGGCCGTTCAAACTCTGGTGAAGGTGGAGAAGATCCGCGTCGCTTTGGCACTGAAGGCAACTCAGCAATTAAACAAATTGCATCGGGTCGCTTTGGTGTTACTGCCCATTACTTAGTTAACGCTGAAGTATTGCAGATTAAAGTCGCTCAAGGTGCAAAACCTGGTGAAGGTGGTCAGCTACCCGGTGATAAAGTCAGTGTCGAAATTGCTGCATTGCGTAACGCACGTCCTGGGGTCACTCTGATTTCACCACCGCCACACCATGATATCTATTCAATTGAAGATTTAGCTCAGCTTATTTTTGATTTAAAGCAGATTAATCCTAAGGCACTGGTATCAGTCAAGCTCGTTTCAGAGCCGGGGGTTGGTACTATCGCTACCGGTGTAGCTAAAGCCTACGCTGATATGATCACCATATCTGGTTACGACGGTGGTACCGGCGCAAGTCCAATTACTTCAGTTAAGTATGCTGGTAGTCCGTGGGAGCTAGGCCTTGCAGAAGTGCATCAATCACTGGTTGAAAATGGCCTACGCCATAAAATTCGTTTACAAGTCGACGGCGGATTAAAAACTGGTAAGGATGTTATTAAAGCAGCCCTGCTCGGTGCAGAGAGCTTTGGCTTTGGTACCGTGCCTATGATCGCTCTTGGTTGTAAATACTTACGTATTTGCCACCTTAATAACTGTGCAACAGGTGTTGCCACCCAAAACCAAAAGCTACGTAACGAGCACTATCACGGTTTACCAGAACGTGTAATGACTTATTTTGAGTTTGTTGCACGCGAGATCCGTGAATATATGGCCACTTTGGGTGCCACCGAATTTGAACAGCTCGTGGGCCGCAGTGATTGGTTAGCAGCTATCGAAGGTGAAACCGCTAAACAACAAGCGCTAGACTTAGCACCTATTCTATACCGTCCTACTGTACCAGAAACCTCGGCAATCACTTGGCGTGAAATCAATCCACCGTCAGACCCTGGCCAATTGAACCAACGCTTAGTTGAAGATTGCAAAGAAGCTGTATTAGCTGGCGTACCTATCTGTGAAATGTTTAGCATTAATAACACTGACCGTTCTGTTGGCGCGAGTCTATCTGGATATATTGCTACCCATGTAGGGCGAGATGGTGCTAAGGCACCAATCACCTTAAAGTTTAATGGCAGTGCAGGCCAGAGCTTTGGCGTATGGAACGCGCCAGGCCTTGAACTGATGCTCTGTGGTGATGCCAATGACTATGTAGGTAAAGGCATGTCAGGCGGCAAGATCTGTGTTTATCCACAACTGGGTAGCCCGTTTAAAGCAGAACGCTCTACGATTTTAGGTAACACCTGTTTGTATGGTGCGTCAGGCGGCAAGCTATTTGCGTCAGGTCAGGCTGGAGAGCGCTTTGCAGTCCGTAACTCAGGCGCAATAGCCGTTGTTGAAGGCTTAGGCGATAACGGCTGTGAATATATGACTGGCGGCATTGTTGTGGTACTAGGTAAAACCGGAGTTAACTTTGGCGCTGGCATGACTGGCGGCTTTGCCTACGTATTTGACCAATATGGTCACTTTACCCCAAGAGTGAATACCGAGATGGTTGATACTCACAAGGTGCAGTCGCCTATTCAGCAGCAACACTTACGTGATTTGATTGAACAACATGTCAAAGAAACTAACAGTGACCATGGCAAAATGATCTTAAGTGATTTCGAGAACTGGTTAGATTGCTTCATTCTAGTTAAGCCTAAGAATGTAGAGCTAAGCGATTTATTAAAATTAGAACAATCAGAACCTGCACTTGCAGTCAGAGCGGGGTAAGACAAAATGAGCAATGATTTCCAGTTTATTGAAGTGGGGCGCAAAGATCCGACTAAACATGCAGCTAAACAACGTGCAACACAGTTTATTGAGATTTATCAACCTTTTGCCCAACCACAGGTAAAAGAACAAGCTGATCGCTGTCTTGATTGCGGTAACCCTTATTGCGAGTGGAAATGTCCACTGCATAATTACATCCCAAATTGGCTTCAATTAGCCAAGCAAGGGCGGATTATGGAAGCAGCAGATCTGGTTCATGAGACCAATACTCTGCCAGAGATCTGTGGCCGCGTTTGTCCACAAGATCGACTTTGTGAAGGTGCCTGCACCCTGAATGAAGAGTTTGGAGCTGTGACTATTGGTAATGTCGAGAAGTACATCACCGATACGGCTATTTCTCAGGGCTGGCGCCCTGATATGTCAAAAGTGACGCAACGTAAAGAGAGAGTTGCGATAGTTGGGGCTGGCCCTGCCGGTCTTGGCTGCGCCGACATATTGGCCCGTAATGGCGTTAATGCCGTGGTGTTTGATAAAAATGTGCAGATAGGTGGCCTCCTCACTTACGGGATCCCGTCATTTAAGCTTGATAAAGAAGTGATGCAAATTCGCCGTAACGTACTTGAAGGTATGGGCATCGAATTTAAGCTAGGTGTCACTGTCGGCAAAGATATCGACTTTAAAGACCTAATAGAACAATACGATGCCGTCTTCCTTGGTATGGGCACCTATACCGCCATGAAGGCTAATTTGCAGGGTGAAGACGCCGACGGTGTGCACCAAGCACTGCCTTACCTTATTGGCAATACACACAATGTAATGGGTACTGAGTGTCTTGAGAATCCTTATCTAAGTCTTGCAGGCAAACGCGTTGTTGTCTTAGGTGGAGGTGACACGGCAATGGACTGTGTACGTACTGCTGTTCGTCAAGGCGCAACTCAGGTCACTTGTGCATACCGACGTGATGAACAGAATATGCCGGGCTCTCGACGTGAAGTACAAAATGCTCGCGAAGAAGGTGTCGAGTTTCTATTTAACCGCCAACCCAGTGAGATTAAAACCGTCGATAATAAAGTGGTCGGGATTGAGTGTATCGAAACCCAATTAGGTGAAGCAGATGAGAGTGGTCGCCGCCGTCCAGAACCTATCGCAGGTAGTGAGCAGGTATTAGAGGCCGATGCAGTTATCATCGCCTTTGGTTTTCAACCTAGTCCCGCTAATTGGTTAGCTGATTACAATATTGAACTGAATGACTGGGGCTTAGTTAAAGCGCCAAAAGTTGCCGATAACCCATTCCAAACCAGCAACCCTAAAGTGTTCGCAGGCGGAGACATGGTGCGTGGTTCTGACCTAGTGGTTACTGCAATAGCTGAAGGCCGTGATGCTGCGATGGGAATATTAAATTACTTAGAAGACTAATGTAATAACTAATAACTGAGTGGTTCCTTATATCAATTGCTTGTGACTTGCGCTCCGAAAGGGGCGCATTTTTTTACTCTATTGAAAATGCCGCTATCAATAGCACTTAATATAGCTCCAAATATTAGTACTTATATTACTTCCTAAGCGAATCCTATAATTAGGCTTGCAGATCGTAATAACTCGCCTTCTACAACAGCTATTTCTCACTTCTTCCCTCTAGCGCTTTTATCTCTGTTTGCTTGCAGTAAATTAAAGGTTACGGTTAAAACTAATTTTAATTCTAAATTTATTTAAGCCTAATATGGCTGAGCTGCACAATTTTAAACCACTCACTTTTACTTATAATAAACAATAATTTACCGCCACCTCTTATTCAATTTAATTTCACAATATTTTTCCGTGAGGCGCGTCACACTATTCAGCAAAGCTTGATAGTTACATCACTAACCATTAGAGTTGTTATTAATTGAACGTTCAATTAACTATTAATTTTATAAAAACAACAACAAATTTAACGTTCCACTTAACAAGCAAAATAACAAGAATTATAAGACTCTGGAGGTTGCTTTTAATGCCACGCCCACCAATGAAAACGGTTCGACAACAACAGCTCATCGACGCCACTCTTATCTCTGTTGAACGTCACGGTTTACACAACACCACCATCAATACCATTAGTGGTTTAGCTGGGTTATCTTCCGGTTTAATTAGTCATTATTTCGGTGGCAAACAGGGGTTGATTGAAGCAACCCAAAAATATTTACTCGACCAGTTAAAACAAGCATTACTTAGTCGCACTCAAAACAAAAGCATGATCCCGTTAGAACGATTACATGCCATCGTAGAAGCTAACTTTACTGAGGTTCAACGTTCAAGACCGGCCACAAAAACTTGGTTAAGTTTCTGGTCGCAAGCAATGCACGAACCCGGACTTGCCAGACTACAGCACATAAATAGCCAACGCCTTTATAGCAACCTTCTGTTTTCATTCAAAAAGATACTACCTAAAGCCGCAGCAATAACAGCAGCTAAACAAGCTGCTGCAATGATTGATGGTTTCTGGCTACGAAGCGCTCTAAGCGGTGCACCGGAGAAAGAGTTCGAACAGGCACAAATTTTATGTAAGGCCTTTATCGAGGCAGTGATCATGCAGTACGGAGAAAACCGATGTCACTAGTTGTCTACAAAAATTATATCCATGGCCAAGCTTTGCAAAATAGCAGCGGCGAAACCTTTGAAGTCATCAATCCAGCAAATGGAGAAGTCAGCTATTTAGTTGAGGTTGCCGATGAAAAAATCCAAAAAGCAGCTATCGACAGCGCTAAAGAGGGCTTTGCTACTTGGTCAAAGATGACCGCAATGGAAAGAAGCCGTATCCTGCTTAAGGCCGTTGCGCTGTTGCGTGAACGCAACGACGAGCTGGCTGCTATTGAAGTACAAGATACTGGAAAACCCTGGCAGGAAGCGTCAGTAGTTGATGTCGTAACTGGAGCTGACTCAATTGAATTTTTTGCAGGTCTTGCTCCCAGTATTGAAGGCAACCAGCAAACTATTGGTGATGATTTTTACTATACTCGCCGTGAGCCATTAGGTATTTGTGCAGGCATAGGTGCTTGGAACTACCCATTACAAATCGCCTGTTGGAAATCAGCACCGGCATTAGCTTGTGGCAATGTGATGTTGTTTAAGCCATCAGAAGAAACCCCGCTTGGAGCACTAAAACTTGCTGAGATTTTTACCGAAGCAGGCCTACCTAATGGCGTGTTTAATGTCATTCAAGGTGATGGCCAAGTCGGCGCTTGGTTAACCAACAATGACGAGATCGCCAAAGTATCCTTCACGGGCGAAGTCGGCACCGGCAAGAAAGTGATGGCAGCAGCTTCAAGCTCACTTAAAGAAGTCACTATGGAGCTAGGCGGAAAGTCGCCACTTATCATTTTTAATGATGCCGATATCGACAATGCTGTATCTGCCGCTATGTTAGGTAACTTCTATACCCAAGGTGAGATCTGCACTAATGGCACCCGCGTATTTGTGCAGAAAGATATCTATCCACAATTTATCGAAAAGTTGGTAAGCCGTACTCAAAACAATATCGTCTGTGGCGATCCTATGGATCCTGAAACAAATTTTGGCGCGCTAATATCCCAAGACCACCAACAAAAAGTACTCAACTACATCGACATCGGTAAACAACAAGGCGCTGAGTTATTAGCTGGCGGCCATGCTTTAATTCCAGAAAATAGTCCTAATGGCTTTTTTGTTGCACCTACCATTTTTGGTCAGTGCACCGATGAAATGACCATAAGTAAAGAAGAGATCTTTGGTCCGGTAATGTGTGTATTGCCATTTAGCGATGAAGAAGAAGTTATTCACCGCGCTAACGACACGCGTTTAGGGCTTGCTGCTGGTGTATTTACTCAAAACATTACCCGCGCTCACCGAGTTATTCATCAGATGCAAGCCGGTATTTGCTGGATCAACGCCTATGGCGCCTCACCAGCAGAAATGCCTGTTGGTGGTTACAAAATGTCAGGGATTGGCCGTGAAAACGGTAGTGAGACCCTAAAAGCTTACACTCAAATCAAAGCCGTATACGTTGGTATGCAGCCTCTTGAAAGTCCATTTTAAGGAGCTGATATGACTGTAACAAATCCACAATACGACTACATAATTGTCGGTGCAGGTAGTGCAGGCTGCGTTCTAGCTAATCGCTTGTCAGCTGATGCCAATAACCGCGTACTACTGTTAGAAACTGGTGGTAGCGATAAGAGCATTTTTATCCAAATGCCAACTGCGTTATCGATTCCAATGAATACAGCTAAATATGCATGGCAATTTGAAACAGAAGCTGAACCTTTTTTAGATAATCGCCGAATGCACTGCCCTCGAGGCAAAGTGCTTGGTGGTTCATCATCAATTAACGGTATGGTTTACGTACGAGGCCATGCTCGCGACTTTGATGAATGGCAACAACAAGGTGCTAAAGATTGGGATTATGCTCATTGCTTGCCATATTTCAAGAAAGCCGAGACTTGGGCTTTTGGTGGAGATGACTATCGCGGCGCCGATGGCCCATTGGGGGTTAACAACGGCAATAATATGAAGAACCCGCTCTACAAAGCCTTTGTTGCTGCAGGTATTGATGCCGGTTACCTAGCCACTGATGACTACAATGGTGCACAGCAAGAAGGTTTTGGACCAATGCACATGACGATTAAAAATGGCGTGCGCTGGTCAACCGCTAATGCTTACCTCAGACCAGTAATAAAACGTACAAACTTAACTGTTATTACCCATGCTCAAGTCCACAAAGTACTATTTTCAACGAAACAAGGCGAGAGCAAGAAAGTGGTAGGTGTTCGCTTTGAGCGCAAAGGCAAAATGGTTGATTTAAACGCAAACAAAGAAGTCATCCTTTCAGCAGGGTCAATTGGCTCACCACACATTTTGCAGCTTTCAGGGATTGGTGCTGCAGACACTTTGGCAAAAGCAGGTATACAGCAAACCCATGACTTACCAGGCGTGGGCGAGAACCTACAAGATCATCTAGAGTTTTACTTCCAATTTAAGTGCCTCAAGCCCATTACGCTTAATGGCAAGTTAGACCCGTTAAATAAACTCTTTATTGGAAGTCGTTGGATCCTAAATAAATCAGGTCTTGGCGCGACTAATCACTTCGAGTCTTGTGGTTTTATCCGCTCAAAAGCAGGGCTTGAATGGCCTGATTTACAGTATCATTTTTTACCAGCCGCTATTCGCTACGACGGTAAAGAAGCTTTCTCTGGTCACGGTTTTCAAGTGCATATTGGTCACAATAAACCAAAGAGCCGTGGCAGTGTTAAAGCCGTTTCCAATGATCCAAAACAAGCACCAAGCATTCAATTCAATTATTTATCTCATCAAGAAGATATCGAAGGTTTCCGCGCTTGTGTACGCTTAACTCGCGAAATTATTAATCAACCTGGATTAGATGAGTATCGCGGTGAAGAGATCCAGCCTGGCACCGATATCCAAACAGATGAACAAATAGATAGCTTTGTAAGAAGTGCGGTAGAAAGTGCCTATCACCCCTCTTGCACTTGCAAAATGGGCGAAGATGCCCTGTCAGTAGTAGACTCGCAAACTCGAGTGCATGGTATACAAAACCTCAGAGTGGTGGACTCTTCGATTTTCCCCACCATTCCTAACGGGAATCTAAATTCGCCAACAATTATGGTCGCAGAGCGTGCCGCCGATTTAATTATGGGCAATACGCCATTAGCACCGAGTCAAGCTGTAGCCATTGTCAGTGATAACTGGCAAAAACAGCAGCGACAAAGACCTGCAGTTAGATAGTTGTCCGGCTTACCTTCTCTAAGGTAAGCCGAGCCCTCCACAAACGAGATGAAGATGTACGGCAATCTAACTGTCGCTTCTTCAAACTGTTTGGACATATACCCAAGAACGATCAGGGTATAGGCCCTACCAGCCTAGGCCTTAAAGGCTAAATGGTTTTAATCGCCATGTTTAATTTATCAAACCTTAACTGTCGTTAAAGCGGCAATTAAGGCTTGAGGGATTTTTGCGGCCAAAATTTGGCAACAAGCAGGCAAAACAACAATAAAAAAAGGACCGAAAAGGACCCATTTCATGTTTTATTTAGAAAAGAAAAACACTAATAAACAGCTAGGAGCTCACTCATGACCACTTGGCTAACAATAGGGATTTTATTTACGTTTGCTGCTATTGCCTTTGTTATTTACCGCTGGGGTAATGTCGAATGTATTGGCGTTACACCTGTACGCACTTTTACTTTTATTGCGATTTTATTTACCTCAGGCTTAGACGTAGGCTTAATCATGTTCCCGCTTACAGAGTTTGCAGGCTATGCGGATTTAGGAGCCAGTCCTGAGTATGGGTTCACTAACCCATTAGCAATTGAGTTTGGGTTCTGGGCATTTTTAATTTGGGCATTTTACTTTTTAACCTGTTTCTATTTTTGCGTAATAGAACCAAGAGTTAAATTCTTTGAAATTCCGCTTATCAAGTTCATTAATAACTTAGTCATTATCGGCACCTGTGCCTTTACTGCTTATTTGTTATTAACCAATCTACCGTGGTACTTGCCAGAAATGGGCGATGGCGAAACGATTGTAAGTAGTTTCTATCTTATCGTATTCGTAATTATTGCAGCGGCGGTGTATTCAAGCACCAGTATACGTTACGTACGCTTATTAAGCTTAGCCAGCACTTGGTTATTCTTGGGACTTATCGTACTCATGTGGGCCGGTGCATTTATGTCAAAAGAATCTGGTATGGGAGAATTCGTTAACACCTTTGCACTGCTCGGCGACTACTTTGGCAATATCCATCACTTTGTACTACCTATCAACGATTACCATGAATTCTACCTATTCTGGTGGTTTGCTTGGAGCATCATGATTGGTCAGTTTACTGCACGCTTTGTTGGTGGAATGAAGACTTATCAAGTCTTGATTGCCATGATGGTATTCCCATCTTTGCCAATCGCGGTGTGGTTTACGGTTCTGTATTACTACAGTGCTAACGAAATCGCCACCACAGGCTTTTATAACTTAGCCATGGTCATGGTTGGTATTACCTTCGTAGTTAACTCGCTCGACTCGTTAATTCGTCTTTATACCGACAACCTAAACCTCACTGTAGAACGCTTTGGTAAGCTTAAGTATATCGTTGGTAACATCGTATTGATGAGCAGCCTCACTTTATTGTTCCAATTAAACTTCCTCGAGATCCAATGGGTTGGCGCCCTTGCTATCGGCCTAATTTTAGGCTGTTTTGGCTACATCTTCGCGACTAAATATAGCAAAGTTGCCGCGATAGAGCGCTCACCAACAGAGAACAAAATTGATTTTAGTAAAATTGAATTAGCTAACTAATAAGAAAAGAGAAATGATGAAAACAACAATTAAAAACCTTGCATTACTAGGCCTTATCTCATTACCAATGACCTCTATGGCTGGCGTAAGCTCAACAGTAAAAGCAACCTCAGATTACACATTTAATGGTGTTAGCCAAACAGACAACGGCCCAGCACTTCAAGCGAGCCTAGATTACGCTGCTGACGCTGGCTGGTATGTAGGAACCTGGGCATCGAACGTGGATTACGGCTCAGCAGATGACACTTGGTTAGAACTCGATTTTTATGGCGGTATGTTCTATCAGCTTAGTGAAAGTGTGTCACTTGACGCGGGGATCGCCTATTACACTTACCATGGCGATTCATTCTCTGACGAATACCAATACCCAGAGGTTTACACTAAATTTGGTTATGGCTCTTCAGTTGGTCAAACAGAGCTGAATTTTTGGTACACATGGGACTACTTCGGCGGCGGTGCAGGCCATTACATTATGATGGCAGCGCATACATTTACGATTGCCGAAGGCCATGACATCCGCATTAGCTTTGACCGTTCAACATCCACCGATATAGACAAGGCGTCTTGGGATGGCGACAAAGCCTATAACCATTACCGCGCCGAATATATGACTAGCTGGAAAGGTTTTGACTTTAATTTAGCGGTTGAAGACACCAGCATGGATATCGACACAGCTGATACTCGTGCGGTATTTTCAGTTGCAAGAACCTTTAATTTCTAAACGACGCTATCAGTCATAGAGACTTGCACCTGATATAAATAGTGCGGTATAACGCTCAAACGTTATGCCGCACTATTTTTTATCACGTTTAACCGCTGTCACTAAAAGCACCTTCTTTTAAGGGCAATAAGCTGTTAATCACGGAGCAGACATGGAAAAGTACGAACAATTATTAATTTCACTGCGCCGAGTGATCCGAGCGATTGATATTCATTCTCGCCAACTCAACAAGCAATCAGGCTTAACAGGCCCCCAGTTAATGGTAATGCAAAATATTGCTCAGCTAGACTCTCCGCTCGCTAAGGATATCGCTAAGGAAGTTGCCTTGAGCCCAGCAACAGTCACCACCATTATCGATAGACTAGAAAGTCGTAACTTAGTGATTAGAACTCGTAGCGAAACCGATAAACGCAAAGTCCATTTATCACTCAGTAACACAGGTCTAGCACTGTTAAGCGATTCACCTAAGCCACTGCAAGAACACTTTATTACCCGTTATCAAAATCTTGAGCAGTGGGAACAAAGCCAGCTGTTATCGTCAGTTGAACGTATTGCAGCCATGATGGACGCCAATGAGCTAGATGCTGCACCGGTACTTTTAGTCGGACAAATTCAAGCAGATGAACAAAACTAGCGCAGCATTAGCCCAACACAAAAATCACCTTGCTCTTAATTTGCGAAGCTTCTATTGGGCCAATATCGTCAATGCCTACGCTCTGCTTGTTTTCGCCTTTAAACCAAAATCGACCAGCATGATCAACTCCCACTAACGTTTTGACTATGTAGCCATAGCGTGGATGCAATAGCTTAATAATATCACCCGCTTTTAAGCCTCTTCTATCAAAGTGCTCTGATAATAAGACAAAATTGCCGCTTTTTAGTCGGGGGAACATGCTGTTCCCTGCGACCTTATTAAAACTCAAACCAAACATGTTGCAGTCTTACTGCGCCAACTTTGGATATGTCACCACTTCGGCAGGCGGATAAGGGCATGGAGCACAATATACTTCAATGCCCTTAGACAACCAAAAAATCTCAGCTAAGCGATTAACTTTAGTAAGCAAATCTAAGGTGGCAGCCCGATCGATATGTTGTTTAGCCTTAGAAGCGGCCAACATAATGCTATGACTAAGTTGATGTAATTCAGGGTACGCATCCAGCTGCGGCTGCTTAATGTAGTCACCCCAAATAACCTGCACTTCATCTTTAACTTTACGGCCATGGAGCTCTTTTTCACTCACCAAACGATTGAACTGCGCTAATTGATTAGCTGTCATTACCGCAGGCTCTGGTAACTCTGCAAGCAAATCAACCATTCTTATCATGGTCAGTACCGCAAGCTGAGCCGTTATCGGATCGTAGATCTTACATGGGATATCGCAATGTGCTGACACCTCAACAAAAGGTCGTTTACTGTCTATTTTATTCAGTAATTTAGCTAACATACTCACTCCTACTCACAATCTTTAATTAACGGTTTGCTTTGCATGATCTTTCGCTGATGATTTCTTCGCTAACGTATGCTTGACTAATTTGTAGCTTAATACTGCCGCGACCAATATTGGCGCCGCCCATAAAAGGTGGATTAGATTAGCTGACTCAGCGCTATGGTCATGCCCAGGATGGGCTAGTACCGACGTTGAAAAAATCGTGAGTGCAGCGCCAATCGCGCTGCTTAGGTATAATTTGTTCATGAATAGTCCTTTATATAATCACTAATAATGATGGCGAATATTTAGCGATAACGGTTTAACACTGATACCTATCAAGCTTGTTTAAACTTCTACCGCTGCAATTGAGTTACTACATTGATTTAGCAAAAATAGCGTTAATGTATGGCACTGCTGCGCATACCAATAACATCTGCCGTTTGCTCTAGCGCTGACACGCAGTCTTCACACATAGGATGCCGCTTAGCAAAATCCAATAATGGCGGGATAGTGATACTTAAGCTTTGAAAAGCCGAACTGCGTACCTCTTCGCAAACCGTTTCATTGGTCGATAAGCTTTGCACTTCTTGGTGAGCATTCTTTAAATAATGCAGCGCTATGTCGCTTTGATTTTGGCACTCATATAAATGCGCTAAATTATGCATACCCGCGACCCAGGCAAACAGTAACTCTCTATCATCCACCTTATGTGACCACTGACTTTCAATCATAGAAACCGCTTGCTGATAGCAACATTGCGCATCTATCCAAGATGCATCTCTAAAGTGTTGATTGCCAGAGCTCATGAGTTGTTGCCAATCTTTCATTTCACCACCGCTGTAGTTATACAAGGTTAATCTCCAAGCATTGTTCCAGCGTATTAGCCGCTAAATGCTCGTAGGCTTTAATGCGTTATTGAAATACGTAATGAAGTAGTACATTCAAAAAGCATTAAATACGAATAATTCTCATTTAAAGTATCATAGGCAGAAAATGGGCTCAAATAGCAAAGACAAAATTTACTTATGTAAAGACAATACAGATGAACCGATTCAGACCTTAAGTAAGCAGATAGAGTAGGCTCTGATGCAGAGGTTTAGGTTTAGTTGCAGAAGTGCAGATTTAGGTGAAGCAAAAACAGGTTGAATCCAGCATACCGTAAATTGATCCTGGATTTAATCCAGTATCAATCGCTAGCCAAATAGAGGGTCATAAAACAGCTATAGGGATCGAGCTGATAATCAGCAAAAGGTAGACACTCTTTAAAACCAAACTGCTGATAAAGTTTCTTTGCAGGTAAAAAAGCCGCCATAGTGCCTGTTTCAAGGCTCAATCTTTGATAACCACGCGCCTTCGCTTCAACAATAATATGGGTTAATAGCTGCTGTGCCACACCTTGACGTAAAAAGTCAGCGGATGTGCGCATAGACTTAATTTCACCATGCTTAAGGTCTAGCTGTTTCAGTGCGCCGCAGCCTGCTAATCGCTCGCTTTGTTGCTGCGAAGTCCACAGACTCCAAAATGTTACGGCCTCACCTTCTAGCCCTGATACATCCAATGCATGCACACTTTCTGGCGGCGAATGGGACGCCATATCCTCATGGTGCGATTTCAAAAGTTCAAGCACTTGTACGTTGTCTAATTGCCCAGCTTTTATTTGCATTAGCACTCCATTAAGTTAATAAGTCTTCGCCTCTGAACTGCAAATAATAGGCTTAATTTAGCTGCAGCAGATCCCACTTCGTACCGTAAAGATCTTCAAAAACAACTACAGTGCCATATTCTTCGACTCTTGGTTCTTCTTTGAAAATTACACCTTGAGACTGCATAATCTCATAATCTCGCCAAAAGTCATTGGTATGCAAAAACATAAAAACTCTACCGCCGGTCTGATTCCCTACTGAGAGTTTTTGCTCATAGGTACTTGCTTGCGCCAACAACAAATTTGTTCCATTTGAGTTCGGGGGTGTAATTAGCACCCAGCGCTTACCATCGCCTAAATCGGTATCTTCAACCAATTCGAAACGCAATTTTTGAGTATAAAACGCAATCGCCTCATCATAATTTTCCACAACCAACGCGATAGCACCAATATTCTGCTTTATCTGTTCTTGCATTTTATTCTTCTGCCTAAGTTAAACAGTTCTAAGTAAAACAACTGAATCTCCACCGCCAGCAAGTGTGTTACAGGTTTTACTAGATAACAAGTATCTATGCTCGGCTTATCTCTCATCTTATCCACAAGGCTTTTTCACTAACACCAAATGCCGTGGTATATTAGCGCCCATATTCATTTAGGTAGTTAAAAAGGTCATTTCATGAAAATCGGTATTATTGGCGCTATGGAGCCAGAAGTTGCGCACTTAATTGAGTCAATGGAAAACCCAAGCTCTGCAACCATCGCGGGTATCGAATTTGTTGCCGGTCAATTAGCTGGCAAAGACGTTATTGTGACACGCTCAGGTATTGGTAAAGTGACAGCGAGCATTGCGACGACGCTACTTATCGAAAAATACGCACCAGATGCCATTATTAATACTGGCTCTGCTGGCGGTTTTGTTGATGACTTAGCTATTGGCGATATCGTTATTTCATCTGAAGTTCGCCATCACGATGTAGACGTGACGGCATTTGGTTACGAGATTGGCCAAATGGCACAACAACCAGCTGCATTTATACCTGATGCAAAGCTTGTGAGTGCTGCGCAAAAAGCGGTTGCTAGCCTTGGTGAAGTAAAAACAATTGAAGGTCTAATTTGCACTGGCGATAGCTTTATTTGCGATCCAGTGCGTACTAAGACTATGCTTGAAAACTTCCCAACTATGGCTGCCTGCGAAATGGAAGGCGCCGCAATCGCTCAAGTTTGTCATCAGTTTAACGTACCATTCGTAGTTATTCGTTCTCTGTCTGACAATGCTAACAATGATTCTCCTGTTGATTTTGACGAGTACATTGTAAAAGCGGGTCACCACTCAGCATTAATGGTTATTGCTTTACTTAAGCAGCTTTAAGCATCACCTAAAGTAATACAAGGGTAGCGCAACAATATGGTTCCAGAGTTTACGAAGATCTTTTCTCAAGATAGTCATCTTTACACTGGAGCCTTAGTGTTATTAGTGTCAATTTTATTGGCAAGAATAGCCCCATTACCGCGCAGCCTACAGCCACTTGAATGGCTATCTCAAGTGGCTAAAAACCTAAGTTTTAAAGTTAATCACACCAACCGCGCACCGTCTCAGCAAATCATTGCAGGTGTGTTAGCCAGTATATTACTGATTGTCCCTTTTTGGGCGATTTTGAGCTTTCTTATAGAGCTTGCAGAGTTTCCTTGGTTCTTTGAAGCGGTCTTCATTTACCTATGTTTGCAAGATGACCATTTTCGCTATATTGCTAATGAAGTCGCGATCTCAATTAAACGCGACAATACTATTCGTGCCCGAAGCTTATTAGAACCTTGGCTTAATAGAAGTACTCACTCTTTATCGAGTGTTGGCTTATGCAAAGCAACCATCGAGCGTCTTTCGACCACTTCAATTTATGGCACTGTGTCAGCTATTTTGTTTTATGCTATCGGTGGCGTACCGCTATTGATTATCGCCCGGATGGTGAAACAATTAGAATTTAGCTGGCCGATATACAATCCACAATTTAAATACTTTGGCCTCCCCATTTATGCTCTAAGCACTCTGCTGCATTTTATTCCGGCCAAGTTATGGACTCTGAGTATCGCTATACAAGGCGGTCCTAAAAGTATAGTGGCACTGGTCAACCCCAAAACGACTGCTACGCCAATGAATGAGTACCAAACCAATGAAGTTGTTGCTTGCGCTTTAACTATTGAACTGGGGGGACCGGTTAAGTTTAATGACGTAAAAGTTAATATGCCTAAACTTTGCTACGGTAATCATCCTAATGAAAACAGTATCCGCAGTGCACTCAAACTTAACTCTATTGCTTTTAGCTTATGGGCAATAGCAATTATAGTGTTACCGAGTATCTGGGCATTACTGCGAGTAATACAAGGTTAACAGCTACTGCAAGCCCTAATTTCCAACCATTTATTCACAAACCGCAACAACTGAAAGCAAGCATATTGTTGCACAGCTGAAAGCATGTCTATATTTGGTTAAAATGTCGCTAATTAGGCGCTTCAGCCATTGTAATCATCTTGTATAAATTGTTGGCATTGGTATCATCCCTTACACACTATGTTATCTCGTTTTAAGGCTGATTCCTTTGTTCGATAATATTCATGTTTCACTAACAACGCCTGCGTTACTTTTCCCTGCAATTTCATTGTTGCTATTAGCCTACACAAATCGTTTCTTTTCCCTAGCGGCGCTTATTCGTAATCTTAGTGCTGATGGTAAACCTATACACACCGACCAGCTAAAAAACCTACGTCAACGCATTAGTATCATTAGACGTATGCAAGAATCAGGCGTTTTAAGCTTTGCCCTATGCGTGCTCTGTATGATTTTTATTTATATCGGCTTTAACAAAACCGGCTCGTTTATTTTTGGCTGTAGTTTATTTTTGTTGCTGTATTCACTACTTTTGTCAGTAATTGAAATTCGCATTTCTGTTGACGCATTAAATATTCATCTGGAAGAGATGGATAAATGATTGATTGGATCTATTTCTTCGATCTCTGTGGTACCGCCGTTTTTGCACTTTCTGGTGCGCTAGCTGCAGGTCGTCATAAAATGGATCCATTTGGTGTCTTGGTACTCGCCTCCGTTACAGCGATTGGTGGTGGTAGTATTCGTGACGCTTTGCTTGGCACTACCCCAGTATTTTGGATCCAAGACCCTAATTATATTACGGTGATTTTAGCCACAGTATTAGTCACATTTATCTTTGTCCGCAAACCTAAACGTGTTCCACGTTATATTTTGCCGGTGGCCGATGCATTGGGTTTAGCATTGTTTACAGTAATTGGTGTAGAGAAAGCTCTCAGTGTAGAACTCAGTGGCATGATTGCAGTAGTGATGGGCTTAATCACCGGCGTTGGTGGTGGTATTATTCGTGATTTACTCTGTCAGCAAGTCCCTATGGTGCTACGCACAGAAATCTATGCCACTGCATCCATTGTCGGCGGGATCTGTTATACCGTAAGCTTACATTGGGGAGCCGCCGATATGTTCGCATTGTTATTTGCAATGAGTACCGCCCTTGTGATTAGATTAGCCGCTATTCGTTGGCACTTATCCTTACCAGCTTTTGATTTAAAGACACCGCAATAATGAGATTAAAATTTTTAGGTTTACTGCTTATATTTTTTAGTTTGCCAAGTTTGGCGAACATTGGTGATATGCCCAAGGAGCAGCAACTTGCGATTAAATACATCCAAGCTTTAACCCATCAAGACTATGCAAACTTAAGCGGGTTTTATAATCGAGAAAGCATCTTTAACGATCGAACTGCCGGACGTAAATACACAGGTAAGCGCCATATTCTTCAGTTTCTCAAACGCGCTCATCGCGGCGTACTGGAATATAACTTTAATATCGAACACATGTTCAATTCTGGCTCACTAGTAGTACTAATTGGGAATTATCGCTATAAAGGCCCTGGCGAGTTGTTTGGTAAACCTGGACGTATTATTGATATTGCCATCCCAGGTGTCACCACTCTCAGTTTAGATATGACCCATGAACGCGTAAAAGAGCACCAAGATCTAATGGACTACCAAACTATGGCGGATCAGCTGTCAGTGCAGTAACCATTGCTTAATACTGCTATTTTATCCGAAATAACAAACCTACTTAGATCACAAAACAACCATAGCTAGGGAAACTTTTCACTTAAGCTCTGTCAAAGTATTAAGAACTTTGCATGCTGTAGGTTGTTATGAGTTTTATTAATGCTATTCGCGTCATCCTTGTGTTAACCCCTATTTTTTGTAGCTCTGCTTTTGCGTTAGAGCAGCCAATAGTGGTGTCATTTGCCGATCAACCCATTAACCAGTTTAATCAGCAACTCAAACAAGCTCAGCAGCAAAAGCGTAGCTGGAGCAAGCAACCTGAAACAATTTCAGCCCACTATGCAGGTAAACGTTTTCGAGTAGCGAGAGTCAAACAGTATCAAGATAAGGTTGTCACTTATAACGTCAGTACAGAAAGTGCTGAACATCCTAAAATGCTCTTGATTTTATCGATGGAGAAACAGCGAAGTAATTGGCAGCTTGATGCAGCGAGATTAACTTGGAGATGTGAAAACGGCCTGCACTTTGGTACAGACCGTTGCTCAAACAGTCATTAGCACAACTTGTTAATAACGATTCTTAGGTTGGCTTAGTAAAGTCGTACAAGCCAACTTATTATAGTTCTTAAACCAGTGTGATTTTAGCAAACTTACGCTTACCAACTTGAAATACGCCTGTAGTGCCAGCATTCAGTTGCAGACGCGTGTCTTCAATTTTATCGCCGTCAATCTTAGCAGCGCCTTGCTTGATCATACGCATAGCATCAGATGTTGAGTTTACCAGACCCGCTTCTTTAAGCAGGTTAGCAATCGCAATACCCTCGCCAGCAGCAATCTCTAACTCTTCAATATCGTCAGGGATATTGCCTTTCTGGAAACGGCTAATAAACTCTTGATGCGCAGCTTCTGCAGCAGCTTCATCGTGGAAACGTGCGATGATTTCTTTTGCTAGTGCAATTTTGATATCGCGTGGGTTAGCACCCGCTTCAACGTCAGCTTTAAACTGTTCAATCTCGCTCAATGGACGGAAAGATAGCAGCTCAAAGTAGCGCCACATCAAAACGTCAGAAATTGACATGATCTTACCGAACATTTCACCAGCAGGCTCACTCACACCGATATAGTTGTGCGCAGACTTAGACATTTTTTTAACGCCATCTAGGCCTTCAAGCAGTGGCATCATGATCACTGTCTGTGGCTTTTGGCCTGCAGACTTTTGTAATTCACGCCCCATCAATAGGTTAAACTTCTGGTCAGTACCACCCAGTTCAACGTCAGCCTCTAATGCAACTGAATCATAGCCTTGTAGCAATGGATACATGAACTCATGAATAGCAATTGATTGACCTGAACCATAACGCTTCTTAAAGTCGTCACGTTCCATCATACGCGCAACCGTTTGCTGTGAAGCTAGACGGATCATACCTGCAGCGCCTAATGGCTCTAACCAAGTCGAGTTAAACTCAATACGGGTTTTCGCAGGGTCCAAGATTTTATAAACCTGTTGCTTATAAGTCTCAGCGTTAGCTAGAACTTGCTCACGAGTCAATGGCGGACGGGTACTGTTTTTACCGCTTGGGTCGCCGACCATACCGGTGAAGTCACCAATCAAGAAGATCACTTCATGACCTAGCTCTTGGAAGGTACGCATCTTGTTCAAAATAACGGTATGACCAAGGTGAATATCAGGAGCGGTTGGGTCAGCGCCGAGTTTAATTTTTAACGGGCGACCTTCTTTCAACTTCTCCAGCAGATCCGCTTCGAGTAAAATCTCGTCGGTGCCACGTTTTATTTCTGCTAATGCTTGCTCTAAATCAGCCATATTGGCGCTTACTCCTGGGAGCCTAATCAAAAAAATATGGGCACTCATGTTACTTGTTAGCAAGCACAAATGAAAGTGTGTACACTAAAGGGATCACTAAGAAAGGGTTAATTTGGTATCAAGGTCAATGGGAAAGGTTATAACTTTATTTAAATTACTGCCAAAATTACATCAAATGCTCTTATGCGGTTTAGTTTTTGTCACGGTAATTATTATCTTTATGCCATCTGACGATGTGCAAGCATCTAAGCAAACTTCTTCTGTGGATGGCGAATACGATGTCAATAAACGCTATAGCGTGCCATTGGCTTTCGGAAATCCTACGCCTCCCGCAGCGTCATTAAGTGAAACCGAACCAAAGCAACGCAGCCGCCCAACTCAACTTGCACCTGCATCCACTAAAACTGTCGAGCAACAAGTTCCAGACAACGCTAAAGCAGAAGTTTTAGCACAAAAAAACAAAACTCCTAAACTCAACGAAAAACGCTTCCAAGTTAAAAGTGGTGACACACTCGCCGCTCTATTTGAGCGTGCTGGATTAACAGCTAAAGATGTTTACGATGTAACTCAACTGCCCAAAGCTAAGAAAAACCTACTAAAAATCATGCCAGGCGATAACTTAGTTATTGCGAAAGGTGAAGACGGTAAACTTGTTCAGCTCAGATACCATCTCGACAAAATCACCACCCTTATTGTTGATAACAGCGTAGACGGTTACCAAGAGCATATTGTCACTAAAACAGTTGAAGCTCGTTCGAAGTTTGCTAGTGCAACCATTGAAAATAACTTCTGGAATGCTGGCGTAAATGCCGGTTTGACACCAAATCAGATTATGCAGTTAGCCACTATTTTTGGCTGGGATATCGATTTCGCTTTAGATCTGCGTAAAGGCGATGAATTTGCGATGATATTTGAAGAAGAGTTTGCCGATGGTGAGTTTTTGAAAAACGGTAATATTTTAGCCGCTGAGTTTACTAACCAAGGTGACCGATACACGGCAGTTCGTTATAAAGACGGTAATTATTATTCAGAAGAAGGCCGTAGTATGCGTAAAGCCTTCTTACGCTCACCAGTCGACTTTAAATATGTTAGCTCAAGCTTTAACCCACGCAGACTTCACCCGGTAACGGGGCAAGTACGAGCTCATCGTGGTGTTGACTATGTGGCAGCCGTCGGTACCCCAATTAAAGCTGCAGGTAATGGCCGGGTCATTAAGTCAAGCTACAACCAATACAATGGTAACTACGTATTTATTAAGCATAACGACACCTATACAACCAAATACCTTCACCTAACTAAACGTAAGGTCAAAACAGGCCAGTCAGTCAAGCAAGGGCAAATCATTGGTACCTTAGGTTCTACTGGGCGAGTAACTGGAGCGCACTTACACTATGAATTTATCGTTAACGGTGTACACCGTAACCCACGTACCATTAAGCTGCCAAAATCAGAGCCGATAGCCAAAAAAGAAAAGGCCCAATTCGCTAAACTTAGCCAAACGATGATGGCAGAGCTTGAGCACAATAAACAGATACAAATTGCAGCGCATTAGCGCTGTAGCACCTTTATCGCACCAGTACAGTTAACTCACTGACCCACCCAGTAGGTTTATAGGCTTAAATCATGGATAAAAAGTATTATATAGGCTTGATGTCAGGTACCAGTATGGACGGCATCGATGCTGTTTTGGTGGATTTTAACCAGCAACAACCAAGGCTTATTGCTACGCATACCCAAGCACTGCCAACAGCATTACTCTCTAGTCTGCAAAAGCTTTGTTTACCGGGAAATGATGAGGTAAACCGTTTAGGTCACCTCGACCGTAGCATGGGAAAATTGTTTGCCAAGGCAACCAATGCTTTGCTAGAAAAAGCCCAAGTGGATAAATCACAAGTCATTGCTATTGGCAGCCATGGCCAAACAGTGCGCCATATGCCAAATCTTGATATGGGCTTTACCTTACAAATTGGTGATCCCAATACCATTGCCGTTGAAACGGGTATTGATGTCATCGCAGACTTTAGGCGTAAAGACGTTGCCCTTGGTGGTCAAGGCGCACCTTTGGTACCCGCGTTTCATCAGCATGTCTTTGCCAGCCCAAACCACCAGCGCATTATTCTTAATATTGGTGGTATCGCCAACGTCACTTATTTACCAGGCAATACACAAGATGTAACCGGCTTTGATACTGGGCCAGGAAACGGCTTAAGTGATGCGTGGATCCAACATCAACTCGGCCTACCTTTTGATAAAGATGGCGAGTGGGCGAAATCAGGCACCACAGATCAAAAAATGCTACAACATCTATTGTCACACCCTTACTTTGCACTTGAGGCACCTAAAAGCACCGGCAGAGAGTTATTTAATCAAGCATGGGCTGAGCAGCAATTATCTGAATTTAGCTACTTAAGCGAAGCTGACATTCAGTCAACACTGCTGGATTTAACCTGCTACAGTATCGCTAATGATGCGCTTAAATTGTCAGAAAATGGTGAGCTTTATGTGTGCGGCGGCGGCGCCTATAACTGTGAGCTAATGCACCGCCTGCATAAACTGTTACCAAACTATAAAGTGGTCACCACCGCCGAGTTAGGCATGGATCCTCAATGGGTAGAAGGCATCGCCTTTGCTTGGCTTGCAATGCGCCACCACCTTGGTTTACCGGGCAACCTTCCCGCGGTAACTGGCGCGTCAAGAGAAGCGGTTCTCGGCTCCTTCTATCCAGCGGACTAAACTCTAATCAACTTATGCTTAATACAACAGCTTGTGCTGTAGCTTTATCACATCTCGCTTATAGTTTTGCGATAGAGTCATCAGCAAGCTGTTGTTATTATGAATATAGGTCATCGCCCCTGAGCGAGGAATACTGCCTGAAGGCAGCTTTAAAATTGGCGTAATAAGTCCAGTATTGAAACGCCAAAAGTTTATCAGCTGATAGCCTCGATGAATTTGTCTAAAGTAAATTCCTTTATCAGTCGCAACCCAGTTATAACCTTCACCAAAATCTTTACCATTAATGATTTCAGTTGGCTCTAATGGATCTGATAACGACAACATCCACAGTCCTGGCTCTTCAAGCCGAGTAAACACTAACTTATCTTCGCTAATGACCTTACCCAGGCGCATATCAAATGAGTTAATAACCTTAGGTAGCCGGTTATCAAGGTAAAACTCTGTTATACCGTCTTTGCTGCGTGCTAGCACCATATCATCATTCCAGCCCCAACTTGGCCGATTATGATCTAAGTATGGCGTTGCCAAGATGCTTATATTAGCCGTTTTCAAATCCAATACATGAATTTTATTGCCTTCGTTTTTATCATCAGGGGCTAAGAAAGCTACCTTAGATCCGTCATGAGACCAACTAGGGTAAGCAACTCTACGCTTGAGATCAGTATGCTGACGCCTTTGTTTACCATCCATATCACTAGTCCAAATCTCATTAAAACCTGTTTCATTAGACACATAAACAATACGCTGAGTAACGGCTGAATAATCAGGGTTACGATAACTATACTCAACTTGCAGTAGTGGGAAAGTCGCTGTAGGAATGGATTGCTCTAACGCAAACGAGGCCACTTGATAGTCCCGCATATAATTGGAGTACACTAACTCATCACTGTTAGGAATTGAACGGGGATAACTTAAACCTTCAACATCTAATGGCAGAATATTCTTATCATCGATCCCCACAATAAAGCCATTTCTAACCCCTGAGTTCTCAGTGCTAAAAATAAGCCGTTGGCTATCTTGGTGCCAACTTAAACCTCGAATATCTTCTAAGCCAAAACTTAAGCGCTGCTCTTGTGCCGTTTTGGTATTGATAATAAAAATATCTTCAGAAATATTACCAAAGCGTCTGGCTACAGCGAGCCAACTACCATCAGGGCTAAAGGCAAGATCTCGGTCTCGATAGCTACAATTTTCGGTACAGGATAACCGTTTAGGCCTTGCCAGCTCATCGGTTAAGGGCAGCTCATATAAACCGGAGCCATAACCTTCGCCCGCATCCCAAATATAGACAAGGCGGCTGCTATCCGGCGCAATATCGATGGCAGAGCTATAGCTATAGCATGCACCGAGTTTACTGGCTTCATTACTATCGAGATTTAGCTTAGTTAAATAACACCTATCTTCACCGCGATGCTCAGAACCGTAATAGAGTGCCGCTCCGTCTGGGCTCCAAACCGCCCTTATTTCGGCAGTTTTCGTTGAAGTTAGTCGTTTAGGTGTTTTTGTTGGATTATGTAAATCTTTCAGATAAAGGCTAGAGTATTTGTTATTGCTACGGCTGCCGTAAACTAGCCAGCGACCATCGGGAGAAACAGCAGGATACAACTCTGAACCGGCTGCCGTAGTTAGGTTTTTCTTTAATGTAGGTACGTAACGAATACTATCTTGATATAAATGATAGCCCCACCCTGTAACCATAATGAGTAACGCCACTCCTCCTGCGAGCATCAATCTTAAATTTAGTCGAGTTAACTGCGTTATCTTTAATTGCGCCTGTTGAAACAAGTCAAGATCATCAACTAAATCGGCTTCATTAAAACAAGGCTCTATCAGGAGGCGATAGCCCATCTTACGCACAGTTTCAATAGCAAGCTCATCACTCTGGCTTTGATTGAGATGTTTACGTAAATGCCAAATTGCATTGGTTAATGCTTTACTACCTACATAGCTATTACCGTCCCAAATATTTTCTATGAGTTCTTCGCGAGTAACAACTTTCGGGTAATGCCGTGCAAGATAGCTAAGCACCTCAATAAACTTAGGTTGAACAGAAACAGATTCAGCTTTGGCTTCATCATTGTCAGCGTTTAAAAAACTTAGGCTATTATCATTAGGGTTAACTTCGCAGTGATTTAATCTAAAAACAGCTTCTTTTCTTATCTCTACCAATTCATTCACCACTCATCCAAGATTTAACGACTACCAACCTCAACCCCGCAGCCACAATTTACATCTATTCAACATAGATAAATCATTTCCCCCCTTAAAGAAAGATACAGCAAAGCAATGAAAAATAAAACAATAGACATTAAATAGACATATAAACAACAAAGAAACGACTCAAGATTGATTGCTGGCAAGAAACAAAATATTTACAACTAACCTCAGTTGACAACCAAGCGTGTTCAAATTGGAAACTCGACAGTATTAACCTAGGAATGACCCGCTTTTATCAAGTGACGTTGTGGGCTAACACGATTAAAGCGTTGGAAAATTATAAAAATAAGGACTGCAATCAATGAAACCAAAGATGAACCTATCCGCTATTAGCTTGGCCATTACTATGGCAGCGCTAACACCAAATACCTTGTTTGCAGCCGAAGCAGCAGGTAAGTCTGAAGCTAAAGAAGAAATGGAAAAAATCGAAGTCACTGGCTCGCGCATTAAGCGTGCTGACTTTGAAGGCGTTGCACCAGTGACAGTGATTACCGCTGATGACATTGCTAATAGCGGCCTCAACTCTATCTCAGAAGTACTACAATCATCAGTTGCCAACACTGGCGGCTCTCTAAACGGTGAAAGCGACGGTTACACTGACAGCGCTAGCTCAGTTAACCTACGTGGTATGGGCGCTAACCGTACCTTAGTCTTGATTAATGGTCGCCGCCAAGCTTCCTTCCCTAGTGCTGCAGGCGGTACTTCAAACTTCGTTGACGTATCAGATATTCCAACAGCAGCTGTAGATCGTATTGAAATTCTTACTGGCGGCGCATCTGCTATTTACGGTTCAGATGCTGTAGGTGGTGTAGTTAACATTATCTTAAAGCAAAAATTTGAGGGCGCTAAAGTTGCCGCTAAGTATACCGAGCCAACTCAAGGTGGCGGAGAGCAGCTAGATCTGTCCTACCTACAAGGCTTTAATACCGATAGAAGCCAAACTTTATTAATGCTCGAATACAAAAAAGTTGAATCGATTCAAACTTATCAGCGTGACGATCTATACAGCCCAGCTTACTATGAAGATGAAGATGGCGATCTACGCTGGGGCGCTGGCCCTTATGGCGATGCATCAGCTTCTAGTTGGTCATCAAGAATCACCGATTACAGTAAGGTTTATCACGAAGATAAATACGTTAACCTTAATGAGCAGCAATGTAATGAACTATTCGGTGACAAAGGAATTTACACGCCTGTTGGCAAATATGATTGTTATTATGACAAGTATGCTGACCGTGGCCTAAAGTCTGCTTACGATCGTGTTAACTTAGTACTTAACTCCACTTATGATTTAAATGATGACTGGCAGATCTACGGCATGATCAATGCTTCATATAAAGAATCGACTAAATATAAAGATGAAAAAGGCTTTGGCACTAGCATATACCAGGATGAAGCTACTGGCGCCTTAAGTTACGATAAATATGAATTTGAAGATGACAACCGCTTCTACCTAGCTCGCAGAATGGAAGAGTATCCAGGGCCACGTACTTACGATACTCAAAATACTAAAGCGGCTATCTCATTTGGTGCAGATGGCACCATAGGTGATTATGAATTAGATCTATCTTGGTCAAGCAGCTACAACAAGTACGAAAAGCAAAACCATCACATGGTCAGAGCTGACGCACTACTTGATATTGTGACTTTTGATCCAAACGATGCAGATCCTTCTAAGTGGTATCCGAATCGTCAATTAACGACTGAACAAGCTAATATGCTTATCGCTGATTCAACCAAGAACTCAGATTCAAGCATGCACCAATTCCAAGCAGTGTTCACCGGTGATTTAATGGAACTACCTGCTGGCACCGTAGGCTTTGCAACAACAGCAGAATGGGCACGTGAAAGCTATGAAGATACCCTAGATGAAGTGACATCTAACGGTGGTTTAATTGGTATGGGTGGTACCGGTGGTAAAGGCGATCGTGACCGTGTTGCGGTTGCTGGTGAGATCCAAGTACCTATTCTAGCCAATATGACCGGCGTTAAATCATTAGATCTTTCTGCAGCGCTACGTTATGACCAATACTTAGATGATTCAGACGTTGGCGGCGCTACTACACCGCAAGTTGGTATTTCATATCGTCCAATTGAAGAAGTCATGTTACGTGCTAACTGGGGTAAGAGTTTTAGAGCACCAGATATGCACCGCCTCTATGCAGGTCGTACTATTGGTTTTGGTGGCACAGATTACCCGCATCCAACTATTCCAGATGAAATCTACGAAGATGATTATCGCTCTATAACGCAAGGAAACTTAAACCTTGAGGAAGAAGAAGGTGAGTTCTGGAATGTCGGATTTGTCGCTAATATTACTGACAATGCCGATATCACCGTTGACTGGTGGAACATTGAACTTGAAGGCGCTGTAAAAACGATCTCTACCGACGAAATGTTAGATGATCCTTCTTACTACCAAACTGGTAACTACAACAGCTGTGAAGAAATGGATGTTGTCGGCTACCTAACGGAGTACGATGATGATGGTATTGAGAACATTGCGTGTATGCGTAAAGGTCCTATTAACAGTGCTTATGAAGCCTCTGAAGGTATTGATACTAGCTTTAATTATCAGTTCCCAGAAACTGCTGTAGGTGATTTTAAGTTTAAAGTTGCTGCCTCATACTTAATCAAGAAAGAGTACCAAGAACGTGTTGATAGCGAAATTGAAGAGCAAACTGAAACAGATTACTTCCCGAAATGGAAAGGTAATGCCAGCCTAAGCTGGAGCTATGAAGATTTCAGAGCAACCGTTGCCTATTACTATACGGGCGAAGCTAAGGGTATCGATTTATTCGAATATCAAGACGAAAACGGTGACGATATTGAATCTATGGAAACCGATACGCTAGATGCATACCAAGTAGTCAACATTACCTTGTCCTATTATGCACCTTGGGATGGTAAGTTCACCGCTGGCGTAAAAAACCTAACTGATGAAATGCCACCTTTGTATGACGTTCGTAATGACAAGCACAATGACTGGCCTTTCTACGAAGATGACAACAGTAGCTATTCAAATACTGGTCGTAGCTTCTTCGTTGGCTATTCACAGAAGTTTTAAACTCGTATAAATCTCCCTTAATAACGAGCTCTGAAGCGCCCATCTAATGGGCGCTTATTTTCCAAGTAATCACTTCTATATCAGGAGATAAGAATGTCTCGAAATTCGCTCTTAATGTATGCCCTGATAACTTTTTGTAGTCAGCTAATATTTAGCTCAAACGCAATTGGTAGCAGCTATCAAATTCCAAGTCCAGCAGTACAAGACGTTGTACAACAGAGTAAAAATGTAAGTACTCGCTTATCTCATAATAAACAGTGGCTAGCCGTATTAACTCCACGAAAACACTTATCTATTGCAACCTTGGCGCAAAGCGAACGCAAACTCGCAGGCCTACGAGTCTCTCCCGAGCGATTAACGCCAAGTCGTATTAAATACACTTATCAAAAACTTGAGTTAATAAGTTTAACTAACGACAACTCAAAAGCCATCAGCATCGACTTACCAGAGGGCATGCTAGCAGCCAAAATCAGTTTTTCTCCCAATAGCCAATTTTTAAGCTATTTTGGACTAAGTGAAGGTAGCGCCAATCTTTACCTTTACGATATCAGCAAAAAACAAAGTTATAAGCTCAACCCTAAAGCACTTAACGCAACATTAGGCCTTAAATATATTTGGCAAAACGACAGTCAAGGCGTTTACACCAACTTGGCTATAGCAGCAGACTTAGGGCAATCTCTTAAAATCAACATCGGGCCCAATATCAGTGAAGCTTATGGTCAAAAAGCACCACGTCGCACCTATCAAGACCTATTAAAAAATCCACAAGACGAAGCTGAGTTCTCCGCCCTAACCACCAGCCAATTAAGTTTTATCGCCTTAGATGGTGGCATTACTCCAATTGGTAAACCTGCTATCAACATTAGCTATAGCCTGTCACCGGATGACCAATACTTGTTAGTAAAGCGTATTTCTGCGCCATTTTCATACATGGTCAAGTACTACGACTTTGCCCAACAAGTGGAGCTTTTTAGTCAATCAGGTCGCAAAATAAAAACCTTAGCCGACCTTGAAAGTAGTGAATATCGAGCACCAGGCAGCGATTCAGTAAGAAAAGGGCCACGCATGATCCATTGGCGCAGCGACAAACCTAATACACTGGCATTTGTAAAAGCGCTAGACAACGGCGATAGCCGTATTAAAGCCGAATTCCGCGATGAATTACTCACGCTATCAGCACCATTCAGTCAATCAGCAACCCCACTAACCCAAACTCCATGGCGCATAAAAAGCGTGCAATGGGGCGAACAAAGCACAGCGTTAATAACTGAGCGTCATTCCGGGAAAAAACAGATGCGAGTGAGTTTGCTCGACGCCTCAGCAACCAGCTCCAAAACATTATCGACTTGGTATCAAAAAGCGATACGCGATACCTATAAAGATCCAGGAAAAGTGCACCGCACTGCTGCAACACTTAATGGAAAAGCACTTGGTAATGTTTTTCAAATACATAACAACAGCCTATTACACTATGGTTTAGGTGCGTCTGCAGATGGTTATCGCCCATTTGTAAAGTCGCAGCCACTAGAAGCAGGCTTAACCGAAATAAGTAGCACTAGCAGTAACATTTTATGGCAATCATCGACCACACAGCTTGAAAATGTAAAGTACATCACTAACCTTGAGCCACTCACGCTGATTATTAGCCGGCAGTCGGCAGATACCCCTGCTCATTTAGTGAAAATTGATGTTGGTACAGGTAAAGAACGAGTGCTCTATCAAAACCAACATTCACTAAAAGCCTACCAAGGCATGACAAGACAATTAGTCAACTACACTCGAGATGATGGTTTACCTCTATCTGGCGTTCTTTACTTACCAGCAGGTTACTCAAAAGAAGACGGCCCTTTACCTGTGCTCATGTGGGCTTACCCAAGAGAATACAAAAATGCGGAAGTTGCTAGTCAGGTTAATTATTCAACCAATCAATATAGTCAAATAAGTAGTAAGGGACCGGTTCCTTTTGTTGCCAATGGTTTTGCCGTTTTCGATAAAGTCGCCATGCCCATTGTCGGTGAAGGTAATGAAAAACCCAATGATAGCTTTAGGCATCAGTTGGTCGCTAATGCAAGCGCGGCCATAGATACACTCGTCGATATGGGCGTTGCAGATAGAGAGCGCGTCGCCATTGGCGGTCACTCTTATGGTGCCTTTATGGTAGCAAACCTACTGGCGCACTCTGATCTATTTGCAGCAGGTATTGCTCGCAGCGGTGCATATAATCGTACTTTAACTCCCTTTGGTTTCCAGCACGAAAAACGTAACTTTTGGGAAGCACCGAGTCTTTATCAACAAATATCACCTTTTACCCATGCCGACAAAATAGATGAACCATTACTATTAATGCATGGCGAAATGGATGCAAACTCTGGCACTTACCCGATGCAGTCTGCAAGACTATTTAAGGCGATACGTGGCTTAGGTGGTCAAGCACGTTTAGTGACTTTCCCTTACGAGAGCCATAGCTATAAAGCCAAAGAGTCGATTATGCACATGTTATGGGAACAAGAAGCTTGGCTAGAGCAATACCTTAAAAAACCAGTAGTAGCGCGTGGAAGTGATGCATTTTCACCTAATCAACCTAATAACCAACAGGTAACGTTCCACTAGTCCACCACTAATTGCCTGCTCATCTAAACAGCGGCTAAAGCGTAAGTTAATAAAACACGCTTTAGCCGCTGAATATAAAAGGATTGCCCTAGTATGATTAGCTTAAACTCTGCGCTTCGTGCATCAGTTATTATATCCAGCCTAATTTACGCCAACTTATACAGCCCCGTCACTACAGCACAAACAGATGCTTCCTTTGCTCCTGTAATTGCAGCAGAATACTTACCTAAAAATATTATCTATCTAATTGGTGATGGCATGGGCCCCGCCTATACCACTGCTTATCGGTATTACAGTGACGACCCTAACACTAAAAGAGTCGACAAGACTATTTTCGATCAATTGCTCGTAGGCATGTCTAGCACGTACCCTGACGATGACACATATGTCACCGACTCTGCGGCCTCAGCAACGGCACTGGCCACCAGCTATAAAACTTATAATGGTGCGATATCTGTTGACCATCAAGGCGGTCCGTTCCCTACTCTGTTAGAAATGGCTAAAGCGCAAGGAAAAGTCACTGCAGTGGTGGTAACTTCACAAATTAACCACGCCACTCCAGCGAGCTTTTTAGCCCATAACGAAAGTCGTAGAAATTATAACCAAATAGCCGATAGTTACTTAAGTAACCTCATTCAAAAACGGCCCATCGCAGATCTCATGTTGGGAGGCGGAACTCAGTACTTTGTTCGTGATGATAGAGACTTGACCGCTGAATTCGAGGAATATGGTTATCAATATGTCGATAAGTTAAGCGATCTTGATAGCCTGGAAAGACTACCTGCATTAGGGTTGTTTGCAGCGAAAGGCTTACCAGCAGCACTTGAGAGTAAAGATCCACATCGCCTAGCATCAATGACTCGCAAGTCATTAGCATTACTGTCAAATCAAGACTCACCATTTGTCATGATGATAGAGGCAAGCCAAATTGATTGGTGTGGCCACAGCAACGATATCGCATGCGCCATGAATGAAATGGATGATTTTGCTAAAACATTATCTTTAGCTAAGCGCTATGTCGACAACCACCCAGACACCCTACTCGTTGCAACTGCGGATCACTCAACAGGAGGACTCACTTTAGGTAGAGATGGCACCTATCAGTGGCGAGGCCAACTGCTGCACCAAGTACATAGTCTGCCAAGAACCATAGCCAAGCTAATCGTTGAGAGCCCTGAAGTTCTCAATGACTTTGCTTCGTTCGGTGCATTTTTACACCCGCATATCGGTATTACGATCAAAGAGAACACCCTAGATGGGCTCAGACGCAAACTCAACTCTCGTTTATCAACCCATAAGCCTCAGCAAGAGATTAGCGACGATCTTAAGCAAGTAATTGATAAGTTGACCTATACTGGATGGACAACTGGCGGTCATGACGCGATAGATGTGCCAGTTTACGCTTATGGAAAGGGTGCGTTGTATTTTAGAGGTCATCAAGATAACACCGAGATAGCAGCCACTCTTATTCAAATGGTAAAAAGTGAACGCTACAAATCTAAATAATATTAAAACTAAGTTATATGCAGACTAAGCAGTACAAAATTAACCCACTGTAGAAGTTTACGCTAACGAAGAGATTGAGTAAGCACTTACACAATAAATTCATGCTGTTTTTATTTACTTTTTTATTTAGAACAACTTAAAGTAACAATGTCTTATTTTAATAATCGGCAAATTGTTAACGACAAACTGCCATGATTTAGAACACAAGGAACTGTTATATGAATATGACTCAAAAAATGACTGCCGAGTTTATCGGTACACTTTGGCTTGTCTTAGGTGGTTGTGGTAGTGCCGTCTTAGCTGCAGCGTTTCCAGAGGTCGGCATAGGTCTACTCGGGGTCGCATTGGCGTTTGGTTTGACAGTACTTACCATGGCGTTTGCCATTGGTCATATTTCTGGATGCCACTTAAACCCTGCCGTATCAATCGGTCTTTGGGCGGGGGGACGTTTCCCCGCATCAGAGCTATTACCCTACATTGTTGCTCAAGTAGCTGGCGCTATTGTGGGCGCTGGTGCGCTATATCTTATCGCCACGGGTCAAGATGGCTTTGCTCTATCTGCAGGCTTTGCGTCAAATGGTTATGGTGAGCACTCTCCTGGTGGCTACAGCCTAACAGCTGCACTTATTTGTGAAATAGTAATGACAATGTTTTTCTTAATTATCATTCTTGGCGCTACGGACTCACGAGCACCCAAAGGTTTTGCGCCAATCGCCATTGGTTTTGGTCTCACCCTTGTTCATTTAATTAGTATTCCGGTAACCAATACATCGGTCAATCCAGCCCGTAGTACTGGGCAAGCATTGTTTGTCGGTGATTGGGCTATTTCACAATTGTGGTTGTTTTGGTTAGCCCCCATTGTCGGAGCAATAATCGCTGGCGTTATTTATAAAGTATTTGATGCTAAAGAATAGCTTGTAATGAACATAAACAGAGCTAAATTAAGCTCTGTTTATGTTCAATTATGTCTAATAGCAAACAGTATAAAAATGTAAACTATCTCTTCCTAGTTCAACAACGCTCTTGTCGCAAAAGCACAAAACGGCTGCAGAATTAGCAAATCTTTATAGTGGTTGGTATAGATGTTATTATCCGCCTCAATCGGCGCGCTTTCATTAGTTTCAAGGCTCGCCTCATTTAATATTAAGAGATGTAAACCATGAGCAACAAAAGCAAAAGCCTTAAACAAATTACTGAAATGACTCCAGAAGCTCGCTACGACTATCTAGTTGAGCAAGTGAAAGAACACAAAACACTATGGTCATTACAGGATTTAGACGGTTGTGTAATGCTGACCACCGAAGAGGAAGATTGTATTCCTATGTGGCCAACAGAAGAAGCCGCTGCCTCATGGGCTGTTGACGAGTGGGCTGATTGCCAAGCACTAGCGATCCCTGTTGATGAGTGGTTAGAGCGTTGGGTTCCAGGTATGCAAGATGACGACCTATTTGTAGCCGTATTCCCAGTACAAGAAGATTTAGGTGTGGTAATTCCACCTTATGAGCTTGAAGAACGTTTAGTGCCTAAGAAGCGTCACTAATCATTAAGAGCCTTTGATGGTAAGCTGCACTAGCTTGCCATCTTGGTCTTTTTATCTGCTAATAAAACGACAAAGAGAATCAAAAAGTGGATAGTGAAAAGCCAGTAATCCCCGCAAAGTCAGAACCTAGCAAAACCTCACACGCTCCTAACGCCACTCATCACACAACAACCACCCAAGCTGAAAAAATCAACATGCCTAAGCGGCTAATTGCCTTGCTTATATTTTTAGTGGCGATCTCTATCAGTGGCTTAATGGCTAAGCAAGGCGTACTTTTTTGTATTCTGACCCTATTTATGGTGCTTGCCATAATTGGTAAACAAAAAGCTGGATTGCTTATGCTTAGGGTTTATACCTCACTGCAGTTAGCAATTGCGAGTGCGCTGCCTATTGTTCTGCAAGATCCTGACAATATGGTACCTGCAGAACCATCTAGCTATGGCATTGGCAGTTTTAGCATGCAGTTGCCTGATTGGTTCGTGTTTGCTGTACTTATCATCTTGTCATTTGTACAGGTTTGGATTGCGTTTACGCCTAAAGTCAGCCGCTACTTCAGCAGAGCACTAAACCTTAATATCATGCGCTAATCTGATCCGCTAGTTAAGCTAATAGCCAAGCTACAGACACAAAAAAGCCGTCATAAGACGGCTTTTTTAGTATTCAGAGTTATCAATCGATATGGATTACACTGAAAAGCTTGCACCACAACCACAAGTTGTTGTTGCGTTAGGATTCTTAACGAAGAAGCGTGAACCTTCGAGTCCAGATGTATAATCCACTTCGCCGCCAACAAGGTACTGTAAGCTCATTGGATCTACGACCAACTGAACACCTTGCTTCTCAACAGTGAAGTCGCCTTCATTTACTTTCTCATCGAACGTAAAGCCGTACTGGAAACCTGAGCAACCACCACCCGTCACGTATACACGTAACTTTAGCGCGTCATTTTCTTCCTCGTCGAGCAAGGTTTTTACTTTTGAAGCCGCCGCATCAGTAAAACGGATTGGCAAAGCATCGTCAGCTTGTTCAGTCATTACTACCTCTTACATCAGTTTGCTGTGCAGAATTATCTAATACCTGAGTGTTTTGTTCAAGTAATATGCCCTGCTCTTTTTCATCCACAAGTAAATCTTGTGCACTATATTCCTGTTCGGTTTGCGATCCTTTAGTCCAGCGGCTCGCAGGAACAACGACTTTGGCCTTCACTCTAGATAAGCTAAAACCTTCTGGCAATGTAAATTCACCATCTAGTACTTGAAAGTATCTAAATTTGAATTTAAACGAGTCATCAGTTAAATCTGCAAGCTTAAGACTAACCGTTTTCCCATCTTGTAAACCCACTAAAGTGATTTCGCTGCGGCCAGACAAAGAGCGCTTACGTTTCTCTAACTGAGTCAATACTAATTTAATTCTATATTGACGTGGCTCCAGACTTTCTTCTAGCTCAAGACCATTAATAGCAACACCATCAGCATTATTTTCAGGTGCCATTACGCTGCGATAAAACGCCAGTTCGCGCTCAAGTTCATTTTGTTTAGCGTTTTGCTCAACAAACATCGCCTGCATATTCTTATTAGCCTCACGCTCGAGCGCCAGTTCAATATTGCGAGCAGCTAATGTTTGAGCTTGTTGCTGCAACTCTTGTACATATTGTGCTGATTTGTCAATTTGAACCTCAACCTTTGGCAAGTAATGTTGCTTGGCGAAATCGTAGCTGAGCGCGCCTAATACAAAGGCTACTATGACTAAAAGCAATAAATACCCACTTGAGGGCCTAATTTGTCGTTCAATCACTTGCAAGCGATCGACCCAACGATGATAATTCGACATTAAGTAACAGTCCCTTAATAAAAAAGCTCACATCTATCTATCAATGTGACAAACATACATTCTGGAAATTACGTGCATCAGGCAATCGTAAAAAAGCGAGAGCAGTTTCAAAAATACCTACATACCGACCTTAAAGACATATTGTCTCAGTCCAAGGTCAGCGTGCAGTTATGTTTGCTCGCATTACTCTTTGCACTTTTTGCATCTGGCGTCATTCTTCTATTTCGATTATTACTAGTCTGGTGCGACACCTTCACCAAGACCCAAGAACTGAATTTTACGGATATCATCGAAGACTGGCGAGTATTATTACCGCTTTTCGGCTCCTTTTTAATCTGGGGTGTCGCAAAAATGGGATCTCAGCGTTATAAACGTATGGGGATAGCCTATGTTATTCACCGAGTTAAGCTACATTACGGTAAAATCCCCTTACAATCTGCTCCAGGCCAGTTCTTTCAGGCATTATTCGCACTAGCGACTAATTTTTCAGTCGGTCGAGAAGGCCCCGCCATCCATTTAGGTGCAGTTAGCGCTAGCGTATTAGCTGAAAAATTTAATCTCCCCGATAACAGTGTGCGAGTCATGTGTGCCAGTGGCATTGCAGCAGGTATTGCCGCTATTTTTAATGCGCCGCTGGCTGCGGTCATCTTTGTATTTGAAGTGGTTCTGCGAGAATACAAAATCCACTACTTCTTCCCTATCATGCTATCGGCAATCTGCGGGGCACTGAGCAGTCAGCTAGTATTTGGCGACGTACATGAGTTTGAGCAGATTGGTGTTGCAGTCATTCCTTTAAACCAATACCCGTTGCTGGCAATTTTCGGTGTGGTGCTGGGTTGTATCGCAGCCTTCTTTAATACCAGCTTATTAAAAGTCACCGAGATGGGCCAAAAGTGGCCTCTGCTAAATCGATTATTACTAGCCGGTGCAGTAACAACTTTAGTCGGCTTAGCCTTACCTCAAGCAATTGGCAGTGGAGAGTTAGCCATTGCGGAAACCATTAACCAGCACCCTAGCATTTTGTTTTTAACCCTAATTTTAATCGGTAAAATTATTGCGACCATTGCTGCGATAGGCTTAGGTATACCTGGAGGCTTAATTGGTCCGTTATACGGCATTGGAGCCTTACTCGGCACTATTTTAGCGTTAATTAGTGCGCTTATGTTCCCAAGCATCGCTCCTTATATTGGCTTGTATACCATCATAGGTATGACGGGTATGATGGGAGTTTGCTTAAGTGCACCGTTAGCCGCGTTAGTCGCATTAATCGAGCTCACCAACAACGCATCGATTATTCTGCCCTCTATGTTCGTGGTTATTCCTGCATTTCTTATCGCGCACCAGGGCTTTAATACCAAGTCGATATTCTTTAGGCAGCTTGAAATCATGGGGCTCGGCTACAAAGTTGCACCGGTAAATCTTGGCCTACAAAAAGTAGGTGTACGCCATTTAATGGATAAGCGTTTTGTGATTGTAGACAATAATGATGAGTTACTTTTAGAAGTATTAAAACGTGCAGAGGGTCGCTCTGTATTAGTCCGTAATAGCAGCGGTTTAGTCGAAATGTTACAGCTTGAACTACAAGTGCGCGATGAAGATACCACCTTAACTCACCACCCTATTCAAGGGTTACCTGACTCCAGCACCTTAAATGAAGTCTATCAACTACTTTCTAAAGAGCGTCGCGGTGAAGTGTATATATACCAACAAAGCAAGGACAATATCGTTGGAGTGATCAATTGGATGGCGCTGCAAAAAGAGATCCGCTCTGGGCAAGTTTAAGCTTTTTGATTACCGCCTAGCAAACAAAGGCATCAGCATAAAACGACTTTCTTTACTTCACAATAATGGTAATACTTTTATTAAGGTAGCGCATTACGCCTACGATAAGCGCGGATATAGTGTTGAACGCTTGCAAGTAAAAGTAAGTACAGGGTTGCCAATATAAACGACACTACAGTCCCTGCAATCAGTCCTACTTTTGGATACAAGTATGCGATTGAGGCAGCATATATCATTAACGCCCCGAGGCCGAAAGGATAATGTTTAATGATGGTATGCGCTTTTGCTGAACCATAACTTAGGTGAATAATCATTAAAAAAGGCAATAAGGTAATTGGAAAAGCCGATAATACTCCCGCCCAATTTTCATTAACGACCTTAGCAATCCCAGTGACAATCAACACGATTAACGCCGCAGTGACAGCCCTAAATAACGTAATTTTAAAGGTGATAGGCAATTTATCATCAACTTCTGCATCGCGTATTTTGCTAAGCAAGCCGCCAAACACCAATACGGCGAGCAAGCTTAAAATAAAACTGATGCTAAGAGTGAAGCTAAATAAGCTAATCAGATAAGCGGCAATTAAAAAGCTACTCACAGCTGCTATTGTCGACAGAAAGCAGTTTAACCCGTTAGTGACCTTTACTCTTAGCAGCAGAAGTGCACTCGTATAGTAATAGCTACAAACCAACACCAAAGACGCACTAAAGCCAGCTAAAGTATAAATTGCGCTGCTAGCAGCAAATTCAGGTGAAATCTCTAGGCCAATGTAAAACAATGCAATTGCCGTCCCGAGTGGATAGCCAGACAAAATCCCAGCCACTTTAGGGCTGACATGTTCTGCTACGAGGGATAATCCAAGCACAGCCATAATAGATACTAAAATTTTGGAAACAAATAACAGCTCAAACATTGGATATGAACTCAGGCCCTTTGGTTTGTTTATATTACTTAACTCCACATTAAAAATAACCCCGCATTAAAATCCATCTAGTTCTAAAATTAGTCCCATTTTGAAATTGGTTTCAACGTGTCCAATAGCTTTGGCTTAAAACAATAACCAACAAAAAATAAACTTAGTACATAACAAGAATTCCAAATCATGCTTAACAAACCTAATAGTTCGCACTGACAATTCAATCTTGCTTACTATCCAAAATAACTAAAATCCAATAAAGCGCCAACCCGAATAACATACAATATTGTTTATAATTCCCCCCTCCAGCGACTAACAACTTAATTCGCGTATATTCAATACCATAGACCAATAATCCAACAACAATCATTACACAACTCCGTTACCACCATTAATTAGCTGGCTAAAGCTAATTAAACGCAAAACCTTTCTAAAAAGTCGATACTTTCACAACTTTTTAGAATTTTTTACAGGCTAAAGGTCACATTTTTCTGTAGTTTTACGAACTCAATCGCCTTCTTATGCCACAAAACGAAAAGATGCATCCGATGGCCTTGATATAAAAACGTTGCAGGGTCGTGATTTGATATTTGTAGTAATCGAGCTCTTTGCAAAGGGAATGTGATTTTCTTATTGAGAAAGCCGCTGACCGAACGTAAATAACATAATCCCGATAAGGGCACGTAATGAGTGTATTAAAAAATAAAATAGCAGCACTAGTCATGATCTCTGCCTCAATGTTTGGCTTCTGTAGCCAAGCACAGGCTGAAGATGATCAGAAGCTGCTCAACATGTGTATCGCTTGTCATGGAGTCGACGGTAGTAATCAATTCGCCTCAATCCCTAATTTAAAGGGGCAAAACGTGCAATACATGGTTGGACAATTAAAGAACTTTAAAGCAGATAAACGCCAAGATAAGACTATGAGCAAAGTCGCCAAACTGTTAACTGAAGAGCAGATGCAGGCTATGGCGATTTATTTCAATACCGGTAAGGAGCAAGATTAATGGCTATCGATAGACGTAATTTTTTAAAGGGCGCTGCGGCGACCTCTGTAACAGCCATGCTGCCACTAAACTGGGCATTTGCATCTAATCGCCCAGCTGGTATTGAGCCAATGGACGTATCTGCTGTTAAGTGGAAGAATGTAGATGACTTACCAAGCCACTTTAAAGTGCTTAACTCAAGCCCATTAAACGCATTCCCTCCAGAACATCTGCTTGCCCCAGTAAAAACTCCAGCCGACGTAGCCTTTATTCGCTGGAACGGTCAGATGCCAGAATTCGATAAGATTGATCCAGATACTTGGGAGTTCACCGTTGATGGTGAGTCAATCGAAACGCCTAAGACATACACTATTGCTGAACTAAAGAAGAAGTTCAAAACTCACACTCAGCAGTTAGTGCTGGAATGTGGCGGTAACAGCCGTGAAAACTTCTACCCCAATGCCAAAGGTAACCAGTGGAGTAATACGGCGGTATTCTGCGCTGAGTGGACTGGCGTATTAATTAAAGATGTATTGGCAGACTGTGGTGTGAAGAGTGACGCTGTTTACACTGCTCACTACGGCGCAGACAAACATATCAGTGGCAAAGGCGCGGCAATATCACGCGGTGTACCAATCGATGCGGCAATGAACGAGAACGGCATGATTGCCTGGGGCATGAACGGCGAAGATATTCCATACATGCACGGTTACCCACTGCGTATCGTATTCGGTGGCCGTCCTGGCTCTGTTTCACAAAAATGTGCCACAGGTATGGGCGTTCGCGATCGCGTACATGACGGTAAGAAAATGGAAGCACCAGCTTACCAAGTACCAAAATTCCCAGTTGCACCTGGTGAGAAAGTAGAAAATAAAGACTTTAAGATTATCGAAGAGATGATTGTTAAGTCGTTAATTACTTCGCCACAAACCGGCACTGAAATGCCACTGGGCAAAACGCTTTCAGTAAGCGGCCATGCATGGGCTGGTATGCGTGATGTGGCAAAAGTTGAAGTCAGCTACGACTACGGTACAACTTGGCAAAAAGCTTCACTCACTACGCCTGTAAACCCAACAGCTTGGCAGCAGTGGAAAGTCGACCTTAAGTTGCCACAAGCTGGCTACTATGAGATCTGGGCACGTGCGACCGATACCAAGGGTGATACTCAGCCAATGGTTCAACCACAGTGGAACCCAAAAGGTTACCTATTTAACGGCTGTCACCGAGTGGCAGTAAGGGTCGTATAATGAGAAAGACTCTGTTTACGGCAAGCTTGCTTGCCTTAAGTTGCCTCTCTCCTGCGATGGCTGCTGATGCAGCTAAAAGCTACCCAGTAGATCCTGTTTCAGGGCTAATTATGGCTCCGGGTTGGGAGATGGTTAACTACCAGTGTAATGCTTGTCACACCTCGTTGATTATTCCTCAAAACAAGGGTAACCGCGAAGTTTGGCGCGATACTATTCAATGGATGGTTGATACTCAAGGTTTGTGGGATTTATCTGACACTTGGGATCCTGTTCTAGATTATCTATCAACTTATTATGATGAGACAGGTATCGACATGAAGATCTTTAGACGTAAGCCTTTGGATAGCGACCAAATGCCGCCTATGCCAACAGCGACTAAGGAAGACTAATATGTTGAAGTATAAAATCATAGCCGGCAGCTTGTCTTTGCTAATGGTTACTGGAGTGTCAGCGCAAGATACCTCTTTTAAGGATACTCTGGCATTACAAGGACTAAAGCTTGAGGCGAAGGCCTTAAACTATCAAGCTGATGCTAGCAAAGGTGAAGCACTGGCTAATCAACGCTGTATCGCTTGTCACGGTGATGCCATGCTCGGCATGATGAAGACATACCCTGACTTGAAAGGCCAAAAAGCAGCTTATCTGTTTAAGCAATTAGTCGACTTTAAGCGCGGCGATCGCGCTGACCCACTGATGCAAGCACAGGCGGGTATGCTATCTGAAAATGAAATGAAAGATGTTGCCTATTATTACTCAACGCAAACAGCGTCTAATTTAAGTCAGTAACAGACCTCTATTCAGTAAAGCAATTAAACTAAAGTCCAAATACCCGAACTTTGCATCGGTGGTTTGGGCTTTTTTATTGCCTGCTAATGTATTCAAAAGCCTTTGTTCAGCTAAAGGAATAAAAACAAAAAAAGAATCTTGGTCTGATTTAGGCTAAATTAAGTTAAGTATAAAGCCCCTCAAACATAAAGGACTGTTTATGCTTAAAAAGCCCCAAACACTTATTGCCCTTGCAGCCATCATGCTAGTCCTTGTCCTCTATGCAGCGAATTCTCAGTTTAACCCTGAAAGTGCAGGTCATACGGTTACGAATAAAACTCAAGAACCAATATCGCTAGAAAAGATTGAAAAATCAAAAACTGACTCTTCTAAACTCCAAGCAGATAACAGTCAAAAGCAAAATGTAACAGCAGCAGATTTAGCCACTACACCTAATTCAAATGAAACTCAAACCAGCTTTACTACCGTATCAGACAAGCGGCCGACCAAAATGCCAAAAGATATTCGTATCAACTCGCTTGATGAGTTGATGGCTTTATTTGATTCACTCAACTACAACACAAAAAGCTGGCAAGAAGGCAATAGAGAGGTTCCTCGCCTTACGTTTGAATCGGTAAGTGAGCGCTGGCAGAAGACTTCTAATGAAATACCGGTACAACAAAAAAAGATGGTGTTCTTTCGCTTGCTTGCACCTCTTATCTTGGTCGCTAACGAGAATATTTTACTAGAACGCAAGCTGATTACCGAAGCGCCGCTAAACGATGCAGTACTACAAAAAATTGCTCATAAATACAAAATCACCAAAGACGACAATACCGCACTTACCGAGGAACAACGCCAGGCACTATTAGAAGAAGTTGATATCATGCCGCCATCATTGGTACTGGCTCAAGCGGCAGAAGAAAGTGGCTGGGCAACATCTCGCTTTACGGTTGAGGGCAACGCATTTTTTGGTCAGTGGGACTTTAGCGGCAAAGGTATGATCCCCAAGCAGCAACGTAAAGAGTTAGGTAACTATGGTTTAGCCCGCTTTGATACGCCACTGGCATCTGTAGAAGGTTATATGCTTAACCTCAACACTAACAATGCCTATAAAAAACTAAGAGAGTTACGGGCAAAGCTGCGGACTCAAAATAAACCCATTACCGGAATGGAACTAGCGGGTACATTAGATAAATACTCAGAACGAGGCCAAGCCTATATCGATGGCATACGGCAGATGATTAGCTACAACAAGTTAGATCAAGTCGATGAAGCTTATTTAAGTGATGCAGCGCCACTGCATTTAATCCCCCGCCCCGACTAATTATTCGTTTTACAACTCACATAAAAAAAGCCGTAAACATTAAGTTTACGGCTTTCATTTAGTACAGCTGAATTTAGTTAAGCTTTCGGTTTTCTCACATAAGGCAAAACCAGTAGCACCACACCCACGACTAAGAAAGGAATACTCAGTAGCTGACCTGCGCTAAACGTCCATGCATCGGCGTACACAGCTTGCTTGACCTTCACCATCTCAATTAAGAAACGCGCACTAAATACTAGCACTAGGAATAATCCAAAAATCGCGCCGTGCTTTTGCTTCATATCAGTCAACTTATAGATAGCCCAAAGCAAGGCAAAAATTGATAAGTAAGCAATGGCTTCATACAGCTGTGCAGGGTGGCGCGGCAGCATATCGACACGCTCAAATACAATCGCCCAAGGTACAGTGCTCGGTAAACCTAAAATCTCTGAGTTAACAAAGTTAGCCATACGAACAAAGAAGCCAAATATTGCCGTGGCAATCGCTAAACGATCCAGTAAGAACAAGAAAGGCAACTTCACCTGGCGCTGATAATAGTACAGCGCTAAAATTGCGCCTAAACCACCGCCATGACTGGCAAGACCGCCTTCCCAGATAGCTAAAATTTTCAGAGGATGACTCAAGTAATACGCTGGGTCATAAAACAAACAATGGGCTAAACGCGCGCCAACGATAATGCCCACCACACAATACATCAGCAGATTATCAAGCGACTCTACCGGTAGGTTTTCTTTAATATAAATGCGTTTCATCACCTGAAAGCCTGACGCAATCGCCAGTGCAAACAAAATGCCGTACCAATGTACCGTGAGCCCCATTACACTTATCGCGATAGGGTCAATATTCCAAATAAAATGGTCCAAACTAAGCCTTCCAAATATATTGTTGTGCATTGAAAATATGATAACTCATGCGCATTTTTACGCTTCAACAAGCTGTTTGGCAAGGTTTTCGCTAGATTTGCCGCAACAGAATGTTTCAAGGCACCGTGATAAGTCAAAAATCTACATAATTTAATCCATTGTTCTGTACTTGTGATATTTATCTGCCTATTAGATTCTGCTATAGTGCCGCCTCAGCCACCCTACATAAATTTGGGCTATAGCGTCGCTATACCGCCCCTCAGAAATTGGAAATATAGGCTGATGACTCAGTTTCAAGGTTCGCACATTCTGTCGGTAAACCAACTTGATTTGGAAGCCGTTGAAAAAGTTTTCTCCGTTGCTACTCGCATGACTCCCTATGCTTTAAGACAAAAACGTACCACTGTTTTAGACGGTGCAGTTTTAGGCAACCTATTTTTCGAACCGAGTACCCGTACTCGCGTCAGCTTTGCTAGTGCTTTTAACCTACTTGGCGGTCGCGTTAACGAAACCGTTGGCATGGCATCATCGTCACTATCAAAAGGCGAATCGCTTTACGATACTGCCCGCGTGCTCTCTAGCTACTCTGATGTCATTGCTATGCGTCACCCAGACTCTTTCTCGGTGAGTGAATTTGCTAAAGGTAGCCGCGTGCCAGTTATCAACGGCGGAGATGGTGCTAACGAGCATCCTACTCAAGCACTTTTAGACCTGTTTACCATTCAAAAAGAACTGGCAGCAGGCGGTCGTGACATAAGCGGCATGAATATCGCCATGGTAGGCGATTTGAAATTTGGCCGCACCGTACACTCGCTTTCTCGCCTGTTATGCATGTATAAAGATGTCAGCTTCACACTCGTATCACCAAAAGAGCTAGCAATGCCTGACTCTGTGATCAATGACATTGAAAATGCTGGCCATAAGATCACAATAACAGACCAACTTGAAGGCAATTTAGATCGCGCTGATATACTCTATCTGACGCGTATTCAAGAAGAACGCTTCCCCTCTCAAGAAGAAGCGAACAAATACCGTGGTAAGTTCCGTTTAAACCAAAGTATTTATACACAGCATTGCAAATCAAACACTGTGATCATGCATCCATTGCCACGAGATTCTCGTGAACAAGCAAACGAATTGGATAACGATCTTAACGACCATCCAAATTTGGCTATCTTTAGACAAGCCGATAATGGTCTGTTAATCCGCATGGCGCTGTTTGCACTGACGTTAGGTGTTGACTCTCAACTTGAGCAGTACGAACGCCCTGTTAATTGGTATTCTCGAAAAGCTGATTTTTAAATCGGCTACAAATTTAAGGATTAAAAATGACTCGTTCTGACGAACTATTTGAACAAGCTAAAAAGACCATCCCAGGTGGCGTAAACTCTCCAGTACGTGCATTTTCTGGTGTAGGTGGATCACCTCGCTTTATCGAAAAAGCTGATGGCGCTTATATTTTTGACGCAGATGGCAAAAAGTATATCGACTACGTAGGTTCTTGGGGCCCAATGATTTTAGGCCACAATCACCCTAAAATTCGTCAAGCGGTATTAACTGCTGTTGAAAATGGCCTATCTTTTGGCGCACCAACTGAACTTGAAATCACTATGGCTGAGAAAGTCATCGAGATGGTTCCTTCAATTGAACAAGTTCGTATGGTGAGTTCAGGTACTGAAGCCACCATGAGTGCTATCCGTTTAGCACGTGGCTTCACTAGCCGTGACAAAATTCTTAAGTTTGAAGGCTGCTACCACGGCCACGCTGACTGCCTACTAGTAAAAGCAGGTTCTGGCGCACTAACTCTGGGTCAGCCAAGCTCTCCAGGTATTCCTGAAGATTTCGCTAAGCACACGCTAACAGCAACTTACAACGATCTAGATTCAGTTAAGGCTATCTTCGAGCAATACCCAGAAGCTATCTCTTGTATCATCATCGAGCCTGTTGCTGGTAACATGAACTGTATCCCGCCAATCGACGGTTTCTTACAAGGTCTTCGTGCTATCTGTGATCAGTACGGCGCACTAATGATTATCGACGAAGTAATGACAGGTTTCCGCGTTTCTAAGAGCGGCGCACAAGGTCACTACGGCGTCACGCCTGATCTAACAACACTGGGTAAAGTTATCGGTGGCGGTATGCCAGTGGGTGCTTTCGGTGGTCGTAAAGATGTGATGCAGTTTATTGCACCAACGGGCCCGGTATACCAAGCAGGTACGCTGTCTGGTAACCCAATTGCGATGTCTGCTGGTCTTGCACAGATGGAAGCGCTTTGTGAAGAAGGTGTTTACGAGCAACTAGCAGCTAAGACTGAGTATATTGCAGAAGGCTTTAAAGCTGCGGCTAATAAGCACGGCATTCCAATGGCAATCAACTACGTTGGTGGCATGTTCGGTTTCTTCTTCACTGACGAAGAAACTGTGACTAATTTTGCTCAAGTGACTAAGTGTGACACTGCGCTGTTTGCTGAGTTCTACCACCTAATGCTAGACGAAGGTGTTTACCTTGCTCCTAGCGCTTATGAAGCAGGTTTCTTATCACTTGCTCATGGTGAAGAAGAGCTTGAGGCAACACTAGCAGCTGCTGATCGCGTATTTGCCAAGCTTGCTAAAGCATAATTACGCTTAAGCATTCGCTTACACGTAATGGCTTAGTTAATAGCTAAACATCAAAGGAACACTCATTAGTGTTCCTTTTTTATATCTGTAACGCCCGTCAATGCAAAGGGGATGCGCTCGTTTAACTTCCCTTTCCTCTTCATCTTCATCTTCAACGCTTTCCGCGCTGCCACAGGAAAATAGGTGGAATACCTTACGCTACACGGTTAACGATAAGTTTCACTAAAAAAACTCTTAGAACAGCATAAATATCCTATTCAAATGATGCCGCATGTCCAGCAAAGACAACCGCAAAATTAGTAAAAACTAAACAATGACAGTTATTATCCCTATTTAGGTTGTAGAATTTAGTTTATATCGCTAAATACCCATAAAACCACCACAACACAGGTCACATTACACGAAAAAGTTAGAGGTAAGTATTAGTTGCCTTATGCTTTTCACTATGGTCTGATCGCCCCCGCTTCACCCACAAACCTTAAAATAAACTTAAATTGGCGACCCAACATAAGTTTAGGTACGTCATAACATCACCAATGTGAGTAGCCCTATGTTGTACGCATTTTTGATTTCACTCGCAGTACTGGCTTTATTAAGTATTGTGTTTGAAGAGGTCACCCACCTCAATAAAGCAAAAACCACGCTGTTTTTTGGCTGTATTTCCTGGATAGCCTTGTTTATGGCAGCTGGCGACCCAAGCCATGAAAAGCTCGTCGAACACCAACTCAATGAAAACCTGTTAGAGATAGCAACTCTTTGGCTGTTTTTAATGTCAACAATGACTTTTGTGGCCTACCTTAATGCCAAGGGCATGATTCAAATCTTGGTGCAAAAGCTGTTTCCTCAGCGTGTATCTGTACGTATGTTGATGATACAAGTCGCGATGTTTTCGCTGGTCTTATCGGCTATTTGTGACAATGTCACTGCAACCTTAGTCTCTCTTGGCTTACTCACGACGTTTAAACTCGATAAGCACATACGTAGGCGTATGGCCGTACTTATTATCTTTGCCGTTAACTCTGGCGGCGTTGCTTTGATTACAGGTGATGTCACCACCTTAATGATTTTCCTTGGCGGTCATGTCGGTATGTCAGAATTGCTCATGCTATTTGTGCCAGCGGCCATCAGCGTCATGCTCTTAGCCTTGCTGTTTTCGTTAAAAGCTGAGGGGCAAGTCAGTACCAGCCCTATCACTAAGCAAGTGCGATCGGTTGATATACTCATTGCGGTGATCTTCTTTACCACTATCGTCATGACGATGGCTCTCAATATCCTATTTGGTATTCCACCAGTTTTAACCTTTTTAACCGGCCTTTCAGTGATGTTTTTAGTTGGACATACGACTAGAAGTGATAAAGAAGAGCTGCAAATCCTTGAGTATATTCGCCAGGTCGAGTACGACACACTGCTATTTTTCTTAGGTATTTTACTGCTAGTTGGCATGCTTAAAGAAATAGGTACGCTAGATTTACTCGCCCAAGTTTACGCTCAGTATGATCCCAACATTTCGAATTTTGTTGCTGGTATTGGCTCGGCGCTGCTAGATAATGTGCCACTGACTGCCGCGCTATTAAAAGCAGAGCCAGTGCTCAACACGCCTGAATGGTTAGGTTTAACTTATGCCGTAGGCGTTGGTGGTTCACTGTTAGTGATTGGCTCTGCGGCTGGGATTATTGCCATGAGCAAAGTGAAAGAATTGACCTTTGTCAGCTACCTTAAATATGTACCAGCACTTAGCCTTTGCTACACAGTCGGTTATGGGCTAACACTGTTTTTGGCTTACTATTTATATAATTAATTGCTATTCGTCAGAATGATAAAAACAAAAAGGCCTAACGTGAGTTAGGCCTTTTTGTTAATGCTGCACATTGTTTTATATGCGCGTTACTCTAGATTGCAGGTACTTTAAATTCAGTACCTTGAATCGCTAGCACCACATCTCTTGGCCTTATTTCAACAATAGTCAATTTACCTTGAATACTGTCGCCCTCTTGCAACTCTGCCCCATCAACATTTAACCAACGGTTATCAGCCACACTTGAATAAACATGAGCATTGATATTGAATTCTGGTACTTGTAGCTGCAACCCTGCTGGTAATTGACCATATTTAGGGATAGCGTCAGACTTAGGTGTTGTAGGAATAGGATCCAGCTTCGCTTCCGTCACTGGTGTTTCTACCGATTTTTCTCGCTCTACATCTTTTAAAGCCGCCTCGAACGCTGCCAGCAGATTATTGTTAGGATCGGGCTCATTTGTTTTCAGTCCCACTTCATTGGCGGCGTACTCAACTTCGTATTTCAAAGAGTCGAGTAAATCGTTACCGCGCTTATTGCTATTGGCCCCTAAAATTATCGGCTCATCATCATTACTATAACGATTATTATCTTCTACGACGGTATTAACTTGCTGCTTTATCGCCGTCTGTGGAAATTCTTGTTCAACACTTTCTTGTGCGTTGAGTAAGGCTGCCATTAATGGGTTGTCTAACGCCTCATCAGAATTATTACTGATGTAATTAGCCGCTTCAGGTTGAGTAAAGTTAGCTCTTGAATTAGCCCCAGCATTAAAGCCTGAGCGACCACTCACTTGCAGCGCAGCCTGTGGTGCTAGCGTCTGCGTGACCGGTAAGGCGACTTTACCCGCTAAGCGCACCCCTTCTATAGGTGCTTTTTGAGTAGAACTATTTTGACTACTGCTGTTTTGGCTAATGCTAGCCGGAGCGGCATGTTCATCAATAGACGAGACTTGCTCAGTTATAGGATAAAGTACTTTACTTACTAGCCAAGCCGCTAAAACCATTAATAGTAATGCAAGCACGAAAAGCGCCGCAAATTTAACGCCTCCACTTGTTGCCTGTTTCGCTTTATATGGCGCTCTTGGCGTTAACACTACATCATGAGTTATGGCTTGAGACTGTTGTTTATCTCGCGTCACAGCATCGAGTAAAATCGACATTAATACAACCTCTTGCTTTGACCTAGGCGCGGGCCAGCCTCACTCAAGTACAAATTCAGCTGTATTAACGTTTGTGAGCCAGCAATGCCATCAGCAATTAATCCATGCTGACGCTGAAACGCCTTAAGCTTTTGCTCAAGTTCAGTGTCGAAATGGTCCACTAACCGTGGCGCGCTATCGGTCACCCGCGCTAAACTATTTTCTAACCACTGTACTTGGGCTTGATTCGCCGATTGACCAATCTCTTTGGGTTGATTTCGTGGCGCCTGCCACAATATTTCAAACGTACCGGTAAAGTGTCGATTAAACCAATCGCGGCTAACCCATAGTTGCTGCTCATTAAGTTGCAGTAGCACTTGTTCGCCTTGTCTAGATATCAAGGTGCCATAGAAAGCTTGTTGGTTATCATCGGCGAGATAAACCACTGCAGGGTAATTTAGCCGTACCAATGAGTGCCAATTACCTTGCTGCTGAAAACAATCTAAGCCTTGCTGCTGCGCAGACTGACAAGCTGATAGACCGATATAGGGTACTTTACCCCACAAGCCCAAAATACTGGCATAAGCGCTATCAATATCTCGACTTTGAGAAATCGCATTATTCAGCACTCGCTGGCTACTGCTTAATTTTTGGCTTTCCACTTTGGCCTGAGCATTCACTTGAGCCGCTGGCTCTGTTTTCGATACTGTTTTTGCAGTATTCACTGCCTGATTATTTTGCGGCAGAAACAGGTATAAGGCAGCGCCAAAAGTCAAAGCTAATGATGCCGCTATTGCCACGGGCTTTAATACATTGTTTTGTTTTGGTTCTTCACCTAACACTTCAGCTGATGCTAGGCGTATCATTTTGTTATCAATCGGCACTTTCGATTGGGCGTAACTCGCCATTAACGCGCGTTCGCATAATAGATTTATCAGGCGGGGAATACCGCCGCTGTATTTGTGTAACGCCTTAATCGCACTCTTATGAAATAGCGGCTCATGACGCCCAGCGACTTGCAGACGATGCTGCACATACAGCGCTACCTCTTCTATGGTTAATGGCAACAAATGGTATCGCGCTGTAATGCGTTGCGCCAATTGACGAAGCTCTTGGCGCTTAAGCAATTGCTGTAATTCAGGCTGACCAATCAAGATCACCTGCAGCAGCTTTTTAGTGTCTGTTTCTAGATTTGTCAGCAATCTTAGCTGTTCTAGCACTTCAGCCCTAAGATGCTGTGCCTCATCAATAATCAATACCGTGTTACGATCTTTACTGTGATTTTCAAGTAAGAATTTACTGATTAAATCCGTTAATTGTTTAAGACTTGGATCCTCGCCATAAACAATCCCGAGCTCATCGCATAAGGTCGCAAGCAGCTCCGACTCTGTTAGCGATGGATTAAGAATAAACGCGGTATCTGTATTATCTGGCAGCTGTTTTAATAGGCAGCGCGATACAGTGGTTTTACCTGTACCCACTTCTCCGGTTAACAATACAAAACCGCCGGTTTCACCTAGCCCATAAGTTAGATGTGCCAGCGCTTCTCTATGGCGATCACTTAAAAACAAATAGTGAGGATTTGGTGCAATAGAAAACGGATTGTCATTTAAGCCAAAGAAAGCCTTATACATGCGAGCTTTTATCCTTTTAAAACCATGCAAAACTTACCTCGATTTTGGGTAAGCACTTTAATACGCTAGTCACACTATACCACTGCCGTAGTGTTAAACACGGGTTAGGCATAATATTAACTAAATTGCTAAAACTAACGCTAGAGCTTTAAATACACTATTAATAGCCAATACGCAGCTCACGTTAAAGCTAAGAGCAATGCTTGTCAAAATTTGCCGCCACTAAATAAGCTTTAGCGCACATAATACCGCTTAACATAAAGCCGTGATTAACACTGTTTTTGAGCCTCGCTGTTATAGTATCAAAGCTGCATTAATTTAATGCAGCTTTGACCATAATGCGGGTAAATATGGTGATGTTGAACAAAACATAAATGCCCAAAGCAAAAACTCGAACCATGTTACAATCACAACCCTGTTATGTAAGTGAGCAATCTTGTGAAAATTTACCTCGTTGGCGGCGCTGTCCGCGATAAATTACTTAACCTTGAAGTGAAAGATCATGACTATATGGTTGTCGGTGCAACGCCTGAGCAGATGCTGGCTAAAGGATTTACTCAAGTAGGCAAAGATTTCCCGGTATTTCTACACCCAAAGACAAGCCAAGAATATGCCCTTGCGCGCACTGAGCGTAAAACTGCGAAAGGTTATGGCGGCTTCAGCGTGGATGCAGCCCCCGATGTCACCTTGGAGCAAGATTTACTTCGCCGTGATCTCACGATAAATGCTATTGCACAAGATGATGCGGGTAACCTATATGATCCTTACCAAGGTATTGTCGATCTTGAAAAGCGTCTACTCAGGCATGTATCAGATGCATTTATCGAAGATCCGCTTCGAGTTTTACGCGTTGCCCGTTTTGCAGCACGCTTTCACTCTTTAGGTTTCAAGGTTGCGCCAGAGACGATGGCATTAATGACTCAGCTTAGCGAAAGTGGTGAGCTAGAAGCATTAACGGCTGAACGTGTTTATGTCGAACTCAATAAAGCGTTATCCACTGATGCCCCGCAAATCTTTTTTGAAGTTTTGAGACAATGCGGTGCGTTAGCGGTTCTATTCCCCGAAATCGAAGCATTATTTGGTGTACCGCAACCAGAGAAGTGGCACCCAGAAATCGATACGGGCGTGCATACATTAATGGTACTAGAGCAAACCGCGAAGCTCAGCAAAGATAACTCTGTGCGCTTTGCCGCTTTAGTCCATGACCTAGGTAAAGCTCTAAGTCCAAAAGAGCATCTGCCAAAGCATCACGGCCACGGGCAAAAAGGCTTACCGTTAATCAAAGCACTATGTACACGCTTTAGAGTACCTAATGACTACCTAGATTTAGCGCTTTTGGTTAGCGATCAACATCAAAATATTCATAAAATCACCGAACTCAGAGCAGACACCATAGTAAAACTGTTTGATAAAGCTGATTTTTGGCGCAAACCCCAACGTCTTGAACAGCTCTTATTGGCCTGTGAAGCAGATAGTAAAGGTCGCAAAGGACTTGAATTGAGTCCTTACCCACAAGCTGCCTATCTAAAAAGCTGTTTTTCTGCAGCCTCAGCGGTTGCAGTTCAATCTATCATTGCACAAGGCTTTAAAGGCGCGGACATCCGTACGCAACTCAATATAGCTAGAATAGCTGCAGTCCAAGAGATTAAAGAGTTACGAGGCATTTAGACTAAATAAAAAACATAATAAGTTCACATTTATGAACTAAGATTATACATACCTTGTTCACGGTTTATTTGCACTTAACTTGCAATTGCTCAAATTTTCACTAAGTTATTCAGAGCTTAGCGTTAAAAGGCATAGCAAAATTTTTTCTCTGTGACATAATTAACGAGTTCAGTTGTGATGTGCAGCTGTGCTTATTTAAACCAACCTATATAAAGGGAATTCCCGATGAATAAAAAAGTACTTATGATTGCTGGTGTAGCAATGACTGCCCTTCTAGGTGGCTGTGCAAACACTACTGCTCTTGAAGAAAGCGTTGCAAACCTAGGTAACAAAGTTGACCAGCTTTCAGCTGAAGTTAGCTCTCTAAAATCAGATCACGGTAAACTGTCTGCAGACATCAACGATGCTAAAGCAGCAGCTATGGACGCACAAGCAGAAGCTCAGCGTGCTAACGACCGTATCGACAACGTAGCATCTTCTTACAAGAAGTAATTACGTTTAGGAGCTTTACCTGCTTTTAAGCAGGTTAGATCCAAAGGCTTGGTTTCGAGTATTACACTTGACCAAGCCTTAAATTTATCTGCTATCAGCGTTGTTAATCTGCTAAACAACGTCTCTATTTACCTTTACTACATTATCCGTAAATATAAACATCACATTCTATGAGCTCACTCCGTAAACTTGCAGACACAAAAAAGCGCCCACTAAGGACGCCTTTAAACAGTATTTGAATCTGTATTTAGCGATTAATAATTAGCTTTGAATATTTACAGGGATCCCTGCTTGGCTAAGTAAAGCGTCATTAGCTTTAGAGTAATCCACTTCATCTTTACCGATAAACTCAACCACACCACGTTTCATTTCACGAACAGTATTATCGCCACCATCAGCGGTAGATAAAGGTGAATGTACCTCTATAAGCTGACGACCATCAGGCTCAGTTGAGGTTTTAACGGTTTCATTAATGATAGTGACCTGCTCGCCGTACTTAACTTTATCAAACAACCATTCAATATCATCTGGATTTAGGCGGATACAGCCCGCACTTACGCGCATACCAATACCAAAATCCTTATTGGTGCCATGAATTAGGTAACTACCATCCCCATAAGAAAGCTGTATTGCAAACTTACCCAATGGATTATCTGGGCCAGCGGGAACAACTCTAGGAAGTACCTCTCCACGTTCTTCTAAGTGCTCTTTACGAATGCTCGCAGGTGGTGTCCAACTTGGGTTAGGAATGCGTGACTTAATCTTAGTGACCATTTCAGGTGTTTCACGACCAACCCGGCCAATACCAACCGGGAAAACATGCACTTCTTTACCGCCTTTAGGAAAGTAATATAAGCGCAGCTCTGCCAAGTTAATCACCACGCCTTTTCGCGGCACATCAGGGAGCAACATTTGCGTAGGGATCAACAAGGTCGTTCCCGGTGTTGGTAAAAATGGATCGACACCGGGATTAGACTGCATCAATTCCAAAATACCAATATTGTATTGCTTTGAAATTGTCTGGAAATAATCGCCCTTTTGCACCACATGTTGCTGTAGCTCACCAACGAGGCGACTACCATCTTGAGCAATAGGATAAACATTAGCAAAAGATGCCAGTGGCAAAAACGCTAAGATGAACAACAGCAAATTACGCATCATCAGTTTTCGATTTCCATTTAGTTGAATAAGCAAAGGTTACCCCGTGCGCAAATTATTTTCTAGTCATCACGTTAATAACAAAGTCGACTTCTAATGTATCGAACTGAGCGTGCTGGATATCATGTCTCACTTTGTCATTTGCTCGCCATGCATAAGGAGTCATCTCAAGCAAAGCAATCGCTTGCTCTCCAGACACGCTTACTGACAACGATATACGTTCACTATGTAACAAGGTTAGCTCTTTCGGTAAATTGTCGCTAACAGGCTTTTCAGATAGATCTGGGTAGATAAATTCACGTATTTGCCATAAATGTCTTGGACCAGCTGCAACCTGCAGTAACACGCCATCTTGCTTTAACACTCGGGTCAGTTCTTTACCTTTTAATTGCTTATCAATCAATGTCACTAAATCAAAGCTATCATTAGCAAAAGGTAAATGCTTAAGTGTTGATACAATGTAGGTTGGGCTACTCTCAGCTTTAGCTGCCGCGAATATCGCATTTTCAGCCTCACAAATTCCCGTTTGGCTTAATGCTAACTCTGGTTTTAACTCGGCTAAAATCCCTTTAATCGTCCGCAGGAAGTAACCATCACCACAATCATAGTCAAGTTGCGATAGTGCCTTTGCCGAGGTCACCAGTGGTAGATCTGCAATCACCTTCGCAATAGCTTGCGCTAACGGAATATAAATTCCTGACTCCAAAACATAACGCTTAGCGCGCATCACTGCACGTGAATCCGCTTTTGGCTTTTTCGGTTGGCTAAATACCCAGTAGCCATGTTCGTTAATGTCAAAATGGTGCTTGTTTTCGCAATGTAACCCTTTTGACTCTTCATGCACCTTAAATGGTGACTGACATACAGGGCAAAGATAAATACTATTCATATCGTGCTCATCATTAGCTTGATAACTAAAACGTTAAAGGAGTGGTCTATTTAAAGAAAAATAAGACCACACAACACCACACCTAATGCTAGGCGATAAATAACAAATGGTGTCATTCCCATCTTACTAATGATCTTTAAGAAATAATGGATACAGATGTAGGCTGCTAAAAACGAAACCACAATCCCTAAGCCTAACGCTTGATAATCGATAGCTTGACCACTTTCTAGTAAGTCCTTAGTCACCAATATTGCAGCACCGAGGCTGACAGGCACGGACATTAAAAATGAAAAGCGTGCAGCTGCCTCACGTGTTAAGCCTAACATTAGTGCTGCTGTAATGGTCGCTCCTGAGCGAGATGTACCAGGGATCAGTGCCATAGCCTGTGCAATACCGATGATGAGAGCCTTTTTCCAACCCACTTGAAACTCGTTAAAACCTTGGCGCTGCATTCTATCTGCCCACCAAAGTAATAAACCAAAGATAATTGTGGTAGCAGCTATGACTTCCATATTACGCAAATGCGTAGAAATAAAATCTTTTGCAGTAAAGCCCACAATAACCGCTGGGATAGTCGCTAAGATAATCCACCAAGCTAGTTTGCTTTCTTCAGTTTGTTTACGGCTAGCAATACTGCCAGTCCATGCGGTAAACATAGAGAATAGTTCGCGACGAAAATACATCACTACAGCTAATAGCGAACCGGTATTTACAGCAACATCAAATGATAAACCTTGATCTTCCCAGCCTAAAATTTGCGCGGGTAAAATAAGGTGTGCAGAACTAGAAATCGGTAAAAACTCGGTGAGGCCCTGAATTAGAGCCAATATAATCACCTGAAAGGTATCCATAACTATCCTAAATTAATATGGGTTTAAGCAGACCAATTAAATTCAACTGGCCATAGGGATTGCTGTTGCTTGTCATAATTATTCCAAAGGGTTTGGTACGACTGATTAACAACAGGGTGCAGCAAAGATGGGGCGACTTCCGCTAATGGCCATAATACAAAGGCATTATAAAGAATTTCAGCCCGAGGTAGTTCTATCGGCTGCGAACTGACAATGTCGTCATACAGCAATAGATCTAAATCTAACGTTCTTGGGGCAAACTTTTTAGCGCCTTTTACTCGGCCGTGATCTTGCTCAATCTGCTTAAAGGTACTGACCACCTCAGCGATTGATAGCTCTGTTTCGGCAGCAACAACCATATTTAAAAAGTTAGTGCCGTCAAAGCCGACCGCTTCACTTTCAAATACAGACGACAGTTCCAATTGTTCAAAATGATAATCAAGATCAGTTAAAGCAGCCTTAAGGTGACGCTCTGGCTCAATATTACTGCCAAGGCTAATAAAAATCTTAGCCATCTATGCGTGACCTCGCTCAATCTCAACACCAACCGCGGACGCTGTAGGCACTGCACCAGGCTTCATCACTTTGACTTTAACCCAAGGCACATTAAATTCAGCCATCACATAAGTTGCGATCATTTCTGCCACAGTTTCAATCAACTCGATAGGCTTTTCGGTAATTAAAGCCGTTAATTTATTTGAGACCGTTTCATAACAAAGGGCATGTTGGTAATCATCACTAGCCGCTGCAGGACGGTTATCCCAAGCCATATCTAAATCAATAAGCAAACTCTGGTGAATTTGCTTTTCCCACTCATAGACCCCGATTACGGTTTCAATTCTAAGCTCTCTAATCAGTACTTTATCCATGATTTCTCCAAAACTCTAATCCATGACACTGAGGTCTGATAAGCTAAAACGGACAAAAGGGATATAATCCGCCGCAAAGCTAAATAATACGCTAACGCTCTTTATAACGAGACCAAAGCAAAGTAGGATAAGCCTCGCTATATAAAGATTAATAAAAAGTTGTCGCTTTTAGAGCAAGGCTGCTAATAAAGTATTTCCGACAGCATTTTATGTACTCATTATGCGTTTAATTGTTCGGTAACGAACCAAGCACAATAAGCACATTCTTTTATGTGGCGCGATAATACCCTAAGACGGATAAGGAAACCAATTTGACCATAACAGTACTCACCATAGTCATGATTTTGGCCGCATATTTTGCAGGCTCAATATCCAGTGCTGTTCTGGTGTGTAAAATGCGTGGCCTTCCTGATCCTCGTAGCCAAGGTTCAGGTAATCCTGGCGCCACTAACGTTTTACGTATTGGTGGTGCTAGCTCAGCCGCTTTGGTACTGTTTTTTGATATGCTAAAAGGTGCAGCGCCAGCATATTTAGCTTTTAGGTTAGGTGTCGACCCAATCGCTCTTGGGATAATTGCTATTGCAGCCTGTCTTGGACATATTTTCCCCATATTCTTTAGCTTTAAAGGCGGTAAAGGCGTGGCAACCGCATTTGGCGCGATGGCTCCCATTGGTCCTGATTTAGCTCTTTGTTTAATGGGCTCTTGGATCGTCATCGCTTTAGTCACGCGTTATTCATCATTTGCAGCTATTTGCACCGCGTTACTTGCCCCAGTTTATACTTGGTGGCTTGACGACAGGTTCACCATTCCTGTCACCATGTTGTCAGCACTAATTGTTATTCGCCATAAAGATAACATTAAGCGCTTAATTCGCGGTGAAGAGTCTAAAGTATCGCGAAAAAAACACTCTAAAATACCGTAAAACGTTAACCTTTCACCCTAGCTACACGCGAAAATAGCTTACAGCTATTACTCAGCAGCTTTACCTAAACACAACCTTGGCAACAGCGGTTTTTAATTAGATTGCTTTTTCGTTATCCCAGTCTATAATCGCGCCGATTCTTACTGGAGATAGATCAAACAAATATCTCCTTCTGACACTACCTCGAATACAGTGCCTACTCAGGCCTGCCAGTACAGCTATCGTGTTTGCTCCCTTTTTCCGAGTACAAAGTTATGCTTCCACAACTAAGTGAAGCTGTGATGGATACTATTGCTGATGCATTGGTTGAAACCGGCTATATCGTGCTGTCCAACACCTTGCCTGCAACTGTTTGCGAACAGTTATTACAAACCTCTAAAAATGCAACTTGGGATGATTTTCGCCCTGCAGCCATTGGCCGTGGCGGTGAGCAACAATTTGTAGAGAGTATTCGTAGCGACCAGATCCGCTGGTTAACAGAGCAACGTCCTGCCGATAAACAATATTTAGATCTAATGACTCAACTGCGCGAAGGCATGAATAAGCGCTTATTTATGGGATTATTTGATTTTGAAAGCCACTATGCTATTTACGAGCCCGGCGCTTTTTATCAAAAGCATTCAGATGTATTGCAGGGTACCCGAAACCGTATCCTGACCTCTGTGTTATTTCTAAACCATGACTGGCAGCCAGAGCATGCTGGTGAACTGGTAGTTTACGATAAGGCCGATAATAAGCTTGAAACCATTACGCCTGAATTTGGTAAATGGGTGGTGTTTTTAAGCGAGCACTTCCCTCATGAAGTACTGCCTACTACAGTTAATCGTTATAGCATCGCTGGCTGGTTCCGCGTCAGTAATGCTAACCATGGTTTTTAACTAGTACACCTTATTCAGAATATAAAACGGCGCTCTAGAGCGCCGTTTTCAAAATCTAATTGTGCAGACTTTAATCTACTGGCTCTAGTGTGTCTAACGGCCATCTTGGCTGTCCTTTAACCGCTAAATCTTCAGTTTGTCCAGCTTTTAAACGCTGTAGGCCCGCATAAGCAATCATCGCTCCGTTATCGGTACAAAACTCTCCACGCGGATAATAAACCTTACCACCTAAGCCTTGCATCATTTCGGCTAAAGACGAACGTAAGCGGGTGTTAGCACTAACACCGCCTGCAATCACAAGATTCTTATAACCCGTTTGCTTAAGTGCTCGCTTACATTTAATTGCTAAAGTATCGACAACCGCTTCTTCGAATGCGCAAGCTATATTCGCGCGAGTTTGATCATCTTTAGGCTCTGCTGCAATGGTATTTGCCGCGAATGTTTTAAGGCCTGAGAAACTCATATTTAGCCCAGGTTTATCCGTCATCGGACGAGGGAAACGGTAACTATTTGGCACGCCTTTAGCGGCGAGTTTTGATAGTCTTGGTCCGCCTGGGTAATCAAGCCCCATAAGCTTAGCCGTTTTATCAAATGCTTCACCTGCTGCGTCATCAACAGATTCACCCAATACTTCATAACGACCAATACCTTCGACACCAACGATCATCGAGTGACCACCAGAAACTAACAAAGCAAGAAACGGAAATGCTGGCACATCGTCTTCTAGCATTGGCGCAAGTAGATGTCCTTCCATATGGTGTACACCTATCGCTGGCTTATCCCAAGAAAAAGCTAAAGCGCGACCAACACAAGCACCTACGAGCAATGCACCAATAAGACCCGGACCTTTGGTATAAGCGATACCATCAAGATCATCAATAGTCATACCCGCATCAGCAAGTGCTTGGCGTATTAAAGGCACAATCTTGCGAACATGGTCTCGTGATGCAAGTTCTGGCACGACTCCACCATAGTCAGCATGCAATTTAACCTGACTATAAAGCGCATGCGATAGCAGGCCCTTTTCATCATCATAAACTGCAATACCTGTTTCATCACAGGATGTTTCTATACCTAAAACCCGCATTATTTCTCGTCTTCGGTTGACATAATTACCGCTAATTCTACCTGCTGTGCTTTAATTACTCCATAGCGCTGTTGCGGTCTGCGGATAATATCGCCGATATTGACACATTCTGATCGCTATAAGGGGTTTACAAGAGGGTCTAAGTCGGTATAGAATTCCGCACCATTTTTAAATTATCTGAGTCAAGTAATTGTCTCAATACAACCTACACCTAAGGGGTGATGGCGTATGCCAATTATTAAAGTACGTGAAAACGAACCATTCGACGTAGCTCTACGTCGTTTCAAGCGCTCTTGTGAAAAAGCTGGTATCCTAGCTGACGTTCGCGCTCGTGAATTCTACGAGAAGCCAACTACTGCACGTAAGCGTGCTAAAGCCGCTGCAGTTAAGCGTCTTGCTAAGAAGCTTTCTCGCGAAAACGCACGTCGCGTACGTTTATACTAATCTCATTATGAGCCTAGTTGATCAGCTAAAAGACCAAATGAAAGAAGCCATGCGCGCGAAAGAAAAGCTGCGTTTGGGGACTATTCGTATGGCACTAGCCGCCGTTAAGCAGGTCGAAGTGGACACCCGCGAGACTCTGACTAACGACCAAGCTATAGCGGTCTTAACCAAAATGGTAAAACAGCGTCGTGACTCTATTGCTCAATATGAAGCAGCAGGTCGTGACGAGCTAGCACAAATTGAAGCAGATGAAATTCTAGTTTTAGAAAAATTTCTGCCTCAACCGCTTTCTGAAGAGGAAGTGATTGCGTTAGTTGATGCAAGCATCGTTGAGATGGGCGCGTCCACCATGGCGGATATGGGTAAAGTAATGGGAGCTTTAAAACCAAAAGTTATGGGTAGAGCTGACATGGCGGCAATTGGCGCTATGATCCGTGCAAAACTTAAGTAACTTTAGTTTTATTGCATGAATGAGCCGTGCTTCTGCGCGGCTTGTTTGTTTTAGAAATTCCCTAATTTTATTTTCGAAATTCCTGATTTCACGTAATTTTTGATTTCACGTAATAAAGGCGGCATTTAACAACACTAATGGCGATACCTCGTGATTTTATTAATGAGCTAGTAGCTCGCACTGATATTGTCGACTTAATCGACCCTAAAGTGCCCCTGAAGAAGGCGGGTAAAAATCACTCTGCCTGTTGTCCTTTTCATAGCGAAAAATCTCCCTCTTTTACAGTTAGCAGAGACAAACAGTTTTATCATTGTTTTGGCTGCGGCGCGCACGGCAACGTTATCGACTTTGTCATGGAATATGACAGACTCGACTTTGTTGATGCCATTGAAGAACTCGCTGGACAACTGGGACTTGAAGTTCCACGGGAACAAGGCACTGGCAAACCACGCGACCAAGAACTCAGTCGCGACTTATATCAGTTAATGGAAGAAGCCAGTAACTTCTTTCAAAATCAGCTTAGACAGCACACTGACAAACAAAAAGTCCTTGATTACCTTGAGCATCGAGGCCTTTCAAAAGAAGTGGTTGAACACTTCAATATCGGTTTTGCACCCGACGGTTGGGATGGCTTACTAAGTCGTTACCGCCAGAACCAAGATTCGCAAGATAAGCTACTCACCGCCGGTATGGTTATTGAGAATGATAGCGGTAAACGCTATGACAGATTCCGTGACCGACTCATGTTTCCTATTCGCGATAGACGCGGACGAGTCATTGGCTTTGGTGGCCGAGTTTTAGGAGAAGGTACGCCAAAGTACTTGAATTCTCCAGAAACGCCCATATTTCATAAAGGCAATGAACTTTACGGTCTTTACGAATTAAAGCAACGCCATAAAAATCCAGAAAAAGTCTTAATTGTTGAAGGCTATATGGACGTAGTTGCACTGGCACAATTTGACGTTGACTATGCTGTCGCTTCGCTAGGAACGTCAACCACAGCTGATCAATTCCAGCTATTACTACGTAGTGCAAAAGAAGTCATCTGTTGTTACGACGGTGACAAAGCGGGTAAAGCCGCTGCCTGGCGAGCGTTAGAAACCGCCTTGCCTTTACTAAAGCCTGGTAATCAAGTTCGCTTTATGTTCCTCCCAGAAGGAGAGGATCCTGACTCTTTGGTTAGGAAAATAGGCAAAGATGCCTTTGAAAAGATGTATGACGAAGCAAGTACGCTTGAGTCTTTTCTTTTTTCAAATCTTATTTTGATACACGGCACAGATGAGGGAGCTCTTGCTAAAGATGCAATCTCGTATATAGAAAAAGTACAAGATACGATTCTTCAAGATGTACTACTGAAGAACCTAGCTTACAAATTAAAGAAAAACAATGTACTCGAATTAAAACGAGACATTTTTATAAATACGAATGCGGCTTCTAATCAAGCCAATAATAAAGCGTTGAAAGGACGTGGTACTCCATTGCGATTAGCCATTGCATTGTTGGTACAGCACCCACGTTTAGGTGAGAACTTACCTGAACAACCAGCGCTAAAACATATACAGATGGCCGGCATTGACTTGCTGACCCTTGTATTAGATTTAACTCGCGGACAAGTGATAAGCAGCGCACAACTACTTGAACAGTTTAGGGGCGATAACCAATTCAGCACCCTAAAAAAACTGACCCAATGGGATCATCAAGTGGCGGATGAAAACTTGCTTCAAAAGTTAAAGGAAACACTCGTTTGGTTAAACAACCAGTATCTTGAACAACGTTATCAAGAACTGAGTATGAAGAAGAACCTAACGAAAGAAGAGCGGTTACAGCTTAGTAAGCTAATTTCAGTGATTAAAAACAAGGCTTAATTAAAAATTCAGCCTCAAAAGTAAACACTTGGACTAGCACAGACAAGCGCCGAAGGCTATAATTGACGACTTGCGTGGCTGTTTTTTGCCCGTCGTTTTAACTGTATTCCCAACTTGGATGATATCTATGGATCATACTCCGCAGTCGCAACTTAAATTGTTGCTCGCCAAAGGTAAAGAGCAAGGTTACTTAACCTATGCAGAAGTGAACGATCACTTACCTGCAGACATGGTCGATTCTGACCAGATTGAAGATATTATCCAGATGATCAATGACATGGGTATTCGAGTCTATGAACAGGCTCCGGATGCTGATGAAATCATGATGTCTGAAGACAGCACCGATGATGATGCTGCAGAAGAAGCTGCTGCTGCACTTGCAACAGTAGAAGCTGAATTAGGTCGTACTACCGACCCAGTACGTATGTATATGCGTGAAATGGGTACCGTTGAACTTCTAACCCGTGAAGGCGAGATTGTTATCGCTAAGCGTATCGAAGAAGGCATCAACACGGTTCAAGCATCGGTTGCGGAATACCCGCAAGCGATTGCCATGATCCTTGAGCAATACGACCGTTACGAAGCTGAAGAAGTCAGACTTTCTGACATTATCTCTGGATTTGTCGATCCAAATGCAGAAGATGTCGCTCCAACAGCGACTCACGTTGGTTCAGAATTATCTGATGATGATTTAGATGATGAAGATGACGATGACGATGATGATGACGATGATGCAGAGGAAGAGGAAGGTCCAAAAGGTCCGGATCCTGAAGAAGCTAAAGAGAAGTTCACAACACTTCGTCTAGCTCACGAAAATGCATTAAGAATTATCGCTGACAAAGGTCGTGGTCACCCAGAGTCGACTGTAGCACTATTTGAAATTGGCGAGATCTTCAAAGAGTTCCGTTTGATGCCTAAGCAGTTCGACCGCTTAGTTAAGAACATGCGCTCTATGATGGACAAAGTCCGTGTTCAAGAACGTTTGATCATGAAGCTTTGTGTTGAACAAGCCAAAATGCCGAAGAAAAACTTCGTCAAAGTATACACTAGCAACGAAAGCAGCATCGAGTGGTTCAACGACGAGTTAGCATCAGGTAAGCCATATGTAGAAGGTCTACAAATGGTTGAATTTGATGTTCAACGTTGCCGTGCAAAGCTTGACGCAATCGAGACAGAAACAGGTCTTGCTATTGGTGCTATTAAAGATATCAACCGTCGTATGTCTATCGGTGAAGCGAAAGCTCGTCGTGCGAAGAAAGAGATGGTTGAAGCGAACTTACGTCTAGTAATTTCTATCGCGAAAAAGTACACCAACCGTGGTCTACAATTCTTGGATCTAATTCAGGAAGGTAACATCGGTCTGATGAAAGCGGTAGATAAGTTCGAATACCGTCGTGGTTATAAGTTCTCGACCTATGCAACTTGGTGGATCCGTCAGGCGATCACTCGCTCTATTGCTGACCAAGCAAGAACGATACGTATCCCAGTACATATGATTGAAACGATCAACAAGCTTAACCGTATCTCTCGTCAAATGCTGCAAGAGATGGGACGTGAGCCTTCTCCTGAAGAGTTGGCAGAGCGCATGTTAATGCCTGAAGATAAGATCCGTAAGGTACTTAAGATTGCTAAAGAGCCTATCTCAATGGAAACGCCTATTGGTGACGATGAAGATTCGCACTTAGGTGACTTTATTGAAGATACGACGCTTGAACTACCTCTTGATTCAGCGACAGGCGAAAGCTTGAAGAACGCGACTCACGAAGTACTAGCAGGTCTTACAGCTCGTGAAGCTAAAGTACTGCGTATGCGTTTCGGTATCGACATGAACACTGACCACACGCTAGAAGAAGTGGGTAAGCAGTTTGACGTAACACGTGAACGTATTCGTCAGATTGAAGCTAAAGCGCTACGTAAGTTACGTCACCCTTCTCGCTCAGAGATCTTAAAGTCATTCTTAGACGAGTAGTCTAGTTATTGATATTGAGTAGCCGTTTTACACGGCATCTCAAATAGAAAAGCTGCCGAATCGGCAGCTTTTTTTTGCTTAAAATTAATGTCGGTAAACAAAATCAGCTGTATTAAACATTCTTACGAATCAAGTTTAGACCTTTCTTATTCAATGCTAAATTTCTGAATTAACCGCAAAAGTTCTATTCAGTTTAACTGCTAATATAAAAACTAACGCAATATTGATTAACAGATAGGCAGTCGTGCTGTTATAAGCAGTTTTTAGCAAAATCGCTGGTGACAAGCAGTTACAAACCTCGTATACTTCTTTCCGCTTTCGATAGTGACGACTATCTTAAGTCGGCCCCTTAGCTCAGTTGGTTAGAGCATACGACTCATAATCGTCAGGTCCACAGTTCAAGTCTGTGAGGGGCCACCAATTTAAACAAAAAAGCCTACCTCGTGTAGGCTTTTTTGTATCTGTAGAAAATGACATTACATCATGTAAAAGCCGTAATCGTCATCAATTCATGCAGTTCAAGGCTACGGATACATTCCCCACAACCTAAATGATTTAAGCTCAAACGAGCCTCTGTCTAGTCCTAAAATAAAAAAGCCTACACAGTGTAGGCTTTAAATATGGCATAAAACTGTCCTGAGATTAGTCGATACTAATATCACCGTCTCTATGGTCATACATATCAGGCGTGGTATGCAGATTGCCTGCAAAGCCAGCTTTCTCTAATTGCCTACGAACCGCTTTAACCTGCTCAGCTGTAACCGGCTCTTTTCTATCACCTAAATAGTAACGAACGAAGCTAATAAGATTTGCCAGCTCAGTATCCGTCAATACATTTTGGAAGCTGGTCATCGGCATAAAATTACGTTCTTCATCTAAGTAGGTCGGTGACAGCCCACGTATTGTCACAGCAATTGTATTAAACGGATCACTGTGCATAATGATGCCGTTATTTAGCAGAGTTGGTGCAATCGGATCTCGTCCTTTACCGTCTTCACCATGACAAGCCCCACAAGTCTCTGCATACAATGAATAAGCATTGAATTGCTTATCAGCATAAGCTTCTTGGGTAAAACCCGTTGGGCTCAGTTGCTGTGTATCTGCTGGAATGGTGTTGTATTCATCGCCCACCAGCAAATACCGTGAGATGGTTTTAATATCATCACGCGTCATTAAACTCGTGCTATTTTTCACTACATCAGCCATACCAGCAAATGCAGAGCCTTTTGAAGAGTGCCCGGTATGTAAAAAGTCGGTTAGTGACTCCATATCCCAGCGGTCTTGATAAAGCTCTTTAGCGCTAATATCAGGCGCGTTCCAGCCATCAATTAAATTACCTTGGAATATCTTCTCAGGGATCAAGGCCTGAGCAAGATTACGCGGCGTATGACACTCGCTACAATGACCAAGTCCCATCACCCAATACTTACCCTGTTGCCACTCTTTTAACTCTTGCTCAGTTAATTCAACATGTTTAGGAGCCTCATAAGATAGCGGCGCTGTATCCATAAAGACCAAGTTCCAACCCAATAGTCCGGTACGAATATTTGATGGAAAGATCATCTCATTCTTATCATTTTGCCTCGCGACTGCGGTAATCGACTGCAAATAACTCCACAAATCCTGAGTGTCTTGCTCTTTTAAATATTGATACGAGGTGTAAGGCATTGCAGGGTAGAGATAACCATGACGGCCCTTTCCCTCATACAAGGCAGCCTTAAAGTCGGCGTAATCATCACTGCCTATGCCTTCACTCACATGCGGGGTGATATTGGTTGAATATACGGTACCAAATGGGGTTTTAAATGGCAGTCCACCAGCAAAGCGCTCGCCACCTTCTGAGCTGTGACAGGCGACGCAATCACCGGCATTAACTAAATATTCACCACGTTTAACCGCTTCAGGATCAAGTGCTGCTAACCTCGCATCGCGTTCTAGACGCTGCTCTGTTATATAAGCGCCAACAGCTAAGATTTCGTTATTACTTAACTGCGATTCAAACCCAGGCATAAGATTATTTAGACCGAAATCAATGGTGTGTTTAATTTCTTCAATACTGCCACCATGCAGCCAAATGGCATCATTGAGTAAGGGCGCACCAATTTGCGTATTGGCAACCGTGCCATCGCCATGACAACTGGCACAATATTGAGTAAATATGCCTTTACCAAGATCAATCTTCACCTGTGGTGCATTTAAATTACGTCGCTCAGGCTGCAGTGAAGCAATGTAATAAGCCATCTTAGTTATTTGATCATCAGATAAAATACCTTTCCAGCCTGGCATTGCACCATGACGCCCCTTTTCTATCGAATGTAAAATCTCCGACTCGCTGCCTCCATAAAGCCACTCATTATCAACCAGATTTGGAAAGTGTTTTTGCCCTTGCGCATTACGGCGGTGACAAGCAGCACAATGAGTTTCAAATAATGATGCACCGCTATTGGTAATCACTTTATTTTTAGCCAGCGCCATTAAACTTTTATCATTTAATGGCGCCATTTCAATTTCTAAATCGGTTACAGGCGAGCTCAAAGCATCATCACTTTGCACCCAGCCCATTAAGCCATTCCAATTACCTAACCCCGGGTAGAGAATTAAGAAGATAACTGACATAACAAATGCGACTAGGTAAGAAATAAACAGCAATCTAGGAGGCGGCGCATCGTTTTCATCAATGCCATCAAAGGTATCAATGGTTTTATGTTCATCAGCACTGTGATTGTCACGCCAATACTTAATAATAACCAGCGCCATAAAACTAAGAAAAATAACGATGAATCCTACTACCCATACATTCCAGAAAACAGTCATATTAACGCTCCTGATCACTGGCTGTGTCTTGCCCTAAGCTTTGCAGATATTGAACCAAAGCCTCCCCTTTACTTACGCCTCTAACCGCAAGCCTCGCTCTTTCAATCTCGTTATCGGAGTATGGAACGCCTAATGTTTGCAGCGCCCGCATTTTGGCTTCAATTTCATCTCCAGTGAGCACCTGTTCAAATAACCATGGATAAGCAGGCATTAATGATGTCGGTACAACCTGTCTTGGATTTATTAGATGGATCCGCTGCCATTGCTCAGAGTATTTTCGGCCCAGATTCGTTAAGTCAGGCCCTGTGCGTTTAGACCCCCACAAATTAGGAAACTCGTAGATATCGTCCGCTTCTTTATTGGCTCTGCCATCACGCTTAACTTCAGGGTCTATGTTTCGTACCATTTGTGTATGACAAACATGACAGCCTTCACTGATATAAACGTCACGCCCTGACACCTCAATTGCTGTTAATGGTTTAGCCAGCGAGTTAGCCCTAATTTCGTCAGTACGTACTAAGTTCGGTACAATTAGCACTACAATTGAGAAACTCGCGACAACCACAGTTGCGACAATGAGGATCACCAAAGATTGGGTAAAGTCTTTACTAAGCATCTTTACTACCCTCCACTAATTCAGTTGCAGTAACCGTCTTATATAAGTTAAATGCCATCAATAACAGACCGAATACAAAGCATGCACCGCCAAAGAAACGTACAAACAACCAAGGAGCTTTAAAGTCCATGGCCTCAACAAAACTGTAGACAAGCGAGCCATTTTCTTGCTGAGCAAGCCACATGTAGCCTTCACCAATCCCAGCAACCCACAAGGCAATAGCGTATAGGGCAACACCTAGATGGGCTAACCAAAAGTGCCATTTAAGTAATCGCTGCGACCAGAGACCGTCCTTTCCCCAAAGCCTTGGAATGAAATAATAAAATACTGCGATACCTGACATTCCCACCCAGCCAAGCGCTGCGGAATGCACATGTCCAATAATCCATTCAGTGTTGTGAGCTAACATATTAAACCAACGGATTGCCAGCAATGGTCCCTCGAATGTCGCTAAGCAGTAATACAAAATAGCCGACATAAAGAACCACATGATGTAATCGGTTTTCAACTTGGCTTTATTCTGCAGTAGCGTCATCGCACTATTAAATGCACCTGCCCATGAGGGTAGCCACAAGATAAGTGACATAACAATACCGATGTTTTGCACCCACACAGGGACTGATGAGTAAACCAGATGATGGGTTCCCGCCCAAGTATAGAAACCGACTAGTCCCCAGAAATGAATAATCGACAAGCGATAGGAATAGATAGGACGTTCAGAGATCTTGGGGATGAAGTAATAGTTCATACCAATGATACCAGCTGTTAATAAGAAACCTACCGCGTTGTGGCCCCACCACCACTGCACAATGGCATCTTGGGCACCTGCAAACACTGAGTACGACTTCATAAAGTAAGCGGGCAAGGCTAGATTATTGAGGATAAAAATCAGTGCAATAACGATGATAAACGCACCAAAAAACCAATTAGCGACAAAGATATGATGTACTTTTCGTTTCGCGATAGTGCCAAAAAACAGTACTGCATACAGTACCCAAACAATGACAATTAAGATGTCTATTGGCCACTCGAGTTCCGCATACTCTTTACTGGTCGTATAACCTAACGGCAAACTAATCAGCGCAAGCATAAGCACCAGTTGCCAGCCCCAAAACACCATCCAAGACAGGCTTCTGTTAAATAACCTTGTTTGACCCGTCCGCTGCACAATATACAAGGATGTACCCATCAAGATATTAACCACAAAGCCATATATCACCCCAGATGTGTGCAAGGGACGTAGACGACCAAATTGAATATATTCAGAATCAAAATTAAGTGCCGGCCAGTAGAGCTGCGCGGCTAATACAACGCCAATAAACATACCCGCTATCGACCAGCCAAGTGCTGCAATAATAAAATACCGAACGACTTTTACATCATAGTTATCAGTGCCTACTAGCATGCCCTACTCCTCTTCTTTTTTCGTGCCCAAAACCGAGTAATAGTAGGAGATGTCTTTCATATCCTGTTCGCTAAGTGTGTCAGCTTGCTGTTGCATCAAAATAGCTAAACCACTGGTGCGCTGTCTGGATTGATAATCTTTTAAAGAGGAGATCAAATACCCCATCTTTTGACCACGTAAATTAGGGTAAGGATCAATAGTAGATATGCCGTCTTCACCGTGGCAGGTCATACAAACCTTGGCTTTCTCCTTGCCAATTTTAAAGCTGGGGTCATAGTCAGCGGCTGCAGCCGTTGTCCAAAATAGTAGTATTAATAGTAGGGATATTTGGTTCATAAGCAGTCTCTTATCTTCTTGTGCACCTTATTGAAACTAGTCGGTATAAATTGAATTGCCACAATTTGCGCAATTATTCACCTATTAATTCGTACGTAATGAACAACGATTGAGTTCAATAATTATTTTTCCGACTTGAACAGCCCTTTGACCGAAATGAATGTGCCTACTGAAATAGCGCATTTCATCTGCGATATTGATCTCACTAAAGCTAAAATTAACAATAATTAAGGCTGGTATTTTTGTGACTTTTATCAAGTATATATCTGACAAGCTATGGGATATTTATGACTCAAATTAGCTTTATCAAACCTAAATTAGAGGTCTTTTATGGATTTTATAAGACATGTTCCCGCGCTATTTTCTTTAATAATGGGAATTGCTATTGTTGAGTGCTGCGTCATCATTTTTGGCGTAACCATAAAACGACTGCAAAATATGTTTATAAAAACCTAAGCTCTACCTGTTTGATAAAGTCCGCTATAGCGGACTTTTTTATGCGAGTAAAGCCTTGGTAAGGACGCCTCAACCAGTATTCAATAACAACTATGCCTATTCACAAACTTGATTTACTCACAGCAATACAGCGCCTATATTTAAAGTAAGCAATCAATCACTAAACAAGCCAATAAAAGCCTTTATCGATACAGCAAAGCTAGGGATATAGGAGGGTGTTATGCGTAGCAAACAAATCCTTTGCCCAACTGACTTTTCAGAAACGGCATCACATGCAATAAGTTACGCAATTGAAATGGCAAACTTATATGAGGTAGGCGTCCGTCTTTTACACGTAGTCGACAAACCCTTTGGCGATAAACACACTCGTGTACTGGCAGAGACGCAAGATCAGCTCAACGAGAGAATGGAAAAACAAGCCGCAATAGAAATGCAACAGTACATTGACTCTATGGATGAGTACTTCCCTTTTGAAAGTGCCATTTGCCATGGTCATCCTGTAGAGCAGATCTTAGTAACCGCGAAAAATATGGATGCTGGCATGATAGTGATAGCCAGTCATGGACGTACTGGCTTAAACCATTTTCTGAACCCAAATACCGCAGAAAAGGTCGTTAACAAAGCACACTGCCCAGTATTAGTTGTTAAATAAGACACTAGCTATTTTTTTAACTTAGTTTGGGTTTATGGATTTAGCTTAAGGGGCGCTGGCTCGCCCCTATGATTCAATGACCGTATTAAACCGACATACAGATATATTTCATCTCTACGTACTCTTCAATCCCAAACTTAGAGCCTTCACGCCCCAGACCCGATGACTTGATGCCGCCAAAGGGAGCTACCTCGGTTGAGATTAATCCCGTATTTACACCGACCATGCCATACTCTAATGCCTCGGCCACTTTCCAGACTAATGAGATATCGCGACCATAAAAATAGGCTGCTAAGCCAAACTCGGTGTCGTTAGCCTGCTGGATAACATCATCAACATTAGAAAACTTAAACAGTGGTGCTAATGGGCCGAAGGTTTCTTCTTTAGCAACCAACATGGTTTTATCGACATCAGTAATAATAGTAGGCTCGAAAAAGTGGCCGCCAATACTGGCAAGCTTACCGCCAGCAAGCAGCTTAGCGCCTTTTGATAACGCATCATCTAGATGAGATTGCACCTTAGCGACTGCATCAGCACTAATAAGCGGGCCGGTTGTAACACCCGGTTCAGTTCCCACTCCGATGTTGAGTTTAGCCACTGCCGCAGCAAGCTTGCTAGCAAACGCGTCGTAGACTTTATCTTGCACATAGATTCGATTAGCGCAGACACAAGTTTGGCCAGCATTACGATATTTTGCGATCATTGCACCTTCAACGGCGGCATCAATATCGGCATCATCGAACACGATAAAAGGCGCATTGCCCCCCAATTCGAGCGACATTTTTTTAAGTGTAGGCGCGCACTGTTGCATCAGCTTTATCCCTACCGGCGTCGAGCCAGTAAACGATAACTTACGCACAGTGGGGTTAGCACATAGCTCATTACCTATCGCTACCGCATCACCTGTGACCACATTAAATACGCCTTTAGGAATGCCAGCTCGTTCGGCTAATTCAGCCAAAGCCAAAGCAGTAAAAGGAGTCTGCGGTGCTGGCTTAACCACCATAGTGCAGCCCGCGGCTAATGCCGGCGCGGCTTTACGGGTGATCATCGCTGCAGGAAAGTTCCAAGGTGTAATGGCAGCCGTTACGCCAACGCTTTGCTTAATTACCATCAAGCGCTTATCAGCCTGGTGACCAGGAATTGTGTCGCCGTATATACGCTTGGCTTCTTCGCTAAACCATTCAATAAAAGATGCAGCGTAAGCAACCTCTCCTTTAGCTTCGACGAGCGGCTTTCCTTGCTCTGTTGTCATTAACAAGGCTAAATCATCTTGGTGCGCTAACACTAATTCAAACCAACGAGTTAACTTACTACTGCGCTCTTTTGCAGTTAATGCCCGCCATGCAGGCAGTGCTGCTTCAGCAGCATCAATTGCCGCTTTAGTTTCATCTGCTCCCATAACTGGTACAGAGCCTATGACATCAAAAGTTGCTGGGTTAGCAATATCTATCGTGCTTTGATTATTTGCATCACACCATTGACCATTGATGTAACATTGCTGACGTAGCAAATTTATATCATTAAGCTGCATGGGCGTTCCTTTATTTGATAACACAATCAGTAAGTTTTTCGATAACTGGCAACAAAAATTCTTGCAACACTGAGGTTGCCGAACCATTAGGACTCTTAAGAAGAGCATTTGTTCCTGTAAACTTCACCCTGCAAAACCGTCAAACTCAGGTCATTGCGAGTAGCTACCCTGTAATGCTTCTTGCAACTGACGATAAGAATTGTGCTCTTCCATATCAGGAGTTAACCCCAAGCTTGCTGCTAATGCCAGTAATTCAGACTTATAACGTGCAAGAGAGGCCTCGTCATCAGTCATGATGGCAAGCTCAGCGAAGTCACCGACTCCAGCTAAGGTATCAACCGTGATATGAAACTCACCTAAAAAGTAGATACTGCGAGTCTTATGTAACTCTAAAACCCGCTCAAATCCCATTGTAAACAGCATGCTTTTAGCTCTATCACTGTCGCTAATATCGACCGCTTCGCAGCGATCCTTTTCGGGCCCTTTAACGATCCACAATTTAATGCCGGATGGCTGCATCTCTCGAATACATACACTCTTACGTTGCGTACCCAAAGTGTTACTCGGCATATCAAAGTAGCAATCATACTCTGCATTATCTTCAAGCATGACTTCAACGGCTAACAGCTTAAGCTTTTGTAAAAAATCGATTTTAGACTTCAGTCGATACTTAAATTCAACTTCATATTTACCAACAAAATGAGCCATTGTTATTACCGCTAAGCCAGATGAATGTAGTCAAAGAGTATACGCCGATAACACCATTAAAAACTGCTAAGTCTTCTAGAAAAATGGCTGAGAAATCAAATTTCTCAGCCATTTAGATAAGGCCATAATATCTTGTCTAACTCTTGTCTAACTAAGGCTATTAAACTTTAGCCACACTCGTTATGAACTGCCGCTATTTGAGCGGTTGCTCTGTAATAATTTCCGCCGCTACTTTACGCCAGCTTTGGCTCAGCTGCGTATGCTGCCTTTGGCGTTGGGGGAAAGTTTCAGATAAGTTTTCGAGGAGTTTGGCTTGTTTTTCACAAATCTCAAGCCAGCGATGCGCATTCGATATCGGCATAAAGTGTTTTCCCTAACCGTTTATGTTAACTATTAGCAGCGTTGATCCATTTAACGCCTCCACATTAAGGTAACGTGGATAGAATAAAAATTCCAATCTCGCGACATTGCCCTCTTTAAAATAATCAACCTGAGTAGTATCTTAACTTTAGGGCTTAAAGTGATTTAACGAAAAGGAAAGCGCATGACCCCAACCCTACTTAAAATTATTTTTATCGCCATAGCCATTTTTATTATCTACAAGCTGATTTTCAGCGGTAAAAAAGGTTTAACAGTGTTTGAGATGCACTTTAAGGATGGTCGCCTCACATCCCACAAAGGTAAGATTCCTGACAAATTTGCCAAAGAGTGCCGCTCCATTGCCAAATCAAATAAGCTGACTTGTACGGTTAGGGCTGAAAAACTTAATGGTGTGCGCCTGCATGTGTCTGCGAATGTCAGTGATGCACTGACACAGCGCATTAGAAATGTATTTCCATTTGAGTATTACGATAAGAAGCAGGTTGATAACAGCCGCAAAACATCATAAATGCTATAAAAGACCATTCAGTTCAAGGTTTGATATAGCCTTGAACTGATTCTTTTTAGTAAACCGGCTCACTATTCAACTTTAGATATCACCAAGGTGACCTCAGCCATGGTGATGCCGAACTTATTAATGTCACTACGATTGATTATCGTGTTGTCATCGATTAAAAACATCCAATCATCAAAGGTCACTTGGTACTCGGTGTCATCCACAGGCAACATCATCTCGTATTCCCATTGCAGCGCCATGCCCACAGCCTGCCCCTCGGCTTCGCCTAAAATATCATTTGCCGTACCAGAGTATTTGCCGTTACCAAGATAGGTGATTTTCCAAATCCTTATCTGCTTTTCGCCGTCATCGTAAATAAACCACTCTTTAATTTCGCCTTGATTACCTTGCCAACTGGCCAGCATATCAACAGTAAAACGCCTAACGACCTTGCCACTGTAATCTTGCACTGTGCCATGGGCTGTGAGTTTTCCGTCAAAGAACTGCTTTAAATCAAGATCCGGCGTTGTACCTTGATAATCATTAATATCGGAGCTTGAGCAGGCTGTTAGCAACAATAACACCATTGCGGCCATACCTTGTTTGACCTTATTTAACAGTCGCATGCAAGCTCTCCTAATAATTGTTTTCTCAGTTCTGGACGGCTGGTTGATTCAGATAACCAAATCGCTAGAAAGTCTTCACTAAAGCCTTTAGGCATCGGCTCCGATAACGGTTCACCATTAAAGTAAAATTGGCTTACACCCGAGCCCAATACTCGTAGAGTCAGCTTGTCGCCCTCACTCACGTCAGGCCAAATAGACTTGATGGCAGCGAGCCATTTTTGTTGGTTCTGTTCACTCACACCTAAATGCTGCCACTGATCTAAGGTGGCTTCGACTAAGCGTTTACTTGGAATATCTTGGTAGTATTCGATATCTAACACTAACGGTGAATCACCTTGTTTATAGTCACCGTCTAACGTGAGTAATTTGGCGCGATACAGTGCAAACCACCACCATTGCATTTCTCCACGACCAACTTCTTTAAAGTCATCAGGCTGATACTGAGATAGCGCCTTGTAGGTTGTCGACATCTCTTCTGAAGGGCCTACTTGAGAACTTGTTGCTTGAAGGTCAACACCCTCGCTCGATGAAGAAACGATATGTGTCGATTCATCAATCAGCTGCTGAACAATCTTCGCCTCAGCTGAAACTGTTGACGCAAACAGAATCGCCAGCACACTGATCATGAATTTTGCAGCACCTAGAGTTACCACGCGAACAAATGATGTAACACGCATAATTTATCCCTATCGTCATCAGCTAGGTCTACAGCTGAGGCCGACTAACATTAACAAACATGGGAAACATTACGAGCCAAACGAAGAACAGGATCAATGCGCTGTAGAATAATTCTAACGGCAACACTACCGCTTCAAAACGCGCCCCTGCCAAGTAACTTAAACAGCCAAAGATGCCGCCAAGCAAAGCATTAAACTGCCAATTTAGTTTATGGGCAAAGCCTAAACTGTAGCGTAAAGAAATAGCAAAGTGGCACCATATCAATAACAGCCAAAAAGGAAACTGCTGAAATTGAAACACACCCGCTAACATTAAGGCGCTATCGAAGGCAAATCCAAATATAGCGACCTTGAGCATCAAGCTTAAATCCTGGCGCACTTCGCTAGACAAACCAAAGTGAACCAGCAATAGCGGTATAGTCAGCCACAAGGATGAGTTTAAGTACAAGATAGATAGCCACCAAACCGCTTGAAACATTAGCAGATTGATGACTATCAAGTGCTGCTGCGCAAACTTAACCAAGCGATTTGGCATCATGCTAACTCCAGAAATCACAGAACACTCTCGACTAGCTATTGGGCTGCAAGCGATATTGTGGACGCACTGCGACTAAATGCACGGTACTGGTGGTTCTTTCCAAAAAGCCGCCTTCACAGTAGCTTAAGTAGAACTTCCACATGCGAATAAAGTCATCACCGTAACCAAGCGCTTTTATCTTAGGTAGCGCCGCATCAAAGTTATCGTGCCAGTCTTTCAGCGTTTTAGCATAATCGAGCCCCATATCATCAACCGACCAAGTAACAAAGTCAGTATGCATAGTAAGCTCATTGGTCATACGTGTCACCGAAGGCAGACAACCACCGGGGAAGATATAGCGTTGAATAAAGTCTGCCCCCTTGCGGTAGCTGTCGTAACGTTGATCGGCAATAGTGATGGCTTGGATCAGTAAGCGGCCATTAGGCTTAAGCAAATTCTGTAATTTTTTGAAAAATCCCGGTAAGTATTCGTGCCCTACCGCTTCGATCATTTCAATCGACACCACGCGGTCATACTCACCGGTTAAGATGCGGTAATCATCTTTAAGCAAGGTCACCGAATCTTGCAGCCCTTCTTCGGCCACCCTAGCCACCGCATAGTCATATTGCGCATCAGAAATCGTAGTAGTGGTGACCTTAACGCCGTAATGTTTAGCGGCGTAAATAGCTAGCGCGCCCCACCCAGTTCCCACCTCTAATAGAGTTTGCCCAGGAGTTAAATCTAGACGTTCACAAATCGTTTTTAACTTGTGTTGCTGCGCCTCATCAAGAGACGCACCGCTGTGTGGATAAAGCGCACTTGAATACAGCATATCTTTATCTAAAAACTGCTGGTACATTTCATTGCCCAGATCATAGTGGGCCAAGATATTACGCTTAGAACCAGCCTCTGTATTTCGGTTAAACAGATGAGTCAAGCGGCTAAAAGGCGCCGTCAACCAAGATAGCTTTTGCTCAAGCTTATCTAATAACGGCAAATTGCGCGCAAATAGCTGCACCACTTTGGTTAAGTCAGGGCTGGTCCAATGGGCTTGAATATAAGCTTCGCCCGCACCAATCGAGCCAGATAAGAGTATTTGTCGATAAAAACGGGGATTATTAACGATTATCGTGGCGTGTAAGTCAGACTCTTTACGGCCAAACTCGTAACTCTTATCACCATCGATAAGGCTTAAATGGCCTTCAGCCAAGCCTGGCAATGCGCTGAGCAATAACTTTCTCGCCAAACTGTCAGGTAGACGCTCTGTGGCCAGATTATTTTTAGTGGTTATATTTTCCATTATCTTTTCTCCGCTGGCTTACCTGGATGCCCAACAAAAGGCACACGTTTTATAAATAGTTTAAGTGCTTGCCAATAAATACCCTGAACGATTTTAAGCGTCATCAAGGGAAAACTAATCAGCATTGATTGCAAACTTTTGGCACTAATCTCGCGTTTGAATAAACATAAATTGGCATCAAATAACTTCTGCGTGTTGCGGTTTTCAATACCTACCCTCACTTCACTACTTGGCGCTTTCACTCGCCAAACGTATTTCATATCAAGATCCATAAAAGGCGAAACATGAAACACTTTATCTGTTGGCTGAGTATGCTCAAGATTGACCAAGTAATAGTGACGTTGATTCCAAGGCGTGTTACTCACCTCGGCCAATAAATACTTAGGCTGATCCCCCTGATAACAAAAAAAGCAGTTTATTGGGCTAAAATAGATGCCAAAGTGTCTAACTTGACCCACAAATACCACGCGATTACAGCCTGGTTTTGCATCTAATTCTGCTGCTTTGTTGAGTACTTTTGTCTTTAAATCTTGCTGCTGTTTGCCACAGTTTGCTAAATAATCTGTTTGCTCAAATCGCAATGGCGCAAAACCCTTTGACGAAAATACCCAACTCACCTCTTCTAATCGTTCTAGCTCATCGAGATCGATGCCCAACATTGCCATTTGATAATCGAAACTGTGCTTAGTGGGGCTATAGCGACGATGCATTACCTTGCCGCTATACACGCCGCTAACAAATGGTTCAGCCTTTAACGGTGCTTGTGTCATAAACGCATTCCAAAGGCTTCACACACATCAAATGCACTGTGAACACCATCTTCATGAAAGCCGTTATACCAATACGCCCCAGCAAAATGGGTGTGGTTAACACCGGAGATTAATTGTCGTTGTGACTGAGCTTGTAAGCTTTGCTCATTAAAAACCGGATGCGCATAATTAAATGTACGTAATACCTTGTCAGGTGAGATCAACTCAGATTGATTTAACGTCACACAAAATGTTGGCGTGCCAGCTGGCAGGCGCTGCAAGATGTTCATGTTATAAGTCACAGAAGCTTGTCGCTGAGTATTACCATCTAGGCGATAGTTCCAGCTTGCCCAAGCCGCTTGGCGCTTTGGCATTAAACTTTCGTCAGTGTGGAGCACCACTTCATTATTTTGATAGGCAAGCTTACTCAGCACTTGCTGTTCGTCGGCTGTGGCGTCTTGTAACATCGCCAGTGCTTGGTCGCTATGACAAGCCAAAACAACTTCATCAAACTCTTGCCACTCACCTTGGCTTATCTGTAATTGCGCGCCGCTGTTAGTGCGTTTAATGGCGGTTACAGGGCTGTTTAAATGAATCGATTGTTTAAAAGGGGCAATTAAGTCAGGAATATAACTTCGCGAGCCTCCCTCAAGCACATACCACTGGGGTCTATCTGCGATGTTGAGTAAGCCGTGATTTTCAAAAAACTGGATAAAGAAACGCAGTGAGAAAGCGCGCATATCGTCAATACTAGATGACCAAATGGCAGCGCCCATTGGCAGTATATAATGTTCACTAAAGAAGTCACTAAACCCTTCGGTATCGAGCAGTTCACCCAAGGTTTGATATTGATAGTTATCCGCCGAAAAAGCCTGCTTACAAAGCTTGTTGAAACGTAAAATTTCCCGAATAAACAACCAGAATCTAGGTCTGAATAAATTTCGTTTTTGTGCAAAAAGGCTAGATAAAGTATTGCCGTTATACTCAAGCCCAGTTGTTGCATTGTGCACACTAAAACTCATCTCTGTGGCTAAGGCCTTAACGTTAAGACGCGCTAATAGCTGCTCAAACCTAGGATAAGTTCGGTCGTTAAACACGATAAAGCCAGTATCAATAGCGTACTCTTTACCCGCCACTTCCACATCAACTGTAGCAGTGTGTCCACCTATGTAGTCATTGGCCTCAAAGACAGTGACATCGTGTTTTTGCGATAAAATATGTGCGCTAGTTAAGCCTGAGATCCCGGTACCGACAATCGCTATTCTTTTGCGCTGCTTGCTGTTTTCAACGATATTCATGGGCTCACCTTTTGTTTTTCTTTAGTGTTGGCTTTTTTATCTTTAGGTTGTTGCTGATTGCTTTTTGACTGGCTACTTTGCAGCTTATCTTTGGCAGGTAAATCTAATGCACCGTCTTCAATCTGACTAATCTCATCAGGCTCTTTTGCACCGCTTAAATGCTCCCAAATACCACGTGGTAGTAACGCAATAAACTTCAATAACAGAGTGAAACGCTTAGGAAAATGGATTTCCCTTACGCCTTTGTGCAAGCCTTTACGAATCGCATTGGATGCCTGTTCACTACTTTGCTGCATCGGCATAGCAAAATCATTTTTGTCAGTTAAGGGGGTTTTTACAAAACCCGGGCAGATGACGCTGACACCAATATCATGGGGCTTTAAGTCAATCGCTAAGCTCGATGCTAGATACTGCACTGCGGCCTTTGAGGCGCCATAAGCTTCAGCGCGAGGGAATGGTAGATACACAGCGCTGGACCCCATTAATGCCAGTCTACCGCCCTTGGCAATGAGCGGCGTGAAAGCCGATAAACAGTAGCCCATGGCAATAAGATTAGTACGGATCACGCGCTCAAACAGCTCGCCGTCAAAGTTAACCGCGTCATTGATATACTCACAACTTCCGGCATTTAAAATCACTAAATCTAGCGGTGCAGAAAGCTTAAGTTTGACGATAGCAACCTGTGCTTTAACCTCATCATTATCCGTGATATCAAATACCAACTGTTCAGCACCTTTAAGCTGCGATAGGGCTTGCTGATTACGACCACAAGCAAATACCTGCCAGCCTTCAGCGATATAATCTTGAGCCAGTTGCAAACCAATACCGGAACTAGCACCTGTGATAAGTACGCTATTTTGCTGTTTACTGATTAATTTGGCGGTATTCATTGTGATGCCTTTGACTTAACCAGCTTGACCAAGCTTCCTACTAAAGGAATATGTTCGTACAACATGGTTCCGAGGTCGAAAAAGTCCTGATGCTGATAAATTTTGTTGTTTAGCCCAAGAATGCTAACGCCTTCAACCGTAATATCCTCGCCTGCATTGAGCTTAGAGTGGCTAAATACCATGGTCCACTTGAGGGTTGCAGCACCTTGTTGATGGATAACCTGATGAATATCAAAATCAATTGACGCCACATTCTGATAAAGATTGGCAAAATAATGGGTTAGAGCGGGTAGACCTGATACATGATGTAGCGGATCGCTAAATTCGATGTCATTACTGTAAACCTGAGCAAGTAGGTGCAAATTGTCCTTATTGAGGTGTTGATACAGACGAATGAAGCTATCTATGAGTGCTTTTTCCTGCATCACTTGTGCTTGCGACGGTTTGTCACTTGATTGCTCATAGTCGCCTTGAGTCTCACTCAAAGATGACAAGTCTGTGGTTAATCGTTCTGCGCTAGCTGTCATCCGAAAATCTCCTTATCTAAATCCACACTACTGTCGCTACCTACTTGCCGTACTTGCTGAGCTCGAACTTGCAGAGCGTTAGCGCTTCCTTTCTTCATCGCTGACAAAACATCTATCGCGCGCATTCTGGCAAACTTATGCTCCACTATAGGAGAAGCATAGTCCGTTTCAACAAAAAGTTGTGCTTGAGTGGGTATTTTAAGCTTATGAATTAACTTCAAATCTACCTGTTCAAGCTCTGGTAAGTAGGTACGGATAAATGCGCCGGTTGGATCAAATTTTTCGCACTGTGAAATCGGATTAAATACTCGAAAATAGGGCTGAGCATCACAGCCTGTTCCTGCTGACCATTGCCAGCCACCATTATTAGCCGCTAAGTCGCCATCAATTAGTTTTTGTCTGAAATAACGCTCGCCCCAGCGCCAGTCGACCAGCAAATGTTTAGTCAAAAAACTCGCAGTCACCATACGTAGACGATTATGCATCCAACCCGTTTGGTTTAACTGTCGCATGGCAGCGTCCACTAACGGGTACCCTGTACGGCCTTCACACCAAGCTTGAAACTCCCGAGGGTTATTGCGCCATTTGATTTGGTCGGCCAAGGCATTAAAGTTGGCACTTTTAGATAACTTGGGAAATGCCACCAGCAAGTGACGATAAAACTCACGCCAAATCAATTCGTTTAACCAGCAGCGCCCAGGACTTTCGTCATGCACTAACGCATCAGGATAGTGACTTAACAGCACTTGCAAACATTGACGAGGACTAATGATGCCTACAGCGAGATAAGCTGAAAGCTGGCTAGTGCCATCAATCGCAGGAAAATCTCGACTCGCTTGATAATCTGCCACTTTATCTTTTGCAAATTGCCGTAGCTTGGCATGTGCAGCCAGCTCGCCGACCGGCCAGCGGCGGCTACTGGATTTTTCGCAATCAAACTCAACATAGTTTGGCATTGGTAATGGCGTAGCTATCGGCTCTGGGCGGGCTAAAGTTTGGATTGGAGCTTGCTTTGCTATCTCACGCCACTTTTTAGCAAAAGGCGTAAATACCTTATACATTTCCCCCGACAAGTTAAGCACGGATAAAGGCGGTAAAAAACAATGTTGCTGACTAAGCTCAAGATCGACTCCAGCCTCAATGACGGCGTGATCTCGGCGCTGCTCATTACACTCTGGCTCGCTAGTGGCAAACACCTTAGCAATCTGCCAATAGTTGATGTATTGCGACAGCAGTGCAGGCATCGCCTCAAAGTCATCCGAGTGACAAATATCCAGCGGGATCCCGAGCTCTGCGAGATCTATAGCAAGTTGATTAACCTGCCTTTCAATAAAGTCTAACTGAATCGATGCGGCGTCATGTAATGCCCACTGCTTAGGCGTAACAAAGAATATTGCCCGCACAACACCTTGATGCTCAGCAGCATACTGGCAAGCAGCCACTAGGCTTTGGTTATCATCAATGCGCAGATCATGTCTAAACCACACAAGCGTATTGCCATTCGTTGAGTCAGTATTTGGCATCTTGCTTTCCTTCCTCAGCTTCTTCAGAGACAATTTCTTGAGAGGTGTTTTCTATAGCGATATTTTCGTTGGAGATTATGGTTTTTGCTGGAGCTGCAATGCCACACTGCATCAGGAGTTTTGGTATATCGTAATGAGCCATTCCTAATGCTTGATTAACCACTTTGGCGTAATGACCTACCAGAAAAACTCCAGCATTGGCACTAGCAATAAACTCTTGTAATGCTTGGGTTTGCGTTGTAGTTAATTGTGGCTGCGCCACTAAAAACACTTGGCTACAGTTGAGTCGCTGCACGATAAAACTTAGCTCACTAACATTGGTGATTTTTATAAGATTATGATTAACGTGGTAGGCAGATAACTCGGCAGAAACAAGCAACGCATTGCTTGGTTTCCCCCCCAGAAAATCAACCAGCAACGAAGGCTTTTGAGCGTCGCCTTGCAGTTGAGCCAAGCGCCGTTTGGCGACACGAGCTGACAGTTCTTCAACAACCCAAGTTTCAATACTAGATGCATCGGGACGTCCCAGTAGCAAGCCTTCGAGTCCATTTAGCCAAGGCCAATACAGACCATTTTTTAGTACTGAAAACGGATACAGGCCTGAAAGCTCGGTAAGTTTACCGTTGAGGGCGGTGGCATTAAAATCGAGACAAGATTGATTTAAATATTCAATATGATCTAACCAAAGGTTTTGCTCTTCTACACTTAAGGCTTGTTTAGCTAAAGGCTTTACCGCAGCTTTTGTCTGCGAAGCTTTAAGCAGTGGCTTCACTTTGCTAATGGCCACACCTTGGTTTAGCCAAAACAGGATCTCTTCAATTTGGGCTAAATGAGACTCGCCGTATAGCCTGTGTCCTTTTGGGGTTCGTTTAGGGACAACTAAACCAAAGCGTCTTTGCCAAGCCCTTAAGGTCACCGGATTAACGCCTGTACGCTGGGCAGCGTCTCCAATGGTTAACCAAATTGCTTCATCTTCAATCTTATCCATGCTGCACTCCTCGTTAGAGTTCAAACAATATGCCTAATAGGCATAACGAAGCTTGAGCTCTTGAGGATGCGGGTTAAGGTACACTTGATTTTCAATGTAAGGCGTTGGAAACTCACGCAGATAATGGTTAATCAGCGTCATCGGCACTAAGATTGGTTGCAGTCCTTGGTTGTATTTAAGGATTGATTCAGCAAGTTCCGCTTTTTGCGGACTTGATAAATGCTTTTTAAAATAACCTTGGATATGCTGCAGCGCACTGGTGTGATTTTTACGGGTCGCTTTAATCTTTAAGATCTGCATAAAGCCGGTAAAATAAATGTCTGCAATCTTTTCTAGATCGCCGCTCATATCCGCGAGCAAAGGGCCTAGTTCGCGATATAACTTTGGATTATGGGCCATCAGCATGTATTTGTAGCGCGCGTGGAAATCTAAAATATTACTCTTGGTTAAACCTGACGCTTTTAGCATATGCCAATCATGGTAGGCATAAACTCGGGTGAAAAAGTTTTCACGGATAGGTAGATCATGTAAACGCCCTTCTTCCTCAACTGGAAGCAGCGGGTAACGCTCCATCAATTTTCGAGCATAAACACCAATGCCCGATTTCCAGCCATTGTTAGTGCCATACTTGTACTCAGTGACTCGCTCCATGCCACAGGTTGGCGACTTAGCACATAAAATGTAGCCTCCTAAGAAATCTAACTGCGCGACTTTTTTATCACTAAACTCATGGAGTTTGTCGGTAACATCAACCGAACCATCGGCACTTTTGACAAAGATAATATCGCCATCTTTTTCAAGACGGATTGATTTACGCGGCGCTCCCATGCCTATGGCCATTTCAGGACACACTGGCACATAATCGAAATGTTCGGCTATCTCTTTGCGGCAATAACTTGAAGCCTTATGACCACCGTCAAAACGCACTTTCTCGCCGAGTAAACAGGCACTAATACCGATCTGGATTTTATCTGGATTAAATTGGCTCATAGTCATAATACTCCCTTATAGACTGTTCAATACGCCACATACTTGTACAAGGATCACTTTTTTGTACAAGTTTTAATTTAGTCCAAATTCAAATCGCTTTCTAGTTGCTTTTAAACATAAAAAAAAGCCAGTTTAGAACTGACTTTTCAATGTATTAATGAATAAAACGCTTATCGTGTTTTATTGGCAAACCGCTCTAATCCCCACACCAGAAGAATACCGCCAAGCATTGCAATAACCGCATATAACAGTAGTGATGGCTGACCGGTGATTTGCTCATACTGCATAGGAGACAACACACGCTCATCAAGTGGTACAATTTCGCCTTTAGAGTTTTCACGGAAAGTCAGTACTTCTTTCCATGGCCAGATTTTACCAAGTGTACCCAGCATTAATCCGGTTAAAAAGACTAACGTTGCATCGTGGAACTTACGCAGCAACGCCGATAATACATGGCTAAAACAAAGGATACCGATCGCAGCACCTGCGGCAAAAGTTGCCATAATGCCCAGTTCAAAATTCTTAACCGCACCGATTACTGGGGTATATAAGCCCAGTAATAACAAAATAAAACTGCCAGAAATACCGGGTAAGATCATTGCTGTAATCGCGATACAGCCACCTAAGAATACATTTAAGTAAGTCATCTCAAGCGCAATTGGGTTGAGCATGGTGATGCCCCAAGCAAACACTACGCCTAAAGCAAATAAAGCTAAACGCGCGAGAGTAATGCCTTTAACCTGCTTAAGCATATGGATGACTGAGATGACAATTAAACCAAAAAAGAACGACCACACAGGGATTGGGTGAGTGTCGAGTAAATAAGTGATTAGCTTGGCTAAGGTCAAAATACTCGTCAAGATCCCACCAAAAACACAGACTAGAAATGGACCATTAATATGCATAAATGCCGCTTTAATGCCTTTTTCTTTAATCACTCCAAATAGAGACGGATTAATCTTCTTAATGCTTTCAAGCAGTGGGTCTAAAATCCCTGTAATAAATGCGATTGTACCGCCAGATACACCTGGGACCACATCTGCAGCGCCCATTGCCATCCCCTTGAGGTAGGTCTTTAAATAATTCACTTTATTCCTTAATTTACTGAGATGTTTTAATCGGCCGAAATTATACGTGCCACTTCCTCTAAAAAGAAATGAAATACAGTTTAATTTTCTGCACACGGAATAATCGATGCTAGCAATCAATGTTAATTCAATGTTAACCTCATCCGACCAGTTGCGCGACTAATTATAGTTCCAACTTTGAATAGGATACGAGCCTTAAGCTCACAACAGCGAATAACCAAAGGACAAACAGCAGATGAGCAATACTAATAATAAGCCCACTAAAGTCATGTCACTGTATAACCGAGTCACCAAGCTGCCTTTTGGCAACAAGATTTTCTCTATTATGGTGAGCCGTATGGCGCCTTATTTCGCAACAGTAAAACCCATGATTAGTGAATTAAATGTGAATCGCTGTGTGTGTTTAATCAAAAAACGTAAAGCGGTACACAACCACATCCAAACTGTACATGTGATTGCTATCTGTAACGGACTAGAAATGGCGATGGGTGTGATGGCTGAAGCGTCTATTCCTAACCATTTAAGGTGGATCCCTAAAGGCATGAGTGTTGATTATACCGCTAAAGCTGGCAGCGATATCACCTGTATTGCCGAAGTGAAACCTGAGCAATGGGTGCCCGGTGATATGCTGGTTGAAGTTAACGCTTATGACACCGACGGCGTAGTGGTTGTGAAAGGAACAATCAAGCTGTGGATCTCTGAAAAACCAGCGAAAATATCAACCTAGAGTAAGCATAGTCACTTGCTAATAAAAATATCACTTGTCGGTTAGCGGATTCCTGCTATTATTTCGATTATTATAGAAACATACTTATTGGTTGAGAGTTAGCATATGGATACTGAAATTGCAGCAAAAGCTTTAAAAGAGCTAGGCCACCCCACCCGCCTGACGTTATTTAGATGTTTAGTTAAAGCTGGCCATAAAGGCTTGCCTGTTGGGCATTTGCAAGAAAGCTTACAGATCCCTAATTCAACTCTATCGCACCATCTAGCAAGCTTAATGTCGGCAGGTTTAGTTAAACAACACCGTGAAGGTCGAGTATTACACTGCATTCCTCAGTTTGATTGCTTAGAAGGCCTTATTCAGTTTTTACAAGAAGAGTGCTGCTCAGACGAGTCTTGTTAATTATCCTAAATCTTAGATACATATCTAACGCGGGTGAGCCATTACACATGAACCATTGCGCATGGCCCATTCGCTGAATGCATATGCTCTGTTATCGTATCAATCACTATTAAAGCTAACATAAATGTCGCAAATCGGTGTTATAGAGAGTTGGGATGATGCCAAAGGCTTTGGCTTTATCCGCTGCAATAATCTCAAACAGCAGGTATTTATCCATATCTCCGCATTTAATACTAAGCTCAGACCTGTTGCAGGTGACTCAGTAGAGTTCGACCTAGTCAATAAACGCGGTAAAGTGCATGCTGAAAATGCTCGCTTACTCAAATCCAGTGCTACACAAAAGATAGCTCAAGGCAAAAAGACCAAAGCATCCAATAAAATCAAAACCTCATCTAACCCGCTAATACTCCTTATCGCAGTCAGCTTTATTGGAGTATTCGCTCTGGCTTACTCATTAGCAATTTTGCCGCTATGGCCATTTGTGTATATCAGCATAATCAGTCTGATGACTTTATTGACCTTTGCATGGGATAAACGTGCCGCCAGAAACAACAGCTGGCGCATAAGCGAAGCAAGATTGCACCTATTAAGCTTACTCGGCGGCTGGCCAGGAGCATTACTGGCGCAGCAATGGCTAAGACACAAATCAGCTAAAGGTCGCTTTAAAGTCATACTTTGGTTAGCCATTATTAGCAATATAACCATCTGTGCAGGCTTAGTTTATTTCGCTGAGCAACAGCAGCTGATAAATATCAACTTGGCTTAATATTTACAATGCTGGCTCAGATTTACCTATGGTGAGGGATTCGCTATTATTAGCGGTCAAATCAAAACAAGGTGTCTCAATAATGAAAGTGGTTTTAGCTGTTGTAGTGATTGCATGTGTGGTGTTTTACTTCTTTACCTCAATGAACAACCAAAAAGCGGCCAAAGAAAATATCGCTTTAGGCAATGCATTCCTTGCCGAGAATAAACTAAAAGACGGCGTAACAACCACAGTATCAGGCCTACAGTATCAAGTACTTGAAGCGGGTACTGGCACAGTACATCCAAAGGCTAGCGATACCGTTACCGTGCATTATCATGGCACCCTAATTGATGGCAGTGTATTTGACAGTTCAGTTGAGCGTGGCGAGCCAATTGCCTTCCCGCTTAACCGTGTGATTAAAGGTTGGACTGAAGGCGTACAGCTAATGATTGTTGGCGAAAAAGCCCGTTTCTTTATTCCAAGTGAACTTGCCTACGGTAATCGTAGTGCTGGTAAGATTGGCGGTGGTTCAACCTTAATCTTTGATGTTGAATTGATCAGTATCGACTAACACTGATTTATTGATTCTAAAAAACAAAGCCCGAATGGATAACCATGCGGGCTTTTTATTTGATACTGGCAACAGCGTTTTTTTAGTCAAATAAACCTCGTTACTGATAAAGAGGCAAACAACTATACGCTTAGATTATGCTTGGGTTACGCTTCGTAACCAAATGGGTCATCGATTGAGTGCGCAGGCTTAGTGAACCATACTGGGCCTGTTTCACTCATATACTCTTGTTTAAAATCAGGGTCTTCATGGCGCACACCGAATTCCCCTGATATACATCGCGCTTCTTACACAAAAAAATGCCTCGTTACTGATAACGAGACATTGCAAATATTACGCTTCGTAACCAAATGGGTCATCGATTGAGTGCGCAGGCTTGGTGAACCATACAGGGCCTGTTTCACTCATATACTCTTGTTTAAAATCAGGGTCTTCATGGCGCACACCGAATTCCCTTTATATACATCGCGCTTCTTACACAAAAAAATGCCTCGTTATTGATAATGAGGCATTGCAAATATTACGCTTCGTAACCAAATGGGTCATCGATTGAGTGCGCAGGCTTAGTGAACCATACTGGGCCTGTTTCACTCATATAGAAGTGGTCTTCATGGCGCACACCGAACTCGCCCGGTACACATAACATAGGTTCATTACTGAAACACATACCCGCAGCAAGAGGAGTATGGTCGTTAAGTACTAAATACGGCCATTCATGGATATCAAGGCCGACACCGTGACCTGTGCGATGTGGAAGACCCGGTACATCATAGCCTGGACCAAAACCTGCCGCTTCCAGTACATCACGGGCTGCGCGATCAACGCTGGCACACGTAGCGCCAATTTGCGCCGCTTCAAAACCTGCTATTTGCGATGCTTGCTCAAACTGCCATAATTCACGTTGACGTGGGCTAGGCTCACCATAAACGTAAGTACGGGTAATATCCGAGTTATAACCGTATAACTGACAACCGGTATCAATCAATACGGTGTCATTTAGCTCTAGTGCTTTAGGTGATTTAACCCCATGCGGGTAGGCACTGTCCTCACCAAACAGCACGATACAGAAATATGAGCCTGCAGGAATACCCACTTTAATGTGCGCAGCATTGATAAAGGCTTCCACTTCACTGGTGGTAATGCCTTCATGCAAAATACGCGCAACGGCTTTGTGCACTTCCATGGTCATATCTTTAGCGCGCTGCAACAAACTCAGCTCAACCGCAGATTTAATCATGCGGCAACCAGCTGTTACTGGCTTAGCGTTAACATAGTTATACTGCGGATGCGCTTGACGCATGCCATCAAAGATAAAGAAAGCAGCAGATTCATCGATGCCGATATCACCGGCTGTAATTCCCATGTTGGCTAATACATTGCCAAAAAGTGCAAATGGGCTTTCATCTTCTTGCCAAGTATTTACTTTGCCGCCAATGACCATGTAACCATTTAAGGTATCAACCTCAAAGGCTGGCGCTATGTATTCAACATCGCCCTTTGCAGGAAGGATTGCACCTACCATGCGCTCGCTAGCGTACCAGCGCGTGCCAGTGTAATAGTAAAGGTTAGTGCCTGCGTTTAGGTAAATGGCAGCAATTCCCTGCTCGCTCATGATGGCTTGCGCCTTGGCGATACGAGCTTGGTACTCTTCACGACTAATAGGCTCTGCACCTTGAGTCATATCTGTTAACTTTGCTAATTCCTGCTCTGCGGTAGAACCGCCAACACCTATGGTCATATACTTACCTTTCAAATTTGATTATTTATATTGTCATGCAGCCACTACTTAAAAGTAGTTTCCACAAGCGCCATATTTACAATGGCTCATGGTATGCCACACTTTCTAGCATAAAATATACAATCAGTCAGTAACTAATAGGGAAAAGTGCAAATAATTGTCGATGGTCGCGAGTTATATGTTGAGTAAAAGTGGCTTATTAGGCGATAAAAAACACCTGAATTAGCAATCAGAGCTTTTACATTGAGGCAATAAAAAGAGCAACGTCCTTGATGAAGGTTGCCCTTTTTATTTAATGGCTTACTATTTTAAAATTACTTATTCAGCATCACTTTAAGACCGCGGCAAACCATGGTTTCACGGTCATCAACACGGTTAACCTTTACCTTTGCCATAGGAATGGGTAATGCCATCTCTTTAATTGCAGCAACACACGCTTGGTAATAATGCGGGTTATCCATCAAACTACCCGCTAAGTAGATATGGGATGGGTTAAACAGATTAACCACCCAAGCTAAACTTTGGCCGATGTAACTGCCTGCACGTGCAATATCTTCATTGCGGGTCCAATTACGACGCTTAATCGCAGCGCCACTGGCTAGTTGCTCAAGACTAAACTCGCCAGACTCAGTCATCATACGACAATGCCCTAACTCGCCAGCCATACCTGATGCACCAGTGAATGGAATACCGTTTACCGCGATAGACATACCAATACCCATATCGCACATAACAAGTAACTCACAATCTTGCTTACTGTCCATTAATGCTTGCAGACCAGCATCGCTGTCATTAGCAATAATAATCCGTTTTGCTTTGGTGAATAGATCATCAACACTCAAGCCTTTTAGCCCAGGCAGTGATTGGCAGGACACCAATTGCTGCGCTTGCACTAACCCCGGAACGGCTATGCCTAACCCGTAACCTTCTAAGCCGTAGTCTTGTTCTAATTCAGCGATCTGCGTATTTAAATTATTAATATTAAATCCGTCTGTTATCGCTATTTTATATTGCTCTACTCGCCCTTGTGTTTCTATTTCAAATAAGGCTTTTGAACCACTAATATCGATTGTTAATGTTTGCACTTAGCACTCCCATGAGCATGGCTACACCACGACTAATCGCATCCTAACGACAAACAAAATTCTAACATAATAGAGACTTACACCATATAGCTGCTTAGATATTAACGACCTATAGAATATCGATTAACTGTAAACAATTCGATTAATTGAAATTTAAAACCAAGCTTTATCGCATTAATCACTCGACTTTGGCTAAAACGCTGACTAAACAACGTTGTTGATTTAAGGAACTGCAAACCTTTTTGTCCAGTTTGGTTCACACTAGCGACCTGCTAACTACACGGTTAATCCTATAGGGTGACTGCCATGCACTTGGCATTTATGCTAACCTCCGCCCTAAATTCGTACAAAAAGAAATAGCCTCGAGCTCAGTAACTTTCTAGCTTGAACGCTAATAATGGAGTTTGAATGTCAAATACTATTGCAGCACGCTTAACAGCCATCCGCAGCGAAATGGCTAAATTAAACCTAGACGCATTTATTATTCCAAGAGCTGATGAATATCTAGGTGAGTATGTTCCTGAACATAACGAACGTATGTTATGGGCCAGTGGATTTACCGGTTCTGCTGGCGCGATTATTGTCCTTAAGGAAAGCGCGGCAATCTTTGTCGATGGTCGTTACACAGTACAGGTTCGCCAACAAGTCGATGGCAGTTTATTCGAATACTTAAGCTTACATGATACCCCGCAAGCTCAATGGCTGATTGAACAGCTTGGCGCCAATGCGCAAGTTGGCTTTGACGCCCGATTGCATACCTTAGCTTGGTTTAATCAAACCCAAGCAGAGCTTGCTAAAGCGCAAATCACGCTAACTAAAGTTGCGCACAACCCTATCGATGTAAATTGGACAGACAGACCTGCGCCAACATCCGATCCTATTATGCTATTTAGCGAGCAAAGCGCCGGCCGTAGCAGTTTAGACAAGCGCACGACGATTGGCACGGATATCAAAGCACAGGGCGCTGATGTGGCAATTATTTCAGCATTAGACTCATTATGCTGGCTGCTCAACATACGCGGTAAAGACATTCCTTGTTTGCCAGTTGTACTTGGCACAGCATTGCTGCACGCCAATGGCGACATGGTGCTGTTCACCGACACCAAAAAGCTACCTGAAAATATCAACGAGCATGTTGGCACTGGCGTTAGCTTTAAAAATGAAGCAGAACTTGCTGCAGAGCTTGCCAAGCTAGAAGGCACAAAAGTGCTTGCTAGCCCAGATAACAGTAATGCATGGCTACAACTTACAGCGCAAGAAGCTGGCGCGCAGCTTATTGCCGGTAGTGACCCAGTAGCATTACCAAAAGCACAAAAGAATGCAGCTGAGCTTGCAGGTATCAAGGCGTGCCATATTCGTGATGGCGTTGCTGTTAGTCGCTTTCTTGCTTGGTTAGACCGCGAAGTTGATGCTAATCGGCTTTACGATGAAGCTGTACTGGCAGATAAGCTAGAAAGCTTCCGTTTAAGCGATCCTATGTACCAAGAGCCAAGCTTCGATACTATTTCGGCGACAGGCGGTAACGCAGCGATGTGCCACTACAATCATAACAATGGTACGCCAGCGCAGATGCAGATGAACAGCATCTATCTGGTTGACTCTGGCGCCCAGTATTTAGACGGCACAACCGACGTTACCCGCACTATCGCTATCGGTGATGTCACCGATGAGCAGAGAAAAATGGTGACTTTGGTATTAAAAGGCCATATTGCTATCGATCAAGCTAAGTTCCCTAAAGGCACCAGTGGTATGCAACTTGACGCGTTCGCACGCCAGTACTTATGGCAACATGGCTATGACTTTGACCATGGCACTGGCCACGGCGTTGGTCATTACCTCAGTGTGCATGAGGGACCGCAGGGCATAGCGAAAGGTCGCTCAAATGTGCCATTACTCGACGGCATGGTCTTGTCGAACGAGCCTGGCTACTACCGCGCTGAAGAATTTGGTATTCGACTAGAGAACTTAGTTGCCGTGCGTCCATGCGCTGCACTTGCCAACATTGAGCGTGAAATGTTTGAGTTTGAAGCGCTAACCTTCATTCCAATGGACTCACGTCTAATTGATAAACAGTATCTAACAGAGTCTGAGATTAATTGGTTTAACCAATATCATCAGCAAGTTAAAGACAAGCTAACGCCGTTTATGCAAGGTGAAGATTTAACTTGGTTAAATAAGGTCACAGCAGCCATTTAATTGCGTGTTTTGTTCCATAATTAAAGCAGCGCTTAAGCGCTGCTTTTTATTGCGTACTCGTTAGGCACAAAATTGCCAAAGCACAGGTTTTAATCTAATACCAGTCAGTATAAAAGTTTGCTATACTCCGCGGCCGCCATTTTAATGGTATTAGAAAATGCTAGCGTACCTGTTAGCAATTGAATTGTTGAACATAGGACTCCTCAATCATGAGATTTGAATCATTTAGTTTTGCTCCTGAGATTTTGCGTGCAATCTCTGAATGTGGTTATGAAAAAATGACACCAATTCAGCAGCAAGCCATCCCTGCCGTACGCCGCGGCCAAGATGTACTTGCTAGTGCGCAAACAGGTACGGGTAAAACGGCTGCGTTTGCATTGCCAATTTTACAAAAGATGCTTGATAACCCAAGCACTACCGGCCGCTCAAATGCACGGGCGTTGATCTTAACCCCAACCCGCGAGCTTGCAGCGCAAATTGCCGATAACGTTAATGATTACGCTAAGTACTTAGACATCTCTGTAGTCACCATTTTTGGTGGCGTTAAAATGGATACTCAGGCAACTAAGCTAAAGCGTGGCGCGGATATCATTATCGCCACTCCGGGCCGACTGCTTGAGCACATTGTGGCTTGTAACTTAAGCCTGTCTAACGTCGAGTCTTTAGTCCTAGACGAAGCCGACCGTATGCTAGATATGGGCTTTAGTGCCGATATTCAAAAGATTCTGCAAGCCGTTAATAAGAAGCGTCAGAATCTATTGTTCTCGGCAACCTTCTCAACTGCGGTTAAGCAACTAGCTAACACGATGATGGTTAAACCAAACGTGATTACTGCTGACAAGCAAAACACCACAGCGATTACTGTTAGCCAAGTGGTTTACCCAGTTGAACAGCGCCGTAAACGAGAGCTACTGTCAGAGCTTATTGGTAAGAAAAACTGGCGCCAAGTGCTAGTATTTACCGCTACTCGCGATGCGGCAGACAAGCTTGAAAAAGAGCTTAATCTAGATGGTATTCCAACTGCGGTTGTTCATGGTGAAAAGGCACAAGGTAGCCGTCGCCGTGCACTACGTGAGTTTAAAGAAGGTAAAATGCGCGTGTTAGTGGCAACCGAAGTTGCTGCACGTGGCCTGGATATTCAAGGCTTAGAGTACGTAGTTAACTACGACTTACCTTTCCTTGCTGAAGATTATGTTCACCGTATTGGTCGTACAGGCCGTGCAGGTAAATCAGGCGTCGCTATCTCATTTGTAAGTCGTGAAGAAGAGCGCACACTTGCTGATATCGAGAAGTTAATTGGTCAGCAACTGCGCCGTATTAGCATTCCTGGTTATGAAGTCGGTAGCCGCGATCTATTGATCAAACAGCTACAAAAACGCCGTAGCTTTGCTAAGAAACAGCAGCGTGTAGACAACGCTGGTGCACAGGTTATTGCAGAGAAGAACATGCAAGGTCGCCGCGTTAAAGTGAAGAATGCGTCACCAGCAAAGATTAAGAAGATAAAATAATCGCTGTACGGACACCGAATTATTTTATAAACAAAAAAGGCACCCAATGGTGCCTTTTTTGAACGTAACGTTTATTCCTTAAGCGGCGAAAGCAAATTGCGGCTTACGCGGTCTTGTCAAACACAAGCTCATTTTGCTTTTAAAAAGGAATAATAATGCTAAGAAATACCTTTGCAGTACTAGCGCTAATAATCAGCAGTGCTGCGCTAAGTCATGCAGCGAATGCTAAACCCATCGCCAGTGATGAACTCAATGTGATGCCGCTAATGAACGGCCAAACGATCCCTTCTACCAACCTAAAAGATCTTAACGATCGCACCATTGATATTGCCAAGATCACCCAAGGCAAACCAAGCGTGATCTTTTTCTACCGTGGTGGTTGGTGCCCCTTTTGTAATTCGCAAATGGGACAACTTAAAGCCATCGAGCCAAAACTCATTGAAATGGGGTTTCAGCTAATCTGCATATCACCCGACACGCCTGCCAAACTTAAACTGTCTATGACCGAACAAGAACTCTCATACACCTTACTATCTGACGCTAACCTTGATGTGAGTAAAGCGTTCGGTTTGGCCTACTTTACCAGTGAAAAAGTCACCAATCGCTACCTAAGTAAAATGAAGCTTGAAAACAAGCTTTGGCAAACACCAGAGGGCGAACAACGCTTAGTGTTACCTGTGCCTGCAGTCTACATTATTGATGGCAATGGCTTAGTGCATTTTCAATATGTTAACCCTAACTTTAGAGTACGCCCTGCACCGGAGCTCATCATGACAGCAGCAAGTTTAATTAAACAGTAAAAAGCTGCCCGTAAACCGACTAAAAGGATGTTTACGGGCTAAGTTAATTTCGCACTTGCCGCACATTAGGTATAATCACTTCGCCGTCATCTTTTATTACTTCCACGCGGCGGAGAATCAATGTCAGATATCACCTATAATCAAGCCGTTTTAGAATTCGCCACTGCTGGTTTAGCAGCACTAGCTGAAGCAAGCGCCAAAAGCAGCAGCGTCAGAACTCCTGCAGCAGAAAGCCACTTTCTATGTAGTTGGATGGTCACAGCATTAAAGCAGCGTACTTTCTCAAAGCTAGTCGCCGAAGACTTAACCTTGTGGATCCGCCAAGCTCGCAGCATGGGGGCTGGCGCAGAGCTAAAAACACTGCTTGAGAAGATTAAGGCGCAATATAGTTATATTAGCGACAAGCAAACAGGCTTAGGCGCTTCGATAAATAACATGATTGCTGATCTTGAGGCACTAGAGTGGCTAATCATTACCGATCAAGAAGTGACTAAAAAACTCAAACTTGATAGTGATGGCTGCAATAGCTTAATCATTTCAGATGATCAGTTCACTCAACGTATCGTCGGTGATGAGTTAATTAAACCTATCACTATTTTTGTGCGAGCAGATGAAACCTTACTGGCTAAAATCGCATTTCAGCATAACCTGCTATTAAGCCCTGGTAACAAAAAAGCCTCTTTAATTAAGCACCATAAAGCTTACCAAATTTGGCCTAGGAATGAGCAGCCAGCGTTGACAATATTGCAAGCCCTGCAAGCGTAAAGCCATAACTGCTAGTCACAACTTAAATAAAAAGGCCTGCTAATGCAGGCTTTTTTATGATTCTTATAAAAGTTATCTAAACTAATCATCTATCGGTGTTGCTTGCCAAACTCGACCTTTGCGTTTAACCAATACAACAAGGCTGCCTTCAGTAAATTCAACTTCAGTGTTCACTGGCTCAACAAATACATGATGTTCTTGCTGGTTTTTATCTACCACGATGGCAGCTCCTGGATAACCCAGCATTGCTCTTCCAAACTCAAGCTTTGCTACGCTACCGTTAAGATCTTCAATAGAGATAACATTAGAGATATTGCGCTGCAATCTATCAGCAATCGCAGCACCAAAGTAATGACAAGATAGTGCCATCAGAAACAATGCGAAAGGCAGGGAAACGAGCTGAGGTTGCAATACGAGCAGCCAACGCATAGACACAGCATTTATCACAAAACCCGCCATGCTAAAACTGAGTAAAGCTAACGCAAACCAAAGTAATACAGGCAAACGATTCATGCTAAGCCAACTAGCAAAACTCAGCATAACGCTAGAGTTCTTATTACTGAGCTCTATATTATCGACCACTTCTGCAGGGTGTAATAACCCGACAAGACTAGCGCCTATGACTAAAGATAATGTTTCAAGTAAACCAAAGAGCAGCACTAACCCTAACGAGATTGCGTAAGGTAAATTCTCTTGGCTCAACAAAAAGTCGACCATTAATCCTCCATGAATAAGTCAGTTGCACATCCCATACAACTTCATATAAGTCAAGCTTACATTTAACATTATGTTAACACAAAGAGGTGCGATAACAAGTAACAATACTTTTGATTATTAATGATTAACAGGCACTGTATCAAACACGACTTAATAACTCATTAAGTGTAGCCAATCCCCTCACTTTCTAAACTGATTAACATTGAGCCCCATTCGGATATTTAGCTGCTAGCACTTAGCTGCACTGTACTTACGTGCTAGCATAAAGCATATTTATCTTTTTATAGCCGATTGCATTATGAGCGCTAACAATAACCAGCACTACCTTACCCTTGCGAAACACTTTCAAAGCATTAGTCATTTTGAGCATTTAAGTGCCTTAGGAGATTGGGATCAAGCTACTATGATGCCAACTGGTGGTGGAGAAGCTCGTGGTGCTGCAATGGCTGAACTCGCAAAGCATATTCACAGCCTTAAAACGTCTCCTATGCTTGCAGAGACAATAGCCAAGGCTCAAGAGCTCACATTAACAGCCGAGCAGCAAGCCAATTTACGTGAAATCAATTATCAATATTTGCAAGCTAATGCTGTGCCAGCAGCTTTAGTCGAAGCCAAAACAAAAGCGGCCTACCATTGCGAACAAGCTTGGCGAGACCAGCGAAAAAACAATGACTGGCAAGGGTTTAAGCCAAACCTTGAACAGCTAATGAACCTAGTAAAAGAAGAAGCTGGTATTCGTGCAGAAGTGCTTAACGTTACCCCTTATGACGCCTTACTCGATAAGTTTGAACCGGGTATGACGACTGCTAGTATTGAAGCTATTTTTAACCAGGTGAAAAGCTGGTTGCCCGATCTAATACAACAAGTTCAAAATAAACAGGCATCAGAGCCAAGCTATGCAATTCCAGCGACAAGCGCAGAAAGCCAAGCTAAGTTAGGTCAACAGGTGATGCAAATTTTAGGGTTTGATTTTAATCATGGCCGCCTCGATATCAGCAGTCATCCTTTCTGCGGTGGTGTTGCCAGCGATGTTCGCCTAACCACCCGTTATGATGAAGCTGACTTCACTAGTGGCTTAATGGGAATTGTTCATGAAACAGGTCATGCTAAATATGAACAAGGTTTGCCGCTTGCTTGGCGTGGACAACCTGCAGGCCTTGCACGCTCAATGGCGCTGCATGAGAGTCAAAGCCTGTTTTGTGAAATGCAGGTTGGCCGTGGCAGTGGCTTTTTAAAGCTAATTCAACCTCACCTAAAAACCTTACTAGGTTGCGAGTTATCGCATCAGCAACTCACTAATATATACACTCGAGTCAAGCCCGGTCATATTCGAGTTGATGCCGATGAAGTAACCTACCCTTGCCACATTTTACTGCGTTTTGAAGCCGAAAAAGCCCTAGTGTCTGGTGAACTTGCAGTTGCGGATCTACCAGACTTCTGGTCTAGTCAGATGCAATCTTTATTAAGCATAAATACCGACGGCGATTACAAAAATGGCTGTATGCAAGACATACATTGGGCTGTTGGAGAGTTAGGTTATTTCCCCAGCTATACTCTGGGTGCAATGTACGCTGCCCAGTTTAAAAGCGCTATGGAAAGCCAAATTGGCAATGTGGAAAGCCTTATTGAGGCCGGCCGTCTTAATGATGTTATGCATTGGCTACAAACTCATGTTTGGTCGCAAGGTAGTCTACTAGAAATCAACGAACTTATGCGTCAAGCAACAGGTGAACCCCTTAATCCGGCTCATTTCAAGCATCATTTGGAAAGTCGTTACTTATAGCTGTTATACTATTATCAGCCCTGCTGTAGTTAGGCTTAGCAGGGCTAGAGAGACCCCTTTACTACAAGAGTAAAAATGATGACGCTACGATCCATTCAACCGTCTGACTGGCCATATATTCTCGATATTCAAATAGAATGCTATCCACAAATTGAACCCGAATCGCTCGAGGTATTACAAAGCAAATGGCTCACGTCGCCAGAAAGCTGCTTTGCCCTAACTTCTGAAGGTAGTGTTATTGGCTATTGTCTAGCCCACCCTTGGCATATAGATATGCCACCATCGCTCGAACAAGTATTGGGTACAATAGACCAAGCTAATACCCTTTATTTACATGATATAGCTCTATCAGCAAAGGCGCAGGGCAAGGGGTTGGGTAGCCTCGCATTAAAAGCACTTATCGAGTTTGCAGAGACGAATAACCTCAACACGATTTCTTTAGTCGCTGTGCAAGGCGCGCACCACTACTGGGGTAAACAAGGGTTTATTGCCAAGGCGATAAGTAAAGATCTTAGCGCCTATCCTGAAGATGCTCGCTATATGGTTTATACCTTATAGCCGAGATTTGGTATCATAGACCTACTTACATTAGAGATGCTAAAAATGGCAACCAGAATTACTTACAAATTTAAAAACCAAGCAAAAGAAATTAACTTTGCTTATGACAAGTTTCACGATATTTACGAAGCGGTTGCCGCAGCGGAAGGCGTTGATTTAACTCGATACCTGATGATGGAGCAACAAATTGCAATGACCTCAAAAGGCTCGTCGGCAGTTAAAGATTTTCGCGCTAAAGAGTTCGCTCGCTTTGGCTTTAGCGACATCTACTACCATAAAGATGAACCGAAAAAGTCATAATCAATAAGCCTGCAGCAGTTATCACCATCCAATAAACCTAATAAAAAGTGATATAAATGACGACTTCATATTTGCCAAATAACGAACATGCCAACTTTCCTCGTGCCGGTTTTTTTAAACGATGCGGTGCGATAATTTATGATCTATTACTTGCCGTAGCTGTATATATGGTTGCTGGCGCAATTGGTTTTGGCATATTCATAGCGTTAACGTCCAGCGGCTTAATCGATATGGCAGGGTTTGAGCATGTTTCTGACTTGCTTAATAATACTCCGCTTTATAAAGGCATTTATCAGTTCTGGATTGCCCTATGTGTCGGTCTATTTTATATCAGTTTTTGGAGCTATGGCGGACAAACCTTAGGAATGCGAGCATGGCGCCTTAAAATCCAACATCCAAACGGCCAAAACCTAAGTATGGTGACTGCAGCTGCAAGACTTGTATGGTCATTACTGGGAATAGGTAATTTGTGGATTTTGATTAACGGCGACAAGCTAGCGCTGCAAGATATGATGACTCGCTCAGAAGTGGTTGAACTATCTAAAGAAGCGAATCAGATGCGTAACTGGCGTGGTATATAATCAAATTTAACTTTTTGACGCTCAATAAAGAGTGAATTAAAAGTATTAAAAAAGCCAATAAGCAACGGCCTTAACCTCGTACTTATTGGCTTTTTTGTACCTTTAATTTAATGCAATTGGTATTATTTTCTTATGTAATACAAAGCACCAACACTAAAGATAAACGCTGGCATACCGGCACTAATAAAGGCAGGTAAACCATATACGATACTCAATGGACCAAAGATTTCGCTACAAATATAGAAGCTAAAACCAGCGACTACACCCAATAAAACCCTTGCGCCCATAGTCACAGTTCTAAGCGGACCAAACACAAATGACAAAGCCACCAACATCATCACTGCGACAGTAACAGGCTGCATTAGCTTACGCCACAGCGCTAACTCATATCGTTCAGCGGCCTGATTATTGCTCTTGAGGTAATCTAAATAATCTAATAGTCCCTCAATGGATAGCGCTTCTGGTTTAACAGAAACTACACTGAGCTTTTCAGGAGTCAGAGATGAGATCCATCGGTCTTCTTCAAGATTGACCAGTACAACTTGCTCATTCTTGAGGGTCGTTCTGCGTACATCTTTGAGTAACCAATAGGTATCTTTGTATTCTGCAGAGTTAGCGTGCACCGTACTGGTTAGATTAGTCGTGTCATCAAACTCATAAAGAGTAATATCACGCAGATTATTAATGTCGGCAGCGCCACCGATATTGACGAATAAGGCACCATCTTTAGCCCAAATGCCGCGGTTAGAGTCAATTAAACTGCCACCTGATACATTGGTTCTCTTGATCTCTTTTGCCCGCAATTCTGCAACTGGGGCAACCCACTCCGTTAGCATCATCACCAAAATCATCAAGGGAATGGCAGTTTTCATCGCTGACATAGTAATTTGTAAGCGTGATAAACCCGCCGACTGCATTACAACTAGTTCAGAGTTAGATGCCAGCATCCCCATACCAATCAAGGCGCCAAGCAACACCGCCATAGGGAAAAAAAGTTCAATGTCACGCGGAATTAAAAACAGTACATATACTGCAGCATCCATCATGGTATAAGTGCCACGACCAACCACACGCAGTTGGTCAACCCACTTAATAATGCCTGACAAGCCTGTTAATACTAATAGCGCTAATGAAGAGGTGCTAATCAGTACTTTAGCGATATAAATGTCTAATATTTTCATGCTTTAGCCGCCTTGTTACGCTTGAACAAGCCTGACAATTTAGCGCCAAACGGACGCTCTTTACCTAATAGCAATATCCCTATGGCAAGCGCGGACGCATGGATCCACCACATCCCAAGATACTGAGGAATGACGCCATCTTCGAGCGATTTACGCCCAGCAACCATCAGACCAAAATAGCCTAAGTACAGTAAAATAGCTGGGAACATCTTAGCAAACTTACCCTGGCGGTTATTCACTCGCGCCATAGGTACCGCAATCAAGGTCATCAATGGAATTGCTAAAGGAATTGCTAAACGCCAATGGAACTCAGCAGTTGCTTCTGGACTATCGATTTTCATCAACTCGCCAATCGGCATTGCGGACAATTTACGACGGCGCTCATCAACAGCCTGCTCTTTAATCTGCATTTGATAGCCACCAAACTCTACAACTTGGTAGTCAACACGCTTAGGGTTACCTTGATATTGCACACCGTCTTCAAGCTGTAATCGCTGACCACCAGTCCCGTCTTCAACCACTTTACCTGAACGTGCTACAACCACATTGGCAACACCAGTTTCGTCATCTGGTTCAGGTAACTGTGCCACAAAGACTTTATCTAATTTATTGTCACGTCCAATACGCTCTACAAATAACACTGCGCGGCCATTAGGACTGGTCTGGAATCGACCTTGGGTAAGTGCAGCAAGCCCCGCCTCAGACTTAGCATGCTCAAGCACTTGGTTTTGCTGTTCTTCTGCCCATGGCGCTACATACACCGACAAAAACAGTGTAAACACCATATTAATGACAGCAAGCAGTAAGGTCACTCGCGTGATATACCATTCACTAATGCCTACACCGTGAAAAATAACCATCTCATTTTCGGCATACATACGCCCATGGGCTAATAAAATACCCAAAAATAGACTTAGCGGTAAAACCAGGACGGTAAGAAACGGCATGTTAAGACCGAGCAAGGTCATAACAAGAGAGGCTGGAAACTCGCCATCAGAGGCATCAGCAAGCACACGCACAAAATGTTGGCTAATAAAAATAGCTAACAGCACTAAAAGTACCGCAATTTGCGCTTTCAAAACTTCTCGAATCAGGTATCTAAATACAATCACAGTGAGGATCCGGTCTCCAAACGTTCATTTATGCTGGTATCAATACAACTTTCATGTAGACTGTCTACTTTTAGTAGTTTTGTTACCAACAAGTACATAACATGGCCAGGGAAAACACCTGAAAAGAAAATTATAGGGTGCGCCATATTTTGGCCCTTTTTGGGCACAAGCAGACATTATCTAATAAATAATAAAATTTGTCTTTAAGAATCTAGGAGAGCTCATGGAGTTTAGCGTAAAGAGCGGCAGTCCAGAGAAACAACGCTCAGCTTGTATCGTCGTAGGTGTATACGAACCAAGACGCTTGTCCGGTATCGCCGAACAGTTAGATAAAATCAGTGAAGGCTATATCAGCAATTTACTTCGTCGTGGTGATTTAGAAGGTAAGCCAGGCCAAATGTTGTTGCTTCACCATGTACCTAATGTACTAAGCGAACGTGTTTTGCTAGTCGGTTGTGGTAAAGAGCGTGAGCTTGATGAACGTCAATACAAACAAATCATCACAAAAACCATCAACACTCTAAATGAAACTGGTTCAATGGAAGCTGTCTGCTTCCTAACTGAGTTACATGTTAAAGGTCGCGACACATACTGGAAAGTACGTGAAGCTGTTGAAACAACACAAAACAGCCTATACAGCTTCGACGCATTAAAAACCCGTAAAGGTGAAACTCGTCGTCCACTGCGTAAACTGGTATTTAATGTACCGACTCGACGTGAGCTAACTGTTGGTGAGCGTGCTATTGAGCACGGCATGGCAGTTTCTTCAGGCATGCATCTTTGCCGCGACGTGGCCAATATGCCACCAAATATTTGTAATCCAGCTTACCTAGCATCACAAGCACGCCAAATTGCTGAAAACACTGAAAACCTAACCGTTACAACGATTGGTGAAGAGCAGATGGAAGCCTTAGGTATGAATTCATACCTTGCGGTTGGACGTGGTAGTGATAATGAGTCAGTGATGACCATTATGGAATACAAAGGTGCAGTGGATAACACTGAAAAGCCAATTGTATTGATTGGTAAAGGCCTAACATTTGACTCTGGTGGTATTTCACTTAAGCCTGGCGAAGCCATGGACGAAATGAAGTATGACATGGGCGGCGCAGCCGGTGTTATAGGTGCGATGAAAGCATTATGCGAAATGCAACTGCCTATTAATGTAATTGGTATTTTAGCTGGTTGTGAAAACATGCCATCGAGCAATGCTTATCGCCCGGGTGATATTCTAACCACTATGTCAGGCCAAACTGTTGAAGTACTAAATACCGACGCAGAAGGTCGCTTAGTACTATGCGATGTACTCACTTACGTTGAGCGCTTTGATCCTGAATTAGTTGTTGATACAGCCACTTTAACTGGGGCTTGTGTTATTGCCCTTGGTAAGCACGCATCTGGCTTATTCTCTGGTCACAATCCTCTTGCACACGAGCTACTAAATGCTGGTGAGCAAAGTGGCGACCGAGCGTGGCGCATGCCGCTATGGGACGAATATCAAGAGCACTTGGAAAGCCCATTTGCCGATATGACTAATCTAGGTGGTCGTGCAGCAGGCTCTATCACTGCGGCTTGCTTCTTATCGCGCTTTGCTAAAAAGTATAACTGGGCACATTTAGATGTGGCGGGGACAGCTTGGAATAGTGGTGCAAACAAAGGCTCAACAGGACGCCCTGTACCTTTGTTAACGCAATTCCTAATTAATAGAGCGGGTGTTGAACAAGGTGAATAAGCCTTAATTCAAACCCTGTTGTAAAAGGCTAAACCTTTAGGTTTAGCCTTTTTTATATCTGAATCACTAACAACCTTGTAGCCGTTAAATAACCTAACTTGCTCGACAAACCCAAAACTTCAATTGATGTCAAAAAAAGATCAAAATTGAGATCTAGTTGACATTTTATCTGTGGCTAATTATCGACAGATATTTATTTACGTTTACAATACGCAGCATTCTCGCCGCAGCTGTTTCAACATCTCTCACCCGATAGAAAACAACGACCTCAGTAGCGCTAGGACATCAACGGTTGTCTCTTTCTAAGAGTCCAACCTGATAACTTCTGCCTGTGCGGATCACTTCTGAACACTCTTATGACTATAGAATCCAATTTAGGCTGCAATATGCGTCAGGCACTACTGCTATTAATTTTGTTTGTTTTTCCATTGTCTGGTAATGCGAATAGCGATACTGAAGGTACTTCGATACTAGATAACCAAGTAATCAACACCAACAAGGTTATTAAGGTGGGATACCCCGCACCCGACTGGCAGCCTTTCACCTATGTCAGTAAAGACCAAAAGGCTATTGGGTTATTACCTTCGTTGTTACAGGAAATTACTAAAAATGCTGGCTATGATATTGAAGTAGTGATCTACCCGAGCTACAAGCAAGTACTAGATGCTGTCAAACAGGGTAAGATTGATATTGTAATGGGCGCATCAAAAACCCCAGAGAGATCAACTTGGCTCAGCTTTAGTTCTTCGTTAATGCTTGTACCTAAAGCAGGCATAACCTATCAGCAAGACGACTTTAGCCTACTTAATTTACAAGGCAAGATAATCGCGACTGAAAAAGGTTTTGCGATCAATGAGCTGCTTAGAACCCACACTAACCAAGTTGAAATTGCCAACTTCCTTGATAGTCAACAAGCTTACAAATCAGTGTTAAATGGCACCTCAGACGCCTATATCGGTAATGCCATCACCCTGGACTATATACACACACATCAAGATGAATCGAATAACCTCAATATACATCTTATTAGTAATATGCCTTATGAAAGTCTCCACTTTGCAGGCCTGCACAGTAATGAATTATTGATCAATGAGCTCGATGATGCTTTAAAAGCAATTCCAGATGAGACTTTTGACAAACTATATGATGCTTGGTTAACCAGCTCACAAGTTAAGTACATATATCAAAGACAAGGTTTAAACCTTACTGAATCAGAACTAAATAGCATCAGACAAAAAGACACGATAAAAGTCCTTTACTCAGCTGACAACTACCCATTCGCTTTCACCAATAGTGACGGTGAAATGGACGGTATGAGTGCAGACCTATTAAAAGTCATCAGTACTAAGCTGGGGATAAAAATTGATGCAACTGAATTTCATGGCCAAGACATTGAAAAGTATTTAATTGAAAATGGTTTTGAACTGATCCCTGCCTATACCTGTGAATCTAACTCAATCAGCGAAGTACAGTGCAGCTCCGCTTATACGGAAGATCCTTGGATTGCGGTTGCAGCAACCAATTTATCTAAAATGCAGCTAAAGAGCAGCAAAAAAATCGGTGTATTGAGTAAACATGCACAGCAAGTCCAGGTTGAAACAAACTTCCCTAGCGCTGATATAACTGTTTATAACTCAACTAAGCATCTCTTAAATGCCGTTATCGCGGGTAAAGTTAACGTAGGGATTTTGCCGCTATCAATGTCCAGCAGTGTTATCAGCGAACGCTATTTCGGTCTGTTAAAAGTAATACCAGATCCGCTCGAACAACAAAAACGTTTGGTTAGCTTTGCCATAAATCAAAATAATCCTGTTTTATTATCTATTTTAAATAAAGCGAAAAACTCAATTGATGATGATGAGTTACAAGCGATCGCTCATAAATGGAATGATATAAGTATTAACTCTGACTTTTCATTCGAGAAAATCCCTACTTGGTTATTTCTAATCTTAGGTGGTGTTCTTACGGTTTTTTTCGTAATAGTCTATTCAAATAGAAAGCTAAAAAGTGAAATATCGCAAAGACATAGCGTTGAAAAAGAGCTGAGGCTTGTTAATAGTAACTTTGGTGGTATCGTTGCGCAACTTGTCCGCTATGGCGATGACATTGACGATATCTCTTGGAGCTATGTTAGTAGCAACATTGAAAAGTACCTTGGTCTTACACCTGAGCAACTCTATAAGAATCCGTCAATATTATTGGACTTCCTACGTCAACATGCCGACAACTACGAGTTTTTAAAGGATATTGATGTATCAAGATTCTCAGACTCCTTGTATACAACCCTCAAGCTAACAATCTCGGGGAAAACCTCTTGGTTCCAAGTAACAGGTGTCTGCACAAAAGTCAGTGCTAACAAACACTGGACCTACACGTTAGTCGATATCACATTAATCAAAGAAAAGCAGGCTGAACTTGATGAGGCTAGACTGTTAGCAGAATCAGCCACCGAGGCTAAATCACGCTTTTTAGCTATGATGAGTCATGAGATCCGTACTCCAATTAGTGGGATCTTAAGTTTGTTAGAGCTAATGGTTCCCCATCTCAATAGTAAAGATCTAGACGGGATCCATAAAAACCTTACCCATTCAGGCAACAACCTGCTTAACATCGTCAATGATGTATTGGACTTTTCAAAAATTGAAGCGGGTAAGCTAGAACTCAGTTTAGAGATCTGCCAGCTCAACAACTTCATATGTGAGTTAATACAACCTCATATTGCTCAAGTTGAAGCTAAAGGCCTTAAGTTTAAACTTTGGCTTGACCCCAAACTGGCGTATTCATTTACGTTAGATAACTTGCGACTCAAACAAATCTTAAACAACCTACTCAATAATGCGGCCAAGTTTACTACTGAGGGGGAGATTTGGTTATCGGTCGATCTTTTATCTGAAACCAACAGTGAACAAACCATAGGTTTTGCAGTAACCGATACAGGCATTGGTATTAGCGACGATAATATTGCAAAATTATTCCTTCCCTTTGAACAAGTAGATCTCAGTAGCGAACGCCGCTTTAGCGGTACCGGATTAGGTCTATCTATTTGCGAGCAACTCGTTAAATTAATGGGCGGCGAAATTGTTGTCACTAGCACTTATGGTCAAGGCAGTACTTTCCGCTTAAGCCTGACTTGCCCTATCGCGGCAGTTGCGGTCCCTACCCTAGTTAACAAACGCTACGGACTAATGCTAACCGATGAAAGCTGTTCTGATGTTCTAAATGCGTATCTCAAAAGCTGGCACTGTACACCTTATAACCTATCAGGTATTGAAAATAAGGCTGCACTGGCTAATTACGTTGCCAAAGCCGATATTGAACTATTGTTACTTCCTGAAAGTTGGTGCGAACAACAAGCACTTACTGCTAGTTGGGCTAAGCGTTGCCTACCTGACGTACAAATTATTCTACTTAAAAATCAGAGCTTATTGTCACCTGCACCAACAGACTTGGGCTGGAAGCTATCGATTAATCCCATACTTCCAGAACACTTATTACACTTAATCACCAAGCCGGAGTTTTTTGAATCTAAATATGCGAAAGTCGCTAACGACCAAAAGCCTTTGGTCACTCGTGAACAAGCCATTGCCGCTAACAAGCTCATTTTAGTTGCTGAAGACCACCCCATTAACCAAGATGTTATTCGGATGCAGCTTAGTAAGCTGGGGTATTTTGCCGATATTTATGACAATGGCCAACAAGCCCTGAATGCCTATCAGCAACGAGATTACAGCCTGCTACTTACTGATTGCCATATGCCTGAGCTCGATGGCTACGGCTTAGTTAGCGCTATTCGTAAACAAGAAAAACAGCAGGGTAAACGCCTTCCTGTTATAGCACTGACAGCCAATGCGATGTCGAGTGAAAAAGAGCGCTGCCATCAGTACGGCTTTGATGACTATTTAATTAAACCTGTCACCTTGATCCAATTGCAAAAAATACTCGATTGCCACCTAGTGCAAACCGCCCCGGTACTAATACAGCAATCTGATATTTATCGCGAAGCATCTTTAAGCGGCGAAACAAAAACAGGGTTAAAACAAATTATTGATATCGAAGCCTTAGAGGCTAATTTTGGTGATTTTGACCTATGCATTAACTTGCTTAAAAAGTTCATCACAACAAGCATGCAAGATATTGAACTGCTAGATACTGCAATCTCAAAGCAAGATTTTACCGCCACAGCTCTCAACGCCCACAAACTGAAAGGCGCGGCAGGTGTGATTGAGTGCGAACGTTTAGTCAAAAACTGTACAGAATTAGAAACCGCTGCCTCCGAACGTAAAGGCGCAGTGGTTCAGCAGCTATTTACTGAATTGAAATACCTAATGAGCCAGATCTCAGAACAGGTTGAGCAACTAAAATGAAAATCCTCCTGATTGAAGATCACCCGTTTCAACGAGACGCTATGATGATGCAACTTGAGCTCATCAATTTACCTAAACCTGCACAAATAAAAACTGCTGCTTCTGGTGTCGAAGCTCTGCACATAATGACAAGCTTTGCACCCGATGTACTTATCTGTGACTTGAAAATGCCGGAAATGGACGGGGTAACATTTTTAAGTCATATCAGTGAGCTAGCATTTAAAGGTTCAATTATCATCACCAGTGCCAGTAACCAGATAGTGCTCGATACCGTACAAAAAATGTGTATGAGTTATCATTTAAAAGTTATCGGGGCTATTAGTAAACCGGTTAAGATAAATATACTGAGAGAGCTGCTGCATCTTGCTTGGATTGAAAGCACCAATCCGACTAAATTTGTTTCTTCTCCATCAGAAAAAAGCAAAGTTTTTACAGAGCATGAACTAGAGCATGCACTTAAACAGGGGTGGATAAAGCCCTTTTTTCAGCCTTTAGTGGCACTAGATTCAACCCAATGGTTATACTGTGAAGCTCTGATTCGATTTGTCCATCCAGTTTTAGGCGTATTACCACCAGCAAGCTTTCTTCCTTTACTGAGAAAAATGCAAAAAGACGCTGAGCTAGCATTGATTAGCATCGAATATATATTGGCGCATCAACAACAACTTGCAGGGCGTCCAGTGGCAGTAAATATTACGCCAACCACATTGATGCATAACCACTTTGTTGATGATGTGCTCGCAATTGCAGACAAAAATCCGCAACTAAGCCAGAAAATTTATTTTGAAATAACTGAATCAGACGCGTTAGAAAATACCGGCAGAGCATTAGAATCGGCTTCTCGCCTCGCCATGCATGGTTTCAATCTATCTATCGATGATTTTGGTACAGGCTACTCGTCATTATCGCTTTTAGATACGCTGCCATTTGATACGTTAAAAATTGATATGAGCTTCATACGAGCAATAGAAACCAGTAATACTGCAGCTGCTATTGTAGAAGCCTGTTTACTCTTAAGCCGTCGCCTAAAGCTTGAGTCTGTGGCTGAAGGCGTCGAAACATTGGCTCTCTGGCATAGGTTACAATCCTTTGGCTGCACCTTAGCACAGGGTTACTATATTGCGGCGCCGATGCCTGTCGAAGCCTTGGTTCAGTGGCATCAAGAGTGGGAAATTAAAGCGGCAAAGAATCTACTTGCCATAGTCAGTAAGTAATATCTCGCCCTAACAATGAGGTACGCAACAGGCATACCTCATTCAGTTCTATGTGTAGCTCAATTCTATTCTGTAAGCCAGACAGCCCACAACTTCATTACTATGCTACTGAACCTGTATATATTGTAATTTTCTACTAAAGTTAACTAATACATAGTTTTATTAACTTGTTGAAAATGGACTTTGTACACGCGGTTTTATCAAGTTCTGCATTCATTGATGACTAAAGGAATAGCAAGTTGTGAATCAAATATGCCTTAAAGCCCTACAAGCAAGCCAATACACAGAAGTGATAGACTTACTGTCAAATCCTATTGCGATTGTTGACTATAACGGCGTGATCCAGCTGGTGAACAATAGTTGGAAAAACTTTGCATGCTTCAAGCGCTACAATGTTAATAATTGGGTTGGCTTAGACTATCTAAAATTTCACCAGCAAAATGAGCAAACCGCCTCCTCACAAACCAGTATTACTCAAACCTTAGGGAAAATACTCAGCAAAGATGTCGATTATGTTCAAGTTGAATATAAATGTGAAGAAAAGGATTGCAGTCACTTTTTTCAACTCTCGGCTAATAAGGTAAGAATTAATCATACAGATTACCTAATGGTGAGCCATGAACAAGTATTGGCAAAAGAAGAGCTAATAAAAAGCCAACAGCGCTTAAAAATCGCTGCCAATGCTGCCCAAATCGGTATTTGGGACTACGACTTAAAACAACAAGCTCTGCATTGGGATAACTGGATGTTCAAACTTTACGGTTTAAGCCCCGATAAAACCCAAGCTACCTACCAGATTTGGAAAAATAGTGTTCATCCCGAAGACTTAGCACATGCAGTCAGAGACTTTAATAAAGCTGTCAGTACTGGAGAAAACTTTGATAGTGAATTTAGAATTATTAGAGGCGATGGCGAGATTAGGCATATTCAAGCATCTGCCAAGGTTATTACCGATAAACAGAAGCTTGCGATACGGCTTATCGGATCAAATATCGATATCACCCAAAGTAAAAAATCTGAGAATAAAATTTATGAGTTAGCTAATTTTGACCACCTAACCAAACTTCCTAATATACGCTTACTTAAAGATAGGCTCAGCCAGTCATTGGTGCTGAACCGTAAATTAAGGTCCTTTAGTTCTCTATTATTTGTCGATTGCGACCATTTCAAAACCGTGAATGACCTCTACGATCATAATATTGGTGACCATGTGTTAGTCAAGCTTGCTGATAGAATTAAAGATAGCTTAAATGCAGAAGCCACCATTTGCCGACAAGCTGGCGATAAGTTCATCGTGTTTTTGCCTCATGTTTCTAATGAAAAAGTTGATGCTATGGGACAAGTCAAATCTATCGGCAGAAAATTACTACACAAAATACAGCAGCCGTTAAAAGTTAAGGGGATCAACTTTAAATTGACAGCAAGTATCGGGATAACACTATTTAATGGAGCTAATCCTTCAACGGAAGAACTATTAAAACAAGCCGAGCTCGCGATGTACAAAGTGAAAGAGTCGGGGCGTAATAACATGAGCTTTTATGACCCGCAAATGCAGACTGAAATTATACAACGTAAGCAGATGGAGACTGATTTAGAACAAGCCATTATCAATGATGAGTTTAATGTCTTCTATCAAGCGCAGGTATCAGCGGAGTATGGAGTTACTGGTGCTGAAGCCCTATTGCGTTGGTTCCACCCCAAAAAAGGATTAATCTACCCAGATAGCTTTATCCCTTTATTAGAAGAAACAGGACTTATCATTACTGTAGGTGAAAAAGTCCTCCATGATGGATGTAAAAAACTGCAGCAATGGTCGAGAACCCCAGAGTTCAAAGCATTAACCTTATCAATTAACGTTAGTGCTGTGCAATTACGCCACGAAGGATTTAGCGACTATATCAAGCAACTTGTGACTCAATTTCAAGTGCAGCCAGGAAAACTAAAACTCGAAATAACTGAAAGTATTTTCATTGAAAATATCAATGCGACCTGCGCCATAATGAATGACTTAGCGAGCTATGGAGTGCTATTTTCTCTTGATGATTTTGGTACCGGGTTTTCGTCACTTTGCTATTTAAAATCACTTCCCTTAGCCCAGCTAAAAATCGATAAATCTTTTATTAAAGATCTTTCAATCAATAACCGTGACATTGCTATATCACAAACAATTGTCAATCTTGCTAATAGCTTACAATTCGACGTTATTGCTGAAGGGGTTGAATTTGCAGAGCAAAAGGAGCTTTTACAACAAATTGGTTGTAATAACTATCAAGGTTATTACTTTCACCGCCCTGCCGAAGAAGATAAGTTTGAAGCATTCACACTCGCTTACAACAGTAACTCTATTGCAAACAAGAGTGCTCAGGGTAACCTAGAAATAGATAATAAAAACGCCCGATTAAGGGCGTAATTAAAATTGGCTAGTGCAGTATTTTTCCGCTTGATACTAGCTTTTAACTTCTAATACTTCTGGTACTTGTTGCTCATCAATACGAGTAACCAACAGCTGATCAACCTTATAGCTGTCGACATCAACAACTTCAAACTTGTAACCAGCGTGTACCACTGAATCTGTACATTTAGGGATTTTTCGCAGCATAAACATCATAAAACCGGCTATGGTTTCATAGTTATGATTTTGCGGAAACTCTTCAATATCGAGAGCACGCATCACATCAATAATTGGCGTAACACCATCCATTAACCAAGAGCGTTCATCACGAGCGATAATTTGCTCTTCACTTTCAGGTAAAGACCAAGCCCCCATCACCGCATCTTGCAGATCTTTAGCGGTAACGACACCAACAACAAGCGAGTACTCATTCATAACAATAGCAAAATCGGCACGACTGTTTTTGAAGTAGTCCATAGATTCCGACAAGCTCAAGGTGTCTGGAATAATAAAGCAATTAGTTACTAAGTTTTTATCTTTAAGACTGATGGTTTCACCATTAATAAGATAAATCAGTAATTTTTTGGCATTCACAATCCCCACAACGGTGTCTAACTGTTCATCACAAACAAGAAAGTTTGAGTGAGGCTGCTCTGCAATCTTAACCTTGATCTCTTCTTCACTATCTTGCAGTAAAAAATAAGCCAAACTTTCGCGAGCTGTCATTGCAGCAGTGACTGGAATGGTTTGCATCTCAAACACTTTTTCCATCATCAGCTGATCGCCTTTATCAAGTACGCCAGCCTCAGCGCCTGCATCCATCACTGCATAAATATCATCTGAGGTAACAGCATCATTGCGCGCAGTTTGCACTTGAAACACACGAAACACAAAGTTAGCTGAACCATTAAAAAACCACACCAGCGGCTTTAATACTACAATGCAAACCATCATAGGGCCGACAAAGGTCATGGCGACTTTTTCAGGAAATGCCATTGCTAAACGCTTAGGAATAAGGTCAGCAATTAAAATAAATAAGCTAGTCACTAAAGCAAATGATAATAAGAAACTAGTTTTATCCAGCCAAGGGCCGTCTAGCCATGAAGATAAAAAGGCATGAATATGTGGTGTAAATGCTGATTCACCTACGATACCGCCCATAATCGCTACGGCGTTTAAACCTATTTGCACCACAGTAAAGAAGTTACCTGGCTGCTCTTGCAATAACAGCACTTTATCGGCGCGAATATCGCCTTCGGCCGACAATTGACGCAAACGAATTTTACGACCAGCCGCGAGCGCAATTTCTGACATAGAAAAGAAACAACTGACTCCGATGAGGAGTAATATAATGACAGCATTATCAAAGAAGCTCATTTAGCACCTATCCTAAAACTAAAAACACACCTAACTTATTACTGCATTTAATTATTTCGACTTCGGTGATAACAAACCCACCTAAGCAAATTTAAGTATAATGACCAAGCACTATTTGCGCGAGCGCGGAGTATATCCGCAATGCAGATAACGCACCAGCTAATAAATTAGACAATGTGAGCGATTAATTTTTTATCTATTTAACTAAAGTTTACAGTGTTAACTAAGCCGCTGATTGTATAGAGAACAGCCAAGCACACCAGCCGAAAACTAACGCTCACTAAGACTGTTAGCAGTCATTTATCGCGGTAAATCTCTCTATGAATAAAGTAACAAAACGCCTAATAATCACGCTTGTTGATTTATTTTGACTTACTAACAGGCTTTTTAGAAACAAAGTCTTTAGCACTGCGCTTATTTTGGCTGCGGCGGTTGGCCTTTTTATCCCGCGGTGCGCGCTTACTTGCACCTGATGACGGTTTATCGGTGACTTCAAACCCAGTTAACGCTTCAAGCTTAAATGTGCGCTGCGTTAATGCTTCAATTGCCGCCAGAGTATCCGATTCACCATGGCACACGAGTGAAATGGCAATGCCATTGGCTCCCGCTCGCGCTGTACGGCCAATTCTGTGTACATACACAGGAGCACTAGTTGGCAGTTCAAGGTTTATCACCACAGGCAAGGCATCAATATGGATCCCTCGCGACAACAGATCTGTGGTCACCAATACTTGTAACTCGCCGGCTTTAAAATCGCTAAGGGTTTGCTCTCTTTGCTGATGGTCTTTATCACCATGCAGCGCTGATGCATTAATCCCAGCTTTAACCAATCGCTTAGTGAGTTTATCAGCCTCATCTTTGGCATTAATAAACACTAATACCTGCGACCATTTATGGGCTAATACAAGGGCTATTAACGCCCTCGCCTTATCACCTTTATTGACTAAATAGAGCAACTCCTTAATGTCGCTCACCACACTGTTAGCCGCTTGCGCACTCACCTTTACTGGCTGGCGTAGCAAGTTAACCGCTTTATCATTTAACTCTGCTGCCAAAGTGGCTGAAAACAACAAGGTCTGTCTACTCCGGGGAACAAAGCTCAGAATACGTTCAACATCAGGCCAAAAGCCCATATCCATTAGTCTATCAGCTTCATCTAACACCAGTTGTTTAACAGCGTTCAGAGAAAGGTTTTGCTGTTGCAATAAGTCGAGTAATCTGCCCGGCGTTGCCACCACAAGTTGCGGCTTATTCAATGATTGGGCTTGCTGTAACGCGCTTATTTGCGCCGTTTTATCAATGCCACCACATAAAACTGTCACTGCAATACTGCCAGAAAGCAAGCTTATTGCAGTCGTGACTTGCTGCGCTAACTCGCGCGTTGGCACTATCACTAGCCCTTCAATCTCACTGTGATTATTGTTAATCAGGGTTTGCACTATAGGTAAACCAAAGGCATAGGTCTTACCGCTACCCGTTTGCGCTAACGCCAGTAGGTCTTTTCCGGCGAGGACTGCTGGGATGGCAAGCTTTTGAATATCAGTAGCTGCAAGCAGATTATTGGGTAAATTAGATAAGATTTCGGTGCAAAGGTTTAGCTCGGAGAATTTCATAATATGGACTAATATCGACAATTAAGTGGAGTGTAGCGACAGCCAGACTATTAGTAAAATTAAGCGTTTATTTTAGGTCAAAATCCCCGTAAATCATCAAGCCTGAGATCCGTAGTTCAATCAATCGTCTTTAGCATTAAAGAAAACCAAGATTAGAGGCTGATCTCTGAGCGACTTTTAGTGTAAAATCCTCTCTTTCGTCAGCCAAAAGCCGAAGCTATAGCAAACTATCTCTTCGAGCAGGTCTTCAAGCAGGTTTTAAGCATGTCGCCAAGTCAGACTCAAGCTCAGTTTTATCTGTTGCCTAAGGATGTACAGCACGCACCAGCCGCGTCTAAATCAGCGCTGGAGCAAGTGTATTTTCTTGCCTGCCAACTAGCGCAGCGAGCCTTTACTCAACAAGAGCTAGTCTACATTCATTGCCAAGATCAACAGCAAGCTTATGCGATTGATGAATTACTTTGGCAATTTGAACCACAATCTTTCGTGCCGCATAACCTTAAAGGTGAAGGTTCGTTAGGCGGTGCACCAGTAGAAATTGGTTTTGATAGACTTGGTGCCAACAAAAAACGTCATCTTCTGATTAATCTTGCAGACCAAGTGCCGCAATTTGCGGTAAACTTTAACCAGATTATCGATTTCGTTGCTAACGACGATAGCCATAAAGCGATTGCTCGCGATCGCTACAGACAGTATCGCGCACTTGGGATAGCTCTAACGACCCAAGATATAGCAACACAACCTATTAATTTTTAGTTTGAGATAAACACGCTCCCATGGAAAAAACATATAACCCGCAGTCTATAGAACAGTCTCTTTACCAAAACTGGGAAGAGAAAGGTTACTTCAAGCCACACGGCGATGAGTCTCAAGGCAACTATTGCATCATGATCCCGCCACCAAACGTGACGGGTAGCTTGCACATGGGTCACGCCTTCCAAGACACCATCATGGATACGTTAACCCGTTACCAACGTATGAAGGGTAAAAACACCCTTTGGCAGGTCGGTACTGACCACGCAGGTATCGCCACACAGATGTTGGTTGAGCGTAAAGTCGCCGCTGAAGAAGGTTTAAGCCGCCACGATCTTGGCCGTGAAAACTTTATCGACCGTATCTGGGACTGGAAAGCGCAGTCGGGTGGCACTATCACTAAACAGCTACGTCGTCTTGGCGCATCTGTAGATTGGGATCGTGAACGTTTCACTATGGACGAAGGCATGTCTGACGCCGTACAAGAAGTGTTTGTACGCCTATATGAAGATGACCTAATCTACCGTGGTAAGCGCCTTGTGAACTGGGACCCAACCCTGCACACTGCTATCTCTGACTTAGAAGTTGAGAACAAAGAAAAGCAAGGCAGCATGTGGCATTTCCGCTACCCGCTAGCCGATGGCGCTTTAACAGCTGACGGTAAAGACTACCTAGAAGTCGCAACGACTCGTCCAGAAACCATGCTTGGTGACAGCGCAGTTGCGGTTCACCCAGAGGATGAGCGTTATCAGTCACTTATTGGTAAGTTTATTCTGCTACCCATCGTAAACCGTCTTATCCCAATCGTTGCTGATGACTATGTGGATATGGAGTTCGGTACAGGCTGTGTGAAAATCACTCCTGCCCACGACTTTAACGACTATGAAGTCGGTAAGCGTCACGAATTACCTATGTACAACATCCTAACTATCGACGCATCGATTCGTTCAAGCGCTGAAGTAGTGAATACCGACGGCACTGCAAACAACGATTTAGATAACAGTTTACCAGAGCGCTATGCTGGTCTTGATCGCTTTAAAGCACGTACCGCTATCGTTGAAGAATTTGAAACACTAGGTTTACTAGGCAAAATCGATCCACACGCATTGAAGGTACCTTACGGTGACCGCTCTGGCGTTGTTATCGAGCCACTATTAACAGACCAGTGGTATGTTGCTGTTGCACCTATGGCTAAGACTGCAATGGAAGCTGTTGAAAACGGTGACATCAAGTTTGTACCACAGCAATATGAGAACATGTACAACTCTTGGATGCGTGACATTCAAGACTGGTGTATTTCACGTCAGCTTTGGTGGGGTCACCGTATCCCTGCATGGTACGACGAAGCCGGTAAGGTTTACGTTGGCCGTGATGAAGCTGAAGTTCGTGCTAAGCACAAGCTTGACGATTCAGTGGTTCTTCGCCAAGACGCCGACGTACTAGATACTTGGTTCAGTTCTGCATTGTGGACATTCTCGACACTAGGCTGGCCTGAAGATACTGCTGAGCTTAAAGCTTTCCACCCAACAGATGTGTTGGTAACGGGCTTTGACATCATCTTCTTCTGGGTTGCCCGTATGATCATGATGACCATGCACTTCATCAAAGATGAAAACGGCAAGCCACAAGTTCCATTTAAGACTGTTTATGTAACTGGCCTTATCCGTGATGAAGCGGGTAACAAGATGTCTAAGTCTAAGGGTAACGTACTTGATCCATTAGACATGATTGACGGTATCGATCTTGAATCTCTAGTTGAAAAGCGTACTGGCAACATGATGCAGCCACAGCTTGCCGCTAAGATTGAAAAGAGCACCCGTAAAGAGTTTGCCGACGGCATTGAGCCGCACGGTACTGACGCACTGCGCTTTACTCTAGCGTCTATGGCGTCGACAGGCCGTGACATTAACTGGGACATGAAGCGTCTTGATGGCTACCGCAGTTTCTGTAACAAGATCTGGAACGCATCACGTTACGTGCTGATGAACACTGAAGTACAAGCGGATGATGCAAGCGATGATGCAATTGGTGAAGCACTAGATTGTGGTCAACTTCTTGTTGATGGCAAGCCGGGCGAGATGGAACTATCTCTTGCTGATCGCTGGATCATTGGTCTATTCAATGAAACCGTTAAATCTTTTGACGAGCACATGGCGAACTACCGTTTCGACTTAGCTGCCAACACGATTTATGAGTTCACTTGGAACCAATTCTGTGACTGGTACTTAGAGCTAACCAAGCCAGTAATGCAAAGCGGCACAGATGCGCAGCTTCGTGGTACTCGCCATACTTTGGTTACTGTACTTGAGCAGATGCAGCGTCTAATGCACCCAATCATGCCATACCTAACAGAAACTATCTGGCAGCGCGTTAAACCGCTTGCAGCAGTTGAAGGCGACAGCCTAATGCTAGCTCCATTCCCTGAGTATCAAGCCGATAAAGTTGATGCTGCTGCGATGGAAGATCTTGAGTGGGTTAAGCAAGTGATTGTTGCGGTTCGTAACATCCGCGCCGAGCTAAACATCGCACCTTCTAAGCCGCTAAACGCTCTATTACGTGGTGTGAGCGAGCAAGATAAGGCACGCCTTGAAGCTAACCAAACTTTCTTCAAGACGCTAGCTAAGCTTGAGTCTATGACGATTCTAAGCGACGGTGAAACTGCGCCAATGTCAACTACACAGTTAGTGGGCAACATGGAGCTATTGATCCCAATGGCTGGCTTAATCGATGTGGCTAAAGAAGTAGCACGTATCGACAAGTTACTTGAGAAAGCTGCTGGCGAATACAAACGTATCGAAGGTAAGCTATCTAACCAAGGTTTCGTTGCTAAAGCCCCTGCTGCCGTGATTGAAAAAGAACGTGCTAAGCAAGCTGAATATCAACGAGATATGGATAAGCTAACTGAACAGAAAGCTGAACTTGCTAAGCTAGAAGGCTAACTCTAACTAGTTTAATACTGGCTTCCATCACGGAAACTAGACATTAAAAAAGGGCTGTCATCGACAGCCCTTTTTGTTATTTCAATTTTATATTTCAGTCTAACTGCACCGAAACCTAATTAAACCCGGTAATAAGCAACTTCTTGCTGCATTGATTCAGCAAGGCTAGCAAGCTCGAGAGTCGCAGCTTGGGTTTGCTCTGCGCCAGCTGCGGTTTGATCTGAAATATCACTAATATTAGTAATGTTACGATTTATCTCCTCAGTCACTAAGCTTTGCTCTTCAGACGCCGTCGCAATTTGGGTATTAAGTGCGTTAATTTGCTCGATACTACTCATTATCTGCGATAGAGCATCACCAGCTTGCTGAGACTTACCTACGCTTAACTTTGCTTGCTCTGTGCCACGCTGCATCATCAACATTGAATCACGAGCCCCGTGCTGCAAACGTTGGATCATTATCTGGATCTCTTCAGTCGAATCTTGAGTACGTTTAGCTAACGAGCGCACTTCATCAGCCACTACCGCGAAGCCACGTCCTTGTTCACCCGCTCGAGCTGCTTCAATTGCTGCGTTAAGCGCAAGCAGATTAGTTTGCTCAGAAATCCCTTGAATAACATCCACCACAGAGCCAATTTCATCAGATGACTTAGACAAAGATTGCATAGCCACGGTTGCACCATCCATCTCTGTAGATAAAGTGTCTATCACAGAGATACTTTCATTTACAACCATTTGGCCATGCTGGGCAGCTGTATTGGCTTCTGTTGATGCCGTTGCGGCAGCTTCTGCACTTTGTGCGACATCCCGTACTGTTGCGGTGAACTGATGAATAGCCGCAGCAATCTGTTGAGTCTGTTGTTGCTGGTCTAAAACATTACGCTGTGTTTGGGTTGATACAACTGAGTTCTCTTCCGCAGCGCTAGCTAAGCGAGAAGTCGACACATGAGTATTTTGCACCGCTTGTTGGAAGCGAGAAGCTATTTGGTTAACGTAAGAGGCAATATGCGAAAACTCATCGTCACCACCAATTTCAATTCGGCGCGTTAAATCACCACCAGCAATATTATCAGCAGTCTTTTCAAGCTCGGTAACCGACGTACCTACTCTGCGAACAATAAGGGTTAGGCTAATAGTGATAACTAACATGCTGAGACTAGAAAACAGCGCAACTAATACCATATACACCTGCATATTTTGATTAAATAGCGCAAATGTTTGCTCCCCCTCTTCAATCTGCAAAGCAAGAAACGACTGCGCTTCTGCAGTAATTGTTTTAAATAGGGGGTTAATTTCGCTTAATAAAACCTGATTGGCAGCCTGATACTTTTCTTGTTGCAATGCTGAAATCGTAGGGGTAAAACCTACAATAACCACTTTATCTAACAAGCTTTTTAACTCATTAGCTTGTTGGCGCTCATCAGCATCTAAATCTGCACTTAAAATCTTATTTTCAACAATATCTCTTAGAGTCTTAATAGCAGCTTGTGCCTGCGCAATATGCAATGACAAAGGGTGATTGTGCATCTCAGCAAACTCACTACTTGGGTCATGTTGAAATGCCAATAATAGCTCGCTGCGAGCCGTTGCTAACTCACTTAATAAATGGCCAGCACTAATACTATGCTGCATACCTTGGGTATGCAGCTGTTCTATCGAATCACCAGCGTCTTGCATGCCTGTAATCCCTTTGTATCCTAAAAATAGGAATGAGATCACCGTTAGAAACACAATAAACTTAAGTTGAAATCTCACTGATTTACACAACGAAGCAAAGCCTGCTTCTGGTTGCTGACTACGACGGATCTCATCGTGCCCCAACTGATCGATTGATACAGACATTATAATCTCTGTTCCTTACATGTACTGGTGCTATCAAAAAATCAACTAAATAAATAAAGGCTTAAGTATCTAGTGACCATTTTTTGCTAGAGCATAGACAAATTGGCCTAATTTGATACACAAAGATAAAGACAGCGTAAGAATTATTGAGGTTGCTCACAGGGTTCCTAAAAATCCTATTCACCCAAATCGTCATTACATAGCTAAAGCTCAGTATTTAAGCAGGCTTAGACTTAATGATGACAGCGCAAATAGTTCGTACCAAGGAGACCTTAATGAACAGAAGAAGCTAAAAAACAAATGCTGAGTCAATTTGATGACAGCGTCAACAAAATGACTTAACCATTGTTTTTTAACGATATTTAATACATTCAATTGCTTTAAGTATAAAAAATACTCAGAATGTAACCAAATTGCATGGAGTGTTAAAAAAATGAAGCAATGGCTTTTATCGAGTTTTATATTATTAGGCCTATCAGCATGTGGTGGTTCAGATGATCCATCTACTGATGGCAACGAAGGAAATATCACGCCACCTGCGGCTCAAGCACCGACAGTGGAATTAGGTGATCCTATTACCGCATGGAATGACAATCAGTTTACGGTGTCGGCCGATGTAGCAACTTATGCTACTGGAACGCCTAGCTTTGAATGGCAACAACTTTCAGGCCCTGAGGTCGTATTATCCAACTTCAGCATAGATAACGTGACTATCGATGCCACTGCATTAGAGAACAACGCTCAGATAACACTCAGTTTAAGTGTTACCGACAGCATTAACCAGACGGCCACCGATAGCATCACCCTGCAATTAAACGATAAAATCAGCACTGCAATGCTTAGTGGAGATGCCGCTATCGCACAAGGCCAATCACCCAAAATAATAAAACGGGCGATAAAGCATATCGAACAATACCGGGCTGATGGTGCTTCACTGTTAAATGAAATCTACCAAAAAGACGCTGTTGTATACGACCAGGGGCGCCATTCACAGATGATTAGCTTATCTGGTGCAGAACATGCTTATCCACAAAGTAAGGCCTACGCCATTGTTACTGGCAATAAGGGACTAACCTTTGCCGCAACTAACGATATAAAGGGTCAGCGAAATGCTGCCTTCGGAACCGATATTATTTCGAGCATGGAGCAAGGTAACAACTCAGCGTTTGAAGCCAGCTTCAAACGTTTATTAGCCTGGATGTTGGCTCAAGATGAAGCCTCGGCAGCAGAAGTGCAGCAAGTAAGACTGTTTTTGATGAGTGGTAATACTGTCACTCGTATTAATAATTGGATTGGCAAGCATTACCCAAATTGGCAGGTAGAAACCTGTAGTGATGCCGCCAGTTTAAGCAGCTGCTTGGGTGAAGCGCAACTTGTTATCACAGGCTCTTCAGAACTATTTACTATCGACACAGTAAAGCCCCTTATTGCTCAAATCCAGAATAATAAGCAACCCTTACTCTATGTGCACTTGCATAGTTGGAATAGTAAGCCTCTAACTCAAACTGTACTTAATCCTATGGGCTTTGGCATGCAAGGGCCTGGTGGCCCAGGCAACTACTTCGCCCAAGATAAAGCCGATTGGTCGTCAGTCACAGCGATGCTCAAAAACTTCAGTGCCTTGGAAAAAGAGCAGTTGTGGTTAGCTATGTTTGATTCTCAGCAAGTCGATTTTAACTTAGCCAACTGCGCAAGTAGTTGTGACGACCTATTTAGTAGTGCTTATCGTTCCGCGTTATCAAGAATACGCAGCAATATTCAAACCATAGAAAGCAGTAAAATCGATATATTCAGTCAGCCAGATTACTCGCTGTATAAGTTACTAATCCTTTTAGGAGACAACTACCGCCAAGATATTCAGTATCCGATGGATGTCATCACAACTGACTCTTTGAACTACCTAAAAGCTTATTACGCCAACCATAGCGTATATAACTACCGTGATATCAATGCCGTACCAAAAGATTTAGGTAACTTTAGCCGCACCGACTTTAGCCATGTAACGCCAACAAACAAAGACGTAAGCTTAACAAGCAAGAAAGGTTTTCGCTCAGCTGGTGTGTATGCTTTACCAGGGCAAACCGTCAGCATAACGCGTAACGATAATAGTCCTGTCCGTACTTGGATATTTATTAATACACTGCGTTCAGGCTCGACCCATGAGTTTGCAACAAATGGTTATAACCGCCCTAAACTATTACAATCGACTCATATCGAAGTAAAAGCAGGTGAAACCATTAAGTTCACCAGTCCCTATGGTGGCCCAATGCAAGTTAACTTCGACGTCGGAGACTTTGCTACCGAGTTTACTTTTAAACAAGTTGGGCTACACCCATATTGGCGTAACGGCATTGATGGCAACCAATTTATGCAAGCATTGGCAGCTAACCAATATGACTGGGCAGAGCTCGCAACTGATCACTTCGAGGTTCACTCAAAACTCGATAAAATGCAACAAACTATGGACCATGAGCCACTTTGGAATACACCAGAAAAGATGGCCGATGCAATTATGACTCAGGTACATAATTACCCACATTTACTTGCTGGCTTTAAAGGACCATTTATCGATGAAGTCTCAGAAATCACCGATTTTGCCGCCAGCAAAGGTTGGCAAATAGATACCATTGATACCGTTAAACATATGAATGCCGACCAACCAACTTGCGGTGCAGGTTGTTCAGGTAATCCTTACGATGCTAGCTGGTCATTTAGCCCTACTGGCCATGGCGATATCCATGAACTTGGCCACGGCCTCGAGAAAGGTCGTTTGCGCTTTGATGGTCATGATGGTCATGCTTCAACTAACCCTTACTCTTACTACACAAAGTCACGCGCTTACACTGAACTTGGAAAGCTGCCTTCATGCCAAGGGTTAAATATTGATGATGAGTTTGCAGTGTTACAGGCTAGCGTTAATCAAGCAGATCCCTTTGCTTACATGCAGGCAGCTAAACTAACCAGTTGGTCAAATGGCATGGCAACCATGTTACAAATGATGGTTGCAGCCCAAAAGCACGGCGCGCTAGAAAATGGCTGGCACCTACTTGCTAGAGTGCATATTTTGCTACGAGAGTTTGAAAGGGCAAAAGCCGATGAGCAGACATGGCAGCAAAAGCGAGCCCAACTTGGCTTTGATCAATTTAGCTTAGATGCCGCCCAAAAAATCTCTAATAATGATTTCTTAATGGTTGCAATGAGTTATTCAACTCAGCTCGATTATCGACAGCTGTATCAGATGTGGGGACTGGCAACGACTCAAGCCGCACAATCTCAAGTCAGCTCATTTGGATATACTGCCGTTGCTAAACAGGTTTATATTTATGCGCCCGGTGATTACTGTAAGAGCCTAGACTTGCAGCCTGTTGCTGTTGACGGTGTTTCACCTTGGCCACTATAACTATCACCTAGAGTCCACCAGACAAAGCCATCTGATTTTTAGATGGCTTTTTATTTGCTTGAATACTACGTTTACAACATCAACAATATAGATTAAGTTTTAAACAGAGATATTTAACTTGAGTCTTGAAATAGGTAGATTTTTTAGCAAAAAACTTAATTGTTTTAAGGCCAAGATTTGTAATGAAGACAAAAAGGACATCAATTTATGGATACCAACAAGCTGTTACTCATCATCATCGCGATTTTACTACCGCCAGTGGCAGTCTTTCTCAAAAGCGGTGTAGGTAAAGACTTACTGATCAATATTATTTTATGTCTACTGTTCTTTATTCCTGGTTTACTGCATGCGCTCTGGGTCGTGACTAAATAATCCAAAGTTAATCTGTTAATAACTGAAATGTAAAAGCCTAACTCAAAGTCAGGCTTTTATCTTTTATATAATTAAAACCTACTCAAAGAAGCGCTCTGTTCAAGCTGTTGTTTCACTAACTCAATCATTGCTTGGGCTGCAAAAGAAAGGCTTTGCTGCTTGCGCCAAAACAGCGATAACTCCCAGCGTAAGTCTTCACTAGCAAGAGGTACATTTACTACAGCATCAACCCGATAACGTTCAGCAATAATTTGTGGTAACACCATTATCCCCGTGCCCGCAGCCACCAGCGCAATACCAAAATCAGCATGGCTAACTCGAGTAATTTCAGCCGGGACAAAGCCTACTTTATCACAGGCATCTAAAATCAACTCATAAAGGGCATATTCCGGCTCAAACATTACCTGAGCCAGAGAGGCTAAATCTTTAAGCTGTAGTTGTTTAAAGCTTGCCAATGGATGCGTCTTGGGCACAACCACCACCATAGGGTCGTTACGAATACGTAACCCATCAAACTCACCATCGAATGCAATGATCCCAGTTGCGAGCTCTATCTCATTCTTTTTCAGTGCTATCGTCTGTTCAACGCCACCACGCACTAATAACTGCATATCCACTTTAGGGTAAAGCTGCCTAAACTTGGCGATAACCGGGGCAAAGAGCTCTGCACTACCTAATGGTGCTAAACCTAGCTTTAAGCTGCCCCCCGTTAAATGCCGTAAACTATCAAGCTCCAGCAACATATCTTTGCGACCTGCAAGCAACAACTGTGCATGACGATAAACCACTTCACCTGCTGCTGTTAGCTTTATCTGAGTACCGCGCTTTCCTCGCTCTAGCAGCACCATATCGAGTTCTTCTTCAAGCATTTTTATCGCTTTTGAAAGTGCTGGCTGAGTCAAGAATGCAATGCGACTTGCCTTAGCAAAACCACCCGCATCAACTATCTGCGTAAAATACTGTAGCGCTTTAAGATCCATTTGGATAACCATAATTTATAGATTGCATCATTAATATTCATTTTTTCTATTAATTAAGCAAGCGTAAACTAACCTCAACCTATCTAGACTGTTAACGTTGAAATTACCATGACTTTTTTTGGCAGACTCGCCCCCTCTATAATAAAACGCAGCGCTTTAGCAGCAATTCAGGTTTGTGGATTCTGTTTATTCGCATGGGCTTGTCAGAGCGTAGCGACAAAAGTGTCTTCTCCTATACCTGGTAGCGTTATAGGGCTAGCAATTTTATTGCTATTACTCTGCCTAAAGTTAGTACCGGAAAAAAGCGTTAATTTAGGTGCATCTTGGTTGATAGCAGAACTACTACTGTTTTTTATCCCCCCCGTTGTTGGCGCAATAAAGTATCAGCCCTTACTCGCAAATTATGGCGTAGAACTCATTGCCGCAATGCTTGCAGCCAGTACCTTAGTCCTTATTGGAACAGCGTATACAGTCGACAAACTTTTTAAGTTTGAGCATCAACAAAACCTTAAACGACAGCAGAAAAAAGTGAATGCACAGGTCATTCACCTTCCTAGCACCGATTCAACCTCTAACTTGGCTACTAAAGAGCAAAAAGCAGCATGAACCACATCAATATTGGCTTGTTTTGTTTAGCGCTGACACTAGTCAGTTACTATGCCAGCAAGGCACTATACAAAAAGCAGCACAAAACTTGGTTTGCCCCCATCATTATTGCTCCAGCACTGATTTTGATTGTTGTCGTCACATTGAAAATAGATGTCGCAGATTACTTCAGCTATAGCCACTGGCTAGCGGCAATGCTAGCACCTGCAACCATCGCTTTTGCGGTACCTATCTACCGTGAGCGTCTGCTAATAAAACAATATCCACTGACATTAAGCTTAGGAGTGATAACAGGTTTATTTCTCGGCCTTGCATCATCCTGGTTACTCGTAAAATGGACTCACTTACCACCCGAGCTTTCCCACAGTTTAATGGTTCGTTCGGTTTCAACCCCTTTTGCGGTCGAAGCCACAACGGCCTTTGGCGGTGTCCCTGAACTTACCGCTATGCTAGTACTGCTTACCGGTATTATTGGAATGTTGATTTGCGAGCCTTTGTTTAAAATCGCTAAGATAAATAGCTCTATAGCAAAGGGCGTAGCGTTGGGTGCTTCTGCCCATGGTGCAGGGGCAGCGAAAGCGACAGAGATTGGCCGACAAGAAGGCGTAATTGCCAGCCTCACCATGATTTTTACTGGTATTGTTATGGTAATTGCAGCACCACTGTTTGCAACGTTAATCAACTAATGGCCATCAGTTTAGACTTTTACCTATTGTTATATAAGCAACTCGCTATTCACTATGCGTCACTAATTCATAATTAACTTATTACAACATGCTATACAGCTATCGATTACCAAGCCTATGTCTAGGCTTTTTCATTATGATATTTCCAACTAAGTAACTTCCATCAATACATCGCTTTACTGGTACCAATAACTGCAGCAGAGTGCGTTTAATACTGGCTGTATCACCAAAGCAACAATTAACACTTTGGCGTTTAACAACAAATTAGGTAAAGTGTCTGCTGCAATTACAAGCTTGCAGCGTTTTGGTAAAGAATCACACGTTCTACGAACCCAAAACCAACACAATAAAAACATACAAAATAACTATAAATAATTAGAAAATTTGAAGGGAAAGTTATGAGCGATTCGAAAGATACTTATGCAGATAACGACCTACGGGAAGTTAAGCAGCTGGGTATGTGGGCCTCTATTGCCAGCTTAAGCTATATATTCTGGATTGTAGGCGGCATGGAGCTGGTTGAGCGAATAGCCTATTACGGCGTAAAAGCCAGTGCAGGTCTTTATGCTAAAGCCCCAACCTCTGAAGGTGGCCTTGGTATTAGCCTAAGCGATTATGGTGTCATTATCGCGATCTGGGCATTTATGCAGACCTTTATTCCTGTTTTTACAGGCGGGATCTCTGACCGCGTCGGTTATAAAGAAACTATTTTTGCATCCACCCTCATTAAGATTGCTGGCTATCTAGTGATGGCATTTTTCCCAAGTTTTTATGGATTCCTATTCGGTGCCATATTACTTGCCGGTGGTACAGGTATATTTAAACCGGGGATCCAAGGAACTTTAGTCCTATCAACAGGTAGACAAAATACCTCGATGGCTTGGGGTATTTTTTACCAAGTCGTTAATATTGGTGGCTTCCTTGGTCCGCTAGTCGCAGTGCATATGCGCCAGCTTTCTTGGGACAATGTGTTCTACGCTTGTGCAGCAATAATCTCTCTCAACTTCTTGTTCTTGCTTGCCTATAAAGAGCCAGGTAAAGAAGAGCGTATGGAACGCAACCGCAAAATTAAAGCCGGTGAAATCCATCAAGAAGCACTTTGGAAAGATGCATGGCATGAGCTAAAAAAACCTGTGGTTATCTACTACATGCTTGTATTTGCGGGCTTTTGGTTCCTGTTCAACTCGCTATTTGACGTATTACCTATTCATATTGCGGAGTGGGTCGATACCAGTGTTATTGTGACTTCACTTTTTGGTCCTGAAGGTACTTCTAATGGTTTCTTCCAGTTCTGGTTAGGCCTTGATAATACTGGTACAAAAGTAATGCCTGAAGGCATGCTTAACCTAAACGCAGGTATGATCATGACGACCTGCTTCCTAGTCGCAGCCTTAACTGCAAAATACCGAATTACTACAGCTATGCTTGGCGGTTGTTTACTGAGTATCTTGGCATTTGTGCTAATAGGTGCAACTAATGCAGCTTGGATGATTGTATTAGCTATTGCCATGTTCTCTTTCGGCGAGATGATGATCAGCCCAAAGAAAAATGAGTTTATGGGCAACATTGCTCCAGAAGGCAAAAAAGCTATGTACCTGGGTTTTGTGATGTTACCTCAAGGTATCGGCTGGACATTAGAAGGCTACTTTGGTCCTAAACTATATGAAATGTACGCATCTAAAGAGATCTTCTCATTAGAGTTGCTTGCTCAGCGTGGCATGAACCCAAGTGAAATTAGTGCAATCCCACAAGGTGAAGCTTTTAGTACTTTGGTAGCCTATACAGGTGAGCCAGCTCAAGAGCTCACAACGCTGCTGTATAACACCCATAATATTGGTATGGCTTGGTACATTATTGCTGCTATTGGTTCTATCTCAGCAGTCGGTATTTTCCTTTACGGTAAATGGCTATTCAAATTGCAGCAACGTTAATCTCTAGCGAGTTAAGCTATAAATTACAGATACAAAAAAGCTGACCAATAGGTCAGCTTTTTTTATCGCTTTTAACTATGCATTATCGGAGATAAATGATAATTGGTGGTTAGCTTAAGCGGCTTGTTTTTCTGCAGCAGGCTCGTATGCAGCGACTGCAACTGGGCCTACTGGTAAAATTACGCGGCCAAACTCAGCATTTAATACTTGAGCCATGGCAAAGTAAATCGCACTTAAACCACAGAAGATACCTTCGTAGCCAGCGATAGTGCCGATTAACTCGCTACCGGTGAAATCACGAGCTGCAAGTAGGAAGAACAAAATCGTTAATGAAGCAAATACAACTTGCTTAGCACGTGGGTAACGTAGAGAACCTACAAATAGCGCAGCAGTAAACATGCCCCACAATAGTAAGTACCAACCCATAAATGCTGCTGGGCTAGCGGCTAGACCCATCTTTGGCATAACAATTAAGCCAACCAAAGTTAGCCAAAATAGACCGTAAGATGTGAATGCAGTAGTACCAAAAGTATCACCGCGCTTAAAGCACATAATACCAACGATAACTTGAGCGATACCGCCGTAGAAAATCCCCATTGCTAGAATCATAGAGTCAATTGGGAAAAAACCTGCGTTATGGATGTTTAATAGGACGGTAGTCATACCGAAGCCCATTAGACCAAGTGGAGCAGGATTAGCTAGTTGTGTAGACATTGAGTTCCCCTACAGGAAGTATTCACTAACAAATGCACCTCACTTAAAAGGCACATTATTAAATTAAGTTAATTTGAGCGCGCGCATTCTAGTTGAAAGCGATAACGGTGGGCAAATCTTCAGTTAAGCGAAGCGAAGGGTAAACTCATAGCAGTAAAAGACATTTAAACAATAATATTCAACAACTTAATTAAAAAACAGCCATTAATAGCCATCACCCCAGCCGCAGCCCAACCAAGATCACACAACAAGCAACAACCAGACGTGAATCACATATAAGCTTTGAGGGCACATTAGTAATTGATGAAATTCATTAAGCTAAACTGACGAAAAATTGCACCAGATCACAAACTAACAAAATGGTTCTTTATTTATCGATTTAAGCTTAATTTAAGAAAAACTTTCAGTTTTCAGCTATAAAAACTGAAAGTTCACCTACATAAATGGCTAAACTAAAAAGGCTAAGTTGATTTATATAGGGTTAGAAGGGCCAATTTAAGTATCAAAACATTCCTTTAGTCGATGGCTATTTCATCGTAAGATAGCTCACGACTAGCACCAACGACTAATTCAGGATCAAGCTCTATATCACCCACCGATAAACGATGTAAGCCCACTACTGGATTACGAAAGCGACCAAACATACGTTTTATTTGATGATAGCGCCCTTCCATTAGCGTCACTAGCGCAGTGTGTTCATCAACAATCTCAAACTTTGCCGGTAACGTGGTGATGTCTTCATACTCAAAGTACATACCATTCGCAAAAGCCGCGATATAAGATTCATCAATCGGGTTTTGTAGTGTGACTCGATACACCTTGCCAACTTTATGCTGCGGTGACATCAATTTTTTCGACCAGCGTCCATCATTAGTGAGTAGCAATAACCCAGAAGTATTTAAATCAAGCCGACCTACAATATGCAGGCTGTGCTTATCGTCTCTATCTAGCAGATCGATAACTGTTTTATGTTTATCATCTACTGTGGCACTGACGACACCAACGGGTTTATGCAGCATGACGTAGCTAGGCTGACAAGCTTGCAGGATCTGCCCATCTAAGGTGACATGAGAGAACTCATCAATAATTAAATCAATGTCACGGGCAATTTCTCCGTCCACCAGTACTTGGCCTTTTGCTAAAAGTACTCTGACGTTTTTTTTACTGACACCAGTTTTAACGCTAATAAATCTATCTAAGCGTGCACGTTTCGATTCCATAAGATATTAGCTACTCTTGCACTGGTGCGACTTTGTAGGCACAGCGACGTGCACCTTCAATAATATGCTCTTCACGGCTGATAACTGCATGCTCCGCTAACAAACTTTGGAACAGCTGCAATTCAGAACGACAAAAATTAAGACACTTGCTTGCAGCTGCACAGATAGGGCAATGATTTTCTAGTAACCAATAAACGTCACCTTGTTGTTCAACGCTAGCCATATAACCTTCTTCGATACGCAATTGAGCTAAAATTTGCAATTTAGCCGATAAGGTATCCGCGTCTTTTAGTGCCTCGCGATAAAGCACTAAAGAAGCTTGCTCTCGGTGAGCAATAAGTTGCTCTAAACCACCATCACCAAAAACGGTCTTAACAGAATCAATTAACTGAACCGTTAGCTCTTCATGTCTATCAGAAAAGTGGCTATTGCTTTCTGGCGTCAGAGCCCAGTAACGTGTTGGTCGCCCTCGAGTTGCTTTTCTATCCTCAAAAACTACATCTCGACTTTCTTCCAGACTTTGTAAATGCTGGCGCACCCCCATTGTGGTTAAACCCAGTTCACTGGCAATCACTTTGGCGGTTAATTCACCTTGAGTTTTGAGCATCTGCAAAATTTTGTCACTGGTCTTCATTATTATCTCTTTTAGTTGCATCGCTTATCAGCCGATACAAAACATCCTAGTTGCCATTATTGCTCAACCACCAATTAAGTAAACTTTTTTCTTTACTTTATTTTGTAAAGATATTACTTTACTTAAAACTTAAATAAACAAAAAGGTTTACTTAAATGGAGTTAGCTATTGTAAGTGCAAGTCAAAGAAGTCCATCACAGAGTGCTAAAGTTGCTCGCTATCTAAGCGAAAAATCATCCGCTTTCACCAAAGCGCATCACATTGAACTATGTCAGTACCAACTGCCATTTTGGGATGGTGAAGCTAATTCTAAAGCGGCAGACGGCAGCCGTTGGCCCTTAATCGCCCAACAAATAAAAAATGCGGATGCCTTAGTACTAATCACTCCCGAATGGGGCGGCATGGCATCACCCATTATGAAAAATTTCTTATTAATGGCAGACAACCAAGATACAGCTCACAAGCCCGCTCTACTTGTCGGTGTTGTTAGTGGAATAAGTGGTGCCTACCCGATTGCAGAGTTAAGAATGAATGCACTGAAAAACAATAAATTAGTGGCGACGCCCGACCATTTAATCATTCGCAATGTAGAGGAGGTACTTAACAGTCAAAAGGCAAGTTCTGAGCGTGATTTACATTTACGTGAGCGCATAGACTACAGTTTGCATATGTTAGCTCAGTACAGCGAAGCTTTAAAAATAGTGCGTATAAACCATCAACAGCACGCCTACCCTAAACAACAGGAATACACTTACGGCATGTAGTACCCACAATGGAAACTAAAGGAGCAAGATATGATTCATTTAGAACACTTAAACTTAGTAGTAAGAAATATTCCAACAGCCCTCAACTTCTACCAAGCAATATTCCCTCACTGGCAAGTTCGCGGCGGCGGAAAATCGACTTGGCATGGTGTAGAACGCAACTGGATGCATTTTGGCGACGACTATCAGTATTTAACTTTTAATGACGATGGTAATGCGGATAATCGAGACTTAAGCGGCCATCAGGTAGGTCTGGCTCATTTTGCTTATGCTACCGACGATCTAGATGGTGTTATCAGTCGTCTCAAAGCTGCTGGTTTTGAGATTGCTAAACCCGGAATAGATGACCCTTATAGACGTAATGTGTACTTTATCGATCCAGATGGCTATGAAGTTGAGTTCGTCGAATACTTAACTGACGTCCCAAGCTTACGTAATCGTTACGAATAATCTCTATAAAGCTCCAATCAATGAGCTTTGTGTTTGCACAATGAGCTTGATCAACTCATTTTCCGTATCCATCGACTTGGCAAAACCTTTAAAGGCCAGCGAATAAGAGCCCACGGCCAGCTCGGGACAAAACTATTGGCTTTCTCAGCCTCAATAGCCTTAACAATGGCTCGGCAGCCCACGTCAGTATCAACAATAAAAGGTACTTTTTCGACCTGTACGTTAATTTCACTATGAATAAACCCTGGGTGAATACAGCTCACCTTGATTGGTGTATTCATCACGTCAATACGCATCCCTTCCGATAATGAACTAACCGCCGCTTTCGTTGCAGCATAAGTCTAAAACCTCTTAACGCACTCACAGAAGATATAGTGACTAAATGACCAGCATTTTGGTCTCTGAAAATTGCCATAGCCGCTTCAGCCTGAGCCAACAAAGCAATAAAATTGGTCTCTGCTGTTTGTTTATTTGCTTCAAAATGCCCGGTTCCAATTGCAGCTCCTTTGCCCAGCCCTGCATTTAAAATAATTCTGTCGAGAGTGCCAAATTCAAGCTTAAACTCATCAAAAACCTTAAACACGGCTTGATGTTGATTAATATCAAGTACTTTAATCGACACCTTAATGCTTGAGTTAATCTGCAAAAGCTCATGTTTTAAAGCCTCTAAACGCTCAAATCTTCTAGCGCACAAAGCTAGGTTTCGCCCCTTCTTAGCGAATTCGATGGCCATGCCTTTTCCCAAGCCTGAGCTCGCACCTGTAATCAGTATTGTTTTTCGTGGTATCGCCATTTTAGTCACCCATAGCTAACGTGCTCAATAAACACCCAAACTACTAATCCAAACAGTGAATGTAAACCTTTGCGGCAGCGAGCTAAGTAAAGGCTAAATGTTGTCTGGTTTAACTTAACCAAACTGCCAATACAAACAATCCAATATAAAAGGCGAAACCGAGTAGAAAAGGTTTATCAAATTCTGAGCGCCCCCTGATTTTTGGTGCCGCTAAAAATCTTGTCACAGATAGAGGGTAATTAATTTTGCCTAAGCTAAACACATAAACTAGCATTGCACCGGTAAAATAAAATAGATAAGAAAATACAAAGTCCCATAAAAACCAAAACATTAATTCAGCTACTAATGCCAACATCACGCTCTCCTTAGCGATTCCTTGATAATGTATTTACCCGGCCACTTTTAGTAAAAAAAATATAAAGCCAGCGTAAGCAACTGCGCCAATGACAACCATCATAGTTAATAATCTAGATCGCCTCATTGATTGTATTAATGCCACCTCTGTCGGCATCAACTCTGAAGCTGTAGAGAAAACAGTATCGTTTGCAATACCAGAGTTTATGTTAGTAAAAACCAACTTGCTCTTTGGCGGCAATGGCAGCTTTCCTCGCTTAAAATCCGCTATACGTCGCTCAACTAACAGTACTTGCCCGAGCTTATTATCAGTAGAATTCATTTAACTTCTCCTTGTTAAGATCACCCTAAACAAGGAGCGAGTTAATGTCAGGTTAAACATTGTTAACAACTAAGTGATAAATTATATTTTGAATTTTCTTGAAATTAGATAAAAGCCAGTAAATGACATAGTCAAAATCAAATACTTAAAAACTGTAGACTGAAAAGCACTTACAAATAGCCGTTTAAGCGTGATTTGATCTTAGCAAACCCACGTATTTACTAGGCCATAGACTAAAGTAGATGCAGTGGAGAAAAAGGAGACGGAGTGTTCCTATGATTAGGTACCACCATACATTAACCTTAATAGACAATAATTCTGCAGCACAAGCCGCTTTAAGTAAGTCACTACAATTGGCTAAAAAAACTAAAGCTAAAGTCACCGCTTTAAAAATAGATCGCCCCTGTAGCAATCTATTAAGTCGTCTTGGGCTAATCCCAAAAAACGCACTGGATCCCATGCTATTCGTAAAAAAACTGCTCACTCAATATCAGCGTCAAGGTGTAGAAGTTGAAATTAAGACCATCAAAAATGTCAAAGATCATGTCGCCATTCTTAACGAAACTAATAATAGCAATTATGATTTAGTAGTAATTAACAATAATCATCACAATGCACTATTGAATGAATGGGTACCTAGTTGTGAGGACCATTTGCTTAGAGATTGCCTGCAACCTGTGATGATAGTGGGTAATAAGTCTTGGCAGAGCCAAGGGCATATTTTAACAGCATTAGATACCAGCGGCTCTAATTTAGAACATAAGCAACTCAATCAGTGCTTACTTGACGATAGTCAGCAATTAGCCAACTTATTAGATAACGACATTCACTTATTAAATTGCTATCAGTTGGATAACTGGAGTATGTCGGTTACCCCAGAAAAACACTATTCATCAGAATCAGATCAAAAACAGCTACTTTGGCAACGATTACTCGATAGCGCCAAAGGTCGACAATTCGCTCAAGATCACTTGCATCTAGAGCAAGGATTACCAGACTACGTGATTCCCCATATTGCTCACCAATGTAATGCCAATCTGTTAATTATTGGTGCTGGTGAGCATCATGGTTTAATCAGTGAACTTAAAGGTCACACTTCATCTGTGATTGTTGAACAGTTAAAGTGCGATATTCTAGCGATAAAGCCACAGCTACATTAATCGACAACAACGAGCGCTAATCGCGCTCAGACTGGCTTTCAGCCACGATATCAGAGTCTTTATGCGCCCAAAAATCGACTCTAAAGCAGGTGTCATCAGTTAAAAATTCAACTTTATGCCAATATTGCGGCGGCGAAACTCCAACATCCCCGACTTTAATCACTAACTCTTGTTCTATTTCACCACGCCTATCGGCAAAGCCGTAAAATTTAAGCTCTCCATTTAACACATGGATCTGCCCATACACCCCGGCTTTAGTGTTATGTAAGTGCAGAAACATTTTCGGTACCGTTGCCTTTTCAAAAACGGCAGTGGACTTATAATTAACGTAATCAACAGGAATTGCAGCCATACTGAGTCCTTAGTTTATTATTTAATTTGTTAAAGCGTAATTAATGCAATTTAAGCTCAAGTTAAGCGACTATAAGCAAACTAAACATTATAATCCCCAAATATACCGACTTTAAGCGTCACGCGATAACGAGAACCGATGAATCAAGAATATAGTTACACTACCCAATATACGCTAGATAAGAGTCACTTTAGCGAATGCTATGACGAATCTGTCGTTATTGACGCATCAATACGTGCTTATCGCAAAGCCATTTTGTTCGCTGTCGTGGGAGTCGCATTAATGCTAACCAATATTAACGGTTACGCTTCGTGGTTTCTTATTGCTTTAGGCGCACTAGAAGCATTAAGTGTTCGGTTTAGAAAACCTTGGTGGCTAATGCGTCAAATGATGAGTAAAGCGGCCAACAACGAAGTGACATTGACCATAGATAGCTCAGGGATCAGCAATGACTCTTTTTATGTTCAAGGCAAAATTTTATGGCAAGACATCAACCAATTTACAGAAACTAAACAAGGCTTTCTATTGAAGCAATCTAAAGCAGTAAGCTACCTATCGAAACGCAGCTTGGATGAAGATGCATTGCAATTTGTCATCGCTCAAGGTAGAGATAAAGGCTTAGAATCCCTAGCCGAAGAAGATTAGTCTCTGACATAGGCCATTAGAAATGCGTCAATATATTCGCCATCCCGAAAAGCATATTCACGCATTTCACCTTCAATCACAAAACCATGCTTTTTATATAAGCTAATCGCTAAATGATTGTCGGTATAAACCTCTAGTTCTATCCGCTTTACAGCCAGCCAATTTTGCGCCAACGATACTATAGCCTCAAGCAGCGCAGAGCCTAAACCAATACCACGATAAGACTCGTCGACAGCCATTCCTATATTGGCCACATGCTTCCGCCGTGGGTTGCTAAAGACTTCCATCCCTATCTGCCCAACAACCTCATCACCTCTCATTGCGACTAAGCTATAACAATTTTCAGGTAGGTCTATTAAACGCTTCTGCCAACGACTAAGTGATGGAAAAGGATGCTGCAGTGTTGAGCTATAGCAACTTTTTTGGCTATAAAGTTGGCAAATACCATTTATATCAGTATCTAAGCTGTGACGAATATCTATATCTATCAAAATACTTAAGCCTACTTCTTGGGGCATTTGCTCATTTTTCACTTATCAGTCTGCCTTATAAAAAACGTTTCTGTTTAATTAACCTTAAATAAAAGCGCTTTAGTGTCAACAACTAAGCCAATAATAACGTTTATTTTTAGCGAATCATCACCAAGAATAACAGCTGCGCTTTGATTGGTTTTCAACCTGTATCAGTTTGCAACATGTTTATTATCTCGCATGATGCTTTTTGGAATAGATGATACTCTATGGGTCCATTTGTTAATTTTGTAACTGCGAGTCAATGTTTTAGATGCCATATTTATTAGCACTACTGCTCAGTTTAAGCCTGTTTTCCGGAGCCACTTTTGCCGACGCTCCAGCAAGCTGTGATAACAATACCGACTGTATTGAAGTTGGCCGCTGGGATCTGGGTATAGCACTCGGGTACGGACAAAAATCTAACCCACTAAAAGATTTTGAAGATATCCCACTATATGTTGTGCCAACTATTGCATACTATGGCGAGAGCTGGTTTTTTGATAATGGTAACCTTGGCTACACCTTAGCTGAAGGTGAAAACTACACCGTTAACCTAATTACGACTTTTAGTAATGACAGCGCCTTTTTCCACCGTTGGGATCCCTCCAACATCTTTCTATTAAATACAGGTAACAGCCAAGCAGCGATCGCTCCTATGGCCAGCTCCCTCTCAAGGCTCACTCCTGATGAGCGCACTATTGGTGAACTAGAGAATCGAAACTTTACATATCTTGGCGGAGCCGAGGCTTTTATTTACACCCGATTTGGTATAGTGCATGCTAGCCTAGCCCATGACATATTAGATGTACATGGCGGCTTAGAGTCTAAGCTAAAGTGGTTTTATAATATTCCATTAGATAAATGGAATTTTGAATTTGCCGCCGTATTAGACTGGAAAAGTGAAGAAGTGGTGGACTATTACTACGGTATTAGACCAAGTGAAAGCCTCTATTGGAACCAAGTATATCAAGCGGAGTCGGCATTGAATAAGAGTCTTGAGTTTACCGGACAGTATGTATTAACTGAAAACTGGAATTTACTCTTCGTTGCTCGCTATACCGATATCGGTGATGCTATAGCCGAAAGTCCTTTGCTAGATAAAGATTACACTACGACCTACTTTGTTAGTGCAGCATATAGGTTCTAACACTCGTGTTTTCAAAATCTATACGCCTTTCAATATGTCTGCTTCTTGGCTCGCTTCTGAGCTCAAATGCTATGGCGCAAAACACTCTAGAAGAGTTAGAGCCTAACTTTAAACTCTCCCCAGAGATTTGTATCACTTCTGCTGATGCAAAAGCTTGCGATATTGAAGTGACGTTGCAATGGGATTCAGTAACAAATAAAACAATTTGCATAATCTCTGATTACAAAGACTTAAAGAAGTGGTGTGGTTCGTCACCAGACATTCACTCATTAACCGTTAATATCAGCGCTAACCGTGATATTCAGTTTGTGATGATAGACAAAGATACCCACGAGACAATTGCAGGTGTAAAATTAAAAATAACACCAGCTTCTCCGCCTCAAGTTAGGCGACGATACCGCAACCCATGGAGTTTATTTTAATGACCAACTCTCAATCTACGCATAGAGTATTATTAGTCGAAGATGATATTCGCTTAGCTAATTTGATTGTCGACTTTTTAAAGTCGCATGGCATGCACGTAGAAGTAGAAAGACGAGGCGATACGGTACTGACTCGTTTAATCAACTATAAACCAGACATCATTTTACTCGATATCATGTTACCTGGGATGGATGGGTTAACTCTGTGTGAAAAGCTACCAGATTACTTTGCCGGCCCTATTTTATTGATGAGTGCACTAGGCTCAAATGAAGATCAAATTAAAGGCTTAGAATTAGGTGCCGACGACTACGTTGTTAAACCTGTAGACCCAGCGCTGCTGGTAGCACGTATAAATAACCTACTTCGCCGCCAAGCCAAGCCAGCACAAGTTGAGTCACACTGCTTAAGCTTTGGTAAATTAAGCATTGACCCACATACTCAAGCGATTCGTTTAGGTGACACTGAAGTTGATTTAACCAGTCACGAATTTGAACTGCTTTGGTTATTGGCCTCTCAAGCAGGTCAGGTTATGAGCCGCCAGTATATCTATCAATACCTGCTCAATATCGATTTTGACGGTAAAGACCGAAAAATTGATGTACGTATATCTCGTCTAAGAAAGAAGTTAGGCGATAATATTGAAACGCCTTTCAGAATTAAAACGGTTTGGGGCCAAGGTTATCTATTCGCTCCTGAAGCATGGAACAACTAAACCTGCTAATTTAATAAGATGAAACGTCTTTTTATTAGCCTTTACCTTTTGCTCAGCCTTGGTTTTTTAGGCATTGGCTGGGCACTAGATAACTTATGGCAAAGCAACGTAGATGATAAAGGTGCACTCGATGCACCTTTAGTTGCTTTAGCACAAGTGTTAGCAGCGTTACCTGTTGACGAGCGCCAACCTATGCTTGATTCAATTGAGCTTGCGCCAAACTTTCCACTGACTCTACTCGATGCAGAACAAGTTGCCTTTTCTAGTAACCAATTAGTCCATTCAAATAAAGTTATTGCAACGCCTTATGATATTAATCATGAGCTACATTTCGTGGCTGTAGGCGAGCAGGTATTAATGGCTGGCCCAATAGAACTCGATCCACGAGCAAGCCTACGTAACCTCTATAATATCTTTTTCTATTTCTTACTGGGCTTTATCGTACTACTTTGGGTATGGCCACTATCAAAAGACTTAAAAGTACTAGGTAAAGCAACCAAAGAGTTTGGCCAAGCAAAGTGGGACACTCGCATTCGTTTAACCCAGCGCTCACAGGTATTGCCTCTTGCCACTACCTTTAATGATATGGCAGCCCATATTAGTGCGCTTATTGAAAACCAAAAACACTTATCAAACGCTGTTTCTCATGAAATTAGAACCCCTTTAGCGCGTCTAAAATTCGCCTTAGCTTTATTACCCCAATATTGCTTACCTGACTCAGATGAAGACAAACGACAACGTTTTTTAGATGAAATGAAGCTCGATATTAAAGAGATGGAAAACCTGTTACAAGAGCTGCTGACCTATGCCAGCTTAGAAACTCAGCGAGAATCACTTAACTTTGAGCGCTGTGATTTGAATAGTTTAGCACTGCAAACTATCAAACGTTTGCAGACACATCACCCAATACCTATTACGCTTGTCGCTCCTGAAGAGACTATATATCTGATAGCAGAGCCTTCTTTAGTTGAACGTGCACTGCAGAACCTCATAACCAATGCGCAACGATTCGCCGTAAATGGCGTGGTGGTTAAAATTAGTCAAACCAATGACTCAATCATGTTATCTGTTACCGATGATGGTGAAGGGATTTTAGCGGAAGATCAAGGCAAAATATTTGAACCATTTTACCGCAGCGCAAGCTGCAAAAATGGTAATAAAGGCCATGGTTTAGGATTAGCGATTATTAAGCGAATTATGGAAAGACACCACGGTGATGTGCAATTGATAAGCCAGCCGGGCTTTACTCAATTTAACCTGATATGGTCATTAGCCCAAACAAGCAATCGCACTAAAAGCTAATTAAGCACTAATGCTATACAGGCGAATAAGCAGATTTTACTTGTGATGTAATAATCCCCTTAGTCGTCATGCCTATTAGGATCTGGCATTAACTCTGTTTCTAACTCAAGACCAAAATCTAAATGGCTATTCACTTTAGATCTTTCATCGAGTATTTGCGCTTTTTTCGCTTTTAAGAAAGCCAGCTGACGCCTGCGCTTACGTTGTTTACACAAACGAATCACATCAAACTTCTGCGCATCGCTAAACTCAAGCCAATTAAAGCGCTCATTACGATTACGCAAACACCCCTTACAATAGCCACGCGCGTCACTTTGGCATACACCAATGCAAGGACTTGGGATCTCAAAAAACTCTAACTGCTCCATTCCTTAAACATATACTATCTTGACAATAAAAGGCTAAAATAAATACAGTAAATAACGTTTGTATTTGTATACCTAACTGATAATTTACTTACATACTGGCTAACGGGCTTTAATAGACTTATTCAATAAGAGAGCAAAAAATAATGAAAAAACCAATGCAGAGCGTATTTGTTGCCTTAGTGTCTATCCCTTTACTACTGCTGGCAGCTTGTAGCTCAACGCCAAAAAATGATTACGATGTTGATTACGATTTTTCTAATCTGAAAAGCTTTTCCCAGCTACCGCCGTCAGCTAACAGTGACCCATTAAGCGCCAATAGGATCCAGCAAGCTATCGCTACAGCGCTAATAAACCAAGGCTTCAATACTCAAGAAAAAGCTGCCGACTTTAATGTTGCCTACAGCTTTAAAGTAGAAGATAAGCCGAAAGACTCAGGCTTCTCAATTGGACTAGGAACAGGGTCTTGGGGCAGTTCAGGAGGTGCAAGCATTGGCACTAGCGTTGATGTGCCCGTAGGCAGTGATACCGCAAAAATTCAAACCATTCAAATTGACATTATAGATCCAAACAGCAATCAACTTATTTGGCGCGGTATGGACAAATTTACCTTTGATGAAGGGGGAGCAGCAAAGGCTGACGAAACCAATGCTACGGTAAGCAAGATTCTGGCTCAATTTCCCCCAAAAAAACAGGCTGATTAAGGCCATATAATAACCGTGCATTTTGCTTGCACGGTTTGCTTTTCCGCAGAAATACCAGTGATACAAGTAAATCTACAGTGATTGATGGGCATTAACAGTGCGACCTTCAGCCCATATTCTTATTGATTCCAGCTTTTCTCGCATCACGACAGACAAAGGTCGAGTTTTCATCAGTTCGGCCACTAATACCTGTTGATTGACCTCAATCTCTGACGCTTTTGCGGTATAAATCGCTGAAATAACCGCTTGTTCAATTTCGGCTCCAGAGAAGCCATGACTAAGCTTTGCCAACTGGCTTAAATCAAACTGGCTTGGCTCAAGCATACGCCGTTTAAGATGAATTAAAAATATCGCCTTTCGAATCGTCTCATCAGGTAAATCGACAAAAAATATCTCATCCATACGCCCCTTGCGCATCAATTCTGGCGGCAATGCACTAATATCATTAGCTGTTGCGACTAGAAACACGTCAGATGTTCGTTCTGCCATCCAGGTGAGAATCGCCCCTAGAATACGTTTTGAGGTACCGTCATCACTGCTACCGCTGCTTAAGCCTTTTTCTATCTCATCAATCCACAAGACACAGGGGGACATTAAGTCAGCTAACTCTAGGGCTTTACGTAGGTTTTTCTCTGTCTCACCGATATATTTATTATATAGGGCCGACATATCCATTTTAAGCAATGGTCGCTGCCACATACCAGCAACCGCTTTAGCAGCAAGGCTTTTACCACTACCTTGAACTCCGAGCAATAAAATGCCTTTAGGTTTATCGACAAGATCTTGTGTACCTAACGAAGGCATTCTATAACTAAGCCATTGCTTGAGATTATGTAATCCTGCAACTTGAGAAAAATCGCAAGTATCGTACTCATAATGCAACACACCGTGCATATCAAGCAGCTCGAATTTGCCCCGATTAATACTATCGACATCTGAATGTGTAATTGCACCATCATCAACAATCGCTTTATGGGCAAGCCGGCGCGCATCATCAAAAGTCATACCACGAAGATTATCAGCGAGTTTAACAACTGCGCTATCATCTACGTTCAACATTACCCCTTTAGCTCTAATTTTATCGACCTGCTCATAAATGATATTAAGCAACTGCGACACATCCGGAAGTGATAGCCTAAAGTGAGCGCAATAATGTTTAATTTCTGCAGGGATGGTAAATTCGTGACTAACTAACACCAAGGTGTGGTTTAACGACTCGTATTCCAGAGCGATCTCTTTTAATAAGCGAACATTCTTTGGTGCGTCTTCGACAAATGGATGGAAATCGCAAAGAACATAAATTCCTTTTTGAGTGGTTGCTTTTATTTGCCCCAAAATATCTTCCGGCTCACAATTGAATTTTTGCCGCCCAAGTCCGCTGTCTACTCGCATTAGTCCTTGGGTAATACTCCAGCTAAACAGTGGCTGATATAAGATATTTGATACCTTCCTCAGCAGATCGATCACCCTATACTCTTCATAAGTTTCGATAACTACAATAGGGGTATTTGAGCGTAAAATAGCGGTGAGATCTCGGATATCCTGCATGTTAATCCTTGAGCATATAATGACAAAGGTAACAAAACAAAAGGGACTCAAAAGTCCCTTTTGTTCACACTTTTAAAACGGTCTACCTTTTATTAGTGAGCAGCACTAATAAACTAAATCTTAGTGAAACAAATAGTTGAGCCAACCCTGCATTCTCAATAAAACCTTACGCATAATCGATACATGAGCAAAATGCTCAGTATAGATTGCAGCATGACCTGATACACCAGCAGGGAAACGAGTTCTAACCTCATGATCTTCTAGCTTTATCAACACTAAAGCACGACCACGGGTCATTAAACGATTTGACGATACCAATGCTCCTGAAGATTGAATTTCACCTTCGGCCATAGCAGGTAAAACCTTTGCAACCTTGCCCTTAAAGACTTGACCGGGTGCACCATCTAAAATCACCTCAGCTTCATCCCCCTCTTTTAAACGGAGTAAGGAGTTTTGCCAAAATGCGCCTACAAAAACTCGTTCCTCGTCAGGAATAAAGCTTAGCAAAGGTCTTAACGGCATAGGTACTGCGACAATGCCTGGACGAAGAGCCATTTGCGTCACCATACCATCAGCAGGTGCTTTTACCACTGTTTGCTCTAAATCAAATTGTGCTTTTTCAAGCTCACCTTGAATACCGGCAACTTTGGTATTTACACCATCAACATTAGATTCATAAGCTAAACGTACTCTTAATTCTTCAGCTCTCACTGCGGTGAGCTGTGCTTCAGAAGCTAAATAGAGCTGACGTTTATTGTCTAGTTCTAGCTCAGTAAACGGAGAGTTAGCGCCACCGCGCTTACGACCTTTTTCGTAGCGGTCAAATGCAGACTTAGTTCTATCCCTGTCAGCTGTCGCTCTAGATACTGAGGCCTGTGCCGTTTCCCAAGCAGCTTTAAGCTGTGGCACTTCAAGTTCTGCAGCCACTAAAGCAGCACGTTTTTGCTTAACAATGGCTTGAAAGGGCGTCGGATCTATTTTAAATAACACATCACCTTTTTTAATTGGCGTATTCGGTTCGACATCAACCGAAATAACGACACCTCTTACAGCTGGATTAATTGGCGTTGTAACAAAATACTCTTTTGCGAAAGGCGTATAAGGATGGTTGTAATTCATTAATAAAATTAGAGCGCCAACAATGAAGATACCACCAAGTATTGCTGTAGGCACCGTCCACTTAGTCAATGGTATTTTGAATATTTTAAAAACAGCAATACAGACTGCGGTATAGGTTAATACAAGTAGTAAATCCATATTACACCTCTACCTTATCAGCTTGATTATTGGAAGATTGATTCGATATATCTGTTTGGTCTAACTTTTCACTCGTAGCAGGAACATCGGCTGCCGTAGCTATTACGTTATGATTAGTAGCTTCCATTGCCACTATTTTTTGTTCTAGCTTTCTAACCGATTCGGTTAAGCCCTTAACTTCACTCTCCAGTAATTGCTCTTTCTCCACAACCTCTTGAAAGCCCCATCCCCTATCTTCTCGATAAAGCGTTGCCCAAATCCACAGAAATGGCCAAATAGCATGCAAAGTAAATAAGCTTACCCAGCCAGCAATGTGCAGTGCATCTTGCTGTGGATGGTTACGTTTTTTAGCTATTTCATAAGGAATATCATGAATCGCTATCACCCCATAAAAGATAAAAATCGCAACGAAAAATATGATGCCTAATGCAAAATAATCTAAAAACACAGCGCTCTCCTTATTAAACCGTTATTTACGGTGATGGAACCTGCCAACATCCTAGCAACATCTTGACAATATTAACCCAATAAATCTATTTTTTTCGATTTAAAACCGCACATTAGCAATAAGCGGATTAGTAAAGCCAAGTGATCTTGCGCACACTTGGCAGCAAATCTAACCTCAATAAATAAGCTGCACGTTACACTAGAGGCAAATAAAAATTGAAAGCCAAAGATGCTTTCAAATATTGCTCGGCCTATGACCTTTTGCTTAGCAATAAATAACGATTCCCTACAATCTAAAAGGTAACCCAAATGATAGGTACTGCTTTATCTGCCAATGCTAAACGCGCTATGTTGCTCGGCTGTGGTGAACTAGGAAAAGAAGTCGCAATCGAATTACAACGCTACGGTATCGAAGTGATTGGTGTAGACCGCTACCCCAATGCACCAGCAATGCAAATTGCACACCGCTCCCATGTAATTAATATGCTTGATGCAGATGCACTCAAAGGAGTAATTGAACTCGAAAAACCCGACTTGGTGATCCCTGAGCTAGAAGCCATTGCCACCCAAACTTTGGTTGAAATGGAAGCTAAAGGCGTGAATATTGTGCCAACAGCTAAAGCGACTCAGCTCACTATGGACCGCGAAGGCATTCGCCGTTTAGCCGCTGAAACTTTAGATATTCCAACTTCTCCATATTTTTTCTGTGATACAGAAACTGAGTTTAATGATGCTGTTGCCACAATCGGCATCCCTTGCGTTGTCAAACCGGTAATGAGTTCGTCAGGTAAAGGCCAAAGCGTTATTCGCCGCCAAGAGCAAGTGCAACAGGCCTGGCAATATGCCCAAGAAGGCGGACGAGCAGGTAAAGGTCGCGTTATTGTGGAAGGCTTTGTAGCCTTTGATTATGAAATTACTTTGCTCACTATTAGCGCTGTTAATGGCGTCCATTTTTGCGATGCTATTGGCCACCGCCAAGAGGATGGTGATTATAGAGAATCTTGGCAACCACAAGCTATGTCAGAGGTAGTACTGAGCAAGTCACGTGCTATTGGCAAGAAAGTAGTGGAAGCACTCGGTGGTTATGGTTTATTTGGGGTTGAATTGTTTATCAAAGGCGATGAAGTTTACTTCTCAGAGGTTTCTCCTCGTCCGCATGATACAGGTATGGTGACTCTAATCAGTCAGGATCTGTCAGAGTTTGCACTGCATGTACGTGCTATTTTAGGCTTACCTATTAGTAACATTGCCCAACATGGTCCAAGCGCATCAGCGGTGATTTTAGCTAATGGCACTTCAACGAATATTCAATTCTCTGGTGTGGCCGATGCGCTAACCCAACCTGATACACAAATAAGACTATTCGCCAAGCCAGAAATTGATGGCGCTAGGCGGCTAGGTGTGACTCTTGCTAGAGGCCCCAATATTGACTCTGCAGTTGATAAAGCCCTCACAGCTGCCAGTAAAGTGACTGTGATCCTCTAGTGAAAGTTTAGTCCGTCGATAAATGCAGCAGATTATCGCTACTATTGACTGTGCATCATAAAAATAGCCTCAAACTTAAGAAGTTGAGGCTATTTTGTATTTAAATACTTCAAGCACTAGATGTGTAGCTAATTAACCCGATTTTGAACCTTCCCTTGAACAAAACTCTGTAAATTGGCTATAGCAATATTTAGCAAGCTCTGCCTTGCTTCTATGGTCGCCCAAGCATTGTGTGGCGAAATGCTAATATTGCTAACATGAAGCAATGGGTTATCAGCACTTGGTGGTTCACTAGATAAAACATCCACCCCAGCAAATGCCAATTGTTTCGACTCTAGAGCCAATGCCAAAGCTGCTTCATCAATTAAGCCACCTCTTGCTGTATTGATTAACATTGCAGTTTGCTTCATCAATTTAAGTGTTGCGCTATTGATAAGCTTGTCGGTTGCAGGTGTGAGTGGGCAATGCAGTGACACAATATCTGCTTGGGTAAATAATTGTTGTTGATCTACCCATGCGCAGCCTTCGGGTAACTCAATACTAGAATGACGAGTATTCACCATGACCGTCATACCAAAAGCTAACGCTATCTGCGCCACAGCTTTACCAATATCACCAAAACCGACTAAACCGAGTGTTTTGCCTTTTAAAGATTGCAACGGGCTTAAGGTAAAACAAAAGTCTTGCGACGTGCTCCAAACTCCAGCTTTTACGGCGTCGGAATGTCGACTAACTTGTTGAGTAGAATGTAAGATATGGGCAAACACCATTTGCGCAACAGCATCAGGGCCGTAACCGGGCACGTTGGTAACGACAATCCCTCGTGCTTTAGCCGCGTCCAGATCAACCACATTGGTGCCAGTTGCTAGCACACCAATATATTTAAGCTTGGGTAGTTTGGCTAATAGCTTTGCGTCTAGCGCTGTTTTATTGGTTAAAATGACCTCTGCTGCTTCACTACGTGCCAGTACCTCATTAGATGCACTGCGCTCGTAACAGCTAAAATCACCAAATTGTTTTAACGGTTGCCAGCTAAGATCTCCAGGGTTTAAGGTAAAACCATCCAGTACTACGATTTTCATAACAAACAACCTTAAGCTTGCTGATAATTAGCAATACAGAGTTCAAAGATTAAAACGTTAGTTTAGCGCCTATATTAGCTTGGCCTTGCCACATAATGTCCGCCTGAATATTCCAAAGACAGCCTTCAACACCACAAAACAACGCATTATCTGCGTTAATAAAGGTCGCATAACCTTTTACCTCTGCAAACAATGAGAAAGCATCAGTTGCTTGGTACTCAACTCCACCACCAATAGCCATAGAAAAGCGTGTCTCGTTAGAATAATTTCCACCGGGACGCATATTTGTCACACCAATACTGGTTGTCACATAAGGCTGAATACTTTGATTTGGAAAGTACAAGGTGCCACCGACATGAAAATAATCAACATCCATAGATGTCAGTACGTTAGGACTAAAATTATCCCCACCTCTTAAGTCAGTAGCTTGATGGCTATACAATAGATAAACATTGCCGGGGTCTTTAGTACTAAGTCCTACCATTAGGCCATAGTTTTCCGACTCCCCGATCTTACCTTTACCAGATTCCTCCGATGCAGCTATTGAGATATCAAATTCACTGGCACCAAAGCTATAGCCACCAAAAGGAGCAACATAGATGTCAGCCGTAGCAGGAAACGCACACAATGAACCCAGCAATAACGCCAATTTAGTTTTCATAATATGTCCCTATTTTATTATAATAATCCCGCGACTTAGCTGATGCTAGCGCATACCTCTTTCACCTTTGACTCTATCATAAGCTGCTTGAATATCTTGCGCCTTTGTCTTAGCAAGCTCCATCATTTCAGCCGGTAACCCCTTAGCAACTAATTTATCTGGGTGATGCTCATTCATCAGCTTTCGATAGGCTCGTTTGATATCTTGATCAGACATTGATTCTGCGACCCCTAATAAATCATAAGCATCTTTAATCGATGTTTGATTACCACCACTGCGATGAAAATTAAACTCAGCTTGCCAGCGTGCCAATAGGTCATCGAGTTGTTGCTGGCTAAAACCAAGCTCATTGGCTACAACACTTAAAATAACTCGCTCTTTCTGATCGAGCTGTGCATCAGAGAGTGCAGTCTGAATTTGGATCTCCAAAAACATCTGCAAAACCTCTTTGCGCCCCATAGAAATAAGTCTAAAGGTCTTGAGGCAAGCATTAAGATCAAAGTCAGACTCTTTACCTTCTCTAAATGCTGCCTGAGCATCAGCGCGAGTTTGACCGCTTAAATTCAGCTGGTCCATTAAAGAACTCGCCATACGAATATCATTTTCAGTGACATGACCAGATGCTTTGGCTACATGGCCCATCACTGCAAAGGTGGTATTAAAGAACAGCGCTTGCCTTTTCCCGCTCCCGCCTAAACCAGCTTTTTTGTTTTGATAACGGTCATACATATGGCCAAGCCATAAACCAAAGATTGCTCCACCTAGTCGGCCAAACATAAAGCCAAGAATGAAGCCAAAAACCTTACCCCAAATACGCATTATCTAACCTTTTTTGTTTCACGTTTTTCAATTTGTTCAAGTCGAGCGATTGTGCCTACATCACACCAATAGTGGTCAAAGTAAGCACCTGTCACTTTTTGGTTTTTCATGGCCAATCGCAGCAAAGGAGCAAGTGCAAACGCACCATCAGGAGTATCATTAAATAACTTTGCTTGGTAAATTCCCATACCTGAAAACGTCAACTTATTTGGCCCAATATCATTGACATATTCACCTGATAAACCAAAATCCCCCTCAGGGTGTTGCACCGGATTATCCACTAGCCAAAGATGCGCTAATGCATCGCCCTTAAGTGGCTTAATATTTGGAAGTTTATCAATAAAAATATCACCATTAATGACAAAAAACGGCTCTTCACCCAATAAAGAAAGCGCTTGCTTAATTCCGCCTCCAGTCTCTAATGCAGTGAGCTCTTTGCTGTAACGAAGCTTCACTTGCCACTGGCTACCATCGCCAAGATGCTGAACTAATTTATGACCTAGCCATGCATGATTGATCACTATCTCAGTAAACCCTGCCGCCGCTAGTTTTTCGATGTGATAAACGATTAATGGTTTGCCAGCCACCTTAACTAAAGGTTTAGGCACTGAATCGGTTAACGGCCGCAAACGCTCACCGCGCCCAGCCGCTAATATCATCGCTTTCATAATTTGCCTTTCTCGTCGACTTTGCTATTCATTGACTTTCTACTTTTGTAGTTCTTTCTTAGCGTTAAAAGCTGGGATAATAACTTTATCAATCCAGTCAGAAAACGGTTTAAGTTCAGCGTAGCGTGCAGCAATATCACGGATATACTCCAGAGTAAGTGGAATATCCGCCATATAAGCTGGTTTATTATCACGATAATTTAGCCGAGCAAAAATACCTGCCGCTTTGACGTGTCTTTGGATCCCCATAAGATCAAACCAATAGCGATATTGCTCAATGCGGGTATCGGCTGCAATGATTTGATTATCGATACATTGTTTATAATGCTGACGCATCAACAACTCAACGTCACTATCAGGCCAACGAATGTAGCAGTCTCGCAATAATGAAACCGCATCATAGGTCACAGGCCCAATGACAGCATCTTGGAAATCGATCACTTTAAGTTGGCCATCTTGCAGCATCAGATTACGGCTATGATAGTCGCGGTGCATACCAACCTGAGGCTGGGCTAAAGCATTTTCAGTTAACAATTGAAACGCAGAGCGAGTGGCACGATTAACATCTTCAACGGCAAGCCCTAGGTGATGCACCGCTAACCATTCAGTAAATATGGCAAGTTCACGCTCAACAAAAGCGACATCATATCTGGGTAACCCACCAGCCTCAGTGTGAGTGACTTTAACAATATCAGTTAGTAGCTGTAAGGCTTCTGAATAGTATTGTTGCAAAGTTTGCTCACTTAATACCGACAAAAGCTGTACATCTCCTAAATCACTAAGCAACATAATGCCTTGCTCAACATCGCTCGCAATAACTTTGGGCACAGCAATACCTTGACGTGAATAACTGTCAGCCAATTGAATAAACGGTGTAATATCGATAAGGTTAGGCGGTGAATCAACTACAATATAAGACTGGTTATCGACGATAATTCGGAAATAACGCCTGAAACTAGCGTCACCTGATATTAACTGTGGCGAAACTTTTACATTAAAATACTGGTTTAGCCATGCATTTAACTGAAGAAATCTAAGATCTGACAAGGGCACCTCATGGCTCTTAAGAAGAAATTGCTTTATTATAACGACAAAATGGAATCAGCTAACCGATTGAAACAAAATTATTTGGCTGGGTTGCCCAGGAAAGGGTCAACTTTTCTCCTCTTTTCACCGTCCAGACTAAGAAATCATAATTAATTGACCTAAGATGCAGATCCGTTATTTTCTGGCCTTGAGCCTGCTTCCCCAATTAGTCTTAGCAGACGAAATCGAAACTGTGGACACAACAAGTTCACAGTGTGTTGTTGTGCCTCCTGTAAAGCCTTATGTACCGCTTTATGAGCTCAACACCCCCGCTGACTTAGCCCGTATTTATATTAGCTCCGATCGTTCCGATGCCCAAATGGGTCAAAAAGCGACTTTTAGTGGCGATGTTAATTTCAGTCAAGGTGGGCGTAATATTGCAGCTGATGAAGCCATCTTAAATCAACAAGCTGAAGAGTTACATGCCAACGGTAATCTTGTCTTTCAGGATGAAATGTTTACCGTAACCGCAGATTCGCTTGTGGCGAAAATGCGCAGTAATAGCGCGGTACTTAGTGGTGCGCAGTATTGGCTACACGGGCAACAGATCCATGGTGATGCAGAAACTTTAGAGATCACCAAAGAGAACAACCTACTCTTAGCTGGCACTAATTTTACCACCTGTCCAGGCGATGATCCTGCCTGGTTGTTAGAAGCTGACCGGATTAAAATAGACAGCACTGAAGAGTGGGGAGAGATTTGGGACGCTAAGATTAAGATTGCTGGCGTGCCTGTGATGTATGTGCCATACATGACGATTCCGGTATCCGATAAACGTAAATCAGGCTTCTTATTCCCAACATTTAGCACTAGCACCACTAACGGTGTTGAAGTCGCAACGCCTTATTATTGGAACATTGCACCTGAATACGATTTAACTTTCACACCCAACTATATGTCTGCTCGCGGCCTCTATACTAAGACTGAATTTAGATATTTAGCTGGTGAAAAACAGCAAGGTCAATTAAACCTAGAATACTTGGCAGATGATGACAAACTCGTTGGCAGCCCAGACCGATATTTGTATCACTGGGAACATCAAGGTGCGATTAATAAAAATTGGCGCGTCTTAGCTAACTACACTGATGTATCAGATAATAACTACTTTAATGATTTAAGCTCTGATGTACAGCGAGCGACAGATAATCAATTAACCCGTATTGGTGAGATTGCCTATTTTGAACAAAATTGGGATATCAGCGCCCGCGTCCAAGATATAAAAGTGCTGGGTGAGGAAGAGAAGCCTTATCAAGTGATGCCACAGTTTGTCTTTAACTACCGCTCACCAGACTATTGGAAAGGGTTAGATCTTAACTTTAATAGCGAACTAACCAATTTTGAGCATCAAGACAGCGAGTACTCGACGGCAACTCGTTTGCATCTTGAGCCGAGTATTTCGTACCCAATTCATGGTCCTGCGGGCTCGTTGACCAGTGAAGTAAAGCTTTTACAAACTAACTACTGGCAAGACGATCGCTCAGACTTAATGACTTCAGAGTTGAGTGACACAGTAAACCGTACATTGCCGCAAGTTCGCATTCATGGACAAGTCAATTTTGAGCGTTTTACCGATTATTTTGATACTAACTATCGTCAAACATTAGAGCCTCAGTTCCAGTACCTATATGTAGGTTATGAAGATCAATCTGATATTGGTATTTATGACACTGCGCTGCTTCAAGAAGATTACAACGGTCTATTTAGAGATCGCCGCTTCTCGGGTCTAGATCGTATTGCCGATGCAAATCAGTTTACCTTGGGCTTAACCACTAAACTGTTCAATGAGCAAAATCGAGAAGTGTTCAAGTTTAGCTTGGGCCAAATCATCTATATCGAAGACAGTCGTGTCGGTATTAACGATATAAAAGGTAGCAATGATACTTTTGTTCAAGAAAATACATCTAACTCAGCTGTTGCCGCCGAACTTAGTACTCAGCTTTACTCTGATTGGTTCTTAAGTGGTTCTATCCAATATGATGTAAAAGAAAGCGAAAACAAAAAAAGCGAAGTGACTGTTGATTACCGACCTGGTGAGAACAAACTTTTACAAGCGAGCTATCGCTATGTACCTGATTTGCTTAATACCAATACCAATGAGTCGGTTGATATTAAACAGCTTGGTTTTCGCGGCGCTTGGCCGCTTAACGATAGCATATACCTAGTCGGTAATTGGTATTACGACTTAAACGAGAGCCGCGCAGTGGAGACCTATACTGGTTTTCAATATGAATCATGTTGCTGGGCAGTGCGTTTGAGTTATCATTACCGCATCAAGACCAATTATATTGACGAAGATAATCCGGTACAGGATACTCGAGAGCTATTTGAAAGTGGGGTCTACCTAAACTTTGTCGTCAAAGGACTTGGTGGTTCAGGCCCATTAGGCGTGTCAGATATGTTGGATGACGGTCTATTTAACTACCGTAAACCACTTTATTTGAAGAATTAGCAAATAAATAACTTTAAAAAATGCTGAACCTAGCTGAAGACATGCAGTCAAAGCAGGACTATAGAATCATTAACTCGGCAATAAAATGCCGTAGATGACACTCAATAAAAGCCAAGGATTTTAGTGGATGAAACGCTGTAACCAATTAATTTTTGCCCTTATGACTTTGGCTATGAGCCAGTCAATTCAAGCTGCGCCAACGCCACTCGATCGCGTAACAGTGCAGATAAATGAAGGGATTATTTTAGAAAGTGAAGTTAGCGGCATGGTTAAAACCATTAAAGCTAATGCTCAAAGCGCTGGCCAAAAACTGCCTTCAGATACCGCACTGCGCACTCAGGTTATCGAACGTTTAATCTTAACTCGCTTGCAAATGCAAACTGCAGACAGAATTGGTTTGCATATTGGTGATTTACAGTTAGATCAAACTATTGAGAATATTGCTAAAGAGCAAAATGTTACTGTTGCGCAAATGAAAGCTCAAATTGAAAGTGAAGGCTCTACTTTTGCTGAATACCGTGAACAACTTCGCGAAGAGATCACTTTAGGTGAAATTCAACGCATCCAAGTTCAGCGCCGTATTCAAGTTTCTCCACAAGAAGTTAATAACCTAGTGAAGCTTATTAATGAACAAGGGCTTAAGGATGTTGAATTCCAAATTGGTCATATCTTAATTGATGTGCCAAGCGATGCTAATAGCCAACAGTTAGATGCTGCAAGTAAACGTGCAGCGACTGTAATGAAGCGATTACAAGATGGTGACGATTTTAGAAGTATCGCTATTGCTGCGTCATCAGGCCCAAAGGCACTAGAAGGTGGTATTTGGGATTATATGAACATCAATGAGATGCCAACCTTATTCGCTGAAGTAGTAGGCGATGCTAAAACTGGTGATATAATAGGCCCAATTAAGAGCGCATCTGGTTTTCATATTATTAAGATTATGGATGCCCGAGGCTTGCAGACTAAAGAAGTTGACGAAGTAAAGTCTCGCCACATTCTGCTCAAGCCATCACCGATTCTGTCTGAAGAACGTGCTAAAAACATGATGGACCGATTCCTTACACAAGTCAGAACTGGTGAAGCTAAGTTTGAAGATCTTGCTCGTCAATATTCAGAAGATCCAGGTTCGGCGGTTAAAGGCGGTGAATTAGGTTGGGCGGATCCTAATATCTACGTACCTGCTTTCTCACAAGAACTGAATAGCTTAGAAATTGGTGAATACAGTGAGCCTTTCCGTTCAACTCACGGCTGGCACATTGTTCAACTAGAAGATAAACGCACGACTGATGCAACCGACCAATTTAATACTAATCGTGCGCACCAACTAATTTTCCGTCGTAAGTTTAATGAAGAGTTACAAAACTGGTTAGATGAAATGCGTGCAGAAGCATTCATCGATATTTTTGAGCCGGAAACTAACCGAGGTTAATACTATTGTCGACTAAACGAATTGCCATCACGCCGGGTGAACCGGCGGGGATCGGCCCCGATTTAGTGATACAACTAGCTCAGCAGGCTTGGCCTGCTGAGCTAGTTGTTTGTGCTGATCCACAACTATTACAGTCTCGCGCTAAGAAACTTGGCTTACCTATTCAGCTACGTCCATATCAGCCGAATCAACCAGCCAAGGCGCAAGAAGCCGGCACACTAACAATAGTCCCCTTTGCTCTTGAAACTGAAGCTATATGCGGCAAGTTAAACGAAGCCAATAGTGCTTATGTTGTTGAAACGCTCAGATTCGCTGGTGAAAAAAATATGAGCGGAGAGTTTGATGCCGTCGTAACTGGACCAGTGCATAAAGGTATTATTAACGAAGCGGGCATTCCATTTAGCGGACATACAGAGTTTTTTGCTAACCAAGCAAACTGTCAGGATGTTGTTATGATGCTGGCGGCACCAGGGCTTCAAGTTGCACTTGTGACCACCCATATCCCCCTTGCTTATGTATCAAAAGCTATTACTCGCGATCGCCTACATCAAATCATTAAAATCTTACATAAAGATTTAGTTGATAAGTTTGCAATTGAAGCACCGAGAATTTATGTCTGTGGTTTAAATCCACATGCTGGTGAAGATGGTCATCTTGGCAGAGAAGAAATAGATACAATTATTCCTGCGCTAAATGAACTACGCGAGCTTGATATGGATATCGTTGGTCCATTGCCAGCAGATACCCTATTCCAACCAAAATACTTAGAAGATGCTGACGTTGTACTTGCTATGTACCACGATCAGGGGCTTCCAGTACTAAAATCTAGAGGGTTTGGCAGTTCAGTCAATATCACTCTAGGATTACCCTATATAAGAACGTCGGTCGACCATGGTACGGCCCTAGAGCTTGCAGGCACTGGTACTGCAGATATCGGCAGTTTCGTCTGCGCATTAAATAAAGCCATTGATTTGGCTGCAAAGAATTAGTGATAAAAGTTACCTCATGAGCAATAAAGTACATTTAGGCCATACGGCCAGAAAGCGTTTTGGACAAAACTTCTTAACCGACGAAAATGTGATTAATCGCATCGTGGGTGCAATTTCTCCAGATAACGATCATGTTATGGTTGAGATTGGCCCTGGTTTAGCGGCATTGACCGAACCTGTAGCAAGTGGCATTGATAAGCTAACAGTAGTTGAACTAGATAAAGATCTGGTTGAACGTTTACAACAGCACCCTGTATTGAAAGATAAGTTAGAAATACACCAAGGTGATGCGCTTAAGTTCGACTTCAATCAGTTAGTACGTGAAGACAAGCAGATGAAAGTATTTGGTAATTTACCATACAACATCTCTACACCGCTTATGTTCCACTTGTTTGAGTTTGCTCAGCATATTGAAAACATGCACTTCATGCTGCAAAAAGAAGTGGTATTAAGACTGTCTGCATCGCCAGGAACAAAAGCATACGGCCGCTTAACCGTAATGGCGCAATACCATTGCCAAGTTATGCCCGTACTTGAAGTGCCGCCAGGGTGCTTTACACCACCACCAAAGGTTGATTCAGCCGTTGTACGTTTAGTGCCATACAAAACTAAACCTTGGCCATGTAAAGACGTCGACTTATTAAGAAACTTAACGACGACTGCATTTAACATGCGTCGTAAAACGTTAAGAAATAACCTTAAGCAAATGTTATCAGATGAAGACTTTGCAACGCTTGGTATTGACCCAACGTTACGACCAGAGCAAATTCGCGTCGACCAATATGTTGCTATGGCTAACCACGTATTTGATAAAAAGTAACTTTATTCTTTACCAACAAATAAAAGGGCATTAACAGCCCTTTTTTTATACCTTTTTAATAGATAATGACCTATTAATTAAAGAAAACTCCCTTTAAGATGAAGTACGCACATAGCATTAAATATAAGATTAACTTCAGCTTTCTAGAGGTCTATATGAGCCATTCAGTTCCATCTGTCAGAGTCGACGTAAAAACAGAATATATAGAAACACAATCCTCCCCAGATGAAGATAAATATCTATTTAGCTACACTATTACCATACATAACCTTGGATATGACGATGTCACGTTGAAAAGTCGTCATTGGTGTATTACCGACTCTAATGGCCGAAAAAGCGAAGTCCATGGCGCAGGGGTAGTTGGGGAAACACCGACAATAAAGCCCAATAGCAGTTACCAATATACCAGCGGCACCGTATTAGATACTCCGCTTGGAGTAATGGAAGGTAGCTACACTATGGTCGATAACCTAGGTGCAGAATTCAAAGCACCAATTTCAGCTTTTCGTCTATCGATTCCAGGTTTACTTCATTAATTATAAATACAGGCAAAAATGGCAAATTATTTTGTAGGTGATATACAAGGTTGCTTTGAAGAACTCACCTTACTGCTTAAAAAAGTAGACTTTAACCCTTCTAAAGACTGTTTATGGGCAGTCGGCGATCTCGTCGCTAGAGGCCCTGGCTCGCTAGAGACGTTACGTTTTTTCAAGTCACTTTCAGGTTCCGCTAAAATCGTATTAGGTAACCATGACCTGCATCTAATGGCCATACACGGTAAGCTGAAACGTGCTAACCCAAAAGACCACTTAGGTGCCCTTCTCGCCGCTAATGATATTGAGAATATTATCGACTGGCTTAGGCTGCAGCCTTTGTATCAGGAATTACCAGAAAAAAATATCATTATGACCCACGCAGGCGTTCCGCCAGAGTGGGACTTAGCAACCCTGCGCCAACAAGCAAATTTAGTTAGCCACGCATTGCAATCAAAAGATTATTTACAAGATTTAATCAGCCAAATGTATGGTAATGATATTGACCAATTCAGTTTTGCACTTAGTCCACTAGAAAAACAGATTTATTGTATAAACGCCCTGACCCGCATGCGTTATTTAACCCTAGATGGCCGCTTAAATTTTAACTGTAAATCACCGCTACAGGATTGTAACCACGCAGATCTGCAACCTTGGTTTAGTCAAACCTCAAAATTACCAGATAACTATAGGGTGGTTTTTGGACACTGGGCAGCCATCATGGGACAAACTCACGTAGCCAATAGATTAGCTCTCGATACTGGCTGTTGCTGGGGGGAGTATATGACTTTATGGCACCTAGAGTCGGATCAAAAAATTCTTCAACCCAAATTAAAAGACGTTAAAACTAGTTAGAAAAAAGTTAAACTATTATAACATTTGGCCGATACATAGATCAGTAGCTGTCAGACTAACGCTGTGACTTAACTAAAAATAATAATAATGGAGCACTTATGAAGTTAAATGTAGCCACCAGGGTGATAGCTGGATTTACGGTAGTCACCTTGCTACTACTGGTACTTGGAGCGGCGTCTTGGTTCACCAATAGCCAACTAAAAACAAGTACTCAGGTACTACAAGAACTTAGCCTGCCAGCTTTAGAATCAAGTGGACTCCTGTCACAAACCGTTTCTCAGCAAGAGAAGCAAATTATACGAGCATATTACAGCCCGAATGCTAGTGAAATGCCTGCAGTAAACGCTCAATTTACAGCCAACAGCAAAGTATTTAGTGCAGAGCTAAAAAAGCTGAGTGCACTGCTTAATAAGCAAGCTGAATTTAGTTCAATAATCCAAACACTAGAAAGTAACTACACCCAATTTACCAACACCAGCAAAGATTTAATGGTCACCCATGAAAATGCGCTACTGACTAGTAAAAAAATTAGTGCTAAATATGATGATATTGAAATGGGAGCAGACGATACATCGTCTTTATTACTCGACCTAATTGACTTAGAAATGAGTGATGACCCAGTCGAACAAGGCATAGCTGCTACAGCCAGCAATTTAGAGCTAAGTTTCAGTAGTATTGTTAGTACCAGTTTTGATTTAAAAGCTAGCTCCGACAAAGCAAAGTTTGACGTCATTTCTAAAGAGCTCGATTACATCGTTAGCGACGCCCAGAGTAAAGTAGACTATGTCATCCATAACTGGGAAGGTATCGTAGACGCAGATCAAATTAATGAGATAGAAGCCGAAGCTCGTAAAGTCTTCAATATGATAAATGGAGACAACTCATTAATCGCATTTAAGCGCAATGAGATAACGTTAAATAATCGCGCGCAAACCTTACTATCAGATGTAGAAGTGACGGCCAGTAATGTCAACAAGCAGATGAAGGCATTAACAGCAAACATCGAATCTGTTTCGAATACAATTAGCAGCGACGCTATTACCAATATCGATACTGCTAGCGTTCGTACCCTGTTATTAATGTTAATTGCAATTGTCGTTGCAGTGGTTGTAAGCGTAGCGGTAGTGCGCCCATTAACTCGCTCTCTTGATAAAATAAACCACGCGTTAAACGTATTAGCTTCTGGCGATTTAACTCATAAACTCGATGATAGCGGCCATGATGAATTTGCAAAACTGTCAGCTAACTGCAATAAGCTCGTCGATAGTCTACGCAGTCTCATTCAAGGTATTTTAGAGCGTTCAGATCAGCTTGCTGCTGCTGCAGAAGAAACCTCGGCAATTACCGCGCAAACCACTGTCGGCATTCAAGAGCAAAAAAGCCAAGTAGACCAGGTTGCTACAGCGACAACTCAGCTTAGCTCTAGTGCGCAACAAGTCACTGCTAGCGCAGATGATGCATTAAGCCAGATTAAAGCTGCAGATGATGAAAGTCAGCATATGCGCTTAATCGCCGACGAAAACAAGCGTACTATTTTAGCCCTAGCAGATGAAGTATCTAAAGCGAGCGTAGTGATTAATAAGGTCCACGCTGACAGCGCATCAATCGGCTCAATTCTCGATGTTATTCGTGGTATCGCGGAGCAAACAAACTTACTAGCGCTAAATGCTGCGATTGAAGCTGCGCGCGCAGGCGAGCAAGGCCGAGGTTTTGCCGTAGTCGCTGACGAAGTCAGAAGCCTTGCATCAAGAACACAAGACTCAACTCAAGAGATCCAACAGATGATTGAAGTCCTACAACAAGGTACTCAAGAAGCTGTAGCAGTTATGGACTTAGGACGCACTCAGGCTAACTCTTGCGTGGATAAAACAGAGCAAGCTAACAATGCACTTGAAAGTATTAGTGACGCAGTACATCGCGCTCACGACTCAGGAACTCATATTGCTCATGCTGCTCAAGAGCAAAATTTAGTAAGCCAACAAGTATCTGAAAAGCTTGAACACATTGCAGCTATTTCAGAGGAGACTTCAACTGGCGCAGATCAAACAGCACAGTCGAGCCATCAGGTTGCTCAGCTAGCAGAAGAACTACAAGCCTCAGTTAAAGAGTTCAAGGTATAACCGATACTTATTAGAGTTAAGTAATAAAAGAAAAAGGTGCTAAATGCACCTTTTTTACTGTCTGTAACTAGAATGATTAAACCAAGCTGTAATCGACAGGCATAAAAATACCGGGATAAACCCGGTATTTTTTATATATACAATTAACCGCCAGCAATACGCGACTTAATCGCCGTGGTTATTTCACTGCCACTATGGCCATTACTCTCGGCCCAAGCAACAATCGTCTGTCCATCGGCTTCAGCAGAACCTAACTCCGATGCAGGTAGGCGTTTAGCCACAAAAGTTCCTACTTTATTAGAGCCACTTTTAAGCGCAGTTCTAAGCAGGCTATCACCATTACAAGATACACCATTGTAAATATTACGTAGCTTTACACGGCTTTCTTTTAGTTTTTTACGCAAACGGTTTTTATCATCTGCCTGAACATAATTACAAATGTTAGCGGCTAATTGATCTTGATTTGCGGTAGCAGTAGATGAAACGGAAATTGAAGATGCCACGATTAGTGCAGCGATGCTCAAAGGCAACAAGCGCATCAGTCACTCCTTATTTTTTTAGTTTTTATTTATTTGAAAAGTAGCGCTATCGAGTAGGCTATCTTTATCGTTATACAGGGTACTAAACAACCCTTTGAATTTAACATTTTTTTACCAATTTGATAAAGCTATATTCAACTTCTTTATCGTTTTTAGCTACATCTCGAGATGTTTCAAGCCAGCTTCCATCGTTCCATTCAGGAAAATGAGTATCGCCTTCTACATCTAACGCGATCTCAGTGAGATATAAAATATCAGCCTGAGGTAATAACATTTGATACAACTGACCACCACCTATCACGACAAGTTCTTCGCACGCACCTGCAACCAATTTGGCAGCCTCAAAACTTGTCACGGTAGTCACACCGTCAATCAACAGATCTGCCTGACGGCTAATCACAATATTATGTCGACCTGGTAGTGGACGCCCAATCGATTCATAGGTCTTTCGCCCCATAACCACAGGTTTTCCTAGTGTCATCGCTTTAAAGTGGCGTAGGTCTTCAGGAAGGTGCCATGGCATTTGATTATCTTTACCAATAACGCGGTTATTAGCCATTGCGGCAATCATAGCTATTTTCATTTTAACTTCCTTTTATGTGATCATTTGGCTCAATAAGGCAGACGCTACTGCAAAATTTGGGCAGTTTAATCATCTGCAAATAGCACTCTGAAACTTACTACTTTATGACAGGACGCGAGCGAAAATACAGTAAGCTAGGCATAGCAAGCCCCACAGATAATGCCCCTAAAATAAATACAGTTTTAAGACCGTTACTCACCACTTCGTAAATGAGTTCAGGGCTCATTTCCGCCTGCGCCGTTAACTGCACTAAACCAATAACGGTATTAAATGCGTAAGTGCCAGGGATCATGGGGATAATAGCAGCAACCGCGTACATCAAAGGCGGCGCAAGATGCTTTCTAGCAAAAGCAATAGTTACCACACCAACGAGCGCAGCGGCTAAAAAAGTCGCCCACTCTATCGGTAACCCAAAGCTCAACCACATAGTACGACTACCATGCCCCAAAGCTGCAGCAAGTGCACAATAAGGCAAGTAACGACGCGGGACGTTAAATACCATAGCAAAACCAATTGCTGGTATCGCTGAAAATATTGCGTCATTAAGCATGGTGAAGATAAGCGACATCATAAAAATAGACCGCCTATTTGCATAGCTATTGTGATGCCAATAACAGAAGCAACTGTCAATAGCGTCGCATGACCCCAGCGCGAGATCCCCACGTTAAGGTGGCCTTTAACCATATCTGATATTGAGTTAATCATCGGAAAGCCGGGGACTAACATCAACACACTTGCAGCCATTGGCAATTTTGGTGTTTCAGTTAAATCAAATTGGTATCCGGTCTGGGCGATTAAAGTTGTCACAAAGGCTGTAACACTAAAATTAAGCAATAAATTGTAGTGCCGCTTAGCAATAGAAAGACGCACAAACATACCCGCTGCAGAGGCGACAAAAGTTATCAAACAGGCAATGATATCGCCACCAAATAGGTGACAAAAACTAGCACAGGATAGGCCTATCATAGGTACTAAAAATTTAGCGGGGTAGGTTTTTGGTTGTATGCGTGCAACACGTTTGCGAACTTCGGTTAAGCCATAAATGCCTTTTTCCGTTAGAAGACAAATACGTTGTAGCTCGCAAACTACGGCCATATTAATGCCATGTTCGCGGATACGTCGGGTAGTTGTAATACAACGTCCGACTGAAAGACTGGTTAACACTAATGAGTTTGACGAGATTGATATCTCGACACTTTCTAAGCCTAAGGCATGGCCTAGGCGCTGAGTGATCTCTTCGATAAGTTCGGATTCAGCGCCATAAGCTAAAAGAAGTTGAGCAACCCTAACGACTTGACGAGTAATGTCATTTTGCGTTGTAGCGTACACCTTTTCTCAACTTCCTCTTTTGCAAACAATTATCTTTGGTAGATAATTTCTACATCATAATCATCTTCATCGAAGTCATCATCAAAATCATCGTCAAAATCTTCGTTAATGGAATCATTTGCATCTTGATGGTAGTTGTCCCACTTAAACTCAACTTCGGCATCAGCATCAACTTCTTCTTCTGGAGGAAGTGAATCGATGAAGTCTAATAGCTTAAGGGCTAACTCTGCTGTACCTTCGCGGTTATAAGCAGAAATAGTATAAACGTCACCTTCCCACTCTAACTCTTTAACAATGCGGTCGATACGTTCTTGTAGCTCTTCCTGCAGCATCAAATCAGCTTTGTTGATCACTAACCAGCGCGGCTTACCAGCAAGCTTTGGAGAGTGTTTCTCTAACTCACCAACAATTGCACGTGCAGATTCCACTGGATCGCTACCATCGATAGGCTCAACGTCTAATATGTGCAGTAATACGCGGCAACGTTCTAGATGCTTTAAGAACTGAACACCTAAGCCTGCACCGTCTGCAGCCCCTTCGATAAGTCCTGGAATATCTGCAATTACAAAGCTCTGACCAGGTCTTGGGTTAACCACACCAAGGTTAGGAACCAAAGTTGTAAATGGATAATCAGCAACCTTCGGCTTAGCCTTAGAAACAGAACGGATAAAGGTTGATTTACCAGCATTTGGCATGCCCAGCAAACCAACATCGGCAAGCAGCAATAGCTCTAGCTTAAGGCTACGAACTTCACCGTCTGTACCTAGTGTTTTCTGTCTTGGCGCGCGGTTAGTACTGCTCTTAAAGCGTGTATTACCTAAACCATGGAAACCACCTTTAGCCACAAGCAATTTTTGCCCATGGGTGGTTAAGTCACCGAGTGACTCTTCAGTATCGTTATCGATAGCGCGAGTACCAACTGGTACTTTAAGGATAAGATCTGCACCGCCGTGACCAGTACAATCACGTCCGCGACCATTCTTACCGCGCTCAGCGATATGGAAGCGTTCAAACTGAAAAGTGATCAGTGTATTTAGGTTTTCATCAGCTTGCAGGTAAACACTGCCGCCGTCACCACCGTCACCACCGTCTGGACCACCATCCGGAACATATTTTTCGCGTCTAAAGCTAACGCAACCACTGCCACCATTTCCGGCTTCAACACGGATAATAGCTTCATCGACAAACTTCATACCAACTCCTGGCACCACAGAATGAAAGAATTATACTCTTAACGATTCTAGTCGCCAAAACACAATTTACTTAATTTAAAAAAAACAAAGCCCCACCAATGGCGGGGCTTATATTAATTATTAGCTTAAGCTAAAAATTAATCTTCGATGCTGATGAACTTACGGTTCTGTGGACCTTTAACTTCAAACTTCACTTTACCATCGGTAAGAGCGAATAAAGTGTGGTCACGACCGATACCAACATTAACACCAGCGTGGAATTTAGTACCACGTTGACGAACGATGATGTTACCAGCTAGAACTGATTCACCGCCGAAGCGCTTTACACCAAGACGTTTACTTTCTGAATCGCGGCCGTTACGAGTAGAACCGCCAGCTTTTTTATGTGCCATGAGTTATTCTCCTAATTAAGCGTTGATAGCTGTAATTTTAACTTCGGTGAACCACTGACGGTGGCCCATTTTCTTATCGTGGTGCTTACGACGACGGAACTTAACAATAGTTACCTTGTCTGCACGGCCGTGGCTGATTACTTCAGCAACAACCTTACCACCTTCAACTAAAGGTGCACCTACGTGTACAGTTTCACCATCAGCAACCAAAAGAACTTGGTCAAATTCGATAGTTTCGCCTGTAGCAACTTCTAATTTCTCTAAACGAACTGTATGGCCGGCTTCAACGCGATGTTGCTTGCCGCCACTTTGAAAAACAGCGTACATAGCTATTTTACTCCGATATTCTAACACGCCGCTCAAAACATATTAGTTTGATGCAGGGGTGCTATAAAAGCTTTAATGACAATGGTCGCGGAGTTTACGCTAAGAACTGGCAGCTGACAAGTCTTAATTAACATAGAATAAAAAAAGACCCAAATAACTCTCACAATTACTTACAACTACTGTCTTGTACCGTAAATTTAGGTAGAATCCATTTATTATAACATTTAAGCCTTAATTGAGCTGCAATGTTAATCTGCAGCCAACAAAGAACTAGAGCCTACTTATGGATTTAAACGCCATTCGTCAATTGACTGATAGCGATATGCAAGCTGTCAATCAACTGATCTATAAACAACTAGAATCAGATGTTGCCCTAATTAATCAACTTGGGTTCTACATTATCAACGGTGGCGGTAAACGCTTGCGACCTCTGCTATCTATTCTAGCAGCACGCGCCATTGACTATAAAGGGGATTCTCACCTTAAATTAGCAGCAATTATTGAATTTATTCATACAGCGTCACTTTTACACGATGATGTGGTTGATGAATCAATGTTGCGAAGAGGCAGAGAAACCGCCAATGCATTGTTTGGTAACAGTGCAAGCGTATTAGTGGGTGACTTCTTATATACCCGTTCATTCCAAATGATGACAGAACTACGCAGCTTAGACGTTTTGGAAATTCTTGCAGACGCAACCAACGTGCTCGCTGAAGGTGAAGTCCTACAATTAATGAATTGTAACGACCCTGACACCACTGAAGACAGCTATATGCGGGTTATCTATTGTAAGACAGCTAAACTATTTGAAGCGGCAACACGTCTTGCAGGATTACTTGCAGACAGCCCTATCGAAGTACAGACCGCACTGGCTGATTATGGTAAATACTTGGGCACAGCTTTCCAGTTAACCGATGACCTCCTCGACTACACTGCAGAAACAGAAGAACTTGGTAAGAATATCGGCGACGACCTTGCAGAAGGTAAGCCTACCCTGCCACTTATCTTTGCAATGGCAAACGGTAACGATACTGAAAAAGCGCTTATCCGCGAAGCCATCGAAAAAGGTGACGGCACTGAGCATATAGAAGTCATTCTTGCAGCTCTTAAAAACTGCGGAGCATTAGAGTACACAGAGCAACGTGCAATTGAAGAATCAGAAAAGGCCATTGCAGCCCTGTCAATTATTCCTGACTCTGATTATAAAACAGCACTTATCTCTTTGGCGAAGATTGCGACTCAACGTAGCAATTAATCTAGCAGATTAAATCAAAAAAGGGAGCCTAATGGCTCCCTTTTAAATTGTGGCAAATTAAATTAACCACAACTCAACATTAACTACTTAACGAATTCAATACCTAGCTGGATATCAGCTTGAAGCGTATCTAGCATTGCATCACGAGCTGATGCTTCAAATGCACTCACTTCGCCGTAAGCTAATACTTCTTCTACGCCATTTTTACCTAGTACAACAGGTTGTGCGAAGAATTCAGCATGTTCACTGCCACCGTCAACGTAAGCGCACTCAACAACCTTTGCTTCACCTTGCAAGCCACGAACCAAAGACAGACCAAAACGACATGCAGCTTGACCCATAGATAAAGTCGCGCTACCGCCACCGGCTTTAGCTTCAACAACTTCTGTACCCGCATTCTGGATACGAGTCGTCAATGCAGCAACTTCTGCGTCAGTAAAGCTTACGCCTTCGACTTGAGAAAGTAGCGGCAAGATAGTCACACCGCTGTGACCACCAATAACAGGTACTTTAACATCAGCAACGTTCAAACCTTTAGCTTCAGCAACAAAGGTTTCAGAACGAATCACATCAAGAGTCGTGACACCGAATAAACGGTTTTTGTCATAAACGCCTGCTTTTTTAAGCACTTCAGCAGCAATCGCTACCGTTGTGTTTACAGGGTTCGTAATAATACCGATCAGTGCCTTAGGGCTAGTCGCAGCACACTTTTCAACAAGGTTACGTACGATACCAGCATTAATATTAAATAGATCTGAGCGGTCCATGCCAGGTTTACGCGCAACACCAGCAGAGATAAGCACAACATCAGCACCTTCTAGTGCAGCAGTAGGATCTTCACCAGCAAAACCTTTCACTTCAACTGCCGTTGGGATGTGGCTAAGGTCTACCGCTACGCCAGGTGTAACTGGTGCGATATCGTATAGCGACAATTTAGAACCCGCAGGTAATTGAGTTTTTAACAGTAGGGCAAGCGCCTGGCCAATGCCACCAGCAGCTCCAAGTACAGCAACTTTCATAATTATCTCCGTCAATTCTCGGATTTTTGTGATTTAGATCTGTTTTTCTAATGCCGCAACAGTACTGGATTCACAATTAAATTTCAATTATCCCTTAGTCGTGTTCAATATAATCTAGAACCCTAATATAAAATGGAAATTGTAAAACCGAGTGGCTATAAGACCTGCAGCCCATTTCGACCTGTAATTTAGCAGTTAAAAAATTAGAACAATCATTCTAACTTATATACACCACAGCCCCAAACAAGACTTTTCAATGAATTTTTATTCAGAAAAACGAATAATATTTGACAAAAAAAGCGAAAATAATCATCATGAAGCAGATCTTATTGAATAAAGAATAATAAAATATGCAAGCAAGTAAAAACCAAGATGATTTAGTTAGAACCTTCAAATCTATTTTGAAAGAAGAGCGATTTGGCTCTCAAAGCGAAATTGTTATCGCCCTACAAGCAGAGGGTTTTAGCAACATAAACCAATCTAAAGTCTCACGTATGCTAAGCAAGTTCGGAGCGGTAAGAACCCGTAATGCTAAGCAAGAGATGGTTTATTGCTTACCTGCTGAATTAGGCGTCCCAACAGCTGGGAGTCCATTAAAGAATTTAGTACTCGATGTTGATCACAACCAAGCCATGATTGTCGTCAGAACAAGCCCCGGTGCAGCACAGCTTATTGCTCGCTTACTTGATTCAATAGGCAAACCAGAAGGTATTTTAGGAACTATTGCTGGAGATGATACTATTTTCATCTGCCCTTCAAGCATTCACAACGTTGAAGACACTCTAGAAACGGTTAAGTCACTATTTAATTACGCTGACTAAAGTACAATGACTCGATTGTGGGTTTAGCTTACAAATGCCGCACTCATTCAGCACGGCATTTTTGTTTTAGTTGTTATCTATCCAGTTAAATCAAGCCGAAGTCCGAGTAATCAGAAGCATTTGATTTATAATCACCAATAGTCACAATGTCAGTGAGAGTCGCACGACTAAAGAATAAATGCCGCACAATTAATGAGTTACCCACTATAAATAGTTAACTTCTATTGATTAATATCTTCGTCCATATACAAAGTCTTACTACCAGTGATGACTCTTGAAGCTCCATTAGCTTCTACATGCTAATTCAGACAGATTAACTACCCACTTGCCTAGAACGAAAGCAAACTCTTCGCCGCCCCCAAACAGGTTTAAGACGCTAAAATTGTTCTGTAGCCATCTTACTCAAAACAATCTTTATACAATATATTGCATAGGATCTTTTTTCTTAAGCCGCAATAGTGATAACCTTGAAGCACAGTATTGTGAGTCGAGGGTGGATGATGAACAAAAGCAAAATAATAAATATCAATGATATATGCTGGGAATCTTGGCAGCACGAAGAGCGATATGCCAGCGAACAAAAACATATAGGTGACACTGCAGGTGGTGAAAAAATTGGCGTTACTATGGAGCGCTTAGCACCAGGTAAGTCTTCATCTGTTGCCCATTACCATACTAAAGAAGAAGAGCATATCTATGCTATGCATGGTGAAGCGACTCTTTACATCGATGGTGAAGCTCACCCTTTTAGCCAAGGAGAGTATATTTGTTTCAATGCTGATACAGGGATCTCACATAATCTAGTCAATCATAGTGAGCAAGATTTCGTATTCCTTGTAGTAGGTAATAGAGACATACACGATGTTGTTGTGTACCCAGAAAATAACAAGGTTCTGGTAAAATCAGTCAATGAAGTTTATGCCAAACGCCCAACTAACTACTGGGATAAAGATGGCGTAGAAAACCAGTAATGACTCTTTCAAAGCTATAAAAAAACGCACTCTAGGTGCGTTTTTTTAGTTTAACTCAATTGGATTAAGCGGTAATCATAAAATCTAAAGACGGCGCAAAGAATGAAGAGCCGGTTAACGCTTGTGTAAAGTGCATTAAATGATCATGGTTACCTTCACCGTCGCCGTGCACCATACTTTCAAGCATTTTTTCAAAGTTCACTGAATTGTGACAGGTTGAAATAAACATCAATCCCTGCTCTTTAACTGATCCGTAAGGCATACTCTGCCTTAAGATCTCCATAGACTTACCGTCGCTATCTTTTAAATTAACGCGCTTAATATGGCTAGTCAGCGGCTTATCTGCTGAGGCATATTCAATATTGTCAGCTTTAGTTCGGCCAATAACATCTTCTTGTTTCTTAACCGGTAAGCGATTCCACTTACTCAGATTATGAGCAAACTTTTGCACATGAATATAACTGCCACCTTTAAAACGGCTATCTTCTTCGCCGATTAATGCCACTTCTTGACGACTACGACCTTTAGGGTTCTCAGTGCCATCGACAAAACCTGTTAAGTCACGGGCATCCATAAATCTAAAGCCGCGTTCTTCATCAACTAGCTCAACTAGGCCTTCAAACATTTGGTTAACTTCGTTTGCTACCAAATGCAGAATATCAAAACGGTCACAACGGATGTGTACAAACAGATCATACTCGATAGCCGGTGCATCTCGGTTATCGCGATTCATCGCAGGAAAAGGCTTTAGCTGCTCAGGTCGAGCACTAGGATATAGAGTGTCCCAATAGTTTGCGCCAATGGCAACAAAACCATTAAATGCACTATCAGAATATTGATCAGCCAACTCATAAATATACTGAGCAACGTTCGCCACACAAGGGCGCATATCAGACTCAACATTGTCGTTAGCATTAAACATTAAATAGACACTGTGCAAGTTCCCTTCTGCACATACTCCAAGCTGTTCACGCGGCATAACCTGACTATCCATTATTATAAGTAACCCTTTTGCTGAATTTAATTTCGGCAACATTATGTACAACTTTAGTCATTAATATCATTAACTGACGCACAATAACTAGAATTAAAACAGAAATGTTGGTTATCGCGCAGGTTTAGATCACGAACAAATTGCGTTACATCTCACAATATTTGCCGCATCAGGTATATTCGCTAGCAAATAACACCTTTGAAGCTGTCGTCATTAGTTAAAGCCTGCCGCCTTTTGGCTAGTTTATACCCTTTAGCTAAACCTAAACTTAAACAAAACCTTCGTTTTACACTTTCACGAGAACAAAACTAGATTTTGATTTTGATAAGTTATCGCTACCCGCTGCCCTTGTACAAAATCAAGGTTAGTGCTGTGAACCTCTAATGTGCTTTCAGCTACCTTAATCTTATATTGACAAACATTGCCCAAAAAACGACGTTCAAGCACCTCACCGGCTCCGCTATCTTCACTCGCTAAATGCAGATGTTGTGGTCTTAATAAGATCTCTGTGTCTGTGCCTATGCTTAATGACAACGCCTGCTTGCTCGCAATAAGTCCGATCGAGGTTTCTACATGGTTGCTGTCTACAACGCGGGCTTTTAAATAGTTGCCAGTACCAAGAAAGTCCGCCACGTACTTATCAGACGGTGTAGCATAAAGGCTCTCTGCATCGCCACATTGCACTATTCGCCCTTCATTAAATAACGCCAGTTTATCAGCAAATACAAACGCTTCATCTTTACTGTGAGTTACAAACACTGCACTGACATTGTGCTTTTTAAGAATATCACGGATCTCTAGCATCATTTCTCGGCGCACTTTGGCATCGATATTCGAAAATGGCTCATCGAGCAACAGCACTTCAGGCTCATAAGCCAAAGCTCTGGCAATCGATACCCTTTGCTGCTGACCGCCTGATAGCTCATGAGGATAACGCTTAGCTAACCCCTCTAGCTTAACAAGGGCAAGCATCTCTTCTAATCGAGCTTTACGTAGTTGTTTATTACGAGTTTGGACGCCAAATAAAATATTTTCGGCAACAGTAAGATGCGGAAATAACGCATAATCTTGAAAGATCATCCCGACACCACGCTTCTCACTGGCAATAAACTGATGCTTATCGGCAACGACTCTATTATTGATAGTAATTGAGCCTTGGCTGATAGCCTGTAAACCGGCAATAGCCCGTAATAAAGTTGTTTTACCACAGCCACTTGGGCCTAGCAGTGCCACGATTTCGCCTTTTTCAACAGTAAGATCTAAGCCTTTTAAAATCACTTGCCCTTGGTAATCACTAAACACTTGTTGTATTGCTAATGTCGCCATATTAATTATCTTGCTCCAAGGAACGATTCAGATAGATAAGCGGAATTAGGCCAACTAGCACAATAACAATTGCTGCTAACGCCCCGTGCTCAAGTTGCTCATCCGATACAAACTGATATACATAAGTCGCTAAATTTTCAAAGCCTATAGGCCTGAGTAATAATGCTGCGGGTAACTCTTTCATGCATTCGATGAAGACCAACAATAACCCAGCAAAAATACCTTTTCGAAGCAGTGGAATATGCACTAAACGCAACAAATTCATCGGCTTTAACCCCATGGTTATGCCAGCCATATCAAGCGATGGCGAAATGCGTTTATAACTATTTTCGATACTGCCGATGGCTATTGCCGCAAAGCGAATGCAAAATGCGCACACTATAATAAAACTACTTCCAGTAAAGATTAAACCGGGTCCCTGAACACCAAAGTACACGGCTATGTCGTCAATCGCGAAATCAATTACCGTAAAAGGCACTAATATACCTATCGCTAGCACAGTACCGGGTAATGCGTACCCCGTTGAAGCTAACCGTGAAGGCAAAATATCTGCTCGCCGCGGGCTAATTCGGCGAATAAACATCAGCAAAATACCGATAGCAACACAAACAACACTCGCCACCATGGCTATCCACAAACTATTAAAACTGTATTCAAAAAACTCATCATTCCAGCTTTCAGCGAAATAGCCATAAGCGTATTGCAATAAAATGATGAAAGGCAGTAAAAACGCCAACACCAGCAAGATACTGCAATAACCCAGAGCCACCATAGCTTTGGCACCTTTCAAAGGGTAAATATCCAACTCACCGGGAGTTGATTGTTTTTGAAATAGCTTTTGTTTGCGACGGGCAAATCGCTCAAAACCCACCATGGCAAAAATCACCAACAACATTATGGTTGATAACTTAGCTGCTGCCGTCAAACTGCCGTATTCAAACCAAGTATCGTATACAGCCGTGGTTAACGTAGGCACTGCAAAATAGCTAACGGTAGCAAAGTCTGCTGCAGTTTCCATAGCAACTAACGCCGCGCCGACAGCAAATGCGGGCCGAGCCATAGGGAGGCTTAAACGCCAAAAGCTTTTCCAAGGCCCACAGCCCATCACTCGAGTCGCTTGGCTTAAACTGGCTGATTGCTCCATAAAGGCGGTTCTTGCCAGTAGGTAGATATAGGGAAATAATACTAACGCTAACATAATAGCAGCGCCGCCCAGCGAGCGAACTTCAGGAAAATGATAATCTTGCGGCGATTGCCAAGCAAAAAAAGCCCGTAAGCTTCGTTGAACAGGACCAGCATAATCAAGCAAGTCGGTATACACATAAGCGACAACATAAGCAGGCATCGCTAATGGAAGTAATAAAGCCCATTGAAAAATACGTCTACCGGGAAAATCACATTTAGCCACCAGCCAAGCGGCAGGGATAGCGATAATTAACGAGCCTAGCACCACCCAAAAAATCAGCCATAAGCTGTTACTAATATAGGTAGGCAACACGGTATTAAAAAGGTGGGGAAACACAGATTCGTCAGGCATAAGTGCCTGACCAATGAGTGCGATAAGTGGCATTATAATTAACAATGCCAAGGTGTAGCTCGTGACAGACCAGCCCTTGGCTAAGCCTAAAACCATAATTTTAACTACCTAAGTAAACGAAACAATGCGTTGTTAGAAACAAGAAAACCTATCTTATTGCCATCAGCATAAGATAGGTTCAATGAGGTGTTTCATTGGCGCCCACATATTACTAGCTTATAGCCAGTTTGGCGTAGTCTACGCCTAACGTGTTAGCTCAACCTTAAACAACTTTATCACTAAGTTACAGATCAAATTTTACTTCATCGAGCAATTTAATCGCAGCGCTGTGATATTCAGCTAGCTTGTAAATAGGCAAGTCGTCTGCTTTAAACTCACCCCAAGAAGCAACTAGCTTAGACGGTGCAACATCGACCTTAACTGGGTATTCGAAGTTAACTTCAGCATAAGTTTGCTGAGCTTTATCGCCTGATAAAAACTCCATCAACTTAAGCGCTGCAGCTTGGTTCTTTGAATGTTTTGCCATTGCCATGCCAGAAACGTTGATATGTGAACCACGGTTGTCTTGGTTAGGGAAATTAATCTCTATCGCATCAGCCCAAACCTTTTGTTTTGGATCTTGCAACATCTTACCTAAGTAATAACTGTTACCAATTGCCAAATCACATAAACCTTCACTTACTGCTTTGACCTGCGCTCTATCATTACCTTGTGGCTTACGCGCTAAGTTTGCTTTCCAGCCTTCTAACCATGTTTTGGTTTCTTGCTCGCCATGATGAGCAATCATAGACGCAACCAATGACACATTATATGGGTGCTTACCGCTGCGAGTACAAATCTTACCTTTGTACTTAGGATCGGCTAAATCTTCATAGTTAATATCAAGCTTACCAAGTCTGTCTTTTGAAGAGTAAATATTACGAACCCGCATAGTCAATGCATACCACTCATCATCTGGAGAGCGATATTTAGCTGGAATATTTTGTTTTAGAGTGTCGCTTTTAGCTGGTACAACTAAGTCTTTTTCAACCAGTTCCATTAGACGGTAAAAGTCTGACGTCAACACAATATCAGCCTTAGACAAGCGACCTTCGCGCATCATACGCTCAGCAATACCTTTTTTTGAAAACACCACATCAACACCGATGCCAGTCTCTTTGGTAAAGTCAGCTAAGATAGGTTCGATAAGAAAAGCTTGGCGATAGGAGTATACGGTTAAGTTTTCTGCAGCATTGGCTATTGATGCAAAACAGGCAAACCCCATTACAGCTAAACTCTTTATTACTTTCATTACTTCTCTCCCTTGAACAATATCTGACACATCATTGATTGATAGTGATAACAATTCTCAATTGCACAAAGGGTAATCAAAACTGACCTTAACAGCAAGTGTTTGTGCTCAACTTTAGCAAACAATTTACCCTTGATTAACATCAGCAAACGCTTAACTTATAAATGTTTATATCCAATTTATAGCCACATGCTTATAACTCTAACACCAACAATTCTTAGTGAGGTGAAGTCATGGTGAAGATTGGTTTTATTGCTATCTTCTTATGCCATATCTCCAAGGCTGGCACTAGATTGCGCCATAATAATTGCGGATGACGAAAATCTAAGTAATCCAATAAGCAAACTAACATCACTTGTTGCGCAGTAAGCTTTTGATAATTAACTAAACCTAATTGCTCAACTTGCTTTAGCCCTCTGAGCAATGCTTGCTCAAACCTTGCTGTCCAAAAATCAGAACGCAGACCTTCTTCAGCTCGCAGTTGTTCTTGCCTAAGGGCTACAGCGCTGTCTAACATGCCTTTTAATAACGAGAAGTGGCATTGATTTGTCCAATCGTCGTATTGCTCACCAAACAACTCAGCATCGCCATATTTTGCATCTACAAACCTCATTATTACTTCACTGTCATACAATGAAGAACCGTCATTTAGGCTTAAACAAGGAACCTTGCCAAGGGGGTTGCTACGTAAAAATACTTCTTCATTAGCAAAGGGGTCAACGACCACTTCGTCAATTTCAGTCACCTTATAATATTGAATAAAAATACGCACACAACGAGCATAAGGTGAAGCGTCTGAATAGAACAATTTCATGCTTAAACAACTCCTTTAAACAATCTTACCAATACTTCTCTACTGTTATCTGCCCAGGTGCACGGCGTAAGTTCTTCGTTAACCCCAATTCTTTTAGCACTTGCTGCGCATGGGTGATCATCTCAGGATTACCGCACAGCATCACTTGTGAATCAGTAGCATTAAGCGTTAATCCAACTCGATTTTCTAATTCACCCGTTAAAATTGCGTCTGGGATCCGTTTACCCATTGCGCCTTCAAAGGGCTCTCTAGTCACCGAAAGCACAAGTTTGAATTGTTCAGGATAAGTTTGTTGAAACTGTTTGAGGTGTTCAAGATAAGCGAGATCTTCAGCGTAACGAACGCCATAAACCAATATGACCTTCTCATAAGATTGCCACGGAGCAGGCGTATCCATGATAGAAACAAAAGGACCAACTGCTGTACCTGTTGCTAAAAACCACAAGTGGTTTCCTTTTTGCTCATCTTGCGGCAATTCATCTAGTGTCATAAAGCCGGTAGCTTTAGTTGCAACATCGATAACATCGCCTATATTAAGCTGTTGCAGGTTAGGCGACAGTTGACCATCATCAACCGCTACGGCTAGCACCTCAATGTAATCGGTACCAGGAGGGTTTACCAATGAATAGGCTCGCCCTATTCTTTTGTCATCAATAACTCGGCTGAGTTTAATAAACTGGCCAGCAATAAAGTCACCAATATCGACTTTAATTTTCAGAGAGAATAACTTATCGCTCCAGTCTACTCTTTCAATTACCTTACCTTCTATCCACATAGCATGCCCCTAATCAGTTTGTTTTGGCTTACAGCTAGATACTGGCAGCTCACTTTGTAAAAACCAAATAAGATAGTTAATCGCAGCCATAATCGCTCATATTGAAGTAGAGACAAATCGCAACTAACCGTTACCTAAGGATAAATCAGCATAAGCTTTTATTTCACTTACAGAAAGACTAATCTAACTAATTAATGCTCAAGTCAGCTTAATAGCTATTGATTAAGTATATCTAGGATTTCGGTTCTAATTTGAGATAAATGGAATTAACACAAGGAAGGTTTTTATGCGTTCAGTTAGACCAAGCATCACTAAAATCCGCTTATTATTGGTACTAGGTACAAGTTTAATGACCATGGTTTCTATCTCAAGCCAAGCCGAAAGCAATAAGAAAACCGCAGAACGAATCGATAATCAGCTAATGAGAACGGTGGTTTTAGTTCGGCATGCAGAAAAGCATCAAGATGGAACTCGAGACCCACAACTTAGTGCTGCAGGAGAACAAAGAGCTCAAGCACTAGTTACCGCCCTTACAGAAATAGATTTATCTCAACTAATAGCATCTGACTATCAAAGAACCCAATTAACAATAGCCCCTTTGGCAACCCAACTAGGGATACCAATAACCATTGCCACAACAAAAGCTGGTATTGATGCGCATATTAGCGAAATCGTTACATTAGTGAATAAGCATAACGGCAGCAGCCTCATTGCAGGGCATTCCAACACTGTTCCTATGCTGGTTACAGCACTAGGAGGTCCAAGTATTGCGACGATAGTTGAAGATGAATATGGAGCGCTTTATCTGCTTTCTATCACTCAAGATGGCAAGGTAGACTTAAAAATAAGCCACTACGGCAAACCTAGTGCACAGAAAAAAGGTGATTTGTGAAACGCATCACTGTAAAATACCTACTTAAAGTGATGAGTATAGTTTTACGCATTGAGCTTTAAATAATTGAATGTGCGTTTACTAGAAAAATTAATGCTAATCAAAGCTTAATTTAATGCCTTTTTCTAGCCAATAACATGCCAATTAATAACCTAATTTAGAATACAAAGCCGATACTATTTTTCAGTAGTATTGATCGAGATCATGCCCATATTATCAGCGCAACAGTAAAAGGAGAGCGAATAAAATGAATGATTTAAACGCTTCGCCTAAGCACAAAGTTTTATCAAATAGTTGTAATAGTTGTCAGCGTATGACGGTAATCGAAGGGGAGTTTATTTGCTTTAGAGAAGGCAAGATCACCAGTTTAACGCCGATGAAAAAGCCTTCACTAAAATCTAGCTTAATTTGTGATGGCTGGAAAATTGGCAAATTAAACTTCTAAGCGCTCAGCATTCCAGCATAATCTCTAGCGGAAAACTTAGGCTCATGTAATAGTCCTTGCAAAGGTGCTTCTGGAGTTGCTTTTGCAAGGCTTAGACCTCGAGTTGTTACTCGCATACCAGCGCACAATTCAAAATAAACAACCTCAAGCTCATCACGTTCTAGCCCACGCTTTTTAAGTGTCGCCATTATAGCTAGCCAGTCAGTATTCACTTTACTGTCCTGTCCTTCAATATGAGCAAGTATAGGTATATTTTTCATGATGACCTTCTTAGCGTTCGTTTCCCGTTAAATTATGTACAATTATAACCATGTGAAACTGAACCCATGCTGAACCCTAATCCGCCTTTCCTTAATTTAGTCAATATTACATTCGCCATTAATACCAATTAGGGTAAAAATTTGCTCACGCTGCGAGAGCTTAGCGATTCAGAGGCAAGGTCATTAAACGCTCATACTTGAATGACATTTACCTCTTCCTTGTTGTTTGCAATGTCCTAGGTTCAAGCTCGTTTAAACCGAATCTGAACTTCTAAACTTACCTATAAAGAATATTCTTGGCTGCTTAGTTCCACGTTGAATAAACTCATAAGAAAATAACCATTACATTATTCATTCGCCTTGGATTAGTTTGCAAAATACACTCAGAATAAATCAACGTCTTATACTGATTGGTATGACTGTTATTAATCAGTGATATTCCGAGATTCTTGTTGTACCCGCCAAAGTTTCGCATAAAAGCCATTAGCCGCCAGCAACTCACTATGGCCCCCGGTTTCAACGACTTTGCCCTTCCTGAGCACAATAATGATATCGGCATCAATAACTGTCGATAACCTATGCGCTATTACCAAGCTAGTATGGCCCTTAGCGACCTCTTTTAGGGCTGTTAAAATAGCTTGTTCTGAATGACTATCTAAAGATGAAGTCGCTTCATCAAATACTAAAATAGGCGCTTTTTTCAATATTGCTCTGGCGATGGCCATTCGTTGCTTTTCACCGCCCGATAGCTTTAAGCCACGTTCGCCAACTTTGGTTGATCTACCTTCAGGTAAACTTTCAATAAACTGACTCAAGTGTGCCATCTTAATAGCCGCATCGATTTCATCATTTGTCGCTTCAGGACGACCATAGCGAATATTTTCAATTAAGGTGTCATTAAATAGCACGGTATCTTGAGGCACTATAGCAATAGCCTGCCTTAACGCATCTTGGCTAACATCACGTATATCGTGGCCATCAATACAGATCCGTCCATCAACCACATCATAAAACCGAAACAGTAACTTAACTAAAGTCGATTTACCTGCGCCGCTATCGCCAACAATGGCCACCTTTTGGCCCGCTTCAATATTAAAACTGATATCGTCTAAAATGGATCTTGAGTCATAACTGAAACCAACATGCTCAAATGAAACCCGGCCCTGAGTTAACGGTTTATCATAGGCGTTATCGGTATCATTTATCATAGGTTTTTTATCGAGTAAGCCAAACATACGTTCGATATTGGCAAAAGCGCCACGGATCTCCCGATACACAAAACCAAGGAAATTAAGAGGGATAAAAAGCTGCATCATAAAGGCGTTAATTAATACAAAGTCACCGATTGTCATCACGCCACTAGCAACATCATAAGCAGCCATGCCCAGCATTAAGGTCATTGCCACAGAAATAATGCACGCCTGCCCCGCATTTAATGCAAATAACGATAAACGGTTTTTACGCTTAGCATCTTCCCATTTAGCTAACGCTGCATCATATTGCTTTGCTTCATACTGTTCATTATTAAAGTACTTAACCGTTTCATAGTTCAGTAGACTATCTATAGCCCGAGTATTAGACACGGAGTCAGCTTTGGCTGCATCACGCACATACCCGGTGCGCCATTCAGTAGCAATAATGGAGTAGGTTCCATAGGCAATCACAGATAACAAGGTCACCCCAGCAAAGGCATATCCGTAGTTATAAAATAAAATACCAACAACCAGTACAATCTCGATGATAGTCGGCACGATATTGAACACCATAAAGCGCATTAAAAAACTCATGCCACTAGTGCCACGCTCTATATCCCTAGATAAACCGCCAGTGCGACGCTCTAGATGAAAAGCCATATCTAATCGGTGTAGATGCTCAAACACCGCCATACCCAAACGTCTAATAGCCCGCTCGGTAACTCGGCCAAATAGGGTATCTCTCACCTCAGATATAAGCGTGTTTAATAACCTTATACAACCATAGGCAATGACTAACGAAATAGGCACTGAAATGAGCTCAGCCGTCGATGCTCCCGACAAGCCATCAACTAACGCTTTAAGCACAAACGGTAAGCCGACACTAGCGACCTTAGCCACAATCAAGCACAGTAGAGCTAAGCCAACCCTTTGTTTAAACTCAATAAGGTAGGGCCAAAGCATACGCAAAACGTGCCAATTTAACTTACCCACAGGTCCATCGAAGTATAATGAGGGGCGCATGCTCGCTTCCAAAAAAGTTTTAAAGTGAAAATGGAATCATTTTTAGTTAAATGACAATAATTTAGCTCTACCCCAACATAAATCAGAACAAACACCTGTAACTAAAAAGTTAACAAACACTTGCGAGCAACCATGTTATCGTACTACTTTAGGCTTAAAGTTGATGGTTAAAACTCTTAAATTGGGTTGGTTTACACATTTTTTGGCAATTTTGTACTAACAAATGCAAATACTGTTAACCCAAAGAAAAGAATTTGATACTCTCTGCGATACAAAATTAAAAGTGAACGGGCTAGAAGGGTGTAAAACACTCTTTTCGAGTTAACTATAAAAGGTGAAAACATGCTTGATTCATCCAAGCCAAAATACCCCCCCTTACCACTCATCCAAACATGGATATGGATGATGACCCAATCTGGAAATCCTGAAATTCAGGAGAAGGGACAAAATAATCTAATTACTTCTTTTGGCAGCTTAGCTAAGGCTAATGAGTACTTACTTGAACAAGAAAGAAAGTAAATACAAATGATTCAAGCATTTGATCAAAAAAGGAGGCTTTTGCCTCCTTTTTGTTTTTACGCAACAGCAGCTCTGCGGTTAACAACACTATCATTTAGTGTTTTAAGTAGCTTTTCAGTGTCAGCCCACCCAATACAAGCATCAGTCACGCTTTGTCCGTAACATAGTGATTGGCCTTCAACATGATCTTGACGACCTTCAATCAAGTTACTTTCAACCATCACACCAAAAATTGCCTGTTCACCGGCAGCCATTTGCTCAGCAACATCTTCACAAACAAGCATTTGACGAGCAAATTGCTTACTGCTATTCGCATGACTGAAATCAATCATTATATTTCGAGCAAGTCCTGCTTTATCCAGCTGCTGATTAATATCTGCTACATGCGCAGCACTATAGTTAGGTTCTTTACCGCCACGTAAAATAATATGGCAATCAGGGTTACCTTTAGTCTCTACAATTGCAGAATGGCCAAACTTGGTGACAGACAAGAAATGATGCGGGGCACTCGCCGCTCCAATTGCATCAATTGCCACTTTAATTGTGCCATCAGTGCCGTTTTTAAACCCTACAGGGCTTGATAAACCAGAAGCCAGTTCACGATGCACTTGTGACTCAGTAGTACGAGCACCAATAGCGCCCCAGCACATTAAATCAGCAACGTACTGTGGGGTGATCATATCTAAAAACTCACCCGCTGTTGGCAAGCCAGAATCATTTAGATCAAGTAATAACTTACGCGCTGTGCGTAAACCGTCATTGAGCTTAAAGCTATTATCCATGTATGGATCGTTAATTAAGCCTTTCCAGCCAACGGTTGTGCGTGGCTTTTCAAAATAAACTCGCATAACAATCTCTAGCTGGTCTTTATACTTTTCTCTTAAGTCAACTAGACGCTTACCGTACTCAAGCGCCGCGACGGGGTCATGGATAGAACATGGACCAATAACCACCAGCAGACGATCGTCTTTCTTAGCGAGAATATTATGGATACTTTCACGGGCATTGAATACGGTCGCAGATGCGTTCTCTGTTGCAGGAAATCGCTCCAAAATAGCAATTGGAGGTAACAACTCTTTAATCTTATTAATTCGAACATCATCATTTTGGTAATACATGGTAATACTTAGCTCCGTCTAGCCTATGAATACAGATCTCTCAATTGCGATACTGCATTCAATTTATCCAGTATGAAGCCTAATTGCAATCAAGTTATGATTATTAAACGGAAATATTTATAACCTGCTGTTTAGTATAGATATAAAAATAAATTTCATGTATAAAACTCTCATTTAAAGCGGGAGCTAAAGCGATATAACAATAGATTTTATTTCGTACATACAAATTTACTCACGTAAACTTCCTCTAATACATTAGACTAAAACTAAACTTGAATTTATTTCATCAAGATTGGATAAGCAGAACCGATTATCCATTAAAAGATAAGCCTGTTTTAATGTGAGCAATCCGCAATTATTTAGATCGGATAGCCCACGTATGTTTATATTAATAACTACACGACCTCAAAAGCGATAAACGTGCTCCATTAGTGACTTGCCATGGCATTTAACTTAGCTTGATAACGTCGCTTATTCTTACTGTCCTTAGTCAGTGAAAGCGCTTTTTTTAAATTTTTCTCCGCAAGCCGCTCATCACCAATAACCCAGTACGTACGTGAAAGACCAAAATAGAATTCATGGCGATAATCAGCCTTATCAATCGCACGTTTATACCAGCTTAGTGCGTCTTGATACTCTCGTTCCAAAAAAGCTTGTTGTGCCATTCCGTAGTAGTAATAAGGATTTCGTATACGTGCAAGCTCAAGCACTTTGTGCACTTCAGCCCATTCATCAATTCTGTCCTGCTCTGCCAATATGATGGCGTAATTATATAAAGCATTCATATCGTCAGGACTCACCGTTAAAGCGTAGCGATATAACGCCTCTGCTTCTTCATCCATACCTTTATAGCGATATAGCACAGCTAGAGTGTTCAAGGCTGGTAAAAAATGGCTTTGCTCTACAAGAGCAAGCTTTAACAAACCATAGGCACGGTCATAGTTTCCAGCGATTAACGCTTCAGCTGCAAGATTATTATAAAACATCGAGATTACAGTTGATTTATTAACTCTTTTCTTACTGTAACCTTGCATCGCTCGCTCTGGTAAAAAATCAATTTGAATAGCTGGTGTAGAGATATTAAATACATTACGTTTTTCTTGAGGTAGCAGCTTTAGATTAATATGGCCGTTAACAAGATAAAACCCACCTTGCCTATCCCATATTGGTGGAATACCAATATCCTGGAAGTCCACTTTAACATCAACAGCTTCAGCTAGCGCCGCAGTTAACACCACTAAAGATAAGCAATTACCTTCTCTATCATTAAAGGTTTCACTGGCTGTTCGAGTGACATTATCAGCATAACGAAAGCCACCGTTAGTAGCGTTAATGTAGTCTGCTAACCACTCATGCAGCATTTGGTTTGATAACTGACCGCTGTTTTTGCTGTGCAGTAACTCTCGCCTAAGCTCTGCAATAGCGGCATCTGGCAATGCAAACAACTCGTCTGGACTTGGTAAAGATGGCGGTGAATTAAAAGAAGCATCATGAAAGTAAGCAGTAAGATCAACATCAGCCACAGGCTTTTGGCTGGCACACCCTCCCAGCAGGCTACTTAACAAAAAAATTAAAAGCAAAATGGGTCGTTTCATTACAATCTCAACGCAAAGGCTTCATACACTAAGCATATGCCATTGGAATGAACCTGATTTAAAAAAGCGTTACAAAATGCAAAGTAATAAAGAAACGAATTACAGCTCATTAATACAGTATTGAAAATGCCTTACTCGTTACCCACAGCTTTTGGATCATCGATTTGAATAAAAACATCTTTATTTTGATGGTTATAAGGTCGGTAATATAAGCCCTGGCATGAGAAATATCGGTAAGGAGCAGCAATTGTGATACAGCCAAACGGCAAACTTTGTAATATTTGAATTTGCTGCTGATAACGCAATACCTCTTGCCATTGATGTTGCTTTTGCACTTCATCTCTTACGGCAAAAGCATCGAAAGGCTCACTTGATTTTCGCACCACAACTTGCCCTGCATTAACAGTGCTTACCACGAGTAATAATCCTAAACATCCTAGCCATTTTTGCGCTTTCATCGCATTCCTTATTGGCGCTTACATGTAACGAAAATATCATGTTGCCATCTTAAAATTAAGACGCTTAACTACACTCTAGCGCAAATTAAACACCTAATAAACTTAAACACAACCTGTATATTCACCAATAAAAAGCAGAGCTTATGCTCTGCTTTTTAATAATCCCCTTAATACCTTTATGGTATGTCAGTTAGCTTGCGCTTTTAATTGATACAAATTCCGGGTAAGCATCAATGCCGCAATCAGAGGCGTCCATACCGTTATACTCTTCCTCTTCAGTAACACGGATCCCCATGGTCACTTTTAGGAGTAACCATACTGCAGTTGATGCAAAAAATACCCAACCAAAAATCACTGCTGCTCCATATAGCTGAGTTAACAAAGATGCATCTGCATTAGATACTGGCACCAATACTAAGCCCAATAACCCTGCCACACCATGCACTGAAATAGCACCCACTGGGTCATCAATTTTAATACGATCAAAGGCAACAATAGAAAACACAACTAAACCACCTGCAACGATACCAATCACGCCGGCCATCGCTAAAGAAGGAGACAGAGGATCAGCGGTAATCGCCACTAAGCCTGCCAATGCGCCATTTAAAATCATGGTTAAATCAGCCTTGCCCCATATTAAGCGACACACTATTAGCGCCGAGAGCGCCCCAAAAGCAGCTGCAGAGTTAGTATTAACAAAAATCTTAGCAACAGCACTGGCATTTTCAGCATCAGATACCAATAACTGCGAACCACCATTAAAGCCAAACCAACCCATCCATAAAATAAACATACCTAATGTCGCCATGGGAAGGTTTGAACCAGGGATAGGATTAACCTGGCCATTTGCACCATATTTACCTTTGCGTGCACCGAGTAATAACACCCCAGATATCGCCGCTGCCGCACCCGCCATATGCACAATACCGCTACCTGCAAAATCAACAAAACCCGCTTGAGCTAAGAATCCCCCACCCCAAGTCCAATAACCTTCAACAGGATAAATAACCGCAGTCATAAACACCGAAAAGCTCAAAAAGGCCCATAGCTTCATACGTTCTGCAACCGCGCCCGATACAATCGACATTGCCGTTGCCACAAATACGACCTGAAAGAAAAAGTCAGACTCTAGTGCATGATCAGCCCCATCTGCTTGCGATCCTATTAATGCACCTAAAGAGGGTACCCACCCTCCTTCGGTGTTATCTACATACATGATGTTGTAACCCACGATCAGATACATCACGCAGGCAATAGAATATAAACATACGTTCTTAGTTAAGATCTCAGTTGTATTTTTAGATCTTACCAATCCAGCTTCAAGCATAGCGAAACCCGCCGCCATCCACATAACTAATGCACCCGAAATCAAAAAGTAAAACGTATCAAGGGCAAAGCGTAACTCTGTTACTGTGAGTCCTAACTTAGTTAAATCATCCATTTGCTTATCCCCTTAAAGTGCATCGTTGTCGAATTCGCCAGTACGAATACGTATTGCTTGCTCTAAATCCGTCACGAAAATCTTACCGTCACCAATTTTTCCTGTTCGTGCTGCGCCTGTAATTGCTTCTATCAGCATCTCTAAACGTTCTGTTTTAATAGCTATTTCCAGTTTTACTTTCGGTAAAAAGTCGACTTGATACTCAGCTCCACGATAAAGCTCGGTATGGCCCTTTTGGCGACCAAAGCCCTTCACCTCTGTAACCGTCATCCCCTCAATACCGACACCAGCAATGGCTTCTCGTACATCGTCTAATTTAAATGGTTTAATAATTGCGCTAACCAGTTTCATCACCCTCTCCCGAATGTTCTTCTTTATTTAACAGAAGTAATTCAATCATTAGGCCATAATTATTAATTCAATATATTCAAGTAGATAACTAAAACCCATAATTCACAGGTGAATATAAATGCACCATAAAAGTGCATTTAGTCAGTAGCTGCACAAATTTAACGCAAGCGTTATCGACAGTAATGAATAGCACGTAAATGAAAGGAGTAAGAGAAAGAAAAAGCCCAGTTACAACTCAAACTATTAGAGCAAATCAAACAACCACAATTTGTCTTATGCGCCTCTGTTGCTGTTAGACCTATTTCTAATTGGCGTAAGAGCAACAATGCGCTCTACTTGCATGCTCCTACCTTGATCAAAAAGAAGTCGAGCATGCTAAAAATAGAAGAATGTGTGTTGGTTGTTGTAGACGTGCAAGGACAACTCGCAAAAGTCATGCACCAAAGTGAACTATTGCACCATAAGCTAAAAACATTGATCCAAGGTGCACAGCTATTCGACCTGCCTATTTTGTGGTTAGAGCAGATCCCGCAAAAGCTTGGTGGTACTAGCGAATCACTTGCCATTGAGCTAAAAAAAACCACAACACCAATAGCTAAGTATCACTTCAGCGGCTGGCAAACAGATGATTTTCAACAGCAACTGCAAAATTTACGACGAAAGCAGATAATTTTGGCAGGGATAGAAACTCATGTTTGCGTTTACCAAACATGTCGAGACTTACTCGATAATGGATATCAAGCTCACCTTGTTACCGATGCTTTAGCTTCAAGAACCGAAGCAAATAAAGTTAACGGAATAAAGATGATGCAGCAGCATGGCGCACTAACAACTAATGTAGAGTCGTTATTATTTGAATTACAACATCTAGCACAAGGTGACCGCTTTAAATCCCTGTTAAAACTGATTAAGTAACGAGTATTAAAACAAAAAAGCCCTCAAATGAGGGCTTTTTAATTACACACTGATATTAATAAAAGTGTTTAATCAGGCTTACTTGTAAGTTGCTTCACGCTCTTTAGCTTCAGCATCCCACTTAGGTAAGATAGTCTTCTTGAACTCTGCTTTGTCTGCGTTCATCTTCTTCATATCCATACCTAGAGCCGCTTGTGCTTTAGCTTTAGTAGAGATGTCTGGAAGTGCTACTGGCTGTGGTACACCTTTCTTAGCAAGAAGTTGAGCTAGCTTAACACGAGCATCAGCAGCCTTGTTTAACGCAGTACCTAGTACACGTAACGCTTCATCTGGAGCGTGAGATGCAACACCGTGAGAAGCGATTGCATAATCCCAACGCCATTGACCGTGACGGATATCTGTTAGGATTGGCTTCATTTCAGCTTCTGTTGCGCCAGCTTTCCAAGCTGCACCAGCTTCGAAGTGAGCTCTAACTAACTGCTCTTCAGCTTGTAGTTGGATTTGCTTAACCTTAGCTTTACGCTCGTTGTCTAGGTTAACCATGAACTCTTTGCTTTGGTCATGACAAGTACCACAAGTTTCTTCGAAACGATCAAATGGGTTACCCACTTTGTGATCGGTAAACTTACGGCCTTCAGCATTCTTAACCTTAGGCATGTGACAGTCAGTACAACTTACGTTGTTCTTACCGTGCATACCTAGCTGCCAAGTTTCATAACCTGGGTGCTGTGCTTTTAGCATTGGCGTTTTAGAAACCGCGTGAGTCCAATCTGCGAAGTCGATAGCATCATAGTATGCTTCCATATCTTCAACAGTTGTGCCCTTGTCCCATGGGAACTTAACAAAACCTTTCTTATCGGCAGTCTTTTCGAAGTAGTACTCTACGTGACACTGACCACAAACCATTGATTGCTTATCTTTACGAGAAGCTTTATCAAATGGTGTGCCTAGTGCTTCCATGCCGCGCTCAGCGTATGGACGAGAGATACGTAACTTAGACTTACCTTTTTCGTGACAATCAGAACAACCGATAGAGTTAACGATTTCAGGACCGCCTTTAGCCCACTTACCTTTGAAGTAACCGTCTTCACCTTGCTCTTCGATCATACGAGGTACGTCTGGGCTCTTACAAGACCAACATGCCATTGGCATTGGACCATCTTCAGCATTTTTTGGTGCGCCAGTACGTAGTGTGTTACGTAAATCAGTTACGGCATAAACATGGCCACGAGCTTTGTTGTAGTCTTTTGCAAAACCGTAACCAGCCCAAAGAATCACAAGATTAGGATCTTGCTCAAGCGCATCAATGATCTCTACGCTTTCAGAAGTATCGTGCCAGCTGTTATATTGCTTAGAGAACTTATCCTTATAAACTTCGTTACGAGGTTCAGTCTTATCACTTGCAAATGCACTACCAGCTATTAAGCTTGCAGCTACGATTGCACTAAGTGCAAAAGTCTTTTTAGTTAATGTTTTCACCATCTCATCTCCATGTTACTTTTATAATCTTTATATAGTCCCACCTATTTCAAGCTCGAAGTTAATCACTTCTGCTTAACAAAAACATACCCCTTATGGGGTATCCGTGGTGAAGTTTGCGTTAGATCAAATTGTGAACGTGTTGTTGCTCACACTTTTGCGTATTTGTTAATGCAATCAATGGATCGCTAATATTCGGTAGCGATAAATAAGTAACAATTGAACCCAATTTATGAGAATTATTAGATGAAAAAAGGCAGACTGACTTCAGCAATTTGGGGCTTCATGTTAACGCTGATTTTACTGTCGAGTGGACTCGCGATCTTCGCTATTATCAACTTGTCTTACAGCCTTGGAGACGCACGAGCGATCAACGCTTCAGGTTCGCTTCGAATGCAAAGTTACCGATTAATGTTTTATGCCAACTCAGGCAGTGAAGCTGCCGCTGAAAAAATCGTAGAGTTCGAAAATACACTTCATTCTCAGGCACTTAAACGTTCTCTAACTTGGTATACACCACAAGATTTAAAAGATAAATATCTAACCGTTATCGATAAGTGGCAGGTGATGCGCTATTACATTGAGGCTGAAGAATCTCGATTATATGCTGCGGCGCTAAAAGACTTTGTCGATACTATCGATCTATTTGTACTCGAAACAGAGCAATATGCAGCATTAAAATTAAAGATTCTCGCCATCAGCCAAATAGGCGGTTTAGGGTTAATGTTATTCATTGCCTTCATTACGGTTAGAATAGCCAAACGCAAAGTTGTTAAACCTTTGCAACAATTGATGCAGGCAGCTGATACAATTTCGCAAGGTAATTTTAATGTAGAAATGCCTAAAACAGAGTACCTAGAATTAAGTGCTTTAAGTTGCGCTTTAGATTCTACAGTGAAAAAGCTGGCTACCGTTTACCAAGGTTTAGAAGAACAAGTGCAAGAAAAAACCATAGCACTGACCAGTGCTAACAACGAGCTAACTCTACTTTACGACAGTTTATTGATGCTGCATTCGAGTAAATTGAACAAATCCACACTATCACTCGCTCTTGATGCTCTGCAGTCCCATGAAAAAGCCGTTCAACTTAGGCTGGTTATGGTCGAAGATGGACAAGTTACCGATATTATTAGCGCGACAACAGATACAGAATGGCCGCATCACAACGACAATACTCAGCAGTTTCCACTTGAGTTTGAAGACAATAATTTAGGTTATCTAGAAGTGGTTTCCGCCGAACAGTCCTCCTTCCCACTATTCAACAACTTTGCCATTATGCTAGCGCGCTCAATGGTGATTTACAGTGCAGGTGAACAACGTCAACAACTCGCACTAATGGAAGAGCGTGGCGTAATTGCCAGAGAATTGCATGACTCTTTAGGTCAGCTTCTCTCATTTTTAAAAATCCAAGTTAACTTATTATCCAAAGAGTTAGATAAAACATCAAAAAGCCCAAGAGCTGCCGAGCAGCTACAAGAAATAAACGAAGGGGTAAATACCGCGTATGTTCAATTACGTGAGCTATTATCAACTTTCCGTCTCACGATTAAAGATCCAAACTTGGGCCATGCAATCGAAGCAATGGTTGAGCAGCTTCGCGGTCAATCTGATGCCAATATCACTTTGGACTATAAATTACCTGCGCAGTTGTTAGGTGCGCATCAACATATTCACATATTGCAGCTTACTCGTGAAGCCACTTTAAACGCGATAAAACACGCTAGCGCAAAACATATCCATATCAGTTGTCAGAAAATTTCTGAGCAAAAAGTCATAATTAGTATCAGTGATGACGGTGTGGGGATTGAGAAACTGAAAGAGAGAGACCAACATTTTGGCTTAGGAATTATGCACGAACGCGCCAGTCGCCTTTCTGGTGTGGTAGAATTTAGCCAAAATAAAAAAGGCGGTGCCACAGTGGCACTAACTTTCTCTCCCCAACAGGAGCCTACAACATAGGGAACACCTGACTTTAGGCACTATTTTTTAGGGGCGCGTTAGATTAACAACAGCTGTTTTTAGTAATTTTACTTAGACCTATATACCTCAGCAGGAGGCCTTAACATGGGAAAGCCCTATTCGGTTTTAGTTATTGATGATCACCCACTATTACGTCGTGGGATCTGTCAGCTTGTCACCTCTGACTCAGACTTCACCCTATTTGGTGAAGCAGGCAGCGGTTTAGACGCGCTTTCAGCCGTTAGCAATAACGAACCAGATATTATATTGCTCGATCTCAATATGAAGGGTATGACAGGCTTAGATACGTTGAATGCACTAAGACAAGAAGGGGTCACTTCTCGTATTGTTATCTTAACAGTGTCCGACGCTAAGCAAGATGTCATTCGCCTTGTTCGCGCTGGTGCCGATGGTTACTTGTTAAAGGATACTGAGCCAGATTTACTACTTGATATGCTAAAAAATGCCATGCTTGGTCACCGAGTCATTAGTGACAACGTACAAGAATACTTGTCAGAACTGAACAGTTCGGTCAATGAACAAGAGTGGATTGAAAACCTAACGCCGCGTGAGCTTGAGATCTTACAGCACTTAGCAGAAGGCCAAAGTAACCGTATCGTCGCAGAGCAACTGCATATCAGTGAAGGCACTGTTAAAGTTCATGTGAAAAATTTACTGCGTAAGGCCAACGCTAAATCTCGTACTGAAATGGCTGTACGTTACCTAAACCAGTAACACCATGGTTTGAGTTAAACGGTTTGAGTTGAGCAAAAAAGGCAGCTAATAGCTGCCTTTTTTTGTGTATTGTTGCCTAATACCAATCAGTATAGAGGTTTGGTCGCTCAACGAGAGTTTAGCGCTTAAGACTGCTAAATTCTGTGTTAAACAATGCCTTATACAGATTGGTATAATAATTAATCTGAAGATCGGCAATCATTTTTCGTCGATAAAACGACGCCAGCTAACAATCACATCATAAAAATCTTCTAAGCCACAAAAAGCCTCTGATTCACCATCATAAAATGACATAGACTCATCAAGTTCTTGGTCATCATTATCTTCAATGTCATTCGCAAAGATGCGTGCTTGCTCGATATCAAGTTCAAGCGATAACGCTTTACCCACTAAACGCCACTCGTTACCTTGACCGCTTTGCAAGCGCTCAATTTGTTGGCAGATCTGACTATATAACTCAGTATTGTCAGCAAGCTCTTCCGATAACCAAAAGCCTAATGCTTCATGATCCATACTAAAGCGAGCAAATACAGTATCAGTAATGGTGTTGCGTAAAAATTCGTATTCCATAGCTTGGCTCAACATTAAAAATCACTCTCATAGCTCATTTTAACCCAATAACACTCTGTACGCCCTGAGATATTCATTCTCATGCTCAGCGGTGCTCACTTAAGCATCATGGCAATCGGATGACTCCGCTATTGAAACCATTAAACTAGCTCATTGCCATCATATTCAACAGCCCTGCTAACTTTGATCACTCAATAATAAAACAGCAATAAAAAAGGACGCTCATTGCGTCCTTTCTTTTCTATTCACCTAAGCTCAACCGAGCTTGGGCATTAATCAGTGATTAATGTGCGTGCGCAGCATCTGCTGTTGGCGCGCCAGCCTTTTCAATATCCAGTAGCTCAACTTCAAATACTAGGGTTGAGTTAGCAGGGATAGTGCCAGTATCACGGTCACCGTAAGCTAGGTCTGCAGGAATAACAAACTTATACTTAGAACCAACAGACATCAACTGAACACCTTCAGTCCAGCCAGGGATCACGCGGTTTAGCGGGAATGTAGCTGGCTCGCCACGTGCAACAGAGCTATCAAATTCTGTGCCGTCAGTTAGCGTGCCTACGTAGTGAACTTTAACCGTGTCTTCAGCAACAGGCTTTTCACCCGTACCTTCAGTGATCACTTCGTATTGTAGACCTGAATCCGTTGTGACAACGCCTTCTTTAGCCTTGTTGCTGTCTAGGAAAGCTTTACTTTCAGCTGATGCTTTTTCTGCTAACAATGCAGCTTGTGCTTGACGCTTTTCATTTAGCTTTTCATCAAGAGTTTGCAAGATTGTTTGCATCTCTTCTTGAGTTAGCTTTAATTCGCTATTTAGGCCTTCGCTAAAACCAGTAACAATTAGGTTTCTATCAACGTTTAGACCAAGCTCTTCTTGCTCTTTAATATGGCCAGCCATATAGGTACCGATAGATGCGCCAACGCTGTAAGCTTCTTTTTGCGCTTCAGTTTTTAATTCTACAGGAGCTGCTACAGCTGCTTGCTCTTGATTACAAGCAGTTAGACCAACTACGGCCAAAGCCACTAGTGAATATTTATAAATCGATTTCATTAAAGCTTCCTCAGCATTTACACGTGGTTACATTAACCTAATACTTTTATTTAGGTGAACCACTCTATACTAGTTAAAAAGGTTATTCCAATCAGAATAGCTAAAAGCATCTTGACCATAATCAAGCGTTCTTTTTCCAGACATATTAATCAATTATGTACAGTTCAATCACACTCAATAGCGTTTGGCTTAATAACTTAGCAATGATTATCTTAATAGTCATCTAACAGACACGAGAAAACGGAGCAAGTTCCATAAAGCAGCGACTCAATAGTGAGTTACTTCAGCATTCATACAGCTTTCACCCTGTCGACAGACAAGTTATATACTTGAAAAGTTATCAATCTATATTGAGGTAAGTTTCTATAAACACGGGCAGATGTTGTATACTCAATCCCATTAATTAAGATCCGTATTAGCTGCTATACATTCCAATATATAGCTCATAAATACAGTATTAACGTAGCAGTCCCATTTGAGGGTGCGTTCATCAATGCCCCCTATCCATACAGAGGTTAATTTGGATAATTTAGAACGTCGTGTCGAAGAGCTAGAAATGAAAGTTGCTTTCCAAGATGGCACCATTGAAGAGTTAGACCAACAAGTCATTAAGCTTAATAAGGCCCTCGCCACGCAACAAGATCAACTGAGGCTTCTTGTCAGTAAGTTGCAAGCTGTTGAGCCAAGCAATATGGCCAGCCAAGCAGATGAGACTCCACCACCTCACTATTAATGAAGTATGACCAAGTTAGATGAATAACTTTAATCAAGTAAACACCGTAAAATGCGGGTTAATTAAGCAGGGATTAAAGGTATTCATCTTATGTTCAGCTTAACAAGGCTATAAAAACCTTGATATAACCCTGAAATATTATATGTTTTTATTATTGGCCTACTGTCTGTACCAATCATTTTTATCGTGAACTAATTCAACTCGACAGACTCTATAGGTAACAAGGATGGCGATGCTATTAACGCAAATAAAAGAGATCTGGGAATGAGAAGTCTACTTCTGCTGATAGCCATGATGCTAAGCCTAAGCGGCTGCGCGTTTAACAGCATTTTTATCAATTACCCCTCTCAAATTGCCCCCGTTAAGGCTCAGCTCAATTCTCCTACGCCACAAAATGCCGCCCAAATTGTCGAATCAAAAATAGATGGAGCAGACGGGTTACTCTACGCACAAGAAGCTGGCCGTAGCGCTCAGATAGCCGGTGACTTTGAATCTAGCAAAAAATATTATCAGCAAGCAGCTAACGCTTATCTTGAGTTTGATGACAAAGCAAAAATTAGCTTAAGTGATGCAGGTGCAACCGCAAGTAGCCTGTTTATTAACGACAACGTGATCCCTTATCGCGGCCCAGGCTATGAACGCATTATGCTACATCAGTATCAGGCATTAAATTACCTGTTTGCAGGCGATACTCAAGGAGCATTGGTTGAAGTACGCCGTAGTAATGAACTGCAAAGCCAAGAGCAGCGACGTTACCAAAAATCGAATAAATCCGTACAAGCGATGGCAAATGGCACCATAGATGCCGAGATGAATAAGTTAGGCAAAGCTGCTGGCACCACAACCAGTTCATTCTTAAACGCTTATAGCTACTATACTACAGGCATGTTGCATGAGATTTTAGGTGAGCCCAACGATGCCTTTATCGATTACCGTAAAGCGGCGCAAATTACACCTAATAATCCCTACTTACAAAAAGACTTAGTCAGACTGGCAAAGCAGTTGTCGATGCCGCAATACGATGAATTTAAAAGGCGCTGGGGCGATGCGGTTATGCCAAGTAAAGGTGAAGGCCAAATCATCATAATGCTTGAGCGTGGCTTTGTACCTGAAAAGCAAAGCTTTACAGTGCCATTCACCATAGAAGGCAACTGGCAAACCGCTTCATTAGCAACCTATTACCCTAATAAACAACCTGTACGTCAGGGCCAAATTCAAGGCTTAGGTACCGTTCTTAAAACTGCGCCGATTGCTGATATCGATGCATTGGCAATTACCGCCCTTAAAGAAGAGTTACCCGCCGCCCTTGTGAGGCAAGCCGCCCGTATTTATGCCAAGTCAGAAATGGCGCAAAGCGTCGAAAGTGACACCAAAAGACGCAACAATGATATCGATTACGCTTCTATCGCCATGCAGATTTTTAACGTGGTGACAGAACAAGCCGACAGGCGCAGTTGGCTAACCTTACCAGAACAGGCACAAATAGCCCGTTCATACGTTAAGCCTGGCAGCTATTCACTTATGCTGGACAATAATCCGGCAGACCCCATTGAAGTCAAAAGCGGTCGTACAACCTTAGTCTGGGTAATTGACACTGGTAATTACACCCGTTTTTATTCAATAATCATTTAGCAATCACTTGTATGGAATTAACTATGAAACATTTAAAAGTCGTTTTTATTCTTGCAGCAGTAATCGGTTTATCTGCCTGCCAATCAAAAGTTGAATACGGTGATGCCACAGAAGTGGAAACCGTTAACGAGAACTTCGGTTCTACCGATCTTCAAGCTATAGCGGCTAAGATGGTCGACAGCATGCTGACCTTCCCACCGGTTGTGGCAATGACAGCAAACGATCGCCCTATTATCTTCGTTGATAAAATTAAGAACAAAACCTCTGAACATATCGATACTGAATCTGTAACCGATTCAATCAGCAACAAGTTACTGCGCTCAGGTAAGTTCCGCTTTATTGATATGACCAAGGTTGACTCGGTACGTAAGCAGCTTGATTACCAAAACAACTCAGGCATGGTTGACCCGTCTACAGCGATTAACTTTGGTCGCCAAATTGGTGCTCAATACATGCTATATGGCAACCTATCTAGCATCGTTAAGCAAGATGGCAGTACTAAAGATGTTTACTACAAGATGACTATGCGCTTAATGGACCTAGAAACAGGTTTAATCGAATGGTCTGACGAAAAAGAAATTCGTAAAGTTAAGTCTAAGTCGTTTTTAGGTCTATAACCCAGCAAGCGCTGATTAGACTAAACTCGCCTAGTCAGACGGTTTTAATCGTTAACAAAGCCAGCATTAAGCTGGCTTTTTGCTATACAAAATTAGTCTGGCTGAATACAAAGGAAATAGAGTAACGTATGCGCTTGCTGTAGATCCCCGAATAATGAGAAAAGGATGCTGTTTTGAAGTTGTTGTTTATCGGTTTTACCACTGCCTTATTGTGCGTTGCCACTGCAAGCCATGCCAACACCAATGACGGCAATTTTTTGCGCGACAATAGTGCCTACATTAGCCAGCAAGCAGCTGCACAACGCGCCGCAAGGATAACCGATGTGCACTACCAGCTCGACTTAACCCTAACCGAGCACGACGGCTTTAACGGCGTAACCAAGGTGAGCTTTGACCTCAGTGACAATGACAAAGCCCTGAGCTTAGATCTAAACCAAGCACAGATCCAACGCTTTGTTATCAATGGTAAAAAGGTCTACCCAAATTACAACAACAGCTATATTAAGCTTAACCCTCGACTATTAAATAGTGGCAGCAACACCATTGAAGTCGCCTATAGCCGCGACTACAGCAATAATGGCGAAGGCCTGCATAAATTTGTCGACCCAGTTGATAACAAGGTTTACCTATATTCCCACTTTGAGCCAGCTGCCGCGCAGCAAATGTTTGCGCTATTTGATCAACCCGATCTCAAAGCCACATTTAATTTAACTGTCACCGCCCCTAAAAGCTGGACGGTGATAAGCGCCATGCGAGAAACGGCTATCACCAATGTAGGCAAACAGCGCCGCTGGCAGTTCCCAGAGTCACCCAAACTCAGCCCTTATAACTTTTCAATGCACGCAGGGCCGTATCACCAGTGGCAAGATAACTCTGGTAAGTACCCACTGCGCTTGTTTGCCCGTCAGTCCGTTGCCAAACAAGTTAACCAACAAGACTGGTTTAACTACACCCAAAAAGGACTCAGCTTTTTCAACAATTACTTTGGCATCGACTACCCGTTTGCCAAGTATGACCAAGTACTGGTGCCTGACTTCTTGTACGGTGCCATGGAAAACGCCGCCGCAATTACTTACAGCGAAAGTCGTTTTCTCAGCGATAGCGCCATGAGCACTGAGCAAAAGCAGCGCCTAGCAGGCGTGATCATGCATGAGATGGCGCATCAATGGTTTGGCAATTTAGTCACTATGAAGTGGTGGAACGGGCTGTGGCTCAATGAAAGCTTTGCCTCGTTTATGGCGACTTTGGCCACCAGCGAAACCACCGAATTTTCAGCATGGCGTAGCTTTTACGCTAAAAACAAACAAAGTGCCTACGCCCTCGATAGCTCAGCCAGCACTCACCCAATTGAAGTGCCCGTGCCAAGCAGCAAAAATGCTTTCGATAATATCGATGCCATTACTTACTCCAAGGGCGCAGCAACATTAAAGCAGTTAAGTCATTTGCTCGGCGAAAAAGTGTTTCAGCAAGGCGTGCAAAACTATCTCTCTCAATACAGTTACCAAAATGCCGAACTCAGCGACTTTATTGCTAGCCTTGAAAAAACCGCCAAACGTGACTTAAGCCAATGGAGTCAAGATTGGTTATACAAGGCGGGAGTGAATACAGTTCAAGCTGAGTTTAGCTGCAGTAATGGCCGCATCACTCAATTTAGCCTAAAACAAACGGCACCTAACGCTGAGCAGCCAACGCTGCGTGAACAGAAAGTGCTGGTAGGCTTATTTACTAAAGGCCGTAGACAACTGCACCACAATATTAGTGTTCCCGTTATCTATAGCGGTGCCAAGACTCACGTTAAGCAACTTATCGGCTTACATTGTCCCGATTTGGTCTACCCCAACTATCAAGACTGGGGCTATGTCAAAGTCAGTCTTGATCCTAAGTCATTTAAGACCGCGCAAACCGAGCTGACAAGAGTGCAAGATCCCTTGCTGCGCTCTATGCTGTGGCAAAGCCTTTGGGACAGTGTAAAAAATGGCAACTTAACGCTCAATGATTACATGGGCACAGTGCTAATTAACCTGCCGACAGAGCAAGATGAGATTATTTTAAATCAAGTTTTAGCCAGCTTAAGCCAAGCACGGATTTATCTGGATAAGATGAGCCCAAATAATCAACGCTATGCTAAAAAAGCCATCCGCGCGATGGAACAAATGAGCCTAAGAAAGGTGATGGCCAGCAAAGCTAATCGCGATATTCAGCGACGCTGGTTTGCCAGCTATATAGAGTTTGCACGTAGTACCACCGCACTTAACCATATGGATGCGTTACTCAATAGAACTGCACGTATTAACGGCTTAGACATAGACCAAGCACTGCGCTGGAAAATGATCATCCATCTTAATCGACATGATCACCGCAATGCGCGCTATTGGCTAAACAAAGAACAAATTGCAGACAACTCTGATAGCGGTCAGAAAGCTGCGCTAGCGGCCGAGGCTAGCCGCCCTGGAGCGGCTAAAAAGCGTCAGTGGTTAAGCCGTATTCAGCAACCAACTAACTTACCTTTTGCTAAGGTCCGCACCGTAATGGAAAACCTTTATCCCAGCGAGCAAAAGCGATTAAGCGCAGCAAGCGCCGAGCAGCGGCTAACTAGCCTAGATGAAATTGATAAGCAGCAAAGCCCGGTATTTATGCGCAGTTATAGCGCCGCATTAATCCCAACAGATTGCAGTTATGCCAGTATCAGTAACCTTAGCCAAACCTTAGCAGCTGAAAAAGGTTTATCAGTATCGACCCAGCGCGCGCTTAAAGATGCCATACAGCAGGAACGAACCTGCTTGCTGATTAAGACCAACATGAAGCATTGATAAAAAATGTTATAGCTGTAAACCTAAACCACACAATATCAGTCGGCATAAGCAATTATGCCGACTGCTGATCCCACCTAAAGCAAAGCTCGCTATCGAACTCAGCCCAATCCGCTTTTTAGCCACTATACTGGATGGGAATACCACTTTTTAAGCGTATTGAGGAGCGATTTATGGGGCCTTTTTCCATTGCGGCTATAGCAATAATTAGCGTATTTTTACTCACGGCATATAAAGAATATAACAAACAAAAAAGCCGCGTCGATGCCGATGAACTAGCAAAGGTAAACGCTGAAATAACTGAGCTTAAACAGCGGATCATTACCCTAGAGCAAATAGTCACAGATAAGTCATATCAGCTTAAAGATGAAATAGACCAGTTATAAAAAAATGCTACCTAGTTACTGAATATTAAGCTAAAAAAAAGCCACCTAATTGGTGGCTTTCATGCAAACGCAAACGCGGCTTAAATAAATAAGTCTTTGATGTTCTTTAAATCGCCCTTGCCTTCAGTAAGCTCTTCAACTGACAAACCAGAGACTTCATGTGGAAACACTAACCACTCATCTGATTCATGAATAAAATAATCAGGCTTTAACGGTACTGCTGTGTTTTGTGGCTTGTAGTATGGGCAAGCAATACGCACATCTTTTGGCATATTCAAACGCATCAAGTCACTTAAGTTTTCCATCAAAGCATGGATACTACGACCCGAGTCAAATACATCATCAACAATCAATAGACCGTCGCTAGCATTGGCGTTTTCAACAATGTAATGCAAACCGTGAACCTTGATCTGCTTACTTTGCTTATTAATACCGTAATAAGATGAAGTACGTACGGCAATGTGGTCAGTTTCCACTTTTTTGAAATCAAAAAACTCTTGTACTGCGATGCCGATTGGAGCACCACCACGCCAAATACCAACAATAAACTGCGGACGGAAACCGCTTTCATAAACTTGCGCTGCTAAACGAAACGAATCTTCTAGCAATTCTTGTGCGGTAATAAAGCGTTTCTCTGACATCTGACCGTCCCCATCTTGTTATTAATATCTAAATTAGGTCTTACACTCATGGCACTAAAATCTTACCTATTAGTGGCAATGCTGCATTGAATTTATCCACTAAGAATAGATCAAAAAATATAGGCTAAAGAGTATAAAAAGGCAGGTGATGATATCTATTCCAAGATCTGTAATAGGCGCTGATTAATCACTTAAAAGCATTAACCGCTTAACATCTAAACACCCACCGGATTTTGGAGGCGAATTTTATACTAAATCGATAAGTATTGCTGTAAAAAAGCCAAAAACTTACACCAGAATCACTAAAAAAATTGGGCTACCAGCAAAGGTAGCCCAAGATTTATCTTTCACTGACATTATGAGTTAGCAAGTACTAACTTGCAGGTTCAAGCTTATGAGAACCTGCTTTAGTGACCATAGAAAAGTTACGTTCAGTATTTTCAACGAACGCACGAGTATAAATCGTATCAACAAAACGCCAGTCACTACGCACTTCCTCATGCGTGAAGGTCAGCGTCATTAAGCCACGATTCATTAAGTTGGCGTAGGTAAGGTTATCCACTAAACCGACTATCGCTTCCTCGGTTGCTGGAATATCCTTTTCATCAATCCCCAAATAATACTCAAGCCCCGGTGATGATACCGAGCTGGTTGCAAACTCAACCCCTACTGGATAGCCGGCAGCATCAGCTAACACGTTCGCCCAAGCATTATGAGTATCACCCGCTATCACCACGAGGTTTTTAACCTGTGATTTTGCCGTCGCAAGAATCACCTCACGCTCATAGGCGTAACCGTCCCACGCATCTAAGTTATATGGAATAGATGGCAACTGCAGCAGAGCCATCACTTCAGGCGTTAGCTTGTCACCAAAAAAGGCTAAATACTTAAGCTCATCTTCAGTCAAAGTCGGGTCGCCAGCAGCCTGTCTTGCTGCAATCTGCGCCAGCGCAGCTAATTGACCAAACTCTGGAATAGACAACTGTTGAGTCGCAATTGCCGCAGGTAGCATCATTTGCCCCATCAACACTTGCTGACCTAAAACCTGCCAAGTAGCCGTAGATGTTAGCAGCGCGCTTTGCAGCCAAGCTTGCTGCTCTTGCCCAAGCATAGTGCGATTGGTATCTGTCACATCCGCCATAAAACGTGCACTGTCCAAGCCACCTGTCGCAGGATCCATATACTCAGCGTAATCTAATGGCTTATCACGACCAACAAGACGAGTATCCAACATATGTAAATCTAGCAGATCACCATATTGGAACGAACGATAGATCTCCTCATGGTTACCTTCACGCCATGGACGAATTGGCAACCATTCAAAATAAGCTTGCAGCGCCGCCTCTTTACGAGCATCAAAATCACCTTCGCCATCATTATGGTTTTCTGCACCATCACGCCAGCTATCATTCGCCACTTCATGGTCATCCCACACAGTAATAAATGGATTTTTACCATGTAGTTTTTGCAAGCTGATGTCACTGCGATACTGGCCATAGCGAGTACGATAATCCGCAAGGCTGATTAATTCACCTTCAGGCAACACTTCACGTTGCAGTTCGGCTGCGCGTTCACTGGCGTATTCACCGCGGGCATATTCATAAATGTAATCACCAAGATGAATCACTGCATCGAGATCGTCCATTCTTGATGCCATCTCATATACGTTGAAATACCCAGCAGGAAAGTTGGCACAAGATACTACCGCAAACTTAGCTTGCGATAATTCGCCCTGTGGTAAAGTCTTGGTTATTGCTGATTGTGAGGTTTTACTGCCGGCTTTAAAGCGATAGAAATATTGCGTCCCAGCTTCAAGCCCAACAGCATCGACCTTAACGGTATAATCTCTATCACTGTTAGTGATGGTTTCGCCAGTAACGAGCAATTGACTAAAAGCCGCATCGGTTGCCACTTCCCATGACACTTTTATATCACCATCTCGCTCAGGACTAACGCGGGTCCAAATAATCACCGCGTCATGGCTAGGGTCACCACTGGCAAGACCGTGTAAGAATTCGGCATAAATGCCACTGTCGTCATCATCGCTGCTACAGCCCATTAAGCCATACGATACTACTGCAGCGCCTACACCTTTAGCCGACATAGCTAGGAAGTCTCTCCGAGTAAAAGGTCGTTTCATTATTATTATTCCCTTAATTTTCTGTCTAAGTTGCCTTAGTTTTTTCAGTGTTTAGTGGTACGAGGTCTAATCAGATTTAATACTAAAGCACCAGCATTACACGAAGAAGACAATGATGTAAACAGCTTGTTAAAGCTGAAAAAGGTTTACACAACAGCAAAAATTAGTACAAAAAAAATGTGTAAACTTAGTTTTTAAAATCAATTGAGGCATATAGTATGGGCGTTTTTTATTAAGATGAATCCAGTGTAATAGGATGAATCGACTCTAAAAAGTTGTTAGTAAACGGCCTGTAAAAAGGGCGCCCAAAAGGAGTATAAATATGAATCGAGCGATTTTAGTCTTGAGTGTGTTGCTTGCTTTACTCGCAGGCTGTAGTAGCACAGAGCAAACAGTTCTCTATGACGACTTAGAGCAAAAAGGCGATGCTATCTATTATCAAGACGCCCTTTATACTGGAATATTTATACATAAGGACAGTCAGCAAAGAGTAAGAGCTAAAGGGTACCTTAAAGACGGTCTCCTCCAAGGAGAGGTTGTCAGCTATGACATTTATGCCAGAGTAATCAAAACCGAATACTTTAAAGATGGCAAACCCCATGGGCTCTTCACCAAGTTCTATGAAGATGGCAGCATAGAAGAGCAAGGCCAATTTGAAGCGGGCGAAGCGGTCGGCAAATGGCTGCTTTATTATGAAACTGGCGCCCTAGCTCGGGAGTCTTTTCACAAAAATGACCGTCCTGAAGGACAGTGGACATACTTTAATGAAGATGGAACGATTAAAGAAACACGCGTCTATAAAAACGGTCAATGGATAGAATAAAGCCCGCTTTGACGTTAGCGCCTAATACGTAAGGTGCAAATAACCGGAGCGTGATCGCTACTTTGGCTATCGCGCTCAAAGCTTGGATTCACTAGGTGCCTATCTTCGGTGTGATAATCACAAACCTCGGCAACGCTATTATCAAAACTGGGATCAAAGTCTGCTGAGAGTAATATGTAATCCAGTACATTACCTTGCGCGCCGTAGTAATGAGTCGGCGCCCGCGATGCCCTTGCTTTAGCAAGCATTCGCTCTTCTTCCACGGCAATTTCATCAGCGCTTGCATCGCTTGCCTTATCGCCAAATAAGTCCTGCAAACCTTGTTGAAACAGCTTATATCCATCGGTTAATGGGTAATTTGCTAACTCACCTAGACCCTCTTTTTCAAAACGCAGCTCACGGTTAGTTAACGGCGATAATACCGAGCTAGTCAGCTCTTCATTAAAGTCACCCATTAATACCATAGGCTGGTTGGTCTCAATCCGTCTTTGCAGCATGGCATGCAGCAGCAACACAGCTTCACTGCCGCGCTGAATACTCGACGCCCATTGGCCGAGACTGTTACGCCCTAATAGCTCACCGAAGTTAACTAAAGGCGCCGCTGTCGCAGACCCTTTTTGCTGTACAAACTTGGGCGGAGGCAATTCATCCAGATGCGGGCGTTTAGATTTAAAGTGCACCACGTAGATATCGCAAAGGCCTATTTGCGGCAACTGCACCGTGACCCGCAGTGGTTTACGGCTAAATGCAAAGTTAGCATTAAGGCCGAGCCCATGAATGTACTCAGGCTCAGCTTCAATCGCGGTAACTTCAGTGAAAGGATATTTTGAGGCAAGAGCAACTACCGGATCGCGACAGATATAATCGTCAATCACAGTTGGCTCACCCACAGTGGCAAAGTGCACATAGCCAGCAGCATGCATCTGTTCAGCGAGTGCCTGCGCAGAAAACACCTCTTGCAAGCCTATGATATCCGGCTGATGCTGCGCTAAAAAATCCGCCAACCAGGTTTGCTTTTTTTGCCACTGCTCTGCGCTATAGATATTTTCAAAATCATAATAGGCTAATGGCGGCTCAATGTAATTAAACAGGTTAAAGCTCGCCAGTTTGACTCTATTGGTTTTAGCGTCTGTATTCGAATTTGCCATGTCAGCCATTACTACCTTTTAACTACCTTTCACATATGGATGCCTAAGCGGGCGCTTTAGTTATAAAAGCAAGCTATGCAGCGCCTTTATTACCTTTTAATTTGATAAACAATTGCATCAATAACACAGCTAATGCGCCAGCAATCACGCCAAAAATCGCATTCAAAATACTGGGAGTGATAAATGCCACTACGGGGCCGACAAAATCAAACGCCTCAACCCAAGCGGCAGCTGCGCTAATCTTATCGCCAATCCAATGCCAGCCGTGAGTTAAAATACCGCCGCCGACCATAAACATGGCAATAGTACCCACCACCGACAACGTCTTCATTAAATAAGGCGCTGAGTTTAATAGCATCATGCCAAAGCGACGCTTAAATCGCACCCACAGAGTTTCACCCGGGCGCTGGCTTAAATACAGTCCAGCATCATCAAGTTTCACAATGCCAGCCACCAAACCATACACGCCAATGGTCATCACAATCGCGATAACACTTAAAGTAAAAAACTGGGTACTTAGGCTTTTGTCAGCCACAATGCCTAACGTAATAGCAATGATCTCAGCCGATAATACAAAGTCAGTGCGAATAGCGCCTTTGACTTTGTTTTTCTCGTACTCTTTAAGGTCGGTAATCGGCTCTTCACTTACCTCAGCACCCGCTTGCGAATGCTTTTTCGCTGAATAGCTATGATAGATCTTTTCAAAGCCCTCATAGCATAAGAACAAACCGCCAAACATCAGCAGCGGCGTTACCGCCCACGGGATAAAGGCGCTGATGAGCATAGCCGCTGGCACCAAAATGCATTTATTCTTAAAGGAGCCCACAGCAACAGCCCATACCACTGGCAACTCTCTATCGGCACTCACACCCGTGACTTGTTGGGCATTTAAGGCTAAATCGTCTCCTAACACGCCCGCTGTTTTGCGGGCTGCTATTTTACTCATTGCGGCGACATCATCTAAAATCGTCGCGATATCATCTAACAAGGTTAATAAACTGGCCCCTGCCATATCGACTCCTTTATCGCTTAAAGGCGCTTAATACTGCTTGCTATAGCAACTTGCCATAACTGCTCACTATTACCGCGCCGAAAATCCATCTCACAACACCATTAAAAACGGTATATCTGAAAAAGTACCGCACTTATGCTAAATAATCTAATGACAATATAATGTTAGCCGCTTCAAATCCTTTGTCTTCATATTTGCTAGATAAAACTTTTACCTAACCCAAAGCAAAATTCAGCCCCGCTAAGCTGGTTAAGCGAGTATACTGTCGCCAATATTTTTAACCTTGCCTATTACTTTATCTTTAATAAAGGATTTCATAATGACTCAAGATGAAATGAAAAAAGCTGCCGGTTGGGCTGCATTGCAGTACGTAGAAGAGAACAGCATTGTTGGTGTAGGAACTGGCTCAACGGTTAATCACTTTATTGATGCGCTAGCAACAATGAAGTTCGATATCCAAGGCGCAGTATCAAGCTCTGAAGCATCAACAGAAAAAATGAAAGCGCTAGGTATTCAAGTTTTCGATTTAAACAGTGTTAATGAGTTATCTGTTTATGTTGATGGCGCCGATGAAATCAACAGCCAAATGGACATGATTAAGGGTGGCGGAGCCGCGCTAACTCGCGAAAAAATCGTTGCCGCTGTCGCTGAAAAATTTGTTTGTATCGTTGATAACACTAAGCAAGTGGATATTCTGGGTGAGTTCCCACTGCCAATCGAAGTGATCCCAATGGCACGATCATACGTGGCACGTCAAATTGTTAAACTTGGCGGCGACCCCGTTTACCGTGAAGGTTGTGTTACCGATAACGGCAACATCATTCTTGACGTGTACAACATGCAGATCATGAAGCCAAAAGAGCTTGAAGAGCAGATTGACGGTATTGTTGGTGTTGTGACTAACGGTCTATTTGCTAAGCGCGGCGCAGACGTACTATTAGTCGGTACACCAGAAGGCGTCAAAACCGTTACTTTTTAATGGTTAACAGTTCGCGATAACAGCTACGCCGAAATTGCAAAAAGCCACTCATCGAGTGGCTTTTTTCATTTAGAAACCAACAGCGTTAGTCGCTAATACTCACTATGCGTGACGCTTGCTGCGGTACTTATTTCTTAACGCGGGTAATGCCTCTAACGAGCAAAGCAGTAATCCAGTCCAAATCAATGCAAAGCTCACCGCTTTAACTTGGTCAAAGTGTTCGTTAAACACTAATACCGCCAACAAGAACTGCAAGCTAGGCTCAACATATTGCATTAAGCCTATCATCGACAAGCTAGTAGCACGAATAGCTAGGGCAAAGAACACTAACGGCATCAAGGTCACTGGCGCAGAGCCGATATACAGCCACAGCATAGTCGCATCACCGGCTAATGCAGATGAAATTACCACACTTTGGTCAGAGCCCCACAGCCACAATAAATACAGCGCAGCAAAAGGAATAAGCAGCAACGCTTCAACGGTCACAGAGGTTAGCGAGTCAAAACGAATAAACTTTTTACACAGGCCATAAAGCGCGAAAAAGCTGCCCATACTCAGTGCCAGCCACGGCAACTCGCCATAGCTATAGACCATATAACTGATCCCGCAGACGCCCAAGATCACCGCCATCTTTTGCGCAGCAGACAGCTTATCGCCCAAAAACAGCACACCTAAACCAATAGCGAACAACGGATTAATGAAAAAGCCCAAGCTTGCAGCCAATACTTGGCCGTGGGTCATCGCCCAAGTAAAGCTATACCAAGACACGCACATGATAAGCGATGCCAAACCGCACAAGAGTACCGACTTTTTATCGGCTTTTAGCATCGCCAGCGACGGCATTTTGCGGCCCAACAGCACAAATACCAACACCATAAACGGCACAGAAAACAAAATTCTAAACGCCAGTAATTCGTTAATATCCGCATTAGGTAGAAATTGATAATACAGCGGCATTAAGCCCCATAATAAAAACGAAAACGCAGCAAGCGCATTGCCTTTAAATGAGGAGGCAGCATGAGTAGCAGTAGAGGGTTGCATAGAAAGTTTACAAGGCTAGAGACAAAATTAGAGTGCGCTATTGTCGCATTTAGTCCGCAATAAAAGCGTGACAAAGCTCACCCTGCGTTATCGATATTTTCCTTGCCACATTCCTTGCCACAGCCCTGGCGATAATCATTGTGATAGCCCTTGTCATAGCCCTTATGATAGCCCTTGCCATAAAAGCGCGTTTTGACGATTTATCAGCACGAACTTTTAAGCTATTAAGAGATCCCCATCACATAAAACCGTGCCACCCAAGCCGCGATTGTCAGCGTTTTTTTGAACAAACCTTACTTAAGTGTTTGCTTTTCAAACAGGTAATCAGCTAAGCGTTCAACAATTCGCTTCCTCCTGACAGCTTTTTACGATAGATTCCATTTGCTAAATTACATTTCGGCAAACCACTTGAAAAGGTGGGACGCAAAGCTTCCGGTCTGTCGGCGCAGTAAGTAGTCATTTATTAATGATTAACTGTGTCTATGATAGCGGGGTTGCCACTAGATAAATCGGACTTATTACCAAGGTATTGTGCCTAGGCAAAGTCCGACTGTTTTTAGTGCTCAGCATGCGCCGAGGTGTGGCATTAATTTGTCAACCATATATAGGACATGTGATGAAATCATTCCCAAAAAAATCGTTAGTCGCGTTAGCATTAGCCAGTCTTAGCTCAGGTGCTTTGGCACATGGTTATGTCTCGACCTATAGCGACGGTATAGCAGCAAGCCGCGTAGCACTGTGTAAGTTTCCAACTACAGATACCAACCAAAAAAATAGCAACTGTGGTGCGATTCAATATGAGCCGCAAAGTGTAGAAGGCCCTGACGGATTCCCAGAAGCTGGCCCAAGAGATGGCAAAATTGCCAGTGCTCAGTCTGCTCTAGCAACAGCGCTAGACGAGCAAACCGCAGATCGTTGGATCCAAAACCCAATTCAGTCAGGCGCACAAACCTTCGAGTGGACCTTCACCGCCAACCACGTTACCCATGACTGGAAATACTACATCACTAAACCAGATTGGAACCCGAATGCTTCGCTGTCTCGTGACTCATTCGACCTAACCCCATTCTGTGTGATTGAAGGCAACATGGTGCAGCCGCCTAAACAAGTTAGCCACAACTGTGTTGTGCCTGAGCGTGAAGGCTATCAAGTAATTTTAGCGGTTTGGGATGTAGGTGATACTGCAGCCTCTTTCTATAACGTGATTGACGTGAAGTTTGATGGCCAAGGCCCTGTTTTACCGGACTGGACACAAGCAGGGCAAATCAACCCAACAATGGATCTGAATATTGGTGATTCAGTGTATACCCGCGTATTCGACCAAGCAGGTGAAAACTCAACATACCGCACTGAGCTAACCATTAGCGATGCCAACATGGGCCAAGCTAAAAATTGGACTCATGCACTAGCAAGCAAAGTTAACCAACAGCAAACTCAGCTACAAGCCGGCCAGTTTAATCAAGGTAAATTCACCCCAGTTTACGGCGCGAACCCTGTATACATCAAAGCGGGTAGCGGCATCGAGCGCGTCGAAGTGGGTTACAACATCGAAACCCCTGAGCCAGAATACTCGTTAACAGTTGATGGTTTAGAACAGACTTACACCATCACCAGCGAGCCAACCACGCTTGAGCTAACACTGACAGCACAAGCTGATGTCACCACAGAGCTAACGGTTTACAACCATCACCGCGAGCCACTAGCAAGCTGGACAGCTGAGATGTTCGATGGTCAAAATGAAGCCGTAGCGTTAACACTAACTAAGTCAGAAGCTGGTCACCATATGCTAGTGACTCGCATCAAAGATGAAGACGGTAAGTTAGTTGATCAGCAAACCTTAGATTTCCACCTAGAAGATGAAGCCGTAACCCCACCGGCCGGAGATTATGACTTTGTATTCCCAAAAGGTTTATTAAGTTACACCGCTGGCACTAAGGTACTTGCAACTGACGGTAAGGTTTACCAATGTAAGCCTTTCCCATACTCAGGTTACTGCATGCAGTGGACAAGCACAGCGACTCAGTACCAACCAGCAATCGGTTCACACTGGCAAATGGCTTGGGATAAGCTGAACTAAATCCCAGCCCTAAGCGTTAATACCATTAATACCAAGCCTCAGTAAAACACTGGGGCTTTTTTATCATAGTGAGGAAAAGAGTCATCAGCCGCTAAACCAGTATTGCTAGCACAAAGCTGCGTTGCCCCGTTTTTATGTTAATGCTAAGTTACTTATCCTTTTGTTATAAAAGGCCGCTTATAAACTAGGTACAGGGAAAGGTCTCACTAATACCTAGCAGTATTAAAAGTCACTTAAAGGAGTAAACAGTGAAGCAGATGATTAGCAGTGCCATTGTCGCGCTAACAGTACTTATATCAGCCCAGGCGTCAGGCCACACGTTTGAGGGCAACTGGTACTTTGTAAAAGGCGAATACAAAAAGCCTGACGGCACTATTTTAAAAGCCGACAACAGCAGCCTAGTGGCAGTTAAATCAATTAAGGGCGATATATTCTCGCTAACCAACACCGAAGATGGCGTGTTTCTAGGTTACCTAGCAGGTGACTTTTTAGTAGATGGCGACAACTACACTGAAGCGGTAAAAACCGGCACTCGCGCCAAGCATCACGGTAAAAACTACCATTTCAAAGGCTGGCTAGAAACCAGTGAAGAAAACGGCAAAATCGTCACCTACTGGCACCATGAAGGCGAAGTAGAAGGTATCAAAGAATACGAAGTGTGGCGCAAGCTGCTCTAGCCTATTTGCCGCGAGAGACAATCTGTTTAATCAGAGCAAGCTAAACCCATTAGCTTGCTCTATTAGCGCATTTTGCCAAGCGCTTGAGTTAACTCTTGCAGCTAACTCAGCTTGTGATTAAGCAGTCTTACTATTTAGAAGCTGTTGCGACTCAAGCCAGCCCATAGCCACTAACGCCGCCAACGAGCAAACCGCTTCATCATTCATATCAACAAATTCAAGCTGTTCAATTTCCGCATCAGGCTGTAACTCCCCGCTAAAGTCAGCAAAGTAGCAGGTCAATTTAACCGACACACCCTCAGCCTTACCATCCGCCTGCGCCGTAAAGGTATTCATATACTTAATGCTAGCAGGCTCAAGATCGACAGACAGCTCCTCTTTAATCTCACGCACTAATGCCTGCTCATCACTCTCTCCCGCCTCACGCTTACCACCCGGCAGATAAAACAACGCTTTACCTTTAGAGCGCACCGCCAACAACTTACCATCTCGAATCAACACCCAAGCAAGCTTATCAATCACTTTCATTATTATTTACCTTTAAGTTGGTAGTAGCGTGTTTCGTGATAGGTATCAGGCGAAACTGTAAATAAAATATAGACAGCCATTTTAAATCTATTAATGTAGTTCTAGTGTGGCACTTAAATATTTGGTTAAAATTAACAGGGAAGTAGCATAAGCCAAGCATCTTACGTTTGCTTTAGCAACTTGCTAGCACTTACTGATATAAACTTTCAACGTATGCCGTAACAGGTTCTTCTAAAAGGTCTTGAGGGTGATCTCCTCCAAAAGTTGCCCACTTACTTTTACCTGAGAATGTAGTATTCGCAATTTCTTTTTTTGTTTTAGAATCAAATGTAATTATTTGAATTTCTAGTTTATCAGGAATACCTGACCATTCAGTTGCGCGATCCTCCCAATGAAGAATGATAGGCTGAACGTAATAGCCATATGTACTTGAATCAATAGTTTCTAGACAACTTACTCCTTCACAATCTTTTGTGATCGACACTTTGCGAGAGTTTTTGGAAAATGCTCTTCTTATTTCATTAGCAGTCATGCGACCAGAGTTTTTATACTCCGTTTGATCATAGAATCCGTTTTCCGGTGTTGAAATTAGAACGCCAACATTTCTATCTAATTGTACTTCTGGCTTTTGGAATTCATTGTGCTTATAAGAAGAACTACACCCAGCTAAAGTTAATAAGGTGGCTCCAATAAATACAAGATTACGATTCATGTACATAACTCCTTTGTACAACTAGCAGCTTATTAAACAGCAGCAGCACCGATAAAGTTGTTATCGGTGCTGCATCTTCAAATTCTATCTGTGCGTCTCGACAAAAACCTTAGCATCAATATAACCTATTGTTTTAATAGGTAGTACTAAAATCAGCAGAATATTATCGCAACGCTATAGCTCATTAAAACGCCAAAGCGAATCCCTCTTTTAATCTTTACTAAGCAGTGAGGTTTACGACAAAACCTACAGAAAACACCGATTCCCCATCGAAGTTGCCGAAGTACGTTGGAATAAATTTCGTGAGTCCAGACAAGGATGTCTGGCTAGCTTTCGCGGGGCAGGATGCCCCATCGGAAGCGTTAGAAATTTATCCATAAGTATGAGGATCAACAACTACGTCTGGGGCGCTGAGGGTTCGTTAAGGGGGACAAGCGCTTTCCCCCTTGACTCGGGTGTGGGCGAAGCGCCACGACTTTAGTTGTTAGACGCAGTCTAACTTAATCACTTTTATCAAACGAAGTTTGATTGCTATAGCTATAAAGCGTTAGTTAGACGCTGCCTAATAAACCTATTACATGAATGCCAACAACGGTGAAATACACAACAAAACACCCGTCACAATAATCAAATTAGTCGCCCAACCTTTGTACTTGTTCAAGTGCGGTACCTTGTACACCAAATAAGCTGGGATCAAACAACCCACCAAACCAAATATTGGGCTACAAACAGAAGTGAACGACAGGATTGGCGCATTTAACGCAATCGCCGACCACGCCAGTAAGATAATGAATACAGTGATGAGTTTATTCACTAACTCTTTGTTGATATCTGACTCTTTACGGCTACGCAGCAAGATGTTCATTGCAATACCACGACACGCTTCTTGGAAGGCTAAGAACACGCCGAAGAAAGAAGTCACTACCGCAAAGATGTTGATCACGATACCGGTAATGGTCGCCCAGCTACCTGGGAAGTACTGTGCAATAATCGCTAAGGCCGAGATATTTTGATTCATCGCCTCAGTTGCTTGGGTTTGGCTAATGGCAAAGGTAAACGATATTGCAAAGAAGAACACCACCACAAACAGAATAGCAAAGGCAATTTTCATTGCTCGCTCAGCCTTGAAACGTGCTACTTCAATCGATTTTTCATGTGAGCGATATGAGATCACCATTGGGCTTAACGACTGGATAAACAGAATCGAGGTTAAGGTAAATGGCAGGGTAATAATGGCATTTTTCAGCATAGGGCCAAACTCACCCATGCTTGGAATATTGGCCATATCCCAACGTGCCATCAGTAATATGCCCATTACCGCGACTAATGTCAGTACTGTTACCGCCATAAAACCTGACAGCTTAAACAGCAACTTCTCACCTTTTGAGCCAATAAAAGCGAGCACACAGATTAGGCCTAAACCATAGAACACATTGTCACTAAGCTTGCCTTCAGTCACCCCAAATGAATGCAGGTAAGAGGCACTGTCATTAGTTACCGCTAACGAGTAAACCAGCACCCAAATAACCAACATCAAGAAGTACAGCACACCGAGTGCGATGCCCCAGTTTTTACCAAGATAGTTTTCAATTACGCCAGGGTAATCGGTACACTTTTTTGATTCAGCGAGTGTATTGATAAATAGCTTTTGGAAGAGATACATGGCTGGGTAACCGATGATGGATGACAGTAAAAAAACCCATAATCCCATTACGCCAACTTGAACAGGCAAAAATACAATACCGGCACCGATAGCCATACCAATACTCATTACAATCCAGCCAAGGTCGACACTGTCAAACTTGGTCGCTTGTTGCCATTCAGCTTTGGTCATATTGGCGCGTTCGTGTAAGGGTTGCGCTTGTAGGTCAGCACTTGGTGCACCTTGGACTATTTCACTCATATATCAATTCCATTAAATTTGGCTAAAGCCACTGATATGATAAAAATTATAATTATATTTGTGCCTATGAGAACACATGGTTTTATAGCGTTTGCTTGGCCTGAGCATACTCAAGGATGGAGAGAATTTTTTTATTTAAAATGCCATCAATCAGCGTAAATTTAGCAAAACATGCTCTCAATTAAGTGAATTTTTCAGATGATTTATCCGTACTGATCCAGATCAAGAGTTAATCACTTTTAACCGCCCAATAGTTTGATGCCCTTCACCTTATTAGTCATTAATCTTCAGCTTACAAGAATATAAAAATGTGATTTATTTCAATATTTTAGATTTTAAGTTAGAGAGGTATGGCGCACATTTAACGAATTAAAGTGATAGCCACAGCTAAATCAAATCTAGATGTGAGCAAAATCACTCACCCCCAAAGGGGATGAATATGCTTAAAAATTAGACTTGTAGAGCATTTTTTAGTAAGGGTACTTAAGCCCGTTGTTATTAAGAGCGAGTCCCAGAGGCGGTACTGATATTGATTGGGATCTTTGAATCGGCCTTTCAATACTGGGCAGTAGAGTAGCTAGAGGATAATGTCGACAGAGAAAGAGCATGAGCCAGAAACTAAAAAGCCAAATCGACGCACAAGGAACGTCGATTTGGCTTTTGTTTTCGCATAAGCACTCAGCTTAAGCTTTTATTTTGAAACAGTAGATACACGCGGGTAATAAACGCAGTGACTTGGCTTTTATTTAGTTTTAGCCAAATCCCGTTTATTTGTGCATCATAATCTCTAAGATCTGCACATCAGTTTGGGTCATCGCGCCATTGGCTAATGCTGCAAGGTTACGAATGGTTTGATCGACATCATCAGCAACAATACCTTCAGTGCCAGTGACTCGAATGCCATCAATCGCCATTAAGGCCGCTTTTACCGCAGCGCCTGCCGATGAAGACACCTTCATGGCGCAAGCAGTTTTGGCACCATCACAAATAACCCCGCTAACATCGCCAATCATGCTGCAAATGGCGGCGCTAACTTGCTCTATTTCGCCATCAAGTAAATAGGTAATGCCTGCTGCTGAGCCCATCGCAGCGGTGGTTGCGCCGCATAGCGCTGACAGCTTGTTTTGATAGCTCTTAATGTAGATAGCGGTTAAATGCGACAACATTAATGCGCGAACGGTTTGCTCTTCACTCGACTTTAGAAAATCTGCACTAACAACCACAGGCATAGTGGCCGCAATACCTTGGTTGCCTGAGCCTGAGTTGCTCATGGCGGGCATCATAGCGCCGTCCATACGTGCATCAGATGCGCCAGCGGTGCGGGTTAATACTTCAGTTAATAAGCCGCCAGACAATAAACCTCTTTCTTGGTTTTTAACGAAGGTCGCGCCAATTTTTAAACCATAATTACCGCTAAGGCCTTCAACCGATAAGGCATCATTTAGGTTTTTAGCCTGCATGATAAATTCGATGTCTTGTAATGGTGCATGAATGGCAAAATCATAAATATCTTGCAGTTTTGCTTCGATAAATGGGTCGACTTTAGCATTGCCTTTAACCACCTCTGCCTTTGACTCAACTATGCATTGCTCGCCATTTTTTTCAATCGCAATAACTTTAGTGTGGCTATCGGCAATGGTCACGCTCGCCGTTTGTTGCTGATAATAAACCGTAACTTTAGCGTACAAGACATTAGCCACATCAGCCACACCAACGGTCACTTGGTTGTTATCCAGCATCAATTTGGCGATTTGAACATCGCTTGCGGTCAGGCCTTTTAGCACCTCAAGACCAGCATCACGCTCACCTGCAACAGCGCCGATTGCGGCAGCAATTGGCAAACCAACCATACCCGTGCCAGGGATCCCAACACCCATGCCATTTTTCATTAAGTTAGCAGAGACACTGACGTCAATCTTGATGTCCGATGAAACGATACTGGCTTGGTCTTTTATCCCTAGCTCATCAATAGCAATGGCTGCAGCTAATGCCACTGAAATTGGTTCTGTACAGCCAAGGGCTGGAACGACATCACGTTTTACTGCTTCAAGAAATAAAGGCCATAAGTGTTGGTTCATTGTTCTACTCGCTTTTAGTCATCGACACTACTTTAAATAACGTCATTGCAATCTTTGATTCATTGTAATGGATTGACTGAAGAAATATTTTTCCATTTTTTCTACAAATAACACAACAAAGAGAATATTTTTCTACTAAAATACATTCTTAAATTATAGAACTGCTTAATTAAGCAACTATAGATAATCAATTAATAAACGCATTAGGAAAACCTTGTGGTTGAAAAAGTAAAGTTAGATAAAGTAGACCGCCAGCTGCTCACCATGCTGCAGCACGATGTGACCTTATCGCTTAACGAGTTGGCTAAAGCGGTTAATTTAACGACCACGCCTTGCTGGAAACGCCTAAAGCGTTTAGAAGAAGAAGGCGTTATTAGTAAGCGTGTCGCCCTGCTCAATCCAAGTAAAATTGGCGTTGATTTCACCGCATTCGTACAGGTTAAGACTTGCGACCATTCTCACGCTTGGTATGAAACCTTTATTGAAGCTGTGTACGCTATGCCTGAAGTGATGGAGTTTTACCGCATGGCGGGAGAATATGATTATATGATGCGGGTACAAGTTGAAGATATGGCGGCTTTTGACCACTTTTATAAGCGTTTGGTTAACCAAGTTGCAGGCCTCACCAATGTCACTTCGACCTTTGCTATGGAGTCATTGAAGTTCAGCACGGTTTTACCATTAAAACCTGCCTAGTTTGCTGATTTACCAAGTTTTCTTCTGTAAAAATCAAACAAAAAAGGATGCAATCAATGCATCCTTTCTCTGAATATAGAATCCGTTCACGTTAGTTATAGACGATAGCTACTTAGGCTCTATCTGCTCAACCATCAACTGCAAGCTCTGATTGCCTCTAAACTCGTTTACATCGAGTTTATACACCACCTGCGCATATTGAATCGTAGCATCAGGCCAAGTCTTCAAGTCCACATTAAAGGCGATGGCATCGAGCATCACCCGGCCGCACTCAGTTTCTAGAATCAGCTTTAAGTGCTTTTCACCGACAATCCGTTGCTGTATCACTCTAAAGTAACCGTCAAATAACGGCTCAGGGAACGACTGTCCCCAAGGGCCTGCTGCACGTAATTCACTAGCAAGATCCAGTTTAAACTGCTCAGGCACTAGTTCGCCGTCAGATACCAGCTCACCGGTCAATAATTCTGGCGCTAACACTTCACGTACGGCTTTATCGTACGCATCAGCAAACTGGGCAAACTGCCCTGCTTGAATCGACAGACCCGCCGCCATGGCATGGCCACCAAACTTTAAAATCATTCCCGGGTGGCGGCTGTTGATTAGCTCTAACAGGTCGCGCATGTGCAGGCCCTTAATCGAACGTGCAGAGCCTTTAATCTCACCCTCGCCCGCTTCGGCGAAGGCGATCACTGGGCGGTGATATTTATCTTTAATCCGCGAGGCTAAAATACCGATAACCCCTTGGTGCCAATCCGCTTGATAAATGGCAATGCCCCAAGGCAGTTCAGCTTCATTAAGCTCGATACTCTCAAGACTCTTAAGCGCTTCTTGTTGCATATCCGCTTCAAGATCGCGGCGCTCAGCATTCAAACCATCAAGTTCCGATGCCATGCGTCTTGCTAGCATGATGTCATCGCACAGTAAGGTTTCGACCCCTAATGCCATTTCATCTAAACGTCCTGCGGCGTTTAGCCTTGGACCTACTGCAAAACCAAAGTCAGAGGCAACAATACGCGATGGTGTGCGTTTAGCCACTTCAAGCAGCGCAGTAATCCCCACGCGGCAGCGCCCTGCTTTGACTCGCTGCAAACCCGCTTCAACCAAAATACGGTTATTGGTGTCGAGTGATACCACATCGGCGACAGTACCAAGGGCAACAATATCCAACAATTGCGCAAGATTCGGCTCCACGATATTTTGCTGTTGGTACCAATTACGGCGTCTTAGCTCGGCTCGAAGCGCCGACATTAAGTAAAACGCGACGCCAACCCCTGCAATCGATTTACTGGCAAACTCGCAGCCATCTTGATTAGGGTTCACAATTGCATCGGCATCAGGCACTGTGTTGCCCGGCAAGTGATGGTCGGTAATCACTACTGTCATGCCCAGTGCTTTAGCTGCAGCGACGCCTTCAATCGATGAAATACCGTTATCAACGGTGATCAGCAGTTCGGCATTTTTACTGGCAGCAACCGCAACAATTTCAGGGCTTAAACCATAGCCGTAATCGAAGCGGTTTGGGATAAGGTAATCAATTTTTTGCGCGCCCATCATCCGCAGCGCAAGCACACATACACTGGTAGAGGTGGCACCATCGGCGTCAAAGTCGCCCATAATAAGAATCGCTTTTTGCGCTTCTATGCCATCAGCAACAATTTTCGCTGCTTGCGCTAATCCCGCCATAGTATCTGGGCGCAGCAACTTAGCTAAGCTCAATTCACAGTCAGATGCAGCAACGCCACGACTGGCATAAATCTGTTTTAAGATCGGCGAAAACGTATCGGGAAGGTGGCTATCATCCACTCTTGGACGGCGTACTATCTGATGGATCACGTGAGATTAAATCCTCTGAAAAATTGACTCGATTAGCATAACAAGACTGCCGCTAAAGGGGCACAAAAAAGGTGAGCCTTGGCTCACCTTTTTTTGTCGCTTAACTAAAATCGCTATTATTGCTGCGATTCAAGTGTGCGTAATAATGCCTCTGGTGGCTGGTAACCAGGGATCAAAGTGCCGTCGTCTAAAATAATTGCTGGTGTACCGTTAATGCCAAATGCTTGGCCTAACTGATATTGCTCTTTAATTTTAGCATCACATGAGGCTTTCTGAACTGCTCTGCCATTTTTAGCATCGCCCATCGCTTTTAGTGGGTCTTTAGCACACCATACTGATTCCATTTCATCAGCATTTGCAGATGGAACACCTGCGCGTGGGAACGCTAAGTAACGTACAGTAATACCTAAGTCGTTATAACCGTCCATTTCGTTGTGTAATTTACGGCAATAACCACAGCTAACATCAGTGAAAATAGTCACTACATGCTTTTCGTTTTTCGCTTTGTAAACCAACATATGATCTTCAAGCGGCTTCATCATATCGATGCGAGGACCTGCCATTGCCGCTTCAGTTAGGTTTTTCATGCCCTTATTTAAGTCATAAAGGTTACCGTGAAATAACTTTGAACCGTCTTTAGTAATATACAGCACGCCACGATCGGTAAAGGCTTCGTATAACTCAGCAACCGGTGATGGCTTAATTGAAATCACTTCAACGCTAAGGGTGTCGCTTAGCTTTTGCTTTAACGCTGCAGTGTCGTCACTAGTGTTTGAAGCTGCGCTAGCGGCTGGTGCAATTAACATTGCCATAATCAAAGAAAACGTTCGAGTGAACTTCATGGGTATTCCTACTCTTTTGTAAGGGTCAGACTTATTGGATATAAACGATTAGACCTAGTTTGGAGCTGAAAAGTTACAGACTCAACCAAGTTAAAGCAAATTATTTGCTGTAACTAAATCATACAGACGTGAAATCCATCAAATATTTAGCCAAAGTCTAGATTTAATAAGTGGCTTTCTCCAGTCAACAAATCTAATACTTAGCTTCAACTAAAGTGAATCAGCCAAACTAATAAGGCTTATAAATTAGCCTCTTGGATGATGTTCACTATGCAGGCTGGCTAGTCTGGCCGTGGCTACATGGGTATAAATTTGCGTAGTTGATAAATCGCTGTGGCCGAGTAATAACTGCACCACACGCAGGTCTGCACCATGATTTAATAAGTGAGTGGCAAAGGCATGACGCAAGGTATGCGGCGACAATTCAGTGCTAATGCCAGCTCTTAATGCGTATAGCTTAATTCGATGCCAAAATGTCTGCCGCGTCATCTGTTGGGCTCGTTTAGATGGAAACAACACATCGCTTTGCTTGCCTTTCAGTAGCTCTGCTCTAGCAAATTTTAAGTAAGCCTCTAGCTCAGCCACCGCTAACTCACCCAGCGGTACCAAGCGCTCTTTGCCGCCTTTACCGGTAATGCGCACTAAACCTTGGCGCAAACTGAGTTGTTCCATGGTGAGCCCCACCAACTCTGAAACCCGTAAACCCGTTGCGTATAAAAGCTCAAGCATGGCTTTATCACGGCTTTCTATCGGGTCATCATCAACCGGCTCTGCTAGTAAGCGATCAATGTCTTCTTCGCTAAGTGAATCAGGTAACTTACGTGCCAGCTTTGGCGACTCAATTAAGGCCATTGGATCTGTATCAATTTGCTTTTTAACGATTAAATAACCATAGAATCGCCTTAAGCTACTCATCATGCGCGCACTACTGGTTTTAGCGCTACCTTTATCAAAACGCTCAGCGAGGTAGTCGCGCACCTCAAATTGCGAGCAACTTATAAGCTTGCCACCACGCAGTTGTAAGTAACGGTCGAGATGGCGTAGATCCGTACGATAGGCACTTAAGGTATTATCACTTAAGCCTTTGGTCGACCAAAGATCATCTAAGAAAATATCAATAATGCTATCGGCCGTGTACTTTTCTGACACTTCTCATTCCTATTTACTTTAAAATAAGGCCCCAGCTCCTAGGACGCTTCACTGCGAGGACGGGCTAAAACCCTGCGAGGAAAAGCAAAAGCCAAAAGCGCAGCGTTTCGTACGTGACGCAGTCACATTCGTAAGGCCACAGGCCGTTCGCCTTCTAGCGTCTTGACTTTTCTTAGGGCCTAAAACCTGCTTTCCTAGCCCCTTCTTCTAAACCTTCTTTAAACAAAAAGGCGATGATTCAGTGAATCATCGCCTCAATATTATGCCATTGTGTGACGGTTCGCTATCTTAACGACTAACCGTCATCACTAAGTTAGCTCGCTGCTAACGGCTCTTTTGGTTTTTTAGCCATTAAACAAGCAATAATCACGATTGCGGTTGGTAGTAACCAAGCCATGCCTTCGTTATGTAGCGGCATAAAGTTAAAGATGCTTACATCAACTTTAGCAGCTTTAAAGCCGTCAATAATACCGAAGAATAGTGCCACACTCACGACCAAACGGTGCGCTGTTTTCGGGTGAGCAAAACGTTCAGTTAAGAAAGTCACTGCAACCAAAGCTATCGCCACAGGGTAAACAGTCATTAACACTGGAACGCTAATGTCGATTAACTGTGCCAAACCTACGTTAGCAACCGTTGCACACACAATGCTTACGATTACGACAAAACGGCGGTAAGAAATTTTTGGTGCCACTTCGTTAAAGTATTCACCACACGCACTGATTAAGCCTACAGAGGTAGTTAAACAAGCAAGCGTAACCACAGATGACAACAAGATCATGCCACTAGCGCCAAACTTTGCAATCACGTAGTTACTTAAAATCACGCCACCGTTTTCAGCACCAACAGCTAAATCGCCCGCTGTAGCACCTAGATAAAATAGTGAAACATAAACAAAAGCTAGACCAGCTGCAGCAATCAAAGCTGCTTTAATTAAATACTTAGTTTGCGCAGCAGGCTCGCTAATACCTTTTTTACGTAGAATATCGATAATCAACATACCGAAAATCAATGACGCTAAGGTATCCATGGTGTTATAGCCTTCCAAAACACCCTTAGTTAGTGGGTGAGTTTGGTATTCGCCAACGGCAGCGCCAATGTCACTACCAGGAATAACGATAACAGAGATCGCCAGACCCACTAGCAATAGAATAAGGATAGGGGTTAATACCTTGCCGACGCTATCGAGTAATTTACCAGGGAATAGTGCTAAAACCATTGATAAACCGAAGAAGGCTAAGGTGTAGAACAGTTGGGTTATATTCAGTGTTAAACCTGCAATCATAAAGGTTGCAGAAGAATCTTCTAGAAACGGCTTGAAGCCAACTTCATAGGCTACTAAGCCTGTTCTTGGCGCAGCAAATGCAGGGCCTATAATGATGAAGATCGACACAGCAAGTGCAGTTGCAGCGATGGGGGGCAGCAGTTGCATAATCTTACCGTTCGCTTTAGCGACAGCAATCAGAGTGATCAGTGGTAAGCCTACAGCAGTAATAAGAAAGCCAAACATGGCAAAGGTGATATTCTCGCCGGCTAAGAAACCTGCTAAAGGTGGGAAAATTAGGTTACCCGCGCCCAAAAAGAACGCAAAGGTCATAAACCCTAACCCCAACGTATCTGCAATACTCAACTGATTATTCTGCACTTTATTCCCCATCTAGATTTTTTTATTTAGTTAACGATTTCATGCCGTCATGCCTTCAAGACATCCCGTTAGGACGACAATAAAAATGTGTAATTATTACTTTACATGGTTCCGTGGTAAATACGGCCTATTCTTGGCGAGTTTTTGAACAGTAGCGGAAAACATTAACGCTTAAATTGCTTTAAAACTGGTTTACCTACTCTAAAACTGGGCTTTTACCAAGTAAAGAGGGGCATACTATTATCAGAGTCATATCTAATTAACAAGCAAGCATACGGAATAAACTGCATTCTCGATATAAACCAAAACACCTTATTAACAAGTGCTTTTCATAACTTACATTCGCCCTATTAGCCGCCACAACAAGACACATCTGCTTTAATAGCCAGCAAGCGTTTTAAAGCTAGTAACCACTTACCAGCAGCAAAATTCACCGTTTGCTTAATAATTAACAAATTCCATGGCATTGGCTAATTTCAGGCTTGGCTTGTTTAGCGTACAATTAGCTTCATCCTTATATTTAATGTTGCTGCTATGCCATTCACCTTTAAACGTTTTCATATTGATGACACTCGCTGCGGTATGCCTGTGAGCACTGATGGTGTGTTACTTGGTGCATGGGCGCCGTTAACTCAAGCTAAAACTATTTTAGATCTTGGTGCTGGCAGCGGTCTGTTGAGTCTAATGGCAGCACAGCGCAGTAACGCGAACATTACGGCCGTAGAACTTGACCCACAAGCCGCGCTTGATTGCCTAAGCAATTTCAGTGCTAGCCCTTGGGCTGCGCGTTTGTCACTTGTGTGCTGTGATATTCAAAGCTATTGCCTGCATCAAACGCAACAGTTTGACCATATCATCTGTAACCCGCCCTACTTTGCTAATGGTCCACAATCGAGCATTAGCGCGCGTGCCACTGCGAGGCACACTGATAGCTTAAGTTTTGACACTTTATTACTGTCTATCAAACAGCTGTTAGCGACTAACGGTAGCGCGAGTTTAATTCTACCTAGTGAATCGGTTGCTGAGCTTGAAGCAAAGTTGGCAAGTCACCAACTGCTATTACGACACAAACTACTGGCAGCCAGTGTTGAAGGCAAAACACCTAACAGGCAAATACTGCTACTGACCCACCTCAGTGGCAATGACGCAGAGCCTGAAATCATAGAGCAACTGACTATTCGTCAGAAAAACGGCCAGTACAGCGACCAATTTATCCAACTCAGTCAGGATTTTTATTTAAAGCTCTAGGATCGGCGATCTAATCGTTTAAAGTCTCTCCTATAAGCTTTATAATGTCCGGCTATTATTTATTGAGATGCCACGCATGCAATTTGAAGATCTCCAGCTTGACCCTTGTTTGTTAGAGTCACTGAAAGCAATGGGCCATAACAAGCCCACTACCATACAACAGCAAACAATCCCAGTCGCAATGGAGCAAAGAGATATCTTAGCTCGCGCGCCTACTGGCACGGGTAAGACGGCAAGCTTCCTTCTGCCTGCGTTGCAACACCTTATCGACTTCCCACGTCGATATGGCGGCCGTGCACGTGTATTGATCCTGACACCGACTCGTGAACTTGCTAGCCAAATTCACCGTTATGCTAGCCATTTGGCTACAGGCTTAGGTTTAGACACTGTGATTATCACGGGTGGCGTACCTTATGGCCCACAAGAAGAAGCCCTACAAAAGAACGTTGATATCTTAGTTGCGACTCCTGGCCGTTTAATGGAGTACTTAGATAAAGGTCACTTCAACGCAGAAGAAGTTGAAGTATTAGTTATCGACGAAGCTGACCGCATGCTAGACATGGGCTTTTCTGCCGTAGTTGAAAGTATTGCTATCGAGTCTGTAGGTCGCAAACAAACGATGTTGTTCTCTGCCACGCTTGAGGGCAGCGATGTAGGTCGTTTCTCACACAACCTACTGACTAACCCAGTTAAACTAGAAGCTGAAGCACCACGCAGTGAAAAAGCCAAGATCCACCAGTGGATCCACCTTGCTGACGATAAAGCACACAAGTTTGCTTTGTTGTGTGCACTTCTAAAACAAGAAGATGTGCAACGCACCATTGTTTTCGTTAAAACTCGTGAAGCGGTAGCAAGCCTTGAAGGCCTATTACAAAAAGAAGGTATCACTTGTGCATTTATGCGTGGTGATATGGAGCAAAAAGCGCGCTTCCAAGCACTGGGTCGCTTCACTAAAGGCGAAGTAAATATCTTGCTAGCGACGGACGTTGCTGCACGTGGTATCGACGTTGACGACATTACTCATGTGATTAACTACGATATGCCTCGTTCTGCCGACACATACGTGCATCGTATTGGTCGTACCGGCCGTGCAGGCGCTAAAGGTACTGCTATTTCATTAGTTGAAGCACATGATATTCGTGTTGTCGGTAAGATTGAGCGTTATATCGAGCAACCACTAAAACGCCGCTTCGTTAAAGATCTACGTCCAAAGAACAAAGAAGCCAAGCCACCTGGAAAGAAAAAGCCTGGTCCAGATAACAGCAAAAACTTCAGCAAGAAGAACAAGAAGAAAAAGAAGAAGTAGTCATACTTCATGCTCATTATTAGGGTCACATTATGTGACCCTTTTTTATGGCTAAAATTCAGCTAACAGCTTATTTTACTGCAAATATATCACTACAGTTTGAAACATTTCATTTACAAATAACGCTATCACCTTGACCTTGAGTCTGGTAATTTATGCAACTAGAAGAAGTCTTTGCATGGAAACGCAGCCTGATGATGAATAAAATAAAAACCATACTTCGAAGAATGTCACCGCTATTCATTCTTTTTGCCTTTATTGTTGTAGCCCAGATCCTAATTGGCACCAAAGAAGCCCCTGAGCAAAAAGCCGATGAAGTACCTGTCGCAATTGTTGATGTTACCGAAGTCAAACAGCAAACGGTTTCTTTAAACTTACCCTCTTATGGCGTAGTGAGCCCTAAATATAAAACCCAATTAGTTACCGAAGTTCAAGGCCGTATGCTGACGATATCGGCTAACTTTGTTGCCGGTGGTGTCGTTAAAAAAGGCGATGAACTTGCGGTTATTGAACCTTCTGATTATGAAGCTGACTTAATGCAAGCACAGGCATCACTTGCTCAAGCTAAAGCAGCGCTTGAAGAAGAACGGGCAAAAGGTGAAGTCGCTAAAAACGACTGGAAAGGCTATGACGGAGGCATTCCACCAGAGCTTGGTCTACGTTTACCACAGCTCAAGCAAGAACAAGCTAATGTGAAGTTCCAGCAAGCCGCACTAGCTCGTGCACAGCGTAACCTAGAGCGCACCGTTATTCGCGCGCCATTTGATGGCATCATTAAAGCCCGTAATGTCGACTTAGGGCAATACGTGACTTTAGGCACCAACTTAGGTGAGTTGTACGATACTCGTATTGCTGAAGTTAGATTACCTCTATCGAATAACGATCTTGCTTACCTAGAGTCAGTTGATAACCCTGATACCGATGTTAGCTTGAGCGCCGATTTAGCCGGTAAGACGATTACTTGGCAAGGACAAATCATTCGCAGTGAAGGGGTTATTGACGCTGAAAACCGTATGGTTTATTTAGTCGCTGAAGTCAAAGACCCATACCTACGTACCAATCGCGTTGAGGGCCAGCTGCCATTAAAATATGGCACCTTTGTTACTGCAGTGATTAAAGGCCGCACCGTTGAAGGTATAGTAAAACTACCACGTCATTTAGTACGCGATAATCAAGTCACCATAGTTAATAACGATAACAGTATTGAGCTACGTGAAGTTAACGTGGTTAAAAGTGATTTAGAAAATGTCTACATTAAAGACAGCCTGCAAAGCGGTGAACGTATATCGCTAACCAACCTGACCAATGCTGAGAATGGCCAAATCGTTAAAGTTTTAGGTGAAGAGTCTAATTCTTCTATCGAAACCGACTCTGATAGCGATAATAGTGAAGAGCAACTTGCTAATGCAGGAGCTCAATAATGACCACAGACAATAATCAAGACGCAACAACCGAACCAAGCAATATCCCGCGCGAACCACAAAAAGGGATTATTGCGTGGTTTGCCAAAAACAATGTCGCAGCCAACCTGCTGATGTGGGTGCTAATCATTGGCGGTTTATTCAGTACCTTAATTATTAATAAAGAAGTTTTCCCCTCGTTTGAGCTAAATTACTTACGGATCACTGTTGCCTACCCAGGCGCAGCACCACAGGAAATTGAGGAAGGGATAACCATTAAAATCGAGGAAGCTATTCAAGATATTAATGGCATCAAAAAAGTCACCTCTGTCGCCAGTGAAGGAGTGGGTTCAGTCTCGATTGAAGTGGAAGATAGTTACGATCCACAAGATGTTTTAGATGAAGCCAAACTGCGTATCGATGCGATTTCTACCTTTCCGGTGAATATTGAAAAGCCCGATATTTATCGAGTAAAACCCGAAAATAATGTGATTTGGATTTCTGTGTATGGCGATCAATCACTACAAGAGATGAAAGAGCTCGCCAAAACAATTCGTGATGAAGTGGCCGGCCTACCCGCAATTACCAAAGCACAAGTCACAGGGGTTCGTGATTACGAAATTGGTATTGAGCTGTCTGAAGATAAACTGCGTGAATATGGGCTGACTTTCTCACAAGTGGCCCAAGCCGTACAAAACTCTTCTATCGATCTACCGGGCGGTTCAATTCGCGCTAAAGATGGCGATATCCTGCTGCGTACTAAAGGCCAAGCCTATACAGGTGAAGACTTTGCACAAATAGTAGTGAGCACTCGCCCAGATGGTAGCCGTATCATGCTGCCGCAAGTAGCGACCATCAATGACAGCTTTGAAGAACGCTTAGAGTACACCCGTTTTAATGGTCAGCCTGCTGCGATTATTGAGATCCTCAGTGTCGACGACCAAAATGCGCTTGATATTTCAGCGCAAGTTAAAGACTACATAGAACAAAAGCGTGACGTACTGCCAACGGGCGCAAAGTTAGATACTTGGGGCGACTTGACCCATTACCTAAAGGGCCGCTTGAATATGATGTTATCTAACATGTTCTACGGTGCCTTATTGGTGTTCCTGATTTTGGCGCTATTCTTAGAAATTAAATTGGCGTTCTGGGTCATGATGGGACTGCCTATTAGTTTCCTTGGTGCCATGCTGTTTATGCCGCTAGAGCCTTTCTCGCTCTCAATTAATCTATTAACCCTATTCGCATTTATTCTAGTGCTAGGGATCGTGGTGGACGACGCCATTGTTATTGGTGAGAGTGCCTACAGTGAGATTGAAGAAAATGGTCACTCGCTAGAGAATGTGATTAAAGGTGCTAACAAAGTCGCCATGCCAGCCACATTCGGGGTTCTCACCACCATTGCCGCCTTTATGCCAATGCTAATGGTATCGGGCCCACAGGGGATTATCTGGAAATCCATCGGCATGGTCGTGGTGCTATGCCTAATATTCTCATTGATTGAATCTAAGCTTATTTTGCCGGCTCACTTAGCTCATATGAAACCGCGTAAGCCTCGCTCACAACTTGGGTTACTCGGCCGCTTAAAGGCTAAGCTTAACGACAAAGTACAGTACTTTATTCATAATAACTACCGCCCGTTTTTAGAGCGTTGTATCGTACAGCGTTATAACGCAGTAGCTGTGTTTATTGGTGTACTTATTCTATCGATTTCTCTGGTTATAAGTGGTCAAGTACGCTGGGTATTCTTCCCCGATCTGCCGTCTGACTTTATCCAAGTCAATATAGAGATGGAAGCGGGTAGTTCTGAAGAAAACACCTTAAAAGTGGTACAAGAAGTTGAAGAAGCCCTATATGCCATGAACGATGAAATGGAGAGCGAGCTTGGTTACCCTGTAGTTAAACACAGCTTTATTAATATGAGTTCGCGGACTTCAGCGTTCCTGTTTGCTGAACTCACCAAAGGTGAAGACCGTGACGTAGACGGCGAAACTATCGCTACCGCATGGCGTAAACAGCTACCTGAGCTACTGGCTGTTAAGAAACTTAATATCAACGCCAGCACTAATGACAACGGCGGTGATATTTCATTTAGGTTGACCTCAAGTAACCTTGAGCAACTCTCACAAGCCTCTAAGGAGCTAAAGCAGAAGCTAGGCACCTATGAAGGCGTGTACGACATTGCCGATAACTTCTCATCTGGTAGTCAGGAGATCAAACTGCAGATCCGTCCTGAAGCTGAAGCACTAGGGCTAACCTTGTCAGATCTTGCACGTCAGGTACGTTATGGTTTTTATGGTTATGAAGCCCAGCGTATTTTGCGTAATAAAGAAGAAGTTAAAGTGATGGTACGCTATCCGCTTGAGCAGCGACGTACTGTTGGCCACCTTGAGAACATGCTTATTCGCACACCAAGTGGCGCGGCAGTACCTTTCTCAACGGTAGCAGACTTGCAGCTAGGTGACTCTTACTCATCGATTACCCGTGTAGACGGTCGCCGAGCCATTACCATTAATGCTAATGCTGATACGAATAAGGTTGAGCCTTCAAAAGTGGTCAGTGAAATTCAGAAAGAGTTTTTACCGCAATTGCAGGCGAAGTATCCAAATATTTCAACCGCCCTCGATGGTGGTAGCGCCGATGAGCAAAGTGCTTTGATTAGCTTAATGCAGGGCTTCTTCTTCGCGCTATTTACTATCTATGCGCTAATGGCTATTCCGCTTAAATCTTATAGTCAGCCGTTAATTATTATGTCGGTTATTCCATTTGGCATGATTGGTGCGCTGTTTGGTCACTTTATCTTAGGTCTCAACATGAGTATTTTGAGCCTATGTGGCATCGTAGCGCTTGCCGGTGTTGTGGTGAATGACTCGCTGATTCTAGTCGACTTTGTTAACCGCGCTCGAGCAGAGGGCCATAGTATTGTCAAGGCCGCGGTCGATTCTGGTTGCTATCGCTTTAGAGCAATTATCTTAACCTCGCTCACGACCTTTGTTGGCTTAGTGCCGATTCTGTTGGAAAAGAGTTTGCAAGCGCAAATTGTTATTCCAATGGCAGCCTCGCTGGCATTTGGTATCTTATTCTCTACAGTCGTCACCTTAATATTGGTGCCTTTGCTGTACATCATCCTCGATGATATTAGGCGCACTTCACGTCGTTTCTTCAATTGGTGGTGGCGACCTAAAGCTGATAACGAAGCTGTATCTAAGCCAGTAAATTAACAGATACTTATCGATATTGTTCCAGTATTAAAGGAGGCTAATCGCCTCCTTTTTTATTGTCAGCAATCGGATTGAACATCGAGTTACTCGATCTAGCAAACAGATTTCACCGTGGCAAAGCGCTATTCTTAGCCGATATAAAAATCAAGCTAGGCTCATCATGACCACCAGCCAACCGACACTTGTCTACGATATTCGCAATAGCCGTTATCTCAACATAACCGGACGTTGCACATTAAGATGCCAATTTTGCCCAAAACATAATGGTAGTAAGCAGGTGCATGAGTATCAGTTAGATTTAAACCGTCAGCCAAAAGCAGATGAGCTTATCGCGCAACTTGGAGATGTAGAGCAATTTGATGAGTATGTATTTTGTGGCTACGGCGAACCCACGCTTAATCTTCGCACCCTGCTTAGCGTTGCTACCGAGATTAAACAACGTGGCGGTAAAGTAAGAGTTAACACTGATGGCTTAGGTAACCTATTCCATAAGCGCAATATTTTACCAGAGTTAGCCCTATGCGTTGATAGTCTGTCAGTATCACTTAATGCCGATACAGCAGTGCGATATCAACAACATTGTCAGCCAAAACTGTCTGGCTCTTACCAAGCCTTATTAGATTTCATTGCGCTCGCTCCACAGTATATTAGCGAAGTGCAAGTCTCTGCCATTAATGGCTTAGCAGGGGTTGATATTGAGGCATGCCGCCATATAGTGGAATCTAGAGGTGCGACCTTTAAACAAAGAGAGCTGGATGTGGTTGGCTAATTATCAACTTTGTCACTTTAAATCGCGCTGGGTTACAAAATGACTCAGCTTGTTATTAGTCACTCAATATCGCACTACAGTACTTTTTAGCGCTGGTAAACAATCAGTGTTAATCCCTTAATTTTATACTACGCCATGTTAACCCAGCGGCTAACTAACTCTGGTTAGCCTGAGAATTCGTGTTAAGATAAAGAGCATAATAACTGTAATAAAAATCGATACATGCTGACCCGCAAACTACCATTATTAATCAGTGCTCAAGGGATCCATTGGTCCCAACAACGTATCTTAGCCGCCGTTAGTCAGATCTGTATGCTGCTAGTGTCGGTGATCATCCTGACTAATATTATTATCACCTTAGGTGAAAGACGTTTGCAGGAAGATTGGGCAACGCAAAGATACAGTGAACTGCAAGCGGTTGGCGCACTGATCTCTGACAAAGTCACTTTTCAGCAATTTAGAACCCAAATGTTTGCTAAGTCAGGGCTGCTAAAACAGTATCTGGCGCTGCCGTCTTCAGAAAACCAACAACGCCTATTAGATAACTGGGACGTGCTAGTTGATAATGTGCCCGAACTATTAGGCATTGCGCTTTATGATCCCCAAGGCCAACATAAATTTGCCAGCAGCAATGACTTTGGTAAAGAAAGCCTTCCACCTGCACTACTCGGTAGCACTCGGAATATGGGCGGCAGTGAGATTTACACCTCACCACTCGAATTTACGCCAATTAACGGACAACTAGAGCCCTACCTTTATCAATTCGCTTGGTTAGAAAACCCTGACCAAAGTGTGCGCGGCTACCTAGTGACTTACAACTCGATGTCGAAAATGCTCAAAAGCATTAAACCGGCTTATTCGAGTAAACAAGCACCATTAATGATGCTCGACACACAAGGTTTGTTGTATGCAGGCGCACAAACTAATACCAGTGTTAGCCGTTTACCTGAAACCATGGGCGGTAGCTTAAAACAGTCTTATCCAGCGCTTTGGCGTAAAATGGCTATGAGTAACTTTGGCCAGTTCCACGGCGATGTAGCGACCTTTGTCTATTTAAAAGTTGAACTCACTACACAATATGAAACCCGTCGTGAGTACTTCCTACTGTCATATATTAAAAATGAAGATATCGCGGCTAACTTTGCCCAATGGCGTAATATTTTAATCATTGGCGCAGTGGTGCTCACTTCACTGTCGATACTGCTGATTTTCCTGACTCACATGTACAGGCTTGTACAACGTTCACGTGAATTTAGTATCTATATGACCAATCGTTTATTTGATACCGAAATGGGCTGTATTATTGCCAGCGACACAGGCCGAGTGGTGACATCAAATAGCGCCGCGTCAGTATTATTATCTTTGCCCGTCGATGACTTATCCGATCGCAGTTTACAGCGGATTTTGAATCTCGATGACGATGAGTACAGCCAGTTTATCAATCACCTTGAAACGGAAAAAGTTTGGCAAAAAGAACTCTATTCTAACTCGTCTGCCCGCACTTGGTTAATGGTGCGAGTAAAGTATGAAGTCAGCATAGATAACAAACGTCGTTATATGCTGGTCACTTTTGAAGATATTACAGAGCTTAAGCAAAGCCAAAAGCACGCCAAGTTAAACCATCTACTCAATGATGTTCCTATGGCGAGTGTTCTTACCGATCCAAAAGGCAATGTACTTAAGTCTAACCCTGCTTTTAATCAGTTATTGCAGATTGAGGCTGATAAGCCAATTAATGTCAGCAGCGTGCTTAGTGAAGACTTTAATAAGCAGTGGCCGCAAATTGCTCAACAGTTACAAATCCAAGGAAGCTGGATAGGCCAAGTGTTTGTGGTCGTCGATCACCTACAAGACCATTGTTTACAAGCTACCCTAAAAGGCCATTTAGACAGTGCAGGCGAGCTGCAATTTGTTTTATGTAGCTTTGAGCAGTCGCTGCAAAAAAACGCCTATAGAGAAGGGCCAAACTCGGTACCGCTGCGCAGTACCATCTTTAATCATAAAGATGACTTAGAACGTTACTTCAATAACCTAAGCCAGACTTGTAAAGACTTCTCCAGTTTACTGATGATTGATATCAGTGCTGAAGGCATGCTGAGCCATATGAGTGATCTTGGGCAACTTGAGACCCGTCAACGCGAGGTGGAAATCCACTTACTGCGCGACTTACCTCATCGCTACCAGATGTCTCATTGGCAGCTTGGTAAGCTTATTATTGTGCTCCCTGATACTAACTCAGATCAAGCACACTATTTTGCGCTTGAAAGCCTCAATAAACTCAACGAAAACGGCTTAGGCGATGGGATCTGTATCGGTATTGCTTCTTATCAAGCAGGGCAAGATCTTGAGCAACTTATCGCAAACTCAGAAGTAGCACTCAAGCGTGCTAAGCAAACAGGAGAGCAGAATATCTGCCAAGCCTTTACTCGCTTACTCACTTAAGTTGGCAAGCCGCAGTCAGATTAGTTACCGCTATTAATAAAAAAGCCCTTTCAAAGAAGGGCTTTTTTATTGGGCGTAGATTAGATACAGGCTACTCACTCAAGCTAACTTTATCTTTCAGCTCTTCTTTAAAAGGCGCATCTTCCATATTCTCAACGCCCGAGGGTAAATCGCTTTCGGTAATTTCAATAATAGCAGAGCGGTTCATAGTGATTTTATAGCGTGCATACTGCGGCGGTTGTTTGCCCTCTCTGAGCGCTAAAATAAGGTTCACTTGATAGCGACGCTCTACCGATTCATTACTGACTTTACCTTCATGCTCTTTATATATTTTATCTTTACCACGTTCTAAATTACGCGCAAAAGGAACAAAGCTAAAGTTCACTTGCTCTTGAATGGTGGTGTAGCCAGAAAGAAAGTCCTTTTGCGATACCCGAGTGTGTATGCCGTAATGCAAAATCTCAGCATCGACTTTGTTTTGGCTATGACGCTTTGTCAAAATCTCCGAAACCGTCTTAGGTAACTCTTTTTTACGCATAAACTCGAGCCAAACTAACTGGCGGGCGATAATGCTTTTACTGGTGGTATCACTGAGCATACGGCTCCAGCGTGGCCGGCCTTTTTGGATCAAGCGCCACAGAGCATTACGAATATCATCTTTAAATATTTCACGAAACCCATAAATCACCGCCAAGGTCAGTACCAAGGCAATCGTTAAACCGCTAAAGAAGCCTTGTGCCTTAATAATCAGCGCTGATACCACTAACATCACCATACCAGTGGCGATACCTGTGGTCATTTTCTTAAGGCCCACTCCTAAGGTCTTTAAGTCCTCCTTTAATACAACACCTTGTTGTATTAAACGGCGCAATAGCAGCATTTTATTAGCAATACGGTTAGGGTCTTTTACCGTTTGCGATGAGTTGTAATTACGCTCTTTTCTATACTGAGCTTCTGCGCGACATAGATGCAGCACTCGATCATTAATCTCATTGAAATCGCTGGTTCTTGGCGCATGAGATAGCAGTTTTAATAAACGCTGCTCACAAAACCAAGATAGATAGTTATCGGCGTTTTCAAAATAGGACTTCCACTTTTCATCACTTGGTTCATTACGTCTAAAACGTTTAAGCAAGTGAATAACTTGCTCACTCAACTCATCAAGTAAGCTATAGAATTTATCGAAGTCTTCTACCTGTGCGAGCTCTTTACTGTCGGTTTCAATTGCCACCGCAAATTGGTAAGCAAACAGGTTTAAGTAAAGCCTGAACTCTTCGACGGTACGCTTTTTCTGACTAGCAAAACGGCTTTGCACTAGCGGCAAATGTAATCCTGAGGAATAGTAAGAACGACGACCAACAACTGAAGAGTGGAAATACTCCTCCTCGTTGAGGCTTTGTGGATTGATACCCATTTCTTTAGGAAGGAAGAAGTACAGATCCAAGCGACGGTTATCACCAGATTCCATCTGGTGTAGAAATTTTATCGACAGTGACTCTTCTTGTTTTATCCTGACTTTAGACACAGATACCTTTTCAATCGACTAGAAAATAACGTTATGGATAGAGGAGATAGCGGATCTACTTACTGGGTTAAGTAGAGCTTACAAACTTATTATAGGTCGAGTTTACCGCATGTTTAAGTGCTTTATATAGAAAACAAATGATAACTAGAACTTGGAGCTTAGTTAGAGAGCTTTGAATATTAACGCTAAACCTGTTATCGAGTTTACAGGTTTAGCTTAATGAACGCAGAGAAGTGCAACAGCAAAAGCAGTAATCTACTTAAACTTACAGACCCACAAACTATTGCCAGGCTCAATTTGAATCGTAGCCACACCCGCAGCTTTATTCATCTCAAGCACTTTAATCAAAAATGGCTCACTGTGATTGTCTTCGACCATATATCTAGCCAGCATAATTGCTTCTTGCATGGTTTGACTCGGCTCTTGCTGCAACAATCCTTTTGAGTGTTGACCTCTAGATAGCTCTACAGCATAAGTCAAAATAGGGGCTTGGATCTGCTCAACCGTGCCGGATGCGGTTATTTTGTTAGTCAGGGTATCGCCATCATAAAAGCCAATTGAGGCTTGTACTCCATCTGCGGTACTTGTGATCTCTAAACGCTGACTTTGTTCAAAGCCATAGCCGACTCGATAAACATTAGAGTTACAGATTATGTTACTGTTTTCCGTCATAGATGCACTATGATCGAGTGCGAGACATAAACCAAAAATAACGGTTAGAGTAGCTAGAATTGGGGTTGCTTTAAATCCTGTAAAGGGCTTAGCTTTTATCAGCTTAATCACAGAAACCAACCTCTTCTAACCATTCTTTATTGATAAAACTCCAATCATTAGCGACATTTTTAACTTTCAAATTACGGCATGCCATACCGTCATCAGCCAAGTGATTCATCACAAATTCCAGCTTATCGCCATCGCTCGATGGGGCGACATAAATCCGTTGCCAACTCACTTTGTCACACAGAGATAACTGCAGAGCCAGCTCCTTAACTCGGCTATGGTATTTGGGCTTATCCTTATCATCGCTATAGATAGCCACGACAATGGAGTCACTGCCCTTAATATGTAACTTATCAGGTACCGACAGACTAATATCAGAGGTTGTTTTTAGATTTGTCGCTAAAAAAATGATCAGCATGATCCCCAAGATAAGACACAAAACATAGTTCTTAATCGAAATCGCGCACAAAGCGCATGTCAACGTTGGTCGCTCTTTCGCTTTCACATGCAATAAATAGCCTTGCTTGCCAATAACCTCAATCCAAGCAGAGTGCTCAGAGCCTAAAAAGCGCTTGATATTAGTTACCGCTACAGAAATTTCTTGAAAACTAACAACAGTCGGTAATAGCGATTCACACATCGATTCTGTAGATACAACCCGTCCTCTTGATAGCATGAGTTCATGCAATACCAAAAATTCAATGTTGGATAACTTGAAGGATGAAGCGAACTCCGAGCCCGTATGAATAAGCTCGCGTAACGCCAAATCAAATCGATATGGACCTATATACACATTAATAACTCTGACTTAATAATTGCTAAACAGTTTACTGTTATTCAAAGACGGAGTCCGTGATTTAATAAGCCAAAACCAAGCCTGATGCAGCTTTCGTGAGTTCTCGCACATAAATGTTGCTATTATAAAAAAAACCGCGGAAACAAACTGATACGAAGGATAATAAATAATTATCGACACAAGAAAAACCAACAAAGAAACCCAAAAAGCTTCACAACAAGCAAACAAAAGGCATCCAATGGATGCCTTATACTGACAAAAAATTACACAATGCAGTTAAGTGTCAATTTTTAAGCGTTAGCGTAACGCCATTTGTTAACAATGTTAAAAAGCGTATAACAGGGTCATGTTAGTTTCTGTATCGGTGCTTTTCTTATCATCTAGCGGTGAATCGTTATAACGAACAATCACAGCAAATTTCATTGCTAATGCACCAACGATATTAGCGGTGATTGCAGTTTCAGAACGACCTTCTAAGCTATCACCATAGTCAGCAACAAATAGCTGACTAAAACGCGAACTGTCGCTGATGTCATAAGTAAAGTTCAACGCGCCGTGAGCCACAACACTGTCTTCGTTGTCGTAACCTAAAATAGCCGCCTGCTCATCATCTAGCTTTTTATAGATGTAACCAGGACCCACTTCGGCGCTCAAGTACATGTCACCGCTATCGATAAATTTGTGACCATAACCGGCAGAAGCAACCGCTTTATAATCGTAACCAGTGAACGGGTCGACTTCATAGTTACCAGTAACATACATATAGTTCTTTTCATCGAACTTGTAGTCACCTTGAATGCCACCATAGTAGCGCTTAGCCGTTACTTCATCGGTATCTTCTTTATAAAGGCCTTCGAACAGATACACATTTTCCCAGTTACCTAGCTCTTGCATCATCTTTAAACGTGCTTTTACTGATGAGGTATCAGTGTTACCCGTAGTTAATGTTGCACCAAGTTCAGCTTCACCAGCAAAGGTCTTATCGCCTTCTACAAAGTCCGCACCAGCATGTGCAGCAAAAGGAGCTGCCATTACCACTGCCATAGCTGTAAGCATTTTTTTCATCTTATTGTTACTCCATTCACCAAGTTCCCTAAAAATCGGCGCAATATTAACATTTTGCACCAATAATTGAAAACACCAGTTACAAGTAACTTATGTACTTTCTATTATCTTCAGACAAAAAAATACCTGCGCTGGGCAGGTATTTTTATTCATGACCATAAAGACCATAAGCAGTAAGACTTACTTGATTTGTGGATCAAGTTCGCCTGACTGGTAAGCTTTATACATAGCTTGTAGAGACTTAGGCTTGATCTTAGACGCCATACCCGCACAACCAAATGCTTCGTAACGTGTAGTACAGATGTCAGCCATTGCTTCCATTGACGCCTTTAAGAATTTACGAGGGTCAAATTCAGCTGGATTTTCAGCTAGGAACTTACGAACTGCACCTGTTGATGCAAGACGTAGATCGGTATCGATGTTCACTTTACGCACGCCGTGCTTAATACCTTCAACAATCTCTTCCAATGGTACGCCGTAAGTTTCTGGAATAGCACCACCGTACTGGTTGATGATCTCTAGCCACTCTTGCGGTACTGAAGATGAACCGTGCATAACAAGGTGAGTGTTAGGAATACGCGCGTGGATCTCTTTGATTCGGTCGATACGCAGTACGTCACCGGTAGGCTTACGGCTAAACTTGTATGCGCCGTGGCTAGTACCGATAGCGATTGCTAGTGCATCAACGTGAGTGTCAGCAACAAAGCGCGCCGCTTCTTCTGGCGTAGTTAGCATTTGATCCATAGTAAGAATGCCAGCAGCACCAATACCATCTTCTTCGCCCGCTTCACCCGTTTCTAGGCTACCTAGACAACCAATTTCACCTTCAACTGACACACCACAAGCGTGAGCAAAAGCCACAGTACGACGAGTTACGTCAACATTGTATTCGTATGATGCTGGTGTTTTACCATCAGCCATCAAAGAACCGTCCATCATTACAGATGACATACCAAGCTGGATAGAACGCTGACAGATATCAGGATCCGTACCATGATCTTGGTGAATACATACTGGGATATCTGGATATTGCTCAAGTGCAGCAGCCATCAAGTACTTAAGAAACTGTGGACGAGCATACTTACGTGCACCGGCTGATGCCTGAACGATTACAGGACTATCAGTCGCTTCAGCAGCTTGCATAATTGCACGCATCTGCTCAAGGTTATTCACGTTAAATGCAGGAACACCATAGTCGTGCTCTGCTGCGTGATCTAACATTTGACGTAGGGAAATTAAGGCCATTTTTTACTCCAATAATAGGGTGAGTCGCCTCACCAAGGTCGCTATCGTTTGGATTGATTTTTATGTTTTAACGTTGCCAATAAAAAACTGGCTAACACTAAAACGGTTACTGTTAATTATTATTTTTATCGCAGTTGTAAAGCGGATTTAAAACCCGCTTAAATACACTGCATTTTATCACTGATTTGTTGGCGGCTAGTGTAACTCCGACAAATGTCGATTTAAAGCCCACCAACAAACAGTTTGGTAATTATTTTGTGTGTCTGCGACAGAACGTAATGATTACTCGCCGCGACTTTCTAACATAGCAACCGCTGGTAGCTCTTTGCCTTCTAGGAATTCCAAGAAAGCGCCGCCGCCAGTTGAAATGTAAGACACTTTATCAGCGATATTGTACTTATCGACGGCTGCTAATGTGTCACCGCCGCCAGCGATAGAGAAAGCATTTGATTCAGCAATCGCCTGCGCGATACGCTTAGTGCCTTCACCGAATTGATCAAACTCAAATACACCTACAGGACCGTTCCAAACAACAGTGCCGGCATTTTTGATGATTTCAGCTAGCGCTTCTGCACTGTCTGGACCAATATCAAAAATCATATCAGTGTCAGATACTGCGCTAACACCTTTAAGTGTCGCAGCCGCTGTAGGGCTGAACTCGCTTGCTACTACCACATCAGTTGGTACAGGAATATCACCACCACGGCTTTGTGCGTTAGCAACTAAGCGCTTAGCTTCTTCAATTAGGTCAGCTTCATAAAGTGACTTACCCACTTGGTGACCCGCTGCAGCAACGAAAGTGTTAGCAATACCGCCACCAACAACAAGTTGGTCAACTTTAGTTGAAAGGCTTTCAAGTACCGTTAGCTTAGTTGATACTTTAGAACCACCGACAATCGCCACCATTGGGCGCGCAGGGTTATCAAGTGCTTTACCAAGTGCAGCAAGTTCGCCTGCTAACAATGGGCCAGCACATGCGATTGGCGCGTGTAGACCCACGCCGTGAGTTGACGCTTGAGCGCGGTGCGCAGTACCGAATGCATCCATCACGTATACGTCACACAGTGCAGCCATCTTCTTAGCAAGTGCTTCGTCGTTCTTCTTCTCGCCCACGTTAAAGCGCACGTTTTCAAACACAACGACTTCGCCAACCGCAACTTCAACGCCGTTTAGGTATTCCGTTGCTAGGCGCACAGGGCAATCAAGTGCTTTTGTTAGGTAATCAACCACTGGCTGCATAGAGAACTCAGCATTAAACTCACCTTCAGTAGGACGACCTAGGTGAGACATCACCATAACTGCAGCGCCTTTCTCAAGCGCTAGCTTGATAGTTGGCAATGATGCACGTAAACGAGCATCGCTGGTTACAACACCTTCGCTTACAGGTACGTTTAGATCTTCACGAATAAGCACACGCTTACCTTGAAGGTCAAGATCTTGCATATTAAGAATCGCCATTTTCATGCTTCCTTACTATCTAAGTTAAAATTAAAGTTAAAATAAAACAGTGTGATATCGATGAAGGACAACTCACTTCATCAGCATCTTAATCATTAAAATCACTCGGTCTCACGTACTGCACGGATCATCTCTAAACTGGTATCTAGCATGCGATTAGCAAAGCCCCACTCGTTATCACACCACAGCAATAACTTGACTAAGTGGCCGTCACTGACTCGGGTCTGCGTGCCATCAACAATGCTTGAGCGAGGGTCGTGGTTAAAGTCACACGACACTAATGGCTCATTAGTAAAACCAACAACACCAGAGAACAAGCCTTCACTCGCTTGTTTAAGCACGCTATTTACCGTCTCGATATCGACGCGCTTATTTAGCGTCACGGAAAGATCGATTGCAGTGACGTTGATGGTCGGCACTCGCACTGAGATGGCTTCAAACTTGTCTTTCATGTGCGGCAAAATTCGCTCAATACCGCGGGCAAGTTTTGTGTCTACAGGAATAATCGATTGTCCCGCTGCGCGAGTACGGCGTAAGTCATCGTGATAGGCATCGATAACTTGCTGGTCATTCATTGCAGAATGGATAGTGGTGATGGCACCACTTTTGACTTCGAAGTGCTTATCGAGCACATCGATAACCGGCACGATACAGTTAGTGGTGCATGAGGCATTCGACACTATAGTGTGTTCGGCTTTGAGTAAATCTTGGTTAACACCATAAACAATGGTGGCATCAACATCTTGAGATGACGGATGACTTATGAGTACCTGCTTAGCGCCAGCTTTTATGTGGGCTTCACAATCGATTCTATCGTTTATGACCCCAGTTGCCTCGTAGACAATATCGATATCGAGCTCTTTCCAAGGCAAGTTTTCAGGATTGGGTTCATGCAGGAGTTTAATAGCGTCGTCGCCAATAATCATATGTTGATTATCAAGCTTAGCTTGGGTGTGAAAACGCCCATGGGTAGTATCGTATTGAGTCAAATGTAGCATGGCTTCAGGTTTAGCCAGCTCATTGATCGCCACAATCTGAATACGATCGCGTTTGGCAGACTCATAGACTGCACGAAGAATTGATCGACCGATGCGGCCGTAGCCATTGATAGCGACTCTGATCATGAAAGCTTTCTATTCCCTTTAACAGCCCATTTATTGATACAACAACGGCCTACCCCAATAGGTAAGCCGTTGTATCATAATTGCTTAACGTGCAAAACACGTAAAGCATTATTCTGCATCATAGAGCAATATGCTGATGCAATGTACCGATTAATCTTAAGGTTTCCCTTTTGATTTGTCAGCCATTGCACCGTTTGCTCTAACACGTTAGTTGCTTATAGACCGTTAGCGGTTGCAACAACGTTTTCAACAGTAAAGCCGAAGTGCTTCATCAAGTCGCCGCCTGGAGCAGATTCGCCGAAGGTAGACATACCCACAACAGCGCCACCAAAACCAACATACTTGTGCCAGAAGTCTACGTGAGCCGCTTCAATAGCAACACGCTTAGTCACAGAGCTTGGCAATACAGACTCTTTATAAGCCGCATCTTGCTTGTCGAACTCGTTAGTTGATGGCATAGAAACAACACGTACCTTTTGACCTTGCTCAGTTAGTGCTGCAGCAGAATCAAGTGCTAGCTGTACTTCAGAACCCGTAGCAATAAGGATTAGGTCTGGCGTGCCAGCACAATCACTTAGTACATAACCACCTTTAGCAACGTTGGCTAACTGCTCAGCAGTACGTGCTTGTGCAGGTAGGTTTTGACGGCTGAAGATTAGCGATGTTGGCGCTGTACGGCGCTCAATTGCATTCTTCCAAGATACAGCTGTTTCAGCCGCATCACATGGACGCCATACGTTCATGTTTGGCGTCATACGTAGGTTAGCAAGTTGCTCAACTGGCTGGTGAGTTGGACCATCTTCACCTTGACCGATAGAGTCATGGGTGTAAACGAAGATGTTCTGAATGCCCATCAATGCAGACATACGTACAGCGTTACGTGCGTATTCCATGAACATCATGAAAGTTGCGCCGTAGTTGATGAAACCACCGTGTAGAGAAGCACCGTTCATGATGCCGCTCATGCCGAATTCACGTACACCGTAGTAGATGTAGTTACCAGCTGGATCGTCTTGAATACCTTTAGAGCCAGACCAAAGCGTTAGGTTAGAACCGGCAAGATCTGCAGAGCCACCTAGCATTTCTGGTAGGATGGCACCAAATGCACCAATCGCATTTTGTGAAGCTTTACGGCTAGCAATGCCTTCAGCTTTATCTTGGCACTCTTGTACGAAAGCTTGCGCTTTTTCTTCGAAATCTGCTGGTAAGTCACCCGTAATAACACGGCGCTTGTATTCAGCAGCTAATTCTGGGAATGCAGCTTCATAAGCAGCGAACTTGTCGTTCCAGCTTGCTTCGTTAGCAGCGCCAGACTCTTTAGCATCCCAACCCGCGTAAACGTTTTCTGGGATTTCGAATGCACCGTGGTTCCAACCAAGGAATTCACGTGCCGCTGCGATTTCAGCGTCACCTAGCGGTGCGCCGTGACAATCGTGGCTACCAGACTTGTTTGGTGAACCAAAACCAATCGTGGTTTTGCAGCAAATCATTGTTGGCTTGTTAGTGACTGACTTAGCTTCTTCGATAGCCGCGCGGATAGCGTCGCTGTCGTGGCCGTCTACGTTAGCAATGACGTGCCAGCCATAAGACTCGAAACGCTTAGGCGTATCGTCAGTGAACCAACCTTCTACGTGACCGTCGATAGAGATACCGTTGTCATCCCAGAATGCGATTAGCTTGCCTAGACCTAACGTGCCCGCTAATGAACATGCTTCGTGAGAGATACCTTCCATCAAACAGCCATCGCCTAGGAAGCAGTATGTGAAGTGATCAACGATGTCGTGACCTGGCTGGTTAAACTGTGCAGCCAATGTCTTTTCAGCAATTGCCATACCCACAGCGTTACTGATACCAGCGCCTAATGGGCCTGTCGTCGTTTCAACACCTGGTGTGTAACCGTATTCTGGGTGACCAGGTGTTTTAGAGTGAAGCTGACGGAAGTTTTTCAACTCTTCGATAGGCAGTGCATAACCTGTAAGGTGCAGCAAAGAGTATATAAGCATAGAGCCATGACCGTTAGAAAGAATAAAGCGGTCACGATCAACCCACTCAGGGTTGTTTGGGTTGTGCTTTAGGAAATCATTCCATAGCACTTCAGCAATATCAGCCATCCCCATTGGTGCACCTGGGTGACCTGAATTGGCTTTTTGAACAGCATCCATGGTCAATGCGCGGATTGCGTTTGCGAGTTCTTTACGAGATGACATGCTCTCTCCTGCTTGGTTTTGAGGTATTGAGGCTTAGATAGAGTGAAAGGCCGCAACTTTGTATTTGCTTTTCCCTTCACCACAGCAAATTTGGGAGCCATATTTTCGCCTACTAGGCAGTAGGACGCAAATTTAATTCACTTAGAATGAAAAATATTGCCACATTAATCCAACTTGAATAAAGCTTACGCAATATATGACGATTAAATAGTAGTGCTAAACCACTATGTACAACCACTTTGATGTGACTATTTTAGGTTTCAAGGTAAATTTTTATCTTTTTTTTATCAGAACACTGATAAGCGAAGGCTAAAAATTTCTTTAGGTAACAGAGTGATAAGCTGAATCATAAATACTATTCATGATGCACCTATAAAATAAATAGCGCGAGTGACCGCACAAAATTTAGCGAAAGGGGTGTTATCGACTCCAATTTACACTAGAATAGCCGTCTAGATGTAGATACTTCTACACATTCAAATTGTTTAAAGACGAGATTTTCCATCATGGCAAAGCACTTGTTCACCTCTGAGTCGGTCTCAGAAGGTCATCCAGATAAAATCGCCGATCAGATTTCTGATGCGGTACTAGACGCAATTTTGGAGCAAGATCCAAAAGCTCGTGTAGCATGCGAAACTTATGTCAAAACTGGCATGGTTATGGTTGGCGGCGAAGTTACTACTTCTGCTTGGGTTGATATCGAAGAGATCACCCGTAAGACTGTACGTGACATCGGCTACACTCACTCAGATATGGGTTTTGATGCTGACTCTTGCGCCATCCTCAACGTGATTGGTAAGCAGTCTCCAGACATCAACCAAGGTGTTGACCGTGCTGACCCTAAAGAGCAAGGCGCTGGTGACCAAGGTCTGATGTTTGGTTATGCCAACAACGAAACCGACGTATTCATGCCTGCCCCTATCACTTACTCGCACAAGCTAGTAAAGCGTCAGTCAGAAGTACGTAAAGACAAGACTTTGCCTTGGTTACGTCCAGATGCGAAAAGTCAGGTGACTTTTGCTTATAACAGTGACGGTAGCGTTGCTGGTATCGATGCAGTTGTTCTATCTACGCAGCACAGCGAAGATGTAACACAAGCAGACCTAATTGAAGGTGTAATGGAAACCATCATCAAGCCAGTATTACCGGCTAAGTGGTTATCTAAAGACACTAAATACTTCATCAACCCAACTGGCCGTTTTGTTATCGGTGGTCCAGTAGGTGATTGTGGTCTAACTGGTCGTAAGATCATCGTTGATACATACGGTGGTATGGCTCGTCACGGTGGTGGTGCTTTCTCTGGTAAAGATCCATCAAAAGTTGACCGTAGTGCAGCATACGCAGCACGTTACGTTGCTAAAAACATCGTTGCAGCTGGCCTAGCTGACCGTTGTGAAATCCAAGTGTCTTACGCAATTGGTGTTGCAGAGCCAACATCAATCAGCATCGAAACTTTCGGTACTGCTAAAGTTGCTGAAGAGTTACTAATCGATCTAGTACGTCGTCACTTCGACCTACGCCCATATGGTCTAACAGAAATGTTGAACCTAGCTCGTCCAATCTACCAAGCGACTGCAGCATACGGTCACTTTGGTCGTAACGAGTTCCCATGGGAAGCAACAGACAAAGTTGACGCACTACGCGCTGACGCAGGTCTGTAATCGTTATCGATTAATTCGGCGTTGCTGGTTCAACGCCATGAAAAACCGCCACTTGGCGGTTTTTTTATGTCTGGAACACTTATGCCGTTTTACCATGGATGATTTCTAGCTTGGTTAGATATATGGAACCAAGTAAGTAACTTTATCTATTGTGGTTCCAATTGCCTGCGGCAAGCGTATGTGCAGATACTGCTTAGGCTCGCTACAAGCACGTCCCTGTGAGCTCAACGAAAACATCCCTGTTTTCGATGGCCTAATCCGCATCTACACTAGGTTTCAGACGCAACCATTTCGCTCCTTAGTACTGATTAAGAATAATTCGATTATTCCAGTCATCTACAACTAGCTGTAACTCCACTTTGGTGCGACAATTTTGCTTTGAAGACTAAACCAAAACCATTTTGTTTATGACAACTGCAATGAATACAAAGCTGCAATTAACTTGGTTAGCGCCTGATGAGCGTATCGAGGTGAAGAAGTTCTATCGCCAGCATATGCCCTATGCACGCTTGTTACAGAAAGAGTCTGTCTGCGTGTTAACGCAAACTGCTCCTAACCTTGATAGCTCTGGCGAAATAGATAGTGTTGCCGAAATCACTTCCTCTAAAACTATTTGCTCCAAAATAATAGCTAGTGCGCGTATTCGACCTATTGGTCAGTTAGCTATTTTAACCGGCATGTTGGTGCATCCCGATTTTCGCGGCCAAGGTATGGGGCATCAGTTGATGGATGAACTGTCATCCGTTATCAATGATGGCAAAACCTATATTTTTGCCTTAGCCCATTTAGAAGGGTTTTATGCACAACATGGGTTTAGCGCTGTGTCATCAGCGCCGAATGATATCGAGCAGTTGTTTCTCAAGTATCAGGATTCTGATAAGGAATTGGTGTTAATGGGATTGAGTCCCACTGTCTAGTGGGGCTGAGGCCTTACGGCCTAATTTCAAGTTAGACTACGTCTAACAACTAGCTCAATCAAGCTCTGCTTGATAAAGATCGTGAGCTTCCAGCTCACACTCGGGCAAGAGGGAAACAACAGCTTTCCCCTCTTGCATCTCCCCAGCCGCCCCGACGGAGTTACATGCATTAGATACGGGCCTCGTACTTATTCGAAATAACCTAACGCTTCCGATGGGACATCCTGTCCCGCGAAAGCTATGCCCACATCCGTGTGGGCATCACGATTATTTCTTCAACGTACTTCGGCAACTCCGATGGGGATTAGGTGTTTTCTGTAAGTTTTCGTTACTCACTTTTTGCTTTATTGGTATTACTTCGAGCCAACATCAATAGCAATGCTCACTTTTCGGCCTTTTGCTCGTTTATCGTGTACGACTCTGATAGAGTGCTTATTAATCAATAACTTTACTTTAAGCCAGCTTAAATAATAGGCTTTTTAAATGTGCATGCTCACTTTGCCAAATATACACGCATGTGCACTATAAAATAGTTAGCACTACAAGGATATGTAATGAAATATGGCCTCATCACCAATCTAGCTTTTTTTGCAGCCGTGACTCTAACTGGATGCACTGCAACATCAACCTCAAAGTTTGCTGAAGTAGAAAAAGGGACATCGGACTTTTGTTCAAAATTTAATGGAGTGAATAAAATGGGTAAGGAAATTAAAGTCACAAATTACACCATTAAAGTAAAAGAAATGGATAGCGCTGGTAATAAAATAGAAAACAATAAAACAGTAACTTGCGACGCATAGTACTGCTAACAAGCCATTAAAACGGACTTTTAACAGTTGGCTGTTTTCACTCTGTCCAAAAATTTTAGCCTATAAATAAAAGCCGCTTAATGGACGTTAACTCGCTTCGCGTTTGCCAAACATTTAGTTTTAATTAAGGAAGAATAAAATATGAATAGTATTAAGTGGTTTAAAAACCCAGAGATGATTGTTGCTCTATCAGCTCTTCTTCTCGGGCTAGTCACCGCTTTTACTTCAATTTATTCAGCATATATTGATCGAGAATATTCCAGAGCATCTGTTTGGCCAAGACTAGAAATATTTAGAAGCTTTAACAGCGATTCATTTAGTTACGGTGTAAGTAATAATGGTACTGGCCCTGCTTTGATAAAATATGCAAAAGTTAAAGATGGGCCTAAATATATAAAAACATGGAAGGACATAAAACCATTCCATGCTATTACTCAATCACATATTAGTAATCGCACGTTATCACCTCAAAACAGTATTACTCCACTTTTATACAAAGGAGATAATGCAAAAGCGCTTGTAAGAGCAGATGATTCAATAAGTATAGAACTTTGTTATTGCTCCATTTACGAAGAATGCTGGGTAATTGATAGGAGTAACCGCCCTACACCTGTAGAAGCTTGCTCTATCGACGACGAACAAATGTTCTTGGAATAAACAACCAGCTAATAAGTAAATTAACCAGGTCAAATAATGGAGGCAGAGGAAGCTTTTCACAAAACTACCAGAGCACGCTAGTTCCCTATCGGAGTTACCGAAGTGCAGAGACGAAAATGCCGTAGAATCATCATGGATGATGGTTCTGGCTCGGGAGGCATGGATGTCCCATCTGAGCCGTTAGGCGATTTTTATTGGAGCATGAGGGAGCACAACTTCATAGCGGCGGCTCGGACTCTTTTTAAAAGAAATGGTCAAGAGGGGGAAGCTGTTGTCCCCCTTTTACCCGAGTGTGAGCTGGAAGCTCACGACCTTTATCAAACGAAGTTTGATTACCCGCTAGTGAATAGGTAGGCTTAGACTAAGTTTTCAAAAATCTCACGGAGGAGTCAAAATTGAAACTCAACAATAAACTCAGCCGCGCACAATTCTGCGGTTTGACTCTATGTCTAGGGGCTTCACTTGGAATGAGTATTACCATTGTAGGCTCATCACCCTTCATAGGATTAATGCTTGCTGCAATCAGCATTGGCGTTTTCCTAATGATAATCTCTGGCAAGTGGATAAAAGAAGCAAAGTAAATGGTCTAGCTCTGCGTTTAGAACAGACATTGCTCACTATTGTGGCTTAATAAACCTGTACACCAATATGAGGTAAACTCTCCTTAATATGGAACGGTGTAAAAGTAATGAAGACTCAACCAACTTACTCAACAGAATTTAAGATTGA
>NZ_JAKILC010000003.1 GCF_023283845.1 Shewanella marinintestina
GAAATCCCAGGTCGATTAGCTCAGCTGGGAGAGCACCTCCCTTACAAGGAGGGGGTCACTGGTTCGAGCCCAGTATCGACCACCATTCTTTTCATGAAGAATTAAAACATTATGAAATCCCAGGTCGATTAGCTCAGCTGGGAGAGCACCTCCCTTACAAGGAGGGGGTCACTGGTTCGAGCCCAGTATCGACCACCATTCTTTTGTTTCACCCTCCCCCTTTTGTACCTATTCAATCCATATAGATATAGCTTCATCACGATTTATCTAGATTTCAAGCACAATTTAATTTTGCGGTTCTTTGTCACTCAACACTGTTCTCTACTATTCTTTTATAATCACTTATAGCTGAGTAAATTTCATGGCAGATGTCAGTCAATCAGCTTCATTAGCAAGCATTACAGCCTACTTAAAACTTACCTACCAGTATGATCAAGAGACTGCACTTGTCGAAGCAAAATCCGTAATGCAAAACTTGGTAAAAATGCGCCAGAAAGGTTTTATCACAGGTTGGTACTTTGATGAACATGGCCAACTTGAGTTACTCCCAAGTGACCACGTTATGCAACTTATCAATCCGAATAAGTAGAACGAGTAAACAACTCACAACAACCCGATATACAGGTCCAAAACTAAGGGATTGCGCCCGACTCTCAACTTACAAAAAACGACTAAATCTATTGCCTTAGGCAGGTTAAGCGCACAAAAACCTTTAGAAAGGGTCTGTTCTCTAATATGAGTTCTCCCCGTTAAGACTCTAGAACTAATTGACCTGATTGAGATTTAGAGTGCACCAACTTTAATACCACTAATGCAAGTATAGTTAGCGCAATGACAGAGCCCAACACTACGCCTTGCCATCCCCATGAATTCCAGAATGGCAATAAGTAAGGCCCACCTATTGCCGCCCCTAAGTAATAACTACATAAATACAAAGCAGTCGCTTTTGCTCGATGTTCTTTTGCGCGGTAGGCAACCCAAGCATTACAGCTACTATGAACAAGAAAAAACCCAAAGGCAGATATTAAGAACCCAATAAAGATTGCAGTAAAGTTATCGGCTAACGTAAGTAAAGTACCTAAAAACAAAGCTAACACCGAATATATAAAGACTCGCTTTAAACCTAAATCCGCAACCCATTTAGCTGAACGATAAGAGGCATAGGTACCACTTAAGTAACAAAGGAAAATAAGCGTCACTTCAAAGCGGCCTAAGTTAAAGGGGTTATCCATCAAATGCAGCTGTATATAGCTAAACTGATTTACCATCACCATGAAGGCCAGTCCACCAACGAGGTATATAAGTCGCAACTTAGGATCTGCAAGATGGTAACAGAACCCTCTGAAATCTGATTTCTTAAGAGGCCATTTACCCAACTCAATCTCAGGTTTAACAAAATGATTCTTTGGCAATAAATAAGTTACCGTTAACACTCCAACCAATGACACTACAGTTAATAACACCATCGCTTGTTGCCAATCTAAATACTGCGACATTGAGCCGCCTAACAAGCGCCCGACAATTCCGCCAACACTATTGGCTGCAATGTATATTGCGCCAGCTTTCAATAACGCCTTATTGCCAAGTTCATCTTTAAAATAAGCCATCGCCATAGCGGGTACAGATGCAAGCAATACTCCTTGCAGCATTCTAAGTAAGATTAACTGGTTAAACTCCGTTATAAAAATTGCACAACAATCGAGAATAACTAATAGGTATAAACTGACAATAATAGGTTTTTTACGGCCAACACGATCAGATAGTACAGCGAAAAAAAGCAACGAAAATGCCATGGTAAAGCTGGTTACTGACAGCAATAATGTTGCATGACTTTTTGAAACTGCAAAAGAATCGGCAATTAGTGGCAACATACCTTGAACCAAATACAAATTGATAAAGATAACCATTGAAGCCAGAGATAAGCCCATTATAAGCCGGATCTCAGTAACATCTTTCCCTGTTTTAGTTAGGGTATTCATTGCTGGAAAACTCGAAATATTTTATTAGCATCTAGCATACCAATAGCCATCAAATAACAATAACAACTAAAATATACAAAAGTTATTGATTTTTGTTATACATCATTGTGAAGTAGAATCATTAATATATTCAGTTTGTATAGATTACAGCGCCCTCACCTCGTAGCAACATGGTCACTATAAATAGAGTTCGGTATGGATATTAAACAATTAAAATACTTCGATGCATTGGTCACGGCTGGTAGTTTTACCAAGGCCGCAGAACTACTCAATATGGCCCAGCCAGCATTGAGCCAAAGCATTAAACGATTGGAACTAGAACTTGGCGTTATTCTGGTTGATAGAGGACCAAACAAAAGTAGTAAATCACTTTCACTTACCGCCGAAGGGGAAGCTCTACATCAACACGCCAAATTGATTATCAAAAAAATGGCTCAAGCTGAAGCGCATATAAAGGCAATGGCTAATCTGACCAAAGGAGAGGTCAGGCTTGCCGTGCCAGGTATGCTAGGCTCTTTCTATTTACCAAGTCGATTAATGGCCTTTCGTCATAAGTACCCTGATCTGAAATTATCACTTTTCGAGGGGGGGACACGAGACACTTTGCGCATGCTGCTGCAAGAAGAAGTCGATATTGCAATCATTACCGCCAAAGATCTAACCGATGAGTTTGACAGTCACTTATTGCTAAAAGAACAAATGGTCGTTGCTGTCGGTAAACACCATCCACTAGCGAAATGTACCAGCGTATCATTAGAGGCATTCTTCGAACATGAGTTAGTGTTGTTTAAACAAGGGTACTTCCATCGAGACTGGATGTTGAAACAAGCTGAGAAGTTAGGATTAACGGCAAAAATAGCATTTGAGACCAACCTAATAAATTTGATTAAGCAAGTTGTTTCCCAAGAGTACGGCATCACTAGTGTATTGGAGATGGTGATCGAGAAGCACGACAATATTTGCGCAAAACCTTTCGAACCGCCTATTTATTTAGACTTGCATATTGCTTGGAAAAAACAACGCCCTATCAGTCAAGCTGATAGAGCATTTGTTGAGTTTCTCATGCAAAACCGTTAGTCAACTTTAAGTCTTGAACCGATGTTAGTCCAAACAGATAAAACGCTATTGAGCTAACAGAGAGTATTGCTTAAATAGCGTCGGCTTGATTCTCAGGAACCGCATTGATAAATGCCGGTAAAGTTAAGCAATGAGCATTCACACGCTCTATATTCGGATATGGACTCATATCTAACTCAAATCGCTTAGCATTGTACACCTGAGGCACTAAACAGATATCAGCAAGGGTTGGGCTATCACCGAAACAAAAAGTGCCACTATATTGCTCTAGCTGCTTTTCTAGCGCACTAAACCCTTCTTTTAACCAATGATGATACCAAGCTTGCTTGCTGTGATTATCTACGTTTAGTTCACCAGCTAAATACTGCAACACTTTTAAGTTATTTAAAGGGTGAACTTCACACGCTATTAGCATAGCCATGGCCCGAACAATTGCCTTATCAAACAATTTTGTCGGTAACAATGATGCTTGAGGATAAGCTTCATCTAAATACTCTAAAATAGCCAAAGACTGAGTCAATACTAGCTCTTGTTCTGCCTGTTCAATGACTAAACTAGGTACCAGCTCTTGAGCGTTAAGGCTGGCATATCCTTGGCTATGTTGCTCGCCACCGTCTTTAACTAAATGAACAGATATATGCTCGGCATCCAACGACTTTAAGTTCATTGCAATACGTACACGATAAGCAGCGCTTGAACGCCAATACCCATATAACTTAAGCTTGGTTGTTTCCATCTGAATATTCCCTTTTACACCACAACTATTGCCATACTCTCTGACATTGCAGTAAACCTAATAAAAAGGCCAACCCATTAGGATTAGCCTTTTATGTTAATCAATAAACAGCAATGAGCTACACTTTGTATTCAACAACTTGTTGGTCAATCGAACCAAAGATACTGTTATCATCATCATCAAGCATTTCAATATGTACACGGTCACCAAAACGCATAAATGATGTAGATGGCTTACCATCCGCAATAGTCTCAAGCATACGTGTTTCAGCAAGACAGCTCGAACCAGCACTACGATCATAATTTGAGATAGTACCAGAACCAATAATCGCGCCAGCACCAAGTGGGCGGGTTTTTGCAACGTGTGACACCAATTGACTGAAGTTAAATGTCATATCAACGCCAGCATTTGGACGACCGAACAACTCTCGGTTTAAATGAGTAATTAATGGCAAATGTACCTTAGAATCTTGCCATTTATCGTTAAGCTCATCTGGCGTTACAGCAACAGGTGAAAAGCTGCTTGATGGTTTAGCTTGGAAAAAGCCAAATCCTTTCGCCAGTTCACCCGGGATTAAATTACGCAGTGATACATCGTTTACTAGCATCAGTAGTTTAATGTGCTTCTCTGCATTATCTGCAGTAACACCCATTGGCACATCATCAGTGATCACAGCTATTTCAGACTCGAAATCAATGCCCCACTCTTCACTTGCTAGCGGGATATCAGCTTTGGGTGCGATAAAGCAATCTGAGCCGCCTTGATATACTAATGGATCGGTCCAGAATGTTTCCGGCATTTCAGCACCACGAGCCTTACGCACAAGCTCTACATGATTCACATACGCACTGCCATCTGCCCACTGATAAGCTCTAGGTAACGGCGATAGGCATTTCGCTTCATCAAAATCAATGGCGTTATCCATCAATCCTTTGTTTAGTGCGTCGTACAACTCCACTAATTGTGGGTTAAGTAGATCCCATGCATCAATAAGCTGCTGCATAGTATGAGCAATAGCAGGAACAGCAACTGCTTTAGTTAAGTCTTTGCTTACCAACATTAATTGGCCGTCACGACGACCATTATCATAACTTGCTAACTTCATACTGACTCCTAAATCGTTTGTGGCCTAGCTATCACTTTTATATTCATGTTGTTTTACTATGACAGCAAGTACATACATCTCACCCTAAATTGCCCTTAGAATGACATCAGTACGTTAGATGTGAAATAGTGTGAGATAAATCGCATTTAATCGAAAAGCCAACGATTTTGTAAACAAAAGATTACAAAATCGTCTATCTGCCTATTTCATGCTGTTTCCTGTTTAAACTTGGCTACCAATGCAGCAACAAGCGGCAAGCTAGTTTTACACGTCTTTTTGCTTACTAATCTTATATTCGCGCAGTTTGTTGGCAATCGCGGTATGGGACACGCCTAGCTTTTTAGCTAACTGCCTTGTACTTGGATAAGCAGGATAGAGTCGGCGTAGTAGGCTCGACTCAAACTGCTTCATCGCTTGCTCAAGACTGCCTTCAAACTGGTGATCAAAATAACCAAAACCTTCGGCATAAGAAGGCAGCTTTAATTGTTCAACCGTGAGTTCTGCACTGCCGTCCCACATAGAAACAGCTCTAAAAATAGCGTTTTTAAGCTGACGTACGTTGCCAGGCCATGCGTAACCTAATAAGTGCTCACGACACTCACCTGAAATACGACGAATTGGAATAGATAATTGCTGACTATAATGCTCTAAAAACATTTCAGTTAACGGAATAATGTCGACTTTCCGATCGCGCAGTGACGGAACATGGAAGCTCAGTACATGGATGCGATAATAGAGATCTTCTCTAAATTCACCGCTTTGACACAATTCCGCCAAGTTTTTCTGGGTTGAGCAGATAATACGCACATCGCTGCGGATCTCCTCATCGCCACCGACTCGCCTAAATGTGCCATCTTGCAAAAAGCGCAACAATTTAACTTGGGCCGATTTCGACATCTCTGCCACTTCATCAAGAAATATCGTGCCGCCTTTGGCTTCTTCAATAAAGCCACGTTTAATTACATTGCCATTATTAACAAAGCCAAATAGCTCTTCCTCTGCGGCGCTATCAGGCATAGCAGCACAATTAATGGCAATAAAAGGTTGCTCTCGTCTCATGCTGGCATCATGGCACGCGCGAGACATCAGCTCTTTACCTGTGCCTGTTTCGCCTGTAATCAATAACGGCGCATCTAACTGCGCCATTCTACGGGCTTGAACCAATACACCTTTCATCTTATCGCTGGTCGCTAATACATTTTCAAAACCACTAGACTGGTTTTGCAATGCATTAAACTGTTTGCCTAAACGAGCAGGAGACTTAAGCGAAACCACAGCCCCGGCCAAGATAGGGGTATCACTGCCACTATCAGGTAAGTAAATAGGCAGCATTTCAGCTAAATACTCATTTTCACCGATATTAACTCGCGTCGCTTGTGCAAGCACAGTGGATTCACTAAGCCAACGACTAAAGTTAAACCCCTGCACCCAATGGTTTATCGATTCATCAATAATCTCATGTTCACTCATACCTACAGTGTGCAAAGCCGATTCATTGACAATACGAACTCGTCCTTTTACATCAAGTGAAAACACAGAGTCAGGTAAGGTCTTTAGAAGAGTTTTTAAAGCATAATGTTCCTGCTCTGAGGGCATAAACGAGACCGTACGTACATCATGGACCCCTTCTACCTTACGGATAAGTGGCAATAATTCGCTCAAGGTATCGAAACTCACCTCTGCAAATTGTAAATATAAAAAGCCCTGGTTACTTGCATCAATAGCAAACAAGTTAATTCCATAGCCTTCCATAATCAATAAGATATCTTTAGCTAAACCGACACGGTCTAAACAGCTGACTTCCAAGCGCATACTATTGCAGTTCCCTTTTTTAGATACTCGTTATTGGGATAAAACAATCAACAGAAAACAGTTTGCCTCATTGAATATACGTGAGCGTAAACGGTAGGTCTGTAATTTGCCTATACGTTAGAAGTTTATTTTAGTTGTGGCAAGGGTTGTTTACAGGGGATTTGTAACATAAAGAAAATAAAAGCGTGTTGCTCTCGCCAACACGCTTAAATTTAGCAGTTGAATCTGCTAGGAAGTCATAGCACGAAGCAACTCCAATGCTGTTCTTGATATAAGAAAAAGCACAAAACTAGCGGTTATTGATAAAGCGTATCTGTTTTAGCCGCCATAATAAAATCATTCTTATGTAGCCCTTTTATCGAATGAGACCACCAAGTTACGGTGACCTTTCCCCATTCAGTCAGTATACCAGGATGATGAAAGTCAGCTTCTGCTAGCTCAGCCAGTTTATTAGTGAATGCCATAGCTAACTTAAAGTTCTTAAACTTATACACTCTTTCTAACTGCATAATGCCATCACGCACTTCAACGCCCCAATCAGGGATCATTTTTACTAGTTGTGCCAGCTCTTCGTCACTCACTTTTGGAGCATCTGCTTGGCAAGCTTCGCATTTCATTTGCGCTAACTCAGTCATGTTTCGTTCCTTAACTTAACGTTTGTATTAATTCTTTAAATCAACGAGTTTTAAATTACTACCAACCTATTTTGATACTTGTTAACTCGCTTTAGCGGGAAATGCGGCTTCAAATAACCCTAGCTGCTGTGCTTTATTAACCGCTGCCATAATGTCCATTTCGGCAATCTCATCCAATTGGCCTATATTGTCGATGGCGTAATAGATTGGCTGCATAATGTCTATGCGATAAGGGGTTCTTAGCACGTCAACCAAATCAAAAGGTCTAATTTCCGGTTCATCCCCCATCACGTACAAGGTTTCACCTGGTGAGCTTAAAATACCACCGCCATAAATACTGAGTTCATTTTGCTTGGTACGTAATACACCAAACTCAACGGTGAACCAGTAAAGCCTTGCCAAAAATACGCGTTGCTCTTTGCTTGCCGCTAAACCTAGCTGGCCGTACAAATGGGAGAAGTGCGCAAAAGAAGGATTTGTTAATAAGGGGCAATGGCCAAAGACTTCATGAAAAATATCAGGCTCTTGTAAATAATCAAACTCTTCACGGCTTCTTATGAAGGTTGCTACTGGAAATGATTTATTGGCCAGTAACTCGAAAAACTTACCAAAAGAAATTAATGCCGGAACAGCTGCAGTTTTCCAACCAGTCGTTTGCAGCAACACCTCATCGATCTCAGGTAACTGCGGGATCCTACTGGTAGGTAAGCCTAGTTTATCTAAACCATGTAAATATTCAGGGCATGCTCGCCCCGGTAAGTTGACTAATTGTCTAGCATATAGCTCCGACCAAATATCATTTTCAGTTTGTGGGTAATCAATACACCCATTGGTATCAGGTATGTGTGCTATGTAATTTTGTTGTTTATTCATAGTTCCCAACAATCATCCTAAATATGGGGATTAAGTTCTGCCTCCATAGTTAACCAAGCACCAAAAATTGTTAAGCTGATCACAGTTTATAATTTAGGCCCCAGCAGATAAAAAGTGTAATGAAAAAAGTACAGAGTAAAACCTTAAGGTTAAAAATCTCAGCAAAACAGGCGTTAAATGACGTATTGAAAGGTTTACAATAAAGAGCAGTTGGAGGTGAAATTAACAAGTACAGTAAGGATAATGTGTCTATTCGAGAACCTAAATCTTAAACTTTTATCTTCTCAGCAAAGTGACTTTAAAACTCAATCTTAAGCTTACAAGGTTAATATATGATCTTTGATATCAACAATAATCAAAAAATAACTTACGCTATGAAATGTATAAATAATCAACATTAAACTCAAATAATGTCAACTCCACCTGCAGTTTAATTAAATCTTCTCCATCGCAACACGTTTTCGGTATAGAATATAGTGTTATTTGCCGACTCCTCGATTAGGAACGAATAGGACTAGAATGAAACAACATAAAATTCGCAAAGCAGTTATCCCAGTAGCAGGTTTAGGAACACGCATGCTTCCTGCAACCAAAGCTATCCCAAAAGAGATGCTGCCAGTTATGGACAAGCCGCTTATTCAATATGTTGTAAAGGAAGCGATTGCTGCAGGAATAAAAGAGATTGTTTTAGTCACTCACGCAAGTAAAAACTCGGTAGAAAATCATTTCGATACTAGCTTCGAGCTAGAAACGCAACTTGAGCGCCGTGTAAAACGTCAACTTCTTGCTGAAGTTCAAGCTATTTGCCCTGAAGATGTGACCATTATTAGCGTCCGTCAATCGCAAGCCAAAGGCTTAGGGCATGCTATTTTATGTGCAAAGAGCATTATTGGTGACGCCCCATTTGCCGTGCTTTTACCTGATGTTCTTATCGATTGCGCTGCAAGTGATCTAACCAAGGACAACTTAGCCGATATGGTTAAACTGTATGATGAAACTGAAGTCGGCCAGATTATGGTTGAAGGCGTTCCTCATGAAATGGTTAACCAATATGGTATTGCTGATATCAATGGCGAAGAGCTTCAACCAGGAGGTTCTATGCCGTTAACTCAGCTAGTAGAAAAACCAAAAGTTGAAGATGCACCGTCTAACTTAGCTGTTGTAGGTCGTTATGTACTCCCCGCGGAGATTTGGGGCTACTTAGCAAGAACACCTGCGGGAGCAGGAGATGAAATTCAGCTAACAGATGCGATTGCCATGCTAATGGAAAACCAAACGGTTAACGCTTATTACATGCAAGGTAAGAGTCACGATTGCGGCAATAAACTAGGTTATATGCAAGCGAATGTAGAACATGCTCTTCGTCACAGTGAAATTGGTAACGAATTCGCAGAGTATTTAAAAGCCATTGTTAAGACACTTAACTAAATCCCTTTTAAACACTGAATAGCTTATAGGAAGTTTAAATGACCATATTGGTAACTGGCGGCGCAGGCTACATTGGTAGCCACACAGTAGTAGAGCTACTTAATACAGGTAACGATGTTGTCATTCTCGACAACCTCAGTAATTCATGTGTAGCTGCACTTCAACGCGTAGAACAAATCACTGGTAAAACAGTGACCTTCTATCAAGGTGACATTCTTAATCGTGCTTTTTTACAAAAGCTGTTTAACGATCACGATATTAAATCTGTCATTCACTTTGCAGGGTTAAAAGCTGTTGGTGAATCTGTCGAACAACCACTACGTTATTACGAAAACAATGTCACAGGTACAATTGTACTATGTGAAGTGATGGCTGAGTTTAATGTCAAAAACTTAGTGTTCAGCTCATCTGCAACCGTATATGGCGACCCAGCAAGCTTGCCAATTACTGAAGATTTCCCAACCGGTGCAACCAACCCTTACGGTCAATCAAAGTTAATGGTGGAGCATATTCTTAGCGACCTTTATCACTCAGATAATAGTTGGAATATCGCATGTCTTCGTTACTTTAACCCAGTTGGCGCGCACCACAGTGGCTTAATCGGCGAAGACCCTAATGACATCCCAAATAACCTGATGCCTTTTATTGCTCAAGTAGCTGTTGGTAAGAGGGAGCAGTTAAGTGTATTTGGCAGTGATTATGATACCGTTGATGGCACCGGCGTTAGAGATTATATCCATGTGGTCGACTTAGCAGTGGGTCATTTAAGAGCACTGGATAAGCTTCAGACTCAATGCGGCTTAGTCACATACAATTTAGGCACTGGTCAAGGTTATAGCGTATTAGAAATGGTCACAGCGTTTGAGAAAGCTAGCGGAACTCAAATAAAGTATCAACTAGTGGATAGACGACCTGGAGATATTGCAGCCTGTTATGCCAATCCAAACAAAGCTCAGCAAGAGCTTGGCTGGCAAGCGAGTCACACTATTGATGATATGGCACAAAGTAGCTGGCATTGGCAATCGAGCAATCCTAACGGCTATAAAGCTTAATAGCCTGCATGTTTTTATCAGATATAAGCATCTAGACGCTATGCGAAAAAAGCAAAGCGTCTTAGAGCTTTACTTTAGAGAGTAAGTCGATGAGCACCATCAATCAAAGTCGAAGACGACTATTTAGTCGTAACAAGAATGACGCTATTCGCTTACCTTGGGTAAAGAGCTCTGTCGAGTTTACCGACCTTTGTACTCGCTGTGATAAATGCATTGAAGCTTGTGAAACACAGATCATCATCAAAGGAGGTGGCGGTTTTCCTCAAATCGATTTCTCTATCGATGAGTGCACCTTCTGTCAAAAGTGTGTTGATGTATGTAAAGAGCCGTTATTTGAAGATCTAAACAATGTTCCTTGGCAAATAACAGCAAATATTCAAGAAAAATGCATGGCTTATCAGGGTATATGGTGTCAAAGCTGTAAAGATGCATGCGACACAAGTGCCATTAGTTTTACATTATCCATAGGTAAAGCCCCACTTCCTAATATAGATAAAGATGCCTGTACCGGTTGTGGCGCATGCGTAGCACCTTGCCCATCCAACGCTATTCTTCTAAAAAATGTAGAGACATAAATTTAGCCTAAAATTTATAGGTTAGGGCAAATCAAATATTACAGGTTTTGAGTTTATTTAGTATTACTATCTAACCAAACTAGCGCTATCTAACGTATTCAATCCAATATGCTTTTTCCTTTTGTAAACCCCACTTTCTTTATGCAGTCTTTAGCTAATTTTAAACAATACACCACTCGCAACAGCGAGCCAAAAATATGACGTCAAAGCGCCAAATTTAAGTGGTTTTGTTCTTCTTATATTCAAGGTAACATCTATGCAACTTAGACAAATGACGGCAGCATAATGTTTAGAAAAAAAAGAAGTGGCGAACTCACCTTTATTGCGCCAAGTACCAAGTTTAGTGGTGATACCGAATTTACGGCTGAAGCCATGATTGCTGGTGAACTCGTAGGAACCATCCTTTCAAGTCACAATATTACTATCGAACCAGGTGGTCTTATCGAAGGTAAACTTCAATGCTCTGAACTCAGGGTTTCGGGGACTTTCAAAGGTAAGCTCACCTGTGAAAAACTCAATATAACGGGCTCAGGTTTAGTCGATGGGGAGGTTAACTGTCAGTCGATGGAGATTTTTGAGGGCGGACAATTTGTAGGTATGCGTGTTAGGGATAACGTCGATTTCTTACCGTCCAATACAGATAATAAAAAAGTCATCAATCACCAAAAGAGTAATGACGATATTGAAGATGCAGAGCTGAGTATTAGCTAAATATAAAAATGTTATTCATCAGCAAACAATGATGTTTTATAAAAGATAGGATTACACATAAAAAAGCTCAGTGTATGTACACTGAGCTTTTTTATAAGGTTTTCTAGTAGCCTTAAATTCAAGCGATGGTAAAACAGAAAACTCAGCACGTCAGCGACTTCTATCTCGATTATAGGCTTTGTTGCTGCAATTCCCTAAGTAGTTTAATAAACTCATCAGCAGGTCTATCTAAACAATCTGTCGATATATATAAGTGATAACCTAAGTTTGCATCCAGTAACCGAGAGCGATGACCAAACATAGCCAGCACGCCTTTAAAACGGTCATTTCCTTCAATGAAAGGAGTAAACTCTTCGCTCATTTGGTTCTCCAATGTCGATAAGTCCTCCTCTTGAGTTGATGCAGTCATTAATAATGGCCGCTGCTCAGTAAGCAAGCCTGTTGCGAGTCTGAGCGAAATAGCTTCTAACACAGGGCTTAAACTTTTTAGCTTAATACCAATATAGGGCAAATCTATCGTTTCTAAACCTTGAGTCACCCTTGGTTGATCAAAGCGCTGAATGTTATTCCAAGCAATAAATACCTCACCACGGCGATGAAAGTGGGTGATCCCCTTATCAGTCAGTCTAATTGTTATAGCTGGTTCAACTAACTTTGAAATACCTAATACCGTAGAAATTGCTCCAAGTGCAAAGCAAAGGATCCCCGGAGCAAAAAATTGGCTACCAACTACAAAGAAACCAATACCAACAATTAAACCTATTACTCCTACAACACTTAGTGTAATACCGTTTCGCTTACTGATAGGTTCTATTAAAATTTCTTTCTCTTTCAATTTCTATGTACCTATTAACTTATCTCTAAAGCAATCACTGAGGCTATGTTGTAATTGAAGGCATACCTAGAATGAAAGCTAATATATTCAACTATTAAGGATTCACAGCCCTTGCGCATTATCAAGCTTCGAAATAATTGTCGGTTCTTTATCAGCTCGACCTTCATATTTGAGCTTAAACCATAAAAGCCCTAAATACTCATGTATGGCGCGCTGTGAGTTTAATAAACTTTGAGCATCAAAATGCCACCAAGCTGTTGTTCTTTTAGCAAAATCGGTAGGAGCGGCTGACACATTTAAGTTTGAGTTATTAAATATCGCCATTGATCTTGGCATATGACTCGCAGATGTAACCAGCCTAAAGGGTGCATCTGCAACTTCCCAGCGCATAAACTGTGATTCTTCAATTGTATCTTTAGCCAACGGAAATCTAATGATTAAATCAGGACTAACTCCAAGCTCAACCGCAGCATCAAACATCACATCAGCATGCGCTCTTGTTGAATGTGCACCACTCCAACCACTGACAACAAGCTTACAATCTTGGCCTAAAGACATCTGCCGTATGCCTTCACTGAGTCTAGCAAGTGCGGTATTCGATAATTGCTGCACTGCGGTCAAGTGTGGGTCATCATCATGACCACTACCTAGCACCATCACTAAACAACCTTTTGCAATAGGCATATTATTAACTGGGTATTGGTTTTCTAGAGGCGCGATTAATGCATTACTTCCCCAATGGCTACTGCATAAAATCAATAAAGATGCAGCAAGTCCCAAGGTGATTTTTGAAAACTTACGCTTACGTATCATCAAAAAAGCAATAACAATTAAAATCAATAACAGCGGTACAGGCATAAAGAACTGTGAAACAATCTTTTTTACCCAAAACATACAAGCGTTTACCCTACTAGAAAAATATATCGGAAGTGTAGCATGTAATCCGGTGAATTATTCAGGCTCAACTCGTGAGAGTAACTGATAAAGGTTAGCTATTATTCCATAACCATGCAGCGCCACGCACACCCGATGAACTGCCATACATATTTTGCACAACAGGCGTTCGACACTCCCCACCTAACACGTATTTAGGTAACACTTTAGGCAAAAGCTGATAGATTTGATTGATACTCGATACACCGCCGCCGAGTACGATAATATCAGGATCTAGCGTATTTATAACATGCGCTAAAGAACGTCCAAGCCTATCGACATAACGCTCAAATGTTTGACATGCTAGCAATTCACCTTGCTCTAATTTTAACGCTATTTCAATTCCGGAATCAGCATGCCCACCAGCAAGCTTATAATCTCTAACTAAACCCGTACCGGAAATAAAGGTTTCAATACAATCTTTATTACCACAGAAGCAGTCAGTCGAATTAAACTCGTCTTCGCTCATCCAGGGTAATGGGTTATGCCCCCACTCCCCTGCGATACGATTTCTGCCATTATGTACTCGACCATTTATCGATAATCCAGCGCCACAACCTGTGCCAATGATCACACCAAAAACAATAGCTTCTCCTGCAGCTGCACCATCAATAGCCTCTGATATGGCAAAACAATTGGCATCATTTGCGACTCTAACTTCTCGTCCTAAACGTTTACCTAGGTCAATATCCAGAGGGTGACCATTAATCCACGTAGAATTAGCATTCTTAACAAGGCCAGAAAAAGGCGAAACAACACCAGGGATCCCAACGCCTACCGTCGCTTTTTGTTGGAGCAGGGATTCAGCTTCAAAGACTAACGCCTCTATCGCATCTAGAGTCGCAACATATTCTCTTGGTGTCGGTACACGCTTACGATAAAGCTCTTCGCCGAGCCCATTAAGTGCAACCACCTCAATTTTTGTGCCTCCGAGATCAACACCAATCCTTAGCATGCCATCTCCTTCAGTACTATTTTACAATTAATAAAAAGTCACACCTAATCTATACGTTAAGCGGGGTTATGTACAGATGGTAGGGATTAGCAACATGTACGCTCTAGCTGACATTATGGGGTTTATCTATTTTCCAATTTGGCGCGTAAGCAATAAAATAAGGATTCAAAATATCCTCTTTCTGGTTATAGTCTAACCGAGCCCCAGTGTCATAACGTATTACTTTGCCACCAGCACTTTCTAATACAGCTTGTGCAGCGGCTGTATCCCATTCACTGGTAAGACCCAGTCTTGGGTAGATATCCGCTTCACCTTCAGCCAATAGGCAAAACTTTAGCGAGCTGCCAACACTCTTCATCTCATGTTCGCCTATTTCTTGCAAATACGATTGTAATCCAGGACTTATATGAGAGCGACTACCTACAATTCGTGGGCTCAGAGCACTGACATCATCACCTTTGGTTAAGCCAATATAATTAAGTGAAGTTTCTACATTGGCTTGACGTACCCATGCGCCTTGCTCCTGTGAACCGTAAAAACACTTATCTAAAACTGGTGCATACACTACCCCAGCTACAGCTTTATCTTTTACGACAAAAGCAATGTTGACGGTAAATTCACCATTGCGTTTAATAAACTCTTTTGTGCCATCAAGAGGGTCAATTAGCCAATAACAATGCCAATCACGTCTCTCATTCCATGCGATCCCAACAGACTCTTCCGACAAAATGGGGATATTTGGCGTTAACAGTTGTAATTGTCTAACGATAACGTCATGACTTGCCAAATCAGCTGCTGTTACCGGACTATCATCAGACTTAGTCTGCACACCAAAGTCATCTTGACCATAAATGGCCATAATAGCATCACCAGCTTCGACGGATATATCGACAATGGCAGCTAACCATTCTTGCTTAAATGTTTGAGTCAAAATGCAAGCTCTCTATAGATTATCTAAAGGAATAAACTAATTATGCCATTACTTAAGCGTTAAAATTAATAACCAATTATTCATTCATTGTTTAAAATCGACTAAGTATTATAAGCTTCAGTGATATTGCGATAATGATGAATTTAATAAAAGGCTTTTAAAAGAAAATCGATAGAGACACAAAAACCAATCATTTTCCTATCGCTACTACTGTCTATCATTGCTAGCTATCGACTGATAAACACGTACATAATCAATAAGAAACGTTTGTGGAAAAGCACGCTTGTCGATACCTTTATCATTCACATTTTCAGCCCAATCACCACCAACAGCAAGATTTAACAGCAAGTAAAATCGTTTATCAAAAGGCGCACCGTCTTTCGCTTCTATTAAATCACTGCCAGCAACATATTTGCTGTACCAAGTCTTTGAGGTTTGAGTTGCATAGTGAACACCATCTACGTACCAACGGATCTCATCTTGCTGCCACTCTATCGCGTAAACATGGAAGTTATCTGCAGGACTTTGGTTATTAGGGAGTTGATAAGAAAAGCCGCTATAAACATTATTTGGCCAAGACTGCCCATAATGCAGCGTACCGTGAACCCGCGTTTCTTTTGCTCCAGTATCTTTATTAAGTAAAGTTCCCAAATTGACAGCTTCAACGATATCAAGCTCCCCAGAGCTAGACCATTCGCCATAACACGAGTCTGAAGGTAACATCCAAGCCGCAGCCCACGAACCTTGGCCACTAGGTAACTTGGCTCTAACTTCAAAACGCCCGTAAAGCCAATCACCCTTATATAGGGTTCGCATTCGCGCCGAAGTAAAAGGTTTAGTGATAGATAGATCTGTTCGTAGATAGTCACGATGATCATCTTTATGAGCTGGGCCAGAAAATGGTTCTTGTCGTGCAACGATATGTAATAAACCTTCCGCTATAAATGCATTCTCTTTACGATCGGTATAGCACTGCTGCTCATTATTACCACCACCATAGCAGTTGTATTCAAAGCTCCATTTTTGCAGATCAACTTCCGTACCATTAAACTCATCATGCCACACCAATGCCCAATGTTTTTCTTTCGTTGTCAGCGCATTTTCTTCGGTATCATCGAGCAAGTAGCCCAAAAGGAACATACATACTACTGTAAATATACACATAGCCGCTAAACTCAACTGACTGCGCACGAAGCTCGCAGCAGCATATACTCTACACGGTCTATCTTTTATTCGCATTGAACTGTCGCAACGGTCTCTTGAGATACCCATTGTATTTGGGTAATCATCATTGATAACTCCCCCTTTGTGCTCAACATAAATGGCGATGTTACATCTGAAAAATCAACTCCCAGCTTCTTAAAACAATTAAGATCAACTGTGACAATCTGCTCTCCTTGGTTTACCAAATTAAGTATCTGCTTGGTGATGTCGACTGAAGCTTTCCCTGCACTATCGCTACGTACACTAAGCTCAACATTATCGGAAGGTATCACATCAACATTTATTGAAATTGATAACACCGAAGGTTGTTCATCAAATGCTCTTAGATCTCGTGGAAACAGCTCTTTAAAGCTGACTTCCGCTTTTGAGGATCCATTAAAGCTAATGCTCAAAGCATATTGACCGTCCTCAAATCTTATCTTTTTAGTCTTAACAGCCTTTGGTTTTCTTATTTCATCTTGTGTTTTATCACTTGATGATTTTGATTTACTCGATAATTCAAGCTTCCAAGGTTTTATAATCCCTAAGTCAAAAACCGCTAAGCGGGATTTATAGCCATCTTTCAGCTTAACGAATTCATCAAGTTCAGCCAGTTCCTGCGAGTCGGCATAACTTAAGCCAAACCCAAGAGGAAATAGAGCGGAATCCCCCTTAACAATGGTTTTTGGATCGTTCAAGCGGTAGTTCAATTTTGATTGCAGAGGACTATTCGGCCATGAGAAAGGTAACTTGCCGGTAAAGTCATATTGAGAGCGGCCTGCAGCATCAGCAAACAACACTTGAGCAACGCCCTCACCTTCACTGCCAGGCAACCAGGCTGCAACAAACGCATCAGAGGCATTTAGCTCTGCATTAACCCATAATGGCCGACCACTGATAAAAACTGAAACTACTGGGATCCCAGCAGCTTTTAATCGTTGCAATAAAGCTAAGTCTCGTTTGTTGCCTCGCTGATATTCCAAATTATCCAAATCACCATAGCCTTCTGCGTATGGCTCTTCACCAAAAACTACAATAGCCACATCAGGTTTAATGGCATAGCGGCCACTTTCGCTTAAAAATGCTTTGCCCCCCGCTTTAGCGACTTGTGTTTTTATACCAGAAAAAATCGAAGTCGCTTGAGGAAAGTCTGCATTACTATTGCCTGTTCCTTGCCAGCTTAGTGACCATCCACCGGATTGTTTAGCGATATTATCGGCCCCATCACCAGCGACCATCACAATCTTATTTGCAGCTAATGGCAGTAAATTGCCATTATTTTTAAGTAACACTAACGACTCGCGTACCGCCTGCCTAGCCAAGTTCCGATGAGTTTCAGCACCAATTAGCTCGCGATTTCCCGCATACTTGCGCATAGCTGGAGCAGGCTTTTCAAAAAGCCCCGCACGCAGCTTTACTCGCAAAATACGGCTTACCGCATCATTAACTCGCTCTATAGAGATTTCGCCGCTTTCGACTTGCATGACTAAATTATTAAACAAAGGCTTCCAGTCTTTCGTTGGCACCATATAAATATCTAGTCCTGCATTAACAGCTTTAGAGCAATTATCATTACTGCAGCCTAAGAGTTGTCCATGACCATTCCAATCTCCAACAACTACACCATCAAATCCCATTTGCCGCTTTAACACTTGAGTCAATAGGTAATGACTGCCATGTATTTTTTCGCCTTGCCAACTATTAAAAGAAGCCATCACGGTTTGCGCACCAGCAGCTAAACCTGCAACATAACCTTGGGCATGGATATCAAATAACTGTTGCTCAAAATCGACATTATTCCCTTGGTCAATTCCTGAGGTGCCGCCATCGCCAATAAAATGCTTAGTTGTCGCTATAACCCTACCTTCGGTTAAAAAATTCTTATTAACATAACCTTGCAATCCGTGCACAATCGCCGCAGCGTAAGCTTTTACAATGGCTGGGTCTTCTGAATAGCTCTCATAGGTTCGCCCCCAACGAGCATCAGTTGCTACTGCAACAGTAGGAGCAAAAACCCAATCAATTCCCGTCGCTTTCACTTCTCTGGCAGTTATGGTGGCAATATGCTCGATTAGCTCAGGGTTATTACTCGCACCAAGGCCAATATTATGCGGAAAAAGCGTCGCACCTATGACATTGTTATGCCCATGAACGGCATCAGTTCCCCACATTGTTGGGATTGTCGAGCCATCAACAGAATCATCTATAGATGCCTGATACATAGTTTCAGCAAGTGCAACCCAGTCACTCGCTGTCGCATATTTATTACCATAAGGGAAGGAGCCTCCGCCATTTAAGTATGAGCCAAAGCCATACTCTCGCATATCCTCGACGGTTATCGCGCCTATTTCAGGTTGGATCATTTGAGCAATTTTCTGCGCAAGAGTCATTTCAGCAATAAGCTCAGTGATCTGCAGCTCTATTGCACTATTGCGCTGAATTTCGAAAACTAAACTAGGCCAAACACCACTAGATTCGACTTCCTTTTCAATAACCTTGCTAGAAGTGCAGCTGCTATTCATCAGTAATAACGTTAAAAGTAGCGTACGACTAAAGCGGCGAAAAACAGGCCTAAATGATAAGTAGGCAAATAGCATGCAGACACTCCTTGTCAATATCCTAAGGAGTCGCCTCCCTTCAAACAATTAATTACTAATACAAGTCAGTTATATAAAGCCTATATTTCTTGATATTCCAATATCAGCACGTAGTTAATTAAAAAATAGAACAAAATCAGATTGCTTGCTTAAAAATTCATGATTTATCAATCAATAATTTATCTACTCTAGCAAATCAACCAAGCTGTCACATTTTGTGAAAATTCAATGATTCACAAGCTTCCACACTATCCGCTTGCAATGAAATCCTCTAAAATGCGCCACATTGATAAAAGGGATCCCAATGAAACTTAAATTATTATCTGGTTTATTATTGCTTGGTTGCAGCACAGCACAAGCAGCTTGGTGGGTAGAGCCTACCGATCTTGCGCTTAGAGCCGATATTCAGCTGTTATCTGATACAGGTGTTATCGTGCAACCAATTACCACCTATCCACTAATGTGGGACGGACTAAAGCAAGATATGGATAAGGCGGATCAAACAGCCTTATCAAGCATGCAACGTGATGCTTTTGATAGAGTGACTCGTGCCTATGTGCAAGACCATAAAGGTATGAGTGCAACTATCAAACTTGCTGGCGGTTCAGATACCACTCGTTTTATTGGTTTTGGCCAAGATTACCGTGATAAAGCAGAAGCCGAAGTCTCAGCTGAAATCACTAAAGATTGGTTTAGTGGCCGTTTATCAACAAGCTACCACTATGACCCTATCGACGGTAACAGCACTCGCTTAGATAACAGCTTTGCCGCTGTAATGCTAGGTAACTGGATTGTCAGTGCTGGCGCTCAGCAAAAATATTGGGGACCAGGCTGGGATAGTGGCCTTATTCAAACAACCAATGCTAGGCCTATGCCGGGCGTCACTTTCTCTCGCAATAATAGCCAAGCATTTGAAACACCGTGGTTAAACTGGATTGGTCCTTGGACATTTACCACTGCATTTAGCCAAATGGAAAGTGGACGTCATGTACCCGATGCTAAACATTGGGGCGCTCGCGGTACCTTAAGACCAATATCTAAACTTGAAGTCGGCTTCTCATGGACCATGCAATGGGGCGGTGAAGGCTATGGCAATAGTTTAGGAGACTGGTGGGATGGCTTGTTTAACGGTGGCATGAGCGAAGGCGATGTTACTAATGGCCAAGAAAATATGTTGGCTGGTTATGACTTCCGTTGGTCTGATACTGCTTTTGGTATTCCTTACGGTATTTACTACGAGCGCATTCATGAAGATTATCATAACGGTAAAAATAAACTGATTAACTCTGCCAATATGGGCGGTGTTGATTTTGTTTTAGAAAATATTAGGACCCGCGTATTTGTTGAATACTCAGACACTCAAGTTGCTTGTGGTACCGACTCCAATGCCTATAACTGTCTTTATGAACATGGCTTCTACCAAGATGGCTATCGTTACTATGGCAAAAGCTTAGGCAGCACTTACGATAATGATGCTACGACATTGGTTGTTGGTGGTATTACTCAATTAGGTGGCGGCCAAAACATCACTAATAAATTCCGTTGGTTAAGACTCAATACCGATGGCACTGATACTGGTAATCCGTCGGGTGGTAACCCGGTTTCTCCTGGCGAATATGAACGTGTATACCAGTTTGACACTAGCTACCATAGACCACTGTACCAAGGTACATTAAAGGTTGGTGGCACAGTAGGCTACAGTAAGTATATGACTTCTGGTGGCGATGATTGGGACACTACGATCTACGCAGGTTGGGAACGTAGCTTCTAAAAACGGCCATGTTAACTCGGTTCACTTGTTAGGGATTAAAATATTTCCAAACGTGTGAGCGATAAATAAAAAGGCAAAAGTCACATGCGACTTTTGCCTTTTTTGTTTAAGTATGGGGATAATTTTTGTACTCGCTTGCAGATTTACTTCGAGCTCTATCCCTCAATCCAATTTAACTTTATAGCTGATTGATGTCGTAACATCGCTTGTAACTGAAACTGCCACGATGCTTTCAATATACTTTGCTCATCGAGTGCTAATTTACAAGTCACTTTTTCTGCACACAACGCACTCTGCATTGGCCTAGTCGCTAATTTATTCCTATGTAACGATTGCCATAACTCTGTGGTTATAGGCTCGATACTGCAGCTAGAATGATTGTTTTCAACAGCTTGAATACTTTCTAACATCTGCTCTTGATACCGTTGAATATACTGTGCGAATTCAAACCAGCTACACGTTCCAGCGGCTGCATAATGGTATAAACTAGCACTGACGTCTTCATCTAGTGCTTTAGCAAACTGCTTTGCTTTTGTTTCATGAGACTTTGCCTTAACAGCTTTCATTTGCTTCACGAGTTTAAATATCACCACAGCTAAGGCCTCACACCATGTAGGGCTGCCACGTTGGTCATCAATCACAGATAGGCGTTCTTTCACTTGAAACAAGTTTTGCATAGTTTTAACGAAATTCGTCCCTTTGCTGCTATATAACCAAGACGTACGAATAATGATTGCATTGCAGCCTAAGATCTCATTAACCCAAGACTCCCCTTTAAGCTTACTCCCGCCATAAACAGACAAGGGCAAAGGTACATCTTGTTCTGTATATGGGTGGGTAAGCTCTCCATCAAACACAAAATCTGTGGATATGTGGATTAGCTTAATACGGCGAATAAAACAGGCCTGAGCCAGTAACTTAGGACCATTAGCATTAATGGCAAGAGCTGTCGCTTCCTCTATTTCAGCAAGATCCACTGCATTATATGCCGCGCAATTAACAACAACATCCGGTTCAAATTCATCAAAAGCACAAGCGATTGAGTGGCTATCACTGATATCAAGTTGTTTGCGACAAAACCCCTTAACAATATCTGAGCCTAATAAACAGTCTAAAGCTTCGGGAAGTAAACCCATCAATAATTGTTCTGCCGCTGCCAACCCATTAACATTTACTTGAGCCGCATTAGTTTGCGCGACATTGGCAACCAACAGTAACGCCTGAGCAAGCTGACCACCAGCGCCTGTAATTAAAATTCGCATTTAAAGGTAACTATCTCTGTCAGATTCAATAAAAATATCATTGTTCAAGTAGTGCAGAGTATTCATCAAGCGCGCCATGCCCTCGTATAGACAAAAAGCTTAACAAGGCTTCAGGACTGCGATTTAACAATCGCTCCACAGGAAAATTTGCTTGATCAATAATAGTCAAAGCCTGAGAGAAATCTCCCAAGCTATACGACACATGAGAGTCAGAGCCCATCACCAATAGACCTCCAGCCTCTTTCACCGCATTAGCAATCGCCAAACAGTTATGCTCACTACCTTTGCGGGAAGTTAAAAATGACGAATTATTGATTTCAAGCGCGACATTGTTTTCAGCAGCGGCTTTAGCTACAGCTTCAATATCTATCGGGTAAGCAGGATTACCAGGATGAGTAATAATATCGACCTTGCCACTCTTGATACAATTTATCATAGCTTGAGTATGATTTTGCTTATCACTGGGGGCAAATACAGGTTCATGAAACCCTGCTAGAACAATATCAAGTTGTTTTAAATAATCACCAAAGAAATCAATATCGCCATCTATATTCTTAATGTTGGCTTCAATCCCTCTTAAAATACCAACCCCATCGACGATTCGCGGTATTACCCGTAAATTAACAAAATGCCAAAAGTGCGGAGCATCTGCCATATCTGGGCCATGATCGGTTGTGGCAAATAGCTTAATTCCCTTTTGTTTAGCCATGGCAATATATTCTTGCAATGTACTATAGGCATGGGTTGAAGCAACGGTATGAGTATGGGTATCAACAAGATATTTCATGGCGTTCTCATTGTATAAAACAAAAAAGAGTAGACCCTAAGTCTACTCTTTTCGTTAATATTGCTCTAGCAATAACAGTCAGCGTCGTTAATTTAAACAGACCTTAATTATTAATGACTTAAACTATTCTCTAACTCTTCCCAAGTCTGGCGTTTTCGATAAATTGTCGACGCACTAATATCAAGTAAAGCAGCAGCCTTAGGCACATTGCCATCGCAGCGTTCAATGGCATTTTCTATGGTTCTTTTCTCTGTTAACCACAAAGGTTCTATTTGGCCAGAATCTGCTTTTGGCACAACAGCTTCTGCCGCTTTTGGAATGACAAATGCTCCCTGCTCGATGTTTCCAATAAAAGCTGAAGCATGAGTTGCTTCGCTATTATTAGCGTTGATATCTTCAGCACGTTGATATGCTTCAGTTTTTGAGTTAAATGACTGAGCCAAATTACTTTGCGAAACACTGGTCGACTCAAGCTCTGTAGTCAATTGAACGGGTAACATAGCAAGCTCAACGGTTTCACTATCATTCAACACAACTACCTGCCTAATCACATTTTGTAATTGTCTAACATTTCCCGGCCATGAGTAACCTTTTAAGCAGTCTTTAGCCTCACGACTAAATCCCTTAAAGCTTTTGCCTTCCTCTTTGTTGTATTCTTTTAGTAAATTAGTCGCAAGCAAAAGAATATCTTTTCCGCGAACTCTAAGAGGTGGTAACTCAATAGGAATGACATGCAAGCGATAAAACAAGTCTTCTCTAAAACGGCCAGCCTTAACTTCATCCCAAGGCATACGGTTTGTCGCACTGACAAAACGCACATCGACTTTTTCTTCTTTAGTACCACCAACTCGCTGAAAAACACCGGTTTGAATAAACCGCAGCAGTTTACTTTGTAATTCAAGATCCATTTCGCAGATTTCATCAAGAAACAAAGTGCCGTTGTGTGCTTGGGTAGCGGCGCCATCTCTATTAGCCACCGCGCCAGTAAATGCCCCTTTGGTATGACCGAAGATCTCACTTTCAATTAAGTCTTTAGGAATAGATGCACAATTAAGCGCTACAAAAGGCCCATCCTTACGGTTGCCAGCATTGTGAATAGCATGAGCACAGACTTCTTTACCTGTACCACTCTCCCCCACAATAAATGCCGACGCCTTACTATTTGCAACGCAATCTATGGTCTTATATACCGTTTGCATTGCTAAGGACTCACCAACAAACCCCATAAAATGAGGCTTTGGTAAGCTACTTTCATACTTAGCAACAAGATTTACCAGTTGGCGTTGCTTTAATGCATTGCGTACTGTAATCGACAAACGTTTTGCATCAAATGGCTTAACTAAGAAATCAAATGCACCAGAACGCATGGCATCTACTGCAAGATCAATCGTGCCATGAGCCGTGATCATTATGACTGTGATATTAGGGTAATCTTTTTGAACGGCTTCTAAAATATCCATACCTGACATGTCAGGTAGCTGAATATCAAGCACCAACAAATCAGGCTGTCTCAGCTTGAGCTCGTTAAGCGCATCTTCTCCATGGTTAACATGGGTGACCTGAGCCCCGTCCGCACGTAAAAACTCGGTATATAACGCCCCCAAAGACATACTGTCTTCAACGAGCAATGTAGTAAATGAGCTTGTTACATCCATATAAATCAGCCTATCTATTAATTATTGGTTTAGCTAAAAATGTTAATTAACGCATGTTGATCCCATACTGTATTTACAAGGGACAATCGTTAATATAATGCCGTATTTCAACCTTAAAGCTTAATAATCATCCGCCACAAGGCGCTGTCTAAAATAACCTAAGGTTTGTTCACCTACAGGAACTACCTCATTTAAGAGCGTTATCACCTGCTCACTATCTTGCGCCTTTGCACTCATCTCGAGATTTTCTGACACAACAGACAGTCCCTGCGCACCAAAACTTGCTGTACTACTTTTAAGGGTATGAGCCTGAATATCAACTTCAGCCATATCTAATAACCCTGACTGTTGGTAAGACGACAAAATCTTTGCAAGCACTTGCAATCTTTGCTGGGCTTCATCAATAAAAATGGTCATCATTCTATGCATCGTTTCTTCACCAAGCATAGTGCTTAATTCGTTTAAAATAGCTTCATCGATTATATTCATATGACTCTCTTATAGCAGGCTATTTCCCTATACACCTTCAAATTGGATTCGATTAGTGGCACAAAACTATCACTCTAGTGATCACCACTTAAGATAACCAATATGATAGCAACCAAAAAGCTACTGTTGCACGTAGTCATCTTCCTTGGTTATATCCTTAACCCGTTGCAATCAAACTTCTTATTAAATCGGCACTGTTAAGCTTTACTATAGCTGCTTACTTAGCAAAAACAATCCACTTATTGGTTGCATGTCCTCTGCAACTTAAGCTGTACAAACCCCATTCCAAACAATGTTACTGATACATAAGTACTCCACAGCCAAGTAAATGAAACATTTTCGACTGCAAAGCAATTATCAATAAAATACATACAGGCTAACTAAAACCAGCTTAATCGGGCTCATTTGAGTTTCATTTTGCGAATCAAATTGCAACGCCCTCAATGACATGGAAATGGGATTAATAACAAATCCATATAAATCAATAAAATAGTGGTATGGCATACAACTTGCGATGTTGCACGTACACATAATATTTCGAGTCATGCTATGCCATTAACTTCAACCAGTAAATTACGCAAGCCTTACCATATCCTTGTTGTTGAGGACTCTGAAACCGAGCGATTCCAGTTAATGAGCTTATTAACAACCATGGGTTACCAAGTAAAAGATGTAACAAGTGCGGAAGAGGCAATAAGTTATCTGGAACACCATCAGATTGATATGGTTATTACTGATTGGATGATGCCAGGACTCAGCGGACTGGAACTTTGTAAAATGATTAAAGCTAACTCAGTTGTCCCTTACACCATTTTACTCACAGGCAATAAACGCAACGAAGATATCATCGAAGGAATAAGTGCTGGTGCAGACGATTTTATCTGTAAACCTTTTAATATTGGTGTACTCAAAGTTCGAGTATTGGCTGGCATTCGCATTATCGAAATGCAAAATGAACTAGCAGAAAAAAATGAAGCATTAAATCAACTGCTATCACAAGAAAAACATTACCTAGAAGCCCTCAAACAAGATCTAGCCACTGCAGCACAGCTGCAACAAGCCCTGCTACCACAAGATCCCTGTTTAGCTAATAACTGGCAGGTTGCCACGGCATTTAAGCCAGCACAGGATTTGGCTGGCGACTTATTTCAGTGTTTCCATATCAGTCCAAAACTCATTGGATTTTACTTATTAGATGTCAGCGGTCACGGCACAGCAGCCTCAATGTTGAGTTTTACTATTGCCCACCATTTGTCTCACACTCAACCTGCGTGGCAAGAGGGAGATATTCGTCACTTGGTCAACAAAGTAAATCTAGAGTTTGATGACCCGGAGCAAACGGGGCGCTTTGCAACATTGTTACTTGGTGTAGCCAATACCGAAACAGGTTTAGTCGAACTTATCAATGCCGGCCACCCAGCTCCAATTGTACTAGCAGAGGATGGCGCTGAATTTATTGACGATAAGTTAATTCACAGCCAATTACCTATTGGCCTAGATAAACATTACCAATATCAAAGTCGGCAGTTCATTCTAAAAAGTGGTGCACAATTACTATTATACTCTGACGGTATATACGAGTGTCGCCATAGTAAATTTGGCAGCTTTGGTCAAAACAAATTATTAAAGAATATCAATGATGCAAGAAACTTAACGGCAGAAAAACTGCTGCATTATTTAAGTTATAGCGCGCTGTTATGGCAAGAGAAAAAGGCCCAGGATGATATATCTTTAATGCTGATATCTCGCGGCCACCCTTGCAATGTTAATGAGGCAACCCAATGAATAGTTTACAGTTCAATCTAAACCGAGATCTAATGTCTAAACATTCTATTTGCAAAGAAATTGAACAGTTTATGCTGCAAAACCAGGTGTCTGACAACAAGCGCTTTAAGATTATTACCTGTACTTTAGAGGCTATTGCTAATGTATTTGAGCATACCATACCGCCTGTCGACGCGATGATAGTCGTCTTTCATTGTGACAGTCACAAAGTCACTATTGATATACTTGATGACTCATTGCACCACGAGTTTACACAGCCCAATTCATGTCCACCAGCACCAGAAAATTCAGGGCGAGGACTTTGGATTATCAACAACTGGATGGACAGCGTTCGCAGTCAAAAAACTGTAGCAGGTACACATCTGCAACTGACCTTAGCAGTCTAAACTCACTTTAACTAACAAGGCTTACTCGCTTAGAAATAAGCCTCTTCTCTCTTCTCTCTTCTCTCTTCTCTCTTCTCTCTTCTCTCTTCTCTCTTCTCTCTTCTCTCTTCTCTCTTCTCTCTTCTCTCTTCTCTCAGCATTTTGCTTTGCAAATTAAGAACTCAACAAGAACAAATCCAAAAATAAACAATAAAGCAAACAAATACAACAAGATAAATATTGGCCTTGTTATTGCAACTATCAATATAACAATCAGATATGACACATGGTTAATAGACCTGATAAGCAAAATGCATCGAGCATTTTTAAGGACAATAATATGACCTTCTCGCAATTAGCACAAAATAACGCATGTAAAATCACTCTACCAACAGAAGTTGTGATGACACAAACTCCGACTCTTAGGGCCGCCATATTGCAACAAATTAACGCAGGAATGAGTCAGCTAATCATCGATTTAAGCCAAGTGGAATACATCGACTCAAGTGGTCTTTCAGTACTCATTTCAGCACTCAAACGTATTGAACAAATTGATGGTGACATCGTGTTGCTATCACCAACAGCAGGAGTGAGATCCTTGATAGAACTCACTCGCTTACACCAAATTTTTGCTATTTACGAAGATGAAAATGCCGCCATTGAATATATCTGCAATGAATCAAACGCTGAGCCAGCAATGCTTTAAACCTTAGTTTGAACAATGTCGGTATATAAAGAGAGGATAACGCTATGAACCCCAATCAAAGCATCCTAATAAGTTCAAATCATCATAATGCGCATTCGTTAATAATCGCCGCATTAATACTCGTAATAATCGCACCATTATTATCGGCTTGCGTGACACCACATGCACCGGAACAAAAAGCGATTTGTGATGAAGATAATAACGACATGACCCTATGCCACTTTTACGACAGTGACACTCCTTATCTGCGCAGTAAAGCGAATCATAATAAACAGACTTCGACACCGCTAACTAATGCAATGGGTAACACATACTTAATGTACGCTGGACAGTCGCAGCAAGCTTTGCACCTTCCACAAAATATTCGTTTATCTGTGGGAGATAGACTTAATGTTAAAGTGCTAAATGGAGAAGAGTTTAGCGGCAGTGTTGAAATCAATAACGATGGCTATATCTATTTACCCTATCTAGCGCCAATTCATGCTAAAGGCCTTGATGTGCAAGCCCTTTCTATAAAGATAAAGCAGCATTTAGTCGATGAGCAATTTATGTTGAAAAATAGTGTGCGCTTGAGTATTACCCCATTGAAGTGGGCCCCAGTTCAAATCACGGTATCTGGTGGAGTATTTGAACCAGGTCAACACCAAATCAATAAAAAATCAGATCTAGAGATCATCGATGATGATGGCGATCATAGCGGTGATCAAGCATCAAAAAGAAGCATTGCAGCCGCGCTGCGTGCATCTGGCGGCGTCCGCCCCGATGCTAACATTAAAGAGATTATGGTTATCCGTGACCAACATAGCTTTACATTAGATCTTTCAGGTGTGATCCACGGTTTTCCTGTACCTAGTATGACTTTAATGTCAGGCGATCATATTCATGTACCTCAACATGACTACTTTGATGATGCGCTGGCACGCCCATCTCAAATTACCGCTCCAGGTATTAGAGTCTTTCTATCCAACTTAACCCAGCCAGCCAGCAGTAACTCGCAATCTGCGGTCGACACTGATGCAACACGATTTCCTTATGGTACTCGTTTACTTAACGGCGCAATCGCTGCCAACTGTGTGGGTGGTGCACAATCTACCAATGCTAGCAGGCATTTACTGCTGATAACTAAGAACCCTCTAACTGCCCAAGTAGATGTTATTGAGCGTTCAATGGATGAACTCATTAGGCATTCATGGGAAACCGGCATGAATCCTATTTTAATGCCTGGTGATGGTATTGCTTGTTATGACTCTCGCGTCACTAATATTCGTGAAATTGCCCGCTCAATTACCGAAGTATTAGTTCCAGCCACATTACTAGAGTTGCTTTAAGCAAATAGGGAGAGGCGATAATGAAATCAATACACGCCTATAGACCACTGCTTTGGCTTCAACGCTATTTTATCAATGGCAGCCAAGTTAGCGTAAAACAAAGAAAGCGAACTTACGTGCGTTCAACTCTTTGGTTACTAGTATTATTGTGGGCATTTGTCCTGTTATTCGTATTACTAAGCCCAAGCCGTTATGTAAGCCAATGGACTCTTATTTTACCCGGTGCGGGTGCAGGTGCTCACGTGTCTTTAGATAGTGTTGGGCAAGCCAACAGCTCTACTAGTTCACCTTATGCTAGCAGCGCAATTGATCCCAGAGTAAATTACAAATCTATTGGTACAAGTAAATCGTTAATTAATGCCGCTGCTGAAACCTTAGAGTTAACTGCCGGAGAGTTTGGTACACCAAAACTTAAACTACCAAGTCAAACAGGAATAATGCAGTTCAGCATTAAAGCTAATTCAGCTAAAGCTGCGCAGCAAAAAGCCTGGGCCCATTATCACAGCCTACAAGCCATTCTGTCCGCTCTTAGAAGTGATGAAATAGAGCAGCGAGAGGATGCCATTCGCGTAGGCATGGCAAGCTTTGCCAACAAAGTAAACCATACTCAAGAAAAGCTACTTAAATTTCAATCTGAACATGGTTTGGTATCACTCGATCAATTTAAAGAATTGGCTTTGACGATGGAAAGGTTAAGGCACAGCAAAGTCAACTTGGTGTCAGAGCTACAAGGGGTCAAGGCTAGTCAAAAGATGCTGGAAATACACCTTTCACTGACACCGAAACAAGCAGCAGGACTACTTACATTAAAAAATGATCAGCTATTTCAACAGCTGTTGATTAGTTATACCCGAGTAACAGCATCTCTTGCTGAATACCGCAGCCGCTTTGGCCAACGTCATCCTAAAGTTGTCACTTACCGCGATGAGCAAGCATCGATTCTGCGGGCGCTTAGCAAAAGATGTAAAGTCTTGCTTGGCTATACAGATAAACGCTTAATGCTGATGCTATCGGCCGATGATTTAGATGGCAGAGCACAGCTTATGCAGCAATTATTAACGCTTAATACAGAAGCTGAAGGTTTAAGGCATCAAATCGATACCCTTTCACAACAAATTCATGATTGGGATCATCGCTTTACAGATAGTAATGACGATGCAGCAAAGCTCGAAGACTTGCAGCGTGAACACCAAGTCGCTACGGCCGTATTTACCTCTGCGCTAGCCAAAATGGATATAGGTAAAGCTGACATCTATGCAGCCTACCCTCTACTACAACTGATGGCCGCGCCAAGTTTAGCTGAAGAGCCTGATAATCTTCTTGTTTTACTCGCTTTGGTTGGCGGCGTATTCGCTTCGATTTCACTAATTGCAGGGATGGGAATGCTATGGATCCGCAAACCTATACTCCAAAAAATTCTGACGAAGTAATCGTTTGGCGTGCAATTACCGGCACCTACGCATTTTGGCTACTGGGCGCTATGTATGTTGTGGCGCCAGTGATTGCGTGGATCCTTTTACTCAGAATGTTCAAACGTCACTTAGTCGATAAAACGATTTATCCTATCACTCGTGCACAAACGACTTGGTTAATCGCTATGGTGGTAATGCTGCTGGCCCTTATTATTGGCCACCTAACTAATGAGCTAGGTTTCGCTAAACTAATTAAGTCCAGCATTGGCTGGGCCAAAGGCTGGGCACTGCTCGCTATTTTTCCTTTGTTAGGATCACTTAATATCCGCCCACACCTTATTTATCGTGCCTGCTGCATTGTCTGCAAACATACACTTTTTTTGCTGCCGCTCTTTATCCTTGCTTGGGCTGTCGGCCTACCCAGTACTTTATATACTTCACCGCTTAGCATTATTGGCGGACCGGGACCTGAGTTTTTTAGTGTTAGCCTATATGAAATTGATCCAGCAAGCGGTCTACCACGCTGGCGTTTATTCACGCCTTGGGCACCAGCTCTCGGCATGGTAGCAAATCTATTTTTCATTTTTGCTACTCAAGAACAATCTGCTCGCTACAAGTTCTATGGTATTACGGGCAGTCTATCTATGGTTTTAATCTCGCAATCGCGGTTAGCACTAGTGTGTTATCTATTATTAGCTGGCTTCTTTTTGTTTATTCGTTTTTACCGCAGTCCATGGATATACCTTATTGCCAGCCCAATATTATTATTGTTTGGCGTATTCGGTATTGAGGTGATTGAAAAGCTACAACAGAGTGTTGAAGCTTTTAAAAGTGCACGAGCAGGTTCAACTCGAGTACGTCAAGAACTAGCCAATATCGCTATTGAGCGATGGGCAAATGAAGCTGTATTTTGGGGGCATGGCATAGTCGAACGAGGGCCACATTTAGTTGAATATATGCCAATTGGCTCTCACCATACTTGGTATGGTTTACTATTCGTAAAAGGTATAGTCGGTGCTTTAGCATTAGCGATCCCGATGTTAATAAGCCTATTGAGTTTACTCGGGCATATCTTTAGCTCTAAGTTATCAGCAGTCGCCGTTGCCATCTTATTACAGCTATTTCTTTATACCTTTGGAGAAAATTTAGAGATCTTAGCTTACCTGTTTTGGCCAGGGCTTATCATCATAGGTATTGCTCATAAAGAACGCGCTAATCACGCCCCAAATGAGCCTGTAGTAGGTGATATAGCAAGCACAAGGATTATCATTTAACGATATAAAGACTGCTACGAACACAATATCAAAGTCGGTTCATTCGCCCATATATTTTAAATAGATCCACATATCTGATGTTAATTACATATCTACCAAACACAGTTACAAGCAACAACTATGAGCAAAAGACGTTTTATTCACTCTACTAACGATTAAAGCCTTAACCTTACTCTCAACGCTGCTTTTCCCCGAAAACCACTCAGCTCTCTCATTAATCACATCACAAAACACTTTCTAATGCGTTAACTTTTACTTCAGAGGTGATTTGCATTTTGCGACGCTAATTTGCAAAGAGGCTTTCATCACATTATCGAAAACATAAACCGCTAGAAAAGATATTTTAACCATATGTTTTTAATGAAAATAAAATTATTTCAGTTAAATAATAAAACTTGGCATAAACCCTGTATTACCTCTGTACACCCTAAATATAAAAAGCATTTTATTCTTACCCATAAACACAGGAGGGCGTGCCATATGCAAAGCTTATCGCTATATCATAACGCGCTAACCGCGGCTTTCAGTACCGCATTGGGTAAAAGTCTTTTTTGGCTTGGGTCAGCTCAAGTGCTGGGGCGCATTGTACGCCTTGGCTCAAGTATTATTATCGCCCGACTGCTCACGCCTGAAGTATTTGGGCAGGTCGCCATTATTCTCGCTAGCTTTGAAATTATCTGTACGCCAACTCGCAGGATCTCCTCAGCAGCATTAATAAAAATGAATGATTCAGAGCTGAAACAGTCTTTAAATGCTGCAAACCAGGTCAATTGGTTTGCGGCAATAACCGCCTTCGTTGCCATGAGCTTACTCAGCTGGCCGCTTGCCATCTATTTTGATGACATGCAGCTAATTCCACCTATGATACTTATGGCAACAAGCTATTTACTCCTGCCGTTAGGCATGCTCTACGCAGCAATTAACCTACGCGCCAATAAAATGCGTGTTGTTGGCCGCGCAGTGCTGTGGCAAACCTTTTTTGATGGAGTGTTAACTGCATCATTTGCGTTACTCGGGCTGGGGATCTGGGCAATTATTTTGCCCAAGGTTATTGTGGTATTTATTTGGATTGGGGTTCATAAATACCGCAATCCTCTGCCCGAGGCTTCATCGCCACAATCAACACCAATGGCTCATGATAAAGCGAATAATAAGACAAATAGTCAAATAAGCGATAAAGCGACAGATAACCCACAACTAGCAATCCCCATGGGACTTCTATCTAAAATATTATCAACTCAAGCACAGGCAATGCTTACCTTTGGTTTGCAGGTGGGCTTTGGTGATTTAGCTATCGCACTTAGACAAAATATTGATTACATCTTAGTGGGTTACTTTTTGGGGATTGAAGCACTAGGCATTTACTTCTTTGCCTTTAATGCAAGCCTAGGGATCAGCCTTGGCTTGGTACAAAGCTATGGCACGGCCTTATATTCCCACTTATGCCAACAGCAGCCCAAAGGCCCAACGCAGTCTAATCCAAAGCAACATTTTGTCTCAAAACAGCAGAAGTACTTTGATTCATTGAAGTTCATCATGCTATTAACTGTACCGATCATTGGATTGCAAAGTCTACTCGCCCCCCTATATGTACCTTTAGTCTACGGCCAAAAATGGCTCGATGCCGGTGCATTACCTGTATTTATTTTGCTTTGTTTAAGTGGATTTGTAAGACCGCTTGGCGAAGCTGCAAGCCAGTACCTTATAAGTGTTGGTAAAACCCGATTCAATCTAATTTGTAATGCGGCATTTACTCTTATTCTTGCACTGACAATTGCGATTTCGAGTCACTTTGGGCTCGAGGCTGTAGCGTTTGGAATACTGCTTGTTCATCTATTAATGATGCCTAGCCTCACACTGTATTTAAAATTATCTAACCAAGGTGAATCAACATCAATAGCCTCTTTAAACTTGCAAGACACCAATACTGCCAAGCCTAAGTAAGCAATTGCGAACTCTAAGCCAATTAGCATTACACGGAGACAAGATATGATAATCAACTCAAACTTCGACAATGATAAGCAAAATAGCTGTCCAGCAATTGTTACCGTTGTAATGCCAATCTATAACGTTGAAGCATTTGTACAGCAAGCTATAGAATCTGTGCTAACACAAAGCTTTAGCGACTTTGAGCTACTGCTCATTAACGATTGCTCTCCGGATAACAGTTTAGATATTTGTAAGCAGTTTACTGACCCTAGAGTTAAAATTATTAGTCACCAACATAACCAAGGTCTGTCGGCAGCGCGTAACACCGGGATCCGTAACGCTATTGGTCGATATATCGCTTTTATTGATTCTGATGATATTTGGCATCCTGATAAATTAACCGAGCATGTTAAGCATTTAGATAATGCCCCCGAGGTTGGAATAAGTTTTAGTCGCTCGTTATTTATCGACTTTGATGGTAAAAAAACGCCTTTTTACCAAATGCCACAACTTACCAATATCATGCCTAGTGATCTGCTATGTCGTAACCCAGTCGGCAATGGCTCTGCACCCGTGATCCGCCGCGAAACCTTAAGTGATATCCAATACTTTGGGGCACATAGCAAAGAAGCGCATCTTTGCTATTTTGATGAAGAATTTCGTCAATCAGAAGATATTGAGTGCTGGGTCAGAATTGTCACAACTACCCACTGGAAAATAGAAGGTCTCCCTGCACCGTTAACCTTTTATCGCCTAAATGAGCAAGGGCTATCAGCCGACATTAGCAAGCAATATGCGTCATGGGAAAAAATGATAGATAAGGTGAGAAGCTATGCACCGAAGCTGCTCTTACAGCATGAAAATAAAGCCAGAGCATTTCAATTACGCTATATAGCCCGTCAAGCAATACGTAACAAAAATGGTAAACAAGCGGTGAAGTACCTCAATAGAGCGATCCTCACAGCTCCAGGGATTATCCTGCAAGAAACTGCGCGTACGTTATCAACCATGGCAGCGGCATACCTATTAATGTTACTGCCCTTTGCAATTTACAATACCGTTGAAAGATTAGCCCAAGCAGCACTGGGCAGAATTCAAATTGCCAAAATAAGCAAAGATGGCGTCAGTCAACGCGTACTGCAACATGAGTTAACTGGAACCTCCAATACTGAGCTCAATTCATAACTCAAACAGGCAAAATAAAGGCTAGTCTCGAAGCATAAACGTTAGTTTAACCTCCAGCTGATCTCTGGGTTGATTATTTGCAGCCTGCTTTGCAAGTTGCAAATATCACCTTCCCCATCGCTCCATGCTTTAAGAATAACATTTTATCCCATTTAAAACAGCAACTTAAAAAATGGCCTGATATATGCAAAGTTGTAAATAACATTACATATATCAACTGCCTGCTCATTAACTCTAAGGTGCGAATATGAAAAACTCTGCAGCGTACGTAACGCAATCTCGTTTAACTATTCGTAGTTTTGAGCTTATTTGTGGCTTATTGCTGATGGTGGTTGCAAGTCCATTTATGTTATTTGCTTGCCTTAGGAGTGCTTTTACAGCTGGCCCTGTTATTGAGTGCGTGTATATCAAAGGTGTCAATAAACAAATCATTTCGCTGTATCAGTTTAGCTATAATGGCTGGTTCAAAAAACTTCCTAATATCATCAATTTAATTACGGGTGACATCCATATAGTCGGTAGCCAATTTAGGTTTTCCATCATCACAGAATCGGCAATAACACCATCAACTGAACAACAGAGTTATCCTCAAAAACGAGCCCAAATGGTTCCAGAGGTTAAACCAGGGATCCTATCAATAGCGCAGTTAAATAGCCTTACAGGGCTCACATTTGAAGATAGTAACCAAGCAATAAATCGAGCCCACAGCAACCTAGCCCGCTACCTATTAGCGCTAGTTAGGATTATGACTCTAAACGCATTATTTAAACTTTTTTTCAAATCTCACCCAAAACATTGTGCCACTATCGCAGTCTTTGGCATCACGCTAAATAATTGGACAATGACGCAACTTTTAGAGGAAATTCTTTTTAGTTGTAACAGCAATGGTAAAAACGTACCTAAGCAGAGTACCGCCTTCAAAGGTGCTATGCAGCAATACGCTTTTGTTAATGCCGACTGCCTAAATATCAGTACGGCTAATGAAAACTATCGTCAGTGTTTACAGCAAAGCCAACGCGTCTTTGCCGATGGTATAGGGGTTAGAGTAGCTTGCTTAAGCAAAAACCAAGCGCTACTCGACAACCTCAACGGCACAGACATGTTTCCTCGTCTTTGCCAGCTAGCAGCAGAACAACAATTATCAATTTATATGCTTGGCGGGCAAAGCAATGTCGCTAGTATTGCCGCAAAAAATATGCAGCAGCGTTATCCCAAACTCAAAATTGTCGGTTGCCATCACGGTTACTTTAATACTGACGCCACTAGCAAAGAAAACTTACAAGTCATTGACGCGATTAATCACTCCGAAGCAGATATTTTATTAGTCGCAATGGGCGCACCAAAACAAGAAATGTGGTTGGCTGAGAATAAAGCAAAACTTAACTGCAAAGTCGGTATTGGTGTTGGTGGTTTGTTTGACTTTTATGCTGAGCGGGTAAAACGCGCGCCCTTATGGCTAAGGCAGATGGGTCTAGAGTGGACATATCGGTTATTACAAGAGCCAACTCGAATGTGGCAACGCTATATAATTGGTAGTCCAGCTTTTCTATACAGAGTATGGCGTGAAAACCGTCAGTTAAAGCAGCTATCAACTAAAGATAGTTTAACAATGAGTGAGCGCTCGCCGTCCATGTCAGCGCAAAGCGAAGCCAGTGAAGCTCTGCAAAAAATAAAGCTGAAGAAGCAATACGAAAAAGCAGCTAGGCGAGCCGTAACGGCCCCTGCCTTTGATGGCACAAGAGCAAATGCTCGTCGGGCCCTATTTGACCTCAATCTAAGGCTTAGCCGTACCGTTAAACGTTGCTTCGATATCATGGTATCAGCGTTGTTATTAGCACTTCTTCTGCCGGTATTTTTAATGACTGCACTTTTAATAAAAGTGACCTCTAGGGGACCCGTTTTATTTAAACAGCCTCGTGCGGGACTGCATAACCGTCCATTTAATATGTGGAAATTCCGCTCAATGTACATAGATGCAGAACATAGGCTGACTCAACTGCAAGAGAGCAACGAAATGGCAGACGGAGTCACCTTCAAAATGAAGTCTGACCCCAGAATAACCAACATTGGACGCTTCATTCGTAAAGCCTCAATTGATGAGCTACCTCAGCTATGGAATGTACTAAAAGGCGATATGTCATTAGTCGGCCCCCGTCCAGCCTTAGCCTCGGAAGTTGAGCAATACAGTACTCATCATCGTAATCGTTTAGCCGTAAAACCAGGGATTACCTGTATTTGGCAAGTTTCAGGTCGATCAACGATTCCTTTTGAACAGCAAGTAGAACTCGATATTGAGTATATCTATAGGCAATCTCTGATGGCTGACATCTGGTTACTGTTAAAAACCATACCAGCGGTTGTTTTTGCCCGCGGCGCATATTAAGGAGCACCCTATGCAAGCAATCATCTTTGCAAATCGTAATGGTAATGAGCTGATGCCACTTAATCAGTTTTACTGTCCTGCTTTGCTTCCTGTTAGCAATAAAAGCATTATTGAATACACGCTGGAAGATCTTGCAAATACGGGGATTAAGCAGGTAAAGCTTGTCGTGTCGTCACAAATTCATGAGCTAAAAGCTGCAATTGGCAATGGTGAGCGCTGGGGATTAGAGATTGACTACTTTTTAAGCCGAGATCAGGAGGACGCATCAAAAGTCATTCCTCGCTTACTACTTGATAAAACGCAATCGATATTGCTCGCCCGAGCAGACATGCTTCGAAGCCCATGCATTAAGTCGTTTGTACGATTTAGTGAGCAAATGCCAAATAGCTTTGTTATAGCCAAAATCAACAATCAAAATGCAGGGCTATTAATGTTGCCAGCTGCTAGAGCACATACTGAAACACTGAATTGGCCACTAGCTAACACTGAAAAATTAATAGAACAGCTAGAAGGTGATTACGTGACCCAAGTGCTTCACGGTGATTGCTTTATGTTAGATAGCTTAAGCGACTATATGCAAGCAAACCAGTCAATGGCAATGGCAAAAGTCATTGGCTCAGCGCCAAAAGGTCGATATATCAGTAGCGCAACTGCAGCGAATGGTTTCTATGTCGGCGCAAAAACTAAAACCGGTCAATTGAGAACTCAAAATGCATGGGGAGTCATTGGTGACAACAGTCAAATTGACGGATCCGTTGATATGCAGCAAAACGTTATTGTTGGGAGTAACTGCTTAATTGATAAAAAGTGCACTCTTAACAACTGCATTATTTTAGATGGTAGCTACGTAGGGCAAGACCTAAACGTCAGCAATGCCATTGTTTGCCAGTCATTACTTATTACACCAGATTCCGGTGGATATATCGAGATTAATGACCAAAGCCTAATTGCAACCAATCAGCTTAACGATAATTCAATAGCCATTAATGATACAGGCTCTAACGTATCGGTCTTCCAACGGTTATCAGCTAGCTTACTGTTTTCAGCGGGTCTAATGCTAAGTCCCTTATTGATTGTGATCGCGATGTTGAGCTCAAGTCATAAGCCCTTGTTTCATCAACAAGTCACCATTAATAATCAAAAGCTCAACACTTGGCGCTGGAACGTTGGCTCATTGTTTTTAAGTCGTTTACCGCAATTGATTTTAGTCATTACAGGCAAACTAAACCTCGTAGGTTGCAGCCCGTTTAATAAACCTTATCAGAACGATGAAACAACAGAAAAATACTCAGAGCAAAACCTGACTGCAAACAAAGAACTTGGCTTGTACGGACCAATACAGTTGCACTCAAATAACGATATAACACATGAAGAGCAGATGTTAATTGAAGCTGAATTCGCACAACTTAAGACCAAAGCCAAATTGTTAAAACTGTTTAAATTATCCCAATCACATAATAGAAATAAAGCTCACAGCAAGGCCACTTTAGGTTAAATCGATTTTTCAATATAGAAAAATTATCGACTGTCACTATAAGGACTAACGCCATGAAAACAATTATCACTTACGGAACATTTGATCTATTTCATTACGGCCATGTGCGTCTATTTAAGCGCCTAAGAGCTTTAGGTGACAAGTTGATTGTCGCGGTATCGACTGATGAATTTAATGCAAAAAAAGGCAAAGCGGCTTTTTTTAGTTACCTACAACGCAGTGAAATTGTAGAAGCCTGCCAATATGTCGACATGGTGATACCAGAGAATAGCTGGAACCAAAAAGCAAAAGATATATGTCGCCATGATGTCAGTATCTTTGGTATGGGTAACGATTGGAAAGGCGAATTTGACGAACTGGGGATCTTGTGTGAAGTTGTATACTTAGATAGAACCGGTGAAATATCTACCACTGAAATCAAAAATAATTTAGCAGAAAAACCACGTGGCAATAAAGGCCCTACCAACACAAAGATGCCAATAAGAAAAGAAGGGAAATAATATTGAACACGCTAAAGGTTTGGCTAAAAGCAATAATAAGAAAGCTAATTTATACATTAGTGTGTGTACTGCCCAGAAATCCAAATAAAGCGGTATTTGGTAGCTACAAAGACAGTTTTAGTGATAACAGCAAATACTTGTATTTACACTGGCAGCAAAATCAGTTTATTCGCAGCATTTGGATAAGCGGTAATAGAAAAGTGATCCATCAATGCTCAGAGTTAGGTCATGAAGCTTACTATAGATGGTCAGTACTAGGTATGTTTCATGCGCTAACGGCGAAGTACTACTTCTATAATAGTTATATTGGCGATATTAATCAGTGGTTGGCTGGTGGTGCCACTAAAGTAAACTTGTGGCATGGTTTACCCCTAAAGAAAATAGAGTTTGATATTAATAACGGACCAATGGCGGCAGTGTTTAATCCTAAAGGCAAAAAAGCACTGTGTAAGCAATGGCTATTTGCCCACCAGCAACGCATAACACCTGATTTAATGCTCAGCCCAAGTGTGCTTATCGACTCTCTGTTTAGTAGCGCATTTAGACTTAACGGCTCGAAGCGTTATTTAGCTGAAGGCTCTAATATTCATACTGCTGATAGCTCTATAACTAATGGGACTGTAACTAATGGGGTTGAGTTGATACGAGCAACAAACCCAAGAACGGATTACTACGCACTTTACACAAGCAAGCGCCAACTGCTAGATGAAATTTTTAGCTCAAACAAGCAAGAAAAAATAAAGCCGAACATCCATGACGCCTCCGAGCAAGCAACTCAGCCGAACATCATTTTATATGTTCCTTCATGGAGAGATAGCCACAAACAGGATAATCCATACAACAGTGCTTTTGATTGGCAACAGTTATCGAATCACTTAGTTGCCAATAACCAACTGTTTCTACTCCGGCTACATCCAAACGAAGCAAGCTTGGCTGACGAGCTAACTGAATACGCCAATATTATTAATATTTCACACTTTGAAGATGTATATGGCTTCTTACAACAGGTTGACCTACTCATCACCGATTACTCATCATTGTTTATTGATGCACTACCGTTAAACACACCAATATGCTTCTACTGCTTTGACGAACAACATTACCAACAAGATTGCCGCGATATGTACGACTATGCAGCAAAGCTGCCAGAGTTCGCACCTAAATGTACAAACTTTGAAGAACTATTGGCGCAACTTGTACCAGAGTCTATTGCCAAGCAGAAACATAAGATGAGAGACAATCATTATCCTGGTGAAGATTGCGCTAATAGCGATATGAAGAACGATATAAACAGCTATCAAGCAGTAACCGAGCTATTTTGGGGAAAGAATACGCCAAATGCATTCTCAGCATTAGAGGAGTGGGTTAGTAAAAGAAGATCCTAGGATCTTCTTAACCTTAATCTTAACCGTCAGCGCAGCGTTCCGTGAGTGAGCCTGCGAACGTTCCGTATACCATAACCGCTTTACTGTCTTTGCTTGTACCGTCTTAGCTTGGTCGGCTTTAACTTCTTAGCTTTAACCCACTGTGGTACACTCAACTGAGTAAAACCATAAAGTCACATGGGCTATTTTTATAATTATGTTTAATTTAAATAAAACATTTTTGATTGACTCCATTCTCGCTAAAGTCCCAGATGTAAAACTTATCTATTTATTTGGTTCCTTCGCTAGTGGCGAGCAACATGCTAAAAGCGATTTAGATATTGCTATATTGCCTGCTAAGGCACTAGATAACCTTAACCGTTGGCAACTTGCTCAAACATTAGCATGTGAACTCAATATCGATGTCGATTTAATTGATTTAAATACCGCATCAACCGTATTGTGCCAACAAGTTATTACTCAGGGGAAATTGCTATGGGGAAGCCAGAATGAAGACAATTATTTTACGGTTAAAACCATGTCCATGTACCAACACCTACAAGCGGAAAGAAGCATGATATTAGCTGATTTCACTTCTAATAACGTGGCGCATAGCAATAAGGGAACAACCAATGAATGATATTCTCATCAATAAAATAGCCACGATCAAACGCTGTCTAAAGCGTATTAATGATGTGTACGGTGATGGCACTGCATTTAAGCAAGATTTTACACTGCAAGACAGTGTGATACTAAACCTGCAACGTAGTTGTGAAGCTTGCATTGATATAGCAAATCATTTAAACCGCCAACATCAATACGGTATACCGCAAAGCAGCCGAGATAGCTTAACCTTGTTAGCACAAAATAATGTACTGAACGAAGAATTAGCTGATAATCTAAAAAAAATGGTGGGACTAAGAAACATAGCGGTACACGACTATCAAGAGTTAAACCTTGACATTGTAATTCATGTTATCAAGCATCATTTAAGTGATTTTGAAGACTTCATTGAAGTAATTAAAAGAAGGTTCTAGAACGCTCCGCTCCGAGGACGGCCTTCGGCCTGCTAGAAAAATCAAAAGCAAACTCGCACCTGCGTTGTCGTTAACCTTGCAAACTTTTTTGGTTTTAACCGTCAGCGCAGCATTCCGTAAGTGAGCCTGCGAAAGTTCCGTATTCCGTTAGGCTGTAGGCCGTTCCGCTTTACCGTCTTTGCTTTAACCTAGAACCTGCTTTTCTTAGGACCTAGAACCTTCTTAGCCTTTTTATCTTTTTCCGATAAAATCGGCTCAACGCCTTCGTCTAGCGGCCATTGAATATTTAACCCAGGGTCATCCCATGCAATGCATCGTTCAAACTCAGGCGCATAATAGTCAGTACATTTATAGAGAATGTCAGCGTATTCACTTAAAGTGAAAAAACCGTGAGCGAAACCTGGAGAAATATACATCTGCAACCGATTATCGGCTGACAATATGTGTCCAAACCATTGCCCATATGTCTTCGAGCCTTTCCGAATATCCACAGCAACATCAAAGATACTTCCCGCAGTGACACGTATAAGCTTACCTTGGGGATGTACTTCTTGATAATGCAACCCACGCAGCACATGCTTTTGCGAACGGCTCATATTTTCTTGTACGAATTGAGGGCAAATAGAACCGGCCTCAGCAAATAAGGCGTCAAACTCTGACTGACGAAAGGTTTCCATAAAGAAACCACGTTCATCACCAAATACCTTTGGCTCAAACAGCAACACGTCAGCAATAGAAGTAGGTATTAATTTCATCGTGGTCTTTTAAAATAAGGTTTAAAAAAGCGAAGACGAACGCTTCGCTCCAAGGGCGGGCTACGTCCTACTAGGAAATCAAAAGCAAAACAGAGTTGCCTTTGACCTTACAGCTCTTTCCAGCAGTTACTTGTCTGGCTTTTATCGGTCTGTAACCATCTGCCTTCCGTGAGTGAGCTTGCGAACGTTCCGTAATCAGTGAGGCCGCAGGCCGTTCCGCTTTACCGTCTCAGCTCTCACCTAGAACCTGCTTGCCCTAGAACCTAGGTAATTCTTAGCCTTAACCGTCAGCGCAGCGTTCCGTGAGTGAGCCCGCGAACGTTCCGTAATCAATGAGGCAGCAGGCCGTTCTGCTTTACCATCTTTGCTCTTACCTAGGCCTACTTTCCAAGAACCTAGGCTCTTCTTAGCCCTAACCGTCAGCGCAGCGTTCCGTGAATGAGCCTGCGAACGTTCCGTAATCAGTGAGGCCGCAGGCCGTTCCGTTTTACTATCTTTGCTTATCGTCTTTGCTCTTACCTAGGACCTGCTTTTCCTAGAACCTAGGACCTTCTTAGCCTTTCAAATAATACGCTTTATACCAATCAGCAAACTTTTGTACGCCTTCTTCAACGCTAGTTTGTGGCTTATAACCCACAGTCTTAAACAAGTCTTCAGTATCTGCCCAAGTTGAATGAACATCACCAGGCTGCATGTCCATCATATTTTTAATGGCTTCAATTCCCAGAGATTTTTCTAGCGCAGATATATAATCCATCAATTTAACCGGGCTACCGTTGCCGATATTGAACACACGGTAAGGCGCTGAACTAGTTGCGGGTGTAGCATGTTCAGCTTTCCACTCTGGATTAGCTGCTGGGATACAATCTTGAATACGGATGATTCCTTCGACAATATCATCAATATAAGTGAAGTCTCGGCTTAGATTTCCGTGATTGTAAACATCAATAGGTTCACCTTTGACTATCTTATTGGTGAACTTTAGCAGCGCCATATCAGGACGACTCCATGGACCGTAAACAGTAAAAAAACGCAAGCCTGTAGTCGGGATCCCATAAAGATGAGAATAAGTGTGTGACATCAGCTCATTGGCTTTTTTAGTCGCCGCATATAAAGAGATTGGATGATCAACACTGTCATCTGTTGAGAACGGCATTTTTGAGTTAAGACCATAAACAGAACTTGAAGATGCATACACTAAGTGCTTGATCTTGTGATTACGACAGCCTTCCAGAATAGTTAAATGGCCAACCAAATTACTATCGGCATAAGCCATAGGATTATCAATAGAGTAACGCACACCCGCTTGCGCCGCTAGGTGGACAACTCTATCAAAACCTTCATCAGCAAACAGTTCAGCGATGCCTTCCCTATCCGCCAAATCTAATTTCTTAAATGAAAAAAGAGCTTGTGACTCTAGATTTTTAAGGCGATCTAATTTTAAATTTACATCATAATAATCGTTGATATTATCGATACCAACCACTTCATGACCAGCCGCACATAAGCGCTCACTCACTTTAGCACCGATAAAACCTGCTGCACCTGTTACTAAATACTTCATAAAATTCTCTTTTTCTTAAAAACAAGGTTCTAGGACCTAGGGCGCTCCGCTCCGAGGACGGACTACGTCCTACTAGGGAAATCAAAAACAAAACAGCGTTGCCTTCGAGCTTACAGCTTTTAACCGTCAGCGCAGCGTTCCGTACTCCGTAAGTAAAGCGTTTTGTAGGCCGCAGGCCGTTCCGCTTTTCCGTTTCAGCTTGTCCCGCTTTTGCTTTAATCTTCTTAGTTTTTTACCTAGAACCTTTCTTTCCCTATGATCTTCTTTGAATCAATCCGATCCAAACAGATCACGTGTGTAGACTTTGCCAGCAACATCCGCAAGCTCGTCAACCATTCGGTTCGATACTATGACATCCGCAACTTGCTTAAATTCATTCAGGTCTTGCATTACACGAGAATTAAAAAACTCTGGCTCGGTAAGTACAGGCTCAAAAACAACAACCTCAATCCCTTTAGCCTTTATGCGCTTCATAATGCCTTGAATAGAAGATGCGCGGAAGTTATCAGAACCTGACTTCATAATTAATCGATATACACCAACTATTTTAGGCTTCTTTTTAATAATTGAATCAGCAATAAAGTCTTTACGGGTAGAATTAGCATCAACAATCGCACTAATAAGACTGTTCGGCACATCCTGATAATTTGCGCGTAGTTGCTTTGTGTCTTTAGGTAAACAGTAACCACCATAACCAAAAGACGGGTTATTATAATGGCTGCCAATACGCGGGTCTAAGCCTACACCTTCAATAATTTGACGTGTATCAAGGCCATGAGACTCTGCATAGCTATCCAATTCATTAAAGTAGGCTACGCGCATCGCAAGATAAGTATTTGAAAATAGCTTAACGGCTTCAGCTTCTGTCGATTCAGTATAAAGAATATCGATGTTCTCTTTTACAGCAGCTTGGCTGAGTAAGTTAGCGAAGACTTCTGCACGATCGGAACGCTCACCGATAATAATACGCGACGGATGTAAATTGTCGTAAAGTGCTCGACCTTCGCGTAAAAACTCTGGTGAGAAAAGAATATTCTGAGAACCAAACCTTTGTTTTACTGACTCAGTGTACCCAACAGGTACGGTTGACTTAATAATCATAACTGCATTGGGGTTAATAGCCATGACATCTTGAATAACAGCTTCAACTGAAGACGTATTAAAGTAATTGGACTCCGTGTCATAATCTGTAGGTGTTGCAATCACGACATAATCAGCGTCTTGATAAGCTAGCTTCTTATCTAATGTAGCGGCAAGATCAAGCTTACGGTTAGATAAGTAATCCTCAATTTCAGCATCTGCTATAGGAGATTGCCTATTATTAATCATTTCCACTTTTTCAGGGACGATATCAACTGCAACGACGGTATTATTCTGAGCCAATAATACCGCGTTTGAAAGGCCCACATAGCCTGTTCCTGCTATAGCAATTTTCATTTTAAAACCTTTAAAAAAATGTCAGCGTAAATTACCACTAAACAACCAAAAAATCTTGTTTAGTGGTTACAGACTAAGGGATCTGTGATTCTAAATACTCAGATCACTTTTATCTTTTCAAAAAGCCCCTGACAGCGAGACTCCACCTTTTTAACTTTAGCAATTATTGAGTCAATTACTCATTGCCGCTATTCCGAAACTTTGGTTTCTTGTTCAATATACCACTCTATCGTTTTCTTTAATCCAGCTTCAAATGACTCCAAAGGTGCCCAGTTCAACTCTTTTTCAACCTTACTGGAGTCAACGGAATATCGTACATCATGCCCAGGCCTATCTTTAACATGAACAATAAGTTGCTTAAACCCAAGAGGATGTCCGCTAGCGGCCAATGAATTAGGGTTATCAGGTACTAACTTTTCAAGAAGCTCACAAATCGCGTTAACTATATCAATATTGCGTTTTTCACAGTTGCCACCAATATTATAAGTCTGACCAACAACTCCGTCAGTTAACACGCTATAGAGCGCTTTAACATGATCTTCAACATACAACCAATCACGGACTTGTAAGCCATTACCATAGACAGGAATAGGCATGCCAGCTAACGCATTGCTAATGGTCTGCGGGATCAATTTTTCTTTATGTTGAAACGGACCATAATTGTTAGAGCAGTTACTGACAACGATTGGTAATCCATAAGTTCGATACCAAGCGCGAACTAAATGATCTGACGCAGCCTTGCTTGCAGAATAGGGAGAACTCGGATCATAGCGACTACTTTCAGTAAATGAAGCGCCCTCTTCCAAGTCTCCATACACTTCATCTGTTGAGATATGATGAAAACGAAAACACTCTCTTTTATCTTTAGCTAGTGAGGCGTGATACTCACGACTTGCTTCAAGCAACGTATATGTACCAATAATATTGGTTTGCATAAACTCACCAGCACCATTGATAGAGCGATCAACATGGCTTTCCGCGGCTAAATGCATTAGACAATCTGGTTGATACTCTTTAAGTACTCGAGTAACAAAAGCACGATCACAAATGTCGCCTAACGCAAAATGGTAGCGTTTAGAAGACGCTATACCAATAAGGCTTTCAGTATTACTCGCATAAGTTAATTTATCTAAATTAACCACACGATGTTCGGTATGATTGAGCAGAAACCGTATTAATGCCGAACCAATAAACCCTGAGCCACCAGTGACTAATATGACCTTACTCATGAGTCAATCTCATCATTTATCTTGTACCAAATTAAGCAAGTACTGCCCGTAGCTATTGTGCGCCATTGTCTGAGCTAAGCGAACAATATCACCATCTGACAACCAATTACTTCGCCAAGCAATCTCTTCTAAACAAGCAATCTTTAAACCTTGAACCGTTTGTATGGTTTGTACATAAGAAGATGCTTGTTGCAAACTATCAAATGTGCCGGTATCCAACCAAGCAAATCCACGGCCTAACTTTTCAACCTTTAGCTCACCCAACTGTAAATACGCTTTATTGATATCAGTGATCTCTAACTCTTGTCGCGCTGATGGTGCTAAATTCTTGGCAATATTGACCACTTTGCTATCGTAAAAATAAAGGCCCGTGACAGCCCAATTTGATTGAGGCTGTACAGGTTTCTCTTCAATAGACTGGGCGTTAAAGTCCTTATCAAACTCAACAACTCCAAACCTTTCAGCTTGATCCACTTGATAAGCAAAAATTGTCGCACCAACTCGCCGCTTAGCAGCAGATTTTAAAGACTGACTAAAGCCTTGCCCATAAAAAATATTATCTCCTAAAATGAGGCATACACTGTCATTGCCGATGAAGCTTTCCGCAATAATAAATGCTTGGGCAATACCTTCAGGCTTTTCCTGAATAGCAAAAGTCAGCTGTACACCAAAATCGCTACCGTCACCAAGAAGGCGTTGAAATAATATTGATTCTTCAGCAGTAGTTATAATCAATATGTCTCTAATCCCCGCCAGCATCAATACTGATAACGGGTAATAAATCATCGGTTTGTCATAAACAGGCAATAGTTGTTTAGAGATCCCACGAGTAATAGGATAAAGGCGTGAACCTGCACCACCAGCTAACACTATCCCTTTAGTCGTATGATTACCCACAATATTTTCCAAATGAAGCACCTAACAATAAGGTTTCGATACAATACAAATTAACGCTACATGTAAACAATCACTACATGAGACGTAACGATTTCAAGGCAATATTTAATCAGCACAAACTGTTCCTAACCATTAATTAGGCTTTGAAAACGACAAAAACCAGCTCAACGAGCTGGCTTTTAAATAACGCTATTGAGTTTAGTTAAGAGACTATAGAAAGCACTTTTTTAGCTTCAGAACTTGGTGCTTGTTCACCATCACGTTGTTGCCAAACCAAATCACAAATGCCATCAGTCGGATTAAAGCCTGTAGGTGCACTCAACAAAATTTCTCTGATAGTCTCATGCTGAAATTCATGACATGCTGTATCAAGTTTTTTCAGAATAACCTCAAGTTCTTGCCAAGGTAAGTACTGTTCATTGGCTGTCATGATCCGCTCATGATCGGTACCGGTAACATCGTCACCAATTAATAGTTCTTCATACAGTTTTTCACCTGGACGTAACCCACTAAATTCGATGCCGATATCACCTTCCGGATTAATATCATCTTTAACATCAAACCCGCTTAATCGGATCATTTTTGCTGCTAAATCGACAATCTTAACTGAGTTGCCCATATCTAAAACAAATACATCACCGCCTTTCCCCATAGCGCCCGCTTGAATTACCAGCTGAGATGCTTCTGGGATCGTCATAAAGAAACGCGTAATTTCAGGATGCGTTACGGTAACCGGACCACCTGTAGCAATCTGCTTTCTAAATAATGGCACAACAGAACCTGACGACCCCAACACATTACCAAAACGTACCATACAAAAACGAGTGGAGTGTGATTCGTTAGCTAAAGCTTGTAACCCAAGCTCTGCTAAACGCTTAGTGGTGCCCATCACATTGGTTGGTCGAACGGCTTTATCGGTAGAGATAAGAACAAATGTTTCTACTTTTGCTGCTATCGCAGCTTGAGCAGTATAAAGCGTACCAAATACGTTATTGCGAACGCCTTCAACAACATTGTGCTCAACTAATGGCACATGTTTGTATGCAGCGGCATGATAAACCGTTTGCACCTCAAAGGCTTCCATAACCGCTGTTATACGATTTTTACGCTGAACTGAGCCTAGCATCGGGTAGATCTCAATATCTAATCCAAGACTCGTCGCCATTGCAGAGAGTTCTCGTTCAATTGAATACAAACCAAATTCTGACAGCTCGAATAACACCAGCTTTTTAGGTGATTGCTTAATAATTTGACGACATAACTCAGAACCAATAGAACCACCAGCCCCTGTCACCATGACCACTTTATCTTTGATATTCGCCGTCATTAAATCATCACGTGGGCTAACACTGTCACGCCCAAGAAGATCATCAATTTCAACTTCTTTAATATCACTATAAAGCTTATTGCCGCTGACTAAGTCGGCCATTGCAGGTAACGTCAGCACCTGTACAGCAAGCTGCTCTAATGACAACAAAATCTCTTTTCTACGCGAGCGTGATGCACTAGGTAGTGCCAGCAACACTTTCGTTGCTTGTTTTTCACGAATAAGCTTGCGCATGATTGACGGTGAATGCACATGCACACCTTGAATGACAGTACCATGCAAGGTGGTATCGTCATCAACGAAAGCAAAAGGGTAATATTCGTGACTTTGTACTAAAGCGGTGACCAGTTGGCGACCACTCACTCCTGCGCCATAAATAATGACAGGTTCACCGACCCGCTTCATTCCTGTGCCAACAAAAGCGCGTACCATGGTACGTGTACCACCAATAAACACGATTGAGAACGCGGCGTAGATAATAGGTACCGTTCTCGGCAATTGTGACTCAAAATAGTAAGCGAATAATACTAAGCTAACGGTAGAGACTAGTACCCCCAACAAAATAGCAGTGAGTGCTTGTAACCCCATATAGCGTAATACCGCGCGGTATAGCCCAAGTTTGGCAAATCCTAGAATACTTATTGGCACCACACTAACAGCAAGTAACCAGTAGCTACCATTGGTTAATGCGCTGATATCGTCCACACGCACGAGTACCGCGCCCCAAAACGCTATTACTAAAAATAACGAGTCGATTAAGACACTAACAATTCGTTTTTCCACTCGTTTTAACGAAAACAAACACTGCAAAAAATCCATTTTTTGATCCATTTGGCTCTGAGGCTTCATAAAATACGACTACTTAGTAACTGAGAAATAATGATATAGCGGGGCGGATAATAGCATATTTCAATACCAAAGTGCTGCTAGCACTCAACTAAAAATGACCCACTTAGCTAAAAAAACCGCAACCTAAGTTAGGCAAGTATCGTGGGGACGTAAACAGTACACTTTTCCAACGATGATAGGGGATCCGCTATCCTCTGGTTCACTTGCTATAATGCCAATAAACTCAAGTCTCTGCGCTGACAAGATAATAATGTGCCCGATAATAAGTATAGGCCTTATATAACAACACCGTTGTGGTTAAATTCAATATGAGCCAATCGCCTACACAGCTTAGGGAAGAAGCCTTACTATTCCAGCTGCTTTAATGAGGAGTAATCTCGATTACTTGATTGATTAAACGTAGTCAAAAGCACTTTTTGATTTAACTTGAAGCTCATATTCGCTGAGCTATAGAAAATAAGCATACACAAGGCTCACCACTTATCGATTTTTCGTCTCTCAGCGTGTTGAACCATTTGCGTTTAATTTTCGCTTAGTTAATCAAAATCATCCTAGATTAAGGCAACTTAAAGGACATGTGTACTCTTGCTCAATATGACATAAAAAATGTTATCCCGATTCAACCGTATAGCGTTAATGACGTCAGTATCCAAATTATTCAATATATTTGAACTCTTTAAATAGTTCATCTTTTGTGAAATTGTCACGCGGTAAAATAGCGGCATATAAACCAACACCTCTTAACACCCTGTTGAGCACACAAACATTCGCTTTTGACCTATCGCTTTCTATTTCGGAGAGTATTTTTCTAGTGACACCGACCATCCGCGCATATTGCTCTTGGTTAAGTGACAACAGTTCAACCCGTAAAAACCTCAGAGCCTGTCCAGTTGTTTTTGTCCCTGTTAGCAAATCCCGACTCACAGCTAACATCAGTGCATCTTTTTCATTAGGGCCCATTTTTGAACGTTTAGCACTCAAAGTAGGGCGCCCTGCATTACCCGATGACTTTTCCATTATTAACAACACTCTCATCAATCATTTTTTAATTTATACATCCGAAATACGGTACTCTCGCACAATTTGTGGGATCCCACTTTCATATATGAACGAGTTATTAAGCCCTCAATTCCTTGCGAGCAAATGAAAGTGCTTATGGGTAAAACAAATATGTCGAGTCAGTGTAAAACGTCTTCAAATTGTATTATATCCCTCCACATTATTATTCCCATAACCGCGCATTAATTGACAACAAATCGAATTGCTGAGTCATTTTAAGAACATTAAGTCAGTTTCTATAGATTTAATGAACCTAAAATAGCTCATTAAATATTGTGAACACGCACTCAAAATAGCGCTAAGGCGTTTTGACTATGCCTGATTTGAAAAGCAGCGCATTTTAAGCGTGCAATAAAAACACCATTATTTCCCTTTAAGCTCTGGGAGCTTAGCAAACTCCAGCGCTTAAAACTGAACAGTCTTTAACTATAGAACCATCTGAGGCTATGTTGACTAAGATATAAAATAACTTTATTTATCCCATGTGACGTTTTATTCAGAGCAACTAGATCATGTTGCTTTGTTAACGACCCAAAATCAGGCTCTTGTATCGATAGGAGAGGTATCAAGCATACTTTGCCTATACTCCAATGACTTAGCTGATAGTCCCCGCAACAAAGTCCCCAGTTCAAGCCAGCTCGGAGGAGCCCCAATGCGGGCTTTGCCTGGTATATCCAGGCTATTTTGTTTGCTCCCATATCCATATAGACTGTTTTTTGATTCGATTAAACACTCTATTCGGATCACAGTATGATGCGATTAGAAGGGGATCAAATCATCAACAGTCTGTCCATTAACAGGTTAACAGTTGTCACCCGCAACAAAGCACACCGTAATCAATTGAAATAAATAACAATTAAAAACTAAATGGTTATACATTATTAGTTATATGTGCTCCCTCTGTGTCGATATTTAATAACTTAATCTCCCCCTCAACAAGTAATAACCCAGCGACTACCTGAAGTAACCATCGCATCAAGGTGCAACAAAGTATTACTAAGAGTAACCATCAAGTTGCTACTGCGAGCTTTTACTAAAAACAATGCGCATTGCTGCGACCTATAGTAAGAACAAACCGTTAAGAAGGTCACGGTATGGCGTCCAAATATTATTGATGGGGGGTGTAGTGGTGAACTAAAATTGCCAAAGGAATAGCCAAAATTATCCTGAATAACTTTGCCACCAGAAAGTGCATTACTTGGTGTTACGTTCACCACTGGAACCGTTACAGCTGCTGGAGGTGCCTTTCAAGATAGCGAGAGTTTCGATTGGTAATGCAGGTAAATGGTTAGCGCTATTGGTTGCGCACTAACAAATACGCAACCCTAAATGTTAGCATTTTGGGCTTCATCCATTTTGAGCAGTTTGATTTAGAATGTACCGGGTACTTCGGCCACCGGAACCTGATCTTTGCAAGCAGCCTATTTCTACTAAATAAGCAAGATGGCGCGATGCCGTGGGCTTACTGACTTTTGCAACTTTATGGTATTGACTCGTATTTATACCGTCCAGAAAGTCCCCATCTAACATACGATTAAGTACTTTCATATGCTCTGTCGTGAGTTTTGTTTGATCAACCGCTCTCCAGTAATTAACCTTTTGTATGGTTTGCTCAATATCGTGTAAAACGTTGCTAAAAGTCTCATTAAGCACTTTACAAAACCAAACCAGCCACTGCGTAATATCAAGATCGCCTTTCTGCGTGCTCTCTAAGATTTCATAGTAGCTTTTTCGGTTTGCCATGATCCCCACTGACATTGCATAAAATCGTACCGATAGTTTATCGGCTTGGGCTAAAGCCAAATCGGTGAGTAACCGAGTTATCCGACCATTGCCGTCATCTAAGGGATGCAAAGTCACAAACCAGAGGTGTGTTATTGCCGCTCTCAATAAAGGGTCAAGCAATGCATCTGTTTTCGACTCATTAAACCAATCCTCAAAACGACTAAGCTCATCTTCAAGAACTGCTCTAGGCGGCGCTTCAAAGTGAACAACAGGCCGATCAATTCGTCCAGAAACCACTTGCATAGGAGCATCACCTCGCCATTGTCCTCCTATCACAGGGTTAAAGATCGTGTCGCCTTTAGGAAACAATTTCTCATGCCACCCCAATAGTCGTTCGAGCGTAAATGACTCATCCAGACGCTCTACCGCATCAACCATGATCTCGGCTAATCCATCTGATTGCTCTGTTATAGGAAACGGTTTATCTTCAGACACACCCAGTTTATTAGCAAGTGATGAACGTACCGAAAAAACATTTAGTTTCTCCCCCTCGATGGCACTCGAGTGAACAATATTGCTTAATAAAGTATCAAGCATACTTTGCTTATGATCCAATGACTGAGCAGAGACTTTACCCAACAAAATACCCTGATTAAGCCGAGTCTCCCTCAGGAGTGGCTCGATGCGTGCTTTGTCCCAGGTAAATACTGGCCACTCTGTTTGCTCCCATATCCACATAGACTGCTCTTTGATTCGATTAAACACTATATTCTAATCACAGTATGATGCGATTAGAAGGAATAATCAAATCATCATAAGTCTGTCGATTGACAGGTTAAATGTTGTTATCTGCCAAAAAGAACGCATAACAATTTGAAATGAAACAATAAAAACAATAAAAACAAGCTAAATGGTTAGCGCTATTCTACTGAATTCAACAAATACCAGTATTTCTCTTTCAATTTAAGGGTTTTCTGCGCACAGCCCCTCTCGCATGAGACTGAAAACGGCCAATATCAGTGCGTTTGAGACAGTGTTGATTGAGATGACAAAGTGATAAAACTCACGGCAAATACTCAACTGAAAGTTTGATTTCCCCGAATAACTCACTCAATGCTTTGATATCCGTATATGAGCCCAAAAATACTTGCTCTTAAGCACAGAAAGAACACCTCAAACCAGAAGATTAAGCTGAACGTTGCGACTATATTTTGCCTTGTTAGTTAAGATTCTTTACTGCGATCCGCAATTCAAAATACTGTTTAAAAACAGACCTTTGACGTAACCAAGTTAGTATTCTATCTTTTAAATTTAAACAGAAGTGAGTATATTATGGATATCAAAGATAGTTTTGGGTTATTTTGTTTTAACGATTTCGAAGAGAAACAACAAAAATGCAGCGACTTTTCCTCTCTTCGCGAAAATGCGTGTAAACATTTAGTACTACCTAAATTAATTTTAAAAAAAGAATGGGACTCTAGTTTACTACTCAATAAGTTAGAGGCTATTGACTTTAAAAAACTTGAAGCAATCTGTAAGTCAAAGTGTTCACAAAGTCAGTTTTATATCGAACCAACGCAGGCCGTTGTTATGTGTTTAATCTTTAATGAAATCGAGGATGAATTGAGGCGGTTTGTTACTACTTTTAGAAGTATAGAGCCTAGAGAAACACTATCATTAGCTTTCAACAACCTTGATGATGGTTCTGGGAAGTATCATTTTTATTCTACAGCATTATTAAATAGATCGATAAACTCGAGTTATAAAGCAAGTAAACTTGGTCTTTTTTGCGACAATGCACTAATAAAACGCCATGGGAGCTTAACGACAAGATTAGCTATATTTGCCTTGCTGACAACTGTCACCAGACTTCAATATGGGTTATGGAGAAACTTATATACAAAAGATCCCGTTGAAGCCAATAAATATGTCATTAACCCTTATCAATATTTAGAACAAATTCGCCTTCATGTTAGCTCTATTGTAGAAAGCTACCTTGAATGTTTAGCAGGTGATACTACTATTCACTGGAAAATGACCGGAATTAACCGAGGACACTTTGATGCCGCCATTAAAAATAAGTCGTTTAAGGATATAAAGTTTTAATAAATGGTATTTGTCCCGACAACAGAAACAACCTTAAAATATAATAGTTCATACCTGACGGTTACCCACTTTTTAACTTGGTTTCTGTCAGGTTATATTTGAGCTAGATTCATTCCCCCTAGATTGACTCTCCATCCTCTAACTTTTCTATTTGCATTCAGGCGCAGCATCAAAAAAGAAAGGCCTAGTTTCCTTTTTAGGGAAAACGCTAGCGCTAAATCTAGGGGACAGTTGTTAAGCAATTAATAACAATAAACAAACCAATATTTAAATTTAGCCATTTATACATCATTAAAATACTTCGCATTAACGTTATTTTTTGATTCTAGGTTGAAAATATTAGTTATTGGATCTGGCTGAAAAATAATAACTTTGACTTCTCACGCAACATATGCTCATGTATATATATACAGTAATACAAAAGGACGAGTCGATCCTCAGAACTAAATTGTTCTCAAGTGTGCAAACAGAACAGTAACACGGATTGTTAAGGAGGGCAGGATGCCTAAATCAAAAAAAGTCATACTCAATAGTGTGCAATTGCAGCACCATCCGAAACTGATCACATTACTCTCCGGTGATGTTATAAGCCTTTCGGCACTTCCAGCTATCAATATACTCACTATTGAACAAATTCAGAGTCTATTAGATAACACACCAATCCCTGTCGTACACAACTCTAGTTCCGATACCTATGAGCAACTAGTTGATATGCCATTGCTGGATTTACTACTCGTTCATAGTGACTCCCACAAATTAACCGCGACCTTGCTCATATACAAGGATGCAGAGCCGACTTTAACCACATTAGCCCTAATTAAACCAGCGTTAATGTACCAAGAGCAAAAGCGACTGCCTCAAATGCTACATCATCGATTGCTTACAGCTAAGGCACACGGTGTGACAGTACTAACAAAAAAGCAATTTAGTGAATTAGCTCAGATCTCTCCCTCTGCAATCAGAGCAAACAAGTGAGGAGAAATTAGTCATGAGTAAACAACATACGATCGCCAAGCAGAATCGGCAACGTAATGCAGGAGGGGTGAAACCTGATGCATTCAAAATGACTGTAACGTTGGTGAAATTATTCAATCAATTTAGACGTTCAGCATTTAAAGATCTTGACCAACCGAAATTTCTGGTGGTGATTTTATATCTTTGGCTGACCAACCAGCTAGATAAAAAACGGGATACTAAAAACAATCTCCAATATAAGATCCCCGATTGTTGTAGAGTCAGCGCCAGTGATGATTGCCAAGCGCACAGCTTTAGAACAGTAAAATACGGCAGTATAACCTATGCAGAATATGCGCTCCCTTACTGTTGCAATGGTGAGATTATCTTTCTGTGGCAACCGTTACCTGAGAATTTGAATCATCTATTCCAGCCTTTTATCGCCGCGCAGCCATACAAAACACCTTGGTTAACTCAAATTGAAAAACAGCGACTCATTGAGCTATTAAGTCAAAAATGGCTAATTTCAAGTGAGCTAAAGGGCAGAGCTAGTGCGAGAAAAGATATATTTTTTCGCTACTTTGCAAATTGCACTCGTGTGGATAATAAATTATCCAGTGTTGCAAAATCTGTATTGCTGCCTGAACATCGACGCCATCATAAAAGTGCGATCGCCTACCAACAAGAAGACAGCGACAGATTAAGGTATAAAATCCTAATCGCCCAGGGTGAATATCTCGAAAGACTTTTAAGTCAGGCACGGCTTTTTAATTGGGGGCATTTGCTTTCGGTTAATACCCCAAACTCAAATAGCAAAGTGGCAGCTGACAAACAAGCCAGCCCTCACCTCATCAGCAAACGATCCGCCAGAAGTATGCCTAAAGAGTGGAAAGCACAAGGACGCATAAGCCAATTACGCCGAAAACGTAATCAACGTAATTGGACAACACAAGCAGATCAGAAGGTTTACATCGGCAGTGAACGTGGTATTGCCGAACATGAGGTAAGTCATTTTTTTAAAATACTGCATGAAGAAATATTGAGCTCAAAACCCACAGGCCATGTAAAGCTCGGTGTTTACATTGATTACTACAATCTGTGTACCTATCACCTCGCATTGCTATTCATTTTACTCACTGGCACACGTCCAACCCATGCCATATCAATAGAACGAAAACGCTGTTTTAGTCACTCTCAAACCTGTGTTAATGATAAAGGTCGATTACGCCCTATCATACTATCCGATTACATGAGCCAACAGATATGCCAGTACCTAGAACTGCAAAAATCACTCATCACACACCTCCCAAAATCAATCCAAGGCAATTCACTTTGGTTTCTTTATGATCATAGTGGGCAACCTAAATTACTCAATGCAAAATTATTAAGAGAATTTATGCATGCTAGATTTCCGGGGAAAGTACCCTACATGCTACGCCATGTCTTTGCTCAATGTGCCCTCACGAGTATTGAGCCAGTCAAACTCTCAGTCAGTCAGATTGATCGTTTAATGGGTCACTCGGAGTTTGGTGAGCACTTCGGTAGTGATCACCTACTCCCGGTAGGTTTAGCCCCATTAAAACTCCACCTAAACAGTTTACCCACCCGCTTTAAATTAATGGAGGTTTGTTATGTCTAATAAGCTACACAATTTAAAGGCTGCAGATATCGTAGAGTTTTATCTACGAAGAGGTGAAACATGCTCAGAAAAATCTACATTACAATGGATTATTGAACATTGGAGTGAACAACCTGCCGTTCAAAATACGGTCTATGCTACAGACGCTGAGCGTCAAATCACCGAGTTTGATCTCCGTAAAATCAATAAAAACATTAGGATTGTTCCAACAGGTAAACAAAAACGCTATCGATGTGCTCTATCCGAATTACTGTGCTATCTACACGATGAGTGTCAGTGGACTATTCCCAATAAAAAAAAATCCGTATTAGTCGACAAAGATCTACAATGGTTTGATCGCTTAAATGGGTTCGCCAGTCAAGCCTCGGCGCTCAAGCATGCCTACGATGAGTATAAAGGTTATTTTTTAAAACATCGGCCGACCATATCCGTTGAATTCGTTGCACTGGTTATTGCAATGGAAGTTGCACCGTTTTCTATGCAATACCTAAGCAGTATCATCAATGATCTAGATGGCATAAAAAGAATAGGAACTAACATTCATCTCGACGTGATACACCTTGGTCGTCTATGTCGTCGACACGAAGAAACACTATTTACCCGCTATCATTTACCGCTCTTTGTCTTCCATGTTCTAAAAGAGTATCAACAGCAACAATTCAAACCGACTACTGCCTACAAACTATCGCGACAAATCAACCGATTTACCGCTGAACCGCCATTTTCACTTCCAGCATTATCATCAAGAGAGTGGTTTCGATGTTTTCAAAGCCTTTGGTATTATCGAGATAACGTAGTCCCGCAGTTTTTGAAAGACATCAGTGATCCCGAAAGGCATGTAGCGTTTAATAAACAATTGATTGACGCTAAGCAAAAACACAAAGCCCTGGCCAGCATTTATCAACGCGATTGGGATGACAAGTGGTTTGAGTCATTAAATCAACAATCAAAAAAGACGTACTGGCCAAATCGCGAATTACTGATGAACAAAATGCGTAATCGCCTTGCAGATACCACTCCACCGGCTTGGAAGTCGCATAATATCCTGCCAACAATGCTGTATTTCTATACGTTAGAACGGATCCGTTTTGGCGGCGTCAAAAAATCAAAATTAAGTGACGCGACACTCACAAAATATACTCGGATAGAAATATTATTGGAATCTTACCCACTGCCTTATGATCATGCAATTGATAGTGTATTGCTGCAGCAATGGGCTCACAGACTTTATAACTCGCTCGAAAGTGATACTCATCGACAAGTCATTCATTATTTTTATCGCTACATGTGCCAACACTCATTAACAGATCATTTTGATATATCTGAATTTGACGCACCAACAACTCGTCCGAGTGTTGACCCCTACCAAATTTCATTAACAGATTTGACAGAGATCGTTGAGTCATTACTAGCGCAACCTAAGGGCCATCTTCTACAACGTCTATTTTGTGCGGTTAGCTGCATACTCAGTTACTTTGCCATGCTACGGCGTGGAGAGATTTTACGTTTACGAATGAGTGATATTCACTTTCACCCAGAGCACAAAGAACTTTTTTATCTAACAATCACCAAAACCCAAGATGGGCAGACAAAAAATAGAAAATCAAGGACGATACATACCGTTATACCTGAAAAATTTGCAAAACTGGTACGGATCCTTATCAAGATTAAACAATCATCGGCACATAATGTGCCATTGTTCGGCTTTAACAATGAAAATATCAACTCAAGGCAATTACATTATCTCCTCCCAATCACTAAAGCCCTTAAAGCTGTAGCTGGAAAAAAAGCCCGATTTCATCACCTTAGGCACGGTGGTATTCATTTGTTTCTGCTGCAAGGGCTTCACTTAGCCTATAGACTATCAGCTAATGAAACGACTCAAGATCACACACTACAAATCCTATTAGCCCCAGAAACGATTCAATTGCGATTTAGCTACTGGTTAGAAGGTAATTCTTTTGAACAATGCAATGACAACTTATTGCTTGATGAGATAGGACGGCAAATTGGTCATGAATATTTCGCCACAACCCGTTGGTCATACCTTCATGGTATGGACTGGTTCTACCCTTTCTATCGCCTAGGCCATGGTGAACATCAGCAACGAGACTTTTGCCACTCAGAGTTACGCTATCTATTACAGCTCTCAGCAACCTCGAATGATCTATCGCGTCAATTAGCCTCACTCAACAAGCTCTATCGAGATAGAACTGCAAGTCAGCGCCAAAAAATACCAATTAGCCTCAGTGAGTCGATGATAAAGTCTTGGTTATTTAATCGCGAACGAGCTGATAGCGATCACCAACAAGCGTGCTCCCCTCAATTGAGCGACAATGTGAATCCATCATACGTTCAACTCTGGTTAGGCAACCTACAAGGTGTTCAATCCCCTGACTTCATCCGCTATCTATTCCTACAAATGCAAAAAGCAAGTGCTACAGACTGGGCAGCCCTAAGTCATGTTTGGCAGCATTCGGGTAAACATGGTCATCAAAAGTTTGCTAAACAACAGATCACTGCGCTCCGCAACCTGCCACTGATTGAAATCAGTACCAGTAAGCAAAAGGCAGATTATCTTCGAGTGAAGCTAGCGTGCAATGTAAAAAATGCAAAACTGATAAAAGCCACTTTTCGACAACCTCAGTGGCAGTGGCTATCACTGTCATTTGAATTGACTATCAATCGAAAAACCAACAAAGCGCGTCAATTAACTCTCCTACATCAACATTATGCCAAGCCAGGAGAGACTGTTAAATCTTCAAAACAATCAGATGGCAACAGTTTCCTTAGCATCATATTGACTGCGACATCAAACGCGAACCAGAAACTCCTGCAGCATTTCCACCCATTTTTAAATCACCTTCAAAATAGCAGAGGCACTTATGAGTAATCTTATTATCCCAACCGAAAAGCTTGATTCATTTGCTGCTATGACAAAGCAATTGAATAGTACAAAATCCGACTATTGCGTTAGTGTGATCATATCGCCAAAAGACAAGGCGATAACCTGGATAGGTGGCTCATCACCGGACTATACCCTGATTACTCAGCCATTAACCAAAGGGCATCGATTCAAACAGGCCGAATTCGCTTTACCAGGTGACTTTTTTAGTCAATCAATTAAATCAGTCATAGCTACGAATCAAGCACTATCAAAACACAACAGTTACGCATTGCAATTTAAGCTAAAGTCTTCAAAGGGCTGCTACATTCAAGCAACTCACATCGAAAGTTCGTTAAGCCAACCTGAACTCATGCAACCGAGATACCGGGCCCTGCGCCAGTTTGCCACTCTTCCCATACACAAAAATCACATTGAGTATATGGAAGCAGTGAAGCAACGTGCCTTACACGAGGTATTGACAACCGATTTAAAACAATTGAGCAAGGAGGCTGAGGAATCAACACCGTTTGAATACATACAGTTCGACGATAGGGAGCAAGAGATCCGAATTCAACGTGCCGGTAAAATAACAACCAAACCTATGCCAGAAAATTCTTCTATCCCCCTTCCTATGGCATTAAATCAACCTGTTTTAGCTCAGCTACAACGGCTGATTAAACAGACTGATTCACCAACAATCTCTATTGCTCAAGAAGGGGAAATAGTGACCATCAGTACGCCTGAAGAAACGGTGACATCTTCTATTGCAGGGCTGATTGACTTTTACAAGCGCGTGCCGGAGAAGCCAATGGTTGAAGTCGCTTTAGTCATTGATTACCTATCTCTTATCGCCGAGGTTAGGTCTCATCAAAAATACATCGAAATAAAGAAAAACCCAGAAGCTTTCATGTTGGTCCACAACAGTGAACTATTTGTCACTGCAGGATTATCCGGCAATAATCTTTGTCGACAAATATTCGGTCAGGCAGTAAAAAATAATGAAGACCACTTATATCGTTTTGATACGAAAGATCTCATTGATACCGGAAAATGTCGCAAAACTAACGGCTCGCAAGTGAAATTGGTGATAACTCAGAATAAGAAAGGAGAACGATTTTTTGAATTTTACATCAATTCCAAAGAAGCCCTTCCTTTTGCAAAAATCTCAATCGAAGCAGAAAGCAATAACATAGAGACTGCTATACAACTAAAACGGGACTATCTAACAGAAACACAGGCAGAAAATACAGACATACCCCAAACAGAAAAGCAGCTTGAGTTGTATGGTTTTGAGGACATGTAGTATGGCTACTCTACGGAAGAGTCCATGGCCATGAAAAGTAATGAATAGAAATGTGACAACTGGACAAATATACAGTTACAGCTATAGTAATACATGTATTTTTAACCAATAGTCCTATTTTAAGCAATATTGGTCATTAGCAATGAAGGAAAGGAAAGTAACAAAATAAGTATGATTGGTTAGCTTTTACTTTGAGAAAGCGTGTTTAACAAGCGAAACAGGCAAACGCGATTGATAAGCGAGAAGTAGAAACTAAGTTAACCTATAAAAAGCAGTTGGGGCAGAGTGGCGGCAACCACCCTACCCCGTACCGGCTGCGACGACTATTAACCCACCCCAGCCGATGGGCAAATTCTAACGAATTCCATTGGTAAGGGACAGATCTATTTAACGATCTGCAATCAATGGAGGCCACTATGGCTCATATTCGTATTCGCCCCAATGGGCGTATTCAGTTCGACTTACACCTCTATGGCTGCCGCTTTCGTGAAGGCACTAAACTCATGGCCACACCTAAAAACCTCGCTAGTGCCAAAGCCACCCTCAAGCAAATGAATGCTGAAATTGATTTAGGCAGTTTTCAATACCGTGATTACTTTCCAAAAAGTAAAAAAGTCGCCAAGTTTGAAAAGCTCCAACGAGATAAATATCCCGACCGCCAATATCCATTTTTTGATACCTTTGCTAATCAATGGTTTGAACGACAAAAAGCCAAATGGAAAAATAGTTACCGCGATACTGTGCGTAATACACTGGATAAATACTTAATCCCACAGTTTGGCAATACTTTGATCAACGAAGTCACTTTATCGCAAGTTGACTTTTTTCGTCAGACATTAATGGAAGGCGAGAAAAAAGATGGTTCACGACTGTTATCGAATAGGCGCATCAATAACATTCTGTGGCCGTTAGTGGCGATAGTGAGCCTTGCTGCCGAAGAATGTAAATTTGATTATTCATTGAGGCGCTATCGCTCTCTCAAAGAAGAAAAAGCAGAATCACACCCAATGACTATTGATGAGGTTAGACAATTTTTAACTCACGTGCCGAAACAGTGGAAAGATTACTTTATCGTCCGCTTTTGGACTGGGATGAGAAGCTGTGAAGTACATGGATTGGAATGGCAGCATATCGATTTTGACCACCGTTTAATCCGGATTAGACAAAACTGGGTCAATGGTGAAACATGTGATGTTAAAACGCCTAAATCGCGTAGAGAATTGAAGATGTGTGAGTCGGTGTATGAAGCATTTAAGCGGCTAAAAGATGCAAGCCAATCGGATTCAAACTTTGTGTTTATCGGACCGTCTGGCACACCATTAGAAACCCACTATGTGAGTAGAAAGCTCTGGTATCCAACGCTTAAAAAGGCAGGGTTAAAACTACGACGACCGTACGAAACACGCCATACGGCAGCCGTTTTGCATATAGCGGCACACGAAAATCCGCTGTATGTGTCACAGATGCTAGGCCACAGCGATACTCGCTTGCTATTTGATGTGTATGCACCTTATGTAGCTAATGCTTCTAGAACGGACGGTAAGGCTTTTGATTCGTTGATGAGGGAAAACGGACTTAATTAGCACTACTTACTATCGAGAGTGAGTACGGAGCTGTATGCTCGATAATAATTAAGTATTGTTTCAAAAAATAAATGCTATTCACCTTCAATGTGAATAGCATTTTTCAATGTGATGTAATTAAAGCTTACTTGTTATAAAACTCTCGATACCACCGAATGAATTCAGCAACGCCTTCTTTAACACCAACTTTAGGCTTATAGCCAGTTGCTTCAAATAAATCCTCAACATCAGCATAGGTCTGATAAACATCCCCAGGCTGCATTTCTCGGAAGTTCTTCTTAGCTTCTATTCCCAGCTCTTCTTCAATGGCTTTAACGAAACCCATTAAGTTAATTGGAGAGCCATGGCCTATATTATACACAGCATAAGGTGCAGAACTCGTTGCTGGAGAACCTGCCTCAACAGTCCAAGATGCATCTCTATTTGGAATGACATCTGCTATGCGCACAACACCTTCAACAATATCATCTACATGAGTAAAGTCACGCCACATGTCACCATTATTATTGATGTCAATAGTTTCGCCATCTAGGATCTTTTTGGTAAAGATAAACGGTGCCATATCTGGCCGTCCCCAGCTACCATATACGGTAAAAAATCTAAGACCTGTCGTAGGAATATCGTAAAGGTGAGAATAGCTATGCGCCATCAACTCATTAGACTTTTTAGTTGCAGCGTAAAGCGAAACAGGGTGGTCAACGCTATCTGAAGTAGCAAATGGCGTCTTACTATTCAAACCATATACCGAACTAGATGAGGCATAAACAAGGTGTTGAACTTTTGTATTCCTACAGCCTTCTAGAATATTCAAATGGCCAACTAAATTCGAATCAGCATAAGCGTGTGGATTTTCAATAGAGTATCGAACGCCGGCTTGTGCGGCTAAGTGAATAACACGATCAAAGCTTTCAGTTTTAAATAATTGACTTACAGACTCTCTATCGGCAATATCTAATTCAACTAACCGAAAGCTTTTGTGCTCAATACGTTTTAAACGTGCATATTTTAAAGCAGGGTCGTAATAATCGTTAATATTATCAATACCAACTATCTCATGCCCGTTTGCTACTAGTTTTTCAACAACTGCACTACCAATAAATCCAGCTGCACCAGTGACCAAATACTTCATATCATTACCTCAAAAACTAATCTGAACCGAAAAGGTCACGAGTATACACCTTATCACTTACATCTCTGATTTCATCAACCATGCGATTAGATACAATAACATCTGACATAGCTTTAAAGTCTTCTAGCGATTTTATAACTTCAGAGTGGAAAAAGTGGTCTTCTTCAATCACTGGCTCAAATACCACTACTTGAATTCCTTTAGCTTTCAGGCGTTTCATAATCCCCTGAATACTCGATGCCCTGAAGTTATCTGACCCAGTTTTCATAATTAAACGGTAAATACCAACGATTTTAGGTTCGCGCTTTAAAATTGCATCCGCTATAAAATCCTTACGAGTAGTATTTGAGTCAACGATTGCACCGATGATGTTATTCGGTACGTCTGAGTAGTTTGCACGTAACTGCTTCGTATCTTTAGGTAAGCAGTAACCACCATAACCAAATGAAGGGTTATTGTAATGGTTACCAATACGGGGATCTAAACCAACTCCCTCAATAATTTGACGAGAATTCAAGCCATGAGATTCAGCGTAGGTGTCTAACTCATTAAAGTAGGCAACACGAAGCGCTAGATAAGTGTTAGAAAACAACTTGATAGCTTCAGCTTCAGTAGAGTCTGTAAATAAAACATCAATATTTTCTTTAATTGCGCCTTGAACTAGTAAGTTCGCAAAAATTTTAGCTCGCTCACTTTGTTCGCCAACAATAATACGTGAAGGGTAAAGGTTATCATAAAGCGCCCTACCCTCGCGTAAAAACTCGGGCGAGAAGATCAAGTTACTGCAACCTAACTCGTCTGCAATTCGGCTTGTGTAACCAACTGGTACGGTTGATTTAATAACCATTATCGCTTGAGGGTTAATCATCATTACATCTTTAATCACAGCTTCAATAGATGATGTATTAAAGAAATTTGTTTGAACGTCGTAATCTGTAGGCGTTGCGATAATTACATACTCTGCATTTTTATACGCAAATTCTTTATCTAAAGTTGCAGTAAATGAAAGCGCATGATTTTGAAGAAAATCAGTTATCTCATCATCTACAATTGGTGAAATACCATCATTCAACATATCGACTTTTTCTTCGATAATGTCTATGGCAACAACGTCGTTATGTTGCGAGAGTAGCATCGCATTTGATAAACCAACATAACCTGTACCAGCAATAGCAATTTTCATATTTATTTGTCTAAACCTTTAATTTAAAAACGTTCCAAAACTGCCAAAGCAGATATTAAAGAGCAAAACTTAATCGAGGAGAAATAGATAACTGAATAGTCACATTAAAAACTATTTTTTTACCGCATCACCAGAACCACTGCCGGTAACTGTCATCATAATGTACTTAAAATAATCTTTAACATTTAGGCTATCAATCATCTGCTTGTCAGTTTTTGCTAACAAAGCGGGCATAGACATATCAATGTTTTGAACTTGAGCTAAACCTGTAACGCCAGGTAAAACATCGTAAACCCCTAACACATCACGCTCTTTAATTAACTCTTCTTGATTAAATAAGTTCGGTCGAGGACCAACCAAACTCATTTCACCTTTAACCACATTAATTAATTGCGGTAATTCATCAATCTTAGTTTTACGTAAAAAATTACCTAACTTTGTAATTGACGCATTACTGGCTAAGTGACTAGCAACTGATTTTGTTTCAACAGACATAGTACGGAACTTAATCAATTTAAATGGCTTTTTATTTCGACCAACACGAGTCTGTACAAAAATTGGTGAACCAGTATCGAACATACCGATAATAGTAACAATAAGTAAGACAGGCCACAGCAATAGCAATCCACAGAAGGCTGCTAGAAAATCTATTAAACGAATCATTTTTTACTCTCTGAAAGTGAAGCCATTGCCTGCTCCATCGTATAAGGAGGCTTCCAACCTAAAACGTTGTAAAGATCGGAAGAGTCAATTTCAAAATCCATCAATACTTGTTCTAACATATTTGATTTACCGAAGAACTGGGCAAGTTTACGCAAAATAGGTACAGGTATCGGTACTTGAAAAGCCGATTTGTTCAAACCATGAGCTATTGCTGTTGTAAATTCTTTCATAGATACAGTTCGACAGTCAGATGCTAAAAAAGTCCTACCGCTTGCGCTTGAATGAGTGGCACATTTTAGCAACAAATCGGAAAGATTCTGAACAGCTATAAAACTCCTTTTATTTGATATAGCCCCAAATGGTAATAATGGTAGCAATTTGACTAATCGAGTAAGACTACCAAAATTTGCTGGTGCATCAGCGCCATAAACTAAAGCAGACCTAACAATGACCAATTCCATACCTGTTTTTAACGAAACTTCCTTTAAGCCTCTTTCCGCTAAAAGCTTTGAAGTTATATATGGACTATTACCGTGAGCGTCTAAACCGTCTTGTAACATTGTATTATCGATATTATTAACCAAAATCGAACTCACAAACACGAAACGTTTAACTCCCGATCTCGCGGCTTCTCTAGCCAAATGTAGACTTCCTTCAACATTTACATCTAAATAATCTTGTTCAGAAAAACCTTTAGAGTGTGCTAATCCCGCGAGGTGAATTATAGAATCAACACCGTCAAAAGCCCCATCCCAACATGTAAAACGGTCCAAGTTCGCTATAAAGAAATTATCACTATCATTATTTTTATTTGAACGAACTACATATTTAAGTTTTTTGTCAGTACTAGAAGGAAAATTCCTACCAATAAAGCCAGATGAACCAGTTATCAAAATGCTCACAACACCACCTTAAAGTTTGATCTCATGCGATAAAAACATAATTTAATCTCAAGCTAATCAAGAAAAAAGATAACTTATTTTAGTTAAAAACAGTTTTATTTTTATAGCCAATAAAAATGAATAGTAAAAATATAGTTCCCATATAAAGTTTATGTAAAGGGTTACGCCTCAATTTAAAAGAAATTAAAAATAGCTTTAAAAAGGAGATACGACTACCAGATAACAAAAGCTTGACCGGTTTTTCATTTTGCTGTTCCAACAAAACAGCTTGCTGGATAACCTTATCAAAAGCTTCACCAGAAACCACAATTTTCGCACGAGTAACCAAACTACCAACTCCATGATTGGCACCAACAACGTTTGACTCATGTTGGCGATAATTCATTGAAGGTTTATTATCTATATGCCACTTAAAACCGTTATATCTTGCGAAAGAATAACAAAACCAATCATGCATCCACATACTATCGATTTTATCAATATTTTTTTTGATAAAATCTCTAATTGATACGAATAGCTCCTTTTTTAATACAAAGGTGCAACCCGGTCCTGGGGCCTCGAATAAGTAGTCATACTCGGTTTGATTATAGGCCTTTTTAACTAACGCTGTTCGACCATCCGGCCAAAACGCTGTAACATTCGATGAATAGCCATCACAATAATTATCCAACAAGGATTTCACACCATTAGACAGTTTGTCTTCTTCCCAAATATCATCTTGATCACAAAATGCAATAAAATCATACTCAAAGTCATCTACTGCAGCATCTTTTATTAGCCGAATAAAGTTATTACATGCAGACCCAAAGCGCTCTCCATAAGGTAAAATTGAAATTACCTCTGGGTATTTAGATATATATTTAGTAATGATATCGTAAGTACCATCAACAGATCGGTCTAAACTTATGAATAGTCTTAACGATATGTTCTTTTGCAATAAAATTGATTCTATTTGCTCTTCAATAAAGTCTTGCCCGTTATATGCAGCCATTAAAACTGCAACTTTATTAGTACTCATTTATTTTGACCTATATAAACATTTTTTTTCTACATATTCCCAAGACATTTTTGAAATGAAAACTAACACTAAAAAAAACAATAAAAAATCAATAGCTTTATCTCCTGATGAAACTTCAAAAAGCACTAAAAACTGTACAAGCGGAAAATGAAATATATACATCCCATAAGAAATATCACCAAACTTAGAAATATTAAAATAAGGGGTGTAAAAAGCTAGAATAATAACAATAGAAAAAACAAAAAGAAAAGTACTGAATATTGATAGTTCAAAAAATACTTGTAGCAAAAAAGATAGCAAAAGAATTGAAGCTAAAACTTTACCTCCTATATACTCCTTATAGTTATAATAAAAAACACCAGCCCCAAAGTAATATAACTTAAAGAAAATTTGATTTGACAATTGCGATATAAAAGGAACGTTATCGAGGATGCCAAATGAATATGCAATATCGAGCGTAAGCGATATTAACGAAAGCAGCATTATAAATTGAAAACGCTTACTTTTGAAAAAGTAAACTGCAAAAGCAATTATAATGTAAAACGCCACTTCCAACTTTAACGTCCAAAGAGAGCCATTAACAGCACAGATAATATTATTATCAAAAATTCCGTTGACACATGGTTGGAGAAAGGTTAGAAAAACAGAACTAAAAGAAAAGTAGCTAGCTACATTTAACGGTTCTGCCCCCATAAATAAAAATATCAGGCTACAAACACTTAAAACTAACAATAGTGCAGGATAGATACGAGTTAATCTTTTTAAAAAATAAGTTTTTACGTTTTCCGTCCTAAGAGCACTATCCCAAATTAGCACTCCACTTATGAAAAAAAATGATTTAACTGCAACATCAGAATTAAATAGCTCAAACAGTGGAAAATAAAACTCAACGTTATTCAAGACCAAGTAATGATGCCATACAACACAAAAAGCAAAGAAATGTCGTAAAATATCAAAATTATTATTTCTTTTTAATGCCATAACCTTTGAACCCATGCCATAATCCTTTAAAGTAATTTGAAAAATAACCATCCTTAAACTTACTATTAAGAAAAATAAATTGCATAGATTTTTTAAATAGTAACAGCAACAAAAACAAAAAATTAATTATTGAAATGTTTTTTCTTATAAAATAACCAAAGCCACTTGCATAATTAAAAACCTTAACGTTATCTATTGAACCAAAGTCAGGTATTGGATGCCAAACTTTAACTGATGGATAGTAAATACCTTTCTTTCCTTTCAGTAGCTTTGTATAAAGAAAGTCAGGGTCTTCGCAAGATCCAAATTGCCCTCCCGCTCCCAATGTTACGTCAAAGGAATCATTTTTATCAAATTTAGCAAAAATAGTAATAGATGAAGATAAAAAGTAGTAGTTAAGAAAGCTAATGTTTTTTATTACATCAGGCCAATTTTTTATAATCTTCTGATTAGTTTTAATATCAACAATCTGGCCAGCTATAAAATCTATATTTGATCCAGAATTCAAAATATCAAGGACGACTTTTAGAGTATCAGGGTAATAAGTGCAGTCGTCATCGGGAAAAGCTATATACTTACCTTTGCATACTTTCAAGCCCAAGTTTCTATTGTACGATAACCCTTTAATATCTGAGTGAATATAGATTATATCGAAACTACAATGTAGACTTTCCAAAACTTCCTTTAATTCAAATGATTTGTCATTTTGATCTATCACAATCAATTCTAGTTTATTATCAACTTTTTCTGCTGCAAAACGAAGGGAACTAACAAACCTAATTAAGTCTTTCTTCCTTCCCAGAGTTGGTAATATCAACGAAAAATACATCTATTACTATCCTCTTGCTAAAACGGTGTTCGATTTAATTGCGTAGAACAATAATGCAACTATATTAAAAAATAAAGTTGCATAAGGGTCTAAGACAAAACATGCAACTAACAAACAATAAAAAATAGCATAATACTTTCTAGTTATTAGAAGTGTATTATCTAACCCTTTTAATGATAAAGTTAGAATTGAAATCATTAGTAAATAGTAAATAATCCCATGACTGAAAATCATTTGTAAAAATGAATGATGTAACGCTCTCCCTGTTAGTTCTAAATTCCGGCCACTGCCCATCCCTGAAAAAAATGCATGTTTTAATGTTAAAATGTCAAGTGCGTCAAACTGCGCTGACAAGCGATGAGACAAGGAACTCAACTTATAAAATATAAATTGATTACTTACAGCCTCGTTAGACAATTTTTTCATTGCCAACATCAATGTTAAATAACAGATCATACTGGAGACTAAAGCGGAGAAAAACGCAAAAGGATTCATCAAAAACTTAGGACATTTTTGAGACAGTATTATATACATTACAAATATCAAGAGGATACTAAATGATAAGCTAGAAAGTACCATTAAAGCCAATATAAGCTTCAGCAATCTATTAATTTTGAAAAATAGATCCAACGAAAAATACAAGAGAAGGCAATATAACCCATAATAATTAGAATCAAAGAATATACCACTGAAACGAATAAGCCCTAAATCATAAACATTAAACAATAAATGAAATACAAGCCCAAATACAACATTAACAACAATAAAAGAAATGCAAATTCTTTCCATTTGAACTTGAGAGATTGAAATATTTGCCCTAGAAATAAACACTAGACCAAAAATTGCAACGACCGACTGAAAAAATTTAAGAAAGCTTTTTACTTCACTGGCACCATTATTAAGAGACAAAAACAAAATAGGTAAAAGAAAAAGCAAAAACATAAAAAACAAAATCAAAAGATCTTTTTTAAATGAGATACGATTGAATAAAACAAATATTATAATGGAAAAAAGATAAAATATAAAACCAGAAGATGAAACTACACCAGAAAAGGTACATATAGAAAAGCAAGACACTATAACTAAAGATAATGATAACGATATCCTAGCATACAAATAAAGAAGCAATACAAAAAAAATGAGCGAACCTATTGAAATTAAAACCACTCTAACCTCTTTATATTTAAAATCTACAAATAAAGTTCATTATAACTCTTTGCAACAACTTTTATATCAAACTTATCTTTCATTAATTCATGAGGTTTTCTCTTAGACACCATTAAATCAATATCTGAGATATCAATACATTCCTCTTGTGAATTAATGATAAAACCACTAATTTTATTTTCGAAAATTTCAGCAGAAACACCATCTAACCAATTTGTAATAGGTACACAGTTTTGTGCCAAAGACTCTAATACAACGTTTGGCATACCTTCTTTACTAGAGAAAAATAATAAAGCCTTACACCTCTTCATTACATTCTGAGCTTCACTAGGCTCAACATGGCCTAGAAACCTTATCTTATTTTTATGCTCTGAAGATTCAACAAGTTGTATACACCGATCAACATATTCTTGAGAAAATTCAGAATTATTTACCACATTTTTATAAGGTCCAACTATATAAAATTTTGCATCAGGCAAGTGCGCAAAGTTTTGTAAAAAATACTCTATACTTTCAAATGTTCTTTTTCTTTTACAAACAAGACCAACAAAACAGAATGAATTGGTTTCCTTGCTGTCAAGATCTACGCAAGGACCTATACTAACACCATTAGGTATTAACAGTATTTTTTGTTCAGGTAGGTATTTAGAATTTATTTCATAAACTTTCCTAGACAATGTTATGTTTTTATAGATGTTTTTTATGAAGAAGAATTTGATAGTCCAGTTACGCTTTGCAGAAAAAGTATCAAAGTCATCATCACCAAGTAATGTCGTTTTCAATATAACTCTTTTCTTTAATAAAAACGAAATAACTAGTGGGATATTAAATGAACCATGAAAATGGAAAGTATTAACCTTAAATTTTAAAACGTAATATATAATATAAAAAAATTGTATGAAAAAAGAACTTGGGACATTAACTACTTTAGGATTATTTTCTACTCTATCTCCAAAGTTAAAAAAAACGACTTCATGTTCGATATTTTCAGCTAACAGCTTAGCCTGCTTTGAAGCTCCGCTATATCCACTAAAATTATGTAAAAAGTACCCTACCATTGTCTAACCTTAATTATCTTTCAAACTTTAAATATAAAATAGTTGAAATAGCGAGTAACGAGCGTGCTAACAACTGTGTGTAAACCAAACCTGATATACCAAACAAGTAAATTAGTAATATGCCTAACAAAGCTGACACGACTGAGACGGTTACTGATATATTTCTAAATACTTTGTCTTTATTGTTAGGTAATAGATAGCCTTGATTAATTATATTAATCACAGCATTAAAACATACACTAACGGTTAATACTTGCAGGTAAAAAACAGCTTCTGTTGAGTTTTCCCCAAGAAAAAATAATACAATGTCTTCAGAAAATAAGCCTATAGCTAAGAGGAATGGAAGTATTAAAATAATATTAAGCTTTATAGAAACACCTAATCCGGCCTTACCTCCACCAACAATCGTAGGAAATATTGATCTAGATAGAACATGTTGAAACCCTACAAAGGCATTAGTAACCCTTGTCGCTACAGCATAATAGGTATAAGTCACCCCTCCAGTTGCAGCGCCTAACGCTATTGATGGAATATTATTATATAAATTAGGAGCGAAATCACCAGAAAAGACATTAAACCCATTGACAAATTTTGAATACAAAGCAGGTAAAGTTATTTGTATTCGCCTAGTAGGCTTATACATACACATCAAATAAAATCCACTACTAAGTATAAACAGAGGTAGGTTATAAGATATAATTAACAAATTTATATTACTTTTATCATTAACAAATAAAATCACAAAAAGAAAGAATATCAGTTTTGAAATACTTGCGATTAAAGCAATTACCTTGAGTTCAGACAACCCTTGATAGTACCAAACAGCTAAAAAATAGTTTCCGATAACGCCAAATGCAATGCTTGAAGTGATAACGACAATATTGACATCTAGATAGAAAAATAGAAAAGAGCTTGATAAAAATATATAAAAAATAGAAATTATCAACTTCACTCTTTGAATAATTGCATACTCATTTAAAACTAATGAAATATTCTCTTTGTTTGCTGCTACATATCTGGTCCCAGTAATATTAAAACTGTAGTCTGTCACTATTATACCAAACTGTACAACAGTGTTAACTAAAAGAACAACAGCGAGTAGCTCTAATCCAATAGTTCTCGTTAGATAAGGGATCAACAAAATAGGTATTATCATACCTATCACATTGATCATACTTAAACTAAAAAAATTTGATATTATGCTTTTCACTTACTAACTCTATTTATATAAATATCAATTGCATTACAATACTCTTGTTCCAAATTACTCTTACCTTCTATCTTTTCCCAATTGTCATTTTTACTTATATAATAACAATTTGAATCAGTTAGTGTTACAGGTCCGACATGAGTAAATTGAAATTCAATCACTTTAGCTTCTTGGTTACTAACACAAATATCTAATGAGTATACATGAGAAGAATATTTCTCTGTAAATGCTTTAGCTTCGTCCAATACAGCAATAATATCACTACCAATTTCTAAACTATGCAAGCCACTGCCACTAGCTCTAAAATCATTGTCTTGAATAAACCTTTTTAAAATATAATACTTTTTACCAAAAATTAAAACCTTATAATCACAATCAAGGTCCTTAACAAATGACTGTAAAACGAACCGAGATTCACCATAAGATATATACTCGTGCCACTGCTTATCAAATCGAGCTTTAAAAACAAGCTCCTTCAGCTTCCTTTTCAATCTAACTATGTTTTGGCTTATTGAATCAATGAAAAATACACTCTTTTTCAAATCTTCAAATACTTTAATAAGTCTTACTCCCTGAGATGACGCTCCGTTAGCAAATTTGAATACTATGGGGTAATCTCGTATATCTGTTACTTCTTGGTAATCAGAGAAGTAGTTTGACTCAATAAGATTGAAACCGTACTTTTTTGCCATATAAACTTGGAAGCCTTTATTATCGTGTGCTTTTAATGCTTCATATGACGGAATTAATGTATTATCTCTATCAAAAAAATACATTGTATCCTCGATGTATTTTTTCAATTCAATCTTTTGGGAACTTGTGTATACAATATAGTTTCCGAACTCATTAAATTTTGTTTTTTGTAAAACCTGAAAAGTCATTATCTCAACATCATAACCAAGTTCAACCAGCCTTTCTTTCATATTCACAACATCTAAAGACTGCCAAGGGAACTTTTTCTGTGCGAAATGTCCATCATTTCCAGTTACAAGTAAAATTTTCTTCATCATCAATAAAATCCAAACTGTAGGACAAAAAGCTAAGGAGCTATTAAACTCTTACACTTAAACCTTTATATTTTAACAACATCCGATAATCTACATCCTGATTTATCTTTTTCGGATAGAAGTGGAGGAAAGCTAATAGGCCAGAGAATATTTATAGAAGAATCATTCCACGCTATAGAAACTTCTGCTTTAGGGTTGTAATAATCGGTACACTTGTATACAAATTCAGCTTCCTCACTAGTAACATAAAAACCATGTGCAAAGCCTTCCGGTATCCATAGTTGTCGCTTATTGTCAGCAGAAAGGTACTCTCCGACCCATTGACCAAATGTTGGTGAGCCCTTTCTGATATCAACAGCAACATCAAACACCTCTCCAGAAACTACACGAACAAGTTTCCCTTGAGTATTTTCCATCTGGTAATGTAAACCACGCAAGATTCCCTTCTTAGATTTGGAATGATTGTCTTGCACAAATTGTGTTGGTTTACCAGTCACTAATTCTTCGAATTTATTTTGATTCCAGGTTTCCATGAAGAAACCACGCTCATCGCCAAATACACTTGGCTCTATAATTTTAACATCTGGAATTCTGGTATCTATGACTTTCACGTTCTTATCCTGTATACACTTGAATATTGGCTAATGCTACTTTCCAATCACTCGCTTCGACTGCGAATACACGAGTGATTTTGTCGGTATTTAAGCAGGAGTTACTTGGTCGCTTTGCTGGTGTTGGGTATTGCTCGGTTGTGATGCTACTTAAGCTAGGCTTTTTGGTAATCGCACCTTTATCAACTGCTATACTAAAAATAGCCTCTGCAAATTCATACCAACTGACATGAGGCAAACCAGAATAATGATAAACACCATATTCAATTGCATCGCCTTGAATAATGCGTTTAGCGATTTGAATTAATGCACTAGCAATATCACCAGCATATGTTGGGCCACCAAATTGGTCTCCAACAATATTCAATGTATCTCTAGTTGCACCTAAACGCAGTATTGTTTTAACAAAGTTATTGCCGTTTTCACCAAATACCCAAGCAGTACGGAGAATAATGTGTTTACCACACGCTTCTGCTACTTCAACTTCACCAGCTAACTTACTTTCACCATAAACACCTTGTGGGTTTGTAGTGTCACTTTCAGCATACTCACCAAGTTTATTGCCTTCAAAGACATAATCAGTTGATATATGGAGTATTGCAGCCCCTACGTCTTGCGCTGCCTGTGCGAGATATTTTGGTCCATCACGGTTAATAGCATAAGAAAGCTCGACTTCCTCTTCTGCTTTATCAACTGCGGTATGTGCTGCAGCATTGATAATGATCGTAGGTTGAAATTCAGCAACCGCAGCTTTTACTGCTTGTTGATTGGTAATATCAAGGCTGTCTCTATCAAGCGCTAATACTTCGGTATTAGCGTCCTTAGTTAATTGCTCTGTAAGGCTACAGCCTACTTGCCCATGACATCCTGTAATTAGTACACGCATTAACTCACAGCCTTTTTCCGGTTCTCAATCACTAAACGAGTCAAATACTGACCGTATTCATTCTTCATCATAGGCTTTGCAAATGCTAATACTTGCTCATCACTCAGCCAGCCATTACGCCATGCAATTTCTTCTAGACAGGCAACTTTTAGACCTTGAACATTTTCAATGGTTTGAACAAAAGAAGAGGCTTCATGAAGGCTTTCATGAGTACCAGTATCTAGCCAAGCAAAACCACGACCTAATAATTCGACGTTCAATAAGCCATCATCAAGGTACATTTCATTTAACGTGGTTATTTCAAGTTCACCACGATGAGAAGGTTTGACTTGTTTTGCCATTTCAACAACGCGATTGTCGTAGAAATACAGGCCTGTAACAGCATAATTTGATTTTGGTGTTTCGGGCTTTTCTTCAATTGATACCGCTTTCATATCTTCATTGAACTCAACCACACCAAAACGCTCGGGATCTTTCACTTGGTAGCCAAAAACGGTTGCTCCTGTCTCACGCGAAGCTGCATTTCTCAGGGTGTTTGAAAAAGACTGGCCATAGAAAATGTTATCGCCAAGCACTAAGCAAACGCTGTCATCACCAATAAACTCTTCACCTATGATAAACGCTTGAGCTAAGCCATCAGGACTTAGCTGGATAGCATACTCAAGGTTAATACCAAAATCAGATCCATCGCCTAATAAACGCTTAAAGCCTGCATTATCTTCAGGAGTTGTGATGATTAAAATATCTTTAATGCCAGCCAACATTAATGTAGATATTGGATAAAAGACCATAGGTTTATCATAAATTGGAAGAAGCTGTTTCGATACACCACGTGTTAATGGGTATAAACGAGTACCACTGCCACCGGCTAATACTATACCTTTCATTACACTTCTTCCTTTGTCGTCAGTGACTCTACACCTAGACGTTCACGTTGATAACTACCATCTTGCACGTGTTGACACCATTCTTGATTAGTTAAATACCATTGAATAGTCTTCTTAAGACCAGTTTCAAATGTTTCTACTGGCGTCCAGCCAAGCTCACGCTGCATTTTGCTTGAATCAATCGCATAGCGTCTGTCGTGGCCAGGTCTATCTGTTACATAGGTTATTTGCTCTTTGTACTGAGCTTCTTTTGGCACTAGAGAATCCAAAATTGAGCAAATAGTTTGCACTACTTCTAAGTTCTGCTTTTCGTTATGGCCACCAATATTGTAGGTTTCACCTACGACACCTTCTGTAACGACTTTATAAAGTGCTCTAGCGTGATCTTCAACATATAACCAATCACGGATTTGATCGCCTTTACCGTAAATAGGCAATGGCTTTCCTTCTAGTGCATTTAAAATAACTAATGGAATAAGCTTTTCCGGGAAATGATATGGGCCATAGTTATTTGAACAGTTAGTTACAATCGTTGGTAAGCCATAGGTTCTAAGCCAAGCGCGAACAAGATGGTCAGAACTAGCCTTAGATGCAGAGTAAGGGCTCGAAGGTTCGTATGATGTAGATTCGGTAAATAGCGGTAGCGGTTTATTCGCTGAGGGCTCTGTACCACCTTCTATATCGTCAGGGTGCGGTAGGTCGCCGTAAACTTCATCGGTAGAAATATGATGAAAACGAAATGCTTTCTTAGCATCTTCAGATAATGTGTTCCAATACGCTCTTGTCGCTTCAAGAAGCGTATAGGTGCCCACGATATTAGTCTGGATGAAATCTGCTGGGCCAGTGATTGAGCGATCAACATGTGACTCTGCAGCTAAATGCATAACAGCGTCAGGATTGCATTGTGCGAAAACTCTGTCTAATTCGGCGCGGTCACAAATATCAACTTGTTCGAACACATAACGTTCATTTGACTCAATACTTGATAAAGATTCGAGGTTACCAGCGTAAGTTAATTTATCGACATTGATAACACTATCTTGTGTATTATTGATGATATGACGCACGACAGCAGAGCCGATGAAACCCGCTCCACCAGTGACTAAAATTTTCATTTTTATATTTCCAAGATGTATTACTTGTCTAAAAACAAGTTTAATTTAGACGTTGTGAATTGAATAATCACACTTTCCGATCTCAGCCTGTAGAATCAAACTGAGACACTTTTAATCCATTTTGAGACAGTCGATATGTCGCTATCCCATGTAAGGCAAGGGTTTCGCTGTTTTTCTTTAAACAGTCCCAATAGGCAAACAGAAGGTCCTAGGTCCTAGGTCCTAGCTCGTCTTCTTTTCTAACGAAATGTCTTATTAAAACAATCATTACAGCTAACATGCCGCCTAACATAGTACCCAGCACACATATTAATGCTCGTTTAGGGCCGGCTTTTTCTTCTGGTACTAATGCTGGGTCAATTGTTTTAAAAACATACTCGTCACGTACTTCAGCAAACATAATTGTTTTTGCTTGCTCTTCAATTAGTTTGTAAAGGATTGAACGGATATCTGCGACGTTTGTAAGCGCTATCTGCTTATTAAGGAACTCACTACTCCGAATGGCCTCGGCAACATCACGATCTTTCATCACTTTGTTGATGTCTAAAATTAACCAATCTACCCATTGTTGAGCAACACTAGGAGACAAATGCTCTACTGATATAGTTACCATACCTGTATCTTTAGCAGAGTTAACAGAAATAGCTTTACTAAACTCTTTGTAAGCCTCTTGCATTGAAGGTTCAGGTTTAAACGGCGCTTTAACTTCACGTACCCAGGTTTTAGTTTCTGAGTTATAGATTTCAGCATCGTAATTTAGCGTATCAGCTGACATATTCCACTCTTCAGCAGCCATTAAGTCAGGCAGGATATTATGAGATTTGATAAAGTTACTCGCAAATTGGCGCGATTTTATCACCTCAATCGCCATTTGGGTTTTATCAACGCCACCACCTGCACCAAGGTTAATACCCGCCATACTTGCTAAACCACCAAACTGGCCTGCTAAAGCACTAAGACCACCGCCTTGTTCTTCACTTGCCGGTGCAAGTAAAGCCACTGATTTATATGTATTTGGTTGTGATAAAGCAAAAATAACAGAGCCAATTGCAAAAACAGCTGTTATTGCAATAATTAACCACTTTCCTTGCCAGATGACGGAAAAGAGTTCGCGCAAATCGATTTCGTCGTCTGCCGACTGATTATGAACGGGGTTCATATGTGGGAACTGGGCGTCAGTGTTTGTTTGTTGTATATCTTTATTCATTATATAAAGGTCCTAGGCCCTAGGTTCTAGTTCCTAGGTGCAGGTTCCGCTTGTAATTTTAAATTAGATGTTAGGTTTGATATTGTATTCAGCTGCTGACTCTCTAACGCAGCCTTTTCTAATCTTTATCAAAGCACCTAACATTGCTGAAATTTCTCTAGCTTCCTTGATTAGCTTCAAACCATTTTGCTTTTCAATTACGCCTATTTCTATTGCGATGTAAATTTGAGTGGCAAGTTCACCTGAAGAGCCTTTAGCAAAATAAAGAAATCTTGCCGACTCGGCTTTAGATTCTCTTTCTTCACCCTCTGCAATATTTGAGGCAATGGAGACTGCAGCTCGCGTCATCTGGTCTTTTAACCCAAAATCACGACATGTCTCCAATTCTGTGTAGATGTCGCAAGCTAAACGACAAGCTCGCTTCCAGACATCTAAGTTTTGAAATGCAAATAAATTCACTGAATGCCGTCCTTGGCTAGTTGAGCCTAACATTCATAAGCTAGGCTCTTTTCGGTCTCAAACCTTTATTTAAAGATTTGCGACGGTGGCGAATGCGACTGCAGTGTTGTAGATGATGCTTGTTACTTGAGTCCAAAGCGTTAGGTTATCTTTGTATTCAGTATCAAGTGGAACAATGATGGTATCGCCTGGTTGTAGGCTTTGCTCGCTGTTAAACCACATAGAGCGACTCGGTAGCATCACTGAACCATCAGCTTTGATGATGTAAGTTCTGTCATCATCGGCACGCTCTCTTGCACCGCCAGACATAGCCAAATATTGGTCAACCGTCTGACCTTCTTTAAATCTATGCGTTGCAGCGTGCTGAACTTCACCCATTACTGCAATTGTTTGTTTAGTCGATGGAATATAAAGTACGTCTTTATCTTCTAACTGCAGGTCGGCTTGTTTGATACCAATTGATATAGCAGACATGTCGACCACAAGACGGCCTACTGCTTTAATGGTTTCTAAATCAGTTAACATCATCTGCGCGTCAGAGTAGTTGATTACGTTACCGTCTTTTGACACTCCACGCGTTGCAATATCACGACGTAGCTGATCTGCAAGCTTCTTAATCTCTAACTGCTCTTGCTGACGCACTGACTCACGCACAAATACCGATGAAGGAAGATACGCGTATTCAGTAAAACCGCCTGCACGTTGTAATACATCTGCTAATGTTTCACCACGGCGGATATTGTATGTGCCAGGGAATCGCACTTCACCGCGTAGCTCTACTGATTTGTTTTCTTGCCAATCTGGTGTTGTCATTACAGTTAAAATGTCGCGGCCTTTTAACGCGATATTTTGTGTTTCATCACCTTGCAGGGCTGCTTCTAAAGCAATATTCGTGTGCTTTATTGCAGAGCCATCAACTGTTGTGTAAGTACTCGTTAACTCTGCTCTTGACGTATAAGCGCCTTCTTCTAGGCCACCCGCAGCTGCAACTAAATCTTTAATACGCGCATTAACTGATAGAGGATAAATACCAGGGTTATTAACACGACCATTAATTGCTACTGCTTTTACGCCATTACCTGCACGACCTTGGCTATTTAACTTCATCACTACAGGATAAAGCAGTTCACCGCGATTCATCTCGCCGCTAAGCTTGATTAAATCACGGTCTTCAAACAAGTTAACTAGCATCTTGTTAACTTCGCTTTTTACAGCTTTAGCGGTTGGATCTTCTTCTTGTGCTTGGCTATTAATCGCTACGCCGCCTAATTCAGTACGGTCAGCAAATTTTTGTTGATTTAACTGTGAAAAACCTGCGCTAAATAAATCATTGCCGATTAATGAGTCGCCAGCTAATGACTGAACTTTTGCTACACGCTCTTTTACTAGTTTATTCAACTCATAACGATTTTGAGTCAAGTCGCTAAAGTTAAAGAAGATCACTTTATCGCGCGCTTGTAGCGTAATGTCTTGTGCTGCATCTTTAGCGTTAATCGCCTTAACTGGCGAGAATTGATAAACCTGAATATCACCTTGCTTATTAATTTCACGTACAACTATCGCGTATTCAAGATCGACAGAGACATTCAGATCGCCCCAAATAGATGGCACTAAATCACTGATTTTCTGACCCTGATACCACTGATATTTACCTGGGCGCACAACCGCACCAACAACTGTAATAGCATCTTCGTATTGCGTTGTAGCACTCTTAACACGAATAACGTCACCAGCAACTGCTCTTGTCGCTTTACCTTTTTGGGTGGTTAAATCAACATTAAGAATGGTCTTTAAACTATTATCGTTAAAGCGCTCGACGCTGCTACGTTTTGGATAAGCCCCAGGTTTAATACCTGCAGCCATTTCGATAACTTCAGCCATCGTTTCATGTTTTTTAAGCTCATAGATAGCAGGGCGGCGGACTTCACCCGTTACGCTAACTAAACCGCCAACAGATGGAATAAAGACTACATCACCAGAGCGAAGCGAAATATCACCCGACGCATCACCGCGTAGCAACAAGTCGTATAGATCCATGCTACCTACTAGCTTGCCTTTACGTTTTACTTGAATGTTACGTAGCGAACCAATTTCATTGACGCCACCTGCAACAAACAATGCTTGAGTAATAGTAGAAAGGCTAGAAACGGTATATGAGCCAGGGTTATAAGCATCACCCGCCACAAAAATACGAATTGAGCGTAACTCACCCATCGTAATGTTTGACTGGATGCCAATCATTTGTTGGCTAATACGGCTAGTTAATGTTTCGCGCAACTCGCTAAACGTTAAGCCTGCAACCGTAATAGGTCCAAGCTCAGGGAACTGAATAACACCTGCACGATTAATCACTAGGTCGTATTCTTTGTTATCTTTTCCGTAAAGCTGAACTTTTATGTTGTCACCTGGGCCAACTAGATACTCACTCGGGACTGGTACATCTGAAACTGGCGCGAATGTTGTTGGTGAGCCAGCAAAAAGATCATAACCAAATCGCTGTAGCTCTTGCTTATTGTTGTCTTGCTGAAAATCCAACTCATTTTTAGCGTCCGAGGACTGATCTACAATAGCTTTACTATCAGCACGTTGATTAACAACTTGTGGGTTTTCAACTTTTGGTTGCGAACCTCCACCGCCTAGCATTGATGGGTCGATACCATATTGCTTAGCTAAGCGCTGTTGCTCCGATGCTGGTAGATTCTTAAATTGCTCTATCATTTGTGGCGAAGGCGTAATAGCACTCGCCTGCCCTGACAGTAGGATCAGCGCTGACATGCCAGCTATGATGAGTTTTTTAGTCTTATTAAGCACCGATTGTCTCCAAGAGAGGTTGTGTTGTTGAAAAAGAAGTTGAAAGCGTTTAGACACGCTACCGCCCATGGATTGCGGCTTCCAAAGTGCCCACCTGCATAGCAGGTTTGTCATTTTTTATGTGGTAAATCATCAAGTTGATTTAATGTAAAAACATAACCTCGGCCAACACCTGAGTGCTAGGCTTATGTTATTCCATTAAAGCAACTCTTTACATCTCGCTTCTTTGCTGATGCTCCATTGAGCATTCAATAATCTACTAAATTAGCTTATCTATTTACATTTAGCGCAAACTTAAGCAGCGCAAGATTATACACGAACAAGCATAAAACGGCAGTAATTCAATAGCACGTTAGTTTTCGAATGCCGAAAGTTTGCCCAATAGCATTTTTCGATTGCATACCTTAAAAAGATTAAACCTGCCTCAATGTTTAAGTAACTAGCGACCTTAACTTAATAAAATAAACTATCAACAATCATTAATCCCTTACTGTAACTAGCTTTATGTATTCATTCACGCGCTTGTTCTTAGTGATTAAAATTTTACACACTTAGGATCCATTACAATAATACTTCATAGAAATCGCATGTTCAGCTTGGTAAAAAATAATGCTCTATGGCTAATGTCTCACAAGCATAATAATTAATATCTCACTAACCCATGACTCGCCCATGACTCACTCATTACCAAGCAGAGCTAAACCAAACCAAACTAGCCCATTGTTTTAGCAGGTCTTTTAAGCAATACAAATAGATTCTCTTTCCACTGCGACTCTTTGTTGTTTGCCCATTAATTCAAATAATACAAAACAACGCTTTTCGCCATTACGCTCATCAAAAATCCCTTCAAGCTCTGCAAAAGGCCCTTCAGTAAAGCGTACCTTGTCACCTTGGCTCAATTCTGGGATGGATGTAGTAATGGGTTCAGTGGGGAGAGACTGTGACAACAGTTTATGTTCACGCATTTTAATTGCATGAATCACACTGTCATCGATTGGCGTCATAAGTTCTTTACAACCAACAATTCGGATTACGCCACGGGTATTATGAATTCTAGCAACGCTAGTCACTTGTGGATCAAAGTTGATAAAAAGATAGCTAGGAAATAATGATACGCGTTTAATCGTCATTTCGCCTTTAAGCTTCTTTTCTTCTGGGTAGGTCGGCAGATAAGTTTCGATATGCTGAAGTGCCAAGTTTTGCTGAGCTCGCGCTTCACTACGAGATTTACAATACAGTAAATACCAAGCCTTCATTTTATATCCTCATATGCTGTATAACAAACAGTGACGTCCCTATTCACGGCGAGAAATTTTAGCAAACTTTTGATGTTAATTGAAAGCGAAACAATTTGAACCCTTTGTCAAAAGCTTCATTTTCGGCCATCTATAATCATCAACCTCCTGCTTGTACATAATCCCAGCAGTTACGTGCTCAAAATTGACTTCTACCGTCTATAAAGGGTATATAAGGTGGGCTTTATCGCATTTGACGCTATTTTTAGCCTCAAATTAAAAAAATTAGAATACAAGCCAAAAACAAAGCAGCAAAACACGCAACAAAACAACCTTAGTGATTAACACTTGAGATTGATTAACCTCGTAGTTTGGCTGAAATAATTTAAGCAAATAAATTTCTGTAGCAAAAATTGAGCTATAGGCAATCACAAGCGAAGGTGGAAGAATACATGAACGCAGCAAAACCCCAGGGGACGATGCTCGGGCATCCTAAGGGACTGTTCCTGTTATTTACAACAGAGTTATGGGAACGTTTTAGTTACTATGCAATGCGCGCAATTTTGGTTTTATACCTCGTTGACGCAGTGCAATCTCAAGGTGGTCACGGTCTGGGTTGGACCCAAGCTGATGCACTTTCCCTTTACGGTACATTCACAGGTTTAGTTTACTTAACTCCGCTTATTGGTGGTTGGTTAGCAGATACTTACCTAGGTCAACGCCGTGCAATTATGATTGGTGGCGCATTGATGGCTGCTGGCCAATTTATTTTAGGTACGCCTCATGCTTGGGTTCCAGGTATGGAAGTCGAAGTGTTTTATGTTGGTTTAGGTGTATTGATCCTTGGTAACGGTTTATTCAAGCCAAACATCTCTACTATGGTTGGTGACTTATATGAAGAAGGTGATCACCGTCGTGACGGCGCGTTTACTATCTTCTATATGGGTATTAACGTTGGTGCTTTCTTATCAGGTATTATCGTAGGTTCAGTTGTTGCCTATTACGATGGTAACTTCCAAGCTGGCTTTATCTGTGCCGGTATTGGTATGGTGCTTTCTCTTATCATCCAGTTTGTATATGCGCAAAAGCTACTTGGTGATATTGGCCGTGTTCCTGCCGCTCAGCTTGAAAAAGAAAAAGCTGCAGCTAGCGGTGAAGTGCGTAAAGAACCACTAACCAAAATTGAACGTGACCGTATTAAAGTTATTATGATCATGGGTCTATTCACAATCATCTTCTGGGCTGGTTTTGAGCAAGCCGGTGGTTTGATGAATATCTTCACCAATGACTTTACCGATCGTATGATTGGTGGCTGGGAAGTTCCAACCACTTGGTTCCAGTCATTAAACGCAATGTTTATTGTTATTTTTGCCCCTGTGATTGCCTCGATTTGGATCCGTCTAGGTAAAAATGAGCCAAATTCTCCAGTTAAATTTGCATTAGGTCTAGTCCTACTCGGTATTGGTTTCCTATTCATGATTGGTGCTGTTTTAGAGATGGGCGGTGACGCTAGCGCTAAATCAAGCATGTGGTGGTTAGTCGGTGCATACTTCTTCCATACTATGGGTGAATTATGTTTATCACCTATTGGTCTATCAATGGTGACTAAGCTTGCTCCGCTACGTATCGCTTCATTAATGATGGGCGCATGGTTCCTATTTATCGCTGCTGCTAACAAGATTGGTGGTATCGTCGGTTCGTTAATCGGCCACGGTGGTGGTAAAGAAGAACAACTTGCGAATGCAATGTCTATCTTCGCCGGCATTGCTATTACTGCAGCGGTTTCTGGTATCATTCTATACTTTATGGCTGACAAGCTTGTTGACTGGATGCACGGTGCTGAAGACAGCACTCACCACACAGAAGAGCAAGCATTAGAAGAAGAGATTGCTGTTACAGCTGAACACGAAGTAATTAGAAGATAAAAGCTATACAGGTGACTCACCACTAGCTTAATCTAAAAAACCAGAAGGGTTACCTTCTGGTTTTTTTGCTTTAAAGCCTAAAAGAACAAGACTGATGATGACCAGAAAAATCACTGAAAGCTCAGAACTCTGGTTTAGAACTCTGGTAAGCGCGCCTTTCGCTTAACTGGCACTCAATTGGATATAACCACCAGGGCTAATATCAGGTTGGTAAATTAACCCGTGAAACTCATCATTAATCAATTGCTGTTTATGCTCGTGGACCTGAGTTGATATACATAGTTTTTCGCCCAATAACAATGTTCTAAATTGAATACTAGGCTTGCTCCAATCTGTCATACCTAGCTGTAAGGACTCGCTTAATGCTATAGGTGATAACCCTTCCTCATTTTTGATATAGCACCTAAACTCGCTGCCAGCTTGTGCAATACTCACTCGATAATGTGTCAGATCTAAAACAACATAAGTCATATCAACAACAATGCCTAATCCAGATTTGCGCATTCTATCGTTCAAGTACACCATCATGTTAAACGGCTCTGTTATCACGTTAGATAAGCCATTTCGATAACGTTTAAGCTTATGATTAACAAAACTTTTAAGCAGTACTGACGCAAAAGCGGCTCGATTGTCATGGGGATGAAAGTGAGCCATATACATCATCACATGGTGTTCACCTAGCATTGCGGTATCGATAAAGTGCGCACTAACATCATCAGTATTAAACAAACTATAATCGATCACGACATTGTGGTATTCAACACGACTTGGAGGAAAAAGCTGTTGCTGCACGCTCTTAGCAGCCTCTCCACACTGCTCTAGTTGGGCTAAGTTTTCATTTAATTCGAGGTAAGATAGAGACTCTTGCTCATCAATATTCAACGAGTCTTCAAACGAGTGGTTCAAGCATTCATGGATTGCATTTTCGATTAGATATAGGTCGGTAACCGGCTTAACAAGATAATCACTTGCGCCCTGCCGCAGCGCCTCAATGACATCCCCCATAGCCTGATTGCCCGAAATAATAATGGTAGGTATGCCGGCTTGATGTTGATTCATTTGCTTGAGCATATCTAAGCCGCCTAATTTTGGCATGCTCAAATCAGCTATAACAATATCAAACTCTTGGTTTTTAAACTGATCTAAGCCGTCTTGACCATTATCAGACTCAACGACTGTGGCTCCGCGGCTACTAAGGAAAGACGTGACGATATTGCGAAAGACTGGATCGTCTTCCACAAAAAGGATTGTTAACTCTGTTAGCGCCATAATTGCCCTTAACTGACAATAGCGTAAACACACGTCCTTGTATCATCGTTTGCGCTTCAGCGGAGTTATTGTTTTAATTTGTCCGCTTATCGAATGCTACTCTAATTCCTGCATGTATTCGTCAAGTAATTCATCATCATCTTCACTTTGAGGAATATCACCATCGTACACCTTGTAGTCCATATGCTGGAAATAAGCGTCTTTTACAAAGGTATATGGATCGAGTGCGTTATCAACTAATCTTTCCTGATCGATTGCAGACGCCCTTGTGTGCAGGTTCTTAAGACCCCATTTTAATACTGACTGCCAAAATGTCAGCTCTGATAAAGGGAAGTATAGATCATCAACCCAATCACTGGCGAGTTCACGGGTAACATAGGGGCCGATAAAAGGAGCCATAAAATAAGGACCGCTAGGCACCCCGTAGTATCCAAGTACTTCATTAAAACTGTCTTGCTTACGTGGCATCCCCATCATGTCAGCCACATCAATCACACCCAGTAATCCAAGAGTTGAGTTTACAGTAAAGCGACCACCGGCATTAGCGGCCCAGACCCACTTACCTTGCAAAGTGTTATTGACCAGAGTTGAGGGTTCTTCCAAATTCAGTACAAAGTTGTTTATTCCCGTTTTTACAGGACGGGGAATATAGTCGTTATAGCCGTGAGCTACAGGGCGATAAAAATATCTATCTAAAAATAAATAGTTAAAATCCCACATCGCTCGGTTAAACCCTTCAATAGGATCTCGGGGATCATTGTATGTCACCGTAATTTGCTGACCACCATCCGTAGTCGTATCTTCTGTGGCACTTACAGCTGGGATGCCAAACATAGCCAGAGAAAGCACAATCCATTTAAACTTCATAATTGTCTCTTCGAAAAGGGGTCTCTGGTACCAACACGCTCTATCATTAGGTAAGTGTTAGTACGTAACCTCACAGAATATTTTTCCAATCAACTCACAACAAGATAACGTTCAGCTAAAATTATTTGCATAAAAGTCAGTAACACTAGAAGAGACCGAATCTACGACCTACTTGTTACATATTAGCGGTAAACAATTTACTAAAGTCATCGCTTATACCTGTCGATACAAAGTACAAGATGACTTTACCTGTCTAACCACACTGTTGCAGCTCAATATATGCAGATATTGTTGCGAGATGGCTAAGGATACTGGTTAAGACGTTAAGGTCAAATAGAAATTTGTGAATAAACATATCGAATTAGTCGATTAAACCTTTTAACGGCAAATGTAGGTCTATTTTTGAATAATGTAACAAATTCAGCGACAAGCTCGGCAATATCGATACCTAAAGAGTCGCCTAACTCTTTAGGGGCCAATTCCTTGATCCCTGTTACATTACAAACTACCGGTAAAGGGATCTACACTTGCATTGCAGGCCAACAATACCAGATTAATTCAGCGACTAAACTACCTATTCAGCAATTAAACTTTGCCCACAGCCTACTACTAAATATAGTGCATTCCTTAACAGGGACAAGCCAAACCCAGCTATTTGCGCTCGGTCAGACTTATCAACTGGCTTTACCAGCCCAAATAGTGATTAAGATGAGTCATAACTTAGAACAAGCTAAAAGGTTACAACAGCTCGCAAAAAGAAAAGAAGGTTATCGACTACCCAATGCAACCCTCAGCCATAATCAACTGATTTTTGCCAATGGCTCCAAAATTGAAGTAGAGTCATTACAAACGCTAGCTCAAGATGAATACGTTGTTTCTATCGCTCACCAAGCACAGCAATTCACCTTAAAGTTATCACCTATTCAATTGAGGCAAACAGTGACCTTAACTCGGCAAGGGGAGGAGCAAAACCTTGATATTGATAGTGCTAATAAAGCCGATAATGGTAACCATCAAGCACCATCATCTGATGGTGATAAGGTAAGTCTAAAGACCAGTATTAACTATCAATATAGTGCGCTAAATAGGCATCTTGAAAGCATTCCTTTACCTGATGATTACAACGAAAATCCAATAGGTGAAGCAAAAAAAGACCCATCGTTACCCAAAGAAACCGTCTTTAATAGTAAGATTTGTAAACCAAGCCAATTAAACAAATTAGACTCAAAGCCAAAAAGCTTATCAGCAAATGAGAACACTTTAGTAAAAGCGCCGAGTTCAGCACTTCTAGGTGCATTGCAAAAAGCTGGCGGATTACCCACGTCAACCGCAACAGTACAGCCAATTAAAGATAGTATCGCAAGTGCATTATTTAAGGCGCTTCCGGCACTAAAGCCTCTCCCCTTAACCGACTTCGCTATGCCACATCAGGTAAAACAAGCCATTAATGACTGCAATGCCTTACCTTTGTCGCCAAATAACTGGGAAAACGCGAGACTAGACTCCCATAGCAATAGCATTGTGCTTTTATTGCAGTTATTGCTAGCTAAAGGTGCTCACAATAATGTGTCTGCAGAATTAAAACTAAAAATTAACCAACTACACACGCATTTAGGCTTACCAACACCATTAATATGCTTATTAGAATCGGCCGCTGCGATGCCATTATTGGCTGATTTAGTCAATAATTTAGCCCTGTATCAACAAGCGAGCGATAACAGCGAACAAGCAAATCAGTATTACTTTGCTATCCCTTATTCAATTAACCATTATCTGGAGCAAATTGAAGGTCATATCAGTAAGACACATGAAGATAAGCATAAAGACGGCGAAATATGGAACATACAACTAAAATTTAATTTATCTAGCGGTGACTTATTAATTAAGGCAAAAGTAAATATTCAACCCAATACGTTAACTCACACTGGTTGTAAAGTTAGTTCTCAAGTCAAAAAACAAACTCCACTAAATTTATCTTTTATGAGTAATAGCCAGAGTCTGATTAACAAAATTAGTATTTTAACTCCAGCTTTAACAATAAAAATGGCAGCTCTTGGTTTTAATAACGTCAATATTAAAACTCATTGTGAACAAATTCCTATTAGTCTGTTTCCTAACGAAAATTATTTAGTAAAAGTGCAGGTCTAATTTGTTATTAACAGCCTTACAAATAAAATTTATAAATAAGAAGCATATATGCACAAGCCAAATGAATCAGACAAAGCGGTAGCTATAAGCTACATCAATGGAAAAGCCCCCATAGTGACAGCTAAAGGGCAGGATTTACTGGCGCAAGAGATGATAGCCATTGCAGAGCAAGCCGGCATACATATCCATAAAGATGAAAATCTATGTGAGTTTTTACAAGGGTTAGAGGTAGGTGATGAAATACCTAACGAGCTCTATTTATTGATTGCCGAGCTAATCGCCTTTGTTTACGTGCTCGATGGCAAGTTTCCCGAAAAATGGCAAAACATGCATCAGAAGATAATGGAAGAGGTTTAAAGCTAAGAAGGACGCTGCGCTATGAGGTGGTCCTAGCAGAACGAAGTCCGCCCTAGAAGCGCCCTCGCAATGAGCCTGCGAATGTCCTTCTTACTTACCATGTAATCGTATTAACAATTCAGCTTCCGCTTTAGGTAGCTCACACTCTTCAATAAGCTCCTCAACACCGGCGCCCAAGGCAACCATTTTCATTGCACGAGAATAAAGTCTAGCTTGAGGATCTTGTTGACTCCCCTCTTCTAACTTAGCATCTTGCTGAGCAAGTTTCTTTTCTAGCTCTAGCATGCGTCTACCAACGCCAATCGTGCCACTTCTAAGCTCTTGTAATTCACGTTTAACCGCTTCTCTTTGCTTATCTCCGTCCTTAACTAAAAGAGTCAAGGCTTCAACTTTTACACGCAATTTGCTCGTTTGTTTCAGTAAGTAAAATACTAAAGCTAAGCACGCAATGACAAAAACTAACGCTGCAGCGAGTAAAATCTCTTCAATAAGCATAATTGGCTCTTTAATTAACGTTTTTACGTTGAGGTGACACTATAGACAATAATGTAGGTCTAGGATAACACTAAAGCAGCAATGTAAATAAAGCTAAAAACTGCAAGTTAATATCGACAGTACAAAATGATATTAACCTACAGTACTTCTGTTATTGGTGAAGAGTTTATACCCGTTATATCTGGGTCAACTCCATCCATTCTTCATCAGAAAGCAGCTTATCCAAATCAACCAAAATCAGCAGTTCATTCTCTCGATTACTTACACCCTGAATAAACTTAGCACTCTCTTCAGTCCCGACGTTTGGCGCATTATCAATTTCAGAGCGGCGAAGATAAACGACTTCTGCAACACTATCGACCAAAATGCCAATAACTTGCTTTTCGGCTTCAATAATAACAATTCGAGTAGAATCATTAACGTTCGCAGACGCTAAGCCAAAACGAGAGCGGGTATCGATAACAGTAACCACATTACCACGTAGGTTAATAATACCTAATACATAATGCGGAGCGCCTGGTACTGGAGCAATCTCAGTATAACGCAGGACTTCTTGTACCTGCATCACGTTGATCCCATAGGTTTCATTATCAAGCTTAAAAGTTACCCATTGTAAAACTGCATCTTCACTACCTGCCGCAACGGCCACACTGTTTGAACTTGTCATAAATCCCTCAATCAATAGCTAGGTAGCTATCTAGTCAACGATATTCTTCTTTTGCCGATAGAATGTCTGTTTTAAGTTATAAACAGCATAAGTAATTCAGCACTTTAGTAATGTGACTAAGCATATCCCTCTATATGCTTAGTTCCAATACTCTTTGTATTTAGTAATAGCTTTATCGACCAGTAATCTACATTCTTTATAGTTTGGTCACATCTTAACGACTAATGGTTTGGTTAAGGTAATGCTAAAGATGGCTCAATGTGATCTTGATAGCCCAAGCCAGCATTTAACATTTGTACTAGCGCACCTACATTCAACATGCCACACATTTGCTCTTTTACCACACCTGCAAGCCAAGGTCTTTTTCCAGCCTGAGTACGCCAATTAATTTGTGATTTTTTTATCGTTACGGTATCAACTAGTGCCTCGCAGCTTAGCCCCCACGCGCTATCTTCAAGGGCAACAACATACTGGTAGTCCACGCTATCCGCCAACGGTTGATCATACTTCTCCGGCATAACCCAAGCGCAGGTATCAACCACATTTAATTGACTACCTCTGTGTTGCTGCACGCCCTTATACCATTTAGGTCGACCAATCAGTGGCGTTAACTTCTCTATATTCACAATACCACCGAGACTTACCAAAGGAACGGCTAACGTGAGCCCTGCCACTTTAAAAAACAGCACCTGAAACTCTTCATCAAGCTGCTCTAATAGCGTTTTTGTTGATATTAACGGCTCAGGTGAGCTTTTTATGTCATTACCAATTACTAAGCTAGCAACCTTATCTGCACTGTTCTCAAACTCTGCTGCCGTTTGACTGAAAACAGAACTCATATCCGCGTTAGTTAAGGGTTTTGTACCTTGAGCTTGAAGGTCAGCAGCCTTTTCAACAGGCTCTTCGATAATGTTATCTTTGACAATAACAGCTTGAATCATTGACTCTTGAGCCAATGCCGTTTCAGGCTCAGCAGGTTTAGTCGAGTTAGCAAAAAGCAGCTCTAATGATTGTCTGTTTACGTTCTGCAATTCACTGTCTTGTGCCAATAGCGCTGCGTTATCAATAAAGCTTGCTGCAGGCTCTTCTTGCGCTTTCAGAGGCTCTGGCACCGGAGTCTCGTTTAATAACAGTGAGAAATAATCGCATACCGCGTCATCAACCAAGTTTGACATGAGACGGTTCCTTAGCGATTAGATATTCTAATAATCTATTGTAAGCTTTCACGCCGCGGCTGCTAGGAGCATAGTGTGAAGCGGGTAAATGACTCAAACTGGCATCTCTAAATTTGGTATCAACAGGGATCACGTCCTGCCATAGCTCTTCATTATAATCTTGGGTAAGTTGCAGCAGCGCAGCAGAAGCCGCACGCGTGCGTTTATCGAACATTGTTGGCACTATTGTATAGCTATAAGAGACTTTCTTAGAACGGCCCATTAACAGCATGGTTTTTACCATTCGGTCTAAGCCTTTCAATGCTAAAAACTCGGTTTGTACCGGTACAATAATATGCTCACTTGCCGCTAAAGCATTAACCATTAAAACACCTAATACAGGCGGGCAATCAATAAGTACAACATCGTACCTATCTTCTATTAGCTGTAACGCTTTCTTTAAGATAAGTCCCATGCCTTCTTGATGCCCGAGACTACGATCTAATGTAGCCAATGCCATTGTTGCAGGCATCAGATCTAGGCCCTCAACATTAGTCGGCACAATATGCATTTGTACTGTATCAGCTGTTAGTGTCTTATTAGCTAAAAAGAGGTTGTACAATGAGCTAGGTAATTGCTCGCTATCAATACCAAGGTAATAGCCAAGCGATGCATGAGGATCGGTATCAACCATGAGTACCCGCTGACCACGCTTAACAAAAGAGCCAGCTAAGCTAGCGACTGTTGTCGTTTTACCCACCCCACCTTTTTGGTTTGCTATAGTCCAGATTTTCAAAGGTTTCGTCCTCAGATTTATCAAACTTGTAAAAACGAATGGTAAAAATTACTAAATAGCTAAGCGCCTTAAATTAGCCCTAACGGCTCACTCACTCGGCTCTCTTGTTGTTATCAGCACTCCACCATGTGGCAAACGAATCATCTTTACCCCATCATCTGTTTCGGTAAGTGTGACCGCCTTAGTTACAGGCTCGGTTGATTGTGTTTTTGCTTGTAATGCGTTGGAACCTTTGTTGCTTACACCAGCTTTTTCCTGTGATGGTTTTACCTCTAACGGTTTAATAGCTGCTGAGCGTTCAGTTTCTTGAGCATAATCTTGCTCCATGGTCTTACTTTTATTTAAAGCTTTTGCAGCTTTTTGGTCGACCGCTTGTTCTATTGAGGCTTGCTGCGAGTTACCAATATGGCTAACGGGCTGCTCCACTCCGGGGCCTATTGGCAGCAAAGTGGTTTCACCTTGGCGTGCCTTTTCAATAAACGACTGCACAAAATCTGGGTTATTTGCCATCCAATTTGCCATCACTTCGGCTTGTTCATCGGGCACCATTAGCAATACTTGCGAATCTTTTAGCTTGTCAACTTCAGCTGACAACAGTTTATTTTTGTGGCTAGACTCGAAATACAAAGAGCCAAAAGCAAAACAGCTAATGCTAAGCAAAAACATAATAAGCAATGAGAATGTATTCACTGCGCCACGTTGACGTATGAGGGCAACAGCCAGAGTTTGCTTATTCGCTGGCTTAGCCAGCAACCTAGCCACCTGCAGTCTCTTTCAAAATTGATTCTGCCATTTGTTCTAATGCAATTGACTTAGTCGCAATACCTGCAACTGTCACCGCTTGTGGCATACCATAAACCACACAACTGGCTTCATCTTGTGCCCAAATGGTTGCGCCTGTATTTTTAAGCATTCTCGCGCCTTCTCGACCATCTGCGCCCATGCCCGTTAACACAACGGCCAATATTTCTGCGCCAATCACCTTAGATGCAGATGCAAATGTAATATCAACACTTGGCTTATAATTCATTTCAGGCTTGCCCGCCAAGACTTTAATTCGGCCATGCACGCCACCGCGTTCTAGCATCATCTGCATACCACCCGGCGCTAAATATGCGCAGCCAGGTTTTAGCACATCACCTGTTTCCGCCTCTTTTACCTCAATCTTACATAAGCTGTTAAGTCTCGTGGCAAATGTCGGCGTAAATGCCGCCGGCATATGTTGAATAAGCAATATAGGATGCGGGTAATTAGCAGGTAGCTGCGTTAACACTTTTTGCAGTGCAACCGGTCCACCAGTAGAAGTGCCTATCAATACAGCCTTGTACTTTTTACCACTGGCGCGTGTCACACCGTTTGCTCGCGGTTTATCTTGAACGGAGGTATTCAAAGTCGTATTGTTGACAGCGCCTGCAGTGCTACGGCTTAAACTCGCTTGACGAGCTTGCGGCATAGACAAATTCGGACGTGCGCGTTCTAAGCTTGACGGTGCTTGCTCAATAACTGGCGCAGTTCTGCTTATAGGCCTAAATAATCGTCTACGGCCGAGTGCTTTTATTCGCTGCTGTAACAGCAAAATAGCATCGTCTTTGTTACTGGCGATATCTTCAAAACGTTTTGGTAAAAAGTCTAATGCACCAGCCTCTAATGCCTCTAACGTGGCACGGGCACCATCATGAGTTAATGAAGAAAACATTAGAATAGGGATTGGCTTACTCGCCATGATCTGCTTAACTGCTGTGATCCCGTCCATGACAGGCATTTCAATATCCATGGTGATCACTTGTGGATTCAGTTCAGCAGCCATTTTTACCGCTTCGGCACCATTATTGGCAGTACCAACGACCTCAAGCTCTGGATCTTGATTAACGATTTCACTTACACGTCGTCTAAAAAAACTTGAATCATCAACGACTAAAACTTTTATGCCCATTAATATTCCTATACCGCACTTAGCATTGGCCAATGCCGTATTTAAAAAGACTAACTGAGTCCTTCACTCGGTTAGTCCCTAGCTAACCCAATTAGCTTTTATTACGTGCGTAATACTTAAGCAAACCCGGTACATCTAATATCAGTGCAATACCGCCATCAGAAGTAATGGTTGCTCCCGCCATACCTGGCGTGCCGTGTAATAGCGTACCTAGTGGTTTAATTACCACCTCTTCTTGACCAATCAAAGCATCAACAACAAAACCAACTTGAATAGTACCTAGTTGCACAATGACCACATGACCATGTTGCTTGTCACCATGATTAAAACTCAAGCCTTTACGCGATAACCATTGCTCTAGATAGAATAATGGAACGGCTTTATCACGCACAATCACCGTTAATTGGCCATCGACTACGTTAGTTTTAGTCAGATCTAAATGGAAAATCTCATTCACACTTGATAGTGGTAATGCAAACACCTGCTCGGCAACTTCTACCATAAGAGTTGGCATAATAGCGAGAGTGAGCGGCACCTTAATCTCTAAACGCGTTCCTTTACCTTGCTCTGAATCGATATAAACCGAACCATTAAGCTGAGTGATGCGAGTTTTAACCACATCCATGCCAACGCCACGACCTGAAATATCAGAGATCTCAACCTTAGTCGAAAAACCAGGCGCAAAAATGAGGTTATAGGCTTCTTCATCAGTCATACGTGCAGCAGCATCTTCGTCTAACACGCCACGACTAATCGCAATCCCTTTCAGTTTTTCAGGGTCCATGCCTGCGCCATCGTCCTCGATTTTAAGCAGGATATGGTCGCCTTCTTGACTCGCTGACAGCGTAATTGTACCGGTGCGCGTCTTACCATTAGCTTCACGAGCATCTGGCATCTCGATCCCATGATCAACAGAGTTTCGAACCAAGTGGACTAACGGATCGGCAAGCGCTTCAACCAGATTTTTATCAAGATCAGTGTCCTCACCGACCATAACAAGATCAATTTCTTTATTTAGGCTACGTGCTAAATCTCGAACCACACGTGGGAAGCGACCAAAGACTTTCTTAATTGGTTGCATGCGGGTTTTCATCACCGCACCTTGCAGATCTGCCGTCACTAAATCAAGATTAGCTAACGCTTTAGACATCTCTTCGTCTTCACGAGCAACACCTAAGCTTAATAAACGGTTACGTACTAATACCAGCTCACCAACCATATTCATGATCTGGTCAAGTCTTGATGTATCAACCCTAACCGTAGTTTCAGCTTGCGGCATATTATTGCCAGCAGGTTTAGGCGCGACTTTTGCTACCGGCTTAACCTCTTGTGGCTTAGCAACCGGCTCAGCTTCTACTGGTTTTTGTTGTGCAGTCGTAATCGCTTGAGTGGTCACAACGGGTTGTGACGATGTTTGCGCAGCCACAGGGGTGACAGGCGTTGACTGCGAACCAGGACCGGAGCCAGAGCCGTGAAGCTCATCGAGCAAACGCTCGAACTCATCATCTGATATTTCATCTGAATCAACAGTGCTAATGTTAACCTCAACCGCAGCAGGCGCAGCTGATTGAGTTTTAAATTGGCCTGAACCATGTAACTCATCAAGTAACGACTCAAACTCGTCGTCGGTAATGTCATCTGACACTGATTGAGAGGTGCTAGTATCGTCAGCGCTTGCCGCTGTCGTACCGGGTCCATTACCTGAACCGTGTAAAGCGTCAAGCAAGGCTTCAAACTCAACGTCGTCGATATCATCAATACTGCCAGAGCCTTGTGGGCTAGTAGCACTAGATGACTCAACCACGTTTAATTCAACGGGTGCTTGTTCGATAATAGCTTCAGCGGGTGTAATATTTTCAACAGGAGCTTGTTGCTGCGGCTCACTAGCCATTTCTGATGCTAATAATTCACCCGCACTTAAGGTTTTGAGCTGTGCTAATAAAGCAGGTTCTGCAGGAGACTGCGGCTGTCCAGCTTGCGTCTGCGCAAACATTGAGTTGATGGCGTCAACGGCTTGTAAAATGACGTCCATTAAATTAGCAGAGACACTTCGCTTACCCGTCCGCAATAAATCGAAGGTATTTTCAGCTTCATGACAAACGTCGACCATAGGCGATAAACCTAGGAAACCTGCGCCACCCTTAACCGTGTGGAAACCGCGGAAGATAGCGTTCAATAGATCGGTATCATCAGGGTTGTTTTCTAGTGCGACTAATTGTTCCTGTAGAAGCTCTAAAATCTCGCCAGCTTCAATCAAAAAGTCCTGCAGTATCTCTTCATCAACATCAAAGGACATTATTTGACTCCTTTAAAAACCTAAACTCGAAAGCAGATCGTCAACTTCATCTTGACCCGTCACCACGTCCTGGCGGTGTTCTGCATTCATAATAGGACCTTCAGCTTCAACATTTAGTTTTGGCTTGTCGTCAGCTGCATTAGCAGGCTGCTCGCCAAATACCGTCAACATTGACACTAAGCTACTTTCGACTTCTCTAACTAAATCAATCACTCGGCGGATCATTTGCCCAGTAAGATCTTGGAAGTCCTGTGCCAATAAAATTTGGTTCAGAAGTTCTTTCACTCGTCCTGCGTCCGACTCACTTCTTTCAACAAATAGTTGGATGTCATGACACAAGGTTTTAAACTCAGCTAACGGCAGCTCTCTACGCATCAATTTATCCCAAGCAGGCTTAACCGCTTGAATATTATCGCTAAGAGCGCTCGCTAAAGGTAAGCATTCTTCTACAGCATCCATGGTCTTATTAGCAGCTTGCTCAGTCATATCAATGACATAAGTTAAGCGCTCTTTTGCGTCCGGGATCTCTGTATTGGCTAATTCAATTAGACGGCTATCAAACTGAAAGTCTGAAATAGCACTATGAAGTTGTCGTGTTAAACGGCCAACTTCATCAAAAAGATCTTTCTGAATCGGTGCAGCTATCTCCTTGACCAATTCATCTGCTTTCTCTTGCTCTCCTTGAGACAGGAAGGCAACGAGCCTCTCAGCTTGCTCGAGAGTAATCAGCGGTATAGATTGTTGCTGCATTGCTCATCCCTGCTTAGCCGAGTCGCTCGAAAATTTTGTCTAACTTTTCTTTTAGTGTCGCAGCAGTAAATGGCTTAACCACATAACCGTTTACCCCCGCTTGCGCCGCAGCAATAATCTGTTCACGCTTTGCCTCAGCTGTCACCATTAATACTGGTAAGTGCTTAAGGTTATCGTCTGCGCGAATAGCCTTTAATAAATCAATACCTTGCATGCCTGGCATGTTCCAATCAGTCACGACAAAATCAAAGTCGCCCTTTTGTAACATAGGTAAGGCTGTTGAACCGTCATCAGCTTCTTGAGTATTGTTAAAGCCCAAGTCACGTAACAAGTTCTTAATGATACGTCTCATTGTTGAAAAATCATCAACAACAAGAATCTTCATATTCTTGTCCAAGGTTTCCTCCGCGGAGCGCGCTCAAATGCGCGTGTAAAAGTGCTATCAAATATTATTGATTTTATTCTTGCGTCCAGTGCTTGAGTTTACCTTTAAGTCTAAGCATCGCCTGACTCAGGATCTGGCTAACTCTAGACTCACTGACCTCAAGAATGGCCCCAATCTCTTTTAAATTAAGTGCTTCATCATAATAAAGCGACAATACCAATGCATCTCTTTCAGGTAAAAGCTTAATAGCGGCTACCAAAGCAGAATGAAACTCAACTTCTGCAAGCGATTCATAGGCATCGTTTGTGTGACCATCTTCAGAGCATGCTCCTTCTACCGCCACACCTAAATCTTCTATACCAACAACCTTACCCACTGATACATCGTTCAAAATGGTGTAGTACTCATCGAGCGGCATCTCTAACCGCTCAGCAATTTCACCATCACGAGCATCACGACCCAGTTCTTGCTCAAGTTCATCGATGACTTGTGCCACTCGGCGTTGATTGCGGTGAACAGAACGTGGCACCCAATCGCCACGTCTTATTTCATCTAACATAGAGCCACGAATTCGAATACCAGCAAAAGTCTCAAATTTCGCGCCTTTACTACCATCAAAGTTCGATGACGCTTCAAGTAGCCCCATCATGCCTGCTTGCAATAAGTCATCAAGCTGAACTGATGCAGGTAAGCGAGCCAAAAGATGATGGGCTATTCTTTTTACAAGCGGTGCATACTGTTCAACGATAGACGTCTTATTATCAAAACGAGTATACGCGGCCGCTTTATTCACCCGACTTATCCTCTTGATAATCAGGACGTTGAACTAGTCGTTCAACAAAAAACTCTAAATGACCACCAGGCTGAGAAGGCACTGGCCAGCTCATAATTTTGTTAGCTAAACCGTGGTAAGCAATGGCCGCTGGAGACTTTGGAAATGCCTCTACAATCAACTTTTGCTTACGCACTGATTTACGTAAATTTTCATCAAATGGTACCGTTGCTACAAGCTCTAAGGCAACGTCCAAGAATCTATCGGTCACTTTACTTAATTTGGCAAAAAGTTCCATGCCTTCACGTAAACTGCGCACCATATTTGCCACAATTTTGAAGCGGAACACGCCATGCTCACGACTCAAAATTTTAATTAGTGCGTAAGCATCGGTAATCGAAGTTGGTTCATCACACACGACTATGAGTACATCTTGTGAAGCACGTGAGAAGCTCAATACCATATCTGAAATACCCGCTGCGGTATCAACGATTAAAATATCAAACTGCGTTCGCATTTCACTAAAGGCACGAATAAGACCCGCATGCTGCGCTTGAGTCAACTCCACCATTGCTTGAGTACCTGATGTGGCCGGAATAATACCAATGCCTTTCGGTCCTCTAAGGATCACATCATCTAATTCGGCATCTCCCGACAAAACATGAGATAAATTTCGCTCTGCGCGTAAACCTAACATCACATCGACGTTAGCCAAACCTAAGTCAGCATCCAATACCAATACACGTTTGCCTTTTTCGGCCAACGCAACGGCAGTGTTGATAGACACGCTGGTTTTACCAACGCCACCTTTACCACCTGATACGGCGATAACTTTTACTTTTTCATTATTTGGCTGATTCATCATACGTAAACCGCTTGCTTGATCTGGAGTCATGGTTTCACTCAAATGCAAAGGCCATCTCTTGGGAGCCTTCATTATTCTGTAATGGTTCTGTGGATTCGTTATCTAATGCAGCTAATGCGCGATTGGCTAAAGATAAAGTATCTGCCACCTGCATATCTTCAGGAACTCTTTGTCCATCAGTGACATAACTTAAAGGCAATCCACTTTGAATCAAGACACTTAGCGCGGGCGCTAACGATATTGATTCGTCTAATTTTGTCAGTACTGCGCCCGAAAGCGGAATACGCGTAAACTGCTTTACAGCATCTTCTAATACACGACGCTGACCTGTTGCTGACATTACCAGATAACTACGAATAGGTAATCTGCTATTTGCGGCTAAGCTATCGAGCTGTTGGAATAAACGCTGATCTCTTTGGCCCATGCCAGCAGTATCAATTAAAACCAGTTTACGATTTCTAAATTGATACAGAATTTGTTCTAACTCATTAAAATCATGAGCCTGTTTTACTGGGCATCCCATTATTTTGCCATAAGTTGCCAATTGCTCAAAGGCTCCAATGCGATAATGGTCTGTCGTAATCAATGCAACTTGATCTGAGCCATGATAAGCCGCAAATCGTGCCGCTAATTTTGCCACTGTGGTGGTTTTACCTACACCCGTTGGCCCAACAAAAGCAACGACACCACCCTGACGAACAATATCATCGCCTTGGTTATCTAGCAGGTTAGCTAAACTACGTGGCAAAGAAGCGACAAGCTCCGCAGGAGTGTAGTGTTCACTTAAACTCGACAGTTTTTTAGCAATAGCTGGCGAAAACTCAGCTTCTAACAATTTACTTTCAAGCATTGCCCCCACAGGGTCGACACGCTTTTTCTGCTCAACCATCAAACTGCTGACTTGATGGGTCAATAAACTACGAATAGATGCCAGCTCTTCTTTCATCGCATCCATTTCAGCACTGCTACTTGCTTTTGCATTGTGGTAGCTATCTGGTGCGCGATTTGGCGTAAACTCGGCTTTTGCAGGCTCTGCTCGTTTAGGCATTTGTGCCTGCAAGCCTTTTGCCCAGTCAGGCATATCTAAATCTTCACTGCGTGTAGTCTGTGTTTGCTGACTAATACGACTTTGTTGACGCTCTAAAAGTGCCTGTAATGAATCGGGAGCTGGCGTTGGTTTAGGCTGACTTTGCGCTCTTACATTCGCAGCACCGCTGCCACCGCCCAGTGTGACTCTTTCTTCAGATAAATCAGTGAACATCTGCGCTGATGGCTTAGGCGCTGCAACCTTTGGCTTAGGATCGTCATAATCCACAGCAGCAACGATTTCAATACCACCAGTGACTTTCTTATTTGACATAATCACAGCATCAGAACCCAAGGTCTCTTTCACTTGGGCTAAGGCCGAGCGCATATCTTTTGCTAAAAACCTTTTAATCTTCAATTATTCGACCTCTACTGACCTACTGCCGAAACGATGCGGATCTGCTTCTCATCGGGCACTTCTTGGTAAGAAATAACCCTTAAATTCGGAATCGTGTGCTTAACAAACCGTGATAACGTTGAACGTAACATGCCGGACGTCAATAAAATTGCCGGTTGTCCTACCATTTCTTGACGCTGTGTGGCATCAACTAATGACTTTTGCATGCGCTCTGCAAGGCTTGGCTCAATATTAGGGCCATCACCTCCGGTTGCCTGCATTGACTGATGCAACATTTGTTCCAACTCTGGCGCCAAAGTAATGACAGGGATTTCAAGCTCTGGGCCACTGATCTCTTGTACGATCATACGTTTTAGCGCTATTCGCACTGCTGCAGTTAATACTTCGGTGTCACTACTCTTAGGTCCATATTCCAGTAATGTCTGTACTATGGTCTTCATATCACGAATAGACACACCTTCGTTAAGCAGGTTTTGCATCACTTTAACCACAGTTCCTAATGGCATCACATCGGGTATAAAGCCATCCACTAACTTAGGTGAGTGTTTACCAAGCATTTCAAGTAGCTGCTGAACCTCTTCATAACCCAGTAATTTTGCAGCATTATTAGATAACAACTGACTTATGTGGGTTGCTACAACCGTTGAGGCATCGACCACGGTATAACCTAAAGTTTGCGCATGCTCGCGCATCTCAGGGGCAATCCAAACTGCATCTAAACCAAATGCAGGATCTTTGGTTTCAATACCATCAAGCTTGCCATACACTTGGCCGGGATTAATCGCCAATTCACAGTCGTGACGAATTTCAGCCTCACCAGAGGATACACCCATTAATGAAATACGATAGGCATTAGGCGACAAGTCTAAATTATCGCGAATATGAACAGCAGGAACCAAGAAACCTAGCTCTTGTGACAACTTTTTACGTACACCTTTAATTCTACCTAGCAGTTCGCCACCTTGACCTTTATCCACTAGCGGAATTAAACGGTAACCAACTTCTAAGCCAATCGTATCAACGTGTTGCACATCGTCCCAGCTCAACTCTTTTGGCTGAGCGTCGCGTTGCTCTACAGGGCCTGCTTTTGCCACTTCAAGCGCTCTAGCGCGATCTGTTTCTTGCTTCTTCTTAATAAAATAAGCACCAGCACCAGCCATAACGGCACATGAAAGAAATACCAAATGTGGCATTCCCGGCACAATGCCCATAATAAACATGACTGCCGCAGCGATAGTTAACGCCTTAGGACTGTCAAACATCTGACCCATGACCATCTCGCCCATGTCACCAGATTCGTTTTGTCGCGTCACCATAAGCGCCGCGGCAATCGATAATAGTAGACCAGGGATCTGCGCAACTAAGCCGTCACCGATAGTCAGTAGCGTGTAAATTTCAACAGCCGAAGAAAAATCTAAACCATGCTGCGCCATACCAATAATAAAGCCACCAACAATGTTGATAACCAAAATTAAGATACCGGCAATCGCATCACCTTTTACAAATTTTGATGCACCATCCATTGCACCGTAAAAGTCAGCTTCACGGGTCACTTCTGCACGGCGAGAACGGGCTTCTTCTTGGGTTAAAAGCCCTGCATTAAGGTCGGCATCAATCGCCATTTGTTTACCTGGCATGGCGTCAAGGGTAAAGCGAGCACTTACCTCAGATATACGGCCAGCACCTTTGGTTACAACCGCAAAGTTGATGATAATAAGGATTAAAAACACCACTAAACCAACGGCGTAGTTCCCACCTATCACCACAGAACCAAAGGCTTCAATCACTTTACCAGCCGCATCGCCACCATTGTGCCCTTCGAGCAACACCACTCGAGTCGAAGCTACGTTGAGCGCCAGTCGCAGCAAAGTGGCAACTAAAAGGACTGTGGGAAATGCAGCAAAATCAAGCGGGCGGTCGCTATAAATAGCTACCAAAAGAACGACTAACGCTAGCGCAATATTGAAGGTAAAAAGAATATCGAGCAGGAACGCAGGCATAGGTAAGATGATCATAGCCAATGCGGCTAAAACCAATAGAGGTGTACCAATACCTTTTAAATGTGCAGGCTTTATCTGTTTTAATTGGCCTAGACTTGCTTTAAGTTCCATTCACCCTGAGTCCGATCTTTGACGTCTAACGCCTATACAGCAAATACTGTACCAATTATTGGTTTAGCCTATTGCCATGACTATAACCTGAAAGCGATTTACAAAGAATAACCTAGGTATCGAATGATGTTTTTTTGGACGACAATATGGACTAATGTTTTAAATCATCAGGGATTGGCTGTTTTACAGGAATTGGGTTCGGGCGTCGCCCCTTACCTTTTTGGTATTGCCTTAGTTGAAAAACATAGGCAAGCACTTGAGCAACGGCGGTAAATAAGCCTTCAGGGATCTCTTGATCTATCTTAGTGGTATGAAAAATAGCTCGAGCAAGTGGCGGCGCAGAGACAATTGCCACGTCGTGTTCACGGGCAATTTCACGAATTTTAAACGCCACTTCATCAACACCTTTGGCCACGACAAACGGCGCGGTAGAGCGAGCAGCATCATACTTAACAGCAACAGCATAATGTTCTGGGTTCACCACAATCACATCCGCATTGGGCACTTCCCCCATCATCCGCCGTTGAGACATTTCATGTTGTAATTGACGAATACGCCCCTTAACCTCAGGTTTACCTTCGGTGTCCTTGTATTCGTCTTTGACTTCTTGTTTAGTCATCTTAAGCTGTTTTGCATGGTTCCAGATCTGAAACGGCACATCAATGACCACAATTAAGAATGTCGATGCGCACAGCAGTATAAAAATCCATACCACAATATCCATCGCATGGTAGATATTGCCAGGTAAATGCTCTTGCGAAAGTAACAAGATATCATTGAGGTAAACAGTTAACAGTAAATAAGCAGTAATCGCCACGACTGAAAACTTAGCAATACCTTTGGTTAGTTCCACCAAAGCTTGCACGCCAAACATTCGCTTAAAGCCCGCTACAGGACTCATTTTACTGGCTTTTGGCATAAAAGCTTTAACCGAAAATGACATACCTCCCAGTGCCACATTGCCAGCAAAAGCGATTAACGCTAAAAAAGCAATAAAACCAAATAAAGGCACCGCAAGCTCTGAACCGACCATGCCCCAAACATTCATCATCTGGTTCACGTCAAAAATATCATCCCGACTCAAAGTAAAAAGCTTGGTCATAATATTGTGCAGTGCCTGTGCAATATCAGGCCCCGTCATCAATAATCCCACCGATGCAGCAATTAATACCGCCGATGTACCGAGTTCTTTTGAACGTGCAACCTGCCCTTTGTCTTTGGCCTGTTGCAACTTTCTGGAGGTTGCTTCCTCGGTTTTTTCTTGGCTGCTATCGTTTTCTGACATCTATCGATCGCCTCCAATAATTACACGAGAATCCCATCGGTCTTTGCCAAACAAGCATGTCAAAGCAGAGGAAGTCATGACTAATTCAATCCGCCATCGACTTTACATTGCAGTTCGAGTGCATTACATAACAGCAATTGTACTTCACGCCACACTTCATCGAAGTGCGACATAATCGGCGATAGAGTCAGCCATAAAATAAATAGACCGGCAACCATGGTCACCGGAAAACCAACCGCAAAGATATTGAGCTGCGGCGAAGCGCGAGTCATTACACCAAAAGACAAGTTAATCGTTAATAGTGCAACAATCGCCGACAACGACATGGTTAACGCGGCGCCAAACATATAACCGACAAACTCAGTAAACAAACGATAGCTCGCTAAACTAAGGCCCTGCATCGATACAGGAATAGAATCAAAACTGGCAATAACCATTTTAATCAGTAGCAAATGACCATCTACAGCAAGGAAAATCATTGTGCTGAGTAACAAAAAGAAGTTACCAATTACAGGCGTTTGTTGACCTGAACTTGGATCAACCATTGAGGCAAAACCTAAGCTGGTTTGCATACCAATGATTTGGCCAGTTAGTACAAAGGTTTGCATTAACAGCAATGTGGCAAACCCCATTGCAACACCAATAATGATTTGCTGCGCAGTCACAAACGCCGCACTTAAGGAAAACAAATCAATGCTTGGCATCGCTGGCAATACAGGAGCGACAGCAGCAGTTACGGTTACCGACAGAATAAGTCTAACTCGAGTGGGAGTCGTAGTCGCACCAAATACAGCCATCACCATAAACATACTGGAAATTCGCGTCAGCGGCCACAAATAACCTGCGATGCCGTCCATTAAGGTATCGAGCAAGATCTCCATGGTTAGCTTAGCTCAATCATGGCTTAACCTATGACCTGCGGGATCATATCGACCATCTGGTAAAAAAAATCCATCATCATCTGTACCAACATGTGTCCCATTAACATGAGGGCTAACAAAGTGGTAAGCAAACGCGGTAAAAAGCTCAAGGTCTGCTCATTGATTGACGTTGCCGCCTGAAATACCGCTACAACAAGACCAATAATGAGGCCCGGTACAATAATCATCGACACTATGATGACAATAACAGCCAGTGCTTCACGGAAGATATCAATCAGTGCTTCTGGGCTCATAGCTTACCTACAATCCAAAACTGTTAGCTAAGGTGCCCATGACTAGGCTCCAACCGTCTACAAGTACAAATAGCATAATTTTAAACGGTAAAGACACAATCATAGGTGATAGCATCATCATACCCATCGCCATCAAAATACTGGCAACAACTAAGTCGAGTACCAAAAATGGCACAAATAGCATAAAGCCAATCTGAAATGCAGTTTTAAGTTCGCTGGTGATAAATGCAGGAATAATGACCGTCATTGGTGCATCTTCAGGTTCATTGATGCCTTGATAACCTGAAATTTCAATAAAAGTATTTAAATCAGTTAAACGAGTTTGTGCCAACATAAAGTCTTTTAACGGACCTTGTCCTTTGGTAAAGGCATCTTGGATCGGCATTCCTTGTTCAATATAGGGCTGAACAGCTTGGTCATAGATCTTGTCGAACACCGGCGACATAATAAAAAATGTCATAAACATACTAATACCAATCAGCACTTGGTTCGATGGTGTTTGTTGTAAACCAATGGCTTGTCGCAAAATTGACAAGACTACGATGATCCGTGTGAACGAAGTCAGCATGATCACCATGGCAGGAATAAAACTGAGTGCAGTCATCAACAACAAGATCTGCATAGTGACAGAATATTGCGTTGAACCGTCCGCGCCAGTTGATACCGTTACCGCTGGTAAAATACCATTTTCAGCAAAGGCTGGCGCCGTAAAAGACAACGCCATAGTAGCTAAGAGTAATATCCATTTTATCATTGTGTAGCCTTGGCTTGTCGTAATCGGTTGGCAAAAGACTCTGTTTCGATTTCAACTGGCTGAGCTAACTTATCTACCAGACTAATTTGTTGTTGAGTCACCCCGAGCAAATATTGCTGACCATTGACCTCAACCAATACTAACTTCTCTTTTTGTCCTAATGGCGTTACCGCAATTGTTTTTAATACCCCTTGGCTACTTGGTACTAAATTAAAGCGCTTAACGAGATAAGCTAAAAAGAAAATAAGAATAAGAACAACAATTAGACCGCCAACCATACTTGAAAGCGTCGCAATACTCGACGCTGAGCTAGTGGTAGTTGCGGCGTTATTTACTGCGCTGCTAGCTTCTGTATCTACAGTTGCCAAACTGGCTAAGACCCAATTAACGCTCATCAATAATCCCTAATTCTTATTATCTTAGCTTTTTAATGCGCTCTGTTTGGCTAATGACATCAGTTAATCGAATACCAAATTTGTCGTTGACGACAACCACTTCACCATGGGCAATCAAGGTACCGTTAACCATAACATCTAAAGGTTCACCAGCAACACGATCGAGCTCAACTACAGAGCCTTGGTTTAACTGCAATAAGTTGCGAATGTTAATAAAACTGCGGCCAACTTCCATCGAAATCGTTACCGGGATATCCATAATCGCATCGAGTTTAGATGCTTCTTCTTCGCTTAAAGGCGAACTATCATTGCTAAACTCATCGAGCTCTACTGCTTTTGCTTCTTCAATTGCTTGTTCAGCCATTGCTGATGCCCAATCATCTGTATCTGTACTCATTTACTCTTCGCCTTATATCTCAGAACGATCACGTGCTCGACCTTTATGAGTCACTAGTTGCAACTCAGACTTAACTGTTTCAGGTCGTGGAATTTGCTCGCAAATTTTTAATGCTAAATTTTCTTTGCTTTTACCCATCTTACAACGGTAAGTAGGCAAGTCTTCGACTTTCAAAATAATATGTTCAGGTAACTCAACCGGAATAACATCTCCCGCTTTAAACTCAAGAACCTCGCGCAGCGTAACCTTATGTTCAACAACTGTCGCATCAATACCAACATCAACATCCATGATCTCATCTCGGAGTGCTTGTGACCAGCGCATATCAGTATCTTGGGTGTCGCTCTGCACGCCTGCATCGAGTAGCTCTCGAATAGGCTCAATCATCGAATACGGCATGGTAATATGAAAATCACCACCCCCACCGTCAACTTCGATATGAAACGAGCTAACAACAACCACTTCAGTTGGACTGACAATGTTTGCCATCGCGGGGTTAACTTCAGAATCAAGATAATCGAACTGTACATCCATCACTGGCGCCCATGCATCTTTGTAATCTTCAAAGATGATTTTAAGTAGCAACTGAACAATGCGACGTTCGGTAGGTGTAAACTCTCGGCCTTCAATTTTGGCGTGAAAACGTCCGTCACCACCAAAAAAGTTATCAACTAAGATAAATACCAGCCTGGCTTCCATAGTAATAAGTGCCGTGCCTTTTAATGGGCTAAAACGCACCATATTCAGGCTAGTCGGTACGAACAAGGTATGTACGTACTCACCAAACTTCAGCATTTGTACACCGTTAATCGACACTTCTGCCGCACGGCGCATCATGTTAAACATACTTATCCGTAAATGACGTGCAAAACGTTCATTAACGATTTCAAGCGTTGGCATCCGCCCACGAACGATTCTGTCTTGCGACGAGAAGTCATAAGAGCGTGCATCAAGTTCATTGTCATCAATAATGTCATCATCAACATCATCGACACCATGAAGCAGTGCATCAATTTCGTCTTGGCTTAATAAATCACTCACGGTATCGCCTTAGCTTTTAACATAAATCGGTCTTATGCTTACTGCATAACAAAACCGGTAAATAATACTTTCTCTACCACAGTGCGTCCGGTGACCGGCTGCAAGGTATTTTGCACATTACGCAGTGCTAACAAACGCAACTCGTCTTTACCTGCTGGAGAGCTCATTTTTTGAATATCGGCGGCGCTAAAGGTTGTCAGCAACGCATCCTCAATTAATGGAATGTGCTTTTTTATCAAAGTGTCGTCATCGACGCCACGCACCATTAATTGCACTTTTATTTCGACTAAACGTGTACGGCCATTATCTGGCAAGTTAAACAAGAAAGGCCTTGGCATTGCAGCGTAAAAAGCTTCGCCGGTATTAACGACCTTTTGCTCTGTTGCAGTGTCAGCCGTTTGAGTCGTATCACTTGCGTCCGATGAGCCTAATAATACCCATGCAGTAACCGCAATAATGGTCATTAACACAACACCAATAACACCAAATAAAATAAGCTTCTTTTTACTTTTAGGTTCTGGATTATCTTCCAGCTCTAAGCTTGCTTCTTCCGCCATTTGCCTTCCCTAATTAAGCATTGATTAACCTCAACGCCATACTGTTCCTATTTAGTTGCTATAGGTTACCTGCTTATGCGTAATAATCTATACCCGAAGCTGAACTAGTTGATAGATTTGACCTTGTTAACATCTCTTCTGCTGAAAATTCATCCGAATCAGTCATGCTATTCCCCTTACCTTGACCATTTCCGCCTTCACCTTGGGCTCCGCCACCATTGCCTTGTGAGACTTGACCATCGGTTAATTGCATTCCTTGCTCGGCTAACATCTCTCTTAGCCTCGGCATAGCTTGCTCAACCAGCTCTCGGGTTTGGTGTTGGCTCACCTGAAATTGAACTTGAGTTGTATCACCTTGAACTTGAATACGTACCATCATTTGCCCAAGCTCTGGTGGATCTAAGCGAATTTCTGCTTGTTGCACACCATTACTCACCATAGTAATTAACTGCTGATTCATCATTGGCGAAAATCGTTGGATCATCTGCTGCATTGGTGGTGTTTGCTCTGCAGCTTGTTTTAGTGAAACATGAAATTGTGGTAGGTCTTGACGGTTATTCGCCGATGTTTGCTGCAACTGCTGATTTTGTAGTGCAGAGAATGATTTCATATCGAGATTTGATTCTTCGCTGCTCGCGCTAAGACTCCCTTCTAAACTTGCCTGAACGGGTGTCATTCGTACTGATAAATCAGCATTTTTTAGTTGCAAAGCAGCCTTCGCGGCATCGTCAGAGCTAGTATTTTTTTTATCTAAGTCAGCACTCGCTGTATTGGCGGCTTCAATTCCGAGTTCTTTACCAAAAATATCGCGGGTATCAGTTCCTAAATGATCACTTTGAGCTTTGGCGTCTAGGCTATTGGTCGCAAGTTTGTTGGCAGATAAGCTGTTTGCGGCAAGATTACTGCTTTCAGTCAGTTTAGTGTCTGTACTTTTGCCTTCTAGGGAAGCAGTTTTTGTTTCTGCAAAGCCATTAATACTACTTCCATTTACAACACTCCCATTAGGTCCCTGCTGCTCAGCAGTTGAATCTTCAGCTCCAACTGTTGCTAGCGGTTGCTCAATAGCAAGTTCACTTTGACCTGTCAGTATTGGATTTTGCTTTAAAAGCGCTGCAAGTTCCTCTGGTGAGAGTTGATTTAGCTCTTGTTCATTCAGGCCTGTTTGCTGCATCAATACCTGTATTACGTCATCAGATAGCTCTTGTTCTGCCTCGGTATCATTTGCGGCAACAATGCTTAACGGCAAGGTTTCGCCGTCAACGGCAACTTGTTCAATAGCAACCTGATTATTCGATGAGTTTCCGAAATTATTGGCAAGGTTAATTTGTGCAAATATTTGACTCACATCATCTTGCTCTGTTGGCTGAGGAGCATCGGCAGTAACAAGTTCAGTAACTGGTTCAGAGTCTTCAGCTAGCGGATTAAATTTTTCGACCTGAGTAGCTTGGGTATTTGTATGTGCGTTATTAGCGCTGCCAGCCTTTTCAAGCTCAGCAGTGAAACGATTATCGACCAGTCCGCTATTAGACTCCATCTTAGAGTCGTTGGTTTTGCTATTATGCGCGCCGCCTGATTTGTTGCTTGTATCAGAACTGCCAAGAAAAATATTACTCATCTGCTGCATGCTCTCTCCATCAGCGTTTACGGTACAAACCAGACTCTATTTACCAAAATTGTCAAAATAACGGCTCGAATACAGCCGGCAGAAGATAACAAAGCAATAATAATGCCAAGAAGAATGGGGGCTGGAATATAAAGAATCGATTAAGAGTAAAACAGGCTGGGTATATGACGAGCTATATTGATCGTTTGCCGAGACAGACAAAGCAATGGTAAACCTTAGGATTGTTAGCGATTATCGATTACGAGCAATTAATCAGTGCCTTTAAGTTATCTACCTAGCGTAATTTCTTGCGATAAAATTGCTGTGAGGCAAACTCATCAATCATTTTTTGCTCTTGACGTCGCTCCGCTAGCAATGCCTTTTCAGCTTTATTGGCAAGCAGTAACTCTACTGCCTTGCGTTTTTGCTGCTTTTCTTGCCAATGGCTTTGTCGATGATGTTTTAAACCCTCGGCCTCTTTTACCGCATGGACCTGTTGCCCGATAGCTGTATCGACTTGCCTTACAAACTGGTGAAACTGATGATAATTGCTTGCGCTAATGCTTTGACCTTGTTGCTGCTCCATCTGTTTCATGTAATCCAAACGGTAATTTTGCAGCGCTAACAGCTGATTTTGTCGCCTTTGTAGCTCAAACTCCGCCGAGCGCAGTTGTAAAGAAGCCTGCTCTTCTGCTTCTTCGGCTAACTTGAGAACTAGGTGTAGCGGATCAGGCTTAGCCATACTACAAACTACCTATACGAGTAACATTTAAACTTGGCATTGAGCCCCCATCTGACCCAGCATTAATGTACTACTTTCAAATGTCACCGAGTCTTTCATCGTCTGCCTTAAAAAAGCATTCATTGCAGGCTGCAAGCGAATCGCATTATCAATGCGGGGATCACTTCCTTGGCTATAGGCACCAATAGAAATCAAATCTTTATTTTGCTGATATAGCGAGTAAACCTGTTTCACTTTGCGCATAGCTTCTAAATGCTCAGGTGTGATCACCATAGGCGCTACACGGCTAATAGAGGCTTCAATATCGATTGCAGGATAGTGACCAGAATCGGCAAGCGAGCGCGACAATACAATATGCCCATCAAGGATAGCTCTCGATGCATCGGCGATTGGATCTTGTAAATCATCACCCTCGGTTAATACGGTATAAAATGCCGTAATAGAGCCCTGTTTACCACCGCCATTACCTGCACGTTCAACGAGCTTAGGCAGTTTAGCAAACACTGATGGCGGATAACCTTTGGTCGCAGGTGGTTCTCCAACGGCTAAGGCAATTTCACGTTGTGCTTGAGCATAACGGGTTAAACTATCCATTAGTAACAACACGTTATAGCCTAAATCACGAAAATACTCGGCGATACGCGTTGAAGTTTCACAAGCCCTAAGGCGCATTAAAGGTGAAGTGTCGGCGGGTGCCGCTACAACCACAGAACGTGCTCGTCCTTCTGGCCCCAAAATCTCTTCAATAAACTCTTTCACCTCGCGACCACGTTCACCCACGAGCCCCACAACAATAATATCGGCGTTGGTTCCCCGAGTCATCATGCCCAAGAGTACACTCTTACCCACCCCTGAGCCGGCGAATAACCCCATGCGCTGACCTTTACCGACAGTTAGCATGGCATTAATTGCCCGCACGCCCACATCAAGGGGTTCGCTAATAGCTCGCCTTGCTAGCGGATTAATTGCAGCCACATGGTTTGATGCTTTTTGATCTGTTTTTAAGTTACCTAAGCCGTCAATCGGCTGACCACTACCATCCAGTACACGACCTAATAGTGATAAACCGACATTTAACCCTGACTGCTCACCAAGAGGTGTAACTTTGGCGCCAGGCAATACACCGCGTAACTCTTCAATCGGCATAAGATAAAGCAATTGATCATCAAATCCGATAACCTCAGCTACAAGGTTGCCCGATAGCGTTTCAATAGCGCACAAACTGCCAACAGCTGCTCGACAACCCGTCGCCTCAAGAGTCAGCCCTACTACGCGAACTAATTGGCCACTCGCCTCGACCACGAAAGGATGAATTTTTTGCTGATGCTGAGCAAGTTTATTACGCAGTTGGTGTTGGCGTGTGGTCATGCTCACCTTCATTGGTAACTGCACTTGTTGCAATATCGACAGTTTTGCCGCTATCGTTTGGCGACATGCCTTCGTCATTCTCAAGACCAGTGTTATTCAGTGCCGCCTGCTGTTGCATTGTTTGCGCATACTCACTCGCCTTAAGCTGTCTGTCAGCTTCAAGCTCATCTTGTTGCTGCTCTTTTAATTGCAGTAAATCTTGCTGGTGCTTATCAAGCTCGGAAAATACATGCTGGATCCGTGTCTCCACACTCATATCAATATGGCTACGGCCACTATTAATAATGCAGTCGCCAGGAGCTAAGCTCGGATCTGATTCTATTTCCCAATGATTTCGCGCTAGCTGCTCTGGAGTGTATAGATCGACGACAAGTTGCTGATCGCTCGGTGCCAAGCGAATATTCACTTTTTGCTCTTTTATCGGTAACGAGTCAACACCTTGACGTAATGCCGCTAAAATATGTTCTGGGTGGGTTTTCAGCTCATGACCAATAACGGCTTTAGCAAGTGTAGTGGCTGTTGATAATAGCTCTTTCTCAATTTCAGTATCTAAAATTGCCAAAGGAGCTTCAAATTGAGCTAATAGGCCTTCAAAACGTTGCAGCATTTCGTTCGCGCTTTTGAGGCCTTCTTCATAACCTTGCTGTTGCCCTTGCGAAAAACCTTCGCCATGGCCTTGCTCTAAACCTTCTAACCGACCTTTCTCTAAACCTTCGCTATAACCTTTATCTTGCCCTTCAGTAAAACCTTCCTGCTCGGCATGAGCACGGATATCTTCTATTTGACTTAAGGTAGGCGGAAGTATTGTTTCCGTTTCAACATCTTCTTCAGCTTGAACTTGTAGGCTTTGGCGACCAAACATATTCAGAGAATCTGGAGCTATCTCTTGGCTAATATCAGGAAGATCCCAATGACCAAACTCGTCAATATTACCTAAGGTTGCGCCCCGCGGCTGTTTAGGCTCAGTCATTATAAGAACTCTTCTCCGCCGCCACCGCCGAGCATGATTTCGCCACTGTCACTTAAACGACGAGCAATTGAAAGGATCTCTTTTTGTGCCACTTCAACTTCACTAATACGAATTGGGCCCATGGCTTCCAAATCATCTCTCAGTAATTCAGCTGCGCGCTTAGACATATTGCTTAGCAGCTTTTCTTTCAACTGCTCATCAGCCCCTTTGAGTGCCTTCATTAACACGTCTTGTTGTACTTCACGCAGTAATACTTGGATCCCTAAATCGTCAACATCGCTTAGGTTTTCAAACACAAACATTAAGTCTTGGATCTGTTGCGCCATCTCTTCATCAGATTCTCGCATAGTTTCCATTAGATGACTTTCAACGCCAGTGTCGAGGTAGTTCATAATGTTAGCCGCCGCTTTCAAGCCACCCATTTTCGCTGCCTGTGCGCCACCTTGACCAGCAAATTGTTTCTCCATGATATCGTTAAGCTCTTGCAATGCAGCTGGCTGTACTTCTTCCAGATTGGCAATTCGCATCATTAGATCTAAACGGGTATTTTCAGGGAATTGAGCAAAGATCTCTGCGGCTTGATCAGGTTCTAGATAGGACAATACGATAGTTTGAATTTGTGGATGTTCATTTTGAATAATAGTCGCAACTTGACGCGCATCCATCCATTTCAGTGAATCAAGACCTTTGGCGCCGCTGCCCATAATGATCTGTTCAATCAAGTTACCGGCTTTATCTTCACCCAGTGCAGCAGTTAATGCCTTGCGTACAAACTCTTCACTGTTAAAACCAATTGAGGAGTACTTCTGAATATCATCGAGAAATAGTTTGTGTACGCCAATTACTTTTTCTTGTCCAAAGTCCTGCATTGCTGCCATCGCCATACCGACTTTCTGTACTTGCTTAGGCTCAAGATGCTTTAGAATTGATGCAGCATCACTTTCACTCAAACTTAACAATAAGATAGCGGTTTTCTCAATACCGGTTAAGTCACTTGGTTTAAAACCAGCAACTTCAGTTTTGTTTTCTACACTCATCTCATTTGTCATCTTCAATTAACCAATTCTTCACGACTTGTGTCGATAGTTCAGGCTCGTTGGCCACTAATGCGCGGATGGCTTTAATCATGTCATCATCTTTATGTAAATTAGGTATCAAAATTGAACCATCATCAGCATAACTGTATTCCGCTTCTGGGCGCTGCAACATACCCAGTGTATCCGCAGCATATTGATCTTCAATTTCAGCTAAGTCACCACCCATTTGTGGCTCCTCTGGCATCTTGACGCTATCAGGATAAACCAACTTTTTAAGCATTGGACGTACAACAGCTAAGATGAGCACTAAGATAACCAATGCACCAAGAACTAACTTAACTGCACGCCAAAACCAAGGCTCTTCCCACATATCAGGCGCTGGAGCCGCTTCAATCAACTGATCCATAAATGGCACAGTGACAACTTCAATAATATCACCACGCTGAGTGTTAAAACCGACTGCGCCCTCTAATAAGCGACGGATATTAGCAATTTCTTGTTCGGTACGAGGTACACGGCTTACGCTGCCATCTTCTGCAACTGGCGCATTTTTAAAATCTACCGCAACCGACACACTCACTCGGCGCAATGTGCCAATTTGTTGGCGAGTATGACTAATCGTGGTATCAAGCTCAAAGTTACGAGTAGCTTCTTTGTGTGAACTGCCAGATGTTTGTGTTGCAGCCTCTGTTGCATTGACCTCTTGCGGGATCTCAGCGTTCATTGGCGGCTGATTTGATAGTGCGCCTGGAATGCCACCTGTCGTGCCGCCGTTAGAATTATTCTCAACCACCATCTCACTTCTCAGCGCTGGTAAATCAGGATTATAACGTTTTGCAGTTTGCTCTACCGCGGTAAAATCCATACTAACATCGACTTGAGCTGTAAAGTTCTCAGGGCCTAAAATTGGCATTAAAATCGATTCAATCTTATTACGGTATTCAGATTCTTTTTGCTGCACGATTTCTAGCTCGCGACGAGCAATTGCTGATACACCGTCTTGGCTACCAGAGTTAAGCAGACGACCATTTGAATCTGTTACTGTAACTTTATTAGGCTCGAGGTTATGCACTGCAGACGCAACGATATCGACAATCGAGTCCACTTCTTCTTGGCTTAACCCCACACGACGAGTGCTCACCACTACAGTGGCACTTGGCTTAGAACGGTTTCGTGCAAAAACGTTTTCTTTTGGCAGAGCTAAAATAACTTTAGCGCGAGTAACACTTCTTAATTCTTCAATTGCACGAGCAAGGTTTTGCTCTTGGCTATGCTTTAAGCGCGCTTGTTCCATGCGCTGACTAACACCAAAACCACTGTCTTTATTCAGAAAGTCATTATTAGCTTCAACATTATCGAGCCCTTCTCGGCTCATCAACATCTTAACTTCTTGATACTTATCTTCAGGAATTTTAACCACATCACCTTGGATCTGATATTTAACCTGATTTTTATCTAAAACATCGAGTACTTGTACCATTTCAGCTGTGGTCATTTCTCCCAGCGGACGGTATTCAGGCTCCTGTGCCCAGATCATCACAAAAACAGCGAGAGCTAAACAGATAGCAAGAGCCAAAATCATCGTCACTTGGCGCAGCATATCAACACCGCCAATTGACCCCATGATGCCAGGCTTATGCTCTTCTTGCACACCTGTTGCTTGCGGATCGGTAGCTAAACCGGAACCTGTTCCTACGACCATTTCTGTACTCACTATTGCACCCTGCTTTTAGTTATCAAAGGCCTAAACAGGCATGCTCATAATTTCTTTATAAGCTTCTACGAGCTTGTTCCGCACTTGAACAGTTGCTTCAAATGCCACGCTTGATTTTTCTCTGGCGATCACGGTATCAGATAATGTCACCGTGGTATCTCCCATCTCAAGTCGAGTGGCGAGATTAGCAGCATTTGATTGAAGTTCGCTTACATTTCCAACAGCTTGGGAGAGAAGTTGTCCGAAATCAGCACCCGATGTATTTTGTACTTGGCGCGAGATCCCAGTTTGAATGCTTGAAGTACCAATTTGACCGTTAAGTGACTGCATCTCTTGCAGTAATGAATTAGCACCAATTTGCATACTTAGCTCCCTTGTCGTTTTCTTGACGAAAATGTTGATATACAGGGATAAAGCAAATAGCTTGCCAGTTTGTAAAAAGAAGGGAAAGCCAAGAAGGCCCTAGGTGCTAGGAAAAGCAAAGGCGAACGACCTGCGGCCTCACAGCACGTTGCTATTTACTTTAATAGAAGGCCACTACAGAACGCTGCGCTTAGGGAAAAATAAGATTGAAAGCGACGGCAATAAAAAACCAGAAGACTCAGCTTCTGGCTTATTCACGAAAGATCTTAACTTTAACCGACACAGCTTGAATCATCTTAACTTGTACCGTCAGCGCAGCGTCCTCGGATTGAGCCTGCGAACGCTCTAACAGCCCAAAGGTCGCCCTTCTTGGCCTTAAGCCGGTATTTGAATGCCTAAATCGCGCATTTTTGCCATTTTATAACGTAAAGTTCTAGCGCTTATCCCTAGTTTTTCGGCAACTAATTTACGGCTGCCATTACATTGAGATAAGGTTTCTAAAATAATCACATGCTCTTGAGCTTTAAGCTCATCTCCTAAACCTTCAAGCTCTTGGGGTTTAGCGTCGGTTACGGGGGCTGCTTCAGCACTGAAATCTAACTCTAAAGAGTCGATAATAATGTCTGCCGCGGTGATCTCATTGCTAATAGATAAAATCAACGCTCGTTGAACCACGTTATCGAGCTCTCGCACATTCCCCGGCCAGCGGTGAGTTAATAAGCGTCTTGAAGCGCACTCACTAAATTCAGGCAGTTCATTACGATTAGCGATCAGCGCATGCCGCTGCAGTAAATGTCGTGCTAACGGCAAAATATCGGCAGGACGTTGGTTCAATGCAGGCCAAGTTAATGGAAACACATTAATCCGATAATAGAGATCTTCACGAAACTCGCCAGATGCAGCCATCGCCTTTAAATCGCGGTTTGAGGTCGCCAATACCCGAACATTCAGTTTTATCGTTTTACGACCACCTAAACGCTCAACTTCACGCTCTTGCAGTACTCGCAGTAGCTTAGCTTGCAAACCCACTTCCATTTCTGAAATTTCATCAAGCAATAAAGTGCCACCTTGCGCTTGTTCAAACTTGCCAGGACAAGCCTGGTAAGCCCCGGTAAATGCACCTTTTTCATAGCCAAACAGCGTAGCTTCTAACATATTTTCTGGAATTGCAGCGCAGTTTATCGCCACAAAAGGTTCTGACGCGCGCTGACTATTTTGATGAATATAACGCGCTAGAACTTCTTTACCGCTGCCGCTTGGGCCCATAATCATCACCGAGGCATCTGATGCCGCAACTCGCTGAGCTAACGCAAGTAAAGCTAAACTTTTTTCATCAGCAACGATGGGATTGCCTTCAGCAGCCTTGACCGGCATATAACGCGACACCTGATTAAGCAATACTTCTGGTGAGAAAGGTTTTGACAAATAATCAACCGCGCCAAGTTTCATCGCGTTAACCGCATTGTCGATAGTCGCATACGCGGTCATCAATAAAACGGGGAGCTTAGGTTGGTGTTGTTGCAAATAATTAAGCAGCCCTATGCCGCCAACACCTTCCATCTGCACATCGCTTATCACCATGTCAAAGCTTTGGCTTTTTAACGCCAAAATAGCCTCTTCGGCAGAGCCTACATCTACACACTCATAGTGAGCTAAAAGTAATGTATCTAGCAGAGCTTCACGCAGTGATGCATCATCTTCAACAAGCAGTAACTTACCTTCAGACATGCTTTACATCTCCGAGCATTTCTTCGCTCTTATTTTTTAAAATCAGTGGAAACTTTAGTGATGCAGTACAGCCAGCGCCTGAATGACAACTAAAACGCATCATACCGCCATGATTGCTCACCACCGATTGCACCACTGCCAAACCTAGGCCTGTACCTTGGGATTTAGTGGTATAAAATGGCTCGAGCACCTTGTGCTGCATTTCACTATCAAGGCCTTTCCCGTTATCGATTACGTCAAGGTGCAATGCCGTCGCCGTATCGTACGCCTGCAATTTAATACAATTGGCACCTGCTTCTAAACTGTTCATTACTAAGTTATTAATTGCTGAACATAAAGCGGCATCATTGGCTCTAATTTTCTGTTTAGATTGATTATCAAATACTAAGCGACAACCCTTTTGCTCTGCGATAGGCAAACAATTGCCTAAAACATTATCAACCACTTCATCAATGGTTAATATGCTATCGAGCTCTTGTTGACGTCCTTTAGCCATTAACAACATGTCGTTGACTTGATGCTCTAATTCATTAAGCCTATCAACCAGTTTGCCTTGAAAGCGCTTTCTCGCGTCAGCAGATATCTTTGGACTTGCTAAGTTCGACGCATACAAAAGCGCAGCACTTAGGGGCGTTCTGACTTGGTGCGCTAACGTAGCCACCATTTTTCCTAACGCTGATAATCGTTGCAGATGAGATAAGTTTTTTTGCAGCAAGCGAGTTTCAGTTAGATCCGTCAATACAATCAACTGCCCTGGCTCTGGTGTTAATGGGGTAATAGCAAGTTTGACTCGGCGACCATTACGTAATGAAACTTCATGACCATCATCATCTTGCGGGGAAAAAGCTCGATTAATGATTTGCAGCCAGCGTAGGCCTTCTAAAGGACTGCCTAAGAGTTCAATTGCAACCGGGTTTGCATCGGTCACTATTCCATCGCCATTAATAATCACCACTCCAGACGGCATAGCTTGCAGAATATGGTCCATACGATTAGACATATTTGCGGCTTGCTGAACGTCGACTAACTGTGGACGCTGCGACTTACTAGCATCTACAGGCTTAACCTGTGGTTTTAAAATAGCGGACATGGTAACCCCGTCAAAAAAACTGCATATACGCGGTTTAAAGCAGGAATTATGCCAGTTGTTTAAAGCTAAGAAGGACGCTGCGTAGTGAGGGCATCACTTAGTGACTTCTAGGTTCTAGGGAAAAGCTAAGAACAAAATGCAAAGATGGAACGGCCTGCGGCCTTACGGCACGTGACTATTTAATTGAATTGCAGATCACTATGGAACGCTTCGCTTACAGAAAAGGTTAAAAGAAAGGCAATAAAAAAGCCAGAAGACTCAGCTTCTGGCTTATTCGCGAAAGATCTTTGCTTGTGCGGCTTCAGCTTGTACCGTCAGCGCAGCGTTCTGTGAGTGAGTCAGCGAACGTTCCGTCTTCCGTGAGCGAAGCGGTTATCTCAGCCTTAATCTTTACTTAAACCGTACTTACGCATTTTCTCAACGAGAGTTGTCCGGCGTATACCGAGCATTTCAGCTGCGCGAGCCACGACATTGTCTTGCTGATCTAACGCTTGTCGAATCATGTCGATTTCAAGCTCAGCAAGTAGATCCTTTAGGTTAACCCCTTCTGGCGGCAGTTCGCTTGGGAAACGGGTTTCAGGGATCTCGATAGGTTCTTCATCATTGAAGATAGAAGCAAGTGCATCACGCTCAAGCTGTTCTTCACTGACTTCAACACAATATTCAGGAACATCGATATGGCGATACTTTATAGGTAAATCATTTACGTCAACTAACCCACCTGGATAAAGAATTGTTAAACGTTCGACCAAATTGGACAGTTCGCGCACGTTACCCGACCAAGAATGCTCTTTAAGCGATTCAATCGCACGCTGGGTGAAGCGCACTCTGCCGCGCCCTTCGTTATATACTCGGCTAACTAACTCTTGAAGCAGTAACGGAATATCTTCTTTGCGTTCACATAATGCGGGCATTTCAATTGGAAACACATTGAGTCTGTAATATAGATCTTCTCTGAAATCACCAATTTCAATCATGCTTTCAAGGTTTCTATGTGTCGCTGCAACGACTCGTACATCAGCTACGATTGATTTGCTGCCACCAACTCGCTCAAACATGCGCTCTTGCAATACACGTAATAACTTAACTTGCATTTGCAATGGCATGTCGCCGATTTCATCAAGGAACAAAGTACCTTTTTCGGCAAGTTCAAAGCGACCTTTACGCGCGCTTATTGCGCCTGTAAATGAGCCTTTCTCATGACCGAACAGTTCACTTTCTAATAATTCAGGAGGAATTGCACCACAGTTAACCGGTATAAACGGTCCGTCACGGCGATCGGAAATATAATGAATATTTCGAGCGACCACCTCTTTACCAGTACCTGATTGTCCGAGGATAAGCACTGTAGCTTCAGAGCTAGCAACTTGATTGATTAGGTGTCGAACGTTAGCGATACCTTCACTGCGTCCAACCAAACTTCTAAACAACTTAGTCTGATTTGCGCTCGTCGGGATCTCTGGGCGCTTAACCTGCCCATAGACTTGACAAAAGTGCAGCAATTCAGTTAATTGCGGATAATTTAATGGTTCTTCGATACTACCGAGAATGTTCGACGCTTTAACGTCGTCTCTTTCCCCGAGCATTAAAAAAGGTTGCCATGGAAGCATACCAGCCAAAGACTGAATCGCTTCTTTCTCTTGATTTCCAGATGGCAAAACAATCGCGCGAAAACGCGTTTGTTTAGTATGAGCTTCAAGTTTATCAAAGTCGGTCAATTCGACCTGCTCACCTAAAAATTCAAATACACATGACAAGCGATTAATTCGCTCGGATTGGCTACCGACAAGTAGAATTCGTTGATCTGTTTGCATCATTCCGAAGGCCATAAGGCTCAAATATTTCAGCGCATTAATTATTAGTGTTGGTTGCTTTTTTCAAGCTTATTTTTCAAGCGGGTAGTTATCTAAAATGCTTTATGAATTAACTACCGAATAGAATAGTGTATTATCAGCCCGCTATAAGCAAGCCCCTGATGACCTTTATGAGAAACTCAATTGTTTTTAGCTTAAAAACTCTTCACTGATGTATCAGATAGCCATCTTTTTGACAGGTGACAAAAAGGAGGGGGTAAAACCTCCCATTTTATCGACTGTCTATATTGCACTCGCATGAGAGTCAATATGGTGTTTATCTGCTGGTATCGCATCCCAACCTTCTTTAATCGTACGTATGATCTCGCTAACGTCATCGATTGCTTGAACATCATTGTTGATGTTAGCTTCAGAGATCCGGCGTAACATAAAGTCATATAAATCACTTAGGTTTTGAGCGATATCTCCACCAGCTTCCATGTTCAAACTATTGTTTAAACCAGTAATGATGCCAATCGCTTTACCTATAAATACGCCTTTGTTAGCCAAGTCATTATTCTCTATCGCGTAGCGACTTTGAGCAAGGCGCTGCAGCGCTCCATCAAACATCATCTGAATAATACGATGCGGTGAAGCAACTGAGATTTCACTATCTAACGAAACTTTACGATACGACTGAAGAGAGCTTCTCATTAAAAACCTACCTGTTAGAATCTATGGTCTTGTACATATTTAGCTGTTGTTTACTTTTACGTCCTGCATGTAGCAAAGACTGCCGATGCGCCTTAATCATATTGGCTTTTACCTCAAATGACTGACTCAGCGTAATCTGCTTTTTCAATTCAGCAGCATCTGCTGCTGTCGCATTTTCAAAAGCTTTAACAAGTAAACTTTGACGCTTACCAACTAACTCCTGCAAGTATGATACCAACTCATCGGTCGACTCATCTTCAGCAGGCACGAGATTTAACTTATCTAACAGCGCGTCTAATTCATCATTTAGTTGGCATAGAGGCTTTAAATGCACACTGAACTCCTTAGAATCCGAAGGGAAACTCAATACAACTATGAACCGATCACACCTGGCAACGAGTTCAACCTATCAACTAATCCGGCACTTTGTTGATTCAACTGGCCAACGACAAGATCCATTGCATTAAACTGTTTAAACAGGCGTGCTTGTAGCATTTCCATTTTTAAACTAAATGCTTCGCGTTGATCATCTAAACGCTGTTTATCATTAGTTAATGCGTTATCACGGCTATCAATCAATCCGCCAGACTTTACATAACCCTCAACTAAGTTATCTAAGCTGGCTGCAATACCTTTATCAGGGGTCGCAAATAAGCCCTCGACGGATCCCATATCTTCGGCGATGACTTTATCGAGCTTCTCATCGTTGATTGACATTTTGCCGTATCGGTCAGTTTCAATACCAATATCGTACAAAGCAATCGTTTCACCGTCGACATCAACGCGATTACTGATCATATTTCGCATCTGGGATTCAATCGAGCGCAACATTGAATCGCCTTGCAGGGCTGCGCCCTCTTCTTTTTCAGCATCATACTTAGATAAGCTGCTAATAGAGTCCACTAAGGTATTGTATGCATCTACAAAACCTTTTACATTTTCTTTTACGGCCTCATTATCTTGTTCAATTTTCAAGGTCGAAGTTTTAGCAAGATCGGCATCAGTCAAAGACAGTGTCACGCCAGCAATGGCATTTTCAACATCATTGCTTTGTGAAGTCACCTTTTGGCCATCAATGTGCAGCACTGCATCTTGCGCGGCTTGTAAGGTTTCTAAATTCGCCGCACCAAACATGTCATTGAGCCCTGAGCCCGAACCAACTGCATCTGCTGCTGTCACGCTAACCTGATTATCGGTACCAGTTTCATCAGAGCTGAATACAATTCGACTGCCACCATCGCTTTTAATCACTGTGGCAGTAATCCCTGCATTATCGGCGGATTCATTGACTTTCTTGGCAATCGCATCGAGTGAATCACCCGCTTCAATCGCAACAGTAAAGGCTTTACCGTTAACTTCAAGGTCCAGTGTGCCTTGCCCGACTCCAGCAGTAGCATCGGCAACGTTTTTACCTGCCAGTTTGTGAGATGCAGCAAGTTGTTCAACTTGGATTTGATAACTGCCTGACTGGGCGTTTTTATCCGCTGTTGCAGTGAAGTAGTCGCTGTCACCTGTAGAGACTTTACGAATATTCAGTGCTGCGGGATCGCTCAGCTTTTCGAGGGCTTCCTGAAACGTAGATAGTTGGCTTTTGAGGGTGCCCATTGCAGATACCTTGGCTTCAATTGTCGCCTCAGTTTTATCAAAAATCGCTTCTTTAGGTACTTTTTCGGCATCAACTAACACTTTAACAATGGTGTTGATATCTAATCCAGAACCTATACCGGTCGCTGTTAATGCCATTTTTGCCCCCTAGACAAAATAAGTTATTTTTTGACGCTCAACCTATGCTTCAGTCTTAAGCAAAGATCCCGCCACTTCTGCAAGTTTTTGTGCTAATTCTAGCGCTTCTTCGTTAGGGATCTGTCTAATGATATCCCCAGAGTCGACATCTAATACGCTAACAATACTTTGCCCCGAATGTTCATCGACCTTAAAGGCAAGACCTTTACGCATCAGTGACATCATATCATTAAGTTCATTAGCGACTTCATGTATGTCAGCAGTTTTCTCTTCACTATCCTTGGCCAGCGACGTTCTTTCTACACTGCTTGATTCTTTGAACAGAACGGCTTTATCTATTGAGTCGACTTCTGTCTGAGTACTGGTTAATTCCTGTTTAACAGCAATAGGATTGGTAGCACTCGTGAAATTCACATCCATTGTCATACATCACCTCGGTAACTATTCAATCTAGGACGTATACCTCTAGCTATTACGTCAAGGTTTATAAACAACAAAGGGAGATTCATCACGAATCTCCCTTTAAACTGCTACTTTATCGGTAAATACTCTTAACGAGAAACCCGATTAAAGAAGAGATAGTGCAACTTGTGGTAACTGGTTAGCTTGTGCAAGCATCGCAGAACCCGTTTGCTGTAGTACTTGGTTCTTAGTCATTGCAGACGTTTCTTTTGCGAAATCCACATCAACAATACGGCTCTTTGCATCAGCAACGTTTGCTTGTGTATTTGCACTGTTACTAATGTTGTGTGCTAGACGGTTTTGTACCGCACCCAAGTCAGCGCGTTGAGTATCAATCGTCTTGATTGCAGCATCAATCTTACCAAGCGCAGACTGACGAGCAGCTGAAGTTGCAAGCGTTAAACCGCCAACTGACAATGAAGTTGCGTCAGTCTTTTTAACTTTAACAGTAATATCTTCTTTAGCCTGGTGGCCAACTTGGAAGTTTTTACCAGCAGAGAAAGTACCAGTCATCAGCTTAGTGTTACCAAATGCGGTAGTTGAACCGATTGACGTAATCTCTGTTGCTAGTGCATCGATCTCTTTCTTAATCGCGCCAAGGTCATCACTGTTGTTTGCACCGTTAGATGCCTGGATAGTTAGGTCACGCATACGCTGAAGCATGTTAGTTTGCTCCTGCATTGCACCTTCAGAGATTTGGGCAATTGAGATAGCATCGTTAGCGTTACGCATACCAACGTCTAGACCACGCACCTGTGAATCTAGACGGTTAGAAATTGCAAGACCCGCAGCATCGTCTTTCGCACTGTTGATACGAAGACCACTTGATAGACGCTCCATAGAGGTAGCCAAACCTTGGCTAGAAGAGTTCAAGTTCTTTTGCGCTTTCATAGAAGTCACGTTTGTGTTTACTGTAATAGCCATAATTTGTTTCCTCTTTAATACCTGGCTTTAAAACTTGCCTGTCTATTTACGCCAGGCGGGTCTATTGGGTTACAGTAACTTTAACGGCTGCTATTTTTTAATCTTTAGCACTTTTTTTAAAAAAAATAGTGTTTTTCTACAAATACATATAAATCATAATAATATCAGTGACTAAACCGATTCTTTTAAACTAAAAAATCCATATTAACTGGGTTAACAGTCAATATGGATTGTTATTTTAAGCTAACTCAACCAATTGCTTTCAGTGCAATTAACTTAAGTGGATAGCATTAAGCGCCAATAGTACGTAAACGCATCGCTTATGCTTAATTAACCAAGTAGTGATAAGGCAACTTGTGGCAACTGGTTTGCCTGGGCAAGCATAGAGCTACCTGTTTGCTGTAACACTTGGTTCTTGGTCATTTGAGCCGTTTCTTTAGCGAAATCGACATCAACAATACGGCTTTTCGCATCAGCAACGTTCGCTTGGGTGTTAGCACTGTTACTGATGTTATGAGCTAAACGGTTTTGCACCGCACCTAAATCCGCACGTTGGGTGTCAATTGTCTTAATAGCTGCATCGATTTTCCCCATAGCAGATTGACGAGCAGCAGATGTTGCTAAGGTTAAAGCCCCCACAGACAGCGACGTTGCATTTGACGTTTTAACCGTCACTTCAATATCTTCTTTGGCTTGATGGCCTACTTGGAAGTTTTTACCTGCAGAGAAACCACCATTCAATAATTTTGTATTACCAAAGGCTGTACTATTACCAATTGAGGTGATTTCAGTGGATAGCGCATCAATCTCTTTCTTAATAGCTGAAAGATCATCACTATTGTTAGCACCGTTAGATGCCTGAATGGTCAAATCACGCATACGCTGTAGCATGTTCGTCTGCTCTTGCATTGCACCTTCAGCAATTTGTGCAATAGAGATAGCATCATTGGCGTTACGCATACCTACATCAAGACCACGCACCTGTGAATCTAGACGATTAGAAATTGCTAGACCTGCAGCATCATCTTTTGCACTGTTAATGCGAAGACCACTCGATAAACGCTCCATTGAGGTCGACAGTCCTTGGCTTGACTGGTTTAGGTTCTTTTGCGCTTTCATTGATGTAACGTTGGTATTAACGGTAATAGCCATTATGATTTCCCTTATCTAAAATTACTGCCAAGACTTCAGGCTTGGCTAATTTCGGTTAATTTGAATTCTAATTATTTAGGTGGCATTCATGGTTTAGATATAATCAAACAATGACACTGTGCCGACCTTAGTAAAAACGCTTGATGCTGCACTTAAAGCTTGCTGTTGTTGCTCTAATTGCATTATCGCCTCGGCGTAATCTAAATCTTCCAACATCGAAAGAGCCGAGTTGTTCACAATCTTTTCTTCTTCATGGGTTGCAGCATAACTGTCTAAGCTTTTTAAGCTATTACCGGCAACACCCCGTGCAACATCCAGTTGATTCATTCCACTGTCGATATTATTCAACATTTGTGCCAACTCTGATTTACCTGCAGGAGTATTGACTAGGTTAGGGTCTTCAATTAAGGCTATCGCACTATTGATAGTATCGAGCAAACTCGCTTCAGGCTTATGTTCCATGGTAAATGAGTCACCTGACGCGGGCTTACCATCTAGCTTAACTTCAATGCCGTTGAAGGCGACGGGACTGTTAGGATCAAAAGCTGGTACAGTGGTGACAACAGCATTCGTCGAATCTCTGACTTCTAAATCATTACCAACCATAGTAAATGTGTAGGTATCGGGCACATGTGTCGCAGGATCTGTCACTTTTGCGCTTTCGACATTAAATTCGCCAGTTTGTGAGGCCAAATAATTGACACTGTAATCCCCTAAACCATTGGGAGAGTTCATAAAAGCAAGATCGCCCGGAATATTGGCGCCAATAGTCGTGCCTGAGGCTACGATGCTTTCTCTGATCCCACTATCGCCGTTATAAACCGCGTTGCCACTCGCATCAAACTCAAATGGCTGACTACCAGTATTAAAACCACCAAACAGATAATTACCCGACTCATCCTTGCTATTAGCAATGGTCATTAGCTCTTCAAGACTACCACGTAGCTCATCGGCAACTGTTTGCCGATCACTTTCAGTTAGTGTGCCGTTTACTGCCCTTAATACTTGCTCTCTAACACTGCTGGTAATAGTAGCCGCACTACCTAGTTTACTTTCAGATACTGACAATCTATTTTTGGTGTAGTCTATATTTTTAAGAAACTGGTCAACGACTGCATTCTGCTGCTTAAGGTTGCCAATGCCCACTGAAGCAACTGGATCATCACCCGCTGTATTGACACGCTTTCCAGTCGATAGCTGCTCAATGATCTGGCTTGTCTGCGACTGTTTACTGGTCACACTATTAATGTTTTGGTGAAACATTTGCGCAGTTGAAATTCGCATAGTCTTAATTCCTGTCCCTAATCGTTAAGCATTCAGTGCTAACGCAGTGAGCTAAATAGTGTGTTGAAGATTTCATTTGCGGTAGTCATGATCCGCGCAGATGCTTGATAAGACTGCTGAAAGCGCATCAAGTTTGCCGCTTCTTCATCCAAGTTAACCCCTGATACGCTTTGAATTCGCGTATAAGCTTGGTTGTAAATTGCTTCAGCCGAACCCATTGACATTTCAGCCGACTTAGCTTTGCTGCCCACGTCTAGCTTTGTATTCTCAAAGACATCATTCAAAGTTGTTTTACCGCCATTCATCAGCTTGGCTTCATTCAGATTTGCCATGTTGACCATATTAGAGTTATCCCCTTCCGCAAATGACAAATCGAAGCTAAATTTTTCTGTTGTGGTGGCTGAGGAGTCAATTTCAAATGTAAAGCCATGAGCGCTAATTGTCGGCGGTGTATAAGCTGCAGGTGCACCTAGTGATGTGCCATTGGCGTCAAATGCTTCAAACGTTGGCGGCGTTGCACCTGGATTAATTTCAAAGGTAAGCTCTGAGCCTGTAACTGGGAAATTAGCTGCCGTCCGGTCATCAATGCTGACTAGCTTAATTTGGCTATTACCGATATTCGAAGCATCTGCAGTAATTTGACTACCTGCAGCCGCAATACCTTTAGGATCGGTCATCTCAACCGATATTGAAGAGGCTGCGCCAGAAGTCGGTCTGATTTCAAAGGTGTCGCCCGAGGCTAATGTGCCAGCGTTGATATTAACGCTAAAGCCATTTGCACCTTCGAGCTTAGTACCGTTTAAAGTAAGCGGCGTTATATTGCCAGTAGCGGCATCTTTTAGCTCGTAAGTTGATGGCGCGGTAAATTTTAATTCATAGCTACTACCGCTTAACTCTCCAACATCGTCAATATGGACGCCTAAAACTGCAGAGCCAGTATTGCTTGATAGCGCACCGACTCGACCAATTTGCATGGATGGGTCGTTAATGTCGGTAAATATATTAGCGCCCACTTGACCATTTAAGTCAAAGCCCTGCTCTTGTGCCTTGTTAAATGCATCACTCACACCTAAAGCAAATTGGCCTAATTCCATTTGTGATGGCAGTAGTGTCTCGTCACGGTAATTGACTAATGCGCCAAGCTGGCCGCCCAATTTACTCGCATCAACTATCATGCTTTTATCACCAGATTGGGCGGTGATTTGTAATTCATTCGGATACGGGTCGCCTTGAGAGGTTCCCATCTGCATCGACTTTTCGCCCGACACCAACATAACCGAACCACCTAGCATGATACTTTTAGCACCGGAATCTAATGGCACCACGTTAACCGATGCATATTCACTAAGCTCCAAAATTAATGCATCTTGCTTATCAAGCAGCTGCATATCTTGGCCTTGAGACTTCATTAGCTCACGGTTAATGTTGCCTAACTCGGTACTGATCTCGTTAATTCTGTCTGTGACTGCAGCAATTTGATCATTAGTTTGCGTCATCTGCCCGTCTAGATGAGCTTGCATCTGGTTAACCGTACTCGCTAGATGTTTGGCATTGGTAAGAAATGAATCTCGCATACCTATGTCATTTGGCAGATCAGCCAAGGCATTCATACTGGCGAAAAAGTCATTCATCCCTTGCGGCACCGCTTGGCCTAACTGAGAAAAAATCTGGTCGAGCTCACTCATTTTTCCGAAAGTAGTTTGCGATTCACTCATCGCAGTAGAACCAATGCGTAACTCTCTAGTGGCGTAATCGTTATAAACCCTTTTTACATCTGAAACATAAGTACCCGCGCCGTAAAAGTCATTGCCCATGCGCTGGGAATCGAGCGCCGACTGAGAAACCACCTGACGGTTATAACCAGCGGTATTGGCATTGGCGATGTTATTACTGGTAATCGCTAGCTGAGACTGAGAAGCCAATACACCTGTACGGGCAATATTCATTAAATCTAAAGACATACGTACTGGCTCCTTGCTGTAAGAGATTGAACAACACGATTAATCATTGCTTAACCCCTTGTAAGACATCTTTAAAGTCTCGAGTAATAGTTTTCATCACCTGAATAACCTTATCGGCATATTTAGGATCGGTTGCATAACCTGCATCTTGCAGAGAACGAATAAAGGCTTGTGGGTTACTTGCTTGCTTCATCGCATCTTGGTAGCGCTCACCGTTAGACACAAACGACACGAAATCGTTAAAGCTTTGGCCGATATCCTCATAAACCCTAAAATTAGCTTGCTGTTTTACAGCGATACCTTGCTCATATTCCAAGGTGCTTACAGAAGCTTTATCACCTTGCCAGCGGTTGTCAGCTTTAATGTTAAATAAATTGTTGCTTTGCTGCCCCTGATGACCTTTAACCATCTTCTGACCCCATCCGGTTTCTAACGCAGATTGCGCAATCAATACTTCAGGTGTCGTCCCCAGTGCAGCGGCCGCTTTTTCAGCATGAGGGTATAAGCGTGATACGAACTCATCTTGGCTGGTAAAATTTGCTTGGGATTTATCGCCATTGACTGCCGCGGACGGCAATACTTTGCCACTTAATACGGAATCTAAAGTTTGTAGTTTGGGCGCTGCGGTTGCTAATTCGGCATTGCCATTAACACTGGCATATTGATTAGATTGCAGGCTTGCTAAGGCCATTGGATTAGTGCTGGTATGATTACTCGCATCAACACTTGCCACACGCGCTGTCGGCATCTGCAACATATCAGGCTTATCCATAGTCAAAGCCGCCGCTTTTGAGCCACCATTAATATCACCACGTAATACAGACGCTGGAGTCATTGGGCTATTTGCAGGGTCAAGTTGCTGCACCATTAAGTCAGCCAAACCCAACATGCCCTCACCCGATAGATTTAACGACATTTGCTGATCATGCATCTGCTCGTAAAATTTGGTGTATTGGCTATTCATCGGGCTATCAGACTCGAATACAGCATTGGCGTCACGCATGCTTTGCATCAGCATTTGCACGAAGATCCCTTCAAACTGCTGGGCAACTTCTTTTAACGCACTGGTTTCATCTTTTTGGGCTCTGGATCTTAATGAGTCCAAGCCTCCAAGATCCAGAAATTGCGATGCGTTCGACAGCTTTTCCATGACACCTTTCCAATAAAACTGACAATATTTAGATAATTATCAGTTCACCATGCAAAGCCCCTGCCATCTTTAACGCTTCTAGAATTGCTAGCACATCTGAAGGCGCCGCACCGACTAAGTTTACCGCTCGAACTAGCTCATCTAGCGTGGTTCCAGGATTAAACATAAACATACGGCTATCTTCTTCCGCCACATCAACTGTGCTGTCGGTGGTGACAACCGTTTGTCCATTTGCAAATGGATTAGGCTGAGATACCTGCGTTGCCTCTGCAATGGTCACAGTTAAGCCACCATGAGTCACTGCTGCTGGCAATAATTTGACGTTTTGGCCAACCACAATGGTGCCAGTACGAGAATTAACAATGACTTTGGCAGACTCTGCTGCAGGTTCGACTTCAATATTCTCAAGCGTGGCTAAAAACGATACCCGTTGTGACACATCGCGCGGCGCACTCACTTGCACAGATGCCGCATCAAGTGGTCTTGCCATACCAGGTCCAAGCAGATCGTTAATTGCATCCGCCAAACGTTTTGCCGTCGAAAAATCAGCGCGGCGCAGGTTAAAAGTTAAGTGGTCGCCTGTTGAAAATGGCGTTGCAACTGTTCGTTCAATCATTGCACCATTTGGAATACGGCCAACGGTAGGTGTGTTTTGTACTACTTTAGAACCATCCATACCTTCGGCACTAAAACCACTCACAACCATGCTGCCTTGAGCAATAGCGTATACGTTACCGTCGACACCTTTTAAGAAAGTCTGTAGTAATGTACCGCCACGTAAACTTTTAGCTTCACCTAAACTCGATACTGTTACATCTAATGTTTGGCCAGGCTTGATAAATGGTGGCATCTCAGCACTAACTGCTACCACAGCAATGTTTTTAATCTTAGGTCTGAAATTGTCCGGTAAGTTGATACCAAAGTTTTTCAACATAGTTTTAAACGTTTGCTCGGTGTAACGGGTTTTTTCACCGGTTCCGGGTAAACCAACCACTAAACCATAACCAATCAACTGGTTACTACGTACGCCCTGTACGTTGGCAATATCTTTGATCCGCTGCGCATGAGCCGGCGCAGTTATCGCCAAAATGGCGCAAAGTAAAACCAATTTAAATTTCATCATCCTAAATCCTTAGCACTAGGCAAAACCTTTCTAGCCTAAAACGGCCACCAGCTACCCATAAAGAATGAGGCTAACCAGCCTACTTTTTGTACTTCAGCAAAGGTTCCTGTACCACTGTATTGAATACGCGCATTTGCCACACGTTGTGAGTCAATGGTGTTATCTGGTCGAATATCTTGCGCGCGAACGATACCGGTAATACGTACAAACTCGTCACCGTTATTGATACTTATCCATTTTTCACCACGAATAACCAAATTACCGTTGTTGAGTACTTGCATAACATTGGCAGAAATACTACCCGACAAGCTATTGCTTTGGTCTGCATCAGACTCACGCTTGGTATTCATGCTGTCTTTGTAGCGCAGATCAATCGGATTACCACCCACAGTGATATTGCCGCCACCGGCATAAATCGGGTCAAGCGACAGATCGGTCCCTTTGGAAATCTCGTTATTAGCACTCTTTTTCGCTTGAGTTTGTTCCATCAAATAAACGGTAATGATGTCACCCACTTTCAGCGCTTTAATGTCTGAATACAAACTAGAAGCCTGACTATCTTGATACATAGAGCCAGTCGCAGCGATCTTCGTCGGCGGCGCCTCTGGATACACAGGCGCATAATAAGGATCGTCCGCTATCGGTTTACCGTTAGTTGAATTACATCCTGAAATTACTGCAACAAGGGCCAAAAGCCACAAATGCTTCATATTCAACGCCTCTTATAAATGCTTAAAGGTTTTGGTTAACGTAAGACAACATTTGGTCAACAGCTGAAATCACTTTAGAGTTCATCTCGTAAATACGCTGACTTTCAATCAAGTTTACTAACTCTTCTGTCACGTTCACGTTTGAGGTTTCTAATGCGCCTTGTCGAATCGCGCCCATACCATCAAGTGATGCAGTGCCTTGAATAGGTGTGCCACTTGCGCCAGTTTCTAAGTATAAGTTCTGCCCCATAGGGTCGAGTCCTGACGGATTAATAAAATCAGAAATAGCTAGCTGACCCACGACTTGGTTTTCTGCGTTGCCCGGTGTTTTAACCGACACTTCACCTTCAGCTGAAACGGTGATACTTGTGGCATCTTCAGGAATGGTGATAGCAGGTTGAATCACATAGCCTGAACCTGGGGTCACGATTTGGCCGGTGTCATCTAAACTAAACTGGCCGTTGCGGGTATAAGCTGCGGTGCCATCTGGTAATTGCACTTCAAAAAAGCCTGGGCCTTCAACCATCAAATCTAACGAGTTATCAGTAGTGAGCATGTTGCCTTGAGTAAACATCTCTTGGGTAGCAACCACTTTGGTACCCGCACCAATACTTAAACCGTTAGGCAATTTAGTATTCGAAGCACTGATACCACCAGCTTGATTAACGTTTTGATAAAGCAAGTCTTCAAATACCGCACGACTCTTTTTAAAACCAACAGTGCTGGCGTTTGCCACGTTGTTAGAAATAACAGAAATATCGGTTTGCTGAGCGTCTAAACCAGTCTTACTTATCCATAAAGCGGGATGCATAGTATCTCTCCTAGCTTATGCGCATTAAGGCAGAAGACGCGCGATCGTTCTCTTCTGCTGTTTTCATCATTTTTACTTGCATCTCAAACTGACGCTGAAGGTCAATCATAGATACCATTTCATGTACGGCATTAACATTGCTGCCTTCAACAGCGCCGCTTAACAAACCTACGCTAGGATCAGCAGGGGCATTTTCACCTGACATCAAACGGAATAATCCGTCTTCTCCGCGCATTAAGTTTTGGTTACCCGGGTTAACAAGCTTGATCCGGGCCACCTCTTCAATCACTTCAGCGGTAGCACCAGACGGACGCACAGAGACAATACCGTCTTGGGAGATCTCTACCTTTTCAATGGGTAAAGGTAGAACGATTGGGCCATTGTCGCCCATCACAGCTGTGCCTCTGTCGTTACGTAAAACGCCTGAGTTATCGAAACGTAAGCTGCCTGAACGGGTGTAAGCTTCACCACCATTCTCTGCTTGAACTGCAATCCAGCCATCGCCTTTAACGGCGATATCTAAATCGCGACCAGTCGTTTTTATTGGGCCACTAGAAAAGTTTGCAGACGGAGTTTCAGTCATTGAAAATACACGTGTAGGTAAGCCCTCACCAAAAGCTTGCATAGAGCGTGCTTGGGCCAAGTCAGCTTTAAAACCATCAGTATTCGCATTTGCCAAATTGTTGGCACTTACAGCCAACGAATTCATATTCTGTTTTGCGCCGCTCATTGCGACATAGAGCAATTTGTCCACTTAACACTCCGTCAAACTTCCGTCTAAACAATAGCAAAGCAAACTCTGTGCCAACTACTGCTATTTATCAGGAGGTTAAAGTGAGAACGATATTGAAGTGATTGATATTAAATGCGTGATGAGAAACTTATGCAGTAATTTAAAGGTAAAAGCTTAATCAGAAAAACGAGTATCAATGATTGGATAGGAAACACGTTGCCATTGCGGCAACGTGTTCACACTAGCTAATGCTTTGCTTAGCGGATCTGTAGAATTGACTGCTGTAGCGTGTTATTCACTTCAAGCGTTCGAGAGTTAGCTTGGAAATTACGCTGAGCAGAAATCAAATCAACCAGCTCAGTCGTTAAGTCTACGTTCGATTGTTCAAGTGCGGATGAACGAATACCACCAAATGTGCCACTGTTCGCCTCGCCAGCTAAAGCAGGTCCCGAATCTAAACTCGCTTTCCAAGAGGTATTGCCTGCTTGAGTTAATCCTTGCTCATTAGCAAAACTAACCAAGGCAACACGTGCTAATGGTACTGTTGAACCATTACTGTAGCTTGCGTTAATTAGCCCGTCTGCGCCAACTTCAACGTTAGTTAAACGACCAACGGTTGTACCGTCTTGCGTCAACTCAGTTACTTCAAATGGCGACGCATACTGGGTCGGATTATTAAAGTTAAGTGTTAGCGTTTGTGAGCCATCAGCGCCAGGACCTAATACGTTCGCGCCACCCACACCCAATGCTTCGGTCTTGATCACCGCAGGGTTACTGCCAGTATATGCGCCTGTGTCATTAAATGAAATTGCAGCACCTTTCCAGCCACCAGCATTTTCAGCAGATGCTTTACCATCGATCGTACCGTCACCATTGGTATCAACATTGTATTCACCCGCGGCAGGGTCTAAATCAACAGGTTTCCCATCTACCGCATAAAACGCTACCCAGTTACTTTCGCCGGTATGGGCGGCGTTAGGTGGGCGTACAAAATACGAAGTTAAAATATGCGGTTCACCAAGTGAATCGTACATGGTTACAGAAGTTGAGTTGTTAAACGTTTCTGGGTCATCCGGATCAAACGCTGCTGGATCTAACGTGCCTTCGCCTGCATTAAGGTTCATTTGAATACCAACATTGTCGGTCTTAACTGGACTACCAGCCGTGTCAGGGATCTGCACCGGTTTAGTTGTGGTTAAGCTCACAGAGGTAGAATTACCCTCTTTATCAACAGGGAAGGTCTGTAAGAAGTTACCCGCTGAGTCAACAATGTAATTATTAGAATCAAACTTAAACGCACCCGCACGCGTAAATGAGTGATCTTGTGAGCCTGCTTCAGATGAGGTTACAAAGAAACCACCACCGTTAATTGCCATATCAAGCGAGTTATTGGTAAATGCCATGCTGCCCTGATGGAATTGCTGAGCCACTTGACTCGTTGTAACTCCCCCGCCAACTGCTGTTTTACTATTTGAAAAAATAGAATTGGCATACACATCTGCAAATTCAGCACGTGATTCTTTAAAGCCTGTGGTGTTAACGTTAGCAATGTTGTTTGCAGTGGTATTTAGGTCTTTTTGTGCTGACGAAATGCCGCTCAAAGCAATGTTAAATGACATGGTTCACCTCAATCCTTATGTAATTCGATTTTTAAGAAGGTCTAAACATTGATGAATAGCACAATCTCAATACATATCTTTATTTTTGTTAAGTTTCAGATACAGCGAGAACATCACCGATCTTAATGCCGCCAACACCACGTAAATTCAAAATAGCTCCGGTCGCAGCATTACCCAGTGAAACACTCGATACATGAGCATAGGTCGACACAGGTAACTCTTCGCTCTTACCATCTACCTTGCCACTCGCTTTGAAGGAATAGTTACCTTCGGCAACAGGCTGACCATTTTTGTCTAGGCCGTCCCAGCTGACATCGATATTGCCGCCTTCACTACCGTCAACGGTAAAGGTGTCAACTAACTGGCCTTTGTCATCTTCAATACGCACTGTGATAGATTCAATCGATTCTGGCGTACTGATAATGCCTTTCATGCTTGGGTCTTCAGCTGAAATATGGCCCGTATCAGAAGGAATTAGCACCTTTTGCCCAACGAGGCCCGATGCCTGCAGCGCCTGACTTGAGCTAGTCAATGCATTAAGGTTAACAATTTCTTCGTTAAGTTTAGTGATACCATCTACAGTTGAGAAAGATGCCATCTGCTGGATCATTTGGTCGTTTTCAACCGGCTTAAATGGATCCTGCATTGACAACTGCTGACTTAATAACGCAAAGAAATCTTCTTGAGTTAATTCTTGATTATTAGCGTCAGGTACCGCGTTTTCTTCTGGTAGACGTAAACCGTCAAGAAATGGATTCCCCGTGGTTGACTGTTGCTCTGTTACCGTCGCTGCTGCTGCCGCACTTTGAGTCGCCGTAGCGGCTGTTTGCGGCGAAATAGCATTAGCCTGCGGGCTTTGTCCCGTTGCAGACTGCGTTGATGTGAGCGGATTTATAAGGCTCAAAGTTTACCTCCAGCTTTCACTGAGTTTATTTGCCTATTCTAAGCGTCTGCTGAAGCATAGACTTCGCTGCTTCAGTGACTTGTACGTTCATTTGGTATGAGCGAGAGGCTGAAATCATGTTAGCCATCTCCTCCATCACATTTACATTTGGCTTGTAAATAAAACCATCTGTGTCCGCCATAGGATGATCTGGCGAGAATTCTTTATTAAGCGGTAAGTCACTTTCGACAATTCCCTTAACAGCAACTGAAGCCGATGCACTTTGATGCTGTTGTGCTTTACTCATCTCAGCTTCAAAAATAGGATGACGAGCGCGATAAGTCTCACCAACACTGCTTGATACAGAGTCAGCGTTAGCGATATTACTAGCGGTGGTATTTAGTCTGACCGACTGAGCTGACATACCAGAACCAGCCACATTGAAAATATTAAATAAGCTCATAATTAATCGCCTCTAATCGCTTTCTTCATACCTGAAAACTTACTGTCTAGAAAACCCAGTGACATTTGATACTCAAGGGCATTTTGCATAAATGCTGATTGCTCTTGCTGAATATCAACGGTGTTACCATCACCAGTATCAGGTTGGTTAGGCACTCGGTAACTGACATGTTGCTGAGATAATGCTGCTAAATCAAAGTGCTTACTATCGCTTTTAGCCATAGTAAGTCCCGACTGTTGCGACTTGGCTGCGTTGATGGCTTTGGTAAAATCTACATCACGCGCTTTATAATTTGGCGTATCAGCATTAGCTATATTTGAAGACAATACTTCAGCACGCTGAGAACGGATCCCCAAAGTGTGTTGATGTATGCCTAATGCTTTGTCAAAACTAATCGCCATAAAATTGCCTCCTCAGCTCTATGGCTAAAATAAAGCAATACTTGTGCCAAAACATTAAATAATAAGAAAGGTTTAATGAGTCATCGTAGCTGAAATAAAAATCGTGCTAAAAAGTACAGCAAAAAGGCAATAAAAAACGCGCCTAAGAGCGAGGCGCGTTATTAATAACGTTGATCTTACGTTAAGAAGACATCAAGATTTTTTTTGATAATAAATGCCGGGGTTACAGCGCACCATATCAAATTCATCAGACAAGCCTGCAATAGACTCCGATGCACCTAGAAACAATATGCCGTTCGGATTTAAAGCGGCAGCAAATTGCCGCAATATCTTTCGCTTTGCCTCTGGAGAAAAGTAGATCAAAACATTGCGGCAAAAAATAATATCAAACTTGCCCAGAAGCGTATAACTTTCAAGCAAGTTATGAGCTCTAAAGTTCACCAAGCGCTTTACGTTAGACTTAATCACCATGTTGCCTGAGGGTAAAGCATCAAAAAACTGACGTTTACGTTCATCAGACAAACCACGACCGAGTGCAAGGTTGTCATATTCGGCATTTTTGCAACGTTCAAGCATCGATGGTGACAAATCAGTAGCCAAGATACTTGCACTGCCAGGCAAACTTCCCGGTTTGCGTTGTTGGTGTTCTAAAATACTCATCGCCAATGAATACGGTTCTTGCCCAGACGAGCATGCTGCAGACCAAATCTTCACTGGACGGCCTAGTCGGCTAAACGTCGGTAAAATTGAATTAGATAATAGTTCAAATGGGTAACGGTCACGGAACCATAAAGTTTCATTAGTCGTCATGGCATCAATTACCTCTGTGCGCAATTGACGCTCAGTCGGTTTCATCGAATGTTTCACCACATCAGATAAAGAGGGTAAGTTATACTTCCCCATTAGCGGTGCTAATCGGCTGCGCACCAAATACTGCTTATTTTCTCCCAGCACAATACCGCTGTGCTGCTCTAAGAATAATCTAAATTGATTGTACTCATTCTCAGCGAGAGATTTATTCGACACTCTTATATCCTAATTAATTTTAAACAAACCGCATTAAGCTAAACTGCATTGGCAATAGTCAAAAAACGAACGCAGCGTTATACCTTAGCAGCGCCTGAAACACAAGTAACACCGCGTCTCATCACCGCTCAAGGTGGGATAATTATAAACTTAAGTGCTTGTTTACAGCAGCCGCTAACTCATCAGGATTAAATTTCGCGATAAAGTCGTTGGCGCCAACTTTTTGCACCATTGCTTGGTTGAACACTCCGCTTAAAGAAGTGTGGAGTACCACTTTAATATTCTTAAGCTTTGGATCATCTCGAATTTCAGCGGTTAAAGTATAACCATCCATTTCAGGCATTTCGATATCAGAAATAATCAATGGGATCTCTGTCGACACATCATCAAGCTCTGTCGCTATCGCTCGCAGTTTATCTAACGCTTCTTTACCATCTTTTGCTGTATCGATTTGCAAATTAAGTGAGGTTAACGCACGGATGATTTGTTTGCGCGCTACTGACGAGTCATCTATCACCATAATGTGATAATGCTTTTCACGATCAATAGTTAATGCATCATCCAATTCTTTACTGGTATTGGTATTAACCGGAGATATTTCATCAAGAATTTTCTCAACATCTAAAATTTCAACCAACTCATTGTCAATTTCTGTCACCGCAGTCAAATAAGATAGCTTACCTGCGCCTTGTGGCGGAGGCATAATAGCTTCCCAGTTCATATTAATAATTCGTTCAACAGAGCTAACTAAAAAGCCCTGAATGCTGCGGTTATACTCTGAAATAATGATAAAGCTATTAGCGATGTCTTCAATCGGACGACCACCCGTTGCCGCACTTAAATCGATGACAGAAATAGTCATACCCCGCACATGGGCGATACCACGCACTTTAGAGTTAAGCTTAGGTAAGTTTGTCAAAGGTGGGCATTGCAGCACCTCTTTTACTTTAAAAACGTTAATTCCGAATCGTTGACGTCCATTAAGTTTAAATAACAATAACTCAAGGCGATTTTGCCCAACCAGTTGAGTCCGTTTGTTTACTGATTCAAGAATATTCGACATACAATTTTTGCCCTGTACCTACTTCTATAGGCTTATATCTGTTTCATTAAAATGATGTTACGACTGCAGCTATAAAGTGGCTTACCAGCCTCCCTTTCACACTGAAATACCTTTTAGGCATACTACTTGCTTATATAGCGACACCTGAGCAAGTCACACTCTTTAAGTCAAACTAATGACGCTCACTGATGCAAAAGGATAAAGATGACTGCAGTCCCAAAAACTACAAAATTTAGCCGTATTCTAACGAATCAAACGACTGCATTCATTAGGAATTTGTACTTATGCCCGCTTTTAGTTGCGCTTTTGGTACCTACTCAGGTATTTGCAACTGCGCAGGCCAGTATTCCTTCTATATCGACCATTTCTCGATTAGCTATAGCCGCTGTAGAAGAAAAAATAGAAGCGCCTGAAAAAGCAAAAATTCAAATTACTCCCCAAAGTCTAGATACCCGAGTAAACCTCCCCAATTGTTACCCACCTATTAAGGCTGAAATTGCCAGTAACCGTGCCATTAGACGCAACAATACCGTAAAAATTAGCTGTAACAGCCCCGACTTAAGTTACCCTTGGCAAATATTTCTATCAGTCAAAGTCGATATCATGTACCCGGTTGTCGTGGCAAAATCGACCATGGGGCCAGGAGATTTACTTTCTGGCAGTGATGTGGCAATTGAATATATCGAACAAGCCAGTTTACGAGGTCACCAATTTGAATTCGTTGAAGATGTTGTCGGTGCAAGGTTAAAAAGGCGCGTAGTGCCTGGACAACCTATATTTGCTAATCAGCTGTGCATTATTTGCAAAGGCGACAGCGTATCTATATACGCTCGCTCTGAAAACTTTCAAATTAAAACCGTAGGTGAAGCGCTACATGATGGCAATGTGGGTGACAAAATAAGAATTAAGAATAGCCATTCTCACAAAAATCTCGACGCTAGAGTGACTGGCGTTGGCCAAGTTGAAGTAAGAATGTAAAATAAATCTAAAGTAATGAGTTAGGCCGCCGATATGGTGTGTAAGAAACTCTCTTTAATAAATGTTGGATCTCAAAATGGCTATTGATATTAAACAAGTTAACCCTCACGCTAATACTCGTATTAGTACAGGAACAAGTGCTAAAGGTACCCCTGCGCAAACGGCACCAACCAATGCAGCGCCAACGCCGCAAAAAAGCGACTCGGTGTCAATTACACCACAAGCACAACAAATTCAAAATGTTCAAACTAAGATGGCCGATATGCCAGAAATCGATCAAAAGAAAGTAGACGCGATTAAAGCGGCAATTGCCGAAGGGCGTTACAAAATCGATCCAGAAAAGCTTGCAAGTAACATTGCTAGTTTGGAAAATGACCTTAAAGACTTAGATTAAGCTCAGTTAAGCATAATCGGTCTCAGCTACGAACTCATTTAGAGCGAAAAAACAAGGCCAATATGACAAATCTCTCTCAACTTTTAAGCTCACAACACCAAGTGTTGACTGAGCTAAATGCAGTGATTAGCCAAGAAAAGCAAGCATTGCATGCGCAGCAAGCCGATGCATTGCTGGCATTAGCTAGCACTAAGGCTAATTTACTGACAAGCCTAAAACAAAATGATGAGATGATTGCTACCCAGCCAGATATTGCATTACTCAAAACCGATGCGGAGCTTGCCGCGCAAGTGAGTAACGCTAAAGACTTATTAGCGCAATGTCAGCAGCTTAACGCTGAGAATGAATCGTTAATTGAATTAAGTTTAGCCAGCTTAAACCGATTTTCTCAAGCTTTGCAAACTAGCAGAAATGCATCAAGCTTAACTTATGACGGCAAAGGTAAAACCTCAAGCATTTCAACTTTAGGTAGTAACCTTAAAGCCTAGCGCTAAGACAAACAACAAAAAGCCGACATATGCAATGTCGGCTTTTTGTTGTTTAATCCCCCTCCCCGAATGAAGAAAGATATCAGAGACTCTTTTACTTAAAAATAAGTCACTGTCTTCACTCGTTGAGAGCGGTTTTGTTGCTGATACAGCGCCCAAACCTGCTCAAAATCCAGTTCAAGTTCAGTAACGTAATGCTCTCCAGCCGGATAACTCTTCACAACCCTAGCGCCGCGAATGACACCTGATACTGAAGTTTGAATATTATCTCCAGCCATTACCCAGTCACGCACCTGACTGTTAGCGGTGAGCTGCTGACCATAAACCTGTTCAGCCAATTCTCGATATGCTGCTATTTTTGATGCCTGCATAGCCATTAGCACCCGCTGTGCGGGCTCCGCTGCGGGTTGAATATCTAGCGTTGCATACCCAATTGCGGTAATTTTAGGAAAACTCGTCGGCGCTTCAGTTTCATATTGCACATACCTATCTTGCGCAGAGCATCCACTTAGCAACAAGGTAACTAACAAGATTATCGCCTTCATCTACTGCTCTCCAATCACTGATACGGTTTGCTCAGCGAGGTTGCTATTGCGGTATAGCAGACCGCCTTCTGAAACAACTTTCTGAGAAGGTCGAATATAATCAGCCATCTCTTTTGCATTAACAAAGCCTTGGGCTGCTGATACCACACGATTATTGGTCACATTAACAATTCGACTCGTTAACGCCATGCCACTATTAGATAAGCTCATTGTTGACACAACTACATGTTCGACTGGCAAATCCGCTGGTAACTGTTGCCAATCTCGACTCAAAATAAACTCGCCAGAGGGGAGCACTTTAAGCGCTTCACTAACGTTTACATCAACTAGATTAAATTGATTATCGTGTAGCGCTGCGATCAACCCCTGCTGAAACTGCAATCCAAATGCATTGGTGGTTTGCAAATCATTAACCAATACTGGTGTAGTTACAATTAACGGCTGGTCAGAGCGTAAACCGTCATTTTGGCGCACTAATGCATTAACCATCTGCATTGATACTTGGTTTATTGCCGCTGTATGAGGTAGACCATAGCCGTCACTACTTGCTTTAGGGAGCTCAGTGGTTGTTTCACAACCTAAAGTAAATAATAACGGTAAAAGAATAATAAATTTATACATTGTTAAAGCCCTATATGGCGTTAATACGCCTACGACTAATTCGTGCACCTTATGATGCGAACTAATACTGTTAAGACTTTATCGGCGTAAAATAGGATAACTTTATTGTTATCATTAAACTCCATTACTGAAATCCTCCGACTAAGGCTAACAAAGCAAAAAGCACTTATTAAACAATTAATTCGCTTTATCACTCACTATAGAGTCTATTATTCACAACTAAAAAGAGTCAGATTGAAAGAAATTAATTGCGACTTAAAACTGCAGAAAAATCAGCCAAGCAAGGATCCTTGATTTAAGTCTATCAACCTAAGTTGCAATAGAGTCCGCGTGTTCAATCCAGGGCATGACTTGGACTTTATACAACAAACACATAACGACGGGCATATAACTTGCTTAGTACTCTTTAGTTATGCATAAGCGCCAGTTAAACGTCGTTTAAGCCCTCTTTAGAAACTGTATCTAGTGATAAAACCGGAAAAGGTAAGATGAAAGTAGCACCATATTCAATACTGGCACTTATATGCCTAACATCATCATTAATGACACAGCCTGTTTCAGCTAAGTGGGTCACAGCGAGCGGACAAGCCAAAATAACTGGCAATAATGTTGCCCAAGCTAGAGAAGATGCTATTAATCAAGCGGTAACTTATGCCACATTAAAATCCGGAGCAAGCTTTAGTAGTCAGCAAACCTTGAGTAATGGCCAACTCATTGATGATTCATTCACTATGTCACAGCAAGCACATAGTCAAAATGTTGAACTCATTAATGAGCAAATCACCGACAACGTACTTAGTGTAAATGTCCGCATCGATATACTTGAGCCAATGGAACAAGCTTGTCCAACCACAGGACTTAAAGCGGCAATTTTAATCCCTCAGGCATTGATAAAAGATCGCACACAACTCCGCTACGGTAATATCGGTTTATTCGAGCAGAACTTATCAGAGCGTTTAGCTAACATCATACAGCAGCGCTCAAATAGTAGCTTCCCACATATTCATGCCAATGAGCGCTTAGATATCGACCAAGCATTGGTTGACGTTCGCGGTTACCGCTTGCCGACTTGGTTGGGTGAAATAACCGACAGCCAATATATTTTATTGCCAGAAATTATCGATATTTCAACCGAACCGTTTACCAGCACATTAGGCCTTTGGGATAATGACCCCATGCGTAACTTTCATATTCGCGTGTCACTGTTTCACGCTATTAGCGGCGAAAAAGTCTGGAGTCAACAATATACCCAAGCAGCTGAGTGGGAGTTTAAACGCCAGCGTACCGTCAACTCAAATAGTGCCACCTTTTGGGGCTCAGAATATGGCGAAGCAATTGACAAAGTGCTAAGCCAAGTTAGTATTGATATCGATGACAACCTAAACTGCCGACCTCTGCTAGGCCAAATTGTTTCTCGTCAGGGTGACAGGATCATTATCAATCTAGGCAGAGAGCACGGCATCCGTGTTGGCGATAAACTGCAGTTAGTCTTACAGCAAAATCTACCCGACCGCTTAGATAACATGCGAGCAGTTGCTAGTAAAAGCAAAGCGACAATTACTATCGACCAAGTAACACAAGAAAGCTCGACAGCGGTGTTAACAGGAATCGCAGCATCGCTCAACGTGCAGTTAAACGATTTAGCAATAAAGCTATAATGACTTAGAGACTTAGAGACTTAGAGACTTAGAGACTTAGAGACTTAGAGACTTAGAGACTTAGAGACTAGCAAGTAAAACCAGCAATCTTGTCTTGAAAAGTCAAAAGAAGTTCGCTTTGAAGAAGAGTCGTTTCAATATGGCTAGTCTAATAACAATAGACGCAATAAATGGCGAGTGCCCCTCGCCATTCACAATTTAAATTGAAATAGCGAACATTAATTAAGCAACTAAATTAATTAGCTTTTCATCCCCTCTTCTCATTAGGGAGAAAACCAGTATAATCAGCTCAGTCTCCCTATAGCTCAACAGGATAGAGCAGTCGCCTCCTAAGCGATCGATCGGGGTTCGAGTCCCTGTGGGGAGACCATATACATGCCTTTTGGGTGATGTTACTTCTGCTATATCATCTTCATTGTTTACTTTTAGCCTCGCTCACAACCTAGCGATCATATTTGTAACTCTATTTTTGTTTTTACTCTCATTTACGCTCAAAGTTCTCTATTCAAGTTCAGCAGCTAACCGTTAACTGATACCATGCTAATAATGCGTTAATTGCGCTGTTATAGCTGACGACATTTCAGGAAACCATTAAATGACAGAATTGTTTACGAGTAATTTAGCGCTTATTAGTCAACGCTGGCCTGCTGTAGCCTCAAAACTGACACTTGCAAACTTTGACCATTTTGATGCCAATCTTGTCACCGGACAAAACCAAACCATCTCGGTAAATGGGATCCAGTTAAGCAGTCGCCATAATCGCCTTGCAGAAGCGCAACTCTTTATTGAACAACTACCTAAAAACTGTGTTGATGTGACAGTTTATGGCATGGGAATGGGTGATGTTATTTCACTCTTGTGTGATGACTCAACGGTTAATGACTCATTTCAAGCCCCTCTCAGATCAGAACTACAAACCATTACGGTCTGCCCTCTTAACTATTCGCTGTTTGCATTATTACTTTGTTATACCGACCAAAGCGAATGGCTTAATGATCCTAGAGTCTATATTGAAAGTGAATTAACGCAGAATGTGACTAATGGGCAATATATTTCCATCACACCAGATCTATTATTGATTGACGATTGTAATGCCGTCTTACGAGACCTGCTGGTTTACGAGAACAATCGTGCTTATGCCAATCAGCGCTCACAAGACAATGAATCGATATTTAAACAAAGGCTCGCGGCGAATCGGCATCTGCTGAGTAAAGATGCCGATGCAGCAAAGCTAAAGGACCACTATAGCAAGCCGAAAGCCTATGTGATTGGCACAGGCCCTTCGTTAGAACAGCACTATCAATTTTTAGCAACTGAAAGGCTTAAACCGTTAGGGCAACGCCGGCTATTCATTGCTGTTGACACCGCATTAACGCCGCTTATCAGCCATGGCGTTGTACCTGATATTGTGGTGAGTATTGAACAAAATATTACTCGGGAGCATTTCCCGAAGACATTAGCTGACGATATCAACTTGGTTTATTTCCCAACCGTACCGACAGATGTAATTGAGTGGTGGCCTGGACCTAAATATAACGCCTATTCGCAACATACAAAATATGATGCAATCAATGAGCAAATTACTAAGCTAAGACTGTTTTCTAATGGTAGCGTTCTTCATCCTGCTATCGATTTGGCTGTTCATCTTCAAGCATCTGACATCACCCTTTTTGGTAGCGACTTTTGTTACCCGAATAACAAAACCCATGCTCACTGGCCGGACGGGGCTTTAGGGCTCAAAGCTGCACATGCTAAACACTGGGTGTTTAATGGTATAGGTGAAAAAGTGGCGACTGAACTGAGTTTTAGAGGCTATTTAAGAAGTCTAGAGCACTATATTCGCACAAAGCCTCATGTTGCTTTTTATCAATCCAGCTTATCTAGCGCGCGTATTGACGGTGCTAGCTTTAAAGAGTGTAAATAATGACCCAAATGGTAAATGATTCTCTAATTCAGCAACTGATAAGCACAGCTCATCAATTAAGATTAGGTCATGAGGCGCAAGGCTCATTACAACTGACTGAATGCATAGATAAGTTAATTGAGCTTCAAGCTTCTTTAACTAATAATCAGCAAATCATGCCCATATTAAGCAGTATGCTTGCCGCGCAAGAAAAGCATGACTGGTTAGGATTAGCGGATGCCTTAGAGTATGAATTACCCTTATTGCTTTCATAAGAGCTATTAAAGTGAAAAGTACTTGCGTAATGGAGGCTTAAATGAAATTGGTATGCCAAAGCGAGTTAGTCTGAAAGTCGTTTACTATCAAGCCATAACCACATCTATGCTATGGCTTGATTACAAACACGCTAATACTTATAACTCTGCTCCCTAGTGCAGTGATACTGGCAGTTTTAATTGTAGTGAGTTTAAGCTTGAGTAGATGATTTTTCTAATAAAAACCAGGTTAAATCGTCTTGCGGAAATAGCCTGTCTCTATGATAACTGAATCCATAATCAACTAGCTTAAGATCGGCATACTTATCTAACATTTCACCGGCAAAATCTCTCTTAAATAACTTACCACTATGACCACGGTAAGGCACTTCAACCGGTGATGGGTTGTAATATTCTACAATACAGATGTAGCGTGCACTCGCATTGTATAAGGCGCTATATACCTCAGCTAACGCCTCTGGATTAATGTGGATAAGCACACCTTTAATGAAGGTCATTTCATATTGGCGCTCGGGCGCAAATGTGAGTAATGAATCATGTATTACAGTTAACTCAGGGATCTGCTTTAGCTGCTCAACAGCGGTGGCATTAATCTCAATCGCTGACAGATCGCTATTAGGTAGCAATTGCTTAAAGGCCTGAATATTCATGCCTATATTGGCACCAAATTCGATAAGTGAGTCGATCTTTTCTGTGCGGCTAAAAATACGCGTAAAGAGGGCTAAGTTACTCGCTAACAGCTCCGCGCCTTGATTACGTTTAATGTATTCGTTACCAAATTCGCCCGCCCAAAAGCTTTCTTGCTCTGTCTTATATGCCATGCTCAACTTACCTATTGTATTTATCATCACTCGTAAATCGTTTCACGAGCTGCTAAAGGTTTATCAACCCACATCACTTACTTAGGACATGCTCCATTTTCAATGCTGTCCCCGCCGTTAAATCTTGGTTAAAGTGTGTGCCTATAACGGCCTCTAAATGCTTAGGCGCTAGACCAAAACCTGGACGTATACTTTTTACATTCTCCATTGTTACCCGCTCACCCGCTTTAACAGACTTCACCACATACAGTGATCGCCTAAACTTTATATTCGCTTGTTCAGCAGCGCTTCGGGCATAATTGACCTTGCCTAACGCTGACCAAGCTAACCTACTGTCGCGGCAAAGTTGCTCGAGTTCAGTTGGCTCTAATGAAAAACTATCATCAGGACCACCACCGGTTCTGTCGAGTGTGACGTGTTTTTCAATAATACTGGCGCCTAAGCTTGTGGCCGCAATCGCGGTGATATTACTTAGGGTATGATCTGACAGCCCTGTTACTAGATTAAATCGATTTTTCATATCGACCAAGGTGGCAAGATTATAGTCTTCTGCCGCTGCAGGGTAAGCGCTAACACAATGCAATATCGCCAGCTCTTTACAACCTGCACTGCGCGCGGCATCAATAGCCTCTGCAATTTCTTCTGCATTGGCCATGCCTGTTGATATGATAAGTGGCTTACCTGTTGCTGCAGCATACTTAATTAACGACAGGTCAACGGCTTCAAACGAAGCTATCTTATAAGCCGGCGCGTTAAGATCTTCTAATAAATCAACAGCAGTTGAATCGAATGGTGAGCTAAATAGGGTAATGCCTAATTGGCGCGCATAATCAAATAAAGGTTTATGCCAATCCCATGGCGTGTGCGCCCACTCATACAGCTGGTATAAGCTTTGCCCGTGCCAAAGGCCACCTTCAATTTGAAAATCGCTATGATCGCAATCTAAGGTAATGGTATCTGGTCGATAGGTTTGCATTTTTACCGCATCAGCCCCAGCCTTTTTAGCGGCGGCAATAATGTCGAAAGCGGTTTGAATATTGCCGTTATGGTTGGCAGATAATTCAGCAATAATATAAGGCGTATGCCCTTCACCAATCACTCTGCCATCAATTGAAATTATGTTACTCATTGGCTTCCTTCGCAGGGTATTGTATCCATTGTTCTTCGCTTAGCTGTACGTATCCAGAGTGAGCAAACAGCGTTTGAGACGCATGATTGCCAGCCAACACGATCGCGTGAATCGTTATCAATTTAAACGCTTGCCTAATCAGCAAAAGTGCAGATTTTGCAATACCTTGACGGTAACAATCAGGTGCCGTCACGATTGAGATCAAGTAATGGTTTGACTCAGATAGAGGGTCTAAACGCACCATACCAACATCAATACTATTACGGCGCAACACCAACAGGTAACTGTCAGCTTGTGTAATTTTATTGGCAAACCAAGCGCTGTGCTCCTGCCATGTTGGAACCGCACTATTTAACGCATAGCGCCGCGTTGCAGGACTTTGCTGCCAGTCATATAGACATTGGCAATCATTGTGGCTCGCACGCTTTAAATAAATCGAGTGACCCAGTGCATCTTCAGCGCTAAATAAACTCAATGCGACTCGACTTGCGCCTAAGCCGTCAACAAGCTCACTCGCTGCATTAGCCATCTGCAGGTAATCGGCATCGCACCTTGCTAAAGCAGCATCGATTGCTGCAGTGGTTAATAACGACGGCTCACCGAGTGAAATGGCTATGCCCTGAGCATCGAGGCGTTTTGCTATGGTGCGCTGATTATCGGCTAAAGTGATATTTAATGCAGGTAAAGATAACGCGCAGCGCTCCCATGCGCTTGAGCCTGCAGCCCCAATGGCAACGTCCGCTTGGCTTATAAAGCGCGCCATGTCATTAACGGCAACAAATAACCGGCATTGTAATCTCGCTTCACCGATTACCTTTTGAAGGTTTTCGGCATGGGGATTATTAGGCCCAATAATGACATTGACTCGTGTGCTATCGGCAAGAATGCTGGTATCCAACAGCCTAAGAACTGTCGCCGTTATATTATCAATATCTGTGCCGCCCAGACTAAGTAATATCGTTTTAACCCCTTGATATTGCAATCTGTTGTTTTTCGCTTGTTCAGCGTACTCGCTAAACTCATCTCTTAGTAAGCAAAAGTCCGTTCCCAGTAGCTGCTCGGCAGGTAAATGAGCATCTATAACATAATCACTGGCTTGGCGTTCAAAGGTCTGGTCAATTAATCGATCGCAGTCATAAGCGCGATCAACAAGATCGTCAATGACCATTAGCCGGTATCTCTTACCAGATTCAGCTGCCACCGCTTTATGCCAATGAATATCTAGACTGTAATGATCAACAACCAACCAGTCAGCACTCGCTTGATCCAATATTTGCTTTGTTAGCAAGGCATCTTGTTGCCATGTACGCCCAAGTATGGGCGAGCGAAGTTGCTGCTCGGCAATAACTGCTAAAGAGTGCAACACATAGCCTTTTTGTGTGATCAATTGATGTAAATTACCAGCAACTTCACCAGCAATAAACTCAACCTCACAACCAAATCTGGTTAGTTGCTCTGCTAACGTTAGGCAGCGGTATACATGGCCGCAACCGATAGTCAGCGAAGCATCGGTTCTAATGATGACTTTCAACTCATCGACCTTTGCTGATAGAAGCTAAATAAAGCTTCAGCTAACAGCCAATCTTCTGGGGTATCAATATCAACTACGCAGCCCTTTGGCAAAACTAAGCCACTGGCTTTTTCACTATATATTGGCTTAGAGGCAAGGTAAGCAGCGACGGTTCCCCAATAAAACTGCCCGGTGTCATAATATGCAGCGCTTAAATCTTGGCTACGGGTATTAAGGTGTTCTGGTGCAAACATCGCCACATTAGCATTGTCATCTAGGCGGATTGCTCTTTGAATTGGCGCTGGGAATTCACAGACTGGAAACAGATAATCAGCTTGCCTTTGTTGCATTTGCTGCAAACCTTGTTTTAGCTGCTTGGCGGTGACAAAAGGTGCGGTCGCATAGATACAACAACAGTGTTGGTATTGCACACCGTCAAGCGCTAACACATTAAGAGCATGCTCAATTACCATTAAGGTTGTCGCATAATCATCAGCAATGTCAGCTGGACGCTTAAAAGGCACTTCAGCGCCATATTGTCTTGCAACCTCGGCGATTTCGCTGTCATCGGTAGAGACAATCACTCGATCAAAGCAACCACTTTGCAGCGCCGCTTCGATAGAATAAGCAATAATCGGTTTACCGTTAAAATGCTTAATATTTTTGCGAGGAATACGTTTGCTACCGCCCCTTGCAGGAATAATCGCCACATTCATGACAACAGCCCTGTTAACGTATCAATAATATAAGCTTGCTCTTGTTCTGTTAAATCGGGAAATAGCGGTAAAGTAAGGCAGTGCTGATAAAAATATTCCGCCTCTGGGAAGTCATGCTCAGCAAACCCCTTGTTTAAATAGTATGGCTGTAAATGCACTGGAAAATAGTGAACATGAACAAAGATGTTAGCCGCTCGCATCGCATCAAAAACCACTTTGCGATCTAGACTCTCCGGCAATAGCACAATCATCAAGTGATAAGCACTATAACTATTTTCAAGGGGGACAACACTGGTTACATTAAGCTTTGTAAGCTCTGCTACATAGGTCATGACCAGCTTGTTTCTTTGCTCAACAAAGCTATCCAAACGTTTGATCTGGCTGTTGCCTAACGCGGCTTGCAGCTCGGTCATGCGATAGTTAAACCCTAACTCATGTTGCTCGTAGTACCAATCGCCTTCATCAGGTCTTAACAATTTTTCTGCTGTTTTCGTAATACCATGACTACGAAGCAAAGCCATGGACTCAGCTAGGGCAGGATCATTGGTGGTTGCAACGCCGCCCTCGGCGGTAGTAATAATTTTTACCGGATGGAAACTAAAAATAGTAATGTCGCTATATTCGCAAGCGCCAATTTTGCTCCCTAAGTAACTACCACCAACACCATGTGAAGCATCTTCAATCACCCTAACGCCATAATCTTGTGCCAATTGCCATATCGCCCGCATATCGCAGCTGTGACCCGCCATATGCACAGGGATCAAAACCTTAGGCAGACAGTTTTGGGCTTTAGCTTGTTTGAGTTTGCACTCAAGTGCCTTGGGACACATATTACCTGTATGACGGTCCACATCGACAAAATCGATTTCACCGCAGCAGTAAAGTGCACAATTAGCTGAGGCAACAAATGTGATAGGACTGGTCCAAACATAATCGCCGGCTCCAACACCTAAAGCCAGACACGCCAAATGCAACACAGAGGTCGCGCTGTTTGCTGCTACCGCATATTGCGCAGTCGTCATTTGACAGATATTACGCTCAAATAAAGGGACTTGTGGCCCTTGGGTCAGACAATCTGATTGCAGCACAGCAGTTACAGCGGCAATGTCTTCAGCAGAGATATTTTGGCGCCCATAAGGGATCATTAGTCTTTACCTTCATCAAGCAACTTAATTTGCTCTACTGATAAAAAGTCAGGGTTGTTGCCTGAGTGATATTCAAAGCCCATTTCAACCGCTTTTCCCTGCTCATTAAGCAAGTTTTTAGAGTAATCCATGTCTTTGCCAAAAAAGATAATGCTTGGCGTGATAACAAAATGGTCATCGAACTCAATGGTGTGATGTGAGTCGTCACCTGGACACATAATTTCGTGCAGCTTTTCTCCTGGTCTTATGCCGATAATTTCATGTTTTAAGCCGGGTCCACAGGCTTCTGCAATATCAGTGACTCTTACCGATGGGATCTTAGGCACAAAAATCTCACCACCTTGCATTCTGGCAAAATTCTTTAATACAAAATCAACACCGTCTTGCAACGATAGCCAGAAGCGAGTCATCTCAGGATGAGTAATAGGCAATGAAGTGGTACCTTCATTAATCAGCCCTTTAAAGTAAGGAACGACTGAGCCACGCGAACCAACAACATTGCCATATCTAACAGCAGAAAAGCGTGTTACGCCCTCACCCACCATATTGTTGGCCGCGACGAACAATTTGTCTGAAGCGAGTTTAGTCGCACCGTATAAATTGATTGGGTTGGCCGCTTTATCTGTTGATAACGCAATCACACGTTTAACATTGTTGGCGATAGCCGCTTTAATCACATTTTCAGCACCATAAATGTTGGTCTTAATACATTCCATAGGATTGTACTCGGCTGCAGGCACCTGTTTGATGGCTGCAGCATGAATAACATAATCCACATCTTTGAATGCTTGCATCATCCGATCGCCATCACGGACATCACCGAGGAAGTAACGCATGCAAGGTGCATTAAACACTTGTTGCATTTCATACTGCTTTAGCTCATCACGAGATAAGATAATTAATCGCTTTGGTTTATAACGCTCTAGTATCGTTTTGGTATATTTTTGGCCAAACGACCCGGTGCCACCAGTAATAAGGATCGATTTATTATCAAACATGTTATCTCCAATTTATCACTACAGTGCTCTGTATGAACAATTATAAAGCCAGACTACGTCTCAAAATTTACTGAGCAAAATGCATACCAAAAAAAGTAATAATCAAAATTAACCTAAAAGCAGATATTGATTACGGCTTAGATTTGCTCAACCTTGCCAATAAAAAACGCTGTTCTATTTGGATAATTAAAATAAAAGCAGACATTTAGCGCGGTATTTTATCAATAAACTGACTATATAGAAATATTCGCTCAGCATCGACACTATTGGCTAGCGCCTTGGTTGTCTGAGCAAAAAAACATCACACCTAACCGACAATGACTCTCGAGTGGCTGAATTTTGACGCTCAATGTACAGGCTCATTTTCCCGTGAGCCTTGCCTAATATAGCGTTAGAAAAAAATCAATAAGCTAAGCTTCAACGAGTTCAAATGTGCTGCCGATGTGCCGGTTCTTGCTTATCACTATTTAAAAGCTCTCGGCTTGCGCTTACACTCCGGTGCAATGCGTCCAGAATTGGAAGAACTAGCCAGTAATGGCGTAAATTTTGCTTATCTTATTTTTCACCAGAATTGCAGAAAAACTAACTATAAAACGGCAATTCCCTGACGTAACAGGCAAACACAGCAAGCAATCTAATAACGACTAAATAAGGCTTAAATTGGCAATGAACGTATCTGAATCTGTAATTACCAATCAATTCGCAATTAGCAATTTTGGCGAATATTACCTACCTAGCGTAAATCGAAATACGTTCGAAAAGATTGACTCTAAGACAGCTTTTAAAAAACGATTTAAAGAGGCAATTTTTCAAGAAGATAGCTTACACATTATTGTCGGCATAGATTCAGGCTTGCTTGCCAATTATATCCTTGAACACCCAATACCAACGGGCAGTAAATATATATTCGTCGAACTGAATCCAGTATTAGCCTTGCTCAATGTCGAAATCGATGTTGATAAACAAAAGCAGATGCAGATCTTAACCTTCGATGCGTTTCAAGCTGAAATAGAATCAGGTGATAATGATTTATATCTGATCAAAGAGCAGTATATGATCCATCACTCTTTTGCATCGACACTCGGCATCATTGAAGAATACAGCACACTAATCAATTTAGTCGACAAGCAACTGTCATTTAGAGCCGTTGAACGAAAGTCCCATTTTGAGCAAAAGACCTTCTTAATTCAGCAATTAAAAAACCTTGCTGATAATCAGTATCCTGCAGCTATCCTTAACGGAAGATTTGCAGGGAAAACCTGCATTGTAATTGGCGGAGGCCCTTCTCTGGATGAGCATTTCGATTGGATTGTAGATAACTACCACCAGCTGTTTGTGATTACGGTTTCAAGAATGGCTTCAAGGTTATCTCATGCGGGGATCCCAGCACATATTATCGTATCTGTTGACCCACAAGACTTTAGTTTCGAGGTCAATCGAGACATGATGGCGCTCACCCACGAAAGTCTTTTCGTCAACTCGCACCATGTTAATCACCGACTAATATCTCAATGGTTAGGTAAGTCACTCTATTTAGGTAGCAAGTTACCCTGGACAGATGAAGATGCCGACAATATTCCAACCGTAGGGCCAACGGTCACCAACAGCGCGGTTAGAATTGCTATAGAGTTAGGCTTTAGCGATATTTTGCTCACTGGCGCAGACTTTTGCTATTCGAGTAGCGGCGTGTCTCATGCCAATGGTGCCGTCGAAGCTAATGCAGGTTCAAACAATAGCCGTATTGGTGAATGGGTTGAAACCTATGCCGGCAATATTGCTGAAACCATTGTACAGCTTATCTATGCTGGCCAAGCTCTCACAGAAGACGCGCTAGCCTATCCACAGGCAAATATTATTAATCTCTCTGAAAATGCAGCAAAGCTTGACGGCGTAACACATCAGAAAGTTGAGTCTATTAAGCTGAAAACAGCCAATATTTCACCTGAAGCACTATTAGACCTAGTGCCTGATTATGCTGCTGAGAAATCGGAGCACCTTAATAAGATGATCGCAGAGGTTAAGCAGGCAATCCAAGACTTAGAACAAATAAAAGCACTGGCAAGCCAAGCCATTGAGCTTAATGCTCAAGCTCGTGATATTGAGTTCCAGTCTAAGAAAAATCAAATCATCGTCAGTAAAATCGACAAGATTGAAAGCCAACTCCAAAATAAATACAGCGCATTATCTCAAGTGATTAAGTTCTATGGATATTATGAATTCTCTAAATTCTTGACCACTCAGGAGTCTGAGACTTGGTCTATAGAACACATGCAAAATATGACGCTTCGCTACTACGAAGCCTTCAATACCTTGGCAATAGAATTACTTGGATCTCTTAATCAAACCATAGAGAACTTGACGATTAGGCAGCTAGAACTTGCTGAGACTGCGCCAATAACCAAACTGGTTAATCATTGGCGCCAGAGCGAACAACCAGGCCGAGTCCACAATGTCTGCCAACTGAGAAAAGCACTCAATTTAACACTAGATTCGGATGATGCTCGCCTGCAGCAAATCGCACTTGAATATCAAGATCAACTAACCTCAATGGAGCACCCATATTTCAGCCTTAAAAAAGCCAATATGTCACTGCACAACACCTTTGCAAAAATTATCGACTTATATAAAAGCAAGAATAAAACGGGATTAAAGCAACTGATTAACAGCATTGAAGCAATGATTGCAGCTGACGCGTTAGCACAACGGCTCTATTATCTAGCCCAAAGCTACCTTGCAATCCTTAGCGATGACAATCTAACCGCTTTATCTTGCTTACAAAAAATCGAACCAGATAACCAAACTGAAGTAGAGAAAAAACAAATATTAGTGTTGGCACTTAAACTTCATGATATTAATTTAGCTGAACAAACGTTAGAACAGATAATTAATTACAGCGATGAATACTTGCCGCAATATGCTCATATACTCACATTACAAGGTAAAAACCAGCAAGCACTCAATATCTATTTAGACTTTCTAGATAAGTACCCAACTGATATCAGTGTTCTATTAAAACTAGGTATTTTCCTTGCTGAAATGGGGCAAATAGACGGAGCTCGCTCAAGCTTTAATCAGGTACTAGCAATTGATCCTGATAATCTCACAGCCCCAAACTACCTCCAGCAACTGCAAGCTTAAGCAACTCAAAACTACATCTAAGCGGCGCTAAGTAAAAAAACTTATTGCGCCGCTGCTATTAACCTAACTTGCAGGGTATAATGCCGGCGTTTTCCTTATTAATATCCTTGCAAGAGAGGCGCTGTGGCACATACCTATATTCCATTTGAGCAATACAAACGTAAGTGGATCTTTAATCATAAAGACCTGCCGGTTACTGATGAAGATAAAGCGCTAATTATGCCGCTTGATCAAAAATCATCGATGGAAGTTTGGAATAAATGGATTAGTAATAAAAGTAGCCGTACAGAACAGTTTGCCAAAGGTGACTGGGCAGCCAAAGACAGTGCTTGGGTAATAACTGAAGACTGGCAAGCCCCTTGGGACAGTGAGGAAGCCGCTCTGCCTGAAGGTTTCAGTGAGCACTTCGATTGGGCTGATGACACTCCAGTTTATTTCTGCTACGAAAAATACCAAGTGATTGAAACTCGTTGGGATGTGTTTGTCCGTAACTGGAAGTGCTTTTTGTTCTTTGACGATGGCCCATTATTGATTTCAGCTAAACAAAAGCAAGCGGCTATATTCCACCAAAGTGGTCAATTCCAATTAGGTACGCGCGGCTAAATGTAGGCGCATTATTTAATAAGAGATGAATAAGATATTATGATGAAATCCGTTTCTACCCTACTACTTGCTACAAGCGTATTACTGTCATCATCACTGCAGGCTCAAGAAATTTCTGGTGTGCAGCTTGACGATTCAATTAATATCGAAAACCAAACACTATTGTTAAATGGTGCTGGTGTGCGTAGCAAATTCTTTATCGATTTATACGTTGGCAGCTTATACGTCCCTCAAGCAATTGATAGTGCAAAAGCGGCTCTCGAAGCACCTAGTGCTGCAGTGCGCCTAAATATCACATCAGGCATGATCACCGCCGATAAAATGAAAGATGCCATCAATGAAGGTTTTGATGATGCAACTGAGGGTAATACCGCACCGATTGCAGCCAAAATCGAACAGTTTATGGGGCTATTTAGCGCTGAGATTGTTGAAGGTGATCAATTCACTTTACTTGCTGATAAAGCAACGGGTGTAACTGCCTATAAAAATGGCCAAGTTCAAGCAACAATTGCTGGTGAAGACTTCCGCCAAGCAGTACTTATGATTTGGTTAGGTAGTGAACCTGCCCAAGACAGCTTAAAAGAAGCTATGCTGGGCAAATAATCTAGCTAAGTTTGGCTTATTGCTCTTGTAAGTAGGGCTAAAACTTAAATGTCACATCCAAGGCCGCTGCGCCTTGGTTGTCGATATCTTCCTTACTGTTCTGCGGGTTTAACTCTAATTCGCCATTAAAGAAATAGCCTGCATAAGCATTAACGCTTACCGAACGGGAAATATCCCAGCCTACTCTAGCAAAACTGACCCACTCATCAATTTCCGCAGTATCTTTTTCATCTGCAATTAAAAAGCGACTGGTTCTCTTAGAGGTACCAAAACCGACATTCCAATCAGAACTCAATTGATAGCTCAGCTCAAGACCTGCAGGGCCGCTAAAGCCTGCTGAAAACGGATTACCCAATTTGAGATTTTCGGTGATCTGCCAATTTACTGCTAAAAACGGCACCGTTCTAACTTCATCAATGTCATTTAGGTAAGCGACGCCGAAACCTAACATATTACCGGAATCAAAACGGTACATACCCGATAATACCGCACCGTAACTGGCCGCATTACTGGCTGAGGCTGTATCGGCATAAGCATATTGCAGCTTAGGCGCTAGCATAAACATCCAGTTTTTATTCGGGCGGTAGGACAAAGATAAACTGGCGCGGTAACGCTCAATTTTATCCCAAGTTTGAGTATTGTCTTTTAAACTCGACGAGCGCCAGTCATAATCAAGATTGTCGTAACCGACACCCGCACCAACAAACCACTTTTTACCAAGCGGCATACCGGTTTTAAAATCAAACATCCATTGGTCGCGCTGTAATTCATTACCTTGAACACCTACATCGGCATTCGCAGTGGTGATCCGTGAAGCGCTAACAGTAAATGGACTCGGTCGATAAGAAGATTTTTGCTGCTCTTGCGCTAACAAAATTGGCGAAGCCACCAAACTTGAAACGGCAAGCACACTCAATGCCAAAGGCTTATTCATATTGCTAACTCCATTAGCTAATAATTATTAATATCAGTGACGCTTAACGATTCAGTAAAGCTCAATTAAGTACTTTACTCTACGCTTTCATCAAGCTGTAGGATCATTTTGTATCCAACTATTTTTTCAAGCCTTTCTTATTATACGAAGGTCGCTAAACCTAGCTTCCAATCAGTTATCTCCTAGCCTATGAAAAGAGGCGCTTGAGATTAGTCTAATGACAAAAACAACAAAGGAGCAGTAAGCTCCTTTAATAACATTGGTATAGATTGGTACTACAGCCCAAAACAAGTTTAGATAAAACCAGTTAAATCGTTTTATAAGCTTTCAAAAACATCTCTACCGTATCGTTAATGTATTGCTCACGCTCGTCCAATAGATCGCTCACATCTAAACCCAAATCGAGTCGCATACGTACTTCACCAAATACCATCAAACACAAACGCACGGCGCAGTGATGCGGATTGTTAAACTGGTAGTCACCGATCACTGAGACCTTAGCCAAATACTCCGCTAACAAGCCTAAAATATGTTTTGGACCCGCACTATAAAAGAGCTCTGAGATCTTAGGGTGTGAATCTGACTGCGACACACAGGCTTTAAATACTGTAATGGCTTCAGGGCTTGTGATCACCTCACCAAAGTGCTTGGCAAACAAGGCTAAACTGACTTCCGGCGTTAATGGATCAGACAATAACTCTTGATTAACACCATGCACTAAACACTTGGATTCTATCGATGCGACAAACAAATCATCTTTACAGCCAAAGTGCGAATACACAGTTTGTTTAGAGACGCCAGCAAGCTTGGCAACTTCATCCATACTGGTATTTGGAAAGCCCTGCTCACAAAATAGCTCTTTAGCAGCTTGTAAGATCTGCTCGCGCTTTTGCTCACTTCGGCTCATTGATGGTGCATTCATAAAGGGCTTCACTCCCGCGATTAGCCTCAAGGTAAATCTATATTGCTATTTAAGCACAGACTAGACTACTCAGTCCATTTTGCGAACTAATAGACCACAATTAGACTAGACAGTCTAGTCTCAACACTCTAGACTACACAGTCTAGTTTAACAATTTTTATACTTATCGCTTACCGTGGCGTTAACAAAATAGGCTTAGTGTAATGAATACTCAAAGTGTGCTAATACATCGAAAAATGTTTATGTTACTAGCTGCAGTCTCTTTTCTATCAGCCTGCCAAGACAGTGATATACCATTAGCCGCCACGCCAAGTTACCAATCTGTTAATGCGCAAGAGCTGCATATTGATGATTACTATCAATTTAACCAAGAGTTTTCGGGTAGTATTCGAGCAGGCAATACCACGGGAGTAGGCTTTGAGTTAGCCGGTAAGATTAATGCGTTAACGGTCGATAGCGGCGACAGCGTTAAACAAGGGCAACTGCTTGCCAAACTCGATACCCGCCTATTGTTAGCTGAGAAAAATGAGTTAACTGCCAGTCTTTCACAAAACCAAGCCGACTTAGATTTGGCTCAAACGACCCTCAATAGAAGTTTAGGTTTACAGCAGCAAGGGTATGTCTCTGAGCAACAATTAGATGAGCAGCGCGGCCAGTTAAACAGTCTTAAAGCCGCCAGCAACCGCTTAAATGCGGCGTTACTAGCGAATCAATTGAAAATAGAAAAATCCGATCTGCTCGCGCCTTTTGACGGTGTCATCAGTAAACGAACTCATAACTTAGGCGAAGTAGTCAGCCTTGGCAGCCCGGTCTATACCCTAATCGAAGACAATAACATCCAAGCCTATATCGGCGTGCCAGTGGATATTGCTAATCACCTCACTACGGGGCAAAACGCGGATATCCGTGTGAGAGGCCAGCACTACCAAGGTAAGATTGCCGGTATTAGCGCTGAACTCAACCCAATCACCCGCACTGTAGAGCTTAGGATCACCTTGCCAGCCAACGCCGATGTGATTAACGGAGAACTAAGTTACTTAAGCTATCAGCAAACCATTGCCTCTCAAGGTTACTGGGTGCCGTTAAGTGCACTGACCGATGGCGTGCGAGGTCTGTGGAATATCTATGTCCTACACCCTGTTCTTAACCCGACCGACAGTGAGCTTTACCAAGTTGAGCGCCGCGATGTGGAAATTATTTATACCGTAAAAGATAAAGCCTTCATTAATGGCGCTATTAATTCCAATGAGCAATATGTCTCCCAAGGTTTACATAAGCTAGTGGCGGGCCAGTTGGTGACTCAACAAGCCCAACTCGCAACGAGGTAATCATAGATGGTTAAGTCATTAGTAGAGAACGGCCGTCTTATCAGCCTTGTGATTGCCTTGTTAATCGTCGCCGGGTTTGGCGCCATATCCAGCCTACCGCGTATGGAAGATCCAGAGATCACCAACCGTTTTGCATCAGTGATCACTCACTATCCTGGCGCGTCAGCTGAGCGGGTAGAGGCGCTGGTCACCGAAGAGCTTGAGAGCGAGTTAAGACGCCTTGAAGAACTCAAGTTAGTGCAATCGACCTCCCGCCCTGGGATCTCGGTTATTCAGCTTGAGCTCAAAGATGACGTATTAGAAACCGCCCCGGTGTGGTCAAGGGCACGCGACTTAATCGCCGACGCCAAAGGTAAACTGCCCACATCGGCACAAAACTCGACCTTGGACGATCAGCTCGGCTATGCCAATACTGCCATATTAGGCATTGCTTGGCGTGGCGGCGGTGAAGTGCGCACTGATATGCTCAATCGTTACGGCAAAGAGTTACAAAGCCGATTGCGCCTACTGAGCGGCACTGACTTTGTTAATCTTTATGGCCAGCCAACCGAAGAGGTTTTAGTTAAACTAGACGGTAATAAGGTTAATCAGCTTGAGTTATCCCCTGCTGCGATTGCGAAAATTCTACAAAATGCCGACTCCAAAGTCTCGGCCGGTGAAGTCAACAACGACTATTTTAAAGCCTTAATCGAAGTCTCTGGCGAGCTTGATTCTATTGCGCGCATTGGCCAAGTCCCCTTAAAAGTCACTCAAAATGGGCAAATAATTCGTCTCGCCGATATTGCTAGCATCAGCCGCCAACCTAAAGAGCCCGCCAACAGCATTGCCTTAATCGATCAGCAACAAGGCGTAATGGTTGCGGCGAGAATGCTCAGCAATACCCGCGTCGATTTATGGCTAGCCCAAGTACGCCAAACTGTTGATGAACTGCAAAGCAGCATTCCAGCTAATATTGAAATTGAGTGGTTATTCGACCAAGAGGGTTATACCACTGAACGACTTGGCGATCTGATCGCGAGCTTATTACTCGGCTTCGTGATTATTCTTGCGGTGCTAATGCTGACTTTAGGCCTTAGAAATGCCGTCATCGTGTCATTATCCTTGCCGCTTACCGCACTATTTACCTTAGCCTGCATGAAATATATCGGCCTGCCTATTCATCAAATGTCAGTCACGGGTCTGGTTGTCGCATTAGGTATTATGGTGGATAACGCCATTGTGATTGTTGACGCCATCTCTCAGCGCCGCCAAAGCGGCATGGATAGGATCAATGCGGTTAAACAAACCCTGCAACACCTTTGGTTACCCCTTGCTGGCTCGACCATCACCACCATGCTCGCGTTCGCACCAATTGTATTAATGCCTGGCGCTGCTGGCGAGTTTGTTGGTGGCATTGCCATTTCGGTTATATTTGCCTTACTCGGCTCTTTTATTATCTCGCATACCATTATTGCCGGCCTTGCGGGTAGATTCGGCGTTGACGGCAAAGGCACACATTGGTATCAGCACGGCATTAATTTGCCGTTTATGAGCAACGCCTTTAGACGCACGTTAGCCTTAGCGTTATCACGGCCGTTACTTGCCGCGTTGGTGATCGGTGTTTTACCGGTAATGGGCTTTATTGCCGCCGGAAAAATGACTGAGCAGTTCTTCCCGCCATCAGATAGAGACATGTTTCAGATTGAAGTCTATTTGGCGCCGCACGCCAGCATTGACCACACTCGCTTACAAGTTGAAGAAATCGATGTTCAGTTGCGCCAAACCCAAGGCATTAGTCGCATCGATTGGGTGATTGGCGGCAATACGCCCTCTTTCTATTACAACTTACTGCAACGCCAACAAGGTGCCAGTCATTATGCGCAGGCTATGGTAAAGGCGACCGACTTTGCGACCGCTAATAAGCTCATTCCGGCCTTGCAAAAGTCGCTCGATAAACGTTACCCACAGGCGCAAATTATTGTGCGTAAACTCGAACAAGGCCCGCCTTTTAATGCGCCGGTAGAAGTGAGGATATTTGGTCCCAATTTAGACCAATTAAAGCAGCTCGGTGAACAGGTTCGTAAAGTGTTGTCTGACACCACAGATGTTATCCATACCCGCGCCACCTTAAGTGCTGGCGCGCCAAAGGTTTGGCTGCAAATCGATGAAGACGCCAGCCTAATGAGCGGCCTATCATTAACCGATATTGCCAAACAGGTGGAAATGGCCACCACAGGTATAAATGGCGGCAGTATTTTAGAGCAAACAGAGTCTTTACCTGTGCGCGTGCGGTTAAGCGATAGCACCCGTGAAGACCAAACAAGACTGTCTGAAATTACTTTAGTGTCAAACAGTGGTAAAGGCATTCCGTTATCGGCTATTTCAACGAGTGAAATAGAGGTTAGCCGCGGCGCAATTCCAAGACGAGACGGTCAGCGGGTCAATACTATCGAAGCCTACTTAACCTCTGGCGTGCTGCCACAAACCGTGGTGGACAATGCCAGTGAAGCTCTCAGCCAAATAGCACTACCAAGCGGTTACCGCATTGAGCTGGGTGGTGAGAGTGCAAAACGTAATGAAGCAGTCGGTAACTTGATGTCTAATTTGGTGTTAGTGGTCACTTTGCTGCTTACCACTGTGGTACTGTCTTTTAATTCATTTAGACTCACCGCCATTATCTTGTTCAGCGCGATGCAGTCGGCAGGGTTGGGATTACTGGCGGTGTATATCTTTGGTTATCCATTTGGCTTTACGGTAATCATCGGTTTATTAGGATTAATGGGGCTGGCAATTAACGCCGCTATTGTGATTTTGGCAGAGCTGGAAGAGGCGCCCGAGACACGCGCGGGTGACAAACAAACCATTGTTGATTTAGTCACTAGCTGTGGCCGTCATATCGGTTCGACCACGATTACTACCATCGGCGGTTTTCTGCCGTTGATCATTGCTGGCGGTGGTTTTTGGCCGCCATTCGCGATTGCCATTGCTGGCGGCACATTACTGACGACATTATTATCTTTAGTCTGGGTACCGACTATGTATCACTTAATTATGCGACCTAAAAAAACCAGAACAAGCGATACCAAATCCAATGCAGCCAGTAAGCATTTGGTAACGGGATAAAGCTAAGCCTGATTAGCGTGAGCAACCAATAGCCGATAAAGCTGATCTTTAAGTGTTACCCGCTCAGCTTTCAATTCAATAAAGTGCTCGTCAGTGATGGGCACTTCATTATTCTCAAACCCACGTATTTGATGATCGAGTTGATGATAACGTTTTGCCAATTGGCAGAAATTGCGATTAGTGGATTTAAGCTCAATAATCGCCGATAGATATTCTGGAAACTCGTGGGTTAACAAATGATTTTCGCCCAACATATTTCTTCTCCTTTATTACTTTCAGCCATTATCGCTACTCAAATACCCCATAGCTACCACTTCTGGATAAATATCCACCTGGGCTCTGTAAAGATTTATGTTATCAAGCCTTAACTTATAGACCTACATCAATTCTTTTGTGCAGTAAATCAATTACATTGAATAAACTATAAGCAGACAAAGAATTAGTATGAATTATAAAAACTGGCCGATTGCTAAACAAATCGGCATGCTTGCCCTACTTCTTACCGTACTCATTTTTGGCTTTCTCGGCTGCGTATCCTACTTAACAGCATCTGATGTGTTAAGGGATAAAGGGATCAGCGCTATGCAAGCTCAGACCCAAGGCACTGCAGACTTAATTGAACTGCAATACGAAAGCCTACTTTCACTTGCTAAGCGAAATGCCGACGTATTTCGCGCAATGTATCCAGGTAACTTCTTCAAGCCAGAAAAAACCGTCAGAGTCATGGGAGTGGTGACACCAGCCCTTAGACATGAAAAAGAACAAATCAACGCTTCAAAGAGTAAAGTGGACCGATACTCAAAGCTCACGGGCGGCAATGCCACGGTGTTTGTGAGAGACGGCCAAGACTTTATCCGGATTTCAACCTCACTTAAGAATGCTGAAGGCAAACGAGCATTAGGCACATATCTAGATAAAGATCATCCAGCTTATAGCGCAATGCTAAAAGGTAATGATTACGAAGGCTATGCTCAGCTCTTTGGCAAAGACTATATGACTATATACCGCCCAATCAAAGACAGCAGTGGCGTAGTAATTGGTATTTTATATATAGGTTTCGATATCAGTGGCTCGCTAAGCCAATTAAGAGAATCTATTAATAAACTGCAGCTTGAAGAGACAGGCTCATACCTACTAGTCAGAAAGCTGGATATGTCTGTTGTCGCTCATCCAGAGCACTCAGTTGGCACTGAAGTTAATTCAAACACACTTGATGGTATCACGATTGAGCAAGCGCTAACTCATCAAGGCTCATGGGAATATAACAACCTAAAGGGTAAAAAATCTTATGCCTATTCAATTACTATCCCGGGTTGGAACTGGGTGCTAATCGGTCAAGTCGGCGCTGCTGAGCTGAATGAAGAAAGTGTTACATTACTCAAAATCAATGCCGCAGTTTCTATAATCGGCATGATAGTGATTACTTTGTTATTATCTCAAGTATTAGTCAGAGCCCTAAAACCTCTTGGCGCATTACAAAATCAACTGGAAAAACTGGGGGCTGGCGATCTATCTCAAACATTTACTGCAGATAAGGCAAACAGCAACAACGAAGTTGACCTAATCACCGCAAGCACTTCAAAAATGGCGACTAACTTAAGGGAACTTATTTTAGCGTTGCAGCAGTCTGTTACCGCGTTGCAGGCCCACTCTAATCAAACCCAAGAGACCGCAAGACTTAACGGTGAAGAAGCACAATCATTAATGGCACAAACCGACCAAATTGCCACCGCGATTGAAGAGATGTCTGCCTCAGTACGTGATGTAGCTAACCATGCCAGTGAAGGGGCTAGCATGAGCCAACGTGTTGATGATGCCGCTAAAGGAGGCCAAACCCATTTAAATGATTTGGTTATTGGCTTACAAAATCTGAGCACACAGCTGTCTCAAAGCCACCACAGTGTCGAGGTCGTCAATAAAGAAAGCCAAGCAATCAGTCAAGTTACTGAAGTCATTAATAGTATTGCCGAGCAAACCAATCTGTTGGCTCTTAATGCCGCGATTGAAGCTGCTAGAGCCGGTGAACAAGGCCGTGGCTTTGCCGTTGTCGCCGATGAAGTACGAACACTCGCTCAACGCACCCAAACATCAATTGCAGAGATCTCACACACCATTACCCAATTGCAGTCGCAAGTTAAACTAACTACAGGGCAAATGAATCAAAGCAATGAGCTTGGCGACGTATCAGCAGCTCAAGGAAAAGATGCTATTGCCCAGCTTATCGAAATCAACAATAGTATTGCGGAGCTTGCAACAACAGCAAGTAGCATCGCCAGTGCGACTGAGCAGCAAAGTGCGGTAGCGGAAGAAATTACTCGTAATCTGCACCAAATTACAGAACTGGCTAGAGATGGTGAGCAGCGCGCAGGAGAAAGCGTTGATTCTGCTGAAAGTCTTGCAGCATTGGCTGATGACATTAACGCTAAGATCAGTGTTTTCAAGGCATAAGCGTTAACATAAATAAAGTGATTGCTAGATAAATAATCTAAAGCAACAGGACACTGTTGCTTTTTTATTGTTGATTTTTGGTAAATTTCTCATTACCGTCCTCACCAATTCTTAGGCGTCACACTTTTATTGGTCACCATTAAAGTGCATAGAGAGAAAAGTATGTTCAGAAAACTATTGATAGTCTCGTTTATCGTCATTATGGCGGGCTGTGCGAACCACAAAAATAACACGGTTGAAGGTAAGAAATTACTTATTATTGCTGGGGAAGGTCTTAATACTACCTATGAAAATAACCCAGCCGCAAACGGCTTTCTATTTGAAGTAGGTAAAACTTTTGCCACCGATCTTGGCCTGCAACTTGAAGAGCTAGGTTTTGATTCTTACCTATTTATTAGCAAGGATTCAGCAACCTATAAGCAAGAGTATCAGCGCGCGGTAAACCGTTTGATGACAGATGAAACCATTGATGGTGTTGCAGAAATTAAAGTACTGCATACTAAAAATGACAAGATCAATGAAATTGCACTTTATGCGACTTACTTTACCACTGACTTAATGGTTAAAGGCTGCGATCTACGTACCTCTAAAAACTGCTATAGCGTCAAAGAATTAGACAAAGCAGGAGATAACATCTATCAAATCGTCGACCAAGCAACTGAGCAGTTTAATACCACTCCAGTGTCAGAGATGGTGATGGACACAGCGCTGTTTATTTACCGCGCCGAGCTGTAATAGCCAGAAAGTCTAATAAAACTAACCGTTACCAATTTGGTTGCGGTTAGTTCAATATTGATTACCGCTTTTCAGTACACTAACCTCTCTGTGCATTTCTCAGTACATTAGCCTCTCTATGTACTAGCTACGCTGCCACTTATCGACCACCAAGGCAGCAATAATATCGCCCTCAACATTCACCGCTGTGCGGAAAGTATCCAGTGGCCTTTCAATAATCAACAAGATTGCAATCGCCTCTAGCGGGATCCCAGCTGCAAGCAGCACTAATTGCATCCCCGACATTGAACCTGATGGCATACCGGGTGCGCCAATAGACGAAACCATCGCCATGATAAAAATCATGATTAGCCCTGTCGTCGTTAAGTCCACACCGAATAGCTGCGCCAAGAAAATCGCAGCCACACCTTCAAACAGTGCCGTGCCATCCATATTCATCACAGAGCCTAACGGCAATACCACACTGCTAGTCGCTGGAGTAACCCCTAGCTCTTCGGCACTTTTCATCGATAACGGCAGTGTTGCTGCACTTGAAGACGTAGCAAACGCCATGGCTAGCGGCGCACTAATTCCTTTAAACAAGCTGCGGATCTTTATGCCTGTAAACAACTTGGCTAAACTCGGTAACACTACTAGGCCATGCAACATAGTCAAGCCAAAAACTAACAGTGAAAACATTGCCAATTGGCTAAATAAAGCTTCGCTACCGCCAATTGAAAACTCAAAAATAATGGCAAAGATAGCTAACGGGGAAAGTCGAATAATACCGCCAACTAAAGTATTAATGCCTTTATTCATACCGCGAATAACTTCAAATAACACATGCTCTTGTGGCAAAGCGATAAGCAGCGAAATACCTATCATGAATGCAAATACGACCACGGCTAACAAGTTGCCATTAGCTATCGCTGCAACGGGGTTTACTAATGCCATTTGTAGCATTTTGCCCGCAATAGCGCTGCCACTCGCAGCTTCCGCTTCAATCAAGTTTGTGCCAGCCGCTAACGGCACCGCTTGAGCAAGAGGCTGCCAAGGAGGCAATAACAAAGATGCGCCTAAGCCTAGGCTAACAGCTATCGTTGTGGTGAATATATAAAAGCCTACGGTGCGGCGGCCGAGGGTTTTCAGCTTAGCAATAGCACCTATGTTGCTGATTCCCTCAATCAAAGAGAGCATTACCATGATCCCAACAACCATTTTAAGCAAACCGATATAAACCGTTTTACCAAGCATAAGTAGCTGGTACCAGCCTTGTTGACTGATATTAGTCACCTCGCTGGAGGCTGTGAATTCAGTGATCCCAGTTGCTAATAACCAAGCTGCTGCCGCAGCAATGATTAGTTGTAGTGGCAGAGAACTGCGAATTTTATTCCACATAGAAATTTCCAAAGTAATCAGCAAGTACTAAACAATCCTGCGTTCGCCCAATGAATTAAGTAGCTAAGAACCGAACGCACGGTGGGTGGGTCTAAATACATAAAGTGGCGGATTATAACGTCAAATTAAAAAATGATAATTAGTCATTTATGCAATTAACTATTACCTGATGGTAATAGTTAATTTAACCAGCAGTTTAACAATAGAAAAAAAAAGCCCCGCTATTGCGGGGCTTTTCTTAACCATTTAACTGTAGAGAAGATTAATCTTCAGTTTCAGCATCACGGTCCATGTTCTCAGTAGTCTCAAGCCATAAGGCGTTGATGATACCAAAAGAACAGGCTAACAATACGCCTAAAATCCAAGCGAAATACCACATAATCTAGGCTCCTTATTAGTAAAGTGAGGTCTTGTTCTTTTGGATGAAGTCGCGAGATAAGCGACCAAACATCTTCAAGTAAGTCCAAACCGTATAGCTAAGTACAATCGGTACAAAGATGATTGCAGCCCATGTCATTACAGTCAATGACATCTCACTTGCAGTCGAATCCCACATAGTCAAACTTACGTTTGGCTCTAGTGAAGATGGCATAACGAATGGGAACATTGCTGCGCCACACGTTAAGATGACAGCTGCAATACCTAGTGAGCTAAAGAAGAACGCAAAACCAGAGCGGTTCATGCGGCTACATAGCAATACTAAGATAGGCATAAGCAGGCCAATCACTGGGAACGCCATAGTCAGAGGATACTTATCGTAGTTCACTAACCAAGCGCCAGCTTCAACGCTAACAGTTTTCAGAGTTGGGTCTGAAACGCCGTATGTGTCGATAGCTGAAGTAATCACGTAACCGTCAATACCGTTCACTAACCATACACCCGCAGCGCCGAAGAATACGAACAGTGCTACAGATAGCAACTGTGACATCTTAGCAGCACGAACACGTAGTTCGCCTTCAGTCTTCATTTGTAACCAAGTAGAGCCTTGAAGCATAAACATGCTCACGCTCACTAGGCCAGCTAGAATACCAAAGCCGTTAAGTAGACCGAAGAAACCGCCGTGGTATGTTGCACGCAGGTATTCGTCAAAGTTAAACGGAACACCTTGTAGCAAGTTACCGAACGCAACACCGATAATGAGCGGTGGAACAAAACCACCCGCAAACAGTGCCCAATCCCAAGACTTACGCCATCTTGGATCTTCAATCTTTGAACGGTAGTCAAAGCCTACTGGACGCATGAACAATGCAAACAACGTCAGCATCATTGCCACGTAAAAACCTGAGAAAGACACACCGTAGACCATAGGCCAAGCAGCGAACAATGCACCACCAGCGGTGATTAACCAAACTTGGTTACCATCCCAGTGCGGTGCAATAGAGTTAATCATAATACGGCGGTCAGTGTCGTCTTTACCGATAATCGGTAATAAGGCACCTACACCCATATCGAAACCGTCAGTGACAGCGAATCCGATGAAAAGCACACCAATCAGTGCCCACCAGATGAATCTTAACATTTCATAATCAAACATAATCAGATCTCCAGTTTAGGCATCAAGCTTTTCAAAGTGATAGCGACCCGTCTTCAAACAGCTTGGGCCAATACGTGCGAACTTAATCATTAAGAACAGTTCAATCACTAGCAAGATGGTATAGAACAGCGTAATAGAGATGATACTGAACATTAGGTCGCCCACTGACAAGCTAGAGGCTGACATGAATGTCGGTAACACTTCAGAAATCGTCCAAGGTTGACGGCCGTATTCAGCCACAAACCAACCACACTCAATAGCAATCCACGGTAGCGGTAAGCTGTAAAGTGCCGCTTTAAGAACCCACTTCTTCTCTTCGATTTGATGACGCGTGCTCTGCCAAAATGCTGCAGCAAATACGAGTAACATCACCATACCGGCACCAACCATGACACGGAAAGACCAGAACATAGGTGCTACGTTTGGAATAGAATCATCAGCTGCTGCTTTGATCTGCTCATCTGTTGCATCAACCACTTTGTCAGTGTAACGCTTCAGTAGTAGACCGTAACCTAGGTCAACTTTAGCTTCTTCAAATGCCGCACGGATTTCAGGAGTTTCATTACCTGCACGTAATTGCTCAAGTAGACCGTATGCCACCATACCGTTACGAATACGCACTTCGTGCTCAGCAATTAGATCTTTAATACCGGTAACTTGCTCATCAAGCGAACGCGTTGCAATAATACCCATTGCATAAGGAATTTTAACTGCGAAGTCTGTTTCGTGAGTTTCTTGATTTGGGAAACCTACTGCAGTAAATGCTGCTGGAGCTGGCTCAGTGTGCCATTCAGCTTCAATTGCTGCTAACTTAACGCGTTGCACTTCACCTACCTTGTAGCCTGATTCGTCACCAAGAACGATTACAGATAGGATAGATGCCATACCGAAACTTGCTGCAATCGCAAATGAGCGACGTGCAAACGGTAGATCACGCTTCTTAAGGATATAGTAAGCACTGATTGCAAGAACGAACATCGCACCCGCTACATAGCCTGACGCTACAGTGTGAACGAACTTCACCTGTGCAACTGGGTTAAATAACACTTCACCCCAGCTGGTCATTTCCATACGCATGGTTTCGTAGTTGAATGTGCTACCCACTGGGTTTTGCATCCAGCCGTTAGCAACCAGAATCCACAATGCAGACATGTTAGAACCTAGCGCAACTAACCAAGTTACCGCTAAATGCTGACGTTTGCTGAAACGATCCCAACCAAAGAAGAACATACCCACAAGAGTAGATTCTAGGAAGAATGCCATTAAGCCTTCAATAGCAAGTGGTGCACCAAAAATGTCACCGACGTAATGCGAATAGTATGACCAGTTAGTTCCGAATTGGAACTCCATCGCCAAACCAGTTGCAACGCCAAGTGCAAAGTTGATACCGAATAACTTACCCCAGAACTTGGTCATATCTTTATAGATTTGCTTATTGGTCATCACATAAAGTGATTCCATAATGGCTAGCAAGAATGCTAACCCCAAGGTCAAGGGAACAAATAGGAAGTGATACATGGCTGTCATCGCAAACTGGAAACGCGACAGCTCAACAACCTCTTCTAAAATCATTTGTGACTCCTTAGGTGGTGCGTCAAATCACTTTCGTTAGATCCCCATCAACGAGAGTGATTGCCTATATAGGAATATTAATGCAGTAAAACGGTCAGGTTTTGTAACAAAACTCCAACTTCAACCGCGATTCGTTGTTTAATTCATAAATTTTGTATTTTAAAGCCAAAAACACTAGCAAACCCACGCTTGCGATCACATTTTCAATGGCTGTTGTGACTCCCTTCTCGAATACGCAAATAAAGAATAAACAAATTAGTTAATATCAGTCACTTGCAAGACGAAATAAGGTTATCCGCAGGGTTTTTATAACATTCAAAATTGATTCAAATCAATCAAAGCATTCGGTTTCAATGGGTTTTGGGGTGAAGCACACAGTTCCACCCTAGAGGCGGTTGACAACACGAAAAACTCATGATAGGAACGAATAATAAATAGGCAAAACAAATATTTTCAGCAGATACACATTTAATTTACTACCAAAGCAATAAAACACTAGATGTTAACAACTTTAGCAACAACTCAGGTATTGCGAATTCATCTGCAAAAATAAGATTCCTTACAAATAAAGCAACAGAAACAATGAGATATAAAAACCAAGATTACAAATCAATAAAAAACGAAGATTCAACCATTAGCTTTACTAATGATTAAATGCAATTTTTCTCGTTTGATCAAAAATTAGACCTCGCCTAAAATGAGCACCAAGTTAAGGAGACGGTCTAGCCAACCCGGTGAAGTAGCCCGGTAAAGACTAACTCCGCTTAAATCATCTATCTATGTGGAGAAACTGTTATGACAAAATTATTTGAGCGTCTAGTTGTTAGCTATCAGCGTGTTTTCGTTGAACTTTATACTTCTAGAGAGCTATAAGTACGACTTTATAATGCAAGATAATTCTTGAAGTTTTGTTAGCGCAAAGCGGCCCTCCTTAGCAATAAGGAGGGCTTTTTTATGTCTGGCGAATTATTCTCGCTTAAAACTGTCCCCCATACTCTAAAGCCAAAGAGTATGCATAACCTCAGCTTATGGATAAACTTGCTTTAACCACTACAAAACAGATTAATTAGCATTCCATTTAGCAGTAAATGCTCTCTAATCCATTGTTTAGTGGTACTTCTTTGGTCTAACGATTAACTATTAAATATTTCAGGCAAAAAAAAGCCCCTATTAATAGGGGCTTTTCGTTAGTCAGACTAACGCTACATCAGCAAACAGTATATTAGCCGACTGACTTTCTCACATTGCGGAACATTCTCATCCAAGGGCTATCTTCACCCCAAGATTCTGGGTGCCATGAGTTAGCAACGGTTCTAAATACACGCTCAGGGTGCGGCATCATAATCGTCACTCGGCCGTCAGTTGAGCTCAATGCGGTAATCGCATTTGGTGAGCCATTCGGGTTTTGTGGATACTTAGTTGCGATTTGGCCATTGCCATCAACATAACGCAGTGCAACCGTACCAGACGCTTCTGCCGCTGCTAACGCTTCAGGCGATGCAAACTCAGCGCGACCTTCACCGTGAGACACAGCGATTGGCATACGAGAGCCTTCCATACCTTGGAAGAATAACGACGGGCTCTTCTGCACTTCAACCAAACTAAAACGCGCTTCAAAGCGCTCAGAGCGGTTACGCACAAAGTGTGGCCATAACTCAGTGCCAGGAATGATGTCTTTAAGGTTAGATAGCATCTGACAACCATTACACACTCCTAGCGAGAAGCTATCGTTGCGCTCGAAGAATTGGCTAAACTGCTCACGAGCACGCTCGTTAAACAGAATCGACTTAGCCCAACCTTCACCGGCACCCAATACGTCACCGTAAGAGAAGCCACCACACGCCACTAGACCTTGGAACTGCTCTAGACTTATACGGCCGCTTAGGATGTCACTCATATGTACGTCAGTCGATTCGAAACCTGCGCGGTCAAATGCCGCCGCCATTTCGATATGCGAGTTAACGCCCTGCTCACGCAAGATAGCCATCTTAGGTGCTGCGCCTTTTAAGATAAATGGCGCGGCAACGTCTTCACTTGGATCGAAACTTAAATCAACGGTTAGACCTAAGTCCTTGGCGTCTTGCTTAAGCTCGAACTCTTCTTTAGCGCACTCTGGGTTGTCACGTAGCGCTTGCATGCGGTACGTAGTTTCAGCCCAAATAGTACGTAGTGAAGTACGTGTTTCGGTTAATACTTCACGCGTACCATCAAAGATTGCAATGCTGTCATTTTCTGTAAGCTCAGCCACTTTATGGCAAGGTACGCCTGCTGCTGCAAACTTTTCAGTGATAATCGCAACGTCTTGACGACGAACTTGAATCACTGCACCTAGCTCTTCGTTAAACAAGCGTTCAACGTCTGTACCTGTCAGAGCACTTAAATCAACATTTAGCCCAGTGTGACCCGCAAACGCCATTTCAACTAGTGTGGTGTAAAGACCTCCATCACTTCTGTCGTGGTAAGCAATAATCGACTTATCGGCAATCATTGGCTGAATAGTTTCAAAGAAGCCTTTCAGTGTTGCTGAGTTATCAAGATCTGGAGCGATATCACCTAGCTCACTGTATACCTGCGCTAAGCAAGAACCGCCTAAGCGGTTTTGACCAAGACCCAGATCAAGCAGTAATAAGTCAGTGTCACCTTTATCGGTGCGCAGCTCTGGCGTTACCGTATTACGCACATCTTGCACCACACCAAATGCCGTAATGACTAATGACATTGGCGAGGTAACCGTCTTTTGAACGCCGTTTTCTTCCCAAGCCGTTTTCATCGACATTGAGTCTTTACCCACTGGAATTGTCAAAGACAAATCAGGGCACAGCTCTTCACCAATAGCTTTAACCGCTTCATAAAGACCTGCGTCTTCACCTGGGTGGCCAGCAGGAGACATCCAGTTAGCAGACAGCTTAATGTGCTTGAACGAGCCGATATCAGTACCAGCAATATTCAAAATCGATTCAGCTACCGCCATACGCGCCGATGCGCCAAAGTCTAGTAGTGCAAGCGGCGTGCGCTCACCCATAGACATGGCTTCACCTGTGTATGAGTCGTAGCTTGACGCGGTAACCGCGCAATCGGCTACCGGTACCTGCCATGGGCCCACCATTTGATCACGGTTAACTAAGCCTGTTACCGTTCTGTCGCCGATGGTGATAAGGAAAGTCTTTTCGGCAATCGTTGGCAAACGCAGTAAGCGGTGCGCCGCTTCTTTAACTTCAATACCAGTTTGGTCAAGTGCTGCAGAGTTAGCTTTAGCGCTTACTACATCGCGGCTCATCTTAGGCGCTTTGCCTAATAGCACTTCCAGTGGCAAATCGATTGGATGGTTTTCAAAGTGCTCATCACTTAGAACTAGCTCTTTTTCTGCTGTAGCAACACCCACAACCGCAAACGGAGCACGCTCACGCTGACAAATTTGAGTAAATAGCTCGATGTTCTCTGGTGCAATTGACATCACATAACGTTCTTGTGACTCGTTACACCAAATCTCTAATGGACTCATACCTGGCTCATCAGACGGTACTTTACGTAACTCAAACTTACCGCCACGTTCGCCATCATTTACCAGCTCAGGGAATGCGTTTGATAATCCGCCCGCGCCCACATCGTGAATAAACTGGATTGGGTTGTCATCACCCATCTGCCAGCAGCGGTCGATAACCTCTTGGCAACGACGCTCCATTTCTGGGTTTTCACGCTGTACAGAGGCAAAGTCTAAATCTTCACTTGATTGGCCCGATGTCATTGATGAGGCCGCGCCGCCGCCCAAGCCGATATTCATCGCTGGGCCGCCAAGTACCACTAGCTTAGCGCCAACGGTAATCTCGCCTTTTTGTACGTGCTCTTCACGGATATTACCTAAACCACCCGCAAGCATGATTGGCTTATGGTAACCGCGCACTTCAACGCCGTTATGGCTGTTAACCTCTTGCTCGTAAGTACGGAAGTAACCTATAAGTGCCGGACGACCAAACTCGTTATTAAATGCCGCGCCGCCTAATGGGCCTTCGGTCATAATATCCAACGCCGTCACGATACGATCTGGCTTACCGTAATCGGCTTCCCATGGCTGAACAAAACCTGGGATCTTAAGGTTTGATACACTAAAACCTGTTAGGCCCGCTTTTGGCTTAGAGCCGCGGCCTGTTGCGCCTTCATCACGAATTTCACCACCGCTGCCTGTCGCTGCACCAGGGTATGGACTAATTGCTGTTGGGTGGTTGTGAGTTTCAACTTTCATCAAGATGTGCATTGGCTCAGTGTGGTAGCCGTAAACACCATCTTGTTTCGGGAAGAAACGACCAGCTGTAGAGCCTGTCATTACCGCGGCGTTATCTTTATAAGCAGATAACACATTGTCCGGTGTCTTCTCGAAGGTATTTTTAATCATCTTGAACAATGACTTTGGCTGTACTTCGCCATCGATTGTCCAATCTGCGTTAAATATTTTATGACGACAATGCTCTGAGTTCGCCTGAGCAAACATCATTAGCTCAATATCGTTCGGGTTACGACCTAGTCGAGTAAAATTATCAACTAGGTAGTCAATTTCATCATCAGCCAAAGCCAAGCCTAGTTTAGTGTTAGCTTGCTCTAGTGCAACACGTCCTGCGCCAAGTACATCAACGCTAGTGAACTTTGCCGGCTCTGTGCGAGCAAACAACACGCTTGCATCATCAAAGCTTGGCAACATCACTTCAACCATGCGGTCATGTAATAGTGCAGTTAATACTTTAGTTTGCTCGCTGCTTAGTTCATCGCTCTCAACATAATAGGCAATACCACGCTCTAGGCGCTTTACCTTATTCAGACCACAATTGTGGGCAATATCTGTTGCTTTTGATGACCAAGGAGAAATGGTGCCGGGACGGGGTGTAACGAAGTGGAGATGACCTTCTGGCGTGTGCGCTTCAATAGCGGGGCCGTAGGTTAGGATTTTTTCAAGCTGTTGACTTTCTTCTTCATTTAACGACTCTTTCAAATCAGCTAAATGGACAAACTCAGCATAGATGTGGCGCACTGGTAGTGCTGCCGATTCACAAGCTTGCATCAGCTTCTGAACTCTAAACGCCGAAAGTGCAGGGGCTCCGCGGATGATCTCCATCACGTCTTTTCACCTTATATATTATAATTGCAGGGTCAGATCTGGGCGCTATTATAGGGAAATGTTTGTCACAAATCATCAGCAGTCGCTATTGAAAACAGTGTTTCCTGTATAGGAAAAAGCGCACTGAATTTATTTACCCTTGTTCAGCTCAATTCTCTGCAAATCTACAATTTAAGTACATACTAAAACTAAGGTTCATCAAGCAAAATGCGATTTTTTTACGGCGACTAAGTTTGTGGTATAATCGACGGCTATTTCCTTGAAAGTAAAGCGCTAACAAAAAGTAACCAATGAACAAACTCTTGCTGACTCTATGTTGTATAACCTTACTGGCTGCCTGCCAGAAAGTCGTCGTGGAGCAAGAAAAACCCGCCTTTATTCCCGAGCCTACAGAGCTAGTTGTAGGAACGCTTTACGGCCCACAAATTTATTTTACCTCTGGTCAGGGTGACTCTGGTTACGATTACGAAATGGCTGAGCGGTTTGCCACATACCTAGATCTTAAATTAACTATGAAGCCGTTTGCCAATATTGGTGAGCTTTATGGCGCAATGAGACAAGGCGAAATTGATATTATTGCAGCTGGCTTAGGTGACACTCCCGCTAGAAGAGAGCAGTTTAGAGTCGGCCCGCCGCTTTACCGCGTAAACCAAGTCTTGGTTTACCGCCAAGGTACGCCTATCCCTAAAAGCATTAATAACCTCGACGGTGAAATCACGGTTATCACCAACTCTTCTTTTGTTGATACCTTAACGGAATTGCAGAAATCTAACCCTGACTTAGTTTGGAATCAGGAAAAAGGTAAAGATGCCGAAGAATTACTAACCATGATTGCGGCGGGCGATATTCCTTACACTATTGCCGACTCAACTAGCTTAGATATTAATCGCCGCTTTATGCCAGAGCTACGTGAAGGTTTAGTGTTAAAAGAAAAGCAGCCTGTAGTGTGGTTACTACCAGCCAATAACAGCGACAAACTAATGAGTGAGTTGTTGGCTTTTTGGCATATAGAAAAGCGTAACGGAACATTGGCTCACTTAAATGAAAAGTACTTTGCTCATGTAAAGCGTTTTGACTATGTAGATACCCGCGCCTTTATTCGCGCCATCGACAACAAGTTACCTAAGTATCAAGCTACTTTTGAAAAATACGCTGGCGATATCGATTGGCGTAAGCTCGCAGCAACCGCTTATCAAGAGTCTCATTGGAACCCAAATGCCCGCTCTCCAACCGGTGTGCGTGGCTTAATGATGCTGACATTACCCACTGCAAAACAAATGGGAATTAAAAACCGTCTTGATCCGTATCAGAGCATCCAAGGTGGTGCGAAATACTTAAACAGTATGCTTGAGCGGCTGCCGAACTCTATCCCTGAAAGCCAACGTATGTGGTTTGCCCTCGCCTCTTATAACATTGGCTTAGGTCATGTTGAAGATGCGCGTAAATTGGCGCAAGCTCAGGGCTTAAACCCGAGTGCATGGCGTGATGTGAAATCAGTATTGCCACTGCTGCAAAAGCGTAAATATTACAAAAAGACACGTTACGGTTATGCCCGCGGCAATGAGGCTGTACACTATGTTGATAGCATTCGTCGCTATTATGACACCCTCGTTTGGATTGATAACCAGAACATGTTGCTTGAGCTTAGAAACAAGCCACTTCAAACAGCAGAGATCCAAGAAGAAGTAGTCGATATTCAGGTGCCTCAACAACCTTTACTCAACCAATCACCAGAAGTGAATTAAGCAAAGAACAATTAGCGTTTAATATTCCAATCAACCTCAACTAATGCTAGTCATGTCTACTGCATCACACTCGTTGTTTATTCTGTAAATTCATCAAAGATTAATAACTCTCGCGTAGACTTTTGATATTGAAGTTTGCTAAATAGTAGTAAGACAATTTAGCAAAAACATACACACTAAGTAAGTTCGACGTCGAATACTGATAAGTAACAATAACAGTGAGGCTAATATGAGAAAAAAAGCAATCAACAATGTTGCTGCGCGCCGCCGTAGTCAGCTAAAAACACGTCACCAAAAAGTACTAAGCCGCCAGAAGCAGTTTTTCGTATTTATAAAACCTGCTGAAGATAGCTTTTTTAATCCTTAGTACGACCGTGGCTCTCACCATTTTCTAACGCTTGTTGTTTCGCCAACACTTTAGCCGCCTTAATCTCTTTTCTACGGCGTCTAAAGAACGCACTCAACTGCTCTGCACACTCTTGCTCTAACACTCCCGAGTCGACTTCGACTAAGTGATTAAAAGCGCTGTGGCGCACAATATCAACAACCGTACCAGCAGCACCGGTTTTCAAGTCTTTGGCACCAAAGACTAAACGGCTTACTCGAGAATGCACAATCGCTCCTGCGCACATTGCGCAAGGCTCAAGGGTGACGTAAAGCGTCGTATCGAGCAGACGATAATTTTGCATTATCTTTCCTGCTTGACGCAGACACTGCATTTCAGCGTGGGCGCTCGGGTCGTGCAAACCAATACTATAATTAAACCCAGCGCTTACCACTTCACCGTCTTTAACCAACACTGCACCAACAGGGACTTCGCCCCTCTCTTCGGCTTTGGTTGCCATCTCCATTGCCATTTTCATGAAATGAAGATCTTGTTGTTCTATTGAGTCAAACTGTGACAAATCGAGCTCCAAAGATAATGTTGACGCTAGCGCCAATAAAAAAGGTGCCGAAGCACCTTTTATTTAAGCGTTATTATAATCCGAAGATTATTCCCACTCAATCGTTGCAGGTGGCTTACCTGAAATATCGTAAACGACGCGCGAAATACCATCAACTTCGTTAATGATACGGTTAGATACACGACCTAGGAAATCATAAGGTAAGTGTGCCCAATGCGCTGTCATAAAGTCGATAGTTTCAACTGCACGTAGTGAAACAACCCAGTCGTACTTACGACCGTCGCCCATTACACCTACAGAACGAACTGGCAGGAATACAGTAAATGCTTGGCTTACCTTGTTGTAAAGGTCAGCTTTGTGTAGCTCTTCGATGAAAATCGCATCAGCTAAACGTAGCAAGTCACAGTATTCTTTCTTTACTTCACCAAGAACACGTACACCAAGACCAGGTCCTGGGAACGGGTGACGGTAAAGCATGTCGTATGGAAGACCTAGCTCTAGACCAATCTTACGCACTTCATCTTTAAACAGTTCACGTAATGGCTCAACCAGACCCATTGCCATATCGTCTGGCAAACCGCCAACGTTATGGTGTGACTTAATGCAGTGTGCTTTACCCGTTGCGCTACCAGCAGACTCAATAACATCTGGGTAGATAGTGCCTTGAGCAAGCCATTTAGCGTTAACGCACTTCTTAGATTCTTCATCGAAGATCTCTACGAATACGCGGCCAATGATCTTGCGCTTAGCTTCAGGTTCTGCTTCACCAGCCATTGCATCTAGGAAACGGTTTTCAGCATCAACATGAACAATGTTTAGACCGAAGTGGTCACCAAACATATCCATAACTTGCTGCGCTTCGTTCAAACGAAGTAGACCGTTATCAACAAATACACAAGTTAGCTTGTCACCAATTGCGCGGTGTAACAGCATAGCAACAACAGATGAATCAACACCACCAGATAGACCTAAGATAACTTCGTCATCACCGATCTGCTCTTTTAAGCGCTCAACGGCATCTTCAATAATTGAAGATGGTTTCCAGTTTGCTGGACAGCCACAGATCTCAAGGGCGAAATGCTCAAGCATACGCTTACCTTGACGGGTGTGAGTCACTTCAGGGTGGAACTGCACGCCGTAGAAGTGTTTGTCTTCATTTGCCATAGCTGCAAACGGACACGTTTCAGTTTTTGCTACTGCAACAAAACCTTCAGGGATCTCAGAAACCTTATCACCGTGGCTCATCCATACGTCAAGTAGTGGCTTGCCTGTTTCGCTGATTGCGTCTTCAATCGCTTTAAATAATGCAGATTCAGTTTGCACTTCAACTTGCGCATAACCAAATTCGCCTTCACCCACACCTTGAATAACTTTACCACCAAGCTGCTCAGACATGGTTTGCATGCCGTAACAAATACCTAGTACAGGTACGCCAGCGTTAAACACATATTCAGGTGCGCGTGGTGAGTTCTCTGCGGTAACACTTTCAGGGCCACCGGCTAAGATAATGCCGTTTGGAGCGAATTCACGAATTTGCTCTTCAGAAACATCCCAAGCCCAAAGTTCACAATACACACCGATTTCACGAATGCGACGGGCGATCAGTTGAGTGTATTGCGATCCAAAATCTAAAATGAGGATCTTATGCTCATGAATGTTGCTCATGGGGTACCTTATCTCTATATTTCAACATTGTTAACTAACCAAACAGCAACACTCTATGAGTTGTCTATTTGGCTTAATTTAAAGGCGACTCTAATTGTCGCCTTTAATATCTAAAATACTAATTAAGAACGAGTGCTATAGTTTGGTGCTTCTTTACTAATAGTCACGTCGTGCACATGAGACTCGCCCATGCCAGCTGCAGTGATTTTCACAAATTCAGCTTTCTCATTTAGCTCTTTAATCGTTGCACAACCTGTTAGGCCCATGCATGAACGTAGGCCGCCCATGTGCTGGTGAATGATCTCTTTAAGCTTACCTTTGTAAGCTACGCGACCTTCAATACCTTCAGGTACTAGCTTGTCTGCTGCGTTATCACTTTGGAAATAACGGTCAGACGAACCTTGAGTTTGGGTCATGGCGCCTAGTGAGCCCATACCGCGGTATGACTTATATGCACGGCCGTTATAAAGCTCAGTTTCACCTGGCGCTTCATCAGTACCTGCAAACATAGAACCCGCCATGATGCACGATGCGCCAGCAGCAAGTGCTTTAGCAAGGTCACCAGAGAAACGAATGCCACCGTCAGCAATAACTGGAATGTCTAAGTGCTTAACCGCTGCAGCCGCATCTGATACAGCAGTAATTTGCGGTACACCAACACCAGTAACAATACGAGTCGTACAGATAGAGCCAGGACCAATACCCACTTTAACTGCGTTAACGCCCGCTTCAACAAGTGCTAACGCACCTTCTGCCGTCGCTACGTTACCGCCAACGATTTGTAAGTCAGGGTATTTAGCACGAGTATCACGAATACGCTGCAAAACGCCTTCTGAATGTCCATGTGAAGAGTCGATAAGCAAGATATCAACGCCAGCTAATACTAAGGCATCAACACGTTCTTCGTTACCAGGACCAGCGCCAACAGCAGCACCAACACGTAAACGACCTAGCTCGTCTTTACATGCATTTGGCTTACGCTCTGCTTTTTGGAAATCTTTAACAGTGATAAGACCTTTAAGCTTGAAGTTGTCATCAACAACTAATACTTTCTCAACGCGGTGAGAATGCATAAGCTTTTGAACTTCATCTAACTTAGTGCCTTCAGGAACGGTTACTAGGCGCTCTTTAGGGGTCATCACTTTATCAACGGTACGAGACCAATCAGTGATAAAACGTACGTCTCGACCAGTAATAATACCAACAAGCTCATTTGCATCGTTTACAACAGGGTAACCTGCGAAACCGTTTCTTTCGGTCAATGCCTTAAGATCTGCTAATGTGGTTGATGGTGTCACTGTTACTGGCTGCTGAACGATACCCGCTTCGTAAATCTTTACTTTGCGAACTTCTTCAGCTTGCTGCTCAATCGTCATGTTTTTATGAATAAAACCTAGGCCACCTTCTTGCGCGATAGCAATAGCTAAACGAGCTTCGGTAACAGTATCCATAGCAGCAGACACGATTGGAGTATTCAACTCAATCTTATTCGTCAGGCGTGTTTTTAAAACAGCTGTATTTGGGAGGACGGTAGAGTGCGCTGGAACCAGCAACACATCATCAAAAGTAAGCGCTTCTTTTTTCAATCTTAACATGCAACATCTCCCCAAGAGAGTAGGAATTAGAGGTGAAATATTGCGGCGAGATTATACCTTGCATATCTGGGTTGGTAAATGGAAAATAGACATTAAATCGCATTTGTGTGTAAAAAAATTATGAAAACCCCAAAAAACGATGTTTATACCGTCTCTCGTCTTAATGGTGAAGTAAGGCAACTTTTAGAGGGTCAGCTTGGCCGAATTTGGCTTAATGCTGAAATTTCAAACTTTGCGGCGCCGGGCTCTGGTCATTGGTATTTAACCCTCAAAGATAATTTTTCTCAAATTCGCTGCGCCATGTTTAAGGGCCGAAACCAAGCGGTGACCTTTCGACCAGCCAATGGTCAACAAGTATTAGTTAAAGGCAATATCAGCGTTTATGAACCTCGCGGTGATTACCAATTAATTATTGAATCTATGCTGCCAGCAGGTGATGGTTTGCTCGCTCAGCAATATGAAGCGTTAAAGATGAAGCTTGCAGCCGAAGGTTTATTTGCCAGCGACACTAAACGCCCGCTCCCCGCTAACATTCAAAAAATCGGTGTTGTGACCTCGCCAACGGGCGCTGCCATTCGCGATATTTTACATGTACTCGCACGCCGAGACTCATCAATTGAAGTCATCATCTACCCGACTCCCGTGCAAGGCGTTGATGCTGCAAAAAGCATTTGTGATGCTATCAACCTTGCTAACTCACGCAGCGAAGTTGACGTATTACTGGTGACTCGTGGTGGCGGTTCTCTCGAAGATTTATGGAGTTTTAACGACGAAGGGTTAGCCCACACCATTTATAACAGTGGTATTCCTGTTGTATCTGCCGTTGGTCATGAAGTGGATATGACCATCAGTGATTATGTCGCTGACCTACGCGCGCCAACGCCATCAGCAGGCGCTGAGCTGTTATCAAAAGATGCCGACAATAAAGCGCAAAAGCTGTTATCGCAATTATCGCGCCTAAAACAGGCTTGGCAGCATTATCAGTTAAAGAAGCAAAGCCAAGTTCAAACCTTTGAGCACCGCTTACAAAAACAAGACCCACAGCGCCGCCTACAGATGTACGAGCAAAGTTTCGATGAAATGCAGCTGCGCCTACATCAAGCGATGCAAACCAAGTTACATGCTTCTACCTTAAAACAGCAGAACTTAAGTAATCGCTTAGCTAATCAATCGCCGCAACATCGCCTGACACTTGAAGCCCAACGCTTGAGCTACCTCAGCGCCAAGCTCAATGATGCCATGGATGATAAGTTAAAGATGAGTGAGCAGCGCCTTGCTCACCGCACGCAACAATTAGAAACCGTTAGCCCTTTGGCCACATTAAGCCGTGGTTACAGCATCACACTTACGGGTCAAAACAAAGTGGTGCAGTCACCAAGTGACACTAAGATTGGTGACACATTAACAACCCGCCTGCGTGATGGCAGTGTCACTTCAACTGTAGTTGAAGTTAGTTAACTTTAACTTGAAGTGAGGTTGTTTAATAGAAGATAAATTCTAGCCTTATCAACACAGTGGTGTTTTGTGCTGAATTACTGGTAGATTAGCCTTTAATTAAACTAAATTAATCAGTTAGACTACCTATAAACGACTCATGAGAATAATGGATTAGATGCAAATTAATATGCTTAACACAATAAAAGTGTCTCTCGCCTTAGTATTGGCAACATCAAATGTCAGCGCATATGCTGCAACAGAAAGTAAAGTCAGTATTACAGACACCTATACAGCGGCGGCGTTAAAGCTCGGCTTAAAACCAGAATTAGTCAATCGTTTATGCGAGCCTCTACCTGACATTGTCAGTGTTACTTGTCACCATTCGGGGGGAGACGGGCCATTTGAAAGCTTAGTTGTTCAATATCGCTACAATAGTCGTGTCACAGCTCATGATATGTATAAACATGTGGAGTTAAACGACATTCGAATTGATTTGAAAAATGAGCAAATTAACTTCTGGAGCGGTCATCAAATAGCCACACCAGACGGTATAAGCGTAAACCGAATTCAAGGTACCAGCGACTCTTATATCGAAACCGGTGGCATACAAGGCTTTATCAGTCGCACAGACAGAAAGTTTCAACAGCAAAGAGACACTGAATACGTGTTAACTCACACCTCAGAATTCAGTTACAAAAACCAAGATCTAAAAAAAGCCATTGAAGCAATAAAACATTACCAAAAAATGGTTAGCGACAATGACTATGTTGCAGCCTACAAAGAAGATCAGGCTATTGAGCCTGTAGAAATTATGCAAGGCGCTAGCTTTACGTTTCCCATGAGCGAGCCACTGAGACAGCGACTTGAAGATGTAATACAACAAAGCGCAAAATAACCCTACCAGCTATCGAAAAGAAGCTTCCTTCAGAAGGATAATTGTAACCATAAAATAAAAAAGGAACCCTAAGGTTCCTTTTAAAAGTCATTCGACTATTTCAAACAACAAAAGAATTAATCTTTGTTCTTATCGCGAATATGACCAACCATACGCTTACGGCGGCGCTCTTGGCTCACAGTAAGTTTCTTGCTGTTCATGCCTTCAAACGGGTTACCGCCCTCTTGGAAGCGCAACTGAATTGGCGTACCAATCACTTTTAATGAACGACGGAAGTAGTTCATCATATAACGCTTGTAAGAGTCTGGAAGCTTCTTAACCTGGTTACCATGTACAACCACGATTGGTGGGTTGTAACCACCGGCGTGAGCGTACTTAAGCTTAACACGACGACCATTAACCAATGGTGGCTGGTGATCGTCTTGTGACATCTGCATGATACGCGTCAGCATAGAAGTACTTACGCGGCGCGTGGCACTGTCATACGCTTCTTCGATAGACTCAAACAAGTGACCCACACCAGTACCGTGAAGTGCTGAAATAAAGTGGATACGGGCGAAATCGATAAAGCCTAAACGACGGTCAAGCTCGCTCTTAACGCGATCTTTAACGTTTTGGTCAATACCATCCCACTTGTTTACTGCAATCACTAATGCGCGGCCAGCGTTAAGCACAAAGCCTAATAGGCCTAAGTCTTGCTCAGCAATACCTTCACGGGCGTCAATAACGAGCAACACTACGTTACTATCTTCAACCGCTTTCAGCGTCTTAATTACTGAGAATTTCTCAACAGTTTCATGCACCTTACTACGACGACGAACACCTGCAGTGTCAATCAGTACATATTCACGGCCTTGACGCTCCATTGGGATATAAATACTGTCACGAGTCGTACCAGGTTCATCGTAAACAACTACACGTTCTTCACCTAAAATACGGTTAGTTAGCGTTGATTTACCGACGTTTGGCTTACCGATAATCGCAAGCTTAATTGGCAAGTCTTGTAGACGTTTTTGCTCAGCTTCTGCTTGTTCTTCGGTGTATTCACGCTCTTCTTCGTCATCATCACCGTCTTCTTCTTTAGTTATGCCCATTGCTTCTGCATATGGCGCTAAAGAATATTCGATCATGTTCGTCACACCGCGACCTTGCGCAGCAGCCATTTGGTAAACCTCACCTAGGCCCAGTGACCAGAACTCAGCACAAGCAGAGTCTGCATCGATACCGTCAACTTTGTTAGCAACAACGAAAGTTGTTTTTTCGCGGCTACGTAAATGTTGAGCAATCGCAAGATCGGCAGCAGTTAGACCTGCGCGCGCGTCAGTCATAAACAGCACTACATCTGCTTCTTCAATCGCAGCAAGAGATTGCTCGGCCATGCGAGTTTCAATCCCTTCTTCAGTGCCGTCAATACCGCCAGTATCGACTACGATGAACTCATAACCTGCAAGATGTGCTCGGCCGTATTTACGATCCCGAGTTAGCCCAGGAAAGTCAGCGACAAGCGCATCTCTGGTACGGGTAAGTCGGTTAAAAAGGGTCGACTTACCAACGTTTGGTCGCCCAACTAGGGCCACAACAGGAATCATTTAATTGCCTCTATTACTCATTTTCTAATAACTAAAAAGCCCCCAGATACACATCCAGGGGCCTTATCATCTCTTACGACTTGGCTTACGGAAGTGTTACTCGAACCACTTTTCCACCACGAGTCTGCACATATAAATTGTCATTAACAACTAATGGCTGACTATATAAACCAGAGCTATCCACTTCTACGCGTCCAACGATTTGACCGTCTGACTTGTTTAAAAAGTGAAGGTAACCTTCAAAATCACCCACTACCACGTAATCTTTAAAAGATACTGGTGCAGTCAAACTACGATTAGCTAACTCTGCATTATTCCATAACTCTAGACCATTACGTCTATCAACCGCATAAACACGGCTGTGATCATCAACCACAAATAGGTTTAGACCTGAGTATGCTAGCTCGTTAAAGCTAGAATAACTGCGTGTCCATACGATACGACCAGTGCGCATCTCCATCGACACTAAATTACCATTATAGCTAACTGCATATAGGTTTTCGCCTACTAGCAATGGCTTCATATCCACATCAGCCATACGTGAGAACTCATTGCCTCCAGTAGGGGTGTAGATTGCTTGTTCCCAAGCTGCCTGCCCATTGTTTTTAATCACCACTGCAATTTTACCATCAGCAGTGCCAACAAAGAATCCACCTGCTTCATATGAAGCGGCACCTGTACCACGAAGGGTTAAGGTAGGCAGTTGGTTTTCATAAACCCACTGTAGGCTGCCGTCATCAACATCGAACGCCTCTAACGTACCAGCGCCGGTATTAACAACAACAACATCTTCACCCACAGTTGGTGCAGATAATAACTCGCCACCGGCAACCACATGCCAAATAGCTTCGCCTGTTGCTTCATCAAATGCTGCTAACAGTCCGCTTTCACCGCCCACAAAAATCTTGTTACGCGCAGCAGTCACACCACCAGCTAAACGTGCACCTTTGTTTTTAGCTAACGCATTATCTCTAAATGCTGAGCTAAAGTCATTTTCCCAAACGCGTTCGCCAGTGACTTCGTCAAATGCTTCAACCTTACCGTAACGATCTGCTACAAACAGTTTGTCGTAGCGTGCAGCAGGACGTAAACGTGAATAGTAGTCACCTACACCATCACCAACATTTGCGCTCCAACTTACTTCTGGAAACACACTTGCTTCGATTTCGCTAAGTGGCGTTATCGGTTCTTCTTCTACATCGCTAGATGAACATGCCGACAACATACCTAAACTCATGCCACATACGAGCAGTGTTTTGCACCAAGACTTCATGGGCAGATTCCTTATGCCTTGTTCAGATTATCAAGCTTCATTTGTAATGTTGGACTAGTCATAGTGCCACCATTGTCTACTGCTGTTTGATAGGCAATCTTTGCCTTCTCTGTTTCGCCTTGGCGTACTAAGAAATCACCTTTTAGCTCATCTCTTTGAGCTGCAGAAGCAACATCAGTTACTTGGTCTAGCGTTGCAATCGCAGTAGCAAATTGGCCTTGTTCTGCTTGTACACGTGCAAGACGCATAGTAGCAATAAGAACAATGCTGCTATCTGCATTAGTCGCAATAATAGTTTTAAGCGTTGCCTCAGCTTTAGCAAGGTCGCCAGTTTCAACCGCTGATTTGGCCACTAGTAGCTCAAGTAGTGATTGATAACCTTTTTGGCCGTGCTCTTTAGCAAAGCTTTCTGCTGCACTTAACATTGCAGCATCAGCAGTGTTTTGACTGCTCAAAGCTTGAAATGACTCAGAAGCAGCTTCTGCTTGAGCTACTTGGTAGTCAGAGTAATAGTTCCAACCGAATAATCCACCTAAACCGACAACAGCACCAATTACTACTGATGTGCCGTAATCTTTCCAGAACTGTTTGATAGCATCTACTTGTTGCTCTTCTGTGCTATAGATTTCCACTTAAGTCTTCCCCTTTTAAATCAGTTCTGCAATATAAGCCGCCAATGCATCACGGGCAACCAATTCTTGTGCTTTATCTTCGCGAAGGTGTTTCACTGCTACTTGGTTGTTGGCCACTTCATCTTCACCAATAACTAATGCAACAGTGGCACCACTCTTATCGGCTCGCTTCATCTGCTTCTTAAAGTTACCGCCACCACAATGGCTCATCACTTTTGCTGCAGGCAAGCTTGCTCTTAGTTCTTGGGCGATTTTAAATGCCTCAATGCGACAGCTTTCGCCCATCGCTGTAACGTATACGTCAACAGCTGGACCAATGTCCTTATCTAGCTCAAGAGTTTGCAGTAGTAATACAATGCGCTCAATACCCATTGCGAAGCCTACAGCAGGTGTTGGCTTACCACCGAGTTGACCCACAAGACCATCATATCGTCCACCAGCTAAAACTGTGCCCTGTGAACCTAAGCTTGAAGTCACCCACTCAAAAACTGTGCGATTATAATAATCTAAACCACGCACTAGGCGAGGATTGATTGTGTATTGGATGCCGACAGCCTCTAAGAGTTCACATAAATGTGAAAAATGTGAACGTGTATCTTCACCGAAGTAATCCATTAAGACAGGAGCATCAGCCAAAAGCGCCTGTACATCAGCATTTTTAGAATCCAGAACGCGCAGCGGGTTACTGTACATGCGGCGTTGACTATCTTCATCTAATACATCTTTATGTTGCTCTAAGAAAGCAATTAATGCATCGCGGTATGCCGCACGCTCTTCTGTATCACCTAAAGTATTTAGCTCTAGTGTTACATGTTCAGAAATACCAAGCTTTTCCCACAACTTTGCAGATAACATCAATACTTCAGCATCGATATCAGCGCTTGGAATTCCGTAAACTTCAACGCCAAACTGGTGGAATTGACGGTAACGACCTTTTTGTGGACGCTCATGACGGAACATTGGACCCATATACCACAAGCGTTGCTCTTGGTTATATAGCAAACCATGCTCGTTACCCGCACGTACTGTAGAGGCCGTGCCTTCAGGACGCAGCGTTAAACTGTCACCGTTTCTATCTTCAAAGGTATACATCTCTTTTTCAACGATATCAGTCACTTCACCGATAGAGCGCTTAAAGAGATCTGTACTTTCAACGATAGGAGTACGAATTTCGCTGTAACCATATGACCCAACGGTGTCACGTAATACGGTTTCAAGTTTTTGCCATAAAGGACTTTGGGTAGGCAGAATGTCGTTCATTCCGCGAATCGCTTGGATCTGTTTTGCCACTATTCGACTCGTCAAATTTGCTATATAAAAATTAAAAAACGCCTCGCATTATAGGCGTTTCGGGACTAAACGTACAACAGCTGGATTCAGCCATAAAAAATCACAAGCCTGCAGAGCAGGCTTGTGATGGCATTGTACTTACTTATTTAAATCTTGAGCCGGAATTCGGCCTGCTACGATTGCTGCTTTCGCGCGGATCTTAGCTTCTAACGAATCAACAATATTGTTATTGTCAAAACGTTCTTTCTGGCGCACACCGTCATCGTAATAACCACTCATACGGTTACCACCGGTAAGACCGATATCAGAGACTAGTGCTTCACCTGGGCCATTAACGACGCAACCAATAATTGATACGTCCATTGGCGTGACGATATCTTCAAGGCGCTGTTCAAGCTCGTTAACCGTTGAAATCACATCAAACTCTTGGCGTGAACATGACGGGCAAGCAATAAAGTTAATACCGCGAGAACGAATACGTAGCGATTTTAAGATGTCAAAACCGACTTTAATTTCTTCTACCGGATCAGCTGCAAGCGAAATACGTAACGTATCACCAATGCCGTCAGCTAGTAGCATCCCTAAACCCACTGCAGACTTAACTGAACCGGCACGTGCACCGCCAGCCTCGGTAATACCTAAGTGTAGCGGTTGTATGATTTGCTTCGCTAACAAACGGTATGACTCAACCGCTAAGAATACATCTGACGCTTTAACACTTACTTTAAACTGGTCGAAGTTCAAACGATCAAGAATATCCACGTGACGCATCGCTGACTCAAGCAAGGCTTCTGGTGTCGGCTCTTTGTATTTATCCATTAGATCTTTTTCTAATGAACCGCCGTTAACCCCGATACGAATAGGAATATTTTTGTCGCGCGCGCACTCAACTACGCTACGAATACGCTCTTCGTTACCGATATTACCAGGATTAATGCGTAAACAATCCACACCGTACTCAGCTACTTTAAGCGCGATACGGTAATCAAAATGAATATCAGCAACCAAAGGCACTGTGGTTTGCTGCTTGATCAGTTTAAAGGCTTCAGCCGCGTCCATTGTAGGTACTGAAACTCGCACAATGTCAGCACCGACATTTTCTAACGCTCTAATTTGAGCAACAGTCGCTTCGACATCTGTAGTACGTGTATTGGTCATCGACTGCACCGCTATTGGAGCACCATCACCAATAGGGACATTACCAACATAAATACGGCTCGATTTGCGTCTAATAATAGGAGATTCGTTATACATCGTCTTTGTGCTCTGTGATCTGTTATTGTCCAGCGAATGGTAGAGTCATTCTTGCCACTTTACCGCTAGGATACTGCTCCAAACTAATCGCTTGGCCATTAAGTTTAATATTGACTACTTGCGGGGCACCCAAAGTGACCGCAAACGGCTCTGGCCCAACAAGATTGATTTGGTTACCTGACTTTTTAAGATCGCTCACTAATACTTTACCAGCACCATCGGTCACTTTAATCCAGCAGTCACCTGTTAAGTTTAGCGTTAATGTCGAGCCATTGATGGCATTCAATGTCGATTGAGTGTCAGAAGGTGTTTCTGCAGCAACATTTTCACTGCTCTGCTGTCCTGCTGTGTTAGCGGCATCAATGCTTGCTTCGGTAGCAAGCTCTGCATTATCGATAACAATAGCAGCTGGCGCATCATTTAAAGCGCTTTCTGCTGACAAGTCATCAGCTTCTGCAGCAGGCTCAATTCCTGAGTCGCTATTATCGAACAACACTTCAACGGGGCTTGGTAAGCCAACTTCAACCGATGCGGCAACTTCTTCAACGGTTGGCTGTGAATAATCAACTGCCGTTTCCATTGATGACTTTTGAAACCACCACAACACCATCAGTGCTAACAGTACAAATACGATAACGTAAGTAAGTACCATTAAGCGACCATCGCGAGCTTGATGGGTCGTCTTACGAGAAAAGCTTTGCATTGACGGTTTTTCGTCATCTTCAAGCTGCTTATCTAAGCACTCTTGCACAGTAAAAGGGTCTGCTTGTACTGCTCTTGCGTAGTTTTTAACGTAACCGCGCACATAAGTTGCTGCGCCGACTTCTTGTAAATTATCGGCTTCGATTTCTTCAATGATTGCTGGACGCAAATGCAGTTGTGAAGCAACAGCTTCAATAGACAGCCCTTTACTTTCTCTTGCTGTTTTTAGCAAAACGCCCAGTGTGAGCGTAGGCTCATCCACTAGGCTTTCATTATCTACATTGGGCGCTTGATTCTGTTCATTTTTCATTAATGCATACTAGCCCGATATTCTTTGGCTTGAACTGACTGTGGAAACTTTGCCAGTAGTAAGATACCAAATCGTCTTACTGCGTAATCGTCACTCAAACCTTGTTCAATTTTAATCCCAAGTGCCAGACTGGTGGCTGACTCTGCCGCAACTCGGTGGTAACGAGATAGCTGTTCTTGTGCTTCAGCATATCTCCCCTCTTCGTAATCGATTTCTGTTAACTCAATTAACGAGGTGCGTCTTCTAGGATCGTACTTTAGCGCCATAGCAAAATACTTCTGCGCTTGACTAATTTGACCAGCTTTACGGCTACATATACCTAAGTTTTCATAGGTTGATGCCGAACGGGTATACAGGGGCTGGTCAACAGCTTTAAGAAACATTTTCTCAGACTCTGCATACTTACCTTGTTGGCATAAAAACGCGCCAAAGTTATTGTATGAATCGCCTGTTGCGTCACTTGCGTTAATCGCTTGCCTATAGGCTTGTTCTGTTTTTTCTATTTCACCCACTGACTGGTAGTAATAGGCAAAAGCAATATGAACCTCTTCTAAATTAGGGGCAAAAGCCAATGCTCGATCAAGGTTGGCTTTTGCCTGTTCACTGTTACCTTTTTGTAGATAGGTCAAACCAAGCTGCACACGTTGACGTGCAGCAGCCTCTTTATTAACTTTTCGCTCAGAGACTGGGGTATCAGTACCTGTATAGGTATCCTGAGTTACACAACCGGATGCCATGACAGATGACAATATCATTACCAGCGGCAACACCAGCTTTCTCTGATTCATTCTTAAGCCCATCTACCAGTGGATACAAAGAGTTAGTTCATTGTGACTGAAATTTGGTTCTCTTGCATTTGTTTTTTCGCTAAACGTTTGGTTCTATCGCGAATGTCACCGGCTAACTGACCACAAGCAGCATCAATATCATCACCACGCGTCTTACGCACAATAACGGTAAGCCCATACTCCATCAATACTTTAGAGAATCTATCGATACGCGAGTTTGATGAACGACCATATGGCGAACCTGGGTAGGGATTAAATGGAATTAGATTCACCTTACAAGGTGTATCTTTCATCAGCTTAGCTAATTCGTGCGCTTGATCTGTGCTGTCATTGATATGATCAAGCATCACATATTCAACGGTAACACGGCCACGGTTAGCATTTGATTTAGCAATATAACGACGAATACCCGCTAAGAACTCTTCTAATGGATACTTTTTGTTAACTGGCACTAATACATCGCGTAGCTCATCGTTTGGCGCGTGAATACTCACAGCCAAAGCAACATCTAATGCATCGCCTAGTTTATCTAGTGCAGGTACCACACCTGATGTAGATAATGTCACGCGGCGCTTTGATAAGCTAAAACCAAAATCATCTAACATGATATCCATTGCTGGGATGACGTTCTTTAGGTTTAGCAATGGTTCGCCCATGCCCATCATCACTACGTTAGTGATTGGACGCTCACCAGTATCTTTTACGAAACCGATAAAATCAGCAACGCGCCAAATTTGGCCAACAATCTCAGCAACTGTTAGGTTACGGTTAAAGCCCTGCTGTGCTGTTGAGCAGAATGTGCACTCTAATGCACAGCCTACTTGAGATGATACACAAAGCGTTGCGCGGTCATCTTCTGGGATATATACGGTTTCAACCTCTTGACCGTCACCCACGTTAATCGCGAACTTAATCGTGCCGTCGGCTGACTTTTGGTAGCTTGAAATCGCAGGAGCAAGAATTTCACATTTGGCTGCCAATTTAGCGCGTAATGCTTTGTTAATGTTAGTCATTTCTTCGAAGTCACTAACGCCAAAATGATAAATCCATTTCATCAATTGATCAGCACGGAATGGCTTTTCACCCATCTCGGTAAATAGCGCTCTTAATGCTTTACGATCAAGATCCAATAAATTGATCTTCTTTTCACTCATTTTGTCTAACCTCAAAAAAACCTAAAACCTGCTCGCGGGCGGCGAATTATACAGATCTTAACAAATATTAGCCAGCAGGCTATCACCAAAGATCTAAACCTGTGCTAGAATCCGCGCAGACTAATTTTGGTCTGCCATGTGGAGGTGTAATTTCACCTTTATGATAACTCTTATCATTATAATATTTGTCGCGATTACTGTCTCTTTTCTTTGTAGTGTATTTGAAGCGGTATTGCTTTCAGTTACGCCAAGTTACATTGCCTCGTTGTCGAGCACAAACCCAGGTGCAGCTAACCGACTACGTAAGCAAAAAGAGAACGTGGAATCTCCTCTCGTTTCGATCCTGACCTTAAATACCATCGCACACACCGTCGGTGCTGCTGTTGCTGGTGCTCAAGCGGCTAAGGTATTCGGCGATGAGATGCTAGGCGTATTTTCTGGTGTTCTTACCTTCTTAATTCTCTTCTTCTCAGAGATCATTCCTAAAACCTTAGGTGCAAACTATTGGCGCTCTTTAGCTCCTGCTGTTTCTATCGCCTTGGTTTGGATGGAACGTAGCACTTTACCTCTCATTTGGATGTCCAAGCAGGTTACTCAGCTAATGGGTAAGGGCGACGAAGGTCAATATATTCGTCAAGAGATGAGTGCAATGGCAGAAATTGGTCGTGCATCGGGTGAACTTGATGAGCAAGAGTCAAAGATTTTGACTCAGATGCTATCGGTTAAAGAGATGCCTGTTACCGCGATCATGACACCAAGAACTGTAATGTTCAGATTGCCAACTGATTTGACGCAAGATCAATTTACGCGTCAATACATGGCAAAACCATTTACTCGAATTCCTGTCTATGACGAAGAGCCAGATAATATTATTGGTTACGTTAATAGAAACGATATTTTGCTAGCAGAACGTAGAACGCCAAAAGAGTCTATTGCAGTACTTAAAAAGAACTTATTAGTGATCCCTGAGACTGCTAAAATTCTGCCTCTTTTTGAGCTTATGATTAAGCGAAATACCAAAATAGCCATGATCGTGGATGAATACGGCTCTAACGAAGGTATTGTTACCTTAGAAGATATCGTAGAATCACTGCTCGGTCTTGAAATTGTCGATTCAAACGACCCTGTAACTGACATGCAGCAATTTGCCCGTAAGTTGTGGAGCCGTCGTATGAAAGACAAGGGCATTGTATTGTCTGATGACGGTGATTTCGAAAAAGAAAAAACTGAATAAGTAGTCATACAAATAAAAAGGGAGCTTAGCTCCCTTTTTTAATCGCTAAAGCCTGCCGATTAGCTCAACCTAACCTCGATTAAATTCCACTTGTTATTTATTGACCTCTGCGTGTTATACTCCTCGTTTGGTCCCGAGGAATAAGATGACAACAGCACACCCTACACTTGCGCAATATAAATTAAAACTTGCCCACATTAACGATACCCACTCTCACTTCGATGCAAATCGTATTCAGTTTACGATTACAGCGCCTCAAAAAGAATTAACGCTTTATAGCCATACAGGCGGTTATGCTCGTATTGCTTATCAGCTTAAGCAAGCAAGAGACCTAGCTAAATCAGCTCAGCAAGAATTCTTATTCCTGCACGGTGGCGACAGTTTCCAAGGCACGCTTTACTTTAACGAGTTTAAGGGTAAGGCCAATTCAGACTTGCTTAACATGCTTAAACCTGACGCTATGGTGCTGGGGAATCATGAAATAGATGCAGGCAACGAGCCAGTACTCGACTTCCTTAATGATATTCAGTTTCCCTTGATGGCTGGTAACATGGATCTTAGCCATGAATGCCCAGATAAAAGTGCACGCCTAGCAAATCATCGAAACTTACTGGATTTTTGTTCTGATACCCAAACCGCAAAAGTGTTATTAAAGCCACTAGCAGACAAACAAGTCGCTATATTTGGTATAACACTCGATCAAATGAGCGAAATTGCAGGGCCCGATGAAGACACACATTTTGTAAATGCTATTGCGACAACAAAGCGCACGGTAACACAATTAAACGATGCTGGGATTGAACACATCATCGTATTAAGTCATTTAGGTGTCGATCAAGATAGAGTGTTAGCGGCTGAAGTTGATGGCATTAGTCTTATTGTTGGTGGGCACTCACATACACTGCAAGGTGATTTCAGCACTCTAGGCTTATCGAATATGCCCTATGGTGAGCGCATTAATCACACCGCAATTTTACACGCGGGAAAATACGCTGAAACCTTAGGTATTGCCGATGTCATCTTTGACGCTAAAGGCAAAGTCATCAACTTGTCTGGTGGCAATTACTTTATGCTCGACCAGCAATTTATCTTGCAAGCATCTGATGATGTCAGCCCACAAGATTATATCAATGTTCGTGAGCAGCTACTCACTAACCCACTTATTCTTTGGGACGAAGAAGATAGCCAAGTTCAAACGCGAATTTTACAAAAATATCGTCCAAGCCTAGATGCGCTCAGCAATAAAATACTGGCCTTTGTACCCAAAAATTTAGTCCATACTCGCCTACCTAGCAAAGCACTCCCGCACGGAAGTGAAATTGCGCCTTGGGTGAGTCGCAGTATGTATCAAGAAACCCGAGAGCTAGGTATTGATGTCGACTTTGCGCTACATAATGCGGGCGGTGTGCGCCAGTCTCTTGATAAAGGTGATGTGAGTTTAGCTGAAGTTCTGGGACGTATACTGCCCTTTGATATTCCGTTAGTAGCATATGAGATCCAAGGGATCTATCTATTTCAAATGCTTGAATCTGCAATCAATGCAGCAACTAACAATAGTGTGATTGGTACCGGAGCAGGAAGCTTTCCTTACACTTATGGATTAAAATATTTCTATGATGGTAAGCAACCACTCGGTGAGCGGATCATCAAACTTGAAATACTCACCAAGATTGCCGGCAGCGAACGCTGGCTCGCAGTCAATCCCGAGATATTTTATAAAGGTGTATCCTCGTCCTATACAGCATCAGGTAAAGAGGGCTACTACCCCATTTTACAAGCTAAATGGCAACAAGATATTGAAGGGTTGAGCCTACCACAAGCTTTTACTCGCTTTATTAGTAAAGCAGAAACCTTAGATGAAATGATTGAACCTCAAGTACATTATACTAGTCATCATCCACTGTTTTAGATCAGATTTACGGCGCTTTATTACATTCCACTTCTAAGTCAGGCGTATAATAAGTTTAAGTGATAGAGGATCTAAAGAGGCTTAAGTTAAAGCAAATGCCATGAAAACTAGCAGCGCGTTGCAAAACGGTTATAGTAGCGATTTTACCATACTGAAATTGACCAGCATCTGCCCTTCTCGTTGGTGTTGATTTTGACGTGTGCAGTCAAAGCCTACTCGTTCGAAAAATAACTTTGCTAAGTACGATGCTTCAACTGTTAATTGAGTAATGTTGAGGCAACGAGCTTTAGCTTCAAGCTCGGTGTACAGAGCACTCGCAACCCCCTGACCAACAAAATCAGGGTGGGTAAACAAACAATCAATTTCAGCCGTAAGTAAAAAGTCTGTGAACTGTTTCTGAGCCTGCTCTCCCCCCTTTAAATTAATAAAGCCGACTATTTGCTGTTCACACACAGCGACCCAAGTAAACGTGCCACGTAAACGGTCTAACCAAATATCATCACTGCGTAATCTCGGAGACCAAACCGCTCGTTGCTGCTCATTGTAATACTCGGAAGCACCGAGAGTAATGCTCAAGTGAAATACTTGCGCTAGCTGAGACACATCTTTAGCTAAGAAAGGTCTTATTGTAAAAGTCTGTTTTGTTATCATTAAAAACCTATAAATACTTTGCAGCAGCTCTTCAAAACAAGTGGTTATATCCTTAATACCGTTAAGCTAATGCCTTCTCCATATAATACCCCATGACCACGACTCCGCGTTTTTCTTGGTAACTACTGTGCCTAAGCTTAAAGCCTACAGATTCAAATAAAGGTTTCGATAACACAGAAGCATCAACCGATAACATTTGATAGCCTTGTTCTTTTGCCCAGCACGCTAAAGCCTTATATAAACGTCCTGCAATTCCTTGCCCTTGATAGTCAGGATGCACATATAAGCTATCAATATAGCCGCGGCTAGCATAGCCCGTTTCAAGATTAATAAAGCCACAACAACTCGTCGTAGCAGAGTCTGATCCGACATCAATCATTAGCCAAGTTTGCGATTGCGTTAAACGTTTATGCCAGTGATAACGAGATCTTGGAGCAAAAGACCATGCAGACTTTTCCTCTGCACTATAAACATCACAGTCAATGCGGCTAATAGCTTGGTGAACCAATACCGCGATATCTTCGGCGAAGCACTTTTGATAAAGAATTAATTTAAGCATCTACAACGCTCATTTAAATAAGGGGTTATCACTTAGGAGTTATATCTATCGATTTAAACTGGTTAAGGCACAACTATAGCACTGACTTAAATCTATAATTCTAGGTGGAGAATGAGTTTCAATTTCGCGTTAAGTTAACATAAAAAAATGGCGTAGACAGAGTCTACGCCATTAAACTTAACTATAGAAATACTTGTTTCTCTAACGACAAAGCGTTAAAGAGCGCAATTATTTCTTATCGATGCGACCGACAAACAATAGTTTGTCAAAAGTACGGTTTAACGTTTTGCTGCTAAAATCGCTCATCCACATTTGTTCTTGAACGACAACAGTGTCGCCTTTTTTAACTTCAATTTGTGGACCAGCAGCCCAAAATGTTTTGTCTGCTTCTTGGATCTGTACGTAGGTATAACCGCCGCCATTCATGGTATCCATGACAGTACCTTCATGCATAACACCTTGTGCCCATGCGCTTGAGATACCGAGTGCTAGAGTTGCTGCTGCAGCCAATTTCACTAATTTAGCTATCATCGGAAATTTCCTTTAAAAAGTTATCAATTCGTCAATATTAAAGCATGCCAAAGAGGATAAATCTCTATTTAGTCACTGGTATATTAGGTCAATACTCAACTATTAGATCCAACTCTCATAACCAACTATTTTATGCCCTATCATGGAACTTTATAGATTACAGCATATTTATCATTCAATTAGCACAAGTGTATATACACTAACTAGCATAGTTCTATTAGGCAACATTAATTAATATGTTTAGCGAATTCAGCTTTTCATCAATAAATTATCCCAGCTTATGACCGCTTAGCTTCATCAAGAATGGGTTGTAACATTCCCTCTAAGCCATTGAGCTTAACTTCATACATCAGCGCCAATTGTTGGCCTAATTTACCTTCAGGAAATCCTTTAGAGTGAAACCAAACCAGATAAGGCTCAGGTAACTCAAGTAAATACCTGCCAGCATATTTACCAAAAGGCATTTTTTGAGTTACGGCCTCAAAAAGGAGTTTTTCATCCATGGTGATTCAACCTCAATATGTAACGATTTGGCTATTTAAAAGCTCGCATTGTACCAGCCTTAATCCTCTACCGGTTTACAAATATCGATTTCACTGACAACCAAGCGCCTATAAAATCGCAAAAGACATATACCTTTTGCGCATAAAAACAAACATAACTATAAAAAATCGACCAACAGCCATTAACAAGTCAACGTAAACACTTGCTAATGACTCGCTTCCTCTTTAATAAGAAGTAAATCTCTCTGAGTAATTTAGCTGTAAACACCTAATTAATTTAGTAAATTATAAAATACTTACCTACCCACCACTGCGCGTCAAAAAACCATCAAAATGGCATTTAGCGTCAAAAAAAAAACACTGGTCAATTCTGATAAAAGTGTCAAAAATCATACTGTTGACGTATTGAGCATAGCGACCTAGATTAAATTAACTGTAACAGTTATATGAAATCGAATTAGTTTCTGTTTTTGCTCACCGACTAATTAAGTTCACAACTGCTACTTACCTTGTTCCTAATTATAAAAGCAATAAATTAACCGCGTACAAGAGGAAAACAATATGATCATACTCGTTGGTGGCGAAAAAGGCGGAAGCGGTAAAAGCTGCCTAGCCCAAAACATCGCTGTATTTTTAACTGCAGAGTGCCAAGCGTCAGTTATCATGGTCGATTGCGATCCACAGCGGACGACATCAGATTGGATCCACGCCCGTAACAATAACACCGAACTTCCTAGTATTAATTGCGTTCAGCTCTATGGAAAAATTAGAAACGATTTACTCAGCTTAGAGCAACATTATGACTATGTACTTGTAGATTGTGGTGGCCAAGATAACCTCGCGTTACGTGCAACAATGTCGGTCGCGTCGCATGTTCTTATGCCTCTTCGTCCTAAGCGTCGTGATTTAAAAACTGTCAGTCATATGGATGATATCGTCGCCACATGCATGATGATAAATCCAAAAATGCGAGCTACTTTTGTCATCACTCAATGCCCAAACTTACCAAACCAAGCAAGCCGTATTTTTGAAGCTAAAGAAGTCTGTAAAACATACGATATCAATGTATTAGACGCTATTACTTATAGCCGTAATATTTATGATGATAGTGAAGAATCTGGTTTGTCTGTCCTTGAAATAGAGCCTAAAGGTAAAGCCGCTAACGAAATCAGAGGCATTGCTTGTGAAATGCTACAAGTCACAAGTGCAACGGAGATCCGCAACCGTCTAGCTGAAAAACAGATTAATAAGATGAGAGGTGATTATGGGTCTGGCAGATCTCAAGAAAAACTCTACGCCGTCTAGGACATCCCATAACGATAACCAAACTCGTCAATTAGCACTGGACTCGCTTCTTGATGACTTTATTAATGATGCTAATCGCTATGCTTTAGGCCAAAAACTGGTTACTACAGAGCAATCAAGCATCGGTAACTTAGACTATAAACCAGCTAATGTGCAGACAGAAAAAAACGGTTTAATAAGCAACAAACAAAAGGCACAAACAGAACCTATTCCAAGGGTAAAAAGAGGTTGTACCCCGGTAAGAAGAGCTACCTTTACCCTTACCGAATCTGCAATTTCGCATTTAGCCCTTTTGGCAGATGACTGTGACGTAGCAAAATCTAAGTTAATCCGCTTCTTAATAGAGCATCACTTTAATTTGAGCCCTGAGCAAAGAAAGCAAAAGGAAAAAAGTATCATCGTTGAATAATCCTTATCTATATCCCTCCCTCGCCTTGGCTGACAGTAGTTGGACGACTTTTTGAAGTAATGCTCTGTCAGCATTTTTTTGCCTTTTTTCAAGCTCTCATTCCATAAGTAACAATCAACTTTGAGCAATACATAATCGGTAACGGTTGAATTTTACACATAAGATCCGCATATCAAAGTTAACCCATTACTAAAATAAAAAGGCGTACTATGTTAGCAATCATTCTTATTCTGGTAGTTAGCTGTATTGCTATTACTTGGATAGCAAGCGCCTCATGGCGTACTAAACAACATCGCCTCAATATTACGCAACAACCGTTTCCCCATGAATGGCGAGAAATCTTAAAGCGTCGTATCCCGTTTTTTCGAATGCTACCAGCAGATTTGCAATTACAGTTAAAAAAACATATTCAAGTTTTTATTAACGAAAAGCGTTTCGTTGGCTGTGATGGCTTACAAATTAATGATGAAATTCGAGTTACCGTAGCCGCACAAGCTTGCTTGTTATTACTTAATAGACAAACAGACTTTTACCCTAATCTAAAAGAAATATTAATTTACCCATCTGCATTCATTGTTGAAAATCAGCAGCAACATGGTGCTGGCGTAGTATCGGATCAGCGCCGAGTATTGGCTGGTGAATCATGGCAAGATGGCCGTGTAATACTGTCTTGGCAAACAACAAAACATGACGCAGCAATCCCTGATGATGGCAGCAATGTTGTGATCCATGAGTTTGCCCACCAACTAGATCAAGAAGGCGGCAATGCCAATGGCGCGCCAATTTTAAAAAATATAGCAGACTACCAATCATGGTCAGAAACACTAATGCTGGAATATCAGCATTTGGTAACAGCATCAAGAACAGGTGAGCAGTCATTGTTTAGCTACTATGGAGCAACAAATCCTGCTGAATTTTTTGCGGTAATAAGTGAAGTATTTTTCGAGCAACCCTTGCCGTTTTATGAACTTCATCCTGCGTTATATAAAGAGCTCAGTTCATTCTATCAACTCGACCCTATTAATTGGCGCTGACTTCCCTATAATCAAGAGCTGCCAATATAGAAATTAGCCCCAACATATAAAGGATAATAATAAACATGTTGAAATTGATATCGCTAAAAAACCTTTGCAGTGTGTTTTTTCTATTAGGGGCATTTTCAACTCAAGCGCTGGCAGAACAAAGCTCAACTCATGACAAGCAACAAGCTACAGAAGTGTTAGATGCATTAAATCAGTACTCATCAGCAGCAGATTGGGATAATTACTTTGCGCTTTATGATGAACAAGGCATTTTTATTGGCACTGATGCTAATGAACATTGGGACAAGGCTACATTTGAGCAGTACGCTCGCCCAACTAAAGGCTGGCGTTATGATTTATCGAGCAGAAAAATGACTCAACATGGCGATGTGATATGGTTTGACGAGCTACTCATGAGCCCTTCTTACGGAGTAAGCCGAGGAACTGGAACCTTAATCAAAACTAACAAAGGGTGGAAAATTGCCCAATACCACTTAAGCTTCCCTATCCCAAATAGCATAGCGAAATCGATAACGAAACAAATAATATCGGCCAGTAGCAATGATGAATAATCATAAAAAAAAGCGACTCCGAAGAGTCGCCAATCACAACCAGCACACTTAAAAAATCAACTAAAAATAAAAACCCGCACAGCACGTAGGATTACCGTGCGGGGGACACAAGCTACAAAGTGTAGCCAAACTTTTTAATCTTTCGCTAAAAGCATCGAATACCCAGGTAAAGTTAAGAAATCCACTAATTCATCTGCAAGAGTAATTTGTTCTAACAGCACTGCAGCTTGGGTATATTGTCCGTGGGTAAACCTGTCCACTCCCACCTGTTCTTTCACTTCAGCTAACGCTTCAAACAACATCTTCTTAAACAGAGATCTAGTCACTATCACACCAGATGTCAGCTTTTGCTTATGCTTTATCCATTGCCAGATAGACGCGCGACAAATCTCAGCTGTTGCAGCATCCTCCATAAGACCATATATCGGTACGCACGCATTACCGCTGAGCCAAGATTCAATGTATTGCAGTGCAATACTGATATTAAGCCTCATTCCCGTCTCAGTCCTTTCACCACGACTTGGTACAAGTAATTCACCGGCATGTATCGGCGCATCTACGTCGCGAGTAATATGCAGCTGATTAACATGATCTTCTCCAATGTACTCATTAAAAATAGCCATTGCGGTGTCGGCAAGTCCCGGATGGGCAATCCAAGTGCCATCATGGCCATTGCGCGCTTCAAGCTGTTTGTCTTTTTTAACCTTATCCAAAACCTTTTTATTTGTTTCAGCATCATGAGATGGGATCAATGCAGACATGCCTCCCATAGCCAAAGCACCACGCTTATGGCAGGTTTTCACTAACAATCTAGAATAAGCACTCAAAAAAGGTTTATCCATTGTCACTGACTGTCTATCGGGCAACACGCGATCACTATATGTATTTAACGTCTTAATATAACTAAATATGTAATCCCAACGACCACAGTTTAATGCGACAATATTCGAGCGCAATTCATATAAAATCTCGTCCATTTCAAACACTGCAGGGAGTGTTTCAATTAGACAAGTACATTTAATCGTGCCAGGTTGTAGACAAAAGCGTTGCTCGACAAAAGCAAAGACCTTAGCCCACCATCTCGCTTCTAAATGGTTTTCAAGCTTGGGAATATAAAAGTAAGGGCCACTGCCTTTCAGCAACAACTTGCGATAGTTATTATAAAAATAAACACAAAAATCAAATAGTGCCGCGGGGATAGCCTGGCCATCGAATAGAACATGCTGCTCAAGCATGTGTAGACCACGTACGCGACAAATAAGTACTGCTGGATCGTCATCTAACTTATAGTGTTTGCCTGTTTCTGGATGGGTATAGCTGATATCACCATTTACAGCATCTCGGAGGTTAATCTGTCCTTGAATGACCTTGTTCCATGTTGGTGCAAGCGAGTCCTCGAAATCGGCCATAAATACTTTAGCATTGGCATTCAACCCGTTAATAACCATCTTACGATCTACTGGACCGGTGATCTCTACTCGTCTATCTTGCAGATCTTTGGGGATCCCACGGATCTGCCAATCACCTGTTCGTATCGATTTTGTTTGTTGTAAGAAATCTGGTAATTCGCCCCTATCAATACTTTGTTGCTTGTGCTTTCTGTTAGCAAGTAGTTGTGGGACCTCAGCGGCAAATCTTCCACATAACGCTTTAAGTAAAGACTTCACTCCATCAGATAACAGTGCTTGTTGTCCATCGACTTCGCTATCTAGGATAAGCAGTTCAGATTCTAAACTCATATTACGAGTAACATGACTAGTGCCTTGCGCTACTTGTGGCTTCTCACCAATGAGTTCTTGTTGCAAAAGCGATTCTTTGTTTACTTCGGCGGCGTTAGTCAATGTTTCTATCATTTGTCGTTCCTCGCTTTATAGCTATATACAACTAGGACTTACATACTCATTTAACTGCTTATGGTTTTCTTTAAGGTTCGGTCAGATAAACCCAAGCGAATTTTAATAATCTGACTCTCACTAAAAAATTCCAAGCAATTAAAAGGCAATCGAGAACTGGTTAAGCATCTGTTGATTTACAACAAAACTACTGACTACAAACTTAAGTTGCAAGTAAACACCCAGGCCTGAAAGAGGCTAAGACAGACTCTAAAACAGCAAGATACACACTAAAAACAGACCACTAAATAGCTAGTAAACACCTGTAAAATAACAACTAAAATAAAAACCCATAGATATGAAAAATAAGTAATTAATAAAACGTAAGACAAATTGACCAAAGCCAACAGCTATGAGTTAACTTCGTTATTAAATTTCACAATGTAAATTTTATGTTACAAAAATAATAATTAGATCCGTCGCTATCAATTTACATAGCTGTTTTTCTTTAACTTACAGGTAAAGCATATTAGTACTTTAAAAACAATAATATGGGTCAACTTTTTCAAACCAGAAGTTTAAACGAGCGTTTGATTCTTACGTTTACGTAAAAGTAATTAGATGAATACCTAATTCATTTAATTCAATAGCTGATAATTGATGACCAACATTCTAAAAAATATTGGTTCACTCGAAAATTTTCTGCAAAAAAGTTTACTTTTATAATAAAAACATCCAATTAACCGTCGATGAACGCTCATTAAAGTAAAAGATGACAAACTAGCTCTTAAGTAAAAGCCTATACAGATGAATTAGTATTAAATTGTCAGCCCCCTCACTTAAACCATAAAAACGTAAGTATTCAGACTTAGTTAAGTGAGCCGACTATATACAAGTCAATTTAAGGGATTGTTCAAGCAGCAATTGTTTAATGATCCGAAGGCAAGCGACTAAATGCCATCGATAACGGGTATTGCATAACTCCTAATGACCGCGCAAGTGTGCCTCTAGGTTCGAGCATTTTGCTCTGACATCTGTTATATCGATAATCATCGGGCATTAATGACATTCATCACTTTTACCGATATACAGAGATATCTTATCTATCTCTGTATATCAGTCACATACGAAACCACATGGCTTACAGCTAGTGAAGAGCTTAATCGAACTCAGGATCAGCTAGAAAGGACTTCAGCGGTGTTATGTTAAAGCTTTGGCTTAGCTTGTCATATATAAAAGTCCGATATGACTTGTTATTCTGAAGTATTTTTATTTATTTGCTTCTACTTTGGATCTTGAATTGCTTGATAGGAAAATCACCACTGTTTCAGCTAAGATTTTGAGACGATTTGGCAGATATGTCATTGGTAGAGCAATATCATTAAATTGGCGACTAGCAGACAATATGAAAAATGTTTGATAAACCAATAAAAGCATAGCGAATTACTATACCTATTGGCTAAATAACAATGGCTTTTGAGTGACCTCATCTCCCTGTTGAGTCTCAAGTTCGACGGTATATAAAGTCGCGCAATTACGGCCTGAGTGTTTAGATGAATATAAAGCTATATCGGCGCGTTTTAATAAAGGATCTAAGCTGAGATCATCAAAGGTATTACTGGCCACCCCGAAACTCGCACTCACATCAAATACATGTCCTGAATATTTAGTATCAATATTAGAGATTGCCATTCTACAACGTTCAGCAATTTCTAAAGCCACATCGGCCTCTGAATAAGGCAAAAATATGGCAAACTCTTCTCCTCCCATCCGAGCAAAAATATCACTATCTCTAATTAACGGCTGCACGACTGAAACAACACGCTTTAATACCCAATCACCAGTTCCATGCCCAAACGTATCATTAATATTTTTAAAGCAATCTAGATCAAAAACTACAACTGAAAAATGAGCTTCTCGTATGCAAATTTGGACAAACTCATTTTCAGCAAAATCTTGACCCGCACCACGATTATAAACACCGGTTAATCTATCAGTGAGCGCAAGTTTTCTATAACGTATCTTCTGTCTATGACTAGAAAGTAAAAACAGTGATAAGAAAAATATACTACCAATCAGCATAGTAACGAGCATTAAGCTATTAGTCTTATCTGACTGATCCAGCTCTTTCTGAGTTTGCATCAATTGACGCTCTTGATTCAATAACTGTATTTCACGAGCCTGCTCTTGGTGCTTAAATTTAGCCATCTGATAGGCGTTTGCCTTAGCTTTAGTATCATCTAAAATCAGCTCAGAATAATGTTGATGAGATTCTAGATAATCATAGGCAAGCTTGTATTGCTGTGACTCAATATAAAGCTGCGACAATACTTTAGCTGCTTTGGCTTTATCACCAATATTAATGACCGAGTCATCGAGCGCCATCACCTTTGATGCGAAATCATTTGCTAAAGATAAATGCCCCAACCTCAGATAGGTTTGACTCAATAATGCTGTAACATTATTAATTTGGCTTTCAAAATTAAATTCTTGATAGCCTAAAAGTGCTTCCTCTAGCAAGAGTTTCGCATTTGTAAAATCTTCATTGTGCATTGCTACTTCAGCAAGACCTGCTAGTGACATTGAGCCAATCAGTGGAAAACCATTATTCCTACAATACTGAAGGCTATAATCAAAACCATTCTCTGCGTTTTTAAAGTTAAGCTTTTTTAAATCCGCTACTGCAATATAGAGTAATGCAAAACAATGCTGACGAGCATTGTTATTCTCACTAAGCCTAGCTGCAGTTAATGCGTATTCATATAACTCTTGATAAGCACCAATCTCATACGCCAAATTAGCCAAGCGCACATAGGCTCCAGCTTTTGTTTCAATATCATCAATTTGTTCAATTTTACTTAAATTTGTTACCATAAATTCGATAGCTTCAGGGTACTGTTTAAGTAATATAAAATTAGCCGCAAAATGCTGATAAATGTTATTCAACGTTTCTTTATCGGGCTGCAACTTTTCGGCTTGGCCTAGCAATATTAACGACGACTGATAATCGCCTTTATAGGTTTGAACGACAGCACGATAAAAAGTCAATTTAGCCTTTTGCTCAGCAGTCAATTCATCCCAACTTTCTAACAGTTTTTTTAATTTATCTTCAGAGTTTTGTGGCGAAGAGGTAAGCGAATCCGCAATATTTACCAAAGCAGAGTTATAGTCCACAGCTTCAGCATTTACCGGCCTAGCTAGACTAAAAAGCAAAAAAATAATGAAGATCCGCACCATGATTCTATCTATTACTCGTAAAAACTACTGTATATGAGCCCATAGGTTTAGCGCCTGCAATAGATTCTATCTTATTTTTATCACCAGAAAGCACCACTTGAATTTCCTCCTCACTCAAACCATGCGCCTGCATAACAGCTTGAGGGTCTTGTTTGTATTGCTCTAGTAATTTTGCATCAGAACCTAACTTCTCGAAAAACACATTAAACTTTGACATTATTATTCCCTTAAATAGATGAACATTTTGGTTGGTTTTAATTAGCCACGTGGTAGCGAAGATATATAGTGTTAAAATTAGCGTTGAATTAACCTAACTCTTCAGCTGTAATCCCAAGCTTAGCCAATACCTGATGGTTAAACTCAAGCTCACGCGATGGTGGTATTAGTAAAGTGGTGATAGATGAAAGGCGCGCAAATGGCAAATTCTTGAGCACGATTCTATCGATCCTTGGAGACTGAGTAGGTAGGTTTGGAGCCTCGTAAAGCACGATTTCATGTTCTAGCGGATACCACTCGTTAAGCTGCTCCACTAACACTTGCAACCTATCTGATGAAGTATGAAACTCGGTTAAAGTATGTTCACCGGCAATACCAATCTGCCACAGCAATAGATGTGTTGTCGGGTCGGGAGTATGCTTATAGAACATAAACTGGCTAGCTTCGAAGCTTTGATGTCCTGAAGCCCCTGGATCTATGCCAATATCAGCCCATAAACAAGCTTCAGCAGAAATCCCCGGCTCCATTTGGGCTGTATATCCCTCGTCTCTAGCTTGTGCAATAGCAAAATGCGACACACAAGCAAATACGCCTGGGTGCCCATATAGTGCGCAAACAACTTTTTTACCTAGACGAACTTGCTCAATAATCGCTTCAACCATCTGCTTGTATGTATCACGACGATTTTTGACTTCGCCCTCTTGTGCATAATAAGGCTGAAGACTACGCACATCTTGGTTAAGCGACTCAAGCCAATTCTGAGTAAAGCTGTCAGACACTAAAGAGAAGACCACGTCAGCATGTTCGAGATAACTTTTACTCATAACGCTTATCTGTCCGGCCAAGTTGAGTCCTGTACCGACACAAATTAAAGTCCCTTTTTTATCTGCTTCCATTTATTTAGCTGCCTGTTAATTCATTTATCATTATTATTGGTGATTTAGCGCTCAATCTTAGCGATTAAAAATCGCCAAACACCATTAAACTAACATAACCATTACACAACTAAAACACAAACTAACAAGTTGTTTTTACAAGTAGTAATCTTAAAAGCAGCAGTCGCCTAGATAAGCCCCCAAGCATTAGCACAAACTGAATTAAACGCTATAAAATACGCTCTGTACTACCACAATCAAACATGTCATCTAATATAGGTAAGGGTAAAAAACGCTGAAATAAGCCAACAAGCAATCTCTATTCGGAACTAAATGTTATTTTTCGACTCAATATATTTATCCTGCAGAGATTAATATTAAAATCTGCAATTTGTGTATAGAATCATGCACCAAGCACACCCATTAGCAATTACCCTTGTCATAAGGGGGAAGCCTTGGGTATTATGACCGACAGATTTTGATGAAGTAGCGCATTCAATGACAATTAAAAAGAAAAGTCTTACCCTTTTGGGCGCTGCTGCGCTCTCGTTATCACTTAGTTCATGCGGTGTTTTTGACTGGTTGATCTATAAGCCTGATATCCCTCAGGGTAACTATATGGAAAAACAACAGGTCGAAAAACTTAGAATCGACATGACTAAAGAACAAGTAGAGTATGTACTTGGTCGTCCAGTGTTACGGGATAGTTTTTCTGATGATACTTGGTACTATGTCTACCACTACAAAAGTGGTCGTGATGCTAGTATTACTCATAAAGAGCTTATTCTTAACTTCAACGGTAATCAGTTAGTTGAAGTGAAAGGTGACTATGAATTAAGCGCCGACTTTAATACTCCGCTAGAGGATAGCCGACTACCTGAAGTGAATATTCCTGAAGATGATCCGTTGATTCCGGAGCAACGTCCGCAAGCTGAACCATTGGTCGAAGAAAAAGAAACTCAACCTGAGTCACTATCTGAAAAGTTTGAATAATAACAGCTGATTAAATGAAAAATGGCGAGAACCTAATTGGTTACTCGCCATTTTTTATTGTTTCAATTTGCTAAGAGCTAACTGCGCAATGAAATTATATTTTACTGCCGGTGATCTTATTAATACGACCATCCTCTTTAGCTTTTTCCGCGCGTTTACGGCGCACATCTTTAGGGTCAGCAATTAAAGGACGGTAAATCTCAACTCGTTGTCCAGGTTGCAACACTTCATCGTGTTTAACTAAACGGCTAAAAATACCCAACTTGACGGTTTCTAGATCGATCTCAGGAAAGTAACTCTGCATACCACTAAGCTTTACCGCCTCGATGCAAGTCGTTCCCACAGGGACATTAACCTTTATCAACTTTTGCTGCTTAGCTAAAGCGTATATCACTTCAACAATAAATGGCGCTTGCTCTGTACTCATTTGTATATCACCTTTGCACGGCTTGTAAACGCCGTCACCATAGAGCCCATCAATTCTTTAAAAACCTTACCAAAAGCCATATCAACAATGGAGCTTGAAAACTCAAAACTCAACTCAAAGTCTACTTTACAAGCATCCTCTGTTAGCTCTGTGAACGTCCATTGACCAACTAATTCCTTAAATGGGCCATTTTCCAATTGCAATTGAATGCTTTTACCAGGTACAACCTGATTACGCGTAGTAAAGGTTTTACTGATCCCAGCTTTTGACACATCCACTGATGCAACCATGGTCTTGCCGTCGAATTCAATAACCTTGCCACCCACGCAACCAGGTAAAAACTCTTTATAAGACTCAACATCATTAACTAAGTCATACATCTGCATCGCACTAAAGCGAACTAAAACACTGCGTGAAATTTGCGGCATTGACGATAGATACTCGGTAATTAAATTCGAAAGGTCGATTTTAGCATGAACACAAGAAAACGCATCTATGATACAGTACTGCTGCTTTAAGCGATTAAAAAGCAAACAAACTCGCTACGTTACAACAGAAATCATCGAATAATTCGATGTCGCTAATTCCATATTTGTTTTGCCTGAGTATAATGACTTCCCTATGGCTAAGAAAAATGCAAAAAACTCAAAGAACAGTTCAGCTTCCATCGCACGTAACAAACGCGCGACCTTCGATTATAAGTTCGAAGAGAAGCTAGAAGCGGGCCTATCCCTCATGGGGTGGGAAGTGAAGTCTATTCGTATGGGCAAGGTAAACTTGTCTGAAAGCTACGTATTCTTAAGGGAAGGCGAAGCTTACCTTTTTGGCTGCACAATCGCCCCGCTTAATACAGCATCTTCACATGTAGTATGTGATCCATTGCGCTCACGTAAATTACTACTTAAACGTAAAGAGCTGGATAAGCTAGAAGGCTTGGTGGAACGTAAAGGTTACTCAATCGTACCTATTTCAATGTATTGGCAAAAAGGTGCTTGGGTAAAAATAGAGATCGGCTTAGGTAAAGGTAAGAAAGATCACGATAAACGTGAGGATACCAAAGACCGTGAATGGCAGATTGAAAAGTCTCGAACCATGAAAAAGGCTGTTCAACAGTAATAGATACAAGAATATGACCAATAACGGTCGTATAACGAACAATCGATTAGTAATGTGCTTTTTATCCTTGTTAAAACAAGATATGACGCGTTACAATCAAATTGTACTTGGGGGCGATTCTGGATTCGACAAGATTCTCGAAACCCTGGGAGCATGCCGAGGGGCGGTTGGCCTCGTAAAAAGCCGCACAGTTATAGTTGCAAACGACGATAACTACGCTCTAGCAGCTTAGGCTAGCTAGCCATCTTGCTCACGTTTCTCAAATGGGCAGAGTAATAAGATGGTCACCTTTACATTTGATAGCGAGGGAACCACGTTCAGGGGTGAACCGCGAAATAGTACTGAACTCGCCAATTGCAATCCTGTCTTTCGGAGTGTACTTGGTTAACCAAAAGAGAGACTAAGCATGTAGCGCCTTGGATGTAGGCTTTTTGGACGCGGGTTCGAGCCCCGCCGCCTCCACCAAATACAGGAACAAAGACGTCTTCGGGCGTCTTTTTTTCTGCCTGTAAAACGCTAAAATCAATAACTTAGCGTCCATCAACGTCTATTACCATTTCATAGCAGCTTGAGTTTTAAGTAACACTCAATGTAACATCAAAACCACTTCGCGATTTGGGTGTTACAAATAATGGCCAATACTACCAAGCCTCTTACTGCTACTGCTGTTGCAAACGCAAAACCTAAAGAAAAAGAATACAACCTCTCTGATGGTAGGGGGCTATCACTTAGGATCAAAACTAGTGGTTCAAAGTTTTGGCTGCTTAATTACTCACGCCCTGTCACCAAGAAAAGAGCAAACCTAGGTTTAGGCACCTACCCTGATGTGCCACTAGCTGAAGCAAGAAAGCGAAGAGAAGCTGCCCGAGAGTTACTTGCTCAAGGTATCGATCCACAACACCACCAGCAGCAACAAAAAGCTGCTGTAAAAACCGATGCAGAAAACACCCTAAGATCGGTAACTGACGCTTGGTTTGAAATTAAAAAGCAAAAGGTCTCTGAAAATCACGGCCAAAAGCTGTATCGTCGCCTTGAGCTTTACCTCTTCCCAACCCTAGGTGAAACACCGGTCAGTGCCTTAACCGCCCCACAAGTTATTCAAGTACTCAAGCCAGCAGAAGCTAAAGGCAATGTAGAAACCTGCAAGCGCGTGATCAGCTGGCTAAACGAAGTAATGACCTTTGCAGTCAATACTGGCCTAATCCACTCAAACCCGCTTATTGGCATAGCTGCAGCATTTGGCATTCCAGAAAAACGCCAAATGCCCACAATTAAACCTGATGAACTTCCTGAGCTTATGGAGGCGCTGTCCTACGCGAGTATCAAGCTAACAACTCGCTGCTTGATAGAGCTTCAATTACATACCATGACTCGCCCCGCGGAAGCAGCTATGGCTAAGTGGGCTGAAATTGATTTTGATAAGAAAATATGGGTTGTTCCTGCAGAGCGCATGAAGATGAAGCGTGAGCATATCATCCCACTCACACCACAGGTTATATCACTACTAGAGCGCATGCAGAAGATCAGTGGTGACTTGGAATATATATTCCCTGCAGATAGAAACAAAAATAACCACACCAACACCGAAACGGCCAATATGGCTATCAAACGTATGGGCTACAAAGGCCGTCTAGTGGCCCACGGGCTACGTGCATTAGCCAGCACTACACTAAACGAACAAGGCTTTGATGCTGAGCTTATTGAGGTTTCATTGGCTCATGTAGATAAAAACACCGTAAGAGCGGCATATAATCGCGCCGACTACATTGAGCGGCGCAGAGAGCTAATGTGCTGGTGGAGTGAGCATATACAACAGTCAAGACGAGGTTAGAATTATTAAAATTAGAGTTCTACAAAGTTATGACATTCGTAGCTCATTATTGGACAAAAGTGGTTTCAATGGCCTGCGGCCAGCGTATGTGCAGACACTTCTGAGACACGCTTCAAGTACGTCCCTGTAAGCTCTACGATGGCATCAGCTGTATCTACACTTGGTTAGAACAGCATAACCTTTAATATTTAGAGTTATGGCTAAAGGCCTAACTCATTTTTGGACAGAAATGCGTTAGAGTATCTGGTCTATCAGGAGTGACTTAGATGAGGCAAAGTATCTCAATTTATCTTATTCGCTCCGACCCCTTTGCCTTTGATGCTAAGAGATAGTGTAATGCGGAAAGCGCCAAAAGCTCAAAGTTAGCTATTGACTCCATAGTCTCTTGTTAAAGGTCAGTTTTCGCCTCTTCCAGAGCCTGTTTTTGGATATTTGCTAGAACTTCCTCGGTTAACCCATACTTTGCTGCGACAGTCATTGTGATCGGGTTTAAGATGTCCTCGACTTGATTGAACAACTCTATTGATTTTTCCAATCCTGTAATCATCTTATTACGCCCAGACTCGTTCATAAAATCCATAGCCTTAGCTTGGAAATAGCTATGAGCCAAGAAGTTACGCTCCTTGAGAGCCTTAGCCAACAACGATTCTGTAGTCGCTTGAAGTACGTTTAAAGATTTTAGGTGTCCTATTAGCCTCCCCATCGTCTTATCACTAACTTCCTGATCAAAGCTATCAAACTTAGCCTCCCACTCCTCTTGGGTGTGTTTAGACTTTGCCTCTCTTTCGTATAAATCACAAAAGATGAGCAACTGAATAATTGACTGTTCCACACACTGCGCACGATACATCGCTAAACCGTAATATGCGTAAACTTCTTTACAATGTTCTTGTTTGTCCATACTTTTTTTAACGCCTGCAATAAGGTGCCCCACGATTAACTTACCAAGCGCCGAACTCCGAACCAAACCACCGAGTGTAACGGGTCACCTTGATTGCTTTGTTATGTTTATCTATCAGTTGGTTTCATAGTTTCTATGATAGAAATAACGTCACACAAATTACTGCCGTTGTAAGACAACAGATACTTCGCTGATGCTTTACTTATAAAGTTCAGTTCAGCTTCTTCTGATTTAGAAAGCATAGTTATTGAGGCTTTTTCTACTTTTGCCATTAGACCTTTCTTCAATGAAATGGCTTCTAAGCATGACTTACGGCTAGTCGAATTATGAACAATCAAGATATCTATATCATTGAAAGCCTCTGCCCCTTTAAAGTAGGAACCAAAGCCATAGACTTTAGCTAACAATTTTACAACCAACCATACTCTTTAAATTTATCTTTTTCGTACTCTGTCATATAAGTCCAATATTCATTTTTATTGATTGCAGCCATAAAACCACGAACATCGAAGATTCCAACTTTATCTGCCATACAATCTCGCTTTAGCTCAAGACCATAACCACACCAATTTGAGCTTATAACAACAGCATCAAGAGCACCGTAGTTTTCGCAAGACTCGACATACTCAGCCGTGCCGAACGAATAACATTCACATATAAATACCTTAAGAGTACTTCCATTATTCAGTTCAATACTATATAGACCCGCATCCAACTGTTCACATGAACTAACCTTACTATGCTCATTCATACGCTGTTCAAAGAACCTGTAATTTCCGTAGTAACTCATCCAAGGAAAGTTATCATTATGTGCGGGCATATTATTCTCCTAATATTAAGTCTTCAAAGTCGCTCGGAAAGCGCTGAACAGCGTTGTAAGGGATTTTATCATGAACCCATTGCTCATAACTTTCGACATGTTGTATAAACTTACTTACAACTCTTTGTTCCCTGCGAGAGAACAACTCTCTGTATTCCTGCACAAGGGCTGCGATTTCCCTATTATTTGGAACGATCGTTGAAAGACGCTCTGAGGTCCATAAAGCGTAAACTTGGTCACTATTAGGGTTTTTTCGCGCATTTTCTGACATGGGACCGTATTGCTCCCACGCTTGATAGTTTTCAGCCATATAAGGAGCAATTTTGTCCTTAAGCTGGTCAATATTATCTATCTTTGTACCCTGTAACCGAGTTGAAATAAAACTCTCATGCTCACGCTTCATTTCGTGGAGTAATTCAATGGGGAACGCATCCTCATTTTCGGCTTTATCTATCAATGTATGGTGAGTTGGACAAAGCAATATAAGATTTTCATAGCTATCTCTTTCAATAGCTGATTGTTCTACATCATAGCGATTAGAGCCGAGTTTATTACCCTTAATATGTGCCATTTCACCAAGAGTATAAGGAGTAACACCTTCTGCTTCTTCAACTGATAATCTTTCACCACAGCTTCTAAATGAACACCTACCAGCAGCATTTGACCACAACAGTTTTATTGATTTGTTCGTTATCGACATTTATACACCTAAACTCTGAACAGTTATTTCAAACAATAACACTCATTAACAAGAGGATGTTTGACTTAAATCTATTCCTTTAAAATTAATATTTTGCACCGATGTTGGATGATAAGCATAAAAATTGTATAGTGCGCATTCGCACGTATTTGGCAAAGCGCGCATGCACATTTAACAAACCTATTATTTAATTTTTACTCGATAAAAGCTATTGATTTATAAGCACTATAAAAGAGTGTTACTGGATAAATGCCCATAGACATTTGCACAGTGAGCATTGGTATTGATGTTGAATTGAAAGCAACTCGTGATTACTACTTATCGATTAGTAAAAGTAGGCCAACAGGCCTCCTCACAGTTGCTTCCTGCTTTTGCCTGTAACTAATAAAGGGGCATTTTTTATTTAGTACGTGCAAAATCCAATCACTCTCGGCAGGCATTCCGAACAAAGCCAGCATCAGATCCAAAGTAAATTGGCTGGCTATTCCGAAGAGTGTCGGCAGACGGTGGAGCATAAATCAGCCAAAAATAAAGCCCCTTGCGGGGCTTGGATAGATGTATTCTTTATGACATCTAGAGTCGTGATTGAAGTTACATGTTTTCACTCAAAGTGATTGCAATATTTCGCTCTAAATTAGCGAACTCAACTATTCCCCAGTCACCTTCTAGATAATTGACATCTCCTTTACGAAAAAATGAGTCGATATTTCCATAATCAACATTTTCATTTCGATCAGTAAAAGTCTGTTTTGCTCTGCTTATCCAAGTAATAGAGCTGCAATTCATAAACTCAATAGTGCCACTTTTATAACAGTATTGCTCGTCATCAAGAGGTTCAGAGTAGCTAGAATGGGCCGGTTTTAAGACGAACTCCATATAAAAAATAATACTGTTTTCAGTTTCTTTGATATCTATAACATATGAATCTTCAAGGTAAAAATTTTTTAATATATCGATTTCATAATAGTTTTTCATCTTACAAGTCATTCTCTATTGGGGTGTGGTTCTCAGGGCTTCTACGTGTAACAGGTGAGCCCGAAGGGCTTACGCGTTGGCCATTTGAATCTTTTAGCTCTACATGAGGAGCTGCACTGCCTGGTGCTCTATCGCTCCCTCCCTTAATAGTAACCCTAGGTGTGCCAGCTTCATCAACTAATTTTAAAGGGCCATTAGAGGATTGCTGGGGTGTAAATCCTACCGATTCTGCTTTCGCCTTAATTGTACTTGCTTTAGTCGAACCATCTTTTTTTATTATACTGCCAACCTGCTTTCCTCGACTTATTCCACTAACTCCACTAACAGAATCCCCTGTCGCTAAAGCTGTAACTTCCAAGGCTGTAACTGATGCAGAAGCTGTCATTGATACAGATGCTGCACCAGCAGTCCAAACGGCAGCACCGATCGCAGCAGCTTCAGAATAAGCATTCTGATTTTGCTGAATACTCACACCGCTAGGCCTATTTAACCAGCTTTCGGCAGCTTCTCCTGTAGGATCAGTATATTTGTACGGATTATTATTCGCATAAGCATAACGATTAAAGCTATGTACATCCCTGAATGATAAAGGATCATTCGAGTAGAAACGCCCGATAAGTGGATCATAGTATCGTGCCTGCATATAGGTTAGCCCAAGGTCTGGATCTTGCAAATGACCTGTGTAGCCTATACCCGCTTTCTCACCACCAAGACGCTTACCAAATGGTTCGTACACACTTCGACTGATGACATTACCAGCTTCATCGGTTTCCATTACTGGTGTACCTAGCATGTCGGTATGTTGATAACGTATGGTTTGAGCGGCCTCAAGAGGACTCATCATTAAACATAAAATCAATAATAGCGTTGTTGATATATAGCGTATCCCAACATATTCATTAATATTCATCGCCATTCCCCCCAATAATTGCTGTTTTAGTGGTTGAACCACCACGTCCAACACACGTTAAACTTGCTTGATACAAGGCTCCATCATTTTCAAAATTAATCCCCATTGTACTTGTACCCGTTAATACTTTGCTGGTTGAACCATTGCGTAATACCTTACCTGAACACGTTTCTGCGCCCTTCGTCGTCCATGATAATAAGTAGTACCCTCTGGTAAGATTAATAGGAGGCAAAGGCTCAAATTGTAATTGCTTATATGGAGAGGGATATACCGGAGTTATGCATCCGAAATTTTTCCGACATCCCTCCCCAACATGATTGGCCGAAAATATAAGGTTCATACTGGGTTTCGCTATTGGTAATTCTGGAGGGGGTGGGTTGTTATTTCCTGTTAACGTTATTTCCGCCATGATTTGCTTACCTAAGTAAATGGTATCGGTCTTTTCTCCATTGGCTTTTTCACGATGTAACAGTTGCCCTCCTTGGCTATATATACTGTAATCATTTTGTTTTTTAACGCGTCGATTATGACCGTCATAACGATAAGCCAACCCTTTGGCTGCCGTTAATTGATTAGCATGGTTAAAGTTTAAATTATAGCGACCATTATGGATAACATTTCCTCGGGAGTCATAACGATAGCGATAAGCATATGCACCAGTAAGCCTGTCTAATTGATTTAAATGGTTATAATTATAATTAATAACAGAGCCACTTATACTGCGACTCGTGATGTTCCCTAAGCCATCATAATGGTAATAACCTCTTCCCCATTTACCATCAGCAGATAGCAATCGATTCATGCCATCATAACGCATATTATCAATGTCATTACTGCGGTCAATCCAGTCAATAACACCTGCAACGTTGTCATTTAAGTCATAACGTGGGTCTATATTGAGTTTATGGTTAGCCCCCTTGGAGTCTTTTATCTCATCGATACGCCCACTGGTATCCAAATTAATATTACGGACAATACCGTTACCATAAGTTAACTGCTTAATTGTCCCATTTGGATGATATTTAACATTGTTTGTATAGTTTACAGTACCTTCGCTCACCTTAGTTGGTTGACCAAGGGCATTAGGATAATAAGTTACTTTTCTTCCAGAAGGATATTTAAGTGATAATAGCGCTCCTAGATTGTTATACGTCCAGTCAAGCGAAAAACTTTTACCATCCATCGATAAAGTTTCTTCTTCCAACAAATTAAGTGAGTTGTATTTGTACTCCCAATTGATAGCGCTATTACCGCTACCTGAATTTAATGAGGACAAGTTACCATTCAAATCATAAGAGTAAGTTTTATTAAGGCTTGGTTCTGGAAAGTGCTGAGCTCGAAGTCTACCTAAATTATCATATTTCATAATGACTTTATGTGAGGCAGGGACTGATGATGCTGCACAGCTATCACTGCCCCCATTAGTCCCTTCTGCTCGCCATATTCTTTGGCCCTGAGCATTATAACCAAAAGCGGTTACCCCCGTTTCTGGTCGGTAGGTCTTACAGAGCTGCTGATGATTATCATACAAGTATTTCTCTGTGACCCCTCTTTGAGTAATACTCTTCACTTGTCCAAATTTGTTATAACTAATCTCTATATCGCTACTATCTGGCGCCTCAATTAAAGTGGGGACATTAAAACTGGGATGACCATATGCGTAGTAAGTGCTAGTAGTGATGTTTTGATTAGCATCAGAGATTTGTTTTCTATTACCACTTAAATATGTTATTTCTGTGCTAGAATCATCGCTTTGTCGTTTTATAGCAGTTACACGCCCCAATGCGTCATATTTGGTTTCGACCCCCATCATATTGCTTGCGTTACCACTTGGGAAAGACTCTAGTGTTGGTTTGTTTTCAAAATCATATACTGTTTGTTGGTACCTAATTGTATCATCATTACTTTTATCTCTTTCTTTGGTTAAAGTAGGTCGTAATAATCCATCAAAATACCTAACTCGCTCATAATTCCCTTGAGTTACTGTTTGCTTTAACTGCCCAACAACAATTTCACTACCAGCAATACCATCGTCTCCATAATTAACTTGTGTATAGTTAATTAATTTATCGGTCCATTTATTGTCACCATAATCAATTTTAGTGAGCCAGCCGATTGGATTATAGTTATATGTAGTTTTGTGTCCTCTAAAATCGGTAATACTGCCTGTCGTACCATCGCCATTAATTGTTAACTTAGCAATCATTGTATTAGTTGTACTTCCATTAACCGTATTGCAAGCGTTTGGGATAGCACAAGGCAATGTTATTTTGCGAGCGCGGCCCCTATAGTAATCTTCCAATTTAGAATACTTAAGTCCACTTGAGTCATAGTCAATTCTTTTGATATTTCCATCAGGATGATACTCGCTAAATGTGGCTTGAAGTTTACCGAATTTTTTCACTTGGTATAATAAAGAAGCGTGTGCACTCTCTGGTGAGTAGTAGCTATATTCAACATCGGGGAAACTGCCGTCCCCAACAGTATCTTTACTTTTTAACTTAGATAGAACCCAATGTGTTCGGTCATTATCGTACTTTAGAGAATACCTAACATCTTCACCGTTATTGCTCGTTTCGGTTATTGAAAGAGGTTTGTCAAAAGAGTCAAATTTATTTATTTTCTTTTCAAAAATATCACCGCTCTGACTCGTTTTTGTTTTATTCAAAATTGCTGCATTATTATTTAAGAATGAATTACCTTCAACGTGAGTCACAGAACGACTGCCATACGTCCCAGAGCGTTTGTGACTATACTCGATTTGTCTTAATAAATGTCCACTCTTACTGTATACCTCCTCAGCGACCGTTGTACCTTCAAGATAGCTATAATGGTCCCGATTAATATAATGTATGGTTTTATCTTGATTAGGTGATGTTATCGTTGTTGTTTTAGTTAAATGCCTATCAACATTGCTAGGGACTGGAGATGGAATTTTATATCCTTCTGGAATAGCATCCCCTGCTTTAAACTGTCTTAACCCCGAACGCCAAGACGATGAATAATCATACTCCCATACAAGCTCTTCTTTACCAGTCTTTATTTTTTTCTTCACTAAACTATATGTTTTATAACAAGGCGCGAGAAAACCCCAAGCATAATCTCGAGCTTTATTTTGGAATCGCTCTTCAAAGCTAAATTCACCGACAGCACCATCAGGGTGTTTAACTCTCATCGTTCCTGAAAACTGTGAAAACAAGATACATGGCGGGTTTGATGCTCCTCCATCTAGAAGTTCGTCGGACGGCCAAGCATCTATTTGATATAGATTATACTCCCATTTCTTACCATCTGGTCTAGTAATAACCCCATTATTATAAATCCACTTTTTTTGATAACTGTTAGTAGAATCAGTTGCTAGGACTGTTTTCTCTTGCCCATTATAATGTACCTCAATTCTCCGACCATCATTACTCGAAATAGATTTTAATCCTTTTTTTGAATATTTATAGTTTAGGCGATTGCCAAACCTATCCTCAATTTTTGATACATATATTCCAGTATGTTCTCTAAAATGAGGGCTATCTGGTAAAACGACCATAAATGCACCCTCTACATTTAGTGATTTTTCAGGTGTTACTCCATCGCCGTTATTAAAATAGTAAATATGACCATTAGGTAAATTAACTTTAAACCCTTCTCTTCCATGCTCTGAGTAACAGCTCACAATCCATTTATTTCGGGTGATAAAGCGGTACTCGCTAGTTGACTTACCGATAGAACCATTATTGAATAACAATGCTTCAGAGCCGATACCTGGGATAACAATTCTTGGCGTTGTATGAAATGCTCGGCTAGCTTCTTCATCTATGCCATCTCTGGATTTTTGTATATTTCCACTACAGAACTTTCCAAGTTGCCAGTCGGTAGGTAATGATGATTTTTTTGTTACATGGCTATATGCAGAAAACGCTTCAATCCTTGGAATATTTTCTTCCCAGCCTAAGGAGTTTGGCATATACGTTTGATAAAAAGTTCTATAGGACATATCTAAATTAGAATTACCAGGAATGACAGCATCCTGCCTTTCAAACCTCAATGTGCCATTGTAAAGGCTCAGGTTTTCTCCAAAAAGATCGGATTTATAGCTATTAAGCTCATAATTTATATTTTGGTTGTCTGTATAGTTCCTTAAATAGTCCATTTGAGATTGATAAGCTTCATCGGCTTGCGCAGACGAACAGCATATTAGTAAAAAAGTGAGCCAACTGAACTTTCTTAGCAGTATCATAAACCTACCCTTGTTATTGTTTTTTACATATTAAAAAAACATGTAATTAAGCAGACGGTATATGAACATTTACAGGTATCAACCTCAAAGAGATTTACACAACTTACAAATAATCAACAGTTATTTAACCTAAGTTCCAAATATCTAGTAAACCTTTAAAAGAGGTAAGCTATAGGTTCACGGTCATCCACTTAGTGCCAATTGTTAAGGGGGGTCGTCAAGGTGTTATTTATAAGTTTTACTAATTAAAATTTCACCAACTTAATTCAGTGTTGTCATTAGGCACAACTAATAAAGGGGCATTTCCGCGTTAGACATCAAGCAACATCAATCAAAATAAGTACACCAATTACCACGTGCAGTTACGGCCGTGACCGTCCATGATATAGCCGAACTTCCAAGGACTGACTTGCTGCGTGTCACGGCACTGTTTACATATATGCCCGCAGCAGGCGATTCGACTCACCTTTATTCAAAGGTAAATACGTTTTGGGGCATAAGTAAGAAGTCAGGTTCTAAAACTGAATTGCAGAATTGGTAAACCTATAGTGTTCGATTGATGCGCAAAAACAAAAAACATTCGGCTAACTAACAAGCCCGAGTGTCGTAAATAGGGTTAATAGATTGTTGTGTGAAATCAATCCAAGCAAGTTGATACGTTGTTAATTTGATAATCGTTTAATGAACCTAGCTTAAAATTAAAATCAACATACCTACAAAAATGCTGACCTTCGACTGTATATTCAATTGTTCCAATAGTATGCACAGTATCCCCATCTTCAAAAGATGACTCAATATGTCTAGATAATACTATTGAACCATCTATAATTTTAAAGGCGTCAAACCATTTTTCTTTAATACCAATTTGGCCAAGCATGCTCTTCGAAGAATTATCCAAATGTTTAGGTTTAACGATAAATGATTCATAAGCGAAATATGAAATTCCCCCCAAGATAACTAAAGAAATCCCCACTACTTTATTCATAAAACACTCACCTTAAAAGCATATAAATATGTGTATACAACAAATGGCGTATTCAATCATGTATACCGCGAAACTACCCAATTCAAAGTATTGATTTTCAGCTAGTTCAGAGTAAAAACTCTGATAAATTGAAAAAGGACCGTGCAGATTAATGTCATCTCAAAAGTAGTCTGAATCTGTCACTTATCGATTAGTAAAGGTTGGGTTAAAGGGCCGCTATGTAGATGTATTACTTATCCAAACACTTCTTCACTGTAGTTATACCCGAGTCTAATACTACATCGGCATAGCTCTAGCCCTCGTTTTTGAACCTTCTCAAACTCGGTTTAACTTTAATTCAGCAAAGGCTTAAACAATAAGTGTTAAGAATAAAACAAGTTTAACCTTGTTCTATTCAGAGATATTCTAATAGAAACTCACCTACAATTTACTCAACGGTAGATGGAGAAACTAATAATTCTACTCTTCTATTTAGTCCTCTGCCCTCGCCGGTTTCATTATCAGCTATTGGCTTCAATTCCCCCTGGCTAAGAGATTCTAGCTGCGTATTGCTCATTCCCTGTTGATACAAGTATGTTTCGGTACTATTAGCTCGGCGTAAACCTAAACTATAGTTATATTCATCAGTTCCAACGGCATCGGTATGTCCCACCAGCTTAACAACTTCAGAGTTTTGAATGAGTCTTTTTGCTACTTTATCCAATATAAAGCGAGATTCAGGGGTAAGCGCATTACTGTCAAAATCAAAATAGACCCTCGCCAGTAACTCGTCCTTAGCATCCCATTTGATTAAACCTGTGGTCGATAAATATTCCATACATGTTAGTGAAATATCTTGATGATTGGCCAAGGTTAATAATGCTGATTTAATATCTGGATGATTAGTTTCTTGTTGGATCATCAAGTATCCATCTCGATGGTTTGCAATTGCAGTAACATCTTCGATTGTCACGCTATAGCTGATGTTATAGCCTTTATTTGCACAGTATGACTCTAACTCATATTGACGTTGCTGTTGCACATTTGGCTTAGTGCTCTCTGATGGAATCTCTTGGGCGCATCCACTTAATAACCACAGCACACTTATAATGCTTCCGGAATATAAAGATGTTTTAATTGTCATGAATTAGCTCTCTGTATGTCGGTAATATAGTCTAGGGATCCCATCGCTTTTGGCCCCCTTTTTAATCAAATCTAAAATCTCTTGAATCAAATCATCTAAATTGCCCACATCAATAATATTCTCTTCACCGACACACTTCTTAAAGGCATTCTGCCCTGATGCACTAAACTGGACACCAATCACCCCCATATGCAACGGAAGATCACCGTCGTTAAATCTCTCTCGGATTTTGGTACAAACACCAGCATTAACAAGATTAGAAAAAGTATCTCTATAAGGGTCCTCCTTACCATCACTGATAATCAACAGCATTTTAAGCCGCTTGGTATAGCCTTTCTCTTCCTCTTCATTAGGGTTTACAGGCCTACCTTGATCCAATATCTGAGCACCTCGTAACAAACCTTGATATACCGAAGTACCACCGTCAGGCGACATGCTGTTCACTTTCATGATCTGCGCCTTTTGATTTGTTAATGGGATTGTCCAAAAGCGACCATTACACATTGAGCTACTATAGAGCCTTTCCTCACTTGGGTGGTGCTGAACATGATCTGGGCTTTGTGTAAATACTTGGTCAACACTTCGACTGTAATCAATCCAATTACTGCTATCAGGCCACTTTTGAGAACTGTCATTTACCACAGATTTAATCGTACGAGCGTCAGCCCTTGGTCCGGGTAACCCATTACACTTTCGACTACTATTGGCACAACTAGAAACTTTGCTATAGCTTTGATTAGCCCATTCTCTCCAATTTATTGACTCGTAATCGGTGTAACTGCTACTCGTTTTACCACTTGGATTACGGTACTTGAGTTGAGTCATGCAAATACTTCTATCACTTCCACCTTCAACAACCCGCATGTTGTACGGTACTAAAGCTACGCGATTTCGTACCTGAGTCTCCCCATCTCTGGGAATTAAAATCTCATTAGATACTTGAGTAATTGCATCTTTAAGACTGTTAATCCTAGAACCTTTCATTGAACCAGAAAAATCAGAAACAAAGACTATATCTACATCACGGTCTCCCAGATACTTAGGATAAGCACGAGCTACAGCCCGATTGGCAAGCATTTCAGTTTCATTAAAACTTGGGATCAGAGCGCTGTGTAACCAAGAGGAGTGTTCTGTTTTAGCGGACACTCTATATTGCGTGTACTCCCTCTCTTCGTATGAACCATCAGATAGCGGATAATTATCAATCTCTTCTGTACGTTCTATTTTTACCTGACTTATCTCTTTTATATTTCGGACGTAGCTTGAGATATAGTCTTTTGCAAGTTGAGTCTCATAATCTCGATCGTCACAATTAGCCATTGAAATTGCCAAACTTGCCGCTTCGGTCGCATCTGCCAAGCGGTTTTTTTTCTGGATGTAACGAGTCCCATCTAAAGCTAAAAACACCATGGCAAATAATGGAATGAGTAGAAATACTAAATAGATAGCCGCTGCACCTTGTTGACGTTTCAATGTCATCGCTTCATTACTCATGAGCACTACCTTCCCGGCATCACTGAACTTGAATGGATATAATGACTCGTGTCATCACCCCAAAATTGATTAAACCAAGAGTCTGTATTTAAACAGAGCGTTACTTGATAAAGAGGGAAATGCTTATCTGCTGACGAATGAGGCACAAGGCTCGTCCTGTCTTTTAGTGAATCCCCTGCACTACAAGGAGTACCACCTCCGATCCCCTTATTAATAGAGGAATAGCGATCGTTAACAAGCCATTCTACTCGCATTCCGTATGGAGCTGTTTCAGATGTCTGTGCATAACCAAGCAGCCTAGCTGCTAATACATCTAAGTCGTCGACATCGGTTGATGTCACAATAAGGTTTCCATCAAAGAAACGTGTTCGCTCCTTTAAAATATTCACTAAGGAAAAGTTCACCCTGTCCAGGTTCACTCTATTGAGCAATTGAAATGCAATATCACCAGTAAAGGCTAACAATGCTGATGTGAAAAGAAGCACAAAAGCTAACTCTATAGTGAATGCTCCGCTTTGTTTATTTCTCATCAACTGGCCAGCCTTCATGTTCCATAGTGACTAATATTCTCCGAGATATCTTTTGTTCAAAAACACCTGCAAGAATAAACATAGGCGTGTAGTCATAACTGATTTCATAAATAGCAAGCGGGCTTCTTTGCTGTTTTGTTAAGGTGATACTTGGCTTGTCATTAAGGAGATCGGGGAAACTTTCAAAATAAGAAATCGATAGGCTGTAACGTTTAGGATCTGCTAATAGATGCCAAATCTCACCTTTGTTCTCAAACATTTGAATCAACCTTTGCTGATAAAGATCATCATATCGCTCGCCTTCCCATACTCTTGTATCTCGAGAAGATTCACGCAACGCAGACTCTGTTAGGTTGATAACATAAATAAGCCGACTCAGTTCAAAGATCCCGAATGTGACAAAGAACATAACCATAGCGCCAATAGCAAATTCAACAGAAAAAGCCCCTAATTGACGTTTTTTTGAATTAATTAATTGCATTAGTTCACCTGGCTCAAACTATTAAACAGCGCCGAAATCTGTTCATCTGAAAAGTCATCACTTAGCAAGCGATGAGCCTCACGGTAATCACCGACTTTGAATAGAGAGATTGCTAAATTAAAAGCCAGCTTCTTTTCATCACTGTGTTGACGGTAAACTGGCGTGAGTAACTCAACCGCTCGTAAGTATTCCCCTTTAGCCAAATACAAGACTGCAAGGTTGTTTTTGACAGTAATGTCGTCATGCCCTTTGAGCCTTGCTTGATTAAACGCATCTTCTGCTTGGATATACTTCTTCATATTGGTTAAAGCTATTCCCGATTTTATATACAGTTCAGCCCCATGGTAGCCTTTCTCAATAGAGGTCTTATAATCGGTCTCGGCTTGCTCAAACAGTCCTATATCCGCTGCTATATTGCCTGACAATAGATAAAGTTCAGGTTCTCTTGCACCCTCTTTTTTTAACTGTTCGACATAGAAACTGGCCGATTCACTATCACCATAATCATAATAAGACTGAGCTAACTTCAGCATTATCACTTTTGAATTAGGTTCTTTAATAAGCTCATCTTTATAGAATCGAATCAGGCCTGCATGATTTCCCACAGCGATAAGATCTTTTTCAGTCACAGCTGTAGCCATTTGATTTGAGCTACAACCTGTAATTAAAAACAGAAATAAAAATGAAATGATATAAAATCGACGCATAATCTAACCTATTGAAAGCTGCATGAACCCAGGGGCTAATATCAGTACTACAATCGGAAACATGATAAATAGAATCAAAGGCACACTCATTTTTGCAGCTAACTTACCAATACTCTCTTCCATTGAAAGCACCTGCATCTGACGCATGTCTTCCGCCAAATCCGCTAATACATTTGCGATAGATGTGCCGTACTGAATATTCTGAATCAAGGTTAACGAAAAGCTACGCACCTCCGATGTAGGAATCCGCTCACTCAACTCTAACAGTGCTTTTTCAAGCCCTGTCACTCGCGATGTATCTGCAGTTTTTTTAATGTGAAAACAAAGATCTTTATCAAATGCTCTTAGCTCTTCTGCTAAATAAGCTAAAGCAGCTTCAACGGTCATACCTGTTTGTACACACACTGACATCATATCCAGCATATAAGGCAACTGACGGGAGGTTTTCTTCACAAGCATTTTCTTACGCATCGCTAGAATTGAATCAGGCACGATAAGCGTTATTACCATTGCAATCGCACCTATCATCAGCTTATTTGGCATTGCCATTTCTGAAACAACCACCAATAAAATAATAACCAGGGCTAGTCCTATTTTCGCTGGCACATAAAAACGAGCCAACCGAGTATCGTAAAACCCTGCCTCAATAAACTGCTGCTCTAATTCTTCTCGTTTTTCTTGGCCTATACGAACAACCAACTTACTGAGTTTCTGTAGCCCGGTTTCTTGGGAAATCTTTAAATAACGTTGAATCCCCCACTGGCGCTGCTTCTCTTTATGCCAAATAGCGAGGCCTAACGCGATAAAACCACTGATTGTAATTATTATTAAGACAAGCATTATTTTTGCTCCTCAACGAACAATCTAAATACATAATTCAAATTAAACTGCTTAATGATTAGGACCCGTTCAATCATTAACGAACAGCCCTGATAAGTAACCAGATAATAAACATACCTAGCGCTTCACTTCCTACAACGTAATACAGGACATACCTCCCAGCAGGGTCAGTGAGCACGAAATCGACATTCTGAGGGCTTAAATAACTCAATAAAACCATGAAGAAAAAAGGTAAAGAAGCGACAATTTTAGCTGACAATCTTGCCTCGGAAGTCATCGCAGCTTTTTTCTTATCTAACGTTCTTGCATCCATCAAGACACGAATTAACCTAGCCATGACCGACTTAAGTTGGCCACCTCTGGACATGTTGGCTCTTATTGTCACAATGAAGAATAAAAATGTAGGGTACGGATATCGCTTGCAGGCACGCTTAAATACTTGTTCAGGGGGTTCACCTAACTTAAGTCGATCTCCCATATCTCTAAATTCTAATCCAATTTGATTATCCAGAGATTTTCCAACATAAGTGATCGCCTGCATAATACTTTCCCCGGAAGAAACTGCACTCATCATGATGTTAAGTGCATCAGGAAAGGTTTCATCAAAGGCTTTTTTTCTTTTCCTCATTAACCAATTCCATCCCCACAAGGAGCCTAGAATGGGTAAAGCTGCTGGCAACCAAATACTGTCAAGTTGTAAGAGGCTATTGATATAGATGCCTACACTCGTTAAGAAACAGAGGAAAAACGTAAGTTTAAGCCAAGCTTTATCGCCTAAAGCCATAAATGCGGGTCGAAGTAACATCTGAATTTTTGAAAACCAAGCTTTATGCTGAAGAGACTCAAGCTTTACAGCAGAATGAAACTCATCGAGTTCAGAAGATTGCACTTTGTTAACTAGAAATTGACTCTTTATCGAGCGGCTTCGCATGCCCCACAATAGCGCTGCAACGCCAAATAAAATGAAAGATAGAGACAAGATCATTGCACACCTCTGAAAGCGTGCATTAATTCCTCTTGCAAACCAAAATACGCAGAACGCTGCATCAAAATAGATCGCTGCATTATCCCTGGAGAAAGGTATTCCCCAAGTACCTTATCCATGCTTTGGCCGTCAGAAGGTTGAAAGCGGAATAACTCTTCCATTACAACGTTCTCTCCTTCAAGGCCGACTACCTCTGAAATACTGGTAATTTTTCGAGAGCCATCTCGTTGACGATTTACCTGGACAACCAGATTGACCGCGCCAACAATCGTACGGCGGATAGCGTCTAAAGGTTGATTAAGCGAGGCCATCATTACCATAGACTCAACTCTCGAAATGGCGTCTCTTGGAGTATTGGCGTGGAGTGTCGACATTGACCCATCATGGCCAGTGTTCATGGCTTGTAGCATTTCGAATGCTTCTGCACCACGACATTCACCCAAAATAATCCTATCTGGACGCATCCGAAGAGAGTTAATAATTAGATCTCTTTGGTCTACTTGACCACTGTTCTCAATACTCGCGGGACGAGTCTCAAGCCTAACAACATGAGGTTGCTGCAGGTTCAATTCTGCCGCGTCTTCTATAGTAATTATGCGCTCATCATCTGCGATATAATTTGAGAGTGCATTTAATAGCGTTGTTTTACCCGAGCCCGTTCCACCCGAAATTAAGATATTTAAGCGGCAACGAGCTGCAATCATCAAAACTCTAGCCATTTCAGGGGATAGCGAGCCAAACCCGACAAGTTCTTCTAACCCAATTTTTTGCTCTCTAAATTTACGAATAGAGATCGTTGTACCGTCAATAGCAATGGGTTTGATAACAATATTAACTCGACTACCATCATTCAGACGCGCATCAACCATCGGTGATGATTCATCTACTCGACGCCCCACCCTAGCGGCTATACGTTGTGCAATTTCAAGCAATTGAGCTTCATTCACAAACACCACGTCAGAACTATGAATCTTGCCGTTTCGCTCATAAAAGATTTGGTCGGGTCCATTGACCATAATGTCATTGATACTGTCATCTTCAAGCAACGGCTGCAGCGGCCCAAGCCCTAGCAATTCATCAACCAAATTTTTGACTGTCATCCCGCGTACAGCAGTAGATATAGGTTGACTAAAATTGTTGGCTAGCACTTCTACGGCGCTTTGGATCTGCCGAGAAAGTTCCTCACGCGACATATTAGCGATCACTTGAGCATCGAGCGCCTCGAAAATTTGATCGCGAAAGCTTAGATAAATTTCTTTGTTATTCATCGTGTAACCAGAGCCTTAAACTTACCGAATGGGGAATGGACCACTTCTGGTTTTTTACCTTGAATAAGGCGAGCTAAACGACTGAACGCCCCGTTACGCTTTTCCAATCTATGTAGGCGTTTACCTGATAGCATCGAGGCTGAAAAATTAGCAGCATAATCTAACTGCACATCGATTGGTCGCGATAGGTAACGTTCAACTTCATCCCTTTTTAAAGGGAAAGCCCCATCTGGACGATGTAAATTCAAAAAAGTTAAGATACGAATATCCGCCGTACCTGATAGATTATGAAGATCAATTTTCTCTATGATCTTGCTAGCATTCCTTACGGAAGACACGGTGGCATCTAGCACTATAACAAACACGTCAATACGCTCAGAAAGCAACGAAGCATCCATTACAAAATCATTAGAACTAGAGAAATCTTCAATAATAAAGTTGGCTTGACGGCTAAGTAAGTCAGCGATATTTTGGCTATCGCTATAAAGTTCGTCTGCAGATTTAGGCCCTATAAATGCCAATAAACGCCAGTGTTTATCAACGTTCCTTAAATAATTACTCGCACTGACTTCATCCATATCACGTAATTGCAGGGAGAGATTTTCTGTATCCTGACGTTCAAAGTTTTTAAGGCCCAATAGAATATCGGTATTACTGCTAAAATACTGATGATCAACCTGTATCGTATCAACCCCTTGGTAAGACAAGGTGGCGGCTAATTCACAAGTAATCATTGTATTACCAATACCGCCTTTACTACTCACAACAGCAACACGCTTGGCTTTACGGTTCTTGTTTACTCCAGAAGCTTGTTGAAGATTATTATGAACATGGCGAAGAAACTCACTTAATTCCTCTTGATTCAGTGGCCAAAACAGGTAGTAAATCCCCATTTCCTTTAACTCTCTCAGCGTGGTAATGGTGTCTTCTTTACCTATAACCACCACCCCCTTTTGATTGGGAAGTTTCGCTGAAAACTCTCGAGCATCCTTAACAACATTAGTAGACTGATTAAGCTCTAAGATGACGATATCTTTAAGACCATCAAACTGCATTGCACTTGGAGTAGAGCTTTTTATACAATATGGAAGGTTCCAACCTTCAAAACGAAAGACCTCTTCGATTAAAGCTAAACATTCAGACGTTTGATAATAAAAAGAACAACTAGCGGGTCCATTTTGTTCCCGCGAATTCTCACTGTTTTTAGTGATAACTTTGGCTAAGTCAAACATCTTATGTCCCTTTCTTTAATACTAGGCTTCGTGGCTCTCTCACCTGCTTCAGCCGCATAGATTCAACATAACAACCTATGTCATCACTCATTTCTCCAAAAATGCCACGACGGCATATTTGGGTTCTAACCTTATATTGGCCAACACGAATTTTTATCACTCTATCTGTAGAAGGTACTGTTTCAATGACGATATGAGCTGGCGTGACACCTCGTTTGAGCAATTGATTTCTTAAAGGCTCAATGAATGCTTTATCAGCATTCTGATAATCTAAAGTCCAATAAGTTTGTTCGATATTACTGTCAAAACCATCAATAAAGAGTTCAATTTGGTGACCTATTTCATCAGAGGTTTGCTTCCCCTCCATTTCGATAATCAAATGGTGTAGTTCCTGATAAATAATCGCTTCGCTGCCTATTTGAGGCATTGCTTTATCAGCGCATCCAGCTAATAAACAAAATATTAAACTGCTCACAATTAACGTTTTCATTGAATAAATCCACCCTGGTTAAGCATCTGAATGACATTAATGTTTTCGTTTTCCCCAGCTGCAGGTGTTACGTTAAAAAAGCGGGCTAATGATTTGGTCGGAGTGATCTTAGGTAGTCTGATCTCTGCGGGGGAAAGTGGTTTCACAAGGTTGACAGTGGCTACAATCACAAGCTCTGTCTTTTTACGGCTTGTACCTGCTTGGCGAAACAATGAGCCAAAAACGGGAATATCTCCTAGCAAGGGGATCTTGCTAATATTCTCAAGTTCATCACTGCTCATCAAACCACCCAACAGAAAACTATCGCCGTCACCCAATTCTATTGTGGTCATTGCACGTCGTGTTGTTAATTGGGGGATCTTAATTCCTGCGGCTTCGATAAAACCTTCCACAGCACTGACTTCAGGCATCATCTGTAACTTAATTTTATCGTTATTGAGTACTTTGGCCGATAAATCTAAACGAATACCAAATTCTTTATAGGTAATATTGGTGGTGTTATTGTTAGTAAATATCACAGGGATTTCACCACCAACCAAAAAACTAGCAGACTCTCCTGACATGACGGATAAATTAGGTTCAGCTAGGACTTCAGCAATACTGTCTTTTCCAAGTGCATTTATCACTGTTGTTAAATCATCGGCTTTAAAGTCCAAGAAAGAGAACTCGCCGACACTACGCCCAACAGTAGACCAGTTCACACCAAGGGTTTCATTAAACTCCTTTGTCACCTGAGCAACTGACACCTTGACGTTAACCTGTTGAGTTTGTGAAAGTGTTAGCCCCTCGATAATCCCTTGCCAAGTAAAGTTACGCTCATACGCTAACCAGTTAGCTTCAGTGAAGGAGTCCTTAAATTCGACCAACTCTGATTCATCAAAACGCTCGATCTTCTCACGGCCAAGAAACGTTGCAACTTGGCGATAAATATCACTACGTTGTTCTTCACTATAAACTACGCCTCGAACTGCAACTTTATCACCAACAGAGGCAAGTGATATATCCAGCTCCGGGTACACAAGTTTTAGTTGGCGTCTTATCTGAGAGAGGTTGAGATCTACATGAAGAAGTTCCGATAAAATAACTTCATGGGCCTTGTTATAGATAAATAACCGGGCTTGCCCTAACTGTCGTCCGTAAACCACTAATTTATTTTTACCGGTAACTTTATAATCTGCAATCTCAGGCTGACTGATAAAAACCGTACCAATCTCCTGTTCAAGTTCAATGCTTGTAGCATCATTTAATGTAACAAACCTGTCCGCAGCCAATGTATTACCACATAAAAACACGCTAACGAGTACGCTATTAATCCAAGTAAATATCCGTTTTTTCATGGTTAAAATATTCCACCAACATTGTTTTGTGAATCGCCTCGTAACTCAACGATACCGGTATAATTCTTGATAATATCGCTGACATCTGCGCTGGAGCCGTCAGCATCATCAGAACTATGAAAAATCTGTAAATGCATCGTTCTTTGCGCTAACGTTAACCGAGCAAGATCTTGTGGACTGACTTCAATAACAATTCGGATTTCATCTTTATTAGTACTTTTCATACTTGGATTTATACTACTGCCTTGATTTTTGGTATCAGAATCACCTACCGAGATCACCCTCACTTTTGTCATCAACAAAGAAGCCTGTAATCCTTCAAAATCATTCGAATTGCCATTGTCGTTGGCTAAGTTATATAGAGGAGAGCTAACAGCCAAAATGTTGATATGGTCGCCTGGAATAATATAATTTTCGATTAAATTACGAGTAGCTACGGATAATGGATAAAGAGTCATACCGTCACGCGTAATAAGATTCAAATAACCAGGATCACCAGGATTCGAAAGCAACTCAGGTAATAAGTACTGACCAGCCTTAACCGGTGAATTTAATACTGTTCTAGGGTCTATCTGAAGTTCGACATCAGCTTTTACACCAATAGTTAAAGCATCATCTTTATTCAACTGAACCCTTTTGAGATCTGCAAAAGATAAGCGACTGCCTTCTTTCATTGCAGCTTTGAGTTGCCATAAAGTTAATGTGTTCAAAGCACTGTCGTCTGTCGAGACGAGAACTTCAGGCTCTGGATTAGTGAGTAGTTTATCGGCTACGCCGTATAGCCCAGCAAGGACCGCAATAAATGCAATAATGAATATCAATTTGGAATTAAGCATTTTCAACTATTCTGTTGGGCCGATAAACATCAGTAGTTATTTAACAATCGTGTTCTTCCCTGTTAACCTAGATAAGAGGTCAAAATAGGAATGTAAAACCCAAAAGAAATTGCAATACCATATGGTAATCCAAGCTCCCTTTCACGGGGAATACGGTTAATCACTCGATACTTAACTAGATAGATTACGGCTAGCACTCCACCACATAACAATGTGAACCAAAGTGCAATAGGCAGTAAAGATTGAGGCAAGGCAACAGCAAGCGCACTCGCTAACTTTCCATCTCCAGCGGCAAGCCACCTGAATCTAAAAAGTAATAGGCTCAACAGAAAAATTGAAAGTCCATTAAGAAGACCTTCAAGCAATATTTGTTGACTAGCTGCAAGCCACACACAAGTAATCAATACAGCGAAACACCCTTTATTTGAAATACGGCGGTAAAATATATCGCTAAGGCAACATAAAACCAAAATAACCAATAAAAGAGTGATCGCTATCATAATAAGAAACTAAAAATTAACTTAGCTACCAGTCATTTTAGTCAAGTTAGCTGTAATTTTTGCAAATGCGTCATTTAATGCAGTCATTAAGCTCCCGTCAGAAGCAAATGCAGCGGTCAAAGCGACAGCCATAGCGACGCCAATTAAACCATATTCAATAGCTGTTACACCGCGCTCGTCTTTTTTGTATGTAGCAAGAAAAGCCATTGCATTGCAGTAAAACTTATTCATAAAAAATCCTATTTAATTCAAATTACATTAGAGATAAAAATAAATACAAGGCAGAGCTTATCTCACAGTTAAATTTAAATAAAAATAGGACCTATCAGATTACTTTATAGTTCTCGATTAAGAACATTCAGAATCATCGACATACTTTAAAATCTAAGAAACGTTGAGATAACCATTCCATAGCTATTGACTTGCTTATTCCTGCAGGGTAAATCAATGATGCCATCAAGTAGTTTTCAGATCTCAAATCAGACTCCAATAATAACTTATCTAGTTTCCCATTTTTCAAGTCATGCTCAACAACAAAGCTTGGCAAATAAGCAAAACCTAGTCCATTTCGGCAAAAAGACAAAAGTGTATGTATATCTTCAACATACCAAACTTGCTTTGATATGTTGGTTTCATTTATATATATTGAAGGGGTTTCTGAAGGCAATAAAATTCGAGCTCTACTAAACAGACTCTTGTCTGCTTTCACGACTCCATTATCAGAAAATAGCTTCAATTCTTTGGCATAGTTAGGGGCAACGACCCAATAACCATGTAATTTAAATGCAGAGAGATACTCAAAATTACTTTTAATATCATGTTTGAATATACCCAACGCAAAATCTATTTTCTTATCATTGAGTTTTTGGTTCAATGACTCACTGCTCCGCTGTACAATCTTAAGCTCAATCAATGGAAAAGCTGTTGAAAAATCTTGAATTATTTCATTAATCTTATGACAACAAACAAGTGGGTCTATCCCTATACATAACTTAACTTGCTCTACGTTAGAAATGGAAATTGAACGCTCAATAAAGGCTCGATACTGAGACATAAGGTCTCTAGCATCTTTCAAAATTAACTCCCCCTGCTGTGTCAACTCTGGGAGTTTTCTGTTTCTATAGAATAAAGCGAACCCTAAATCAATCTCTAAGTTCTGAATCGAAAGACTTATTGCAGCTTGAGACTTACTCAGTTTCCTTGCTGCAGCACTAAATGAACCAGTATCAGCAGCAGCGATAAAAGTGTTTAAACTTTCTATTTGAATTTTCATAATTAACATCTACATTTAAACATTTCACTTCCATGTTAGTAATTATCTAAAAATTCGTTTATCAAAACTCAATATCAACAGACGAAAAAGTTAACCAGTGCACTAACACAACATTTTAGAATTCCAATCAATATAAAACCAAGCTAACTTTATATTTCTTACATTGTATCCAAACCAAGATATACAAAACAACTATCAATCAATTAAAAAACAACAAAAACATAAGTGCAATAAGTAGCACTTATAATCACTATATAACTAACTTATATTTAAAAATGAATTAATTCGATGCGAAACAAACAAAACAACAAGGGTACTAAATAAAAATACAATCAAAACAAAACAACAACAAGTGTTACATATTGTTTCACAAAGGCGTGATTTGTAAATACAAAAATAAATCCATAAAAGATAGAGAAATCAATTTCAAATAGAAAACTAACTAAAAACTAAAAAAACGAGATGGTGACTTTATACCTTTAAAAATAGTCATTGACCACAAACGTGAATTAATTGACTGTTGATTAATTACGGTAGCTATAAAATTCATAATATGATTGGAACAGACTAAAATAGGATAGCGCTCATCGCTACCCTATTTTTAAAGTTTTAACTATAGAGTCTTATTAATAATATAATGTGCAGCTGACTTACCTGCTTGACGACCAAACACAACTGTATCTGCAATCGCATTTCCACCTAGACGATTTGCCCCATGAACGCCACCAGTCACCTCTCCAGCAGCAAACATACCAGGAATAATCTCGTCATTTTCGTCTCGAACTTGAGCTTCTGGCGTTATTCCTACACCTCCCATGGTGTGATGAATCGCTGGCGAGGTATCGACCAAATACAATGGGAACTTAAGTGAACGAGCCATAAATTTACGTCCAAAATCAGGATCGCTTCCATCTTTCTGGTACTTGTTATATTGCTCTATCGATACTTTAGCTACAGCAGGGTCAATATTAACCTTCTTAAAATCGTTGTAGCTTTCAATCTTAGTTAACATACCTAGAGGTTCAAGCCCTTTAACTTGACTGACCTCATTCATTATCTCTTCATCCCAAACTAGCCAAGCACTTCTTTCTTTTAACTCCCAAATACATTCAGAAACCTTATCTCTTGGCCCCATTTCATCACAGAAGCGCTTACCTTGATGATTTAATAAAATCGCACCAGCACCACGTATTGTTCCTGTAATAACCAGTACACCATTACCTGCTGTAGGGAATGTTTGGATCTCTTTCAGATCAACCATCTTTGCGCCAATTCCCTTAGCTAAACCGATACCATCTCCTGTATTACCAGGCGCATTTGTTGAGGGCGTTCCGAGTAAATCTGGTCGATATTGTGCGACTAACTTGTTATCCCACCCAAAGCCACCAGTAGCCAACACAACTGTTGGTGCAGCAATGAAGCGAAGACCTGAGTGTTTTCCTTGTACTACAACACCCGCTATTTCGCCGCTCTTGGCCCGAACAATCTTTAATACTTTATTATTTGTCTCGACTTTCACGCCCAATGCATCTGAATTACGTTGCAGAACAGATATTAGTTCAGGACCATTCTTCTTCCCGCCTGCTGGTCTGTGAAGTCTATCCGCCGTATGTCCCCCACCACGCCTTGCAGCGGAAAAGTCTCCTCCTAAGGCAGTTAACCAACTAAGTCCATCTGCACTATCCTCTGTTAGTTTTTTTACTAACTTAGGATCATTGATATTATGACCGCCCTTCATGGTGTCGTTATAAAACTGTTCTATACCATCCTTATAACCTAAGCGGGCCTGAGCTATTGTTTCTGCAGCCGAGTAGCCACCAGCAGATAATTGAGAGTTGCCGCCGATATAAGGTTGTTTCTCGAAAATAATTATATCGTCAAGACCAGACATTTTTGCTTGTACTGCAGCAGAGTAACCAGCAGAGCCTGCACCAATAATAATCATTTGATGTGTTTCTGCGGGTCCATCCATAATCGCATCTGTTAGCTCTTTTTCGGTGACATCATCAAATTTTATCGATGCATTTAACTTGCCATTTAAAAACGGCATAGCAAATTTCTCATCAAAATTCTGATGGCATGTTATGCAATTCATAACAGGTTCAGCATGTCCCGAGTGACAAGAGGTACAGCCAATATCTACTAGATGGTTATGATGAACGGATAGCTCTTTCTCTTTAAGTTCCTTTGTTGCAATTGTATTTAGATCACCGTGACAAGACACACATGCAGTATCTTGTTCTAGCTGGTTATCCTGAACATTCTTTACCCCTGTTGCGTGACAATCTTTACAATCAATACCCGACTCATTATGGAATTCAGCAAGATTATCAGCGGCATTAACTGAAAAGCTCGCATAAATAAACAACGATAATAATGTTATTTTTTTCATCAACTTACCCTTAGATTAGTGTTTTTATAAATAAACCTAGAAAGAAACTTCCTGTAGTTCCAAGAAAAAGTAGTAAATCAATAATTAAGAAACCGTTGTCGTCAGTCACTTCTTCTTTCCATCTAAAAATGAAAAAGCAAAAAAGAAAAAAGCACACAAAACTGTATACAACTAGAACGTAAACCAATTATTACCATCTACTACTTTCTGGTTAGAACATCTAAAAGATAATAAATAAAAAATAAGTTGATAATGAGATCCAAATAACATTCACACCACAAATTTAAACATTAATATACATCAAATCAATTGAGTTAAACCGACAAGATAATAGTTTAATTTAATTAACCTGACAGCTTAGTTATTTTAAATACAATAAAAAAACTAAACTACCAGAGTAAAATTTATAAACAATAAATGTAACCTGACAATTTAGATTGATTGATAAGTTCATTTATTTACAAGGATACGAATAAAATGAGAACACTCCCACCAATAAAATCTATTATCTATTTTGAATCTGTGGCCCGTTTTCAGAGTTTCAAATTGGCAGCAGCAGAACAAAATGTGACACCTGGCGCAGTAAGTCATCAGATAAACAAGCTTGAAGAATTTATCGGTAAGTCTCTTTTCATTAGGGGGAATAGACAAATACAACTAACGAGTTATGGTCTCAGATATTATTCAAGAATATCAATTATTCTTAAGAATATCGAAGAGGCTACGATTGATCTTGGAATTGAAGGAAAAAGGCCACAAGTTAGAGTTGCAGTTCCCCCATCTTTACTGAAGAACTGGTTACTTCCAGTACTAATGAATGACTTAGATTCAAATATAGATAGTAATATTGAATTTGTTGACACCTTAGACTATCTAGATTTTTCTAAATCAGATTTAGACCTCGCTATCCGATATGGTTACGATACCTGGGAAAATATGTACTCAGTACATTTGTTCGATGAAACAATGATCCCCGTATGTCATCCAGATTATCTAAAAGACAAAGGCCATCACTTTGATCAAGAGACTATAGATAAAAGTACACTTATCTATACCAATAATAGACTCGTCCAATGGGATATTGTACTGCAAAGACTAAATTTATTAAGTAATAGTTTTACACAACAGAAGCTTACTTTTCAAAACTCAATTCAATCTATAGAAGCTGCAATGCAAGGTGGGGGCATAGCATACGTAAATAGCATTTTAGTGCAAAAAGAGTTGCGAAGTGGACGATTAATTAAACCTTTCGACATAGAAATACCTGATCACAAATCCCCGTCTTACCACTTAGTAACCACTTATGAAAATATGCAACATGAGTCAACTGCAAAATTATATTATGCCATCTTAAAAAACTGCAAAGACACCGCCTAACAAAATACAATTTAAAATCAACTGGTTAATCTACGACATTGATTAACTAGTTGGTATAAAATCAATTAACGCAAACACGATCTCTTCCCCCCTGTTTAGCTCGATATAGTGCCTTATCAGCTAAAGTTAGAGCAGCTTTAATCTCTTTGGTATGCTCAAAGTAAGAAACACCGACACTCATCGTCAAGTTTAAAACTAAAGAATCAACAGCTATTTTTTCATTTGAAATCAACACCTTTAATTGTTCACATTGAGCTTTTGCATCTTCGATTTTAGTTAATGGCATTAATAATATAAATTCTTCGCCTCCGCTTCTCGATAAGACAAAGCGATCCGGAACATGCTTTCTACAAAAGTTAGCAAAACCTACCAAGACTCCATCGCCGACATCGTGGCCATACGTATCGTTGATTTTCTTAAAGAAATCAATGTCAAAAATAGCAACTGAGCCAAAATTATCTGAATGATGAAAGCTCCTAATCTGGTGTTCAAACCCTCTTCTATTAGGCAAACCAGTTAAATAGTCAGTATGAGCTTCGTTTTCCAGTATTAACTTTTCTTTTTCACTACCCTTGTACTTTTTAAAGTACCTAAAGGAAGGTGATAGAAATAACAAAAAAAGTACTAATAAAGACAAAAATATAAATATTTTAATATATGGTTCTGATTTGCTTTTAGATACAGAGATTTCCCATTTTGTGTTAAAAACACCGACAACTGCTGATAGCTCTCTACCTTCAATTATTCCCTTAGAAGTTATGATCTTTTCGCAAGGTGCCTTACTATCAGGGTTATAGCCAGATATATGATAACTATCGATATCATAGTCTTTTATCACTGTATCGATACTGCTAAGTATAGACTCCAAGTAAACTATAGAGGATGTTAGCCCCCAAAATTCAGTTCCATTTCGAATTACTCTTCTAACAATAAAAGCTTGCTTATCATTTTGAATTAATGAAACTGGACCAATTACTGAAACCTCACTTTTTAATATTGCTTCCATACTCCCTAACTTTCTATTTGGATCCGATAACACATCATGCCCAATAGCTTTTTTATTATCCTCATAAGGGTAGACATAGGTAACAACGCCATTTGGCAATAGCAATATTGAATCAACATTCTTATGGCTTTTTAGTAAATCTTTCGAAATTCGGTCAAATTTCTTTGATGTTAAGTTATTTTCATCAGATACTTCGACCATCTCTTTCAAAACTTCAGATGATATTAATGCACCATTGAAAATTGACGCCATCACTTTGTTTAATTCAGCAACAACTAGAAACAAACGTTTCTCATCTTTAACTCTATCTAATGAGTAGACAATAAAGTTAGTAATTAAAATCATTATCATCAAAAATAAAAAAACAAAAAATTTATTCAACATAACAACTACCAATCCATGTGGTTAAGCGTGACCTAATTTAGCTTTTAACTGAAAGTATATTCAACAGATAAGTGATATAACGTTCTATTTAGAATGAATATTTAGGAGGCTGCGCATTATACGTACAGCATGGTTTTTGTCTATATACCAATCGTACATTTTTATATTTTAATTAAACAAGAAAGTAGATTGAATCAAACCTTTGTTACGCATCCACTCACATATTATCAGTTCTGTAAATAACGTTAATTAAACGTGTAACAACATAAGCTAAAAACTACAATTAACATAAATCCACAAAACTGTTCGTTTCTGCACTACCACTTAAAATCTATAAACAAATTTTATATGTAGCTAAAACCTGCAGGTACACCAATAAAAATCATCAGTTATAAAGCCACCTTAAGACATTCCCTCACTTTTCTAGATAACCAGCTAAACTTAAATAACGTCAACATCCATTCTTCATAAATGCTAGGGAGCTTTAAAACTATACATGAGGATCAGAACAACAAAATATCCTATTTTGGGATACTTTTCAATCTGAAATATCATTTCAAGATGAAAAATGGTCAGACAGAGAAGAATCTCTTCGTAATGCATTGAAATTAATGCGAAAGAATGCAACTTTAAACCAAAGTGAACTAGCACAGAAGTTAAACAAACCACAAAGTTTCGTCTCAAAATACGAAAGTGGTGAGCGACAGCTTAGAATTTTAGAGCTAGAACAGGTTTGTATTGCTTGCGGAACCACTGCGCATGAATTTCTGAAGGTTTTTAGCGGACATTAACTTCACGCTAACTAGAAAAAATAATGATAAATATTTATTAGCTAACTTAAAAAAGGCGGCTCTAATCGTTTGATTAGAGCCGCCTCCATTTGTAACTTTACATCTAAATAGTCACTCTTAAAACGTATAGCCCAAATCTAAGCTAAACGAACGTCCAGGAGCTGGCACGCGACCTGCGGGTGAGACATCTAATCCTCTAAAGTAATACTCATTATCAAGCAGGTTATTTACCGATAATCCCACTTTAACCCCATGATTGTTCTTCTTAAAAAATTCAGTACTTATATTGAAATTTACCACTGTATAGGCAGGCATCTCTCCTGCAGTGCCAGAGACATTTTCTTCAACTGTATTAGCTAGATCAGCAAATGACTTACTGTAGTGATAAGCCAAAAGGCCTAAATCAACCTCTTGAATACTATAGAGCGCGCTGGCAGAGAATTGATGCTTAGATACAAACGGTAACTGATTGCCTACGAACTGCCCATCTAACTGTTCTGTGTCTAAATAGTTATAAGCGCCTGTTAAAGTAAGATCTGGTAGTGAAGCTGGCGAATAAGTCCCTTCTAACTCGATACCTTGGTTTTTAGTTTTTCCTATATTAACAAACATGCTGATGTTTCTGTCATATTCAGCTTTGTTTTTAAAGTCTATACGATAGAGTGCTAAGTTTAAGTTGCTGCGATCTGTAGGTGTAAAGCGTACACCAGCTTCATAATTCCACGACAGCTCAGATTCAAGCGTTTGCCCTTTTGGCCATAACTGTGAAATTTGCGGTGTTCGCAGAGAGCGCTGCGCATTTGCATAGCCAAACCAATTATCAGAGAATTCATAGCCCATTGTTATACCTGGAAGCCACTCTTTAACATGGTTATCCTGACTGTAATCTTGGCCAATGTTGGTAAAAGTCATACGGACATCTTCATACCTTAGACCTGGTGTAATAGAAAACACATCATCAAGGAAGCTAATCTTGTTACTAATATAATAGGCCATTGCATCAGTATCCATCTGCCAATCACGTGGACGGACAGCTATCTGTGTAGACTTATCAATATGATTGAGTTTATAGCTGATATCTTCGTTAACATATCGAACTCCAGCTATAATGTGTTGGTTTATCTCCCCATCAATTAACAAGCTTACTTTTGGTTCTATACCAAATACCGTAAAATCTCGAGGAGAATTTCTCAGATGAGTAGCTTCTTGAGTTGTGTCACTCCAATGACTGCCTAAGTCACCATCTGTATCCTTGTTCTTATCATAGAAATCCCACTGAAAATTACGTGAACTTTTATTACCAAAAGCCGTAAGGTCAAACTCACCGTAGTCAATGAAGGTCGACTCATCAAGTACATGACTATACTTAAGGGAGGCTCTTTTTGTATCGGCTTTAAATTCATCATTAGGGCGAAGGGATTGTGTTCTGTCGGCTTCGTAAGCTGGCGTATTGAGTGCGCCAGGTAGTTCAGAAAAAGCATCATAATATTGTAATGTCGTATCTAAACTATTTTGCTCATCAATATTCCAAACAGTCTTCAGCATCAGATTTTTAATGTCTGTATCTGAGTGGTCACGGAAGGATTCTCCTTTGGTGAGGTTGCCATCTAAACGCATAGAGAAATCGTCATTGATTGCACCGCCAGTACTGACATTAGTATCAAACAGATTGCGGCTATCTCCAAAGAAAGTAATGCGTTCATTGAAGCTTGTTTCCCAGTCTGTTGGAATTGGTTTAGAGATAAGGTTAATTACACCACCAACATTGTTAGGGCCATATTGAATCGATGCTCCACCACGTGCGACATCGATTCTATCTATCATAAATAATGTAGCGGGAAAAAGTGATTGTCCTGTATGCCCGTAGGGCGCCAATGTCATAGGGATACCATCTAACAATATTTGTGCGTAGCCGCTTCGACTGCTATCTAAACCACGAACAGAAATATTAGGCAAAATGCCAGTTCCAGTTTCATCTTTAATCTTAATCCCTGGCACCTGCTGTAAGGCTGTATCAATAGAGCGGGCTGATGTACGCTCTATTTGGTTTGAGGTGATAATGGAGCGGTTACCCGTATAATTCTTTAAATCGGCAACTTCTGAATTACCTAATAGACTACCTGTGACAACTATGACTTCCGGTTTTTTATCTAAATCTTGTGTTTCAGCAAAGGCGATTGAACAACTCAAACTAGTTGAAATTGCCAGTGCTAGCGTGTTCAAAGTAAACTTGGATCTATCATTAAACATACTTATTCCTTAAGTTTCGTTTGGTCTTACTCGTATTTAAAGCAGATGTTTTGATGTACCTAGATCATTCGCTCTTTAACTAACAACAAGACTTAAGCCTTATTGCAGCTAATGTTTCGAAGTCTTGGTAAAAATGTGAAATTGAAGCGTTATGCCAATAAAGCCCGAAAATCCAAAGAATTGACGATGACCCGACATGAATCTGAGGCGATACAGAAAGTTCTTTAAAGTCGCGGCCTGAAAGTGTTTCTTGCCTTGCATTTTTGACATTGGATAGATGAATTATCGAGAGAGGAACAAAGCACAAGAGTGCTACGCAATAAAAGATAAGAAGCGGATTTAGAAAGGTGAAATATTCAGGATCTAAAACAGATAAAATAAAGTCTGTATAAAAAAGTACTTCTTTGCTCAATGATGAGAAAGCCAAGTTTTTAATGAATAAAATATCAACTTGTGTAGCGTAGGAAGAACTCAATAAGTTTTCGAAAAACATAATGGTGCATATATCTAACCAATAAACTGATGATATTAGTTATCATTTGCATCTGCAGATCAAGCGATTTATTAACCTCTATCAGCCACAAGAAAAACAGCTTTACATTATCGCGTCACAAAACCGCAACGCAATCAGGCTGGTATTCACGATATTTTCATTTTAATAACAAAACCATCTAAAATGTAAACCTTAGCCAAGTCACCAATATTGTTAACAGACTCTTGGTTTACATTTTTTAATGCAAACTTATATAAACCGTTTATGGATTGAGTTTAATATAAACGTTCTGCAACAACCCAAATATCAGACGGCTTACAATCTAAAGCCGTAGCTAGTTTCCACACTGAAATGACGGTTGCTTTAGCAACACCTCGCTCAATACCTGACACAAAAGAGCGCGCTAAATTGGCTTTGTCAGCTAACTCTTCTTGATTTAGTCCCTGTTCTATCCGGCGAAGCTTTATCGCTTTACCAAATACTAAACCAACTTTTGTAACTTCATCATTATCCACAGAGATCTCCAGAGTATATACATCTGACGATTTTCACGTAGATTCAGGTAGACTAACCACGCACTAAGGGGTACCATCTGACCTCTATAGAGGTCATTTAAGTTTAGACTATTAATCCCATAATCAAATTTGAATCATACCTATGCTTTCTTAACTAGTGCAGCACACAAACAATGTAACAAAGGAGTAATACATGTCAGTCGTTAAAACTATGTCAATTGTAGGGATGGGCTTTTTCTCATTATGTTTGATACTAACTGTAGCGTTTGCAGAGACAGATCTTGAGGCTGCCGCTGGCTGGGGAATGTTTGCAGCAATGTACGGAATTGGATATTCAATAACGGTTTACATCAAAACTAAAGGTATTCAAGAACCAGCTAATAAATAGGGGGAAAGGCATAGGTGTTTAGCCTCTTTTAATTCAAATTTGGAAATATTTTCACCTATATATCATCCTTATGCTGTAACCAATAACGGCACAGCAAAGCAGCTGGTGGACATCAAGCCACCAGCTGTTTTTTACTTTCTAGTGATTCATTTAGGAGGCGTTATGCCTATTGCATTTATCGCAGGCTTTGCGGTTGGCGTGAGTATTTACCAAGCTTTAAAGGAGCAGAATTATGTTTAATTTTGTGATGCACAAGCCAATTGCTGAGTTATTCTTGCTTGGCGTTATTGCTGGTTATAAGTGGGCGGTTGAATCGGATAGCTAAAGCATTTTAGCTCAATATCATGGAGAGTCTTTTAGGCTCTCCGTTTATGCAGTCAATCTATCATTCACTAACCTTTCCATTCCGTAAGTCTCGTTCTTCAATCCGTTCTAATATCCATTCCTGCACTTCATTCTCTACCCACGCTACAGCGCGGTCGCCTAATGACACTGACTTAGGGAAAATCCCTTCTTCTATGTACTTATAGATTGTTGAACGTGCTAAGCCTGTGCATGCGATTACATCTTTGAGTCTGATTAGTTTCATGATGAGGTCCCGGTAGTTAATCTCATTCAATAACCAGTGCCAGTAATTTTTAACTTGCAGTCTCTTCCCTAAACATGATCTCAACAGTCCTCAACCCAAAGCTCATTGCTTTCAATCCCGTACAAATTTTTTTAGATATATATCAACTTTGCGAATAGACCCACTAAACAAATAAGGAGTCTTAATATGCTAGCTAAATCATCTGTTACTGACATAAAAACCTGGCCAAAAACATCTAATGAAATTTTAGCCACTGCCGCCAACATCATCGCCGAAAAGTTAGTTTCTGACGATGTTTTCACTAATCCTGAAGCAACTAAACAATTTTTGACCTACAAGATGATCAACTACGAGCGTGAGGTATTTGCAGTAATGATGCTCGATAACCAACATCGGCTAATGGAATTCAATGAGCTGTTTTTTGGCACCATTGATGCTGCCAGCGTCTATCCCAGAGAAGTAGTAAAAGCCGTATTAGCAGTTAATGCCGCTGCGGTTATCTTGGCCCACAATCATCCATCCGGTGAAGCTGAGCCCTCTCAAGCTGACAAACTGATCACCAAGCGTTTAACCGATGCATTGGCATTGATCGATGTGCGAGTACTCGATCATATCGTGGTAGGTAAAACACCAGTGTCATTCGCTGAGCGCGGCTTGCTATAGCAACTGTGTAATCAACAATGACTAATACCAACGGGTTACCGAATCAATAAGGAGTTCAGCATGATCGAATTTACTGACAGTTTTTCTCAAGCATGCGTGGCTGAAGCTTGCGCCGCATTTCCTGACTTGCGCAGAAGATTGATGGTTGAATTCATCTTACCGATGTTTGCAAGACCGCTTAATGAAAGAGGTGAAACGACAGGTCACCCTATCGTCAAACCCAACACCACCCTACATAAGACATTGCTGTTTGTCTCTCAAAGGGATCTGGTTGAGCATTTACCAAAAAAGATAGATTTTTGTCGTTACAGTTGTATCTGCAATGAGCACGGTCAACCTACCGATGTTTGGCAGCGCACTATCAACGGTGTCTATTACAACCATGGCAGTAATCAGCAAGCCAATTGGAGCGTACATACTTAAATACATGCCCCTAGTTAAACATCTGCCATCACCACTTATCTGTTGTTCTATAGCGTTACCTCACATCCACCTGCAACACATCAACTCAAGCAAATATTCAAAGGAGTTTCAGCATGACAACGATTCAACCATCTATGCCCTATCAATGGGGCTTACAGCGTAATATTACGCCGCGATTTGGTGCGCGGCTTATTCTGCAAGGCAGTCGCTTAGACTTCCTGTGGGATCGCTCAGGCTTTGTCGGCAACTTTCCCCCAGAGCAAGGTCAGCTACTCAACGACGCCTTCCCTGAGATCATTAAGCAACTTGAAAACCAGGTACTCTCTGGCAAGCTTGATCACCGCCACCAGCAATGTGTCGAGATTCAACAAGGTGATTTCACCTGTGAGGCTGACACCTTAGGCAGCCATGGTTATTTGTACATTGCCATTTATCCCACATCTTAAAAATATTATACGAGCAAACTAGATTATCCCTTCCGTCCTTCTACCACTCCCCCTCACCAGCTCCCTTATCACTCTAGTTAACTTAAAAACTTAGCATCACCTAATTATCGCACTTCAAGCCGTTACACCACTCAGCAAGCACACAAGGCCTAAGCATTTATGTGCTTAGGCCTATTTCATTATGACAATTAAAAAGGAATACACCATGACCATTAATATCGCTAGAAACCAAACACCCAAGATGCCCACAGCATTTTTTACACTACTGGAACGGGTACTTTTTAATACCCACCCCAATAACTCAAATGCCATCACCCTCAACTTCCGTGATCCTGATTATTCAGCTGACAATGGTGGCTACCATCCAGTGGAAGTCCGACTAGAGAAACAACAAGATCATTGGCGCTTAGTCTATGTGACCGACTTTGCCTTTAGAGGGAGTCCATTTCCTGAACTAGTAAAAGATATCGATATCTGTTTTAACTCACAGCAAGTGTATAGCTTATTCAGTGGATGGATTGGTGAACGAGAAGCACGGGAGTTGGTTTCAATGTTTTGCGATAACTTTATCGCTTATCAAGAAATGGGCGTTTACACAATCCACATACAATTAGATTGACACTGTAGTCGATGCTATAGGAATTCCAGGGGACTATAAACAGTCCCCCAAACTTCTATGGTTACCTAGCTTATAAGGCAATGATGAGAATTCCCATTGCACCGAGTATTGCAAGCCCTGAAGAAAGTGACAGTGTTTTAAATACACTGAACTCCTTCTTTTCAATTTTTCCAATGTCGGAGATATCTACTGATATACCTTCACCAAACACTCTTTTTCCTGTTATGCCTTCAATCTCAAACTCCAATACATCATTAGATAGTTTGGTAATCTTAACTGTATCACCAACCTTAAGGTTCTGACTTACTGAAGCACTGCTACTGGCAGGTACCTCATGTAACGAGCTACAGCCAGTAAGAAAAATGCTGGCTAATAATGTAAGTATTAATAAGTATTTAGTCATAATCAACATCCTGTTTAAATTTAAGGGAAAGCGGTGAATATGTATTACGGCTCATAGCAACCACTATTAGAACCACCTGGTCCAGCACAGGGGTTTATCCAATCTCCTGTAGCAAATACCGGTTCATTTCCATAGTCGAACTTGTAATTATTTGAGATATCTATTTGAACTCGATTACGATAGTAGTATCTGTACTTTGAACCTTCATAGAAACGTTGATCCCACTCTGTTAGGGTTATATCGATATATTCTCCAGCCTTTATACCGCGAATAGCATCCTTAATTTTAATGCCTATATCGATATTCTCTATGACCCACACCCCCTCAGGAATAACACTATCCAAGCCTGCAATGTAGTATTCATTTTCAATCAACTGATCAAGTGATTCATCTACCGAGTCTTGAATAAAATCAGGTTTAAAGATATTCACTAATGCTTCTAAAACTTCAGCAACAGCGCTATTGATTATTCCATTTCCGTCAACATCAAAATTAACCTGCATATGACCAATGTCACGGAGGTTATAAACTCTGCCAGTTATAACATCGTAATCAGCCGAAAACCTTAGTTCAGATGTATTAACCTTCCCATATAGAGTAAATAACGTAAACTCTACTTTCACTTCAGAAGAAAAATTAAATCCACTTACCTCAGTTGTGATAACACCATCTCCACTTGTTATTATTTTTGTTTTTAACGGCCCAACAAGCTTCGCATACTTTAATTCTCGAAAACGAAGAGTGGGTATATCATTGATTTCTTCTCTTGCTGCAGACTCAACATAATCAAATAGTTCACTATTTATCGAGTTGAAAGCAGATTTGACTTCATTATGTAAAGGTTTTCCCGCCAGACTATTATTTATGACTATGCTTCTCCATGATCCCGAAGATTTATAACTTAGCTCTGTAAGGTGATCTGTTCTACTTACGTAGGTAGGGTAATAAGCTGATGCAGAAAAAGAACAAAATAAAAAAATAACATTAAATTTTTCATAAACATCCATATTTAAGTTCCATAATTTAGAGATTAATAAAAAAGTAATTGTTAAATCTTGTCAATGATTAATAAACGCTCGATACAACATGTATCAAGTGTGATAAAATGTTGCCATTTAGTTTCCATAGCAACCCTCTACTTTATTGGCCTGAACAATATTTAGACACAGCGCACGTATCCAGATTGTTAAATATTTGTATATTTCATCGGCTAATAGTTTTTAAGACCACCTTGTCAAATAATTAACAACCTTCAGTAAAGAGTATGCTAATACCTTAGAAATTTTGATAATTGTCAGCTTTATTTTATGCATAACATCAGTTTAAAAAGTAAGAAACCACACTTTTTAACGGTTGCCACTGCTGAGATGTAATCAAGCTTTCAGCTTGATTACATCCAATGCCTAGATACCAAAGAGGCCTAAACCTCTCATGATTTTTTGTCTAATAGAAAACCTTTCGACTGTAACCAATATTACGGTTACCGTCATTTACATCTTTAGTAACCACTTTTGCCAAATAGGTAAGCTGTTGCCACAAGCGGTTTAACTGTTCATAAAACTCTGCAGAGTTTGAATCTAAGTACTTAATATCTTTGTTAGAAATGTGTACTAATGACTTAACTTCAATATCAATCATTCCAGTCGCGCTAGACCAGGCTTCAACAAGACGAGATCGCATGTTGTCTCTGTTTAAATCTAAAATACCTAAATAAGCAAACGCATCTTTATTGAAGAACAGCACTAAATGATAGTGCCAGTTATGAGAGTTGTGGCGCTCCCTAACCCACACATAACTAAACCCTAGTCGATGATGTTGTTTACCTTGGACTGCATGTTGTGATTTCCAAACATTAAGTCTCGCCTTAAGTGCATCAATAAAGCGTGAAATAACTTTAGGGTCCTGGTAATTGGAAACTTTAGGGAATCGTAAGTCTAATCTTATACAGGTAATACGTTTGTTACATGCCAACTGCTGGTGCAGTACCCTTTCAAAGATAGACAAGTAGCTTTCGATATATCGATATTGAGATGGAGTGTTTAACTGATGGTATGACTCGAATTGAAACATGATTGATACTCCTATGATTAATTACATAGGTTTATATATCTGTGTAATCTTTTACATGATGACTGGTCTCAACACGTAATAACTTAAGAGTTGTGTATATAATACTATTACCGAAACATACCGGATGATACTAGCCCAAGCGATCCGGAAGCTAAAATACCTGAGAATTATATTTAATAGTAATCTCGTACTCCTTCTCACCAATAATTACTCTGGAGTTATTTTCATAGACATCCTTCCCGAAGACACAATACTTGTCTTTAAGTGAGCCAGTGTTACCACAAAAAAATTCAACCGAATCTTTAACAGCCAATTGATATGAAATGCCTTTTTCATCTATAGTATTTCCCATCAGTACATCACCACTTTCGGTAACGGGCCTTTGAGTAATCATTCCATTCGACGTTGGTAAAAGTCTTATCGCTTCCACCTTCAAGGACTTTGATTCAGACAGCACTCTTAATTGAGACGAAAGACTCTTGATAAACGGCAGCATTGACTCTGCCCACAAGTGATAAAAAAGCCCCATGTTTGATAAGCCATTAACGTCTTTACACTGTTTGACAAATTCAAACTTATTTTTATAAACGCTATAAATACTAACCATATTTCTAAGCATATCAGGTTTAAACTCATCACTTCCGTCATAAGGAAAAATTCTCTTAAGAAATGATACTATTTCATCAATCAATTCATCATCATTTAACTCTAGTAAAACATGGTTTTCTATACAAATCTCATGACAAATAAAAATTTGCTCTTTTAGTTTTTTGTCATTAAAAATCATATGTCCTATTTTAGAACTGTAATGCAAGAAACCTACAAAATAAATATGACGATGTTTATCATTAATAGTCATTATTTCTCTAAAAACATATTCACAATTCCTTTCTGATAAAGCTGTCCCCCGCCTATCTTTTGTTAAACAATCATAAATAAGTGATAAGTCTCTCAGTATTACATCAAAGTAAAAATAACTACTTTCATAATTACAACCCAACAACAAGGGTTCAAAATTAAATTTGCTTATTAAACATGGAGGTTTTATTACTTCGTATACAAGATCAATAACTGAAAATCGTCCTTTAGGTTTAAAATCGACGACTAGCGGACGCAAAAAACCTTCATTAACAAGAGTGGATAGATTGTACTTTATATATTCAAGTTTAAGCCCTGTTAATTGACTAATGTATTCATAATCTACATTATAAACTCTTGAAAACTGATCGGATGTGGATATTAGTACTAGAAGCAAAACTTGAGGTTCTAAGCTTAGCTTTTGACTATCCCCATTTATATTCAAATATAAAGTGCTATAAAAATAATCCTTTAAAAATATCTCATTCACTGACTCCTCGAACCATTGTAATGATGTACAAGAGATATCATACCCACTCCCTCTCTTTCGTCCCTTTCGCCTTGATAGGCCTGGCACTTCTTCTATGTATCCTTCTGATAGCAGGTAATCAATGGCCTTCATTAGGCTTCTCTTACTCACACCAAGATACTTGGCATATTCCGAAGGCAAAGCCACGTAAAGCTCTCGCCTCATTGCTATCCATAGCAATAAGATGATCCTAGTTTCGGGCGATGCTCCTGTCATACTTTTAAGCAACTTCACTTTACGTAAATCCATGTATTAGTTTCTATAATTGCTATGGATAGCACAATAAAGCGTCAAAAACCGAGATAATATCGTCATAATTCTCAATTTATCGACTAGTAAATCTACTAGTTGAATATACGAAGATCGTTAACTGTTTCATGCAAATATCGCTAGTTCAAGTCAAATTAAGGAGCATTACCAATGATGGAGAGGAACTTAACTAGAGCAGAATTTTACAAACTCTTCGATTTTCTGCGTTCAGAAACACCAGCTGAGTTAGTGTGGGTAAGGGAGTATTTTTCGAAAAAATTATTAATTTCGCTTGATGCAACCCTCATTCTACCCCAGATGAAAGATCAGCTTTTCCTACAGTACCAAACAAATAATTCAAGTGTCGAAGCGACTGTGTTTATTAAAAGCGTTGCTAGTAAGATGTATAAAGCACATAAAGCTCGCCTTTATCGTAAAAAATACGGAGCCAAAAAGATGCTTAATGTAGCAATTACACCTAAGCATATGCAGAAGCTAGAGCTTATTTGCACGTATCAAGGCATGCAAAAAAACAAAGTAATAGAAGTGATGATAGAGGGTTCACTTGAGCATCAGATTAATGCTGAACAAAAATTAAAATCTGAAAAACAACACAATGAATTAATATTAAAGCAAACTCGAGACAGTAAAAAACTAGAAGCCACAATATCCAATTCAAAAATAAAAAAAGAGGAGTTAGATAGATTAAAAGAAAATATAGGTAAACAAGAGTCTACTATAGAAGAGTTAAAAGAAAATATTAGCAATCTGTTTGAGATATTAAGGGAATCTCAACATGAGAAAACTCTTATAAGTGGGTGTAATTACGATAATGCGTCAATCATTTATTATAACAGCATGCTAAAATGATATATAAAAATGGCCATTCAACCTCTTTACTTTAAAATAATAAAAAGCGCCATAACATAATGACGCCTAATAAAACCTTTAATTTAGTTATTACCTTTATTCATAAGCTCTCGACTTCTTTCAACACTAAACCAAGCAATGCCTAAGAAGACGACATCTTTAAGTATAAAAAAATCAGTTACAGGTACACCATCAACTATTTTCCAAACTCCTGGCAAAGTAAAAAGAAAGCTTAATGTAGTAATGAAGATAACTATTGCTGCTAAGCCACTCCAATAACCAATTTTTGGCTTACAAATACCAACAACCATACCTATAGCGACAATAATTTCAGTAATCCCAATTAGGTTTGACACCCCTTGTACACTTAAAATGCTGAACATCCAGTTCATTAACGGGTGGCTTTCAACTAGTGGCCTAATTGCTTCCGCCTCTGTCGGAGTAAACTTAAATACACCAATCCATAATAGCGTAAGTACAACACCAGCTAGACCGACTAAATAACCTCTTTCCTGCTGCATAAATTGCTCCTTTCAATATTAAACCGTAAGGCTTACTTCTGGAAAATCAATATCTGTTTGAGCTAAATGATTTGCATAATTGGTAAATATATTAGCCGTCAGTAGGGCTAGCACTTCAAAGATCAACTCGCTATCAACTCCATTTTTATTAGCTATATCTAATTGTTCTGTAGTGAGCTCTCCACGCTGCTCAACCAAATCTACGGCTAAGGTAATCAGTGCTTGATCCAACGTGTTATCAGCCTTAGCTTGTCTTGCTTCCTTGATATGATGCTTTGCTAATCCAGTATTACCTGCAATAAGGGTATGAGCAGATAAGCAATACTGACACTGATTTACCTGAGCTATCGCCAAAGCGATTAACTCTCGCTGTTTCGCGCTTAAACGCCCTTTGGATAAAGCATCACTAAATGCAAGGTACGCATTAAGCACCGTGGATGAATGACCAATGGTTGCATAAAGGTTAGGTACCATTCCTAACTTACTTTTGATTGCTGCTAACGTAGTCGCTACATCACCTGATGGATTTGATACTGGAAGAATACGGCTCATGTTGAGCTCCTTTGATTAAGTGAATTTACGATATTGATATTGACACTATCAGTAATACGATTTATCACTATTAATCTTGATATACATACCCAGAGTCTCAAATGGATACCTTATCCGCATTAATATCTCATGCAGAACCCAAAGCGAACTTATTCTTCTCAGGTAATTTATGTGGAAGCTCTTCAAGTACAGAGCACCCTGCAGGTGGGATATTGCACTTAGTTAGAACCGGAGAGATGCTTCTATTCGAAGAGCATGGCTTAACGCATAGAATCATTGAACCAACACTCATTATTTACCCCAAAGGGAAAGCCCATCGTCTCCAACCGCAAACCTTAGATGGTTGTGATGTTGTATGTGCCAACCTAAACTTTAAAGATTCGCCACTATACCGAGCTCTACCCGATGCTATAGTTCTCCCTCTTAGCGAATTAGAAAGTCTATCTGACACAATCAACATGTTATTTGTTGAGGCTTTTACATCACGTTTTGCTCAAGCTGCCATCATCTCAACTTTACTTGATCTACTGCTGTTATTGATACTTCGTTATTTAGTTGAAAACAGAATATGCCAAGAAGGTGTTTTATCAGCTTTATCAGATCCCAAGCTTTCAAAAGCCATCGAAATAATCCACAAACAAATAGATTACCCATGGACCATTGATGAGTTAGCGAATAAAGTTGGGATGTCACGTGCTAGGTTTGCAGCATTATTTAATCAAACCATTGGACAACCGCCTCTCAGCTACGTCACAGAGGCTCGGCTGCTGTTAGCTAAAAAGTTGCTGATGAAGGGAGAACCAATCAAATCTGTATGTTTAGAGGTGGGGTACAGCGGAAGCGTTGCATTTTCTCGCGCATTTCAACGTCAATTCGGTATCACGCCACGAGCTTGGTATCTGAAACAAACTTAAATAAACATGTCTGTTAACTTCGTTTTCAGCTGTATCGTTTAAGCGACATAAAATATTTTAAAATTATTTAAAAGTGACCAGACTTTAATGTAACACCAAAAGTAACACCTAAGTAAAAACCAATAAATAAAGCACATTAAAACAAATAGGTAAGCACCAATACCGAGCCCCGCCGCCTCCACCAATACTAGGTTAGCAATAACCTTCAAAGGCCGCTAAATCCCTACCAGACGGATTTAGCGGCTTTTTTGTATCTGTTGTTTACCGAACTCTATATAAAATTCAAACCAACTCTACTATTGCAATACATGTAGCCACATAGAGGTATTCATTCCACATGGCTAAAGATAGAGAATGTATTCATTACACTTAGGTTTACCTACTGTAGCTCCTTGTACCGAGTTTAATCCCACATAGATATTCAGATACAAAAAAACCTGCACTAGGCAGGTTTCTTCATATCAGCTTATGTTTCAAAACAGCTTTTATTTCATAGCCAGCTGATTAGTTTTGCTTTCTAACAAACTTAGACTTAAGCATCATCTGGCCGTGGCCATCAACTTTACAGTCAATATCGTGGTCAGCATCAACAAAACGCTTAATAACCGCTTTAGTACCTACTTTCAGGATAAGCGATGAACCTTTAACTTTAAGGTCTTTAATTAGCGTGACTTTGTCTTCTTCTGCTAGTAGGTTGCCTACAGCATCTTTTAAGATGATTGCATCTGGATCAACGATAACTTCGTTCGGGTTCCATTCATGAGCACATTCTGGGCAAACTAGGTTTGAGCCATCTTCGTATACGTAGATTGACTCACATTTTGGGCATGGTGGGATAGCGCTCATGGCATTTTCTCTTTAATGAATAAATTGTTGGATCAGGCTTAATGCACCATTGATAAAATGGCCACTAAAGGATCCACCTTTTAAAGACACATTATAATAAAATTTTCGATTATCAGCTAGGTTCAAAAAGTCGTCTTGTGAGCGCGCAATATTTTGTGAAATTCAACATTTGATCTAGGTAACAGAATAAGGCCTATTCAGTATAAATTATCTGCATTTCACATACTCAACAGCTTTATCAAACTAGCTGGCTATCCAATACAAGGATATTGATCACAAGGTGATCTCAGACATTGATGCAACTCTCGCTAATATTCTAAACTTAAATCAGTGGTAAAAGACGTTAGTAAATACAGCTTAATCCTGACTAATATATTACCGTAAAATCAAAGTGCTCAACATAAATCCGCGGTTGAGTTTATAGCGCGCATAAAAGAGGCTTACTCAATAGTAAGCCTTGGGTATAGATGATAAGTAGATGAGTGAAAAGCGCGTCGCGGGAAGCGAGTCATATAGCGATAACCGGGCTATGCTTCATCCCTCGTTGACCACGATTTAAGCCCCAAATAACGTGGTTGCTGCTCTTAGAGCAGTGACGATTACCTACAAACAAGCTAACTTTCACATTGCTCAAACACACAAGCTACAATGCTCAACTAACTTTACTTCCTACTTTACTTACGACTTTCCTACCGACTTACGTCACTTTCTAAAATACGCTTTTCATGATTAATTATAGCCTGTATTCCATGCGCCACAGGCTTTTAAGCCAAAAAATCCATTCAATATTTCTCTATTAAAAGCAGATATATTTAGCCCTTTGATTTAACAACTATTCAGCAAGCAATTGTTTGTTGGTACTGCTTTAAAGAGACCCCAAATTGAGCTTTAAAGCGCTGACTAAATCGACTTTCTGATTGATAGCCGCATCGAAATGCAAGCTCCAGCTGGCTCAAAGGTTGCTTTTTACGGAAATTGACCGACTGCATAATACTGATAGCATTAAGCATTCGTACTTCAGCTAGAATTTCTCTAAATGACGCATTTTCTTTACTTAAATGACGCATAAATGTCGCTGGGCTCATCGCAAACTGCGCTGAGGTGCTTTCTATGCTGTGATGGTTCGCAGGATCAGTAGATAGATAACGACTCACTTTTTGCCGTAAAGAAAATAGCTCATCTGCAAACAGTTGCGATAAAGCTCCTACTTCATGAAGCTGCTGATAAAAACCATCTAAATAATACTGCTGAGCAGCCGTACTTAATGGTAAATCTGCCATGGCTATTAACTGTGACCATGCAAACTTAAGGTTATCATTCACCTCAATGCTAGGCGGTTGTAACAGTTCTTTATCAGCAGTCGATATTTGCTTAAGCAATGCTGATGATGGCAAAGATTTAAATGATATTTGAACAGATTGAAATTTATCTTGTGCAGGTTCATTAATAAAAGTCAGCGGCTGATTTTCAGCGGCTAATAACCAATTGAGCCGGTTAAAGCGCAGCGATTGTCCCTGCCATTGCAGATGCTTTACACCTGCAGTAACGGCAATAATACTTGGCGTAAATACAGGAACATTGCGTAACGGTTGTGGCTTGTGACTGTAATATCGATCAATTTTAACTAGTGAACTCAACTCTATTCCCTGCAACCAACACCCATGTAATGCTTAGCTAAGATAACATTAGATCTATTTCTAACTAAGCTTTCTGCCTAGCACAGGCTAGGCAGTCGATTTTAACTAGGCAAGGCTATAAAAACTAACGCACATAGGTTGCTGTTAATACGGCTTTATCTATTGCCATTTTATTCAATGTAAAGCCGACTACAGCCGGAGATATGTCGCTAGGCAAATCGATTTTAGCTTCTGGTAATGCCCAAATCGTAAATTGATAACGGTGCATTCCATCGCCTTCTGGCGGGCAAACTCCACCGTAACCCGGCTTACCATAATCAGTTCTTGTTTCAAGACCAATATTGACTTTACCTGATGCGCCTTGTGCTACTGATGCCGTGTCTGCAGGAATGTTGAGTACCGTCCAATGCCACCAGCCACTGCCTGTTGGCGCATCAGGGTCAAAAGCCGTTATCGCAAAGCTTTTTGTGCCTTTAGGTGCGTTTTTCCAAGACAATTGCGGTGATAAATTTAGCCCTTTACAGCCCATGCCATTGTATTCAAATTTCGATGACATCAACTGTCCTTCTTTGATATCTGTACTCGTAAGCTCTAATGCATAACTGTGAGCAGAAAAAGCCAATAACGCGATAATTAAACCTATGTGCTTCATAATCGATCCTAGACGCCTTAATTGAATGTACATCTAGTTTAGTTAATAACAACAAGATTAATGAACGCAAACTATCATTTAATACTTTATCGACACAAATTTTGAAAGTTTTCGTTAAAGTAATAAGAAATTTAAATGATCAACCTAAATAAGCTCATAGATAAAAAATGTCATCTAATAACTCATCATTGAGCCCACAACCAAAGCTAATACTCGATAAGTTTCTTTAGCGTTAAGATTATCGAGTACTAAGTCCCTGACTTTCCAAAAATGCTTGCATAAACGGTCGCGACTCTTTGTCTAAGGTAGCACTAACCTGCTCAGACCAAGAGATTTGCTTGTTGTTACTGCTCCGCGCTGCGTAATAGTCTCTAATATGTTGGTCGTATTGTGCTAATTCATTGCGATCTATTACTTGATAACATTCCTGATGCACAACAATGCTCAAAGGTAAGCGCGGCTTCTTTTCGGGGACTTTCGCTGGGTAACCAATGCACATTCCAAATAACGGCACTACATACTGGGGTAAATCCAATAGTTGCGTTACTTTATAGGGATCATTACGGATCCCGCCAATGTATACACCACCAAGACCCATAGATTCAGCCGCTAACAGTGCATTTTGCCCCATTAAACCGGTATCAATAGCGCCAATTAAGGTTTGCTCAGTAAAACCTAATTGCGCATTAGGGCTCACCTGTAGATGACGATTAAAATCAGCACAAAAGACTAAAAACTCCGCTGCAGTTTCGACATAACTTTGCCCACCTGCTAATTCGGCAATTTTAGAACGCTTATCTTGATTAGTAATTCTTATCACACTGGTACATTGGATAAAACTGGAGCTCGAAGCGGCATTGGCACATTGTAGGATCAAGTCTAACTTGTCAGCTTCAATAGTCTGCTCAGTAAAATGCCTAATAGAACGATGCTGTAAAATGGTCTCTATAGTTTGGTTCATTATTATTTAACCTATACATTTTTTAATGCCAGCCTACTCATCTTATATTTTTACTGCAACTACCAAGAGAAAAAGCTATTTATTCAATAATAAAGCCGTTAAGTCATCGTCATAACAACTACGCAGAAAAAATTACCGAGCAAAAAACAACCTATAGTTAACAACTAAGACAAAAAAGTAACTAAAATTAATTGTGATTCATCTTTATTGACCAATCCCTACTACAGGAATAGGTTAATAAACATATGGAACAGAGATCACATTTTGCCATCTCCGTCAGCCATAAATATTCATGGAGCATACTGATGAGAAACCTAGAATTATTTAGCACAGCCTCAATTGACCATTTAATGTGGTCACAAAAAGAATACTCAGCCAATCTCGACTCACCTGCCCTCTCAATTTTCACTGATTTTGACCATTCTCAGCCTATGGTTATCGATTCTTCAGCAAGCGCTGTAGATACCGCTGAGATCATGGTTAAGACCCATGCTTTTATGCGTCTAGTTGTTGACACAACCAATCGGTTTCTTGGGATCATTACTCAATATGAATTGTCACACAGCAAGATGATGAAATTAGCGACCAAAAACTCAATGCATATTAACGACCTTCAAGTTACCGATATGATGGTTGCAAGAGAAGGCTTAATGGCGCTGGACTATCATCAAGTCGCCACGGCAAAAGTTAGTGATGTCGTTAGAGCTTTAGAGGAAAACGGGCTACATCACATGTTAGTTATTGACCACGAGTTACACCATATACGTGGCCTTATTGCAGCGAACGACGTCGCCAGAAAGTTAAACATTCCAATTGATATTCATCAGCCACCATCATTTTCACAAATCTTTAAGGCAACAAGATAGTAAATATGTGACTTTTGTTCGCCACTTTGGCTACATGTCACGACCATATATTGCTAGCGCAACAAAAAAGCCCTATTACATATTCGTTGCAATAGGGCCTTTTTAAGTTAGATACTGACTAAATAACTCTTTATTTAGTCAGTAAGCATCAAATCTGTTGCTGTTAAGGCTTTTGAATAAAGCCAACCTTGATGCAAGTGTACGCCGAGTGAGCTCAAGATATCGGCCTGAGTTTGAGTCTCGACCCCTTCTGCAATTACATCAATATCAAGTTCTTCGGCTATCGCTATATAAGACAATATTAAAGACAGTTTGCTACCAGCGCAGCCTAAACGACTAACAAATTGCTGGTCTATTTTAAGGTAATCGAATTCCAAGTTTTGTAGCCATAAATTACCACCATAGCCCGTACCTACGTCGTCTAGCTCAACTTTACAACCTAGCTCCTGACAAACAGCAATAAACTCTCTCAGCTTATTCCAGTCTGAAATTGGGATCCGTTCGGTCAATTCAAAGCTTAAATACTCTACCGGATACCCTTCAGCTGCAAGATCTTGTAAAAATGCCCCCATTTGTCCTAACTCAATTTCTTTAGCGCTTATATTAATACTGCACCAAGCTAAGCCTTTGCCATCAAGTTTGCTATGCAACTCTGTTAGCGCGGTAGTAACGACCCATCGAGTCACTTTAGGCATTAATGGTGACAGCTCTAATTCACCGATAAAGCTAGCGGTATTCTTAGTTGTTCCATCTTGGCTACGCCACCTTAAAAGTGCTTCAACTCCTAATGTTGAACTGGTTGCAGCATCAACTATTGGTTGATAAACGAGGTAAAACTCATTTCTTTTTAATCCTTGAGCGAAGTTTCGATACAACAAAACTTGGGTTAATATCCCTCTTAGTAAAAATCCACTCAGTAGAATCATTGCTAGTGCAATGATAGACACAAAAAAGTAATGTAATCTTAATAGCTGTTTATATTGGTTATTCAGGCCAAATTGATAACGCAGATCCGTAGTGCCTGACTTAAACTCAACAAGCTCACTATCAAACTTATCGACATTAAATCTTAGTAACTCTTTACCGTTTGCTAAATGTACAATCAAACCACTACAGAGTTTACTGCCCGCTAAAATATCAAGTTGATCTTGAATTGTCTCAGTACTAACAAACAGTCTGTATTGATCTGCACGCTTTCCTAGATAAATCGGTTCAACCGCATTTGAGGAGTTAGCTTTAACTGGCTGATACAAATCAAGGCCTAACTCATTCGATTGATAAATATGGTTATAATGAGGACCAAAGGCGCGAGTCACCCCCAGCGCCGAACATATAAGCGGCTCGTCAGTAAACTTTAACCAAACAATATCTTGCTCTTGTGACGTTAAAATATAGTTTCTTAGCGTATCAACTAGCTCAGCGGAACAGCCTGCTGTCGTCAGGTTTTTTAACTTACCTTGCAAGTCAGTTAAATGCTTATTCGCTGCAGTAAGCCCAGCCAAATATGAGTTATCAAGCCTTACCACTTTAGCTGAAAATGTTTTATATAAACGGTAATGCACCATGTAATACGAAATCACATTACAGAGCAGAACCATAGCAATAAAGAGCCACGGAAGGTTTACCTTCATAGCTTTATTGATAATCGTAGGCATTAATGTACGGCCAATTTAAATAGATAACAGGAACGTAAAATCCAACGTCGAACGTATCAGGTACATTCGACACCCAACATTAGCAATACACAAAGATTAAGAACCTAAAACCAAAAGCCTAATGTAATGCGCTAAATTGCAGTGACTAAAAAGCCACCATTTTAAGAGGGCGCGAATCTACGCCTGTTCAAAAACAAGGTCAACTATAATTTGTTTAAAAACAGAGCGGATTCACAGTCATGAAATTTAATGTACACGTAAGGCTTTTTATCGACAAACACATCAATGACAGCCGCAGCCAACCCAGAACTAAAGATAACAATTTCAATCAGTTAAGTAAGTTCATGTTGATTTATCCACTCTTTAATAGTTACAAAACTAAAGTTAATCAGCAGCATAAAAACCCTAATAATTTAGAAATAACTCCAAAACAATCCAATAAACAACGTAAAACCAAAAATAACAGAATAAAAAACTAATAAGTAAATACTGAACTTGATAAACATCAAACAAATCAATTAAATAAGCCAACACTAATGTTTAATTATGTCAGTTCAAAACTGTAAACAAATTTATTTGCACAATAAAACCCTTTAACGCTATGCTGGGTGGGTTAGTCTGAATGTAAAATTTTGCCTGAAATCATACATCCACACTAAACTTTGAGGAGCATACATTGGCCTTATTATTGCCGTTACGTTACCGCTCTCTAACCTTGTCTAGCGCACTACTGTGTTTGCCCCTCACCCTTTCCGCCTCTCAATGGCACCTTAGTTTTGATAATGATGTCGTTATTGGCCAAGATGGCGATTATTCCAATGGCTTTGTTTTAGGCTGGCAAGAATTACCACAAGCAGACTTTAGCCAAGCACCTTGGCCTTTTAATTGGCAAAAGCAGTTAAGAGCTACCACTGAAGGCACAAAACAAACTGTGCAATGGGGCGCTAAAATTTATCAAAGATTATGGACACCAAAAGAGATTGAATATGATTACGCCCAACCCTTTGATCGTCCCTATGCCGGTTTATTAGAGCTTGAGAGCTTTACCGGTAGTTTTAGCGAAATCTTAGCGCAAAAAAATTGGTTCAGCATTGGTGTTATAGGCCCAGCTTCCGGTGCACAAACGATGCAAGAGTTTGTACATAAAATAACAGATTCAACATCACCAAATGGGTGGAAATACCAAGTAGAAAATCAGCTCACTGTACAACTGGCTTACGAGGTCGATTCTTTGTTTACCAGACAGCCTGCCGGAAAAGATAGTCAGTGGGAGTTAAGTGGTTATAGCCATAATATGCTAGGCAATTTTCGCTCTGAGGCTAACTTAGGTCTAACGTTCAGATGGGGGGATGATTTAGCACAATCTTTTGGTCAATTGAGCAGCCACGATGGCCACTATGGCCAATACAGTAATAGCGCCCGCCAAAGGGGCAGCTGGACGGTATATGCCCGAGCACAAGCCGGTTACCGATTTAATGATTTGACCATAGATGGCTCTCTACCTTATGACTCTTACGTGCAGATTCAGCATCAACAGGCAAAAGCAAGCACCGGAGTGATTTGGGCTTTTCCCACTTGGTCAGTCAGTTGGAGCTTTGATTTATATACTAAAGAATATGAGTCAGACAGTGATAAATGGCATGGCTACGGCGTACTAAGTTACAGCAAGCAACTATAACTTAGTACGGGACACGAGATTAAAAACTGAAGGCCCAGCCTATTTGCGGGCCTTTTTCAATGAAATCCATCTCGTACTTGACTCCATCACGGTGTGAGTCATTGCCAATTTGTAAGTAACGATAACCGACCCAAACATTATGCAGGTGGCCAAAACGATATAAGGCGGTGGCATTAAAACCAAAATCTCTGTCGTTATCACCGTAGATCTTTGTATCTGCGCCTACTGACATACCCCACGATTCGGTAAACCAGTGGCGGTAAGTTGCCCCCACTAACCAATCGAAAAGGTGTTCATCTGCAACAGGAACCTCTGCGTTAATATTAATAAGTCCATCATACTTAAGCGGCGTAACGTTCAAATCAATCTTACTAAAAACATGCCGTACGCCCGTAAATAGTCTAAGACCTGGCGAAACCTCATAACCGGCGAGAAAGTCATTCACCGCTAAATGCATATCAGTCTCAATATTGTGCCCTGGAGAGATAATGCCACCGGTTATTGGCCCTTTTAGCCCCACTGTTTGACTATCGCTTTTTATCCTTAGGTAGTTAACCCGTAAGCTATAAAGCCAGTTACCTTTTTGTGCATAAAGCTCACCAATCACGCCAAAGTTAAGGTTATCGACGATGTTTTTAAAGGGGACATCAATATCAACCCGCTCAGTATCGGCAGAGATGGCTCCAGAGATGTCTGGCGCCCACACCATAGGAAAAGCAATAAGGTAGTTCCACTCATCTTCTTTAGGTGAATCAGGACCAATTTCATATACATCTTCAGCATTTGCCATACTGCTTGGTAGCAACATACACATTATCGCGGTCAATTTTCTCACTCACAATACTCCCAGTATTAAACATCCAGATTGTTACAAGCTGCAGCATATTGAGTCGAGTGTAATACATCTACATTAGATGCCCAAAGCGCTTATTTCGCTTAAGTATTTTAAGTTACCAACAACTTAATAAGCCGCTTAGTCGCTCTAGTTCACAACGTTATAAAACGACCTTCCACGGATAAATAAATCTCCACATTTTTAACAATAACAGTTTGTTTTTTTGATTTGCAAAATGCGAATGAAACGACAAAAGCAACAAACGAAAACACGTAAGCCATTGATATTAAATCACTACCATTATTGGCACAGCTTATGCTTTATCAAGATACATTGATAACAAGACTGTGAGAGATGCATTATGAAAATATCCAAGAAGATCCCATTAAGCTGCTCCCCGTTAATTTTAAGCGTGCTCATTTCAGCTAATGTCAGCGCATCAGACCCTTTTAGTGCATGTCCTACAGAGGCTTTTGTCATCCAGAAACAATCCAACACTCCTAAGAGTTATGGCGTTAACTTAGCCACTGGTAGTTATGTGGAGCTCTCTGATGATATGGGGACTGGCAGCGGCTACAACGGTGTAGGTTTTAACTATCACGACAACTATTTATATGGTTGGGATTATGCCTCAGGCTCTTTAGGTCGTGCAGGTGACGATTATCAAATTGTTGCTCTAACCGTTAACAAAGACGCATCATCAGCCTCTGCCGGGAACTTTTATGTGGGTGATGTCGCGATTAGCGAGAACACTTGGTACGGCTACAGTAAAGGTAAAGGCTTATTCAAAATCCCTCTTGATAACCCCGCTAGCTATAACATGACATTAGTACCTGGCAGTAAAAATAATGCCACCTACAATATTACCGATTTAGCTTTTCATCCGACAGACGGTTACATGTACAGTATCAGCAATGGATCTACCGGTAAGCTACTGCGTATTGACCCAAGCTCAGCAGAAGCAACTAATTTAGGTACAGTTATCACCTCAACCTCGGGTAACTTTATCTTTGGCGCACAATTCTTTGACCCAGACGGTAATCTTTACGTCAGCAACAACAGTAACGGTAATATCTACAAAGTAAATGTCGACTCTCCTTCACCAAGCGCAGTACTATTTGCTTATGGTCCATCCTCTTCAAGTAATGACGGCGCACGCTGTGCATTAGCTGAAGTCGTAGTGGGTGACACTGTCGACTTTGGTGATGCTCCAGACTCCTACGGCACCTTGTTAGCCTCTAACGGTGCTCGACACACAATTAGTAATAGCTTGTATCTTGGTAGCAGCGTCGATAATGAATCGGACGGTTATGCCTCTCCTCTGTCAGATGATGCTAGTGATAATGCAGACGATGAAGACGGGATCTCCATGCCAACAGGCTTTGAGCTAGGTGAAACCGCAATAATTCTAGTGGACGCCACTGGTGGTGATGGATTTCTTAATGCCTGGTTTGATTGGAACCAAAATGGTGAGTTTGACTTAGAAGAGCAAATAATCCTTGGTGAACGTATTGATGATGGTCAAAACACACTCAGCATTGAAGTTCCAAGCTGGGCAAAAGCAGGACCTACTTGGGCACGTTTTCGTTTAAGTACTCAACGAGACATTACGCCTACAGGTGGTGTCGGCGATGGTGAAGTCGAGGATTACGCCGTTAATTTAACAGAAACTGGCGTCACCATTAATTACTACCCTTCATCTTCAACCTTTACCACCCTTGCCTATGAGGATCTTTATCCTGACCAAGGTGACTTTGATATGAATGATGTCGTCGTACAATTACGCATCATTGAGTATGTTAAAAATAACAAGGTAAGACGCATTGGTTTTGAAGCGCAGCTAGCTGCAATGGGCGCAGCGTATCACAATGGTTTCGCGGTTCATTTACCAGGAGTTAGCCGTGGAAAAATCAAAGAGTCTCTTATTAGTTGGTCGATTGATAATATCGAGCAAACAGAGTCACCTTTAGAAACTGGGCAAACCAATGCGGTATTTGTGTTTACTCAAGATCTATCTGACTACGTCACCCTCGAGCAGGGCTGTGAATACCTAAGAACAGAAACTGGATGTGAAACCGCATTTAGAACTACTTGGTCATTAGATATTCCGTTTGATACACCTGTCGACGAAAGTATTGTGCCAGCTTTCCCTTATGACCCATTCATTTTCGCAACGCCAAATACTGACCATGGTCTAGCGGCAAAAAATGTTGTTGGAGCTAACCCGGGTCGTCAATTAGAGATCCACTTAAAAAACCAAGCACCTACAGATAAGTTCTCTACGAACTACTTTGGCGCTCGAGATGATGCTTCAAATCCTGGAGCCTCACAATACTTCCAAGATGAGAACGGCATGGCATGGGCAATTGAGATCCCTGTGGACTGGAAGCACCCTAAAGAGAAAGAGCGTTTAGACAATGCCTATACTGAGTTTGTTGACTTTGCAGCTGATAGCACAGGTAACACCAACCCGACTTGGTATGAAAATGCCGATGACTCACTAATTTTCAACAACTAAATTGGAGCATGCCATGAATATTCAAATCAACACTCTGTTTAATCGTCCTGTTAGCTTAATGGTATGTTGCGCGTTTCTTTTAACTGCATGTGGTGGAGGCGGAGATGATGACGGTGGAGCCCCTTCGACTCCAGCACCAGTAACCACAACTACGCCACCAACAACAACTACACCGGCTCCAGATCCTGCTCCGGATCCAACGTCACTAGATGATTTGATTGTGGACGCTGATAACAAGTTGCAATCGGCGTACACCTTACAAATCGATGTAGATAAAGGAAATACTAATCGCGGTTATTTTTCACTTTGCGATGATTATCAAGCTAATGGCACTGGTTACAAGGTTAACTTCAACTCTTGTTTATTTAGAGGACCACTCACTGACGGCAAACTGGCAAAACAAGTCAAAGTAGCCAATCACGCAAGTCAGTTAATTGCTGTTATTTGGTTCTACGATGGTCAAGCGCCTCAATTTGTAGAATGGCGTTATTTACAAGATGCGGACTCACAAGTACTTACTATGAATTAGTCCTATCGTCACCCGCAATAGCTTAATATCAAGTTTTGCTGCGATTCATTCTCCACTGGATCGCAGCTTTTTTGAATAAATCTGTCCCCCTCGAAAAAATGATCTTACCGCCAGAACTTAATCCATGCATTAAACAAAAAAAGACTGCGCGACTTTTAAAGCCTATCCTAGCTCGATGAATGCATACTTGTATTAAATTTAAGCTCAGCTTGAGTGTTAGCAAATTGCTGACTGCAGCCAAAAATTAAAATAAATAGCACCACTAAAATAATCGTAGCAGCTAAGTGTTTCATCATCGCTAAATACCTCTTACGCAAAAAAGCGCCCTTGGGCGCTTTCATACAATCATTTGGATTAGAAGCGGTAACCAACAGTAAACATCCAAGTGCCGAAATCTTTATTTTGCATATGGTTTTTACCTTTACCTATCGGAGTTGAACCACTGTTGCCATCAATATAACCACTAGCACTATAGTTAAGGTCGCGCGCACCAGTCTGGAAGGTATAGTGCAAGTTAAAGTTAACACCGTTATCTAAGTAATAACCCACACCAACCATTGGGCGCACTTCGGTATTACTCTTGCCTTTAATATTCATCCCTGCTTTATGAGCAACACCACCAGGGACGACTTCCTGAGCAGAAAAGCCTAGCGAGCCATCATATTTTGAAAAATCGGCGCCGGCCTTAACCGCTAAATGACCGCTTCCCAACTGAAATTGATAACCAAGATATAAAGTATGCGCCTTATATTTTTCTTTCTGATAAACAGATGCGTCTATTGTATGGAAATCCGCTCCACCGGGAAAAGCCTCGTCAATATTAAAGCTTGTTGATTGACTGTCTTTTTCTGTTTCGCCAGTGTAGGTATAACCTAAGATAAAGTCCTTATAACCGGCTTCAAGACCCGCTGCTACATTCGTGCCCATTGCCTTATTTTTAGATGCGCCAACCATAGGGTTAATTGTAAAGTCGCTTGCGGCAGCAATAGGTGAAACCGCAATAGCAGAAACAGCCACAACAGAAGATAATACGCAAGTAAGTAATGCTTTTTTCATGATTCATTCTCTCTATATAAATAAACAAAGGCATCATGCCTGTGTTACCACTCCATCCTTTGAACGTGGTGATTGGTATTTATGAGGATTTGCCCCCAGCCTCAACGAATCGGTCATAACCGCTTAGGTCATCAAGGTCGCCGTTAAGATGAGCACATGGTAAAGAGAGCCGTTTCACCAAACATCATTAAGAAAATTGGTAAACAGTAGAAATCATTAAATCCAGAAATGTAATGCCGCTATACATAAAGCAGGCTTCAACCCTAGGTGCACTAAAACATGATTAAAATAGTCAACAGAGGTGTTGAACTCGAACATATTACAGGCAAACCTAAAATAGCCTAATCACATGGCTACACGGCATTGATTTACGGCAACAAAGAAACGAAATCTAAACTTAAAAAGTGAGGGGCTAAAGAAATAAAGCAGCGAAGAAATGAAATGACACTCAATCCCAATTCACTCTGTCCAGTCGCCGTAGCGATGCATAAACAGATTGGGGGCCATCCTTGGCTAGAGAGTCCATGAAGCTTTAGAAAGTCATTAATCATTCAATTAACGCAGTCTGCCTGCTTAACAATTACTAAAAAACTCACGGGCTCTTAGTATTGGTTAGTAATATTTGGAAATGAATAAAAACAAGGTAATATGAAACTACAGGTATGCCAACATGGAGTCCTAATGGCAACAACTCTTTCGTCTAAAGCACAAGCTGAACTCGGTAGCTTAATGGTTAATACGCCAGAGCTTATTCACCTCCTTTCTCTGCTACCAAAAGAGAACTTAAGCGAATACCCGCTACTGCAAAAAGAGCTAACGAGTAAGCATCCTAATAGTAAAAGCTACAACAAAGCGCTAAAAGATAAAGTTTTCACTAAAGAGGAGTTTAGAGACCGTATCTTTGCCAGGCTGGATGTTTTTGCCTATGAAATGGCAATTAACCTCAATACTGATTATTTAATTGAACGCGTAAGCTTGATCGTAGGTAACGATATCGCTCGCATTGATGAACTGGAGATCAATGAGATCGGCGCCGATGTACTACAACGAATTTTGACTGATTTGAGTACTGACGTTTGTAAGCAGATCCAGCCTAAAGGCGACCATCCATTTCTTGCTGAACGTGGACGCATTGACCATAATTTTTGGCGTCATGCAGACAAAGCCTATAACGCATACATTGATGGCTATAATACCCAAGCCTCTTTAGATGCTTGGTGCCAACTCAACCTCCATACTCGGTGCCCTCAAAGCTTTATCCGTTGGCTTAAAGCCTACGGTAACCCTGCTGAAATAGCAGAATGGATGAGCTATGTAAGCTAAATTGACGTTCAAAAATAGCCACACCTCAGTGTGGCTTTTTTATTTTGGCGTAGCACTATAAACCTTTTGTGCATTTGTTTCGTAATCAATATCAAACCAAGCTTTTAGCAAGGTAAAAACATGCAACCGATAGTGAAGCCGTTGCCAAAGATGTATAGTGATTTGGCACAAAAACAACATCATAATAAAAAATCTATTTACTCAATTTTGGTCATGGCGGTACTTTTGATTATGACAACCCATTATCCAAGCAATGCTCAAGCACAAGAGTTTGCGTTAGCACTCAATCAAGCATCTCAATGGCGAATGATTAACGACACAGTAATGGGTGGCATATCCGCAAGTAGACTTACTATCGATAAGGGCACTGCCACTTTTTCGGGCACTTTATCGTTAGAACAAAATGGCGGTTTTGCTTCCACTCGCACATCATTATCAACACCGGTTACCAGTGACATAAACATGATCCGCTTGCAGGTCAAAGGCGATGGTAGAGATTATCAATTAAGACTTAGAATCGATAATCAATGGGATTCTTTTGCTTACTCGAGCTCTTTTCACACCCAAAAAAACAGTTGGATAACCCTGCTGCTCAGCCCTAGTGACTTTACCGCCGTGTATCGAGGACGCAGCGTTGATGCGCCCGCACTTAACTTCAACAATATTAAACAACTGGGCTTTTTAGTCGCCGACAAGCAAGCTGGTGAGTTCGAGCTATCGTTTAAAGAAATTAATTTCATCTGCGCAGATTAAGGATAATTCTGATTGAGCATAACCATCAATAGCCATGTCGATTTTAATCAAATCAAAGGAGTGATCTTTGATTTAGATGGCACCTTGGCAAACTCAAACCCAAATTTTGAAGGATTAAGAGCTGAGCTCGGTATCAAGCCCGGAACCGATATATTAAGCTACGTAAATTCAATCACAGAGCCCACTCTGGCAGAGCAAACACATGCCATAATCAAGCACTATGAGCTTGAAAGCTCACACGACGCTACCTGGATCGCTGGTGCGCAACAACTGATGGCATTTTTAACCAGCCTACGTATACCGCAAGCGATTCTAACCCGCAATATGCCAGAAGCCGCCCACATCACACTAGCCAACCTCGACTTAACAGTCGGCACTGATTTTGACCCATTGTTAACTCGTTTTGATGCCAAAGCGAAACCCCACCCAGAGGGCGTTGAACGGATCTGTGCAAAATGGCAAATCAAGCCTGCAAATATTTTATTTGTTGGCGATTATCTGTTTGATCTTCAAACCGCCAATAACGCTGGCACAAGAAGTGTTCTCTATACACCAAGCCTGATCCCAGACTACGCCAACCAAGCTGATATTGTTTGCAGCAGCTACCTAACACTCATTGACTATTTTCACTCTCAACTGCAAACATAATTTAAACAAAAACCGTAGGCTAAGGTTTAATACGTCTAGCACTCTATAACGGCCGTTATCCCCAAGAAAAATGTGAGAACGAGCACAAATTAAGTAACATTAATGATGCAAATCTCGCCTTGCAACTAAGGAGTTGCTAAATTACCTGCAAATCTTGTGTTGTTGCGTTTTACACAGCAAGCGAGCCTATTAACGATAGCTTTATAAATTGGAGAATTTGATGATTGTAGTAAACCCTAACTGGGCAGCTGCAGCACTTTAAGTACCCTCTCTTGTTAACAACAAGAGTCAGTATTAGGCATGTTTATCATGCAAGTCACTTGAGCGAGTTTGTATGATATTTATCATGCTTACCTATTCTGCTGACTTTTTAAAAGCGCTTTGCCCGGTACCGCACAACAATACCGGGAACTTATCTATTTAAAGTCCCCCAGAATCAATATTCAGGCGCTTTGCGCTGGGGTTTACATGACCAAATCAAATCGTTTTAACCACTTAAAATCAAACACTCTAACTAAAACAACTGCAGCTAGCAGTGCTCCTGTACAGGCTAAACCAATAGCGCTATTAAGAAGCTTAAAGCAAATGGGCTGGAACGGATTTTTTCAGCAGCAGCTTATTACAGAGTCACTAAATTATGCCTATGTTGCACGAGTAAGTGCCCACCACCGTAGTCAGTATCAACTGCTAACAGAGAGCGGCGAAACAAGCCTAGCTATCCATCAAGCTATGCCAGAAATGACGGTAGGCGACTGGGTACTTTTAGATGAACAACATAACTTTGTATCATTACTTGAGCGCAGTGCACTTTTTAGTCGAAAGGCTGCAGGCTCAAAAGTAGAGCAGCAGCTTATCGCCGCCAACCTTGACTGGGTATTTATCGTATCATCATTAAATGATGACTTTAATGTTAACCGTATCGAGCGTTATTTAGCCCTAGTGAATGAGGCAAAAGTCACGCCAGTTATTGTGCTAACTAAAGTTGATTTATGCGATGACTTAAGCCCATTTATTGAATCTCTGCGCGAGCTAGATGCAAACTTACTGATTGAAACCGTTAACGGTTTAGATAGTGAAAGCGCAAAGGCTTTAAGCAACTATTGCAGCGAAGGCAAAACAGTTGCCTTTATAGGCTCATCAGGCGTAGGTAAGTCGACCCTAGTTAACGCCATGCTTGGCGACGCAAGCCAGTTAACTTCGGATATTCGCCAAGATGACAGCAAAGGCCGCCATACTACCACAAGCCGTTCATTGCACATCACCGCCAACGGTGGTTTGTTGTTAGATACGCCGGGAATGCGTGAATTACAACTTGCTGATTGTGAAGAAGGCTTGCACGAAACCTTCGCCGACTTAGTCAAATATGCGCAGCAATGTAAGTTTATCGACTGCCAACATGAACAAGAGCCAGGTTGCGCAGTGCAAACTGCTATTGAAGCAGGCTTGTTAACCGAGCGCCGCCTACAAAGCTTTCAAAAGTTGATGCGTGAACAAGCGCTCAATGGCGCAAGCATTGCTGAGAAGCGGGCTAAAGGTAAAAGCTTAAGTAAAATGTATAAACGAGTTCAAGGGAATGCGCGAGCCAATAAGCGCGGCTGAGTTATCGAGCCGTGCTATCAAGTAGTGTTAACCACTAGAGGTAACAAGTTTTAAAACCGATAAAAAGGGCTATGAATTAGCCCTTTTTTAATACCTATTAGCCTTATATGGTGGATCTTTCCAAGTATGTAGTAAGCTTAATCAATACTTTTGAGTAGCACTAAGATAAGGAATTCAAATGCTAACATCTTGCAATCCTCTACCTACTTTAGCCAGATTCACCAGTATCAGTATGTTAACGCTATCTTTAGCCAGTGCGTTATTCGCTCATGATGCTATGGCTGAAACACCAAAGCTCATTTTACAAATTACGGTCGATCAACTGCGCGGTGACATGCTAAACCGCTATCAAGACAGATTTGGTGAAGGTGGCTTTAATTACCTACTCAATAAAGGCATTGTTTATCAAAATGCCCAACATGCTCACGCCAATACCGAAACCATAGTAGGCCACACAACCTTGTCTACTGGCGCCTACCCTGCTAATCACGGGATGGTCGGCAACGTGTGGTATGACCGCAGCCTAGGCCACTCTGTTTACAATATTGAAGATCCTCGTTATCCGCTACTGTCTGCCGACGGTGATGTAAATAAAAAGACAGAAATAGACCCCACTCAAAAAACCGCTAGTACCTCAGGTCGTTCACCAATGAACATTTTAGTATCGACTTTCAGTGATGAGCTAGCACTTAAAACCAATGGTAAGGCCAAAGTGTTTGGCGTATCAGTGAAAGATCGAGGCGCTGTAGCCATGGCTGGTCATGCAGGTAAAGCTTTCTGGTTTTCTAAAAAATCGGGAGAATTTGTCAGCTCAAAGTTTTATTATCAAGACTATCCAAACTGGGTAAAACAGCATAACGCCACGAAGCCAGCGCAACACTATGCCAATAAAACTTGGCAGTTAGCTAAACCGCAAAACAGCTATTTATTTGCCAACAACGATGATCAAGATTGGGAAGTTGCTTTTCCTGGTTTTGGGCGAACCTTTCCCCATCAATATGGCGCAGGCGACGGTAAGTACTTCACTACCTTTTTAACCTTAAGCCCCGCCGGTGATCAGCTCACCGCAAACTTTGCCAAATTACTCATAGAGAATGAAGCCATTGGCCAAGACGAGATCACCGACTATCTTTCGGTAAGCTTTTCATCTACCGACTATGTTGGTCATATTTTTGGTCCATCGAGCTTAGAAGCCGAAGATAATCTGCTTCACCTTGATAAGACCTTGGCCGACCTACTCAATTATATCGATAAAAAAGTCGGCTTAGATAATACCGTGATCGTACTTTCAGCCGATCACGGCAGTCCTGAGTCGCCAGAATACCTACAAAATATGGGCATAGATGCGCAATACGTAGACCCAAATAAATGGGAAACAGAAACAGCGATTAAAGCTGTTAAACAGCAATTTAAAATTGCCTCAAGCGATAAACTTATCAATAAGTTTCAAACGCCCTACTTATATCTAAATCACGTTACGCTAGCCAAATATCAGCTCAACCCCGAGCAAGTTCAACGTGCGGTGGCCAATGAAATTACTAAGTTACACGGTGTTGCCTTTAGCGCCACCAGCAGCGATATAAACAACAATCATTTACCTGATACCCGCGTAGCAAAGTTAGTTTCAAACAACCACCACCCTCAACGTTCAGGTGATATTTATATCGTGTTCAAACCCCATTATTTCATTAACGAATTTGATGGGCTAAGCGTGGCATCAAGCCATGGTTCACCTTGGCGATACGACACGTTTGTACCGCTTATTTTTGCTGGAAAAAACATTGACCAGCAGACGGTATCACGTACGGTAGAAACCGTTGATATTGCCATAACCCTTGCCACGATTGCAGATACAAAACAGCCCTCAGGCAGCGATGGTAATGTACTCATTGAAGTTATCGATCAAGATTAAATTCAAGTGAATTTTTAATAGCGAGGTAAATACAAACTTGCCTCGTTATTATTACCCTCCGCTTCATAATTGAATTAATAATAACGAAATTAATAGTATCGGAATTAATAGTTTCGAAATTAATACTGCCGTAATTGCCCCTCACACCCGCAGCGCCTATTAATGCCGCACAAGCAAAACTTCTAGACTGATTTCAACGCGATTTTGTTTGACTTAAATCTAGCTGTTCTCAACATAGTTAGGTAGCTGTTTCAGGCAATTTAAAATTCTAAAACTCAATCTTATTATCAGAGTTCTAACGCCACATTGTTAACTCATTAGCTATCATTTGGGGGGCGACTTTTGCTTAAATCTAACAAGCCTGTTTGATAACAGCATATGCAATTTCTACTATATTGATATATTTATGCAGTCTTTTTCACTAACAAAATCAATTTACTAAAAAATAAATTCATTTAAGCGTACACTCGTAAGCCTATGAAATTTTTAACCTAAAAGCACAAAACCAAACGCAAACCAAAACAAAATCCAAACAAGTGTTTAAATTTATCGTTTGAAAATTTGATCTGCGACTCATTTTGTGACGTAATGTGAGATATAACTTCTGGTCGGACGAGCATTTAATATGAGCATTAGAACTAAACTAAAAAAAGTACTGCCAAGCATTTCTACTACAGAGCAAGAGGCACTCGATGCCGGTGATGTGTGGTTAGAAGGTTCGATTTACCAAGGTGTACCAGACTTTGCAGCCCTGCGTGATATTCCTGTTGCAACGCTATCAAGCGATGAGCAAGCATTCCTAGACGGCCCAGTTGCTACCTTGCTTGAAATGGTCGATGATTTTGAGATCCAGCGCAGCAAGCATCTACCCGAAAACATTCTTACCTTTTTAAAAGAGAATAAGTTTTTCTCGCTTATCATTCCAAAGTCGTTTGGTGGTCTTGAGTTTAGCCCGTACGCCAACTCGACGATTGTGGCAACAATTGCCGCTAAAAGCTCTGCCGTAGCTGTTACCGTAATGGTGCCAAACTCACTCGGCCCGGGTGAGCTACTGATGCATTACGGTACCTCAGAGCAACAAAATTACTGGCTACCACGTTTAGCCAATGGTCAAGAGATCCCATGTTTTGCACTAACCAGCCCAGAGGCAGGTTCAGATGCTGGTGGCATTCCAGATATTGGTACCGTCACTATGGGTGAATACCAAGGTGAACAGGTACTTGGCTTAAGCGTTACCTGGGACAAGCGTTACATTACGCTAGCGCCTATTGCCAGCGTATTAGGTTTAGCCTTTAAGGTTGAAGATCCAAACGGCTTATTAGGCGGTAAAGAACAGCTTGGTATTACCTGCGCACTTATTCCAAAATCACATCCTGGAGTGCAGCTCGGTAATCGTCACGATCCTATGGGGATTCGTTTTTATAACGGTACTACCCGCGGCGAAAACGTATTTATTCCAATGGAATTTATCATTGGCGGCCAAAAGAATATCGGTCGCGGCTGGGCAATGCTAGTGGCTTGTCTAGGCGCTGGTCGCGGTATTTCACTGCCAGCACTGGGCGTATCAGTCAGCCAAGCATCATTTAAATCATCAGCGGAATACGCAGCAGTGCGTGAGCAGTTTGGTTTATCAATTGGTAAGTTTGAAGGTATTCAAGAAAAGCTTGCCGATATTGCCGGCAAAACCTATCTGCAAGAAGCAATGCGCGTACTCACAACCGAAGGGCTTGGTCTTGGGCTAAAGCCATCTGTTGTTACTGCAATAGCTAAATACCACATGACAGAGCTTGGCCGTGATGTACTCGATTCTGCGATGGACATTCAAGCCGGTAAAGCAATTCAATGTGGTCCGCAAAACACCTTAGCCTCTGGCTATGTGGCGCAGCCCATTGCGATTACCGTAGAAGGCGCAAACATTCTTACTCGTAACCTAATGATTTTCGGTCAAGGCGTGATGCGTTGTCACCCATACTTGCAATCTATGGTTGAGTCTATTCACTCAAACGAGAAAAGTGCTGACAAAGTCTTTAATGGCATCTTACGTAAAACCGTTAGCTACAGTGTGGGCAACAGCTTACGCGCCTTTAAGCTGGGTCTATTACCTTTTACCGCTTCAGCAGCATCAACTCTTGCCGAAGTGAAGCCTTACGAGCAATCAGTACATAAGCTTGCATCGAAGCTTGCTGTCTATGCTGACTTCTCATTGTTGGTACTTGGCGGCAAACTGAAGCAAGCCGAGATGCTGTCAGCCCGTCTTGGTGATGTAATGAGCTACTTGTACGCTGCGATGGCGTCAATTCGTTACTACGAGCAAAAGCTAACCGCTGCCGAGCGAAAAGAAGCCGCGGCTTACTTCCATTACGCGACTCGCTGGTCACTGTGCCAAGCTGAAAAAGCGTTACTAGACTTCTTAGATAACTTCCCATCATCAGCGACACGTAAGTTTATGCGTTTAATCACCGTGACTTACTCAGCTAAGATGCCAAAAATCAACGACGACCTAGTGCGAGAGTTAGCAGAGCAAGCGCAGTTAAATACCGAGTTTAAAAAGCATCTGACTCACCTCGTTAAGCCAATTGCCGGTGATGGCAACGACATTAACGAGCAAGCTTACCTTGCTAAAATCGAGTGTTTACCGCTATTGGCTAAAGTCAAAAAAGCAATTCGCGCCAAGACATTTAAGCCAGGTGTTCGCTTTGCACTCACCTTAGATGCCGCACTTGAGGCAAAAGTGATTAGCGATACTGAGCATAAATTGCTACAAGATTATAATCTTAAGCGTGAACGTGCCATCCGCGTCGATGAGTTTGATTTTGACCTCAATCTGATTAGCGACCGAGCAGAGCTTAAAATCGCTAACTAGTTGCTAATTCTGTAATCACTGCCCAGTAAGCAGTAATAGACCGTCACCCAAAAACCACCGCAAGGTGGTTTTTTTAGCTTCGAAATAAGCTAATTGGATTTTTGTTTTTGCTCGGTGTTATATGACAGTGAGTTCTAAATTGACGCTTCAGAGTGATTAATCGCCTGCAGCGGGTGCTGGACAGGATGTCCGAATGTCGTGATCACATGGTCAATGATGTTCCCTACATCATAATGACATTTCCCATATCCCTATGGGTCAGATGTGAATGAACGACCGCATGTGCAGATACTTCTGAAGCTCGCTGCTAGTACGTCCGTGTAGGCTCAACGAAAACATCCATGTTTTCGACGGCTTCAGCCGCATCTACACCTAGTTATTGGCGTATTAACTCGACTTAGAGGTTCGATTTCAAACTTGGAACAGCCCTATTTCTACTTAGAATAGATACTCTTAACGAATCAATCCTTTATTAGAAAAGCTATTCTGCTAACATCAGCTTTGCTTTAAGAAACGTGAGGTTAATTTCATCTGTGTTGTTGAAATCAAACTTACCGTTCGTAACATCGTTAAACCGTTCGAAATAGTAATGAATCAGGGGAGCATACCTATCATCATGAACCCAAGTATAGAACTTTGAAAGTTCGTAGCTCAACTCTCTGCTAAGATCTGACCTTATTCTTAGATCAGAGCCATGTTCTAAATCAATAATATTCATTGTTTGAAGATTGGTCTTAATTTCTTCAATGAGCGGTAAGAGTGAGCCTTTGTAACTATCAGCAATTGATACAAGCTCTAGAGTTGTTACTTCTGCTTCGAAAATCATAATCAGATCATCAATCTCACCGTTATAGTATTCGTTGTCTAAGCGTTTTTCAGACTCAGCTCTAAGTACGTAGAGTTGTTCAAGCGGATCAGATTTAGTTTCAATCGGTTGATTTGAAAGACTCTTCTGATATTCGATAAACAAGCTTTGTATTTTTCCTGTAATAACATCAAGATAGTCATATCGAGTCGTGAGAAACTCCAATAATTCATTTATATTTAGGTTTAGCGCTAAATCTTCTTCATTTACATCCCTACTGTATAAATGAACACATAAATCCCCGCTATTGAAATGACTCTCAAACGGCCAACTAGCAAAACGTTTTGAGTTTGATTGTTTTAAATCTACAGGGTGAGCGCCGAAGCAAGCTCTAATTGTTTTGAAATAAGTGTTATCATCTTCATTGAGAAATAGTCGATTCTTAAAACACTTCTTTTCGCCTGAAAATGGAATGTTTTTTTCGTTTACAAAGACCCTGTGTAGCTGTTTGATTGCCTCGAATATAAGATCAATCGAAGAGATTAGGGAATATACCTGCATACATTTTGTATCTAAGTTTTTATCAAACTCAGGTACATTCTCCAAATGTCGAACTGAAACAGTAACCCAATCCATACAAGAACAAACTAGATTAAATAGGTTCTTACCACCTTTATCTTTGTAGATTTGATATACAAAGCTTGAGTTAGAATTTACTAAGTCTCGGAAATCTCTGAATTTATCTTCACTAACAACGTTTCTCATTCGTTAATCAACTTTTGTAACCGCATGAAAATATTATGAATAATAGCGACGATGATAGTGATAGTTTTTCGATTCTTCAACTTAATGATTGAATCCGATGATGCACTAATTTTGATCTATAAAAAGAAGTGAACGATGAAGACCTCAAGCGATTTGCATTACTAGGTATTATCCGAAGACAAATAGAAAAATTACCTTTCTAAATCTTTTCTATCCAACAATGAATTGCAGTATCTAAGATAGATAACTCGTAAAATGCAACATCAGATGTCGCTGCGGCTGTGGGCTTCGGTTTCAGGGATGAAACCGCAGAGCGGCCATGGATGGCTTTACAGCGTCCCACAGAAATAGCGACATGTGAACTCAGCACTCAACGAGCCTTTCTCTATCGTAAATCCCTATAGCCACTGGTAGTGCCTAGGTAAGCCTGATATTAATTCGTAGCTAACGCCCTAATCACTAAGGTGTCACAATATTAAACACACCTTTGGGTTTATCTAGTGACGAAAAAAAGCTGATAAAATCAAGCTTACTGCCTTCGATTGCAAGCTCATCTGAAAATAGCACCTCTTTTACTCCTGCTTTACCAATAATCAGATCGACAAATAGCTCGTGGCTAATATTTAACGTCGCATTAGCCTCGGCAGACTTTGGCGCAAGCTTATGGTGTAGCACTGAGTTTTTAAGTTCTAGCACATAGTTTTTATCAAGGTCGGTAAAGTTGATATTAAGGATAAACTCTTCACCGAACACTTCAGGCCCAATCACTCTTGATGCCATCGACTGCATAAAGTTCTCGACTGGTGATTGCAGCAAAATCTGCTTCATTGAGGCTAAATCAATTCCCACCTCAGGGCTGCCATGCCTTAGCTCATACGCAGCAGTCAAATAGACATCACGCCAAGGCGCTGATTCTGCCTGATAACCCAGCTGATCATAAATACTCGCAAGCAAAACTTTGGCTTCATTATGATCTGGGTCTGCAACCACTAGATGATTAACTAATTCAGCCGCCCAGCGATACTCCCCGGCAGCAACCGCCTTGTTAGCCGCAGCTATGATCTTGTCAGCGCCGCCCATTAACTCCACATACTTAACCGCTGATGCAGTTGCTGGTAATGGGTCTAAATTAACGGGATTGGCGTCGTACCAGCCTAAATAAGCTTGGTATACCGCTTTGGCATTGTGCTTAACTGTGCCGTAATAACCGCGGCTAGCAAAGGTATTAGACAGTGATGGCGGCATCTGTATTTGCTCGGCAATTTCAGCAGGAGTAAAGCCTGCGTTAAGCATGCGCACCGATTGGTCGTGAATATACTTATAAGTATCACGCTGCTTTTGTAAAAACTCATTCACCTCAGCTTGACCCCAGATAGGCCAATGGTGGCTACCAAAATACACTTTGGTGTCACGCTGAGCGTTAAGGGCATCATCGATTGCTCGACTCCATACTAAGGCATCACGTACTTTAGCGCCTCGCAGGGTGTAAAGGTTATGCATGTTCTTAGAGACTAGCTCGGCGCCGCAATAAGCCTGCTGCTCAGGTAGGTAAAAGGTAAACTCAGCAGGTGCTTCTGAGCCTGATACGATTTGAAACTCAAACGGGACGCCATCGATTTCCATGGCAGAGTCTTGCTCAACCACGATATTAGGGCTGAGAATACCGAACTCACCAAAAGCAGGCTCTTTACCTAAGCCAGAATCGATATGGCCGCGGCTAGAGCGCGGTAGTTGCTTGCCATACATGTACATGGCGCGGCGGCTCATTGCGGTGCCCGCCATCACGTTTTCGCTGGTAGCTTCATGCATAAATCCGGCTGGCGCAATGATATCAATAGCGTCATCAGGCGTTTGCTCAAATAAGCCTAAAGCCCCACCAAAATGGTCCATATGACTGTGGGTAAATACAATCGCCGATACAGGTCGTTCACCTAAGGTTTGATTTAAAAATTTTAGTGCGGTTTTGGCGGTTTCAGCCGTGGTTAATGGATCAACAATAATCCAACCGCTATCACCTGCAATCACCGTCATATTGGCTAAATCAAAACCACGCAATTGGTAAACACCTTTGGTGACTTCAAATAAGCCATCGATGTTATTTAGGCTTGCTTGACGCCAAAGACTTGGGTTGACGCTATTAGGCGCCTCCCCTTGAATAAAGTCATAAGCAGTTCTGTCCCAAATTACCTTGCCAGTATCATCAACCACTTTAAGCTGTGGCATTCTGGCGATAAAGCCACGTTTCGCATCTTCAAAGTCTTGTATATTATCGAAAGGCAGCGCACCTAGAACCGCTTTATTAGCGGCAACAGTATGTGGGCTTGCTGGCGTAAACCCAGCTGGATCAGCGCCTTGTAACTCACTGTCAGCCCCTACAGCATTCACGCTGAGATCTGGCTGACAGCCCAAGACTAATACCGAAGCCAGCACCGACGTCAATATACTGATAAAGCAAGGTTTAACAGCAGGAAGAATGCAAAGTTTTTTGCTAATGCTAGCGCGGGATCTAGCGAAAACTTTAGCTTGAGTGCTAGCAAGAGCTAGCCGCTTTTGTTGGAGAACAATCAGAGACGATGACATACTAAACCGCTTTATTAGTTAACAAGATAAACCCAACCTATTACATTAAGGCAACACAAGGTTTATCATTTCTCGCCAACCTGAATTGCACAGCAGTTACTCGTCTGCTTTTAGTTCGTTACTCTGTAATTGACTTTGTCGGAGAAACGCTTTGATAAAAGCTTATTGTTGACGATACACTTTGTGCCGGTATTGCGATGGGCTCACTCCTATCCAAGTCGTAAATGAACGAGTAAAATTACTGACACTGGTATAGCCTAAGGTGTCTGAAAGCTCACTTATTGTCATATCGGTATTAGTTAAATAATGTAAAGCGAGCTCTTGTCTTTTCAGCTTTAGTAACTCTCTAAACCCTGTGCCTTCCGCCTTCAAATAACGACTTAAACTGCGCTCACTAATGTTATACATCTGCGCAATCATCAATGCTGTCGGCTCTTGGTTAAGTAAAACAGCATGGATCCCTTGGCTGGCTTTCTGTCGCCAACTTAATGCCTGCATTTGATGCAAATACTGCCTTACTACGGCTTCAGTTTGCTTAGCTTGCTGTGGGTTTTTAGTCATCGCAGTTTGCTCTAAGATCCCCCTATCCATCCACATACAATTGTCAGTCGCATTCATTGTCACTTCACAGTTAAAGTACTCATGCCATGCATCGGCATTTTTAGGCGTACTGCGGATCAACTCAACCTTTCTAATAAAATGTCGATGGCCAACCATCTGCTTTCCGTGCTGCATCAAACTACTAAAAAAAGCATCGATTGCCAGTTCGCTAATGGTAACGCCATTAAGCGGTGTAATAGTAAAACCTAACCACTGTGGTGTACGTTGCAAACGGATCCGAGCGCCATTGCTGACCAAAGCTGAGTAGTCGGGTAGCGCTTCAAAAGCTTGTGCAAGCGAATCGCTACTTAGCATCAGTGCGCCTAAAGAATGAAAATGAATAGGGTAAGCATATTGACCTACTGTTAAGCCAAAATCACTCGACTCAGTTTTTGTTTCCGCTAATTGCCAAAGCCGAGTCATTTTATCTATATCGACACGTTGCTCGGGTTTTGCTTCAAGTTCACCTAAACAAAGGCCAGCTTGTTCAAACAAGCTGTTCGGCTCTATACCTGTAACGCTTAATGCTCTAGCAATCGCAAGTGACCAAGCTGCAATGGTGCTGTATCGAGCTGCACCTTTGACTTCGGTCATGATGGGGGGATTACGGTTCATGACGACGAATGTGACTAATCAAGCCATTCTTATCAAACTCAAGTGTAAGCACACTCACTTTATCCATAGGAATGACGTCTCCCTGTCCGACGGGTTTAATCTGTCCTAGCTGTTTGAGCTTCAAAACCACAACATTAGGACCTACCATCATCTGTTGCATCGTCACTTTACTGTCCGAGATCTCGCTGTTCATTTTTTCAATCAAACGGGCGCGTAATTTATTTTTATCTGCAGCAAATGTGACTTGATAGTGTACATATTCGTCAATAAAATTATCTGATAAAAGACTAATGTAGTGCTCAATATCGGCAACTGTGGTGTCCGGTTGCAATCTAGCCTCGGTAGCTTGTACAAATGCCATTCCTTTTTGCTTAAGTGTTGCCTCACTTAAGCTATCGAATGCAAAACTTGATGTGACAAAAAGCAAACTAGAAAAACCGATAATTACGTTTTTAGTTAAGCTTTTTATTAGGTGCCGCATATCCTATACCTCAGCTTTTTAGCTAAATAAGTTGATCTAGTATTGTGGTATTTCACACAATAAAAAATCTTCATCCATGAATAACATACCAATTAAAACTGGTTGTTTTTAAAACACTAACAATAGATTACCAGCTTTAGACTCATCTTGTCACTGCACTAATTATACATATCACATTGATATGTAGTCGCTAAATTAGAAAGCATTAAACCCTAATAATAGCCCTCCCTTGTTAGCGATAATACGGAGGAGCAAAATATAAAAAAGGCTCAAAGGTAAACCTTTGAGCCTAAGAGAATCACTATTTAACGAGTATTAATGTTTATTCAGAAATGATACTGATTAATAACCATAATGAGTCACTTCAGACCACTCTTTATCGACTTCTTGCTTAATAAACTGCTTTTTTTGCTCAGTCAGTTTATCGAGCTCAATACCAACGGCTTTGTGCGCAGACTCTTTCGTGGTTATATCTGGGTAAGCAACTTTACTTACTTCGAATTTTTTCAAGATCTCAGCCAATGACTCACGCGCATAATTAACCTGCTTAATCGCCATATCTAGTAGTGCATGGCCTTCTTCAGGGTTATGAGCATAAAGGCCGTGCGAAGCCATAGCAAAATCCCAGCGCCATTGTGAGTGACGAATAGCCATAATTGCGTCATTCATCAATGGCCACGTGGCGCCTGCATCCCATGCTGCTTTCGCTTCGTAGTGCGCTTTAACTAATAGGCCTTCAACTTCACGGGCTTTTGCGTTAATTTCAGCCTTGCTGTTTTCAAGCGATTTAACAATAGTCTTTTCACTCTTATGACAACCTTGGCAAACCGTATCAAAGTGATCCAATGCTTTACTGACTTTATGGCTAGTAAAAGTGTTGCCTTTAGCATCGGTTTCTTCAGGCATATGGCAAGTAATACAAGTGACCCCCGCCTGCGCATGTTTACTGCGGCTCCAATGTTCAAACTCTGGATGGCGCGCCTTTAATATCGGCGTTTGCGATATTGGATGGATCCACTCATAAAAACGGCGAGTATCGTAGTACTTTTCAATGTCATCAACGGTGTTACCGAAGATCCAAGGAATATTCACTTTGTCGCTGCGCTCTGGCTGGAAATAATAGGTCACATGGCATTGACCACAAGTTTGTGCGCCTTGCATATTGGCGTCTTGTTTATCAAATGGAATATGTACTTTCGCCATCGCATCCTGTGCATGCGGACGCGGCATCGCTAGCTCAGCTTTGCCGTCAACATGGCAATCAGTGCAATAGACGACACTATTAATTTCAGTACCAACATCGGTAAAGTTTTTAGCTGAAAACCCTTCAACGCCTAACTCTTTCATCAAACGCGTGGCATCAGGGGTTTTACAGGTCCAGCAGCTCGCTGATAGTCCCTTTTCACCGTCTTTTGGCGGCACGCCTGTGCGCAGAGTATGGGTAACATCGGCAACAGCAAAGTGATGCCCGCGTGGGCTATTATATTCTTTAGCAAAAGATGAGCCCGCCCATAAAATCACTGCCGCGGGGTAGCTTGCCAGCATATCTTCACGTTCAGTTTGCTCAGAGGTTTGCTGCCAGCTTTGATATTGCACAGGAAACTTATCACGTAATCCTTTATCCCTTTTTTGCTGCTCCACAGCAGCCTTACTTAGGCTTTTTTTGTCATGCTCTACTGCCGACTCAGCGAATGCGTCTCCCATTGGCCACAACAAGCCTACGGTAAATACACTCGCTAATTTAACACTCTTATGTACCATCATTTTTTACTATCAACCTTTATTGTTATAACTACTCTTTTCAACCATTATCGCCATTTACGATAAAACATGATTCACTAAACTAATTGTATACTCAGCGTTATCCTGGACGTCCATCAATACGCGGCTTAGATAAAATCGCCGCGTAATTAACAACAAACATGCCAAATGCCAATGACCACAAGCCACCCGCTAACCACAACCAAATTTGATACTGCGCCGGCCAAACAATCGGCATCACAGCGCGGATAACCGCGGCTATTGGTAAGCAAGAAAAAGCCACCAGCATATTTGGTCCCTCATAAATATTGCGACTGGTGTGCCCAAGCGATACCCGTGAAATCATCGATAAACAGATCCCAGCTAAAGTGCCTATCGCAAACAGATGCAATAGATGCCTATATGCCATTGAGTCTGCAATATTCCAAGCTAATAGGAATAATGTGATGGGAAGGAATAAATAGGCTATTTGCAATGACCATAACATTGGTTCTTTTAATGTCTTATGAGGGAACCAACGTGACCACCTAACAAAGTGTAATGCTGCAGCAGTAAACAATAAAACTTGCTCCAGCCCTTTAGGCATCGCTTGGCTAATCGCTTGCACCACTAGCAACACCATAATCGTAATTAGGCTTTTATCCAGTACAGGGATGGGATTAGGTTTAGTTTGTTTAATACGAATAGCGGTGAAAAACGGAATAACACGCCCACCCACTATAGTGATTAACAAGCCTAACCACCACAGCATAGATTGCCAAATTTGTTGGCTCAAAGAAAAGTCTCTTTGGCTTAATGCGTAATAACTCAATAGGTTAATACTCATAGCAACAAATAGCATTATGGGGAAACCAATATTATGCCATTGCTTTACTTTATAAATGCAGCGCCAAAGCTTAATGGCAGTGAAGCTTAAAAACAGCGAATCAAATAACGCTGGCAGCCACAACGGAATCGATACAGGCAGTAGTAGTGTTAACCTAGCCAGTAACCAACAACTGAACGTGAGTGCTAGCGCCCAACCTTTCATGCCTGGCTGATTGGTCCAAGTTTGCACTGAGGTTAATAAAAAGCCACACACTATGGCTAACGCAAACCCAAACAGCATTTCATGTGGATGCCACCATAAAGGCACGACCTTCACCCAAAAGTCTGTTTGGAATAGACTATATTGTGGATAAAACCAAGTTAACAACCATAAAGGCACAAACAACATAGCCACCGCTGCGCCGCCCAAGAAGAAAGGCCTGAAGCCTAAGCGAAATATGGCAGGGATTTTTTCTGTCTGTTTAGGATCATCAATATTGAGCATAGTTTAAACCTTACATAAAACTTGCATTTAAAATACCGCTTTAGTGTATCTAGGTCATTTTTCGATAACAATGGAAATTAAAAACGATTATGACTTCTGTGAGCTGGGTTGCTATCTCTCTGTTTTTGTTTATAACTTTAGAGGTAGTCATCGCTTAAAACGTTATCTTGTTACTATTTTAGCCCCAGTTCAACAGTTGGCTTTCTCTTAATGTTAGCTGCTTTTACCACCATCAGCGCCTTTAGTCTGCAAGAACTGAGAGTAATAGCCCAATTCGTTTTAAAAGCTGTAACCTGATGGCTATTAATTATTTCTACGCCAACAGCTTATCGGCAAAAATATTTAGCTCAGCCGATTGTCTATGCTAGATTTAATTACAATCTTTTAAGCAAAGTGACTGGACAACCATGACTACCGCGGCAAAAAAAATCCTCGTCTTATATGCTCATCCCTCTCAAGAGCGTTCTGAAATCAATAAACCACTCTTTCATGCCACGGGTCTACAACCTAACGTCACTGCAGTTGATCTTTATGCTGAATATCCCACATTTAGGATTAACATCGATAAGGAACAACAAAGGCTCGTCGAGCACGATGTCATTGTGTTTATGTTCCCATTATATTGGTATTCCACTCCTGCGATTTTAAAGGAGTGGCAAGACTTGGTTTTAGAATACAATTTTGCCTACGGCGCTAATGGAAAAGCGCTCGAGGGCAAAACCTTTTTATGTGTATTAAGTGCTGGCGGCAGTGAAGCTGCGTATAAGGAAGATGGCTTTAACCACTTTACTCTCAGAGAATTGCTTCGTCCTCTAGAACAAACCGCCAATTTAACTGGGATGCAATTTATCGCTCCGTTTGCACTTTTTTGTGCCCGCAGTGCATTTGAAGAAAACCGAGTGCAAAACCATATCGATAAATGGATTACAACATTAAAAGCACTAAGTGAAGACCGTATCGATATTGCGCTAGCGCAAAAAGTCGAAAAACTGAATGACCATCTCGACCAAGTGATCCGGGAGCACTAATGACAGCCTATTTTATTCAAGCTTTTATTTATCTATGCGCAGCAGTTATTGCAGTGCCCATTGCCAAACGCTTAGGCCTTGGTTCAGTTCTTGGCTACCTTATCGCCGGTGTTGTTATTGGCCCTATCATTGGTTTAGTTGGCACCGAAACCAACACCTTGCAGCATTTTGCCGAATTTGGCGTGGTGATGATGTTGTTCTTAGTTGGTTTAGAGCTTGAGCCCAGAATGCTGTGGGACATGCGCAATAAGTTAATTGGCTTAGGTGGATTACAAGTGGGCCTATCCACATTAGTGGTTATGGGGATAGCCATGAGCTTTGGCTATGGCTGGACCATTGCGCTAACAGTCGGCATGATATTTTCCTTATCTTCTACCGCTATTGTGCTGCAAACCTTTAACGAAAAAAGTTTGTCAAAAACAGAAGGCGGTAAAAACGCCTTTTCGGTATTGTTGTTTCAAGATATTGCCGTGATCCCCATGTTAGCGTTTATTCCGTTGCTAGCATTACCAGAGCTAGTCGAGAAAGCACAATCTTTGGCACAAACAGCAGCTGAGCATCATGAAGAAATGTCACTAGTTGCTGGCCTTCCAGGATGGGCCTATGCCATCGTAGTTTTACTAGCCATAGCCAGCGTGGTGGTTGGCGGTCACTTTTTAAGTCGGCCGTTATTTCGCTATGTAGCAAGCTCTGGACTACGTGAAATATTTACCGCCACAGCACTCATGTTAGTCATTGGTATTGCCGCACTGATGAGCCTTGTTGGTTTGTCCCCTGCCTTAGGAACATTCCTTGCCGGCGTAGTGCTAGCCAACAGCGAATTTAGGCATGAGCTAGAGTCAAATATCGAACCCTTTAAAGGGCTATTGCTCGGGTTATTTTTTATTACTGTAGGTGCAGGTATTAACTTTGAGGTGTTGTTTGCCAACATTGCGCCAGTCTTAGCAATGACTTTTGCAGTGATGCTCATTAAAGCGCTAGTGTTATTAGTTTTGGCATTTATCTTTAAGATCAGGGGCAGCGATCGCTGGCTGTTTGCACTGAGCTTGGCCCAAGCCGGTGAGTTTGGTTTCGTACTACTGAGCTACACAGTACAAAACCATGTTATTCCAACTGAGTTAGCCCAGCTATTATCTTTAGTTGTCGCTCTTTCTATGTTCTTAACTCCAGGCCTATTTATCCTGTTTGATAAAGTCATCTTGCCGCGCTATGAAAAAACAGAGAATACCCGTGAGCCTGATGATATTAATGAAAAAGGCACTGTCATTATTGCCGGAGTTGGCCGTTTTGGTCAGATCGTTAACCGACTATTAGTGACTAACGGCGTAAAAACAGTGGTACTCGATCACGAGGTGCAGCAGGTAGAAAACTTAAGAAAAATTAATACCAAGAGCTTCTATGGTGATGCAACTCAACCCGACTTACTGCATACCGCCGGCATAGATAAAGCTAAAATGTTGGTCATTGCCATTGACGATCCTGAGCGCGCGGTTGGACTTGTTGAATATATAAAGCATACCCATCCGCATGTGATTGTGATGGCGCGTGCATTTGACCGTCGTCATCTATACCGTCTGCGTAATGCTGGCGCAGACTTTATGGTCAGTGAAACTTTCCATTCAGCGTTAAACCTAGGTAAGCACGCGTTAATTCGACTTGGGGTACACCCGTTTAAAGCTGAACAACAGCGGGCAACATTTTATGAAACCGAGGTGACGCACAAAGACACCCTTTATGAAGCGTGGAAACAAGTTACAGAAGATGACAAATACTTAGTGCACTACCGAGATATGTTTATTCAATTAGAAGAAACCTTAAGTGCTGCGATGAAAGATGAACGTTATCGTAGCTTTTCTAAAATGGAACGTGGTTGGACGCCGCCACCAAAGAATAACCACACTGAATTTTCTCAATCAGAAAACGACGAAGCGTAAATAAAAAGCCCCGAAAACGTTTAACGTTATCGGGGCTTTAATCTATCAACCGTTAAACTATTCGTTTAACAAAGGCTGGCTAATTACTTTATACCAAATTCATTTCTTGCACTTTCTCATGTGCAATTTCTGGTGTCGTCACAACTGGCTTAGAATGCAAATCAGCCTTCAGTTGTCCTTTACGATGCTTTAGTGCCGCATCGAGTTTTTTAGCTGCGCTGGTAATGGCTGGGTACATAACTGAGTCATTACCAGAAGCGGAAATACTGCTTCCCTCATAATTCGTTCTAATTTCAACCTGGAAGTCGCCGTGCTCTTTAGCAATGATAATATCAAGTGCGATCAGGGTTGGAAAATGGCTCTCTATCTTCGAAAACTTCTCTTGGACATGCTGTCTTACTACGTCTGTTACATCAACGTGGTGACCAGAAAGATTTATTTTCATAGGTTTTCCTTTTTACAATGATTTCACCTATTACATTTGGGTTTTTAGCTTTAAATTACAAGCTTTTGTTAAAAATAATTTATCTAAAGCTTGTTGGTAAAATAGTCAACTCGTTGCTGTAGCCCAGTGTGTATCGGGTAAAAACAGTTTTTGTTATTTAATAATTTTATTCAAGCAACCATCTTGGTGTGGTTAAAACACCAGCAGAACGGCGCCCTTCATTAGTGTAGTTGATTAGCATACGGTTATATAAGGCCTAATCAGCCCTCTACTAATTTAGACAAAAAAAAACGCTTTAGCTTGATTTTTATTACGCTTTACCTAAAAAATATAAACAAACTCCAACGTTCGTCACACATCAGACACTTACTGATTAAATATTTTACAGCGAATGCGTAAAAAACTGAAAAAAACCACCTAAATTCAAGTGAACTCCAGCAACACTAAGCCGCATTCAATTGAGATCTAACTCCCAAGTCTAGTACATTTACCATTAAATACGAATGAAAACAGTTATCAGTTAAATAAATTAATGTAGAATACCGTCAATCATATTTTCTTTCCAAATGCTGATCTCTTAGGTGCTTATCGAAGTGCAAACAACAAAAACAAAAATACTCCTCTCACTCAATACCGATAAGTGCGACGTTGCAATAAGAGCACTGTCAGCCATCTTTGCAGGGTATCTAGTTGCAGCAACTTTATCTGCCTTGTTGGCAATGGTATTGCCTCTCTCGCCCGTTGATAGCACATTGACGGCAATGATGCTGTCATTTTCAGCTTATGCCGGTGCCGGAATTTGGGCGTTTAGCGTAAAAAACCAATGGCGTGCACTCACCGACCTGCTCTGCCTCAGTGGTTTGTTCTACCTACTCATTTTGATCATAGGTTAAATAATGAAAGACTCTTTTTTTCGCAGCATGACTTGGCTGCATACGTGGGTAGGTTTACTTGTTTGTTGGGTACTATTATTAGTGTTTTTTGCTGGTACATTAAGTTATTACCGCTATGAAATGACGCTTTGGAGCAAGCCTGAACTGCACAAAAATGTTATTCAGCAGTATGAAAACATTAATGTCGCTAGTGAATTAACTCGGGCTCAAAACTACTTATCTGCACAAGCTCCAGACGCTCGTGATTGGCGAATTAACTTTCCTACTGACCGCAAACCTTATATGAGCTACGGCTGGCAAACACAGCCAGAAGAAGGGCAACGCCGCGGTAAGTTTGAAGAACATATCGCTCCAATTGAAGGCGATACATTAATAACCAATGTGCGGGAGTCAAAAGGTGGCCACTTTTTCTACCGTCTGCATTTTGATCTGCACTACATGCCGGCCAAAATAGCACGCTGGATAGTTGGTTTTTGTACCATGTTTATGTTGGTCGCACTGATCAGTGGCATTGTTATTCACAAAAGAATCTTTAAAGACTTCTTTAGCTTTCGTCGCAACAAAGGCAGCCGTTCGTGGTTAGACGCCCATAACGTCAGCTCGGTGCTAGCATTACCTTACCATTTGATGATCACCTATACAGGATTGATTACATTAATGATGATGTATATGCCTTGGGGAGTTATGACTGCCTATGACGGCGACTTTAAATCCTTTAGAAAGGAGTTAAGTCCAAGTCGAGTACAAGTTCAACCAGTAGGCATTGAAGCTCAAACAGTGGCACTAAGTCTGTTACTTCCTGACGTTGAACGTATATTTAAAGATTCGACGATTAAGCAAGTCGTGATTAACAATCCAAGTGATAAAAATAGCCAAGTTAACTTTTATCGAGATACTGGCGAAACGGTAACCGATAGAAGAACTGCTGTAGTATTTAACGGCACTACCGGCGAGCTAACTAACCCTGGAATTGAACCTGACTCTGGTGCACAAGATACTTACGATACATTAATTGCGCTGCATACTGGCCGTTTTGCAGAGCCTTTGTTACGTGCATTGTTCTTTATCAGCGGTTTTTTAGGCTGCGCAATGATCACGACAGGGACATTACTTTGGGCTGTTAAAATTCGCCAAAAGCAGCAAAAACAAATTCAACAAGGCGCGAAAGCAAGCTTTGGCTTACGTTTAGTCGAAGGTTTAAACCTAACCTTCATTGTCGGTCTTCCTTTCGCTACAGCAGCATTTTTCTATGCTAATAGACTACTTCCTACTGAGATGCTTAACCGTGCTCAATGGGAGGTCAATTGCTTCTTCATTGCCTTAGCAGCCATGGGATTACTCGCTTGTATTAATCGTTCTCGCAATGCTTGGAGAACCGCACTAGCAGTTACAGGAAGCTTATTAATCGCTATCCCAGTATTAAATGCGTTCACATCAAACAGCCACCTATTCGGTAACATAGCCATGCAACAATGGCCATTAGTTGGCTTTGACTTAATGGCTGTGATAATGGGGTTTGCATTGTTTTTTGCCCGAGTGAAACTAGTTAGTAAAAACACTGTCATAACCAAGAATGTGACACCTAAACGCAGAGCTCATAATGAATCTGCAGTAAAAGAGGGAGTATAAACCGTGATATTAAGTCTTTTGGGGTTTAGCTATCTCGCATTTGGACTGCTCGCGTTAGCGATGTTTTCTCATTATCGAGATGCATTTGGCAAAGCACCGAGTCCTTTACAAGCTAGGTTACTTTACATTGCTGGCTGGGTTGGCATTAGCACTACTTACTGGGGATGCATTACAGACCAAGGCTTTGCCTACGGCAGTATTTTGTTCTTTGGTTTATTGTCTTTTGCGGGTCTGTTAGTCATTTTAATGCTCAGCTATAGAGCCAAATTTTTGCCTCACTCAATGGCTGCAAGTACAGTTTTTAGCTCAGTATTAATCGCTATTAACTAACTGCAGAACTGTTAGCTGGTTAATATGCACTAAGCCTTTTGCAGTCATGCAAAAGGCTTTTTGTATCATGAGACTTTGCAGGCTAAAAATAACAGGCCCGTACACAAACCTATTACTACTCTCAATTTTAGTGAGAAAAAACCCAACAAGGCCAAGTTCTTATCTTAGTTCAGCTTAGGTACAGTTTAGAGGTTTTAGTATTGACGCTACCAAGAATAACTTACCATACTGAGATCCCATGCTTACAGCCTCCCCTAGCGCTTCAGTTAATCATACTCCCACTCAAAATAATGATAGCTCAGCGAATACCAATAAAGCTCCTGCCAGAAATATGCTTACACAAAGTGGCGCATCTGCAACAATTCAGACTATCGATTCAACTAAACACTCAAGCTCAAGTCGGCAGACTCAGCCTGCAATAAACAATCAAGACACCGTGAGCTTAAGCGAAGAATCAATAAAACTATCTGCAACTAACAAAAATGATGCTCAAGTCCTCGCTAACAGACCTAACCTGCCAAATGAAGGCGAAAAAGCAGAGGTCTACATCGAATATAAAAAGGCTAAGATGCAATACCAAATCTATGCTGATATGGCTAATGTCGTCACAGGTAATAATTCAGGAGTATCGCCAATGACCGCCCATTACTTGGTTAATAATGATGACGCCCGCGCAGCGGGCGTGAACGCTAAAGCTCAGCAACAACAAATTGCTACCATGCAAACCTACGCCAGCACCAGCCAGAACTTGAATGAACAAAGCTAACTCTTGTCTCCAGCAACGCTGAAAAAGCAAGGTTGTTTTATAGAACGTATTAAGCTAATTCTCTAATTTAGTAAAATAATAACTCACTAAATTGACTGGTAAAGCAACTCTGAATCGATTAAAAATGAACAGTAATGTTGTACTAATTGTGATTACCTAATAATAAGAGTTAGCAAAATATGAGCTTTAATATCAACCTCAGTTGGTCCCCTACTGATAAACCAGTAACAGAACTACAAAACTTTTGCCGAGATCATCAAATTACTTTCGGCAGCGGCCAACAAATTCAGGGTTCATCTGCGCCTGAATACAAGGGTTCAGATGATAAAGTTAACCCAGAAGAAAGTTTACTCGCTGCATTAGCAAGCTGCCACATGCTGACTTTTCTCACTATCGCCCATCTTAAACGACTCCCCATATTAAGTTACCAAGATAATGCTTATGCTGAACTAGGCAAAAACTCTAAGGGACAAATATTTATCAGTAAAATTGTATTAAAACCCCATGTTGAGTTTGCGACTGAAGTTAATGAAGATGTGCTCAAGAAAATGCATGAAAAGTCTCATAACAACTGCTTTATCGCTAATAGTTTAAGTAACGAAACAGCTTTTGAAATCAAATATTAACTTTGAAATAGCCCAATAAAAAAGCTAGGCCTTATGCCTAGCTTTTTTATTAATTTGAGCGTTTAAAATTTACTCTGCATCATTTTCGATAAAGTCATCTGTAAAGTCAGTTTCCCAATACTTATAACCTTGTACCGTGGCTTGCGCAGCAGCGCCCATTAAGTTTACTTGGTAAGTTTTCACGCCAGATACATCTACCGACTGGTTCGCGGACGCTTGCTCACCACTGCCCTCATACTCGGCGCTTGCTTCTGCCTGCGCTTGTCCTTCATAGCCAGACTCTTTAAATCGCGTCAGCGCTGCACGTTCACTAAACGCTTGTACAAAAGCAACTTGCTTCCAACCAATACCTGCACCGACACCACCAGTAGCAAAACGATAATAAGAACGACTCCCTCCTTCGTGTAACACACATACTCCACCACCGGTAGATAAGGCAAACAGGTAACTGTTACTGCCTGTACAGACGACATAGCCAACTGAGTTAGCTACAGCCGATTTGGCCCCGGAGTGTTCACTATAAATCTCTTGCAACGCAGATTGAGTTTCTTCCCGGGCATGCATTTTTTTGGCTTCAGGTGTATCACCGGTTGCACAACCCACGAGAAATACAGGAATAGCAATTGCCGCAAGTTTAAGAGAGTTCAGTTGAAACATGGATTAATCCTTAACAAAAATAATGAGGAGCATTGGCACTCAAGATGTAGCTAGTTGAACTATTTAACGTATAGCACAAGAATCAAGCTATTGATTCAGTTATATATCACCTCAAAGCTTAACGGCTGCTTGATACAAGCTTTATCACTATCACTTTTGTTCGAATGTGTTTATTGCATCACAAGAGCAACTCAATACGAGCGCTTAAAGTCTGCAGCTAAAGGCTATTTCTTTTCTTTAAAAACTTCCAATCACGAGATTCTAAATAGAAGGATGCGAAAATCATATAAACCCCAACCAAAAACAGCTGTAAGATCCTTAAATAGAAATTCACTGCAACATCTTTATCGGTCGAAGATGCCGTTGAGCCAACCACAACCAGTAATGCTGATAAAATACCAGCGTAAAGCGGCGCTTTTTCTGGATTGGCATATATTTTTTGCCCAAACAACAAGGCTGCGAGCATTGACATACCAATGTAAAAAGGCAGTTCGGGTACTATGGTAAGCATGTTGTAAAACACAATCGCTAATGCACCGCCAATACCATTGGTGATCAATAAAAACAGACTGACCTTAATGCTTTTTGCGCCCGCAGCCTGCAACGACAAAATGGCAATAAAAATCATGGTTAGCAGCGCGCCAGATATTTCCAGGAAGTAAAAGAACCAAATAACTGGGAACGCAATAATCAACGCCCTAAACGCTTCATGAGTTCGCTCATCATGACTTTGCGCAGCACTCGCTAGTTGCTCTCTATTGGGCGATAAATCCGGTAGCAATGCATGCAGCAAGGCAAAAATAGACACCGCAACCACACCCGAAAAACTTAACCCTACTCCAACTAATATCGCAGCTCCCGGCTGCAATAAACTCATATAAGGTAAAAGTAAGGTTGCGACAATGAATATGGTCGCAAAGAAGTTCCACCTAGGATCGCTAAATAGGTAATAACCCCAAAGCATCATCATCGCGATTAGTGGCAATAACACCATAGGGTATTGGGTTGGTCCGAAACTCACTATCCACGCCAGACCTATAGTACAAATCATCGAGATAAGCAGCTCGTACACGGTTTGCACGGTTGGCTCTTGCCTATCAACTAAAAACTTAGCCACAAAAACCGGCACGATAAACGCCAGTGGCCACGCCCAAATAGCTGATATCGCAACCGCTAAACCAATACCTAAAGTAAAACGTAGAACGCGTCTGGTATAGATGGCCTCTTCAGAGGCCATCCTTGTATTTATTGAAGCACTGCGACTATCTGACATAAGAGAACCAGCTCACAAGGCGGATCCAAAACTTACCAAATAGATTAATGATGCTACTGTCGCTGGTATAAACAATCACATCGGCTTGGCCACCAACACGTCTTAGCCCCACAGCTTCATCTGCAGGCAACACGATAGTGACAGGAAAACGCTGAGATTGACGCAGCCAGCCTGTTTGACCAGATACCTGTGCAAGCTTACCTGTTTGCTCGCTTTGCCCCCAGTCGATACCGTAATCAATGCTACCAACCGTCGCTTGAAAGACCTCTCCGGGCGCGTAATCAAGTGCAAACTCAACTTTATCGCCAGGCTGCATATTGCCTAAGCTATTTTCTCTAAAGTAAGCTTCAATCCATACATCTTCCGATGAGATAAACGTCATCACCGGCTGACCCGCACTGGCGTAAATCCCCTCTTTTAATCTGAAGTTTGACGCAACGCCATCAGTCGGCGCTGTAATCGAGGTCCGTGCTAAATCTAACTGGGCTTTTTCAAGGCTCAATAATGCTGATTTAACGTTAGTATTATTTTCACCTTCTGCACCAAGGCGCTCCTCTGCTTTCGCCAGTTCGGCTTTAGCCGCAGCAACGCCAGCTTCAGCCTTCGTTAACTCAGCCCTAGCATTATCCGCATCGGCCTGCGACATCACCGCTCTATCAACCATGGCAAAGATACGTTTAGACTGTACTTGGGCATTCTTAAGATTGGCTTGCGCGTTAGTCACCTTTGCTTGCGCCGCAGCTACGTTAGCGGTTTGCGCGCCCACGTTTTGGCCTGCTTTTTTAAGGGACTGTTCGGCTTGATTCAGAGCAATTTCATAATCTTGTGGATTAATTTTTGCCAGCACATCACCTTGTCTAATCAAGGTGTTTGGCTCAACTAAAATATCGACAATCTCACCTGAGACTTGCGGGCTAATAGGCACTACATAGCCACGAATTCGACCTAAATCGGTAGAGGGAATAAAGCGGTCGGCAATAAGGTGGAATACAAATAAAAAACTTACGACGATTAAAATAATATTGGTCGCTTTACGTATTTTGTTATTTTTACTTGGGCTCTCTTGCGGCGCGTTATCGCTAGTACTCACTTCATCATTTGCGATCGCTGTTTTTTCTTCAGTCATACTCATCCCTTTGGTAACCGACTGGCAAGCTGCAATAAAAGCTCTGCGTGAATGGCGTATTAAATAATTAAGCAATAAATTCTTTAGATTAGTATGAATTAACGCTTGATTACTCACATTATTTTTTATCCAGTTTAGTGTCTATAACTATAAATATTCAATATTTTTGTAAAATAAATTCAACAAAATCGCGTAAGCAAGATCCCACATGTAGTCGATCGAGATTGAGCACTGCGCTTGCTAAAGGAATAAAGAAGGTTACTAAGCAAAGGAGGGATAAAGATAGACGTTATAGGCCATTATTCAAGGCTCATAACGCCATCTTACACAGTTAACTAACTAGCGGTTTATCAGAATGCCTTATGCACATCTTCGGCCATGCCTTTTACTGGCATAGGTTTAGGTACTAGCTTAGTGGCAGGTTGCTGTTTAAGCGCCTCTTTTAGATAACTAACTGCTTTATCTAATTGCGCATCTGTGCCGCTAAATGTTGCGTATGGTAGGTTGTCGACCTCAATATCAGGGCTAACACCGCGGCCTTCAATAATCCAGCTACCGTCCATTGCATATTGTGGATACTCAGCTACACGTGCCATGCCTTTATCTGTTAATGAGTTACGCCCAGATAACCACACACCTGCGCCTGCTGTTTGCTTACCAATCAATGGCGCAATACCCAACGCCTTAACGCCTGCAGAGAAGGTTTCGCCGTCAGAGTAGGTTAGCTGATCGGTCAGAACAACTAACTGACCGTTAAAGGTTTGCTGCATATTGCCTGATGGTGTGCCATGGGTTGGCGCCCAAAATGCCCAAGTCCTGCGCAGTAACTTTTCAATGATCCAGCTATCAATATTACCGCCACGGTTACGGCGCACATCGATAACTAACCCGTCTTTATTGACGTTAGCGTAAAACTCTCGCGCAAAGCTTGAGATATCACCGCTACCCATGGCATATAGGTGCAAGTAGCCAAACTTACCATTACTGTCTTTGGACACTTTGGCGCTGTTATGTTGCACCCAGTCTGTGTATCTCAACTTGGCATTTTTAGATGGGCTTACTGGCTCTACAATTGTTTGATGAGTTTTACTGCCGCGCTTAAGAGTAAGTAATACTTGCTTGCCCTCTTGATTACGCAGCAGCTTAGTCACATCGGCCATATTATTGAGCGGCTTAGCGTTAATCGAGACAATCACATCACCGACTTTGGCATTAACGCCCATTTGCGCCAGTGGCGCTGCTTGTGCTGGTAACTCAGGATCGCCTTGATAAATATGCTCAATGACTACTCCCGCCTTAGTTTGCTCAAGACGCGCGCCAAGACTGGCTGATTTTGCTTTATCGGCATCTTTTGGTGCATCACCACCACGCACCTGTGAATGCAAAGAATCTAGTTCGCCCATCATCTGCGTAAACAGATCATTCAATTCATGACGGTCGGTTAGTCTATCGACTAACGGTTGGTATTTGGCTTTGGTTGCCTGCCAATCAAGTCCGCGCATACTCTTGTCATAAAAAGAATCGCGGTGCATCAACCAAGCGTCTTCAAACATCTGTTGCCACTCGCTCGCAGGCTCAATCGCCAGCTGCCATAGATTGGTTTTTACATTGGCGTTAGTCAGCTCTTTTGGCAGTTTATCGCCTGCATCAACAATCAGCATTTCGCTGCCTTGCTTAGACTGCTTACGAATAAATAATTTGCTTGAGTCTTGAGACAATTGATACTCGCCAACATCTTTAGCAAAGGTGTCAACTTTAGGGCTTAACGGATCAAACTTAACCACTTTCAAGCTAGATTTACCGCTAGTTGTGGTATCAAGCAGGTAAAACTTATCGTCTGCCATTTGCAGTGAGCTGTAGTTACCCGCAGGCACTGGCACTTGCCATAAACGATTGGCTAAACCTTTCCAATCGACTTCGGTTTCAATCTCGTCATCATCCGCTTTTGCAGGTTTTGATAACAACTCATTTGGCTTTTGAAAGGCAAAACGCGCGTCTTCATTCAAGGCTATCGCAAACACTTGGGTGCGCTTATCAAACATTGGCCCTAGGTTTCTGTCTCCCCAAGGTGAAGTCGGTGTAGACACAAACTGACGATTTGATAAGAAATACAGCCAGTCGCCATCGGCGCTAAAGCTTGGCGAAAATGACTCGTATTTATCGCTAGTCAGTGATTCAGCGCGATTATCGTCTAATGAGTACAACACGATTTGCGGGCGCGCTTTACCCATTTCCGCTTTGGTTAATGCAATAAATTGACTGTCACCAGACCAAACGATATCAGCATATGGACCCAGCCCCTCGCCTTGAGTGATGATTTTTTTATTACTGCCTTTCTTTAAATCTAACAACCATACATTGCCGTCATAATCGTCATGGGCAAGGTAACGTCCATCAGGTGACAAGTGCAGATCGAGTCTTAGGGTTTTGCCATCTTTAGTTAGCTGCTTGGCGTTATCGCTGCCATCTGCCGCAAAGCGCCACACTTCTTGCTCGCCCGTTGCATCGCTAATACCGTATACCCAAGCGCCATCTTGGCTCATCACTGCGTTACGTACGCGGTTATGACCCGGCAAAGATATCTCCACTAAACGTTGACCATCGGTGCCAGCAATTGCCACATGGCTGCGGGCGGTGATCACCACTTTGTCAGCCTGAGGCGATAAGTTAGTGGCTGTTGCGTATTTCATTGGTGCTTTCACCCAGTGCTCACGCTTTTGGGCAAAGTCTGATGTTAAATCAATCTCAACAGTTTGGTCTTGGTTAGTTGCTATATCAAACAACTTAATATCGGCGCCCTGCTGAAACACGATGCGACCTTGGTCGAGTCGTGCATTACGCACTTGCCATTCGTTATATTGAGTATGCTGCTTAAGATCACTGCCATCCGTAGCCATTGACCAAATGTTGTCATTGCCATCACTATCGCTAACAAAATAAAGGCGAGAGTCCCATAACATAGGTTGTCTGACAGAGCCTTGATGAGCAGCCGTTAACAACGTCGCTTCTTGTTTGCTGCCAAGCTTATATTTCCACAGCTCACCTTTAGCGCCACCACGATACACTTTAGCGTTATCGCCTGTTGTTTGGAGGCCAAAGCGGGTGAAGTAAACATATTCACCTTTATCATCAATATCCCCTTCAATGGCATCGGCCAAAGGCAAGTCTTCTGTGAGCAAGGTTTGTGGATCGACGGTTCTTAATACCCAGTAGTTCGCCGGACCAAATGCATTATCTGTGGCATATAAAACTTTTCCATCAGCGGTCCAGCCTTGTACTCGCACGCGGCTGTTTTCAAAACTTACGCGCTTAGCTTGCCCGCCATTAATTGGAATAACGTAAACTTCTGACGAGCCTTCATAATTGGCAACGTATGCCACAAACTGACCGTCTTTTGAGATGCTTGCGCCAAGCTCTTCTGCCGGTAAACTGGTTAAGCGCCTAGCTTGGGTGTCTGATAGTGCTTGAGTCCACAAATCGCCCTCAGCGGTAAACACTAAGGTTTGCTCGTTTAGCGCCGGCGCTCGAAAGTAGCCCGGCTTAAGAGTCGATTCTGAGGCGTGTGCAGGGGAAAGAGTCAAAGTACCTAGGGCAAGCATGCAGCATGCGAGTGAGTGACGAATTTTCATCTAAGCTAGTAATCCTATTGTTATTATTCGGACGAATTCTTTCAGCCCAACAAGGTAGCAAACTTTTACCCATGCATCAGCAAAATATCTGCAAATATGTATTAGCAAATGTGTTGTCACAATAACAATAAGTCACAAGTTAACTAACGCTGCCACAAGTTCGAATCTATGCCAAACTTGCTGCAATTTTTCATCGATGAGCTTAGTTAAAATTAACCGTTATCACTTAGTTTACTTTTTAACCCTCGTAGATTGAGCTTCAAACTTTAGCAACCTCCCATATAAAAGTATTAAATACTTAAACAAGCAGCGCTATTGATAAAATCTCAACTAAGCTAACTATAAATATATGCAAATGCTTGTTTACGCATAACAAAGAATGCTTGCTAACAAGAATAAGCGTTCAAAACCTAAACTCATTTTGGCATAAAGTAATAAACAGAACCCTTATTTATTTGAACTAAGCGGCTGTTCGAGGTACCTATGCAAACAGACTACCCACGCCCCTCATTAAGGGATGACACCCGAGTCAATAACGCCTTGGGTAATATGCCAAAACATTGTGCAAACAGTTTTTCTGAGCCACAGCTGGTATACATGCGCTTAGCCCTCATTAACAATAAATGGCAACGACACTTTATCGATAATCGAGGCAGCTTTTATATTCCATTTATTGGTTGGCGGTTTTTCTATGTTGTGCTTATTGGCCGCAATAAGCGTGCATATAGCCGTAAAGAAAAACAGCTCACTTTAGCCTTGTTTACCCTATGCGTTGTTGGGTTTGTACTAATCTCCTTACTGCTGGGACTTTTGTTACTTTACTTACTCAAATCAGCTTTGGGGATCGACCTTTTTGAAGATTCATCTTTGGGAATTTGGGACTGGTTTAAATCACTTTAAGGTTACCGTCTCTTAAATAAAAAGCCTGCAAATGCAGGCTTTTACTTTCATTATTCTATATTTTTAGCACAATTTTTATCTTCAATGGTCAGCCATAATCGCTTTCTGCAAACGATGGTAACGAGCATGAAGTGGATGATTGTCTTCAAGTACTGACGGCCACTGCTTAGGAACCTGCTGTAATAGCTCATCAGCTTGGCTAAGTTGCTTGGATTTTAATAATTGCGCTACTGCATCAAGCTGATTAGCAATAGCTTGATTAACAGAGCCTTGCTGGTCAATTTTACTATCGTTAATTGATTTAGATGCATCAACCGCCTTGGCTGCAGCTGCGCTATCTTGCATCGAACGCATCATCTGCGGCTCTGGTGTCGCCACTTGTGGAGCCGACATCATCATTGGCTCGCCTTGTGGTGAATCAGCGCTATTTTGTATCGCAGGGTTAATCATAAATAACGTGACGACAACCAATACCGAAGCAGCCGATGACAATGGCCATCGATATTGGCGCCAGAAAGATTGGCTAGTTTGACCACTATTTGAATGCGAGACATGCGCGCGAGCCTGAGCGATGATATCGCTATCTAGAGTTGAAGATGGTTGCTCTGTGGCACTTTTTCGATACATAGACTGGATCTCAGCTTCTATTGTAGCTTGCTCTTTATCAGTCATGATTCGCTCCTTGCCACTTTAAATCCACGCACTCTTTTAATCCTTTATAAGCATAACGAATGCGGCTTTTAGTTGCCTCTAATGTTGCTCCAGCAATATCGGCAATAATCGCCGCAGTAAAGCCCATTTCAACATTGAGTAAAAATGCCTCTTTTTGTACCTGAGGTAGATTGGCTACACAGCCTTTTAATAAATGAGCTTTTTGGCTATCGAGCATTTGTGCCTCAAGATTAGCGTCATCACAACCTAATTGCGCCTCATGATCTTGTTCGGGTTCAAACACTTCGGTGAAGTTATTGACAGGCTTTAGTGCGCGGACATGGTCAATCACTAAGTTATGGGCTATTCGGTAGAGCCAAGTGGTAAACTTTGCACTGGTTTCATACTGACTCGCAGCCTTAATTACTCGGCTCCAAGTTTCTTGATACAAATCTTCCGCTAACTGCAGATCGTTAATTTGTCTGACAAAATAGCGATATAATGGGCCTTTATGCTTTACATAAAGCAGCTCAAATGCTCGAGCATTTCCCGCTGCATATTGCAACATTAACGCTTGGTCTGAGTCTACTTCACTCGAGGGATTATCTAATGACAAAGATTGCTCCACCGCATCTTCCTTAGCTAAAAATAATAACCGCTTAAGTCTGCATGGGTGCTTGAGATTTGTCTAGCGTGGAAAGACGTTAGAGAAAATAGCCAATAACTGATATCGGGCAAAGCTGAATATAAAAAATGCCGCTAGAGCGTTACTCTTAGCGGCATTTCATTGTTAACAGGCGAATTTAGATGTTGACCTGAAAACTTAAGCTAATTTAGCTTGTAGTGCAGCGTCTTTAGCTTGAACAGCTTCAGCTGACTTAGCACGCTCTTCTTTAACTGCTACAGCTAGAGCATCATCACCTACAGCAAGCATTTGAGCTGCTAGATAACCTGCGTTTTTAGCACCAGCGCTGCCGATAGCAACGGTTGCAACAGGAACGCCACCTGGCATCATCACTGTAGATAGCAATGCATCATGGCCTTGTAGTGGACCACAATCAACTGGAACACCGATAACTGGACGAGTTGTAATACCCGCAACAGCACCAGCTAAGTGCGCAGCAAGACCTGCAGCACAAATAAAGACTTTACAACCACGCGCTTCAGCATCAGTTACGTATGCATGCGTAGCTGCAGGCGTACGGTGCGCTGAAGTTACTTTTGCTTCAAAGTTGATTTCGAAAGTTTTAAGCACATCGAGGGTGGCTTGCATTGTAGGCAGATCTGAATCAGATCCCATTAATACTGCAACAAATGGTTTGCTCATTTTAAGTCCTTGAGTAGGGCGGTACATTATTATATTTGCGCGCATTATAATGAAATTTAGCGCACTTAGTAAACAGGCTTCCCCCAAGCCTGCCGCGCAATTATCCCTAAGGTTTGAAATAACTGCAAATAACTTATTCATACATATGTATAACAAAGCTGCAAAATAGTTGATAAATATCTTTACTGGTTAATTTTGCTATATTTATTGTGTGAAGGTTTGCTTTTTCAGCAGTAAATAATGCTCTCATTTAGGTGGTAGTAATGTTTACTCAGCCAAAATGGCGACGATGGCGGGCTTAAAGCTCAATCACCTTTGTCAGTCATGATTTTTTTACATATGATGAGAAACATAAACAATAAATACAGGAGTCGCTATGACGAACACTCTTTCAATCAGCAAACACTTTATATCACGGTAGTTTTACGAATAAGGATATTCATGGCACCTATTAAAGATAGCTTGAAGAAAAAGAAAATTGATTCTGTTGATTTAAAAACCCACCTAGCCCTCTTAGGTACCCCCATGCTGCTTTTACTTATTGGTTGGGGTATTTTCATTGGCATTACCCATAGCGCAAACTCTATTGCCAACCTAATTTTAGTCGCCGTCATTTATTTACTAGGTTATAGCTTGAGTTATTACTTTCACCAAGGTCGGCTAAATCGCCTTTGGGAGCACCTACAACAGGTTATTCATGTAAACGATACAACCTTTGAACTGGTCAACATTGCTAATCAATATCATGATGAGCGCGCCTTTCTCAACGCTCTATTAAAAAAAGCGGTTAGTAGTATCGATGGTGCAGAAATGGGTTCAATTATTAAGGTTGACCCTAACGATGGCGCGTTACAGTTTGAGTCAACTATAGGCATTGATATCAACAAACTTCGCAGCGTGCAGTTTAATCTAAGCCAATCTTTTGAGTACAAACTGACAAAAGGTAAATGCGATAGAGTGGTGGTGATCGATGATATGGCAAATATCAATGCCCACAGTACTTTATCTGCTGAAGAACAAAATGTATTACTCACCGCACCGCAAGCGCCTATTCGGTCAACTCTTTCTAGCCCGATACATATTGATGGCAACTTATATGGCATGCTCAACCTAGATAGTGCTAGGCCAAAAGCCTTTAACCACTACGATAGAAACCTCGTCGCGATTTTGACTCATGAAGCAGCAAATGCCATTGCCCTATATCAAAAGACCCGCCAGATTAACTTATTAGCTAATTTTGATAGCTTAACTCAACTGTACAACCGACAACGCTTTGAACAAGGTGTAAAAGACTGGAAAATTAAGCAGCACTTTGGCAGCTATTTAGTGATTCTAGATCTCGATAACCTCAAAATGATTAATGATACAGGTGGCCACCTTGCAGGAGATAAAGCACTACAACATTTTGCCAATATACTAAAGCAGCATTGGCATAAACAGTATCTGGTTGCGCGCTATGGTGGAGATGAGTTTATCGTGCTTTGTCACGGCCCTTTGGAAAAAGTTGAAGCTGACTTAACGTTAATGCAACAAGCATTAACCGAGCAGCAATCTGGTCTCTCTCCCCATACTAGTGGTAACCTTAGCCAAAGCATAAGCTTTAGTTATGGTATTGCTAAGTTCCAAGGCAATTTAGCAGCAAGTTTTAAAACAGCCGATGACATTATGTATCGCAACAAGCGGCTCAAGCAATCATCAACCTAAGCTAAAAGATTACACGCAAATACCTCTAAGAGCTTTATCGAGCATTATAGAAGTATGTTTTTGTTGTTGAGCTTGCTGTGAAGTACTTTTTAGCTGGCGTGCATTTCGTGGCTTAACCGTTCAATTTCGCCCACTTTATCTATTATGGTAGAGGTCGCGTGTTTTTGTCGTTCAATACTGAAACGGATCTCCCCAGCAAGCCTATCCAATTAGTTTAACACTGCGTCGATTTGAATAAATGCAGCAGTGATGCTTTCGCATTGTAATAAACTTTTTTGGCTTGCTGTAATAGTCGCTATTTTACTGCTGGTTTTATCTTGATAACTCATCAACAATACTTTGGCTCTCAACAGTCGACTCTTGAGTTCAAAAAGCCATTCCCGGTAAGCACTTGCTCACCGACACGAGCCGCCTCAATAGCCGTATTTAATGCTAATAAGTTAGTTTGCTTAGCAATCCCTTTTATCACTTCAAGTACATTACCAATCTCATCACTATCTTGCCGGAGGAGATCTAAATAAAAAAGCCTCTGCACTGCAGAGGCTCATTAATAGCTGAGTGACAACTTATTCGCTTAACCGAAAAATAAACGCCATAACCATGATGAATCAAGATCTTCTTGGCATTGCCTATATTGCGCAGCATACCGTTTAGAGCGAGCATCGACCCTAGCAGCAACTTTAATCAACCAAGCTTTTTGATTATAGGTCTTACGCTTATATCCGCCCCAGCCTTCGTGATAATTTAAATATTGGTTACGAGCATCCCATTTCGACACACCGTTTATTTTATGGGTCTTGTAAATAAACCAGCCCATAAAGTCCATCGCATCGTCAAAGTTACTGCGGCTAGACCAAGAGTTACCGGTTTCTTTTACGTAATCATCCCATGTCATTGTTTTTGCTTGCGCATAACCATAGGCATCGCTGGCTCGACCAATAGGGATAAAACCTAAAAAATATTCCATTGGCGGGGCTGCATTATGTTTAAAGGAGCTTTCTTGGTACATCATTGCCAACGGCACATGCACAGGTACGCCCCACTTTTCACGAGTGTTTTTAGCCGCGCTATACCAAGATCTGTTTTCAGTATATATCGAACAAAGATTCTCAGGATCTTTCGGAGGAGGAGTGGCACACCCTGTTAACAGGGTTGCTAAAACAACAGTCGCAAATAATGCAGGCCATTTCATAAAATAAGGATACCAACAGACAGTAAAAGCAAAGTCGTAGTGTCACATTGATAAGCAAAACATGCAATTGAGGTTTGAGTAAATTGTGTTACAAATCAAGAAGGGGAAATCGATACCAGTCGTAGATTAAAGCGGTGCAGGAAACTCACACTCATAGGACTCTTGTAGCCAAACTTCTGGTTGCCAAAAACCACTATCATCACCACGATAGACCTTATCTACGTTAAACTTAGCACCAATATGATAGCGCTCATTATGTTCAACAGAGATGGTCAACTCTTTTGGTGTTCGTGCTGACAGCTTAACTTTCAGGCTAGGCGCGTCAATTAGCTCGGCGAGAATAAACGTATGCTTACCTGGGCTGAGACGATAATTAGGCTGAGAAATAACAGGTTTACCATCTAGGTGAGTTACCACCGCTCGATAAATATTAGCTTCAGGATCTGGCTCCATATACGTCGCAACTATGCCGCATTGATTACTGGTATCTGGTTGTGATGCACAACCAGATACCAGTACTGCCAATACAGACAAGCTTAGTGCTGATATAGCGCTTTTAATCACGCTATTACGCCTTGAAGTAATCAGCTAAGAATTCATCAAAGCTCACACTTGGCTCAGCTTCGATAGTAGCTTGCTTCTCAAGTGATACCTTAGCATCTTGTTCATATCGACAAGTCATCGCTTCCGATAACGGATAAGCTTTCAATTGTTGATGATATTGCTCGGCAAGTTCTAATACCCAATCACTGTGGTCAATTTGATCTTCTTTCAAACCTTTAATGATTTGACCCGATAGGGTTTCATCAGGATTGTTAACTGCTTTTTGCCACTTAGCTAAAGCAACTTGATAATCATCTTGCTCGTCATCAAGCAATTTTGCGATATCTTTTAAATTGTCAAATAACGAATCTAACCAAATACTTAGGTTAATATCTTCACCTGAACGCGTTAGCATTAATCCCGGCTTACGCCCTTCTAATACTACCGAGTTTAGGTTGGCAGAAATCTCAGCTTCTTCTGCTGCATCAGTCGCTTTAGACGGCTGTAATAAACAGTTAAGTAGGAACAAATCTAAGAAACGAATTTGTGACTTTTCAATACCCACAGAGCTGTAAGGGTTAACGTCTAATGCGCGTACTTCGATATATTCAACACCAGCTCGAGCTAAAGACTCTGACGGTTTCTCATTGCCTTTAGCAACACGTTTTGCACGGATTGGCGAATAAAACTCGTTTTCGATTTGCAAAATATTGGCGTTAAGCTGACGATATTCGCCATCAACTTTGACACCGATTTTAGCAAAGTTAGCTGACGGCATATTAATCGCTGACTTCATGCCCTCTAAGTAACAAGGCAAGCCATTGTAGCTAATGTTTAAATTATCTTGCTCTTGGTTGGTGTAACCTAAGTCACTCATGCGTAAAGAGGTTGCATAAGGTAAATAAAGAGTACCATTACCAATAACCTCAAATGGGAAGTTATTAGTTTTAGGATCTTGAATGAAGGTGCTACACAGTGCTGGGGATGCACCAAACAAATAAGGTAATACCCACACTAAGCGGCGATAATTTCGGATAAGGCCAAAGTAAGACTCTGAAATAAAGTCTTCTAAGGTTAACGACGTATCTGAAAGCTCATAAAGTCGGTCCCATAACTGATCTGAAACTGAAAAGTTAAAGTGAACTCCAGAGATAATTTGCATCTGCGCGCCATATCGGTAAGTTAGGCCTTTTCGATATAGTCGCTTCATTTGTCCAGTATTAGAATTGCCATAATCAGCGATTGGAATATCGCCGGCGTCACCTAAATAACAAGGCATACTCACAGGCCATAAACGCTGACCATTTAAGTGGCGCACGCTGTAGGCATGGGTCAAAGTCAGATCTTCGACTAGCTCATCAATATCTTCAAAAACTGGCGTAATAAACTCTAGTAATGACTCACTATAATCAGTGGTGATCCGCGAGTGCGTTAATGCCGAGCCCAGCGCCTGTGGATGTTTATCCAAGGCTAAATGACCTGACTTTTCAATTCTTAACGCTTCACGCTCAATGCCACGTTGCATTGATTTTAGCGCCTGACGACTTGCCGGATCCGACAGTTTGCCTACTAATTCATTGAAAGATTTCAATATATTACTCTCTAGTACGTGACTCTAACTTTAATAGCATGTCAGTCAGACCCGCCATAGCCAACTTAAATTTCAAGTCGTACCAAATTAGCGTTTATTTAACTGCCAACATAATAAACGGTGAGATGATGCCACAGAATCGACACCATCTCCCGGATATATGGTCTAGATCAAGCTTTTACAACTGTAAAACTTGAATTGGATAACCAAGTGTTGATAATTCAGACTCTATTTTGGCGCGGTCACCCACAATCAAAATAACCATATCGTCTAAATCCAACTGCTCTTTAGCCAATTGGTTCAACTCATTACGGCTAATTTCATTGGTAATCTCAGTCTGCTGTTCACTGTAATTATTATCCAAATTATAGCGTTGAATATTACGCATTAACCCTGCTTTTTGATACGGCGTTTCATAATCAAGTGCTTTTGACTGTGAAATAGAGCTCTTCATAAAGTCGAGTTCTTTCTGTGTCATGCCGTCTTTTTGGAAGGCGCTAATCTCTTTAATAAACTCAACTAACGCTTCTTTAGTTACATCGCTACGCACACTTGCCGTTGCTTGATAGAAACCTTCTTCAGGGCCACCAGTAAAGTAACTTCTTGCACCATAGGTGTAACCTTTATCTTCACGCAGATTGAGGTTGATGCGACTGTTAAACGCACCGCCTAGGGGATAGTTCATCAAGTATGACTTAAAGAACTCACCAGTTGCGTCGTACTTTAGACCACGCTTACCAATCTTAATCACTGACTGCGCCGCTTCTGGTTTATCAACAATGTAGATTTTACCACCATCCACTTTAGGCAGCTCAGCAAGCTCAGGGCGTGGCGTTGCAGCGCCTTTCCAAGTAGAAAGCGTAGCAAGCTTTGACACCATTTGCGCTTCATTTAAATTACCCACGGCAACGATTTGTGCGTTACCCGCTGTGTACTGCTTCTTATAGAAAGCTTTGACATCATCAAGCGTCATTGCAGACACTGTTTCAAGGGTACCACCACTGCTTACGCCAAATGGGCTGTCTTTACCATAAAGCAACTCACTAAACGCCGTTGAGGCTAAATAATTCGGCTCGGTAAGCTCACGCTGTAAATGCTGTAACTTTTGCTGTTTAACACGCTCAAAGTCTGCCGCTTTAAAGCCTGGCTCAAAAAGCTTTTCTTGCACAATCGCCATGGTTTTATCTAAATTTGCCGTTAGCGATGAAATCTTAACTTGGCTTTGGTAACCGCTAGCACTAAAGCTTACATTACTGCCGAGCATTTCTAGCGCTTGAGTTAACTCTTCTGCACTGCGCTTTTGGCTAGACTCGTTCATCATCGCCGCCGTCATGCCAGCAAGACCAGCCTGTTCTACGCCGAGTAGTCTGTGACCACCATTAAGGTAGATAACAATCTCAACCGTTGGTGTTTCACTGGTTTCAGTACCAATCACTTCAATCTTATTAGCAAGCTCACCTTGCCAAAGTGCTGGCATAGTCAGTACAGGAGCTGGACCTTCTGCAGGGATAACACTGCGATCAAACGATGACACGATTTGCGGTTTAACATCGAGATCTTCAACCGCAACAGCTGCAACCTTTTCAGCGGCTGGTGTAAAGGTATCTGCTTTAGCGATCAATTGTGATTGACCTTGCGGTACCACACTCATAACTACCATTGGCTTGTCTTTAATGTACTTATTAAACACCCGCATCACGTCTTCTTTGGTGACATTGGCGTAGCGCTTTAAATCAAAACCTATCATGTCTGGATTGTTAGAAAAGGTTTCATTGAAGGCTAAGCTAGACACTTTACCTTGTACGCTTTGCAGGCCAAAAATAGTGCCCGCTTCAAAGTTAACCTTAACCTTTTCAAGGTCGTCATCGGTTACACCTCGCTGTTCAAACTCCTTTATCGAATCTTGCATGGCTTGCTCGATTTCAGCTAAGTTGCCACCGCGAGCAGGGTTCGCTAACGCATACATAGAAAACTGACAGGCAAGCTCCTGACATGGATGACTAACGCCAGCTTGCACTGCTAGGCCATCTTTAACTAGGTTTTTGTAAAACAGAGATGTTTTGCCGCCACCAAGAATATTTGATAGTAAATCAAGTGCCGCTTCATCTTCATGGCGGGCATAAACTGTTGGCATACCAATACGAAGCAGTGGCAGGTGAACTCTGTCTTCCATAGATAGGTAGCGAGTTTCATCTAAAGTGACCAACTCTTTGACTGGCGCGTCGACTTTAGGGCCTGCTGGGATCTCGCCAAAATACTTATTTACCCAAGCGAGAGTTTGCATTTCGTCAAAATCACCGCCTATGGTTAAAGTGGCATTGTTAGGGCCATACCAACGTTGGAAGAAATGTTTCACGTCTTCAACATCAGCGCGATTTAAATCTTCTGGCCAGCCAATGACAGGCCAAGAATAGGGGTGACCTTGAGGATAAAATGCTTGGTTAAAGCGTTCTCCCATTCGTCCGTAAGGACGATTATCGATACGTTGGGCGCGCTCGTTTTTGACCGTTTCTCTCTGAACTTCAAATTTTTCTTCTGTTAGCGCCGGTAAGAAAAAGCCCATGCGATCAGATTCAAGCCAAAGCATTTTCTCTAGCTGGTTATTAGGCACAGTCTCGAAATAATTGGTTCTGTCGGTATTAGTGGTGCCATTTAATGTTCCACCGGCTTCAGTGATAATTTTAAAATGTTGCTCGTCGCCGACATTTTGCGAACCTTGAAACATCATATGTTCAAATAGATGAGCAAAGCCACTGCGCCCTTCTAGTTCACGGCCAGAGCCCACATGGTAGGTAACATCAACGTGGACTAAAGGGTCTGAGTGATCTTCATGCAAAATAACCGTTAAGCCATTCGCTAATTGATATTTACGATATGGGATGCCAACTTGCTCCCCTGTAAAGCTCACCGTCTCAAGCAGCTTTACACCTTCTGGTAAATTTACTGCGCTTTGTTGTTGTCCCGCACAGCCCATTAATGCAGCGCTCACTGCCGCCGCTAATATCCATTTTTTCAATGACGTTCTCCTTGTTCACAACTGGCTATAATGTCTAATTCTTACAATGCAGTTCAATATTGCGTCTAGTATTACCCACAACAAGAAAAACAACCAGCGATGAAATTTGAATTTACGGAGTAAAAAAATATCCGTTTTAATAACAAGTTCTAAGCAAAATACTTGGTTATATCGACAATCCACAAATTAAAAAATTCGCTTATCTAGTGAATTAACTTAATTTTTTACACAATTGATGACAAAACACTTACCATGTTGCAACAGGGTTAAAATTTAAAGTTATTAAAACAAACTCTTATATTACGATAAGTTATAACCAAATCGGTTTGTGATGCAAGCAACACTATCTATAGAATGACTCCAATTGGGTAACTAAATGTAAATCTCGATAGAGTTTACGCGTTAATGTCTGCAAACTAGTCGATGCTATAGACAAAGGTTACTCCCCTGATAAGTTGTTTAATAAAAATCAAACACTGGAATTTTGATAATGTGGCAAACAATTAAAAATATCCCATTTTGGCAGAAAGTATTAGCCGCCTTTATTTTAGGTGCTGGCGTCGGTGTCATTTTTGGTGAATCAGCAACTGTACTCAAACCGTTAGGTGATCTCTTTATTAGCGCGATTAAGATGCTAGTTGCGCCACTCATTTTTTGTGCAATTGTTGTCAGCATTACCTCACTCGGGTCAGAAGTTAGTCTTAAGAGGCTTAGCTTCAAAACCTTATCCATGTTTATGTTTACCGGTACGATTGCGTCACTAATCGGTTTAACAATTGGTTCAGTGATTGATATGGGTGGCTCAATGGAGCTTGTCGCTACAGAAGTGCGAGAGCGAAATGTGCCAGGCTTTGCCCAAGTCTTGTTAGATATGATCCCGGTCAATCCATTTGCCTCACTGGCTGAAGGTAAAGTTTTACAGATCATTATCTTCGCAGCACTTATTGGTATCGCAATTAATAAAGTTGGTGAAAAAGCCGAGCCATTAAAGCGCACTATTGAAGCAGGTGCAGAAGTGATGTTCCAGCTGACTCGTATGGTTTTACAACTCACTCCTATTGGTGTATTTGGTTTAATGGCTTGGGTTGTAGGCGAATATGGTTTATCGACTTTACTGCCACTAGGTAAGTTTATTGGCGCTATTTACTTAGCTGCACTCATACACATTATCTTTGTTTATGGCGGCCTAGTTAAATTTGCAGCAAAACTAAGCCCGATTCAATTTTTCCGTAAAGCAATACCGGCACAAATTGTTGCATTTACCACTGCATCAAGTTTTGGCACCCTGCCAGCTAGCACGCGCTGTACTGAATCAATGGGTGTATCTAAACGTTATGGTTCATTTGTATTGCCCTTAGGCGCGACCATGAATATGGACGGTTGTGGCGGCATTTACCCTGCTATTGCGGCAATCTTTATTGCACAAATCTATGGCATTCCACTTGATATGACCGATTACATGCTGATTGCTGTTACAGCGACTGTGGCCTCAGTCGGCACTGCAGGCGTTCCAGGAAGTGCAATGGTGATGCTAACTGTGACTTTAGGTGTTGTTGGTTTACCGCTTGAAGGTATCGCCTTTATCGCAGCTGTTGATCGCATTATCGACATGATCCGCACAGCAACCAATGTTACAGGCGACATGATGACAGCGGTAGTGATAGGTAAGTCTGAAGGTCAGCTTGATGAGCAGCAGTTTTACGCCCAAGAAAATACCGAAATAGAGCAAGTTCGTAGCTAACATTCACTTTAGCTTTAATAAAAAAGGCCGCAATTGCGGCCTTTTTACTTTATACTTTTCAATATTCTACTAAATATAAATACCCTATTGGAGCGCTTAGATATGACTAAACTTTTCATTCTGCCAATATTACTTTCTCTGGCTTGGGCGCTTTTTCTTAACTATAACGGCGTACCGTTAAAACAAGGTAAAACAGGGTTTCTTTATATAATAGGGATCAGCTTGACCATCATCTTTGCCCTCGCCTTTTTACTTTGGCTCACCGCAGGGCAAAATGTGATGGCAACCTAACGTGCTAACCTAATGCTTCATCATTGAGCGAGATATCAGATAAGTCTATATCGCTCCATATGACCACATCTCCTTCGTCACTGGAGAAAATAAAGCCTTGTAAGGTGTCGATGTCGACTCCTTCTGCTTCATATTTTTCACGAAGCTCATCATCCATATCTTGGCTAGTTAACATGGTTTCAGATTGACTCCAATTACCACCCGATAAATCTAGATTCTCGCTACCGACGACTAAGAAATTATTTTCAAATGGGTCGTCAGCATCGTTAGATGCAATACCGTCTCCATCACTTTGTTGATAGATTTTATCGAGCGACAACATCAACTGAATATCAGTTACGCCGTCTTCAACAATAAAGGCCTCCATGTTTTGAATGCCTGCGCCTGTCATATCAATAATTTCATTATTGCTACTTGATACCTGCAGCACATCAAACCCGTCGCCACCATCGTAACTAAAGCTATCACTGTTCATGCTGCCATCAGCGTTGCTACCAAAGTCCTCTCGGTCAAATACTATGGTGTCGTCACCGCCACCGCCAAACATTAAGTCAGCACCAGTTCCACCGTCTAAGGTATCGCTACCCGCCTCACCGAATAAACTATCGTTACCACTGCCACCTGCTAACTTATCATCACCGCTGCCTGCATATAGTTCATCATCATTATTACCGCCATCTAAGCTATCGTTGCCTTCTCCGGCAAATAATAAATCGTTACCGCTACCACCACTTAATTGGTCATGGCCTGCATCACCATGCAGTTGGTCATTACCTCCGCCACCAATTAGCTTGTCATCACCTTCACCGCCAAACAACTGATCATGGCCGCCACCACCGGTTAACTTATCGTTTCCAGCTTCACCATAAAGCATGTCATCGCCTGAGCCGCCACTTAGGGTGTCGTTACCTGCACCACCAAAGAGTTGATCGTTACCGCTACCCGAAGATAGAGAGTCATTACCGTCACCACCGTCTAACAAATCAGCACCTGAGCCACTGACTAATTTGTCGTCTCCAGCGCCACCCGAAAGCTCATTATTACCATCACCAGCATTAAGGTTATCAATGCCCTCGCCGCCACTAAGCACATCATTCCCGCCACCAGCGACCAGAGTATCATTGCCAGCATCACCGCTTAGTACATTATTGCCAGCACCAGCATCAATGACGTCATTGCCATCGCCGCCTGAAATATTGTCGTTACCAGAACCCGCGATTACTGAATCAATACCAAGCCCTGCAGTAATAGTGTTATGACCATCACCAGCGCGAATTGTGTCATCACCGGCTCCACCAGCAATAATGTCGCTGCCCGCACCTGCGACAATGGTATCGTTGCCATCATCACCGCTTATTTGGTTATCGCCATTACCTGCATTGATGGTGTCATTGCCCTCTCCGCCAGAAATTATATCGTTGCCGCTACCCGCTACAATGCTGTCATTTCCGCTGCCACCACTAATTTGGTTATTACCTTCGCCAGCGTGAATAGTATCGTGGCCTTCGTCACCAGTTATAACGTCATTGCCACTGCCGGCAACAATATTGTCATCACCAGCACCACCGCTTATGATGTTATGACCATTACCTGCTTCGATACTATCGTTTTCGGCGCCGCCTGCGATTTGATCGTTGCCGCTGCCAGTAATAATGGTATCTTCACCTGCGCCACCATCAACGATATTATGGCCTTGGTGCGATTCAATATAATCTTTACCAGCACCACCAATTAAAGTGTCGTTATTCGCGCCGCCATACAATACGTCGTCACCTTCGCCACCATCTAAGGTGTTATCACCAAACTCAGCGTGCAGCTCATCATTACCTGCACCACCTAATAGGTGATCATTTCCACTGCCAGCAAATAACTTATCAGCTCCTGCTCCACCTGCAATGGTGTCATCACCGTCGCCGCCTAAAAGAATATCGTCGCCTTCTCCGCCATCAATATCATCACTACCACTGCCACCATCAATAAAGTCAGCCCCTAAACCGCCGACGATAGTATCGCTGCCGTCATCACCAAAGAGTTGATCATCTCCGCCACCACCATCTAGCTTGTCTTTACCAGAACCACCAAATAGCAGATCGGCACCCACACCACCCGCTAATGTATCGTTACCGCCCTCACCATAAAGTTGGTCGTCTCCTTCACCACCACTGAGGTTATCGTTGCCCTCACCGCCGAACAGCAAGTCGTTGCCCTCATCACCACTAATGGTATCACTTCCATCACCACCAAATAATGTGTCGACACCAAGGCCACCGCTAATAGCATCATCACCTGTACCGCCATCGACAAAGTCATCTCCGTCTTCTGCATGCAGATTATCGTTACCGTCACCGCCATAGATTACATCATCACCCCCGCCCGCAAATACTGTGTCAGCACCTATTCCGCCGTAGATCTCGTCTTTACCCGCCCCAGTATTAATAGTGTTGCTGCCGTCTTCACCAAAAACTTTATCATCGCCGTCACCGGTATCTATGATGTCGTCACCACCGCCAGCAAAAACAGTATCATTGCCAACACCCGTATCGACATTATCGTTACCTTCGCCGGCGAAAACAAAATCATTACCCTCGGCAGAAGTAATAGTATCGTTACCCGCATCACCATAAAGCTCATCGTCTGCTGTACCGCCTATTAAGCGATCATCACCTGCACCACCCGCCAGCAGACCCGCTTCGTTTTCCGCATAGAGAGTATCGTTACCCGCACCGCCATAAAGCTCATCATAACCAGCACCGCCTCTTAGCTCGTCGTTACCATCGCCACCAAATAGCTTATCGTTACCATCACCGCCCTCAAGGATATCAGCGCCTGAACCTGCATAGATGGTGTCATCGCCCGCCTCACCCAATAACACGTCATCACCGCCGTCACCGACTAAAATATCGTCGCCAACTCCACCTGATAATTTGTCATCATCTGCGCCACCAATTAAAGTGTCGTTGCCCTCTCCCCCTTGAAGAATGTCAGCTCCAGCGCCGCCATCAAGCATGTCATTACCCAATCCGCCAACAAGCGTATCGACACCGTCATCGCCATAAAGAGCATCATCGCCTTCTCCACCATCAAGGTGATCATTACCAACACCACCGTGAAGTAAGTCGTTACCTAATCCACCAACAACAGTATCGTCACCACCTTGGGCATAAACAGTATCGTTACCCTCTCCGGCGTCAATGTTATCGTTACCAGAGCCGGCATCCACGATATCGTTACCTGCCCCAGCAATTATGCTATCAACACCATCACCACCAATGAGCACATCATCGCCTTCTTCGGCAATAATATTGTCATCACCTTGGCCGCCATCAACAAAGTTATTACCAGAGCCTGATAGCAAAATATCATCCCCACCACCACCGCTAAGACTGTCATCTCCGCTGCCACCTTCAAGCCTGTCGCGCCCAGAACCACCATACAAGGTATCGTTACCCGCACCGCCGCTAATAAGATCATCACCATCTTCGCCGTAGATAGTGTCATCGCCCTCACCACCCGCTAATACATCATCACCAGCGCCAGCATATATGGTGTCGCTGCCAGCTCCAGCAATCACGGTATCATTGCCACCGCCAGCAAATACCACATCATCACCACTACCAGCATCAATATTGTCTTCACCAATACCTGCATAAACAGTATCGTTTCCCTCGCCAGCATCTATGGTGTTTTTACCATCACCAGAGTAAATCGTGTCGTCACCGCTGCCACCTGTTAAGCTGTCATCGCCATCTCCTGCAAAAATTGTGTCGTGGCCTTCTCCACCATCTATAATGTTATTGCCTTCACCACCATATAGAGCGTCATTACCTAGCCCGCCGTCAATCTTGTCGTCACCTGATTCCGCATATACAAGATCATCGCCTTCACCACCTACTATAGTATCGCTATCACTACCGCCATAAATGGTGTCGTTACCTGTACCGCCATCAAGTAAATTGGCACCGGAGTAGCCGAAGAGCACATCGTCACCAGAACCACCAGTTAATAAATCATCACCGCTACCAGCATGTAATTCATCGCTGCCATCGCCGCCGCTTAGGGTGTCATTTCCTTGCTCACCAAATAGTTTGTCATTGCCGTCTCCGCCTGCAAGGGCATCATTGCCTGTACCTGCAAGTAAAAGGTCATCGCCTTCATCCCCTTGCAATACATCATCACCGCTACCTGCAACTATTGTGTCATTCCCTTTGCCACCAGATAACACGTCATGACCTTCATCGCCTTGCAGATAGTCATTACCCTCACCACCAGTTAATTCATCAGCGCCTTTACCGCCTAATAGCTGATCATGTCCTGCTCCGCCAAATAAAGCATCTTGACCATCATCACCTATTAGTAAGTCATCACCTTCTTCACCATATAAGGTGTCATCACCCAGCTCTCCCATTAACGTGTCGTTGCCACTACCACCATGCAGCGTATCGGCATCATCACCACCCATTAGCGTATCAGATCCCTCACCGCCGCTAAGTAAGTCATCGCCTTGTCCGCCCATCAACAAGTCATCACCCGCCTCCCCATGAAGCTTGTCATTATTAATACCACCATCGAGCAGATCGTCACCTTCACCGCCATATAAGGTATCTTCACCTTGCTGACCCATTAAATGGTCATCTCCAACACCACCATCAAGGATGTCGTCATAAGTGTTTAATGCGACGAGTTCTACCGAATCGATAACCACTTCTTCATTCGGTTCTAATCCACTCGTAAGGTACTGCAACTGAATATCACCACTAGAATCTAATTGTTCAGGAATCAGCTCAAAATTAATTTGAATCGTGCCGTCAGGAAGTTGCGTCACGGTTCCGGTGGTTGCAATAACCATTTCCCCGTTGGCATCTGGAATAAGAATATTTACGGTCAGTTCTGTACCAGCATCCAACAAAGGGCTACCTGCAGGCACAGATACATTCAAGTTAAAGTTATTACCAGCACTACCAACATGACCACCAATATTAATAATTTGCGTAGCAGGAGAATTATCAGTGATAGGGCTTAGAGTATTACCGGCAGTAAATACCGTCTGCGCTACGCCCCAAGCCGTTGTCTCTGCGGTTTCAACCACTGGCGTTGTTGATTGCTGATCTAGCCCTTGATCCCCTAGAATAAAATCTTGCCCTTCTTGGCCTGAAATATTGTCATCGCCCGCACCTCCGACTAGGTAGTCATCACCTGCTCGGCCATCAATAATGTCATTACCTTCCAGTCCTTCTAAATGATTATCTGTTTCTGTTCCTACTAACAAATCATTTTGATTGCTATCGTCCATGACAAGAATCCTCTTAAATTAAGTATTGTTTTCAATTAACTTTCTCGAAATGCCAACTCGAAGGAGTGACCTAGCGGGGAAAGTAAGTATTGCAATAGTGAACGGGGCTGAAGCACGATAAATACATCAGCAGACATCCCTGGGTGGAGTTTGATATTAGGTTGTGGAGTATCATCTAAATTAAGCCTAACTTTAACTAAATAACCTTCAGGCTGTCCGGCTGATGCCGCAAAAAAACGGTCGGCGGAAACATGAATAACTTCGCCTTGCATCGGGATTGCATCTCGGCTGTCGTAAGCGGTTAGCCTCACTTGAGTGGATAGGCCGACATACACCACATCGATATCTTCAGGACGAACATACGCTTCAACGATCATTTCGTCTGACTCTGGCACAAGCTCCATTAACACCTGACCAGGCGATATCACAGCGCCAATGGAATGTATGCTCATAGCAACTACAGTTCCGCTATGCTCTGCGGTAATATTGATATTCTGCTTCTTATCACTCTGAGCCGATAATGCATGCAAGCCTTCATCTCTAAGCTGACGCTGCTCTTGCAGTTGCTGGGCCCATTTTTGTTGGCGCTGCGATCGGCTGGTTGCATGAGTTTGGGTTAATTCACCAAGTTGAGCAGTAATCACCTCTGCCTCTGATGTCAGTTGAGCAAGCAATCCCTCAACACCTGATTCACTGCGTTGAATGGCTAAATGCCTTGATTTCGATACAAAACCATCATCAAGCAGACTGGCATTCATCTTTACCTCTTCCTTGATTAAGCTGAGCTGCTTTTCGGTAGCTTTTATTCTTAACTCAGTTCCTTTCAAACTATGCTCTAGCTGGTTTTTCTGGAATTGGTATTGCTGGTTAAGCAGTTTGTAGTCTGACATTTGTCGATCGAAGATCAGTTGCTGCATCACAATAAGTTGACTAATTTCAGGCTTTTCTTGATGCACGCTAATTAAAGGAGAAAAAACTAGCTGTGTTTGATTGATGATATCGGCTTCATTTAGCAAGGGGGTTAATCTATCGATTTGAGCTTGCGCTCTAAGAGTCTTTAATAAAATGCGTTGGTAATCAGCCTCAACTTGTATATCACTGAGCTCAATCAGTGTCTGACCTTTTTCAACTTGCTGCCCATCAAACGCGAGAATTTGCTTTACCTGTCCACCGTGCAAGTGCTGCACTTTTTTGCGCTGCGACTCGACCACCAATTTACCGGGCGCGATAGCCGCGGCATCAATTTGCATTAACCCAGCCCAAAGAGCGAAACCGCCCACAGCAAACACAATAATTGCGATGCCAGAGGTAATGACTTTACGGGTATTAAAGTCGGTAATATCGTCCATGATTCACCTCTTAATGATTAGCGGCAGATTTGTCGATAGATTGCACCGCGTTTTCAGTACGCTCGCTGATCTCATGAATGTCAGAAATAAACTTTTCTTTCGGTCCGGCTTTTTCAATGCAGCCATCACGTAAACATACGACCCAATCCATTTGCCTTAAAAAACCGGGTCTATGACTTATCATGATCACTGTGATCCCTTGCTCTTTGCAGTGTTGCAACACAATTGCGAGGGCAACTTCTCCTTCGGGATCGAGATTAGAATTGGGCTCATCGAGGATTAACACTTTAGGTTTGCTAAATATTGCTCTTGCCAGAGCAAGCCGCTGCTTTTGACCGCCACTAATTTGGTTAGCGGCCTCCCCTAGTTGGGTTTCATAACCATTAGGCAAAGCAATAATCAGTTCATGGACACACGCAAGACGCGCTGCATCAACAATATCTTTTGGGTCGGCATCGCTAAAGCGGCAAATATTTTGTGCAACTGTGCCTGAAAGTAGCTCAACATCTTGAGACACAAAGCCGATATAACGTCCCAATTCATCAGCATTCCATTGACTTAAACAGGCACCATCGAGCTTAACAATGCCACTTGTCGGTGCTACTATTCCCATCAACAACTTAGCTAACGTCGACTTCCCTGAACCGCTTGGGCCGATAATTGCCAAAGACAATCCTGCTTGTAGCCTAAAGTTAATGTTAGCAAGCACCGGTTTATTATGGCGATTGATGACAAAGTTAACTCGCTCTAATAAAAACTCACCACGGGGAGCTGGTAACGAAGTTTTTGGCTTATTGGTTTTGGGTTTTAGTGCAAGTTTTAATCTTTGGTAGGCTTGATAGCTAGACTCCCAGTTCTTCCAACAACCTACAGCTTGTTCGATAGGAGCCAAGGCTCGGCCAAGAATAATAGAAGCGGCAATAATTTCGCCAGTGCCTAACTGTTGAGTCAAAACAAGGCCAACACCGATACCAATAACGGCCACTTGCAGTAAAGTTCGAGTTAAACGGGTGAGCACCAACATCATGCTGACTTTGTCGGCAACGCTCCACTGTAGTCCAAGTAATTGCTTATGCCCCTGCTGCCAATGTTTGGCAACATCAGTCGCCATTCCCATCGCTTGCAATGAACTGGCATGACGCAAAATATCATTAATCTGCATACTGCTTTCAATCACAGCTTTAGAGGCTGCATCTTGTGGCAGCTTAGCAGCAGCTTTAACACCAAAAGCCAGTAATGACAAAATCACTGCACCAACGGTAGCTGTAACACCAAGTAGCGGATGCAAGCCAAATAGCACAATCAAAAACACTATTACCCAAGGCGCATCGAAAATAGCGCTGGTAGATGGGGTTAATAACAGCGTTCTCACTTCACGAACATCAAGCAAGCTTTGTTTGCTTATTCCACCTTGACGGGCTGACTCCTGAATAGCCTCATTAACCAATAATGAGCTTGAGCGCATCTCAAGTTTCAAACCACTTTGCTGTAATAACTTATTACGCACGAAGTCTAAAGAAGCTTGAATAAGCAGAAGAAAAATAACGATTAGAGTTAAATTAATTAGGGTGTGATAACTAGAGCTGGCAATTACACGTCCAAACAATTGCAAGCTGTAGATGGGTAATGCCAACATCAATAAATTGACAAAAAAACTGAATATCGCCACATACTTCAATTCCGTTTGTAGTGAGCGAATAATACTGTTGAAGTTGTCATTCATAACAATCGCACTCCATTGCGAATGGGTTCCGCTAGATGCCCGCTACACAGGCAAGTCTTTATACTGATTACTTTTATTAAGCCTTAGTATAGTCAACAGCGCATATTATTTTGCTTACAGCAAAAAAAAATCCTGTACTTGGCAGTACAGGATTGATTTCAAAAACAAATAACTTAAAATAGGTTTAGATAAGTTTAGTTAATGAGGTTTACCCCAACACAGCAAGTAGCACACCAGCCGCTACCGCACTACCTAGTACACCCGCAACGTTTGGTCCCATTGCATGCATCAATAAGAAGTTTTGGTTATTCGACTCTAAGCCTACTTTATTAACAACTCGCGCAGCCATTGGTACTGCCGATACACCTGCGGCACCAAGTAGAGGGTTAATTTTACCACCGGATAGTTTGCTCATCACTTTCGCCATTAATACGCCTGAAGCCGTACCGATAGAGAATGCAACAGCACCAAGTACTAAAATACCTAAAGTTTCCATCTGTAAGAATTGCTCTGCAGATAACTTAGAACCAACAGCTAGACCAAGGAAAATAGTCACGATATTGATTAGCTCATTTTGCGCTGTGCTTGATAATCTATCAACAACGCCAGATTCGCGCATTAAGTTACCTAAGCAGAACATACCCACTAGTGGAGTTGCAGCTGGTAGGAACAAAATCGTTAGTCCAAGCACCATCAACGGGAAGATAATCTTCTCTTTCTTGCTCACTTCACGCAGCTGCTCCATCTTAATCTGACGTTCAGCTTCAGTCGTTAGCAAGCGCATGATTGGCGGCTGAATTAACGGTACTAATGCCATATAAGAATATGCAGCAACGGCAATAGCGCCAAGTAATTCAGGGGCGAGTTTGGAGGCCAAGAAAATCGCTGTAGGCCCATCTGCACCTCCAATAATGGCGATGGCTGCAGCATCTGTCATTGAGAAATCAAAACCTGGGATCCAGTTAAGCGCTATCGCTCCAAGCAAAGTTGCAAAAATACCAAACTGCGCCGCAGCACCTAGCAATAACATTTTAGGGTTCGCAATAAGCGCACCAAAATCTGTTAATGCTCCCACTCCCATAAAGATCAGTAGCGGGAAAATGCCGGTTTCAATACCGACGTAATAGGCGAAATACAGTAAGCCGCCTTCGTCAGTAAATCCACCGTTAGGAATGTTGGCCAATATGGCACCAAAACCAATAGGCAGTAGCAGTAATGGCTCAAACTTTTTCGCAATTGCTAGATACAGCAATATGCAGCCTACGCCCATCATGAGCAACTGGCCGCCGTCAAAGTTAGCAATGCCAGATTCAGCCCAAAATGCAATTAATCCGTCCATGATGACTCCTAAGCTAATGCCAACAATTGGCTACCAACAGCTACTGCGTCACCTTCTTTCACCCAAACCTTGGAGATCACTCCATCAGCTTCGGCGCGGACCTCGGTTTCCATCTTCATTGCTTCAAGGATAATCACCACGTCACCTTCTTTAACCGTATCTCCAGGCGAAACATGGACTTTAAAAATGTTACCCGACAAAGGTGCATTTTGTTCATGCTTAACCGCTGACAAATCAACAACGGGTGCTGATGCAGCAGGAGCTGTAAATGGCACAACATTTTCTGTCGGGGTGATTTGGCTGATATCTCCGCCTTCAGCAACCTCAACAACAAAACTTTGACCTTGAACCGTTACCGTGTAAGTTTCAGGGCCTTGCTGACTTGCCTCTTTTACTTCTGCTTTTTTCGCTTCTTCTAATGCCTTAGCAGCGACTTCTGGCTTTGGCTCAAATGCGTCAGGGTTATTACGGTTAGTAAGGAATTTAAGGCCGATTTGTGGAAATAATGCATAAGTTAATACGTCATCATCAAGTTCATCAGCAAGCTTGATATCCTCAGCTTCAGCTTTCTCTTTTAGCTCAATGCGCAGCTTACCAAGTTCTGATTCAAGTAGATCTGCTGGGCGACAAGTAATCGCTTCTTTACCCGCTAATACACGCTGCTGCAGCTCCGCATTAACTGGTGCAGGAGTCGCGCCGTACTCGCCTTTTAATACGCCTTCAGTCTCTTTAGTCATTGACTTATAGCGCTCGCCAGTTAAAACGTTGATTACTGACTGAGTACCTACAATTTGAGACGTTGGGGTAACTAATGGTAAGAAACCTAAATCTTCACGTACTCGTGGGATCTCTTCTAAAACTAAATCAAGCTTATCGCCAGCACCTTGCTCTTTTAACTGGCTTTCCATGTTTGTTAGCATGCCGCCTGGTACTTGTGCACGTAAAATACGTGAATCGATGCCTTTTAGCTCGCCTTCAAATGCAGCGTATTTTTTACGTACAACTCTAAAGTAAGCCGCGATCTCTTCAAGCAGATCCATGTCATAGCCGGTTGCACGGTCAGTGCCTTCTACCATAGCGACCAAGGTTTCGGTTGCACTATGACCATAAGTTTGGCTCATTGACGAAATGGCAGTATCGAGCACATCAATGCCCGCTTCTATCGCTTTTTGATATGTCGCAGTGCTTAGCCCTGTTGTTGCATGGCAATGCAGTGATACCACAAGATCTGTTTGCGACTTAATTTGGCTGATTAAGTCAAAAGCTTCAAACGGCTTGAGCAGGCCAGCCATATCTTTAATACATAAAGAATGACAGCCCATATCTTCGATACGCTTAGCCATATCAACCCAAGTGTTTAGGTTATGCACAGGGCTAGTTGTATAAGACAGCGTACCTTGTGCATGACCGCCAACCTCAATTACTGATTTAACTGCGGTTTCTAGGTTACGCACATCGTTCATTGCATCAAACACACGGAATACATCAACACCATTGGTATGAGCACGTTCAACAAAACGGTGCACTAGATCATCAGCATAATGGCGGTAGCCTAGTAAGTTTTGTCCACGTAACAACATTTGCTGCGGGGTATTAGGCATTACCTTTTTTAATTCACGAATGCGCTCCCATGGATCTTCTCCTAAATAACGGATACAAGAATCAAAGGTCGCACCGCCCCATGATTCAATTGACCAAAGACCAACTTTATCCAGTAACGGTGCAATGGGTAACATATCTTCGGTACGCAAACGAGTAGCGAGAATAGATTGGTGCGCGTCCCTTAAGACCACATCAGTTAAAGCCAATGGCTTGCTCATACAAATACTCCCTACTTTTTATTATGCTTTTTTACGGTGCTGATGAATTGCTGCAGTTATTACCACAGTCATTAATGGGCTTACAGCTGTTGTACTCATCTGAGGCTGAACCGCTGGTGATGTATTATCTACTTGTGGCACAGGTCCGAATTTTCTAGCGACTAAATTCATCGCCAAGATAAGAAAGCTCAAAAATAAAAATACTAGTGCCATACCTAGTACCATGATCCCTAATGCGTCATATAGCTGCTCAGATATTGAAGCCATCTCTTCCTCTCGTTGGTATTAAATTGTGAATAAAACAGGGGTGCGCCAATAAATATTCACCTACCATTCACATATTATGCATTTCATTCCATTCATTTGAGATACATCTTTACGACCAAATGATGAACAAGGATAAAAAACAATAACCAATCTATAACAAAATAGCGACCACCTTGTAAATTGGTCATACCACAAAATCATTAATTAACGGGCACCACCTAACAAATCAATATTAAAATAACGTTTTAAATGAACAATCCTCAATATACTTGTTTTTATGACAAACTCTTTATAATTTAACTATGGTTTTAGTGGAAAATGAATTCAGAAATTAGAACAAATTAGACTACTTTTCCGACTTTGCAATTTTATGCAGCATAGCTTTAAAGGTAGGAGCCTACTTTTAATTGCTAACAGCTTATTTTTAGAAGGGGAGTGAATAAAGAAATTTTAGAATTGAATAATCTTGGAATGGCTCTTCACACTAGAGAAATTGATCAAAAGAACTTATTAAAGCATTGCTTTAATAAATGCTTCATATCTAACACACTAAGGTATTGCGAACGCGCTTTTAGTGCATCTTCTGCTACTTGTCTGTGATCAGTTGACTCTGATGAACTATCTTCAATACGCTTGCTGTACAAGTATGCAAACAGCCGAGTCGTAATTCCATTTGTCTTCTCAGCTTCTACCATAGTTGAAGCAAGCTCAGCGTTTAACCACAACCCTTTGGCATTTTTTATAGATGTTTGAGCTTGATTGCGCATCAATTGCTTAGAAGAGGTGTCTAATTGGGTTTCCTGTTTTAGCCTTGAAATAGCCTTTACTGAGTCCCTTTGTTGATAGAGGTAACCAACAAACAAAGGCCAATCTTTAGTAACTAACGCGTGTCGTGCTTTCCAATACAAGGTATTTTTTTGATAACGAAAAACAATCCTACCCAACAAAATGATAGCAGCACAGCTAAGTATAAACACTAGCTGATACCAATTGCCCTGACTCCAGCCCACAACATCTATTTTAAATGTGGTAAAAAAATGCTGTTCAACGCCACTTCCTAACTTCCACCAGCTTATAGTTTCTCCCCCCAAACTATAGTCACCACTTGTTTCAATAAGATAACTAAACTCTTGAGTAAGACGACCAAGACTTTCGCCGCGTCGACTAATATCTTCAAGTTGCGGCTCTCTAGCTATAATGCTGCCACCATCGAATTGCTTCGCCTTAAAAGGGGGTATATGGCTCGCAGGAAGGTTAGTGGCTACAATAACGACACTTCGTGTAATCACATCTCCCTGCTGATACGAGTCCTTCAATGTCGACCAATTATCTTCAATTGTAACAGCCTCTGCGACTAAGTAAGGGGCTATGATATCGAGTTCTGGCGGAACATATGCATAAAGTAAGGCGGGCTTAGCGAGCAAGATAGTCGATTTTGACGAGTTAGAGCTGGCATCTTGGTAACTAATAGCAAAACTAATACTTGGCACTTGGATTAGTCCTTGCTGTTCTGGGTAGAGATACACTTCCCAGATCTGCGATGTCAAATTACGCCCCTCAAGTCGCTTGCTACCATTAATCGCAAAGGAGGAAGCTTTAGCTAGACTGGCGCTAGAGATTGATGGCAACTCAAATTGAGTACCACCATTAAAGAAACCGTCGACCAAAAGTTCATATCGTAATACAACTTTTTGGCCAACTACAGGGTGAGATTCAGAGCGGCTAACACTAACTCGGGGAGTAAAATTTACATCTAAATTATCCCCCTGTATCGTACTATTTAGGCTCATTACAGCATCGTTTAGGTTTGCTGCGTTAACACCTAAAGGCAATGTACTTAATATCAAAATAGCTATCGTTCGGCTCGCTCGACTAACTCCAATCAACAATAAGCCCGCTATGGCCTTTCTAAGCAAGGACCGCAGTAAAACGTTATTAATACTCAAACGTAAGCCATTAATCATCAACACCTTCCTTTGACGATGACGGCTGCTTACCCATATCAGTATTAGTGCTATCAAAGGATTTATTAAATTCAGCTTGGAATTTCGACGCCAAAAACTGTTGGGGATCTTTACTAATATCTCGCAGCCATTGCTGCTTTTTACTATCACTTTTTAGTAGTTCACTAACTGATAGACGTTGCAGTTTAACTTCAACCTTACCGACGGTTTGTTTATCGGCACCTAAGTTACTGTCAATCATCTCATCAGCGTCAATTGATTCTGGTGGGCTTTCCTCTTGCTGACTTTCACCTAATTGTTTTATGTCTCGAATGAGCTGTTTAACAATACGTAGGTTATTTTGTGCAGCTTGATTATCTGGCTCAATTTCCAATAGCAGTTCATACAACTGCTGCGCCTTGGTGTAATTACGCCCCCGAGTGTAAGTCATTGCTAGATTGAACAAACTTTGAAGTGTGGCTTGACTGCGGTATATTTTCGCAGCTTTACGGTACTCTTTCGCCTTATAGTAAGATAAAGCTTTCCAGTCTAGATCATTAAATCTAATTGCTGCTTCTTGATAATCTCCACGATCAAAATAATATTGCCCTTGTTGATCAGCACTGACAAACCAATCAAGCCAATTAGCTTGTGCAGGAACAGGCACTAAACTAACACTTAGCAATACAGCAGGCGTCCAATAAAGATTAAAACCACGACGAAAAAACAATAACAATAGCAAAGCTGCCGGATAAAGTAGCCAATAACCTTGGTTAACTAAGATACTAGACTTAGCAATCGCATCAGCTGCCAATTTAGCGACTAGCTCAGCCACCTGCTGCGTGCTTTTATCTATTTCACTGCTTGTAATCAACTCCAAATTAAGTTGATTTGCGAGCTCTTCAGCATTAGAGCTTAACGCTGCCACAATTCCATGTGCTTTGTGGCTAGCTAAATAACCTGCAAGCTCGCGGGATGGTCCATCAACGCCATCAGTGACGATTAAAATATCAAAGCCAAACTCCTGTGCTGCTGGCGTTGCATTCAGTACACTTATAATAGAGTCGAGATTATTGCCTTCTAACGGCATAACCTCCGGTGCCATATAGCCTAAGTACAAAGTTAATAGTTCAAATTGCTCTGAAGGTGGCAGAACTTGATGACTACTGCCAGCAAAAGCAACCAAAGATATAGGTCTGTTTGCAGCCTGTTTTAGCACAGCCGTGACCAGTAACTTTGCGTATTCAAGCCGAGTAATTTCACCACGCCTACCTATCATCGACGGAGATAAATCCAGCGCAATAATTAACGGGCTTTTTATTTTATCATCCCCAGCTCTCAGCCAGCTTGGCCCGGCCAACGCCACTATAATGATGCTAGCAATAACTAATGTCATAAGTATCGGCAGCTTACTTGCACGCTGACTATTTTGTACCGAAAACACATTTGCTAAATGCTCTGCAATAATGCCCTGTCCAGCTTGTTGGTCGCTAACTCGTTGTCGCCATATCGTATACATAAGCCCAATGATAGGAATAAATAACCAAAGCCAATGTGCTGAGGCAAATTGAAAGTCAGTTAACATTATTGCGCTCCTTGGCTTCTTGCTTATAGCGATTAAACCATGGCGTTGCTGCACTGTTGTGCCACCTGGACATTAACCAAAGTATGAGCCAAATAACAATATAGAAAATCATCATCGGCCCTATCAAATATGGAAATAGATCGGTTTTTCTTTGAAAGATCTGCTGTTCAAATGTTGCAGGTGCAATGCTATTCACTTGCTTTAAAACTTGCGAAATTGCATCACTATTATTGCCCTCAAATGCTTGTCCTTTACTGATGAGCGCTATTTTATTTAACGTATTAAAGTCGACCTTATCTTCACCAACCGTAGTAATAGAGCCCATTCCCAGAGTATAAATCTGTATACCATCAGCAGCAGCGATACGAGCAGCATCAACAGGATCTAACCGTGAACTTGTATCACTACCATCCGTAACAAGTAACAATACACGTTGCTCTGTTGTTGAGCTGTCAAATGCGCGAATACTCAAACCTATTGCATCACCTATCGCAGTTGCAGGACCAGCCATCTGTGTATCCATTTGCTGTAAAAGCGTTTGCCAAAGCCCTATATCTTGAGTAAACGGAACCTGTAGATAGGCTCCAGAACCAAACACTATCAGGCCTAAGCGATCACCAGTACGTTGAGCGGCAAACTCAGTGAGTAGGGCTTTTAACGCTACAACCCTAGAGACATTGGTATCATTACCTAACTGATAGTCTTGTTGCTCCATTGATTGCGAAAGATCGATTGCAACCATTAAGTCACGACCCGCTTTTTCAACGACTACTGGCTCACCAATTAATACAGGTCGAGCTAGGCTGACAACAATCGCAATCCAGCTTAAACATAAAGCCAGCATTTGAATGAACCTACGTTGCTTGATATGACTTCCAGAAGTAGGCTTTTGCCCTGTAGCGCGAATTAAACGAGCAAAGAAAGGTAAATAAATAGAAGCTGCAGGTTGCAAATACGCAGGCGAAAATCTAAAAATAAAAAGTGGTAAAATAACTAATAATAATAACCATGGGTATTCAAGAGACATGTTCAAACTGATGCTCCCTCACCCACCTTTCGCATAGGTTCTTTAACCGCTCAAACTCTGCCTGAGTCATCTCATCCTGTTTACTCATGTTCCTATTCTGGTAATTCAGCTTTTCTAGCAAATAAACTTGTTCGGCCGTAAACAACTCTCTAGGGCTTGTCTTATTTACCAGCGCAAACCATTCTTTTCCAGTTTGACTTAATAATGCTGATTGTGATGTCTTAGGATTGCACTCCTGTGCTGTAGAAGTTTGCGATAACCCATTCAATGCTGCTTGGCGTAACACTTGATTTAATCTACCAGCATCTACCACGCTTATTCTACTAAGCTCATTAAGGGCTTCACGCCGATATCGATTAGCTAACCATTGCCTGCGTTTAAGAGCGCCACCATAAAGCCCACATAAGCCCAAAATAGCGAAAATAGCGTACCATGCAGGAGCTAGCGGCCACCAAGGAATGGCATTGGGAGCTGTAATATCAACTAGCTGTGCTATTGAGTTCATTGCCACTCTCCCGTGAGTAAGTGCCGCAGTTGTAATGACACAGAGTCTTCAGTATTAATAACACCAACAGGCATGGCGCTGACTAACAAGCTGCGCTCAAGCGTGGTTAAACGTTGTTGATAAAGTTGGTCATATTTAAATTGGCTGTCGGTATCTGATTGAATATTTACTTGCTGCTTACCATGAGAGACACTTAAACCATGAGCGCGAGAGAGATCATCTTCTAGTGGGTCTTGGACTATAAAAAGTAACACATTAGATTTTTGTGAGATCACCTCTAATTCAGCTATCTCAGATGTCTCTATACCCTCAATATCGGTAATAAAAATAATCACACTTTGGCTAGTTAATGTGGAAATAAGCGGCCTTGCCTGAGATAGTAAAGACAAAGAAGATTTGTCCTTTACCTTAGCCAAACTTAACTGATTATTAGCACTAACAATCGCCTCTAACAGCCGAATAACATTTTCTTGCGAACGCTTTACTGGTATTTGAATATTTTGCTGACAGCCTAAAACCAAGCCACCAACTCGATCACCACTGTCAAAAGCTTGCCAAGCCAGCATCGAAGCAAGCTGAGCTGCAGAAACTGATTTAGTATAATTTTGGCTGCCAAAAAACATAGGTAAGCGCTGATCAATAATCAAATGCACCGGGCGATCTGTTTCTTCTGAATAAACTCTTACATAAGGCTTACCCAACCTTGCCGAAACTCGAGAATCGATTTGACGAATATTATCGCCAGCTTGATATTGTCTTAATTCTTCAAAATTAAGACCACGCCCCTTTACTGTCGAAGCGTGACGGCCCGATAACATACCTGCTGGGCGATATTTTGGTGACAATGAAAACTGTCGACTATCTTGCCTAAACGCCAATAAAGCATCTAAATTGGTGTAAATACGAGGATCTTTTTTGCTCATACGAACCTATTCATGCGTTTTCTTTCAAAGAACTGGCGTCACCCTAACTATCTCGTCAACAATATCTTGAGCACTTTTTCCATCGGCAACAGCAGAATAAGACAATGCAATTCGATGACTCAAAACTTGCGACACAACGGCACGCACATCGTCAGGATCAACGTAATCCCTCCCCTCTAAAACTGCATGAGCTCTAGAGGCTTTATCGAGTGCGATAGATGCTCTTGGGCTTGCACCAATCTTGATATATTTTTGAAGGTTGCTATCGGGATAACGCTGCGGTTTTCTTGTTGTCATTACTAGGGAAACAATATATTTTTCAATGCTCTCAGACGTAAAAACATCATGTACTTTTTCTCTAGCTGCTTTAATTAAAGCTTCCGCATCATCAATAGCAATATTATCTTGTGCGTTAGTCGCTTCTTGACCTCTCGTTAAACGAATAATCTCAAGTTCAATATCATCATCAGGATAATCAATCACTATCTTAAATAGAAATCTATCCATTTGCGCTTCAGGCAACGGATAGGTCCCCTCTTGCTCAACAGGGTTTTGGGTTGCTAAAACGAGAAACACTTCTTCCATCGTGTGGGTAGTATTGCCAACCGTTACCTGCCGTTCCTCCATCGACTCTAAAAGTGCAGACTGTACTTTAGGAGGAGCACGATTTATCTCGTCAGCCAATAAGATATGGTTAAATACAGGACCAGGATTAAAGTCAATTTGCTTGTCATTAGTAGTTGAAAGTGCTTCATAACCAATCACATCAGAGGGAAGCAGGTCTGGGGTAAACTGCACCCGACCTTGGGATAAATGTAATAAATCAGCTAATGTTTTTACCGAGCGTGTCTTCGCTGTTCCAGGCAAGCCCTCTAACAAAACATGGCCGTTGGCAAGTAAAGCTAAAATGAGGCCTTTCACCACGTGCTGTTGCCCCAATACTTGTTGTGCTAATGCCGATTGTAAGTCTGTCAGTTGCCCATGAATTATTTGGTTATCCACACCATCCCCTTCCGTAGAAATACATTCCTTGATTAACTTTCTATTTTTAAAGCAAACGTATACATTTGCTTTAAAAATAGAAAAAGGGCGCAAGCGCCCTCTTAACTAATATCATTACTTGCTTGGTGGAGTCTGTAACTTCTCCATCACCTGATCTAAGCTAAAACTCGCTGCTTTTTGACTAGGCGGATACTCTTTAAAGGTTTCTAAGAACTTACCTACATAAGCTTGAGCTGGAACTAACATAAAGGCGCGATCTAACATCCAATCCCAATAGGTATTAGAAGTAATGTCCGCATTTTCATAAGGGTCCATACGCAAATTATAAATTTTAGGTAAACGCAGTACGGTAAATGGATTAGCCCATAGCAACAGGGTTCCCTCAACACGCTGCTCCATAAACACTAACTTCCAATCTTTAAAGCGTAGTGCCGCAAGATCACCATCATCAGTAAAGTAAAAGATCTCTTCCCTTGGAGGAGTCATATCTTTACCTGTTAAATAAGGCAGGAAGTTATAACCATCTAAGTGATTCTTAAATGTTTTCCCATCTGCTTTATGGCCTTTAAGTAGCTTATCTTTAACCTTGCTATCACCGGCTGCGGCCGCAAATGTTGGCAACCAGTCCATATGATGCATGATGTCATTAGAGACACTACCTTCTGCGATCTTTCCTGGCCAGCGAACCATTGCAGGGACACGGTACGCACCTTCCCAGTTAGTATTTTTCTCACCTCTAAATGGCGTTGTACCCGCATCAGGCCATGTGTTCATATGCGGACCATTATCAGTTGAGTAAAATACAATCGTGTTATCTTTAATGCCCATTTTATCTACTGCAGCTAATAACTGACCAACATGATTATCATGCTCAATCATACCGTCTGCATAGTTGCTTAACCCACTTGAACCTTGTAATTCTGGTTTAACGTGCGTTCTAAAGTGCATACGAGTACCACTCCACCACACAAAGAAAGGCTTTTCAGCTTTGACTTTGCGCTCCATAAAGTCGATGGCAGCGGCGACAGTCTCATCATCAACGGTTTCCATACGCTTTTTGGTCAATGGTCCCGTATCTTCAATTTTGCCGTCAGCAGATGACTTAATCACTCCACGGGGGCCAAATTTTTTACGAAACTCAGGATCTTTCGGGTAGTCGATATTTTCCGGCTCTTCTTCCGCATTTAAGTGGTACAAATTACCAAAAAACTCATCAAACCCGTGATTTGTTGGTAAGAATTTATCCTGATCGCCAAGATGGTTTTTACCAAATTGGCCTGTGGCATAACCCATTGGCTTTAAAATTTCGGCAATTGTGGCATCAGTAGCTTGTAAACCAATATCAGCACCGGGCATACCCACTTTAGATAGACCGGTTCTAAATACACTTTGACCGGTAATAAAGGTCGAACGACCTGCGGTACAAGATTGCTCACCATAGTAATCGGTAAACATCATGCCTTCATTGGCAATACTGTCAATATTTGGGGTTTTATAACCCATCATGCCAAAGGTATAAGCACTGATATTTGATTGACCGATGTCATCACCCCAGATCACCAAAATATTAGGCTTATCTGCGGCAATAGCGGAACAAGAAAGAAAACTAGCAGCAAGGGATATTGCTGTTAACTTCTTTTTAAGATGGTTTTGAAAAAACGCCATATAAGATCTCCATTCTTTAAAACAAATTTGTTGAAAACAAACCTGTGTTCACCCTGCGCAAAAGCGACTTCCAGAGTAATTACGACACAACATAAAAAATATTGGTTACACCAACCTACACGAGTACAAATAGTAATCAACCTAAATTACAATTGAATTAAGTGATTGAAAAATAGTCTTAACTAGAACCAGTATAGAAAAAAATTTTAAAATAGGAGAAATTTACGAGGTTATTAAATTGAATTTTTATATAAAGTGCATAAACAAAAGCAGGAACTATTGAATTCGATACGCTAAACAACAGATACAAAAAAACCGCAACTAAGTGCGGTTTTTTTGTATGTAATGATGGCGGAGAAGGAGGGATTCGAACCCTCGATGGGAGTTAAAGCCCATACTCCCTTAGCAGGGGAGCGCCTTCGGCCACTCGGCCACCTCTCCGTCAATTCATGGTGCGCGTGGGAGGATTCGAACCTCCGACCGCCTGGTTCGTAGCCAGGTACTCTATCCAGCTGAGCTACACGCGCAAAATCGGTACTACTTAAATCAATTGTTTTATATGGTGCGGATGGGAGGATTCGAACCTCCGACCGCCTGGTTCGTAGCCAGGTACTCTATCCAGCTGAGCTACATCCGCTCATATAAAACTTAAAACATCACAATCATTCTGAGGACAAAAAACCGCAACCAAGTTGCGGTTTTTTGCTTCAAATGATGGCGGAGAAGGAGGGATTCGAACCCTCGATGGGAGTTAAAGCCCATACTCCCTTAGCAGGGGAGCGCCTTCGGCCACTCGGCCACCTCTCCGTCAATTCATGGTGCGCGTGGGAGGATTCGAACCTCCGACCGCCTGGTTCGTAGCCAGGTACTCTATCCAGCTGAGCTACACGCGCAAAATCGTTATTTCATATGGTGCGGATGGGAGGATTCGAACCTCCGACCGCCTGGTTCGTAGCCAGGTACTCTATCCAGCTGAGCTACATCCGCTCATATAAAATTTTAAATTCTTTTCATTCTATGGTGCGGATGGGAGGATTCGAACCTCCGACCGCCTGGTTCGTAGCCAGGTACTCTATCCAGCTGAGCTACATCCGCATATAGAACGTTTACTGCTATAAATGATTTAATGGTGCGGATGGGAGGATTCGAACCTCCGACCGCCTGGTTCGTAGCCAGGTACTCTATCCAGCTGAGCTACATCCGCTCACTAAAACATTTATCACGACAATAGAAATGGTGCGGATGGGAGGATTCGAACCTCCGACCGCCTGGTTCGTAGCCAGGTACTCTATCCAGCTGAGCTACATCCGCATCGTTGTCTATTGTAAGAAATGGCGGAGAAGGAGGGATTCGAACCCTCGATGGGAGTTAAAGCCCATACTCCCTTAGCAGGGGAGCGCCTTCGGCCACTCGGCCACCTCTCCGTTTCTTGGCGCACATATTACTGTCTGCCGAAAATAAGTCAAACCCTTTTTAAGAAACCATTTCCGTTTGAGGTGTTTTTAAGCATCTTGATGCTATAACAATCTAACTCCCCTTAAAAGTTGGCTTTTATAGGTGATTAAACTCAATTTCAATTATCTAAACTGAATAAAACTCGTTACGGAGCCGCTTTTATAAATCTAAAATTTTTACTAAAAAGCGTGTGGTAAACAAATTTGTCTCCATTAAAGCTCTTCTTAACGCTACAGCCTCAACTGAAACTATCAATTATTAGCTCTAGTAAAGCAGAAACATTTTTATAAAAAGCCAAACACTCCCCTAACTAAAGGAGTTAGCTTGCCAAATAAAGACCTTTACCACTCAAGCAAAAAAGCCCTTCCTAATTTATGAGTACAAAGATTTAAAATCGCGACAAAATAGACGATATAAAAACTCGTCGGTCTATAATAAGTACTCATGTGCGATAAACGCTGCCGTCGTCGATTGACGTGGCTGACTTTTCAGACTGAATGCGCTGGTAAATATCTTCACGTTAGGTTCATTACGTAGAAGAGACTTCTGCTATTCGTTTATCCAATCAACTAAAGCAGAGTTAAGCTAATAAAAAAGCCAGTTGCTTAACAACTGGCTTCTAAAATTCTTAAATCATTCTAATACAGATCAGAATTTGCCGTCGTCGATTGGCGTGCCTGACTTTTCAGACTGAATGCACTGGTAAATCTCTTCACGTTAGGTTCATTACGTAGAAGAGACTTCTGCTATTCGTTTATCCAATCAACTAAAACAGAGTTAAGCTAATAAAAAAGCCAGTTGCTTAACAACTGGCTTCTAGAATTCTTAAATCATTCTGATACAGATCAGAAGTTGCCGTCGTCGATTGGCGTGCCTGACTTTTCAGACTGAATGCGCTGGTAAATCTCTTCACGTTAGGTTCATTACGTAGAAGAGACTTCTGCTATTCGTTTATCCAATCAACTAAAGCAGAGTTAAGCTAATAAAAAAGCCAGTTGCTTAACAACTGGCTTCTAGAATTCTTAAATCATTCTGATACAGATCAGAAGTTGCCGTCGTCGATTGGCGTGCCTGACTTTT